>NZ_JBXEDG010000003.1:0-1237225 GCF_056820975.1 Salinispora sp. CH2A1_6
CGGAGTCGACCCCAGACGAGGTTCGCCGCGGACCACGGCCCGCGTCGGGTGGTGACGGTGGCGCCCCACGCCTCGGCCGGCATCGCCGCCACCGCCTCGGCGAACCGGTCCGCACTGCGGCGCAGGTCGTCCCGGTGTGCCGTGGGTGGGCGGACGGCGCCGGCCTCGATGTCCGCGGAGCGGGCGGCGGGGCTCGCGTACATCGGGATGGGGGCGCCGGTGCGGGCGGCGGTGAGCAGGTTGACGAACCCGTCGGCGTTGCGGGCGAGGTGGGCCAAGACGTGCCCCCGGGTCCAACCGGGCAGCAGGGACGCGGTGGCCAGGCTCGTCTCGTCGAGCTCAGCCGTGGTGCGCAGGAGACGGGCGGTCGCGTCGTCCACTTCGCCGGTCAGCCGTAGTGGATCGGAGGTCACCTCTCGACCCTAGCGGTCGGGCCGTCCGTTCGTCGCCGGGGAAATCGGTTTCGGGTGCGCGGCGGTGCGCCCTACGGTCGGCGGCAACGCGCGGCCGGGAGGTCGGAGGAGGTAGTGGATTTCATGACCATCGACCTGACGGCTCTGGGCTGGGACGCCGACTGGGCGTCCGACGCACGACGGCGCGCCGACTGTCAGCCGGGCCGGGTGGCTCGGGTGGAGCGGGGGGTGTGCACCGTCCTCGGCGCTGCCGGCCCGCTCCGCGCCACCCTCGGCGGGGCGGTGCTGGCCACGGCGGCCCGGGACCGGAGCTACCTGCCGTGCGTGGGGGACTGGGTGCTGCTCGCCACCTGGCCCGACCGGCACGTGACGGTCGAGGTGGTGCTGCCCCGGCGTACCGCGGTGGTGTCCCGGACCACCGGCAGGGCCGGCCAGGGGCAGGTGCTGGCGGCCAACCTGACCGTCGCGGCGGTGGTCGAGCCGATGCGTCCCGGGCCCGACCTCGGACGGATCGAGTGTCTGCTGGCGCTCGCGCGGGAGTCGGGAGCCCGGCCACTGCTGGTGCTGACCAAAGCTGACCTGGTCGCCGAGCCGGCTGCGGTGGTGCGGCAGGTCGCGGCGGCGGCGCCGGGGGTGCCGGTGCTGCCGGTCAGCGCGCAGCGAGGTGATGGGCTCGACCCGCTGCGCGCGGAGGTGGCGCCGGGTCGGACCCTCGGCCTGCTCGGCCCGTCCCGGGCGGGGCGGTCGAGTCTGGTGAACGCGCTGGCCGGCGCGGTGACGCTGCCGACGTCGGCGAGCCGGCGGGTGGACGGCGCGGGCCGACCCCACTCCGCTGGGCGGGCGCTGGTGGCGGTGCCGGGCGGTGGCGCGGTGGTGGAAACCCCGGGGGTACGGGCGGTGCCCGGCTGACCGATCTGAGCTGGGGGAATGCGCAGGCGAAGGGAAGTGTCACACCCCAGGGCTAGGCTTGCCGAGGCGCTCTTTGGTGCTTTGGGAACCAGGTAACAAAGGTAACCAAGTGAGTGACAAAGGTGACCAAGTGACCAGGGAACCACCACGCTCAACGGGCTAACCACCACGCCCGATGGGCGACACAACCGTACAGCGCGACCGCGTGGCCGTCATCCGGGTCAGACCTCCCGGGCCGGCCGTCGGGCGACAGCTGCCACCAATCCACACCCCGGGAGTACACGCACCGTGGTTGACCGACTCATCATCCGTGGCGCGCGCGAGCACAACTTGCGTGACGTCAGTCTCGATTTGCCGCGGGACGCACTCATCGTGTTCACCGGGCTGTCCGGTTCCGGCAAGTCGAGCCTGGCCTTCGACACGATCTTCGCCGAGGGGCAGCGGCGCTACGTCGAGTCGTTGTCGTCGTACGCGCGGCAGTTCCTGGGTCAGATGGACAAGCCGGATGTGGACTTCATCGAGGGGCTGAGCCCGGCCGTCTCCATCGACCAGAAATCGACCTCACGTAACCCCCGGTCGACAGTGGGCACGATCACCGAGGTCTACGACTATCTGCGCCTGCTCTTCGCCCGGATCGGCCAGCCGCACTGCCCGGTCTGCGGCGAGCGGATCTCCCGGCAGACCCCGCAGCAGATCGTTGACCGGGTCCTGGCGATGGCGGAGGGCACCCGGTTCATGGTGCTCGCGCCGGTCGTCCGGGGCCGTAAGGGCGAATATGTGGACCTCTTCGCCGAGCTGCAGGCGAAGGGATACGCCCGCGCCCGGGTGGACGGGGTGGTGCACCCGCTGAACGAGCCACCGAAGCTCAAGAAGCAGGAGAAACACACCATCGAGGTGGTCATCGACCGGCTCACCGTGAAGCCGTCCGCCAAGCAGCGGCTGACGGACTCGGTCGAGGCGGCGCTCGGGCTCTCCAGCGGTCTGGTGCTGCTGGACTTCGTCGACCTGCCCGAGGACGACCCGGAGCGGGAGCGCCGCTACTCGGAGCATCTGGCCTGCCCCAACGACCACCAGCTCGCGATCGAGGACCTGGAGCCCCGGGTCTTCTCCTTCAACGCCCCCTACGGCGCGTGCCCGGAGTGCACCGGCCTGGGCACGAAGAAGGAGGTCGACCCGGAGCTGGTGATCCCGGACCCGGAGCGCACCCTGCGGGAGGGGGCGATCCAGCCCTGGTCCGGCGGGCACACGCTGGAACACTTCCTGCGCCTGCTGGGGGCGCTGGGCGAGGCGGAGCACTTCGATCTGGACACGCCGTGGCGGGCGCTGCCGGCCCGGATCCAGAAGACGATCCTGCACGGCGCCGACGACCAGGTGCACGTGCGGTACCGCAACAAGTACGGCCGGGAACGCTCGTACTACACCGGCTTCGAGGGCGTGATGCAGTGGATCGAGCGCCGGCACTCGGATACCGAGTCGGAGTGGTCCCGGGAGAAGTACGAGGGCTACATGCGGGATGTGCCCTGTGCCGCCTGCGGCGGTGCCCGGCTCAAACCGGAGGTGTTGGCGGTCACCGTCGCCGGTCGGAGTATCGCCGAGGTGTGCGGGATGTCCGTCGGGGAGTGCGCCGAGCTGCTCGCCGGCGTCGAGTTGACTGATCGGCAGCGGCTGATCGCCGAGCGGGTTCTCAAAGAGATCAACGCTCGGCTGCGGTTCCTGCTCGACGTCGGGCTGGACTACCTATCCCTGGACCGCCCGGCTGGCACCCTCTCCGGGGGCGAGGCGCAGCGCATCCGGCTGGCCACCCAGATCGGTTCCGGCCTGGTCGGCGTCCTCTACGTGCTGGACGAGCCGTCGATCGGCCTGCACCAGCGCGACAACCACCGCCTGATCGAGACGCTGTTGCGCCTGCGCGGGCTCGGCAACACGTTGATCGTCGTCGAGCACGACGAGGACACCATCCGGACGGCGGACTGGATCGTCGACATCGGCCCGGGGGCGGGCGAGCACGGCGGCCAGATCGTGCACAGCGGGTCGGTCCCGGCGCTGTTGGCGAACCCGGAGTCGGTGACCGGGGCGTACCTGGCCGGCCGGAAGGAGATCCCGACGCCTAAGCGGCGCCGGCCGCAGACGCCGGGCCGGGAGCTGACGGTGCGGGGGGCCCGCGAGCACAACCTGCGGAACCTGACCGTGACGTTCCCGCTCGGTCAACTGATCGCCGTCACCGGGGTCAGCGGCTCCGGCAAGTCGACCCTGGTCAACGACATCCTGTACGCGGTGCTGGCCAACCAGATCAACGGGGCGCGGCTGGTGCCGGGGCGACACACCCGGGTCGCCGGCCTGGAACACGTGGACAAGGTCGTCGGGGTGGACCAGTCGCCGATCGGCCGCACCCCGCGGTCCAACCCGGCCACCTACACCGGTGTCTGGGACCACGTTCGCAAGCTGTTCGCCGAGACGGTCGAGGCCAAGGTTCGGGGCTACGGGCCGGGCCGGTTCTCGTTCAACGTCAAGGGGGGCCGGTGTGAGGCCTGCTCCGGCGACGGCACGATCAAGATCGAGATGAACTTCCTGCCCGACGTCTACGTGCCGTGTGAGGTCTGCAAGGGCGCTCGGTACAACCGGGAGACCCTGGAGGTGCGCTACAAGGGCAAGACCGTCTCGGACGTGCTGGAGATGCCGATCGAGGAGGCGGCGGAGTTCTTCTCCGCCATTCCGGCCATCCACCGGCACCTTCGGACGCTGGTGGACGTGGGGCTCGGCTACGTCCGGCTGGGCCAGCCCGCGCCGACCCTCTCCGGGGGCGAGGCGCAGCGGGTCAAGCTCGCCTCCGAGCTGCAGAAGCGCTCTACCGGGCGGACGGTCTACGTGCTCGACGAGCCCACCACCGGGCTGCACTTCGAGGACATCCGGAAGCTGCTGATGGTGCTGGAGGGGCTGGTCGACAAGGGCAACACCGTGATCACCATCGAGCACAACCTCGACGTGATCAAAACCGCTGACTGGATCATCGACATGGGGCCGGAGGGCGGCCATCGAGGCGGCACGGTCCTCGCGGCCGGCACCCCGGAGGAGGTCGCCGAGGTGCCCGAGAGTCACACCGGCCAGTTTGTGCGCCAGGTGCTCAAGCTGGACGGTGCGGCGAAGGGTGCGGCGCAGGCCACCTCCCGGGCGGCCAAGGCCAACGGGGCGAAGACCCGCGCGGCCGAGGCGAAGACCCGTGCCCCTCGCAGATCCGCCGTCAAGGCACGATGACTGGCCTGCGTCACCGGTCCGGGTCACCCGGGGCGACACGGACCGGTGAATGATCAGGGCGGCCAGGTGACCAGACCGGTGACCTTCGCCGGCCGGGTAGGGTCGCACGGGTGGCCCCGGGGCGCGGACCGGGTGAACCGACGGGGTGCGTTGGTGTCGGGAGACCGACCGGGGCACACCACCATGGCGGCGCGGTTCGTTGGCCGAGGAGATGCGACATGAGTGACGAGCAGACGGGGACCGGTGCGGAGATCGGCACTGGCGACGGCGTGCGGACCCGGCGGGCCGTGCTGGCCGGCGCGGGTGCCGTTGGCGCGGCGATGGCCCTGGCCGCCTGCGGCGACGACTCCACCGGCGAAGCCGAGGCCCGGCCCGGCCCGGCCCTGACCGAGAGCGGCGACCCGGGTGGCGGCGATCGGGAGGGAGCCCAGTCGCTGGCCCGGACCAGTGACATCCCGGTCGGCGGCGGTGTCGTCTACGCCGCGCAGGGGATTGTCATCACCCAGCCGTCAGCGGGGGAGTTCAAGGGCTTCGACCCGATCTGCCCGCACCAGAACTGTCCGGTGGGGAACGTCGACGGCGGCACGATCAACTGCACCTGTCACGGGAGCAAGTTTTCGATCGAGGACGGCGCGGTGCTGACCGGCCCGTCCACCAAGCCCCTCGCCCCGCGGGATGTCAAAGTCAACGGCGACCAGATCTCGCTCGCCTGACCGGCCGTGGTCGGCCTGGTCGGCCTCGGGCGGGCCGACCGCGTCGGCGGGCGCGGCCGGAGGTTGTCGGGGCCGGCGACTAGGCTCGGAACGTGGCTGATCCCTCGTCCTACCGTCCCGCGTCCGGCACGATCCCGGAGTCACCTGGGGTCTACCGGTTCCGCGACGGCACCGGGCGGGTCATCTATGTCGGCAAGGCGCGCAACCTGCGCAACCGGCTCAACTCCTACTTCGCCGACCCGGTCAATCTGCACCAGCGCACCCGGCAGATGGTCTTCACCGCCGAATCGGTGGACTGGATCTCCGTCGCCACCGAGGTCGAGGCGCTCCAGCAGGAGTTCACCGAGATCAAGCAGTACGATCCGCGGTTCAACGTCCGCTACCGGGACGACAAGTCCTACCCGTACCTGGCGGTCACCGTCGCCGAGGAGTTCCCCCGACTCCAGGTCATGCGGGGGTCGAAGCGCAAGGGTGTGCGCTACTTCGGGCCGTACTCGCACGCCTGGGCGATCCGCGAGACGCTCGACCTGCTGCTTCGGGTCTTTCCGGCGCGCACCTGCTCGTCGGGGGTGTTCAAGCGGGCCGGTCAGGTCGGCCGCCCCTGCCTGCTGGGCTATATCGACAAGTGCTCCGCGCCCTGCGTCGGCAGCGTCTCCGCCGAGGAGCACCGGGCGATCGTGGACGGCTTCTGCGACTTCATGGGCGGCCGGACCGATGTCATGGTCCGCCGGTTGGAACGGGAGATGGCCGACGCCAGCGCGGCGCTGGAGTTCGAGCGGGCCGCCCGGCTCCGCGACGACGTGGCCGCCCTGCGCCGGGCGATGGAGAAGCAGACCGTGGTCTTCGGCGACGGCACCGACGCCGATGTGGTCGCCTTCGCCGATGATCCGCTCGAGGCGGCCGTGCAGGTGTTTCACGTGCGGGACGGGCGCATCCGCGGCCAACGCGGCTGGGTGGTCGAGAAGACCGAGGAGCTGACCATCGGTGATCTCGTCCACCACTTCTGCACCCAGGTGTACGGCGGGGAGCAGGGTGAGGCCGATGTCCCCCGGGAACTGCTCGTGCCCGAGCTGCCCGCCGATGCCGAGGCGCTCGCCGACTGGCTCTCCGACCACCGCGGCAGCCGGGTGACGCTGCGGGTGCCGCAGCGCGGCGACAAGCGGGCCCTGCTGGAGACGGTCGCGCGTAACGCCACCGACGCCCTGGCCCGGCACAAGCTCAGGCGCGCCGGCGATCTGACCACCCGGAGCAAGGCCCTCGACGAGATCGCCGAGACGTTGGGCCTGCAGACGGCCCCGCTGCGCATCGAGTGTTACGACATCTCCCAGATCCAGGGCACCGACGTGGTGGCCAGCATGGTGGTCTTCGAGGACGGGTTGCCGCGCAAGAGCGAGTACCGGCGGTTCATCATCCGGGGCGCCACCGACGACCTCTCGGCGATGTCGGAGGTGCTGCGGCGGCGGTTCGCCCGCTACCTGGACGCCCGGGCCGAGACGGGGGAGGCCGGTGTCGAGTCGGCCGGTGACCCCGCCGCCCCGGCCGGGCTGGCGTCGACCGGGCTGGCGTCGACCGGGCCGGGCGCGGCCGACGAGCGGCGGGTCGGCACCCTGGTCGATCCGACGACCGGCCGGCCGCGCAGGTTCGCCTATCCACCGCAGCTGGTGGTGGTGGACGGGGGCGCGCCGCAGGTAGCGGCGGCGGCGCAGGCCCTCGCCGAGTTGGGCGTCGATGATGTGGCGCTGTGCGGGCTGGCGAAGCGGCTGGAGGAGGTGTGGTTGCCCGACGACGACTTCCCGGCCATCCTGCCGCGCACGTCGGAGGGCCTCTACCTGCTGCAACGAGTACGGGATGAGGCGCACCGGTTCGCCATCACGTTCCACCGGCAGCGGCGTTCCCGGCGGATGACCGAGTCGGCATTGGACCGGGTGCCCGGGCTGGGCGAGGTACGGCGCACGGCGCTGCTGCGCCACTTCGGTTCGCTGAAGCGGCTCTCCGCCGCCTCGGTGGAGGAGATTACCGAGGTCCCGGGGGTCGGCAAGCGGACCGCCGAGGCGATCCTCGCCGCGTTCGGCGGCTCGACGCAGTCAGATGAACCACGCACCTAGTACCTGTCAATCGGAGCGTTTCTGACAGAAGGGTCCGGCACGGGCATGTTGAAGGTGACATCGGCGGACGGCACGGCGATCGCGTACGAACGCTGCGGTGAGCACGGCGGGGATCCGCTGATCGTGGTCGGCGGCGCCACCTGCGACCGGGCGAAGACTCGAGAACTGGCCGAAGGACTCGGCGCCCACCTGCCGGTCGTCAACTACGACCGCCGTGGTCGCGGCGACAGCGGCGACGTCAGCCCGTACGCCGTCGAGCGGGAGGTCGAGGATCTCGCCGCCCTCGTGGACGACCTCGGTGCCGGCGTCATCCTGTACGGGCACTCGTCGGGTGCCGCACTGGTGCTGCACGCCGCGGCCGCCGGGGTGCCGGCCCGGGCGATCGTGCTCCACGAACCACCCTTCGGCGCGGACACCGACGAGGACCGCCAGGAGGCCCGCGACTACGCCGAGGCCCTGACCACGCTGCTGGCGGAGGATCGACGCGACGACGCGGTGGCGCTGTTCTTCCAGACCACCGGCGTGCCGGCGGAGGCGGTGGCCGAGCTGAGCCACGAGCCGTGGTGGGCCGACGTGGTGGCGCTCGCGCCGACGCTCGCCTACGACTCGGCGGTCATGGGTGACCGCAGCCGCGGCGGCATCCTGCCGGTGGAGGTCGCCGCCCGGGTCTCCGTGCCCGCGCTGGTGCTCAGCGGCGGCGAGAGCCCGGAGTGGATGATCGAGGTGGCCCGCGCCGCCGCCGCGGCGCTGCCGCGGGGCACGCACCGGGTGCTGCCCGGCGAGGGGCACGTACCGTCGCCGCAGACCCTCGCCCCGGTGCTGACGGACTTCATCGCCCGAGGCTGAACCGCCGATGACGCCAGCGCGGACCTGCGCACACCCGACTAACGTGGGTCACGTGGACGAGGTTGGGCTACGGGAGCTGCGGCAGAACGCCAGCGACTTGGTACGTCGGGCGCAAGCGGGTGAACGCGTGACGATTACCGTTGCCGGTCGGCCAGCAGCTGTGCTCGGCCCGGTCGGTCCCCGCGCCTGGCGCGGATGGGACGACATTGCCAGCGTGTTCCACCAGCCCATGGACCCTGGGTGGGCAGCGGATCGGCTGCCCACTGTTGATTAAGCAGGGTGTGCGTCGTCAGCGAGTACGGCCAGCACCTGCTCGCCGTACTTCGCCAGCTTCGCCTCGCCGACGCCACTGACCTGGGACAGGTCGGCCAGGGCGGCCGGTGCGTCGGTGGCGATCTGCCGCAGCGTGGCATCGTGAAAGATCACGTATGCCGGCACGCCCTGCTCCTTGGCGGTGGTGGCCCGCCAGGCGCGTAGCCGCGCGAAGGCCTCGGCGGCGGCCGGCGCCAGCTCGGCGACCACGGTGGCCGCGCCGCGCGGCTTCGCCGGCCGGGCCTTCCGGGCCGGCTCGCGGCGGAGCATGACGGTGCGACGCCGGCCCAGCACCTCCGCGCTGGTGTCGGTGAGGGCCAGGGTGCCGTAGTCTCCCTCGACCGCCAGCAGCCCCTCGGCGAGCAGCTGCCGGACCACCCCCCGCCACTCCGCCTCGCTCAGCTCGGTGCCGATCCCGAAGACCGTCAGGGAGTCGTGCCGGTGCTGTTGGACCTTGTCGGTGGCGCGGCCGAGCAGGATGTCGACGCAGTGCCCGGCGCCGAAGCGTTGGTGGCGTTCCCGGTCGAGCCGGTAGACCGTGGAGAGCAGCTTCTGTGCGGCGACCGTGCCGTCCCACGACTCGGGCGGCTGCAGGCAGGTGTCGCAGTTGCCGCAGGCGGCGGCGGTCTCGCCAAAGTAGTCCAGGAGCTGCACCCGCCGGCAGCGGACCGTCTCGCAGAGCGCGAGCATCGCCTCCAGATGGGCGGCGAGGTTGCGCCGGTGCGCCAGGTCCCCCTCCGAGGTGTCGATCAGCCGGCGCTGTTGCACCACATCGGTCAGGCCGTAGGCGAGCCAGGCCGTCGCCGGCAGGCCGTCCCGTCCGGCGCGGCCGGTCTCCTGGTAGTAGCCCTCCACCGACTTCGGTAGATCAAGGTGGGCGACGAACCGTACGTCCGGCTTGTCGATGCCCATCCCGAACGCGATCGTCGCGACCATGACCAGGCCGTCCTCGCGCAGGAAACGCTGCTGGTGCCGGGCGCGGGTGACCGCGTCCAGGCCGGCGTGGTAGGGCAACGCGGCAATACCGTTGTCGACGAGGAACTCCGCGGTCTTCTCCACGCTGGCCCGGGAGAGGCAGTAGATGATGCCGGCGTCCCCCGGGTGCTCGTCCCGGAGCAGGGCCAGCAGCTGCCGCTTCGGCTCCCGCTTCGCCGCGATGCGGTACTGGATGTTGGGCCGGTCGAAGCTGGCGACGAAGTGTCGGGCCGAGGTGAGCTGAAGCCGGGTGGCGATCTCGGCGCGGGTGGCGCTGGTCGCGGTGGCGGTCAACGCCACCCGGGGCACCCCGGGCCAGCGTTCGTGCAGCATCGACAGGGCCAGGTAGTCCGGGCGGAAGTCGTGCCCCCACTGCGACACGCAGTGCGCCTCGTCGATCGCGAAGAGGCTGATCCGCCCCTGGTCGAGCAGGTGCTGCACGCCCCGGGTGCCGAGGGCCTCCGGGGCGAGGTAGAGCAGATCCAACTCCCCGGCGACGAAGGCCCGCTCGACGGCGCGGCGGGCGTCGAGGTCCAGCGTCGAGTTGAGGAAGCCGGCCCGGACCCCGACCGCGGTCAGCGCGTCGACCTGGTCCTGCATCAGCGCGATCAACGGTGACACGACCACCGCGACCCCGTCCCGCAGCAGCGCCGGGATCTGGTAGCAGAGCGACTTGCCGCCGCCGGTGGGCATCAGCACCAGGGCGTCCCCGCCGGCCGCCAGGTGCTCGATGACCTCCTGCTGGAAGCCCCGGAAGGCGTCGTAGCCGAAGACGCGCCGCAGTGTTTCCAGCGCGGCGGGCTGCTGGTCGGTGGGGGAGGGCATGGGGCGCAGTCTACGAGTGGCCCCTGACGCGACGGCCCACGCCCGGGGCCGTGCGTAGCGGGCGGAGAAGTCTGGTGGCCGGTGGTGGGTGAGCTGTCCCGGTGTCGGGAATGTGACGCGGAAGATCTGTGTGGCTCGGCGGGTTAGAGTCGCTGTTCGAACCCGTGGCCCGATTCCGGTCGCGGTGCCACACGTTGGGGGTATCAGGTGATCGAGGGGCAGACGAGCGTGCCGGATGGGCCCGACCCGTCGGGCACCGACACCACGCTCGTGGTGGTGACCGGGGTCTCCGGCGGTGGGCGCAGTACCGTCGCCCGTGCCCTGGAGAACGTCGGCTACTACGTGGTGGACAACCTGCCCCAGGCGCTGATGCTGGACATGGCCGAGCTGGCGATGAAGGCCGGTGGCGCCGCCCGGCGTACGGCGATGGTGCTGGACGTGCGCTCCCGGGCGTTCTCCACCGACCTGGCCGGTGCGATCCGGGAGCTCAAGGAGCGGGGCTTCGGCCCGAGGGTGGTCTTTGTTGACGCCGACGACGAGGTGTTGATCCGGCGCTTTGAGAGCGTCCGGCGTTCGCACCCGCTGCAGGGGGACGGGCGGCTCGCCGACGGCATCGCGGTCGAGCGCGGGCTGCTGGAGGGGGCCCGCGACCAGGCCGACGTGTTCGTCGACACCAGCCACCTCAACGTCAACCAGCTGCGGCGGCGGATCGAGGAGCTCTTCGGCGCCGAGGACGCCCGTCAGCTGCGGGTGACCGTGGTCTCGTTCGGTTTCAAGTACGGCGTGCCGCCGGATGCTGACTTCGTCTGCGACGCGCGGTTCCTGCCGAACCCGTACTGGGTGCCGGAGTTGCGCGAGCACACCGGGCAGGTGGAGGCGGTCAGTTCGTACGTGTTGGGCCAGGCCGGCGCCGAGGACTTCGTGGCGACCTACGCCGACCTGCTCAACGCCACCACCGCCGGGTTCGAGCGGGAGGGCAAGCGGTATCTGACCGCCGCCGTCGGTTGCACCGGTGGCAAGCACCGCAGCGTCGCCATCGCCGAGGAGTTGGCGGCGCGGCTGCGCCGGACGGGCCTCGCCGCCAACGCCCAGCACCGGGACCTGGGGCGCGAGTGACGGCTATCCGGGTGGTCGCCTTCGGTGGCGGGCACGGACTCTCCGCTTCGCTGCGGGCACTGCGGCGTTGTGCCCCCGAGCTCGACCTTGACCTGACCGCCGTGGTGACCGTCGGCGACGACGGTGGGTCCAGTGGCCGGCTGCGCGCGGAGCGGGGCGGACTGCCGCCGGGGGACCTGCGCCAGGCGCTCGTCGCGCTGGCCGGAGACCACCCCGCCACCAAGCGCAGCGCCGGGCTCTTCCAGCACCGGTTCGCCGCGGTCTCGACCTCGACGATGGACGACCGGGCGGCGGCGGGCGGGCTGACCGGGCACGCTATCGGCAATCTCGTGCTCTGCGGGCTGATGGAGCTGCTCGGCGACCCGGTGGCGGCGCTGGAGCACGCCGGCGCGATGTTGGGCACGGTCGGGCGGGTACTGCCGATGTCCTGCGAGCCGGTCGGGATCGAGGCGCGGGTTCGGGGCGTCGACCCGGACCGGCCGGCGGAGGTCGGCATCGTCAGCGGCCAGCATCAGGTGGCCGTCACCACCGGTCGGGTCGAGTCGCTGCGGCTGAGCCCGGTGGCACCGGCGGCCTGTCCGGAGGCACTGGCCGCCATCGGCACGGCCGACTGGCTTCTCTTCGGCCCGGGCAGTTGGTATACCAGCGTGCTGCCGCACCTGTTGGTGCCGGAGCTGGCCGCGGCCATCGTCGCGAGCCCCGCCCGCCGGCTGGTCACCCTGAACCTGGCCGCCGAGAGGGAGACGTTCGGGCTCTCCGTCGCTGATCACCTGGCCGAGCTGCGGTGGTACCTGCCGACGTTGCGGGTCGACTGCGTGCTCGGAGACGCCAAGGCGGTGGGTGACCCAGTACCGGTCGAACGTGCGGCAGAATCGCTGGGTGCTCGTCTGATCCTCGCCCCGGTCGCGGTTGACGACGGCACGCCCTGTCATGATTCGGCTGCTCTCGCCGCTGCTTTGGTGCCGGTCCTGGGCGCCGCTCGTTAGACACGTACGTAATCTCCGGCGACACGCCGGAACCGGTCCGTGAGAGGACGCACAATGGCGATGACGGCGGCGGTCAAGGACGAGCTGAGCCGGGTTGACGTGCCCAAGCCCTGCTGCCGGCGGGCGGAGATGGCGGCGCTGCTGCGCTTCGCCGGCGGGTTGCACATCGTCTCCGGTCGGGTGGTCGTGGAGGCCGAGCTGGACACCGGGGCGGTGGCCCGACGGCTGCGGCGTGAGATCGCCGAGGTCTACGGTTATCCCAGCGAGATCCACGTCCTCGCCTCCGGTGGGCTGCGTAAGGGCAGCCACTTCATCGTGCGGGTGGTCAAGGACGGCGAGTTTCTCGCCCGGCAGACCGGCCTGCTCGATGTCCGCGGTCGGCCGGTGCGGGGCCTGCCACCGCACGTGGTGGCCGCCAACGTCTGCTGCGCGGTCTCGGCGTGGCGTGGCGCGTTCATGGCACACGGTTCGTTGACCGAGCCGGGCCGCTCCAGTGCGATGGAGATCACCTGCCCCGGCCCGGAGTCGGCACTCGCCCTGGTCGGCGCGGCCCGCCGGATCGGCATCGCCGCGAAGAACCGCGAGGTGCGCGGGGTGGACCGGGTGGTGGTCAAGGACGGCGACGCCATCGCCGCCCTGCTCACCCGGATCGGTGCCCACTCCAGCGTGCTCGCCTGGGAGGAACGTCGGGTACGGCGCGAGGTGCGGGCCACCGCGAACCGGTTGGCGAACTTCGACGACGCGAACCTGCGTCGGTCGGCGCGCGCGGCGGTCGCCGCCGCCGCTCGGGTCACCCGGGCCCTGGAGATCCTCGCCGAGGACGCGCCGAACCACCTGACCTCGGCCGGGCGGCTGCGGCTCGAGCACCGCCAGGCATCGCTGGAGGAGCTGGGCGCGCTCGCCGAGCCGCCGTTGACCAAGGATGCGATCGCCGGACGGATCCGGCGGCTGCTCGCGCTCGCCGACAAGCGAGCCCGCGATCTCGGCATTCCGGATACCGAAGCGGCAGTCACGCCGGACATGCTCGTGGTCTGATAGGACGGTGGCGGCTTACGGGGCGGCAGGATCGCCACCCGCCGCAGCGTGAACCCCCGTGCTCGGATAGGGTCGCTGCGTACGGCAAGGGAGCCGGCACTCGGCACTCCTCGCCGTGCGCACCGCCTCGGGCGGTCGGTCCCTCGGACCGCGGCGGGGCGGCCGAGATGAACCGTCAAACGGCCGGTTCCACCGGCTGGCGCAGACTAGTCGCCGGCCCGTGGGTCATCACGCCGGCGGACTAGAACGCGAGGAGATGGGACCTGTGACCATCCGGGTTGGCATCAACGGCTTCGGCCGGATCGGCCGTAACTTCTTCCGGGCAGTGCTGGCGTCCGGCGCTGACATCGAGGTCGTGGCGGTCAACGACCTGACCGACAACGCGACGCTCGCCCACCTTGTCAAGTACGACAGCATCCTCGGTCGTCTGCCGCACGAGGTGAAGGCCGGCGCGGACGAGATCACCGTGGGTGGCAAGACCATCAAGGTGTTCGCCGAGAAGGACCCGGCGAAGCTGCCCTGGGGTGAGGCGGGCGTGGACGTGGTCATCGAGTCCACCGGTCTCTTCACCGACGCCACCAAGGCGAAGGCGCACGTTGACGGCGGCGCCAAGAAGGTGATTATCTCCGCGCCGGCGAAGAACGAAGACGTCACCGTGGTGATGGGCGTCAACCACGCGGAGTACGACCCGGCCAAGCACACCGTCATCTCCAACGCCTCCTGCACCACCAACTGCCTGGCGCCGATGGCGAAGGTCCTGCAGGACACGTTCGGCATCGAGCAGGGTCTGATGACCACCATCCACGCCTACACCCAGGACCAGAACCTCCAGGACGCTCCGCACAAGGACCTGCGTCGCGCCCGTGCCGCCGCGCTGAACATCGTGCCGACCTCCACCGGTGCGGCGAAGGCGATCGGCCTGGTGCTGCCGGAGCTCAAGGGTCGGCTGGACGGCTACGCGCTGCGGGTGCCGATCCCGACCGGGTCCGCCACCGACCTGACCGTCACCGTCGGCCGGGAGACCACGGCGGACGAGGTCAACGCCGCGATGAAGGCGGCCGCCAACGGCCCGCTCAACGGCATCCTGTCCTACAACGAGGACCCGATCGTCTCGGCCGACATCGTCACCGACCCGGCGTCCTGCATCTTCGACGCCCCGCTGACCAAGGTGATCGGCAACCAGGTCAAGATCGTCGGTTGGTACGACAACGAGTGGGGCTACTCGAACCGCCTGGTGGACCTCGTGAAGCTGGTTGGTCAGTCGCTGTGAGTGCGCGTAGGCAGCTCGCGGGGGGCCTGGTGACGAAGGGAAGGTCGGTCCGGTGACTATCCGCACCCTCGACGACCTGCTCGCCGAGGAGGTAACGGGTCGGCGGGTGTTGGTCCGCGCGGACCTGAACGTCCCGCTCGACAAGCAGACTGGTCAGATCACCGACGACGGCCGGATCCGGGCTGTGCTGCCGACCCTGGGCGCGTTGGTCCAGGCCGGCGCGAAGGTGGTTGTCTGCTCCCACCTGGGGCGGCCGAAGGGCAGCCCCGCCCCGGCGTTCAGCCTGCGTGCGGTCGCCGGGCGGCTCGGTGAGCTGCTCGGCGCGCCGGTGCACTTCGCCGAGGACACGGTCGGCGACTCGGCCCGGTCCACCGTGGCCGGTCTCGCCGACGGTCAGGTCGCCCTGCTGGAAAACCTCCGGTTCAACCCGGGTGAGACCAGCAAGGACGAGGCGGAGCGGGGCGCCTTCGCCGACCAGCTCGCCGCACTCGCCGACGCGTACGTGGATGACGCGTTCGGTGCGGTGCATCGTCGACACGCCAGCGTGTATGACGTACCGGCCCGACTGCCGCACGTGGCGGGCCGGCTGGTGCTGCGCGAGGTGGAGGTGCTCGGCGCCCTCGCCGGGGAGCCGGACCGTCCGTACGTGGTGGTGCTCGGTGGGTCGAAGGTCTCCGACAAGCTGGCGGTGATCGAGGCGTTGCTGCCGACGGTCGACCGGCTGCTGGTCGGTGGCGGCATGTGCTTCACCTTCCTCAAGGCCCAGGGCTACGAGGTGGGCTCCTCGCTGTTGGAGGAGGAGATGGTCGAGACCTGCCGCAGCCTGCTGGAACGGGCCGACGGCAAGATCATGCTTCCGGTTGACGTGGTGGCGGCGGACGCGTTCGCCCCCGACGCCCCGCACGACACGGTGCGGGCCGACGGGATCCCCAGCAAGCGGGTCGGGCTCGACATCGGCCCGGAGACGGTGGCTGGTTTCGCCGCCGCGCTGCGGGACGCGCGGACGATCTTCTGGAACGGCCCGATGGGCGTGTTCGAGATGGCGGCCTTCGCGTACGGCACCCGCGGCGTCGCCGAGGCGATCGCGAAGTCGGACGCGTTCACCGTGGTCGGCGGCGGTGACTCCGCTGCCGCGGTGCGGGCCCTCGGCCTCGACGAGCAGGCGTTCAGCCATATTTCGACCGGCGGCGGAGCCAGTCTTGAGTACCTGGAGGGCAAGACCCTCCCCGGCATCGCGGCCTTGGAGAGCTGAATGGCCAACCCCACCCGCCGGCCACTGATGGCCGGCAACTGGAAGATGAACCTCAACCATCTCGAGGCGAATCTGCTGGTGCAGAAGCTCGCCGCGAGTCTCACCGCGAAGCAGCTCACCGATGTCGAGACGGTGGTGCTACCGCCGTTCACCGACCTACGGACGGTGCAGACCGCCGTTGACGGGGACAAGCTGCTGGTGGGTTACGGCGCGCAGGACCTCTCGCCGCACGCGTCGGGAGCGCACACCGGTGACATCGCCGGGCCGATGCTGACCAAGCTGGGCTGCACCTATGTGGCGGTCGGCCACTCCGAGCGGCGGGCGAACCATCACGAGGACGACGCGATCGTCAACGCGAAGGTGCAGGCGGCGCTCACCCATGCCCTCATCCCGATCCTCTGCGTGGGGGAGGGGCTGGACATTCGGGAGCAGGGCGGTCAGGTGGCGCACTGCAACGACCAGCTCGACGCCGCCCTCAAGGGGGTCACCGCCGAGCAGATGGCCGAGGTTGTCGTCGCGTACGAGCCGGTCTGGGCGATCGGCACCGGCAAGACGGCCACCCCGGAGGACGCCCAGGAGGTGTGTGGGGCGCTCCGTGAGCGCCTCGCCGGGCGCTTCGGCCAGGAGACGGCCGACCGGGTTCGGATCCTGTACGGCGGGTCGGTCAAGTCGTCGAACGTGGCCGCCATCATGGCTCAGCCGGACGTGGATGGCGCCCTTGTCGGCGGCGCCAGCCTGGACGCTGAGGAGTTCGCGAAGATCTGCCGGTTCCCGGAGCACACCACCGGCTGATCGCTTCGCTATCCTTGACTCCGCCCGTCCGCCGGTCGGTGCCACCGTGCCCGTTCTGCTCGGGCGAGGATCGCAACGAGAGGACTATCCCCCGCCATGCCGATCTGGTTCGCGTACACGTTGATCGTGTTGCTGGTCATTACGAGCGTCATGCTCACCCTGCTGATCCTGCTGCACCGGGGTAAGGGCGGTGGGATGTCCAGCATGTTCGGCGGCGGGGTCAGCTCCAGCCTGGCTGGGTCGTCGGTCGCCGAGAAGAACCTGGACCGCTACACCGTTCTGGTGGGCATCGTCTGGTTCGCCTGCATCGTCGGACTCGGGCTCTGGCTGCGTCTGCAGCAGACCAGCCTCGGCTGAGCCCAGCACGTCGAGTCAACACCGCGCGCGGTTCGTCTTCGGACGGGCCACGCGCGGTGCGTTACCTTTGCGGTGTCTGAAGTGTTGCCCGCGGCGGTATAGCGGCCGCGGGCGACACTTCAGCGGGCGATACCTCAGCGGACGCTGCGGAAGCGGGCGGGTAGGTCGGCGGCGGCGCTCCGATCCAGCAGCCAGAGGGTGCGGTTGACGCCCCGCACACCCGCGGCCGGTAGCTGCACCGGCCCCGCACCAGCCAGCGCCAGACCGACCGCGCGGGCCTTGTCCGCCCCGCTGGCGACCAGCCACACCTCCTCCGCGGTGTTGATCGTCGGCAGAGTCAGGGTGGTCCGGATCGGCGGCGGCTTCGGGCTGCCCCGGACCGCACTGACCGGCCGGCTCTCGTAGTGCACCGGATGTTCCGGGAAGACCGAGGCGACGTGCCCGTCCTCGCCCACTCCCAGCAGGAGCACGTCGAAGTGGGGGAGGGCGGCGGTGCCGGGGCGGGCCGCCTGGGCCAGCTCCGCCGCGTACCGGGCGGCGGCCTCCTCCGGGTCGCTGCCGGTCGGGCCGTCCGAAGCCGGCATCGGGTGTACCCGGGCCGGGTCCAGCGGCACCGCCTCCAGGAGCGCTGCCCGGGCCTGCGTCGCGTTGCGCTGCGGGTCCCCCTCAGGCAGGAACCGCTCGTCGCCCCACCAGACGTCCACCCGGGACCAGTCGACCGCCGCACGGGCGGGCAGGGCCGCCAAGGCCCGATAGACGGCGGCGGCGATCCGTCCGCCGGTCAAGACCACCGACGCCTGACCGCGCCCAGTCTGCGCATCGAGGATTCGGACCAGTAGCCGGGCGGCCACCGCCTGCGCCAGCAGCTCGGCGTCGGCGTGGACCGCGATACTCGCCTCGCTCATGCCTGCGCGACCCCCGCGTGCGTAGTGATCCCCGCCTCGGCCCGCTGGGCCTGAGCCGGGTCCTTCCAGACATGCATCCGCTGCGCGGGGCGGCGGTCCAGCCCGGAGAGCCCCGCCGCGGCACCGAGCGCCTCCGCGTATACCTGGTCGGCGTCGAGCCGGCGCAACTCCTCGGCCAGCTCGTCGCCGAGCGGCCGGCGCACCAGCGGCAGCAGGCGGTCCTCCTGGCCGGTGCGGCGGAACACCGCCATGCTGTCGTTGCGGGTCAGTGTCAGCTCGTCGCCGTTGGCGCAGTGCAATTGCACCTCATGCATCCGGGAGTACTGGTCGGTGTGCCGCCACTCGGGGTCGATCCCCAGTCGGGAGGCGAGCCAGCCGCGCATCAGCGCCGCCGTCGGATCGGTCGGTGGTGCCACCACGGTCGCCGCGGTGACCCGTGCCTCGGTGGTGTCGAAGGCACCTGCCACCAGGGTGCGCCACAACGTGACCCGGGTCCAGGCCAAATCGGTGTCGCCGGGTGCATAGTCGTGCGCCCGCTGCCGCAACGCCTCGATCGGGTTGTCGGCCTGCGCGGCGTCGGTGATGCGCCGGTCAGCTACCACGCCCAGGAAGTCGGCGGCGATCTCGGCCGGCGGATCCCCGTGCCACCAGGTCACCACCGGAACGTCTGGCACCAGCAGCGGCATCACCACCGACTCGGCGTGCAGGGCCAGCCGCCCGTACATCCGGGCCACCACCGCCTCGCCGGGGCCGAGCCGGCCCCCCACCACGATCTCCGCGTCCAGCCGGCTTCGGTCCCGATCCACGTCGGAACGCACCACGATCAGCAGCCGGCACGGGTGGGCGGCGGAAGCGATCGTCGCCGCTGCCTCCGCCTCCCGGACCCGCTTCTCGTCCACCACCACGATCAGGGTGAGTGCCATGCCACTGGCCACCCCGCCGGCGCTGCGCCGCTCGGCAGCGAGCGCCTTGACCACCTCGTTGCCGGTGGTGTCCCACAGGCCGATCATCGCTGCCTCCCGGTCTGCTCGCGTCGCTCGATCGTCACGCCCGCCGCCAGGCGCGGCCCGTCCGCGCCAGCATCTCGTCGGCGCGGTGAGGACCCCACTCACCGGACCGGTAGGGTTCCGGCTTCGTCTCCGCCCACGCCTGCTCCAGCGGGTCCACCACGCGCCAGCTCTGTTCGACCTCGGCGGCGTCCGGGAAGAGGGTCCGGTCGCCGATCAGGACATCCAGCACCAGCCGCTCGTACGCCTTCGGACTCGCCTCGGTGAACGCCTCGCCGTACTGGAAGTCCATCGCGATGTCGCGGACCTCCATCGCGGTCCCGGGCACCTTGGAGCCGAACTTGAGGACCACGCCCTCGTCCGGCTGGACCCGGATGACGAGCTGGTTGTTGCCCAGCGACTCCACATCGGCGTCGTTGAACGGTAGGTGTGGGGCCTGCTTGAACATGATTGCGACCTCGGTCACCTGCCGGGGCATCCGCTTTCCGGCGCGGATGTAGAAGGGCACCCCCGCCCACCGTCGGTTCTGGATGCCAAGCTGCACCGCGACGTAGGTCTCGGTGGTCGACTCCGTCGGGACCCCCTTCTCGTCCAGGTAGCCGAGCGCGCGTTCGCCGCCGACCCAGCCGGGCAGGTACTGGCCCCGTACGGTCCCCTGGGCCACGTCGGGTGGCAGGGTGATGGCCTTGAGTACCTTGAGCTTCTCGGCGCGGATCTCGTCGGCGGCGAAGCTGGTGGGCTCCTCCATCGCCACCAGTGCGAGGAGCTGGAGGAGATGGTTCTGGAGCACGTCCCGGGCGGCACCGGCGGTGTCGTAGAACCCGGCCCGGGTGCCGATGCCCACGTCCTCGGCCATGGTGATCTGCACCGAGTCGACGTATCTCGAGTTCCACAACGGCTCGAAGAGGTTGTTGGCGAACCGCAGGGCGAGAATGTTCTGAACCGTCTCCTTGCCCAGGTAGTGGTCGATGCGGAAGACGTCCGGGCGGGTGAAGACATCGTCCACCAGGTCGTTGAGCTCCTTGGCCGAGGGCAGGTCGTGCCCGAAGGGCTTCTCGACCACGACTCGTCGCCACCCGCCGGAGCTGGCGTTGTCCGCCATTCCGGTGCGGGCGAGCTGTTTGAGTACCACCGGGAAAGCCGGCGGGGGGATGGCGAAGTAGAAGGCGGCGTTGCCGGGAATGCCGTGCGTCTGGCGTAGCTCTCCCAACGTCCCCGCCAGCTGGTCGAAGGCCTCGTCGTCGTCGAACGACCCGCCGACGAACTTGATGTTGCCGGCCAGCCGCGCCCACACCTCTTCCCGCCAGGGCGTGCGGGCGTGTTCCTTCGCCGCCGCCTGGGCGAGGGACTCGAAGTCGCCGTCTCCCCAGTCCCGGCGGGCGAAGCCGAGCACGACGAAGCTCGGGGGCAGCAGCCCCCGGTTGGCGAGGTCGTATACCGCCGGTAACAGTTTCTTGCGGGCCAGGTCGCCGGTAACGCCGAAGATGACCAGAGCACAGGGTTCTGGGATGCGGGGCAGCCGTCGATCCTGCGGGTCGCGTAACGGGTTTGTCACGCTGTCTCCTTGCTCCGCTTTGTTTTGTCCGTCATCGTCGCTTGGGTAGCGCGCCAGCTGCCTCCAACAGCTGCGCCACACCCGCGGACCGGTCGGTCAGGTGCAGTCGCAGCACCGGACGCTTCCGGTCCGCCAGGGCCTGCCGGTCGCCGGCGGCCTGCGCCGCCTGCAGTTCCCCGAAGCTGTACGGCTTCCCGGGCACCGGCAGATCAACGTCGACGGTACCGGTTAGCTGAAGGAAGCTGCCCACCTGTGGGCCTCCCTTGTGATATTGCCCGGTGGAGTGCAGGAACCGGGGACCCCAGCCGAAGGTCACCGGCGGGCCGGCCGCCTCGGCCAACGCGGGGCGGAGCCGGGCCGCGTCGGCATCGGCCCCGCGGTCGAGGTACGCCATGACCGCGAGGTAGCCGTCGTCATCCACGCCATCGATCAGCCAGCGCACCGCGCCGGCCAGATCGTTCGGTACCCCCGCCGGGGCGTACACCTCGATCGCGCCCTCGGTGAAGGCCGGCTGCTCCGTCGGCGCGCCCGAGGCCAGGATCTTGTTGGTGTTCTCCTTGCTCTCGGTGACGTTCGGTTGGTTGAACGCGTCGATGCCGAGCACCACGCCGGCAACCGCGACCGCATACTCCCAAGCGAGGAACTGCGCCCCCAACGGCCCGTTGACCGCCACGTCCGGCGTGCCGCCCGGCCCTTCCCCGCCGCTCAGGTCCCCGGCGGTCAGCGCCCCGCCATAGCTGATGGTGAGGATGTCCTCGCCGGTGGCGCCCGGGCTGGTCGGCGACTCGACGACGACCGGCAGGATGCCGCTCCCGGACTTGCCGGTCGACTCGGCGATCAACTGCTCGGCCCAGTCACCGAGCCCGTCGATTCCGCTGCCGTCCGAGACCAGCGCCACCTTGTCCCGGCCGGCGGTGGCCGCCGCACCCAGCGCGGCGCCCAGCGCCAGCGCCGGGTTGTCCCGCTCGGCGGCCAACGACCCGGCGAAAGCCTCGGCCTGGTCCAGCAGCTCG
Source organism: Salinispora sp. CH2A1_6 (assembly GCF_056820975.1). Taxonomy (NCBI): domain Bacteria; kingdom Bacillati; phylum Actinomycetota; class Actinomycetes; order Micromonosporales; family Micromonosporaceae; genus Salinispora; species Salinispora sp. CH2A1_6. The sequence goes on from NZ_JBXEDG010000003.1 coordinate 21,639, forward strand.
GCCACCTCGACCCCGGCCAGCGCCGTCGGAACGAGTCCGAACGCGGTCAGCGCGGCGAAGCGCCCGCCGACGTTCGGGTCGGCCAGCACCGTGAACGCGCCCATCTCGGCCGCGGTCGCCGCCAGCGGCGAGCCCGGGTCGGTGACGATCACGAAGTGCCGCCCGGCCTCCGCCTCGGACATCCCCGCGTCGAGGAACGCCTGCCAGTACGCGCGTCGCTGGCTGTCGGTCTCCACGGTCGAACCGGACTTGCTGGCCACCACGACGACGGTCCGTTCCAGGCGGTCGGCGAGCGCCGCCCGGATCTGGCCCGGATCGGTGGTGTCCAGGATGGTCAGCGGCCGGCCGAGCGTCCGGGAGATCACCTCGGGAGCCAGCGACGAACCGCCCATCCCGCAGAGCACCACGTGATCCAGGTCGGCCAGCTCCGAGGTCAGCTCGGCGAGTTGCGGAAGCAGATCCCGGCTACGGGTGTGGGTGTCGACCCAACCCAGCCGAATCCGCGCCTCGGCCTCCGCCTCCGGCCCCCAGAGCGTGGGATCCTTCGCGGCCAGCTGGCCCGCAATCCCGGCCGTGGTGACCGCGGTCCGGGTGGAGGCGGCCCCGGTCTGGTCAACCGCGTCTGCCCCGCGCACCGAGAGGCCGGCGGCGGCCTCCACGGGCTGTCCGAAAGACTCGCTCACGCGTTGCCTCCCGCCCGCTCAGCGGCCCGCGCGTTCGTCGTGGCGGCGTCGCCGGGGTGGTCGATGCCGCGGTTCGCGGCGGCGAGGGAACGGCGGACACCGTCGAGGAGCTCCTTCCAGCTCGCCTCGAACTTCTCCACCCCCTCGCGCTCCAGGGTGTCGATCACATCGGTCAGGTCAACCCCGGCCGTCGCCAGGCCCGCGAAGACCTCCCGCGCCTCGTCGTAGCCGCCGGTGACGGTGTCGCCGCTGGTCTCGCCGTGCTCGGCATAGGCGTTGATCACCGGCTCCGGCATCGTGTTGACGGTGCCGGGGGCGATCAGCTCCTCGACGTAGATCACGTCCCGGTAGTCCGGGTTCTTCGTCGATGTGGAGGCCCAGAGCGGTCGCTGTGGATGCGCCCCGGCGTCGGCGAGGGCCTGCCACCGGTCGGAGGCGAAGACCTGGCTGTAGCGCTCGTAGGCCAGCCGGGCGTTGGCGATCGCGGCCCGACCGCGCAGCGTGCTGGCCTGCTCCGAGCCGATCTTCTCCAGCCGCTTGTCGACCTCGGTGTCGACCCGGGAGACGAAGAACGACGCCACCGAGCCGATCTTGGACAGGTCGTGGCCGTTCGCCTTCGCCTGTTCCAGGCCGGTCAGGAACGCCTCCATGACCGCCGAGTAACGGTCCAGCCCGAAGATCAGGGTGACGTTCACGCTGATCCCCTCGGCCAGGGCGGCGGTGATCGCCGGCAGCCCGGCCTCGGTAGCCGGGATCTTGATAAACAGGTTCGGCCGGTCCACCAGCCACCAGAGCGCCCGCGCCTCGGCGATGGTCTGGTCGGTCTCGTACGCCAGCCGCGGGTCCACCTCCAGCGAGACCCGTCCGTCCACCCCCGCCGACGCCTCGTACGCCGGTCGCATCACGTCACAGGCCCAGCGCACGTCGTACGCGGTGAGGGTGCGGACCGCCTCCTCGACGCTCACCCCGCGCATCGCGAGGTCGTGCAGCTGCCAGTCGTACTCCTCCGCGTCGCCGAGGGCCTTGGCGAAGATCGTCGGGTTGCTGGTCACCCCGACCAGGTGCTTCTCCCGGCGCAGCCGGTCCAGCCCGCCGGAGCTGAGTCGCATCCGTGAAAGATCATCGAGCCAGACCGCCACACCCGCGGCGGTGAGCTCACCCAGCCTGTCCGTCATGCCGTCGCGCTCCCCTCAGTTGCCGGTCGGATTACCGGTGATGTCGCCGACCCGGGTCAGCGTGGCGTGCGCCGCACCCACGATCCGGTCCGGGGTGAAACCGAACTCCTCGAAGAGCACGGTGTGCGGGGCGCTCGCCCCGAAGTGCTCCAGGCTGATGCTCTCACCGCAGTCACCGACGAAGGCCCGCCAGGACATCGCGACACCCGCCTCCACGCTCACCCGTGCCCTTACCCCACGGGGTAGGACCGACTCCTGGTACGCCTCATCCTGGGCCCGGAACCACTCCTGGCAGGGCATGGAGACGACACGGGTGGGGGTGCCGTCGGCCTCCAACCGCTCCCGGGCGGTGAGGCAGAGCTGCACCTCGGAGCCGGTGCCGATGAGGATCACCTGCGGCTTGCCGCCGGAGGCCTCGGCCAGCACGTACCCGCCGCGGGCCACCCCTTCCGCGCTGGTGAGCACGGATCGATCCAGGGTCGGCAACGGCTGGCGGCTCAGTGCCAACGCGGCCGGTCGGTCGGTGTGCGTCAGGACCTGTCGCCACGCCCAGGCCGTCTCGTTCGCGTCGGCGGGGCGTACCACGTCCAGTCCGGGGATCGCCCGCAGCGCGGTCAGCTGTTCCACCGGCTGGTGGGTCGGACCGTCCTCACCGAGGCCGATCGAGTCGTGCGTCCAGACGTAGGTCACCGGCAGCTTCATCATCGCCGCGAGGCGTACCGACGGGCGCATGTAGTCGCTGAAGACGAGGAAGGTGCCGCCGTACGGGCGGGTGCCGCCGTGTAGGGCGATTCCGTTGAGGATGGCGGCCATCGCGTGCTCACGGATGCCGAAGTGCAGCGTGCGGCCGTACTCGTTGCCCGGGAAGTCCTTGGTGGCGTGCTCGGCCGGGATGAAGGAGGGCTCGCCCTTCATGGTGGTGTTGTTGCTGTCCGCCAGGTCGGCCGAGCCGCCCCACAGCTCCGGCAGCACCGGTGCGAGCGCGGCGAGGACCTTGCCGGAGGCGGCGCGGGTGGCGATGCCCTTGGCGTCGGCGGGGAACGTGGGTAGGGCGTCCGTCCAGTCCGTCGGCAGGGTCCGGTGGGCCAGCCGGTCCCAGAGCGCCCGCCGCTCCGGGTTCGCCCGCCCCCAGGCCTCGAAGGTCTCGGTCCATTCGCGCTGGGCGGCGATGCCGCGTTCCAGCACCTGGCGGGCGTGCTTGAGGACGTCCTCGTCAACCTCGAAGGTGCGCTCGGGGTCGAAGCCGAGGAGTTCCTTGGTCGCCGCGACCTCGGGGGCGCCGAGCGCCGAACCGTGGATCTTGCCGGTGTTCCGCTTGTTCGGCGCCGGCCAGCCGATGATGGTGCGCAGCGCGATGAACGACGGCCGGCCGGTCTCCGCCCTGGCCGCCAAGAGCGCGCGGTACAGCGTGGCCACGTCCTCGTGGTAGTCGCCCTCGTCGGCGTCGCCGCGTCGCCAGTCGACGGTCTGCACATGCCACCCGTACGCCTGGTAGCGGGCCACGACGTCCTCGCTCTTGGCGATCCGGGTGTCGTCCTCGATCGAGATCTCGTTGTCGTCGTAGATCACGCAGAGGTTGCCCAGCTGCTGGTGCGCGGCGAGGGCGCTGGCCTCGTGGCTGATCCCCTCCTCGATGTCGCCGTCGGAGGCGATGCACCAGATGTCGTGGTCGAAGAGCGAGGTGCCACGCTCCGGCTCGGGGTCGAACAACCCGCGTTCCCGGCGGGCGGCCATCGCCATCCCGACCGCGTTACCCAGGCCCTGCCCGAGGGGGCCGGTGGTGGTCTCCACTCCCGGGGTGTGCCCGTACTCGGGGTGGCCGGGGGTGAGGGAGCCCCACTGCCGCAGGCCTTCGAGGTCGGCGAGGCTCATCGGGTAGCCGGAGAAGTAGAGCTGGATGTAGAGGCTGAGACTGGAGTGCCCGGCGGAGAGGACGAAGCGGTCCCGGCCGGGCCAGGTCGGGTCGGCGGGGTTGTGGCGCATTACCCGGTTGAAGAGTAGGTAGGCCGCGGGCGCCAGGCTCATCGCGGTGCCGGGATGGCCATTGCCGGATTTCTCGACGGCATCCATGGCCAGCACGCGGACCGTGTCGACCGCCCGACGGTCGAGGTCGGACCAGTTGAGTGCAGGAAGCTCAGGTCGGTTGTCAGCCACGTTCGGTGTGCTCCTCGGCAGATGGGCGGAACCCTCACCGGTGACCCTATCGAGCGGCCCTAAACGTCCGCCCACGGATCCGTGCATGCTGTTCTCCCGGTTCCGGCCGCTTCGTCGCGTACGAGTGTGACGCCCCGCACCGTTGCCGGGTCACCAGGGCAGCCATAACGGCGGCGCGTAGGGTGGGGCGGTGATGGTCCCGGAGTGGGGCCCGATCATTCTGACCTCCCCCGCCCATGCCGGAAGGTGGCATCCGTGAGCATGATCACCGAGCGCCCCGTCAGCGACACCGCCGGGAAGTCGGTCGGCGCGACGGGGGATGGGGCGGTCGGCTCGCGGCGGGACCCGCGGGCGGTGGTCGCGGCGTACGTGGCGTTGACCAAGCCGCGGATCGTTGAGCTGCTGCTGGTCACCACCGTGCCGGCGATGATGCTCGCGCACGGTGGTCTGCCGTCGCTCTGGCTGATGGCGGTGGTGCTGGTCGGCGGGTCGCTGGCGGCCGGCGCGGCCAGCGTCCTGAACTGCTACATCGACCGGGATATCGATCAGGTGATGCGGCGCACCAAGCGTCGCCCGCTGCCGGCACACACTGTCGCACCGCGGAGTGCATTGATCTTTGGCTTGGTGCTGGCGGTGGTCTCGGTCACCCTGCTGGCTGTCTTCACCAACGCGTTGGCCGCCGGGTTGACGCTGGCCGCGATTCTCTATTACGACCTGGTTTACACCGCCTGGCTCAAGCGCACCACCCCGGCGAACACCTTCTGGGGTGGGGCCTGTGGGGCGGCGCCGGTGTTGATCGGCTGGGCCGCGGTGACCGGCTCCCTCGCGCCGGCTGCCTGGGCGCTCTTCGGGGTCGTCTTCTTCTGGCAGATGCCGCACTTCTACCCGCTGGCGATGAAGTACAAGGAAGACTACGCCCGGGCGGGCATCCCGATGCTGCCGGTGGTGGCGTCAACCCGACGGGTCAACGCCGAGATTCTTGTCTTCGCCTGGCTGACGGTGCTGGTTTCGCTGGCGGCCTGGCCGCTCGGGGCTGGGATCGGACCGGTCTACGGGCTGCCGACCCTCGTCGTGGGGGTCGTCTTCCTGGTCGAGGCGCATCGGCTGTGCCGTCGGGCGGCGCGGGGGGAAGCGGTCAAGCCGATGCGGTTGTTCCACTGGTCCACCACCTACCTGACCGTCGTCTTCGCGGCGGTGGCGCTGGACGCGGTGATCTGACCGCCCGGTCGGACCGAGGGCGAAGGTATGGGGTTTGTCGGCTTCGCCATTGACGTCCGGGAATCCCGGGTTGGTCGGAAATCCGTCAGCGTGGTTTACGTTTTAGAAATCTCCTTGCCGATAATGCGAAAATTATGCAGGTAAATCGGGCGAAAAGGGGCATCTCCGGTCACGCTTTCGGGGTAACTGGCATCACAAAAGGTTCACCGAACTCGCCCGCATGGGGGGAACTCTGCTTAGGCTTCGCGTCATGGCAGATCGTTCCGATACGACGCTGACGGCCGAGCAGGCCCCCAACGGCCCGGCCCCCAGCGGCTTGGTCGCCGGCATCAAGTCGTTCGCCGCCGGTCACGGCGGCGCGAAGGCGGTCATCGAGTACGTCGGCAAGCGCGGTGCGCGCATCGTCCTCGTCGGCTCCGACGGGGTCTGGGGCGACCAGTTCGCGGACGACACCGTCGTCGCGCGGCAGGCGTGTGCCACGGCGGGCGTCACCGTCGAGAACGCGTGGGAGCGTGAACTGATGGACCAGATGCGTCCGAGTAACGACCTCTGGCGGTCGATGGCCCGGCGCACGATGGCTCGTTAGGCTCCCGGTTATGGTGATCACTTCGTCCGAGTCGGCCCGGCGGGAAGCCCGGGTCGCCCTCGTGACCTGCGCCGCCCTTCCTGACCTTGAGAGTGACGACCGCCTCGTCCACGCGCCGCTCGCGGCGCGTGGCGTCACCGCCGAGGCGGTGGTCTGGGATGATCCCGGCGTTGACTGGGCGGGTTATGACCTCGTGGTTCTCCGTTCGCCGTGGGACTACACCGCGCGCCGGGACGCCTTCATCGCCTGGGCGGCGACGGTGCCGGCCCTGGCCAACCCGGCGGACGTCGTCCGCTGGAACACCGACAAGCGCTACCTCGAACAGCTCTCCACCGCCGGAGTGGCCACCGTCCCCACCGCCTGGATCCAGCCGGGGCAGCAGTGGGCGCACCCCGCGGAGCGCGGGGAGTACGTCATCAAACCCTCGGTCAGCGCGGACAGCCGGGACACCGGCCGGTACGACCTGGCCGACCCCGAGCACCGAGAACTCGCCCAGGCGCATGTGCGGCGCCTCGCCGCGGCCGGGCGAGTGACCATGGTGCAGCCGTACCTCTCCGCTGTGGACACCGACGGCGAGACCGCGTTGCTCTTTCTCGCTGGCTCCGACGGCCTGCGTTTCAGTCATGCGATCCGTAAGGGCGCGATGCTGACCGGCCCGGACCTGGGGCCGGAGGAGCCCCGTAAAGCCGAGCGGATCACCCCCCGCACCGCCACCGCGGAGCAGGTGGCGGTGGCGGAGAAGATCCTCGCCGAGGTGCCGGGCGGACCGGAGCGGCTGCTCTACGCCCGGGTTGACCTGATCCCGGGCGAGGGCGACGCGCCGCTCCTGGTCGAGTTGGAGCTGACCGAGCCGTCACTCTTCCTCGGGTACGCCGACGGTGCCCCGGATCGTCTCGCGGACGCCATCCTGACCCAGCTGCACCGTCAACCCTGAAACACGCTCGCCCACCGTCGTCGGACCGCCCTTCGCGGGCCGACGACGGTGGCGTCTGGGCCCCGACCTCGCCGATCGAACGGGACCGACGATTCAGGCCCGGCCGGGACCGACGACTCCGGCGGGAGCGGGGACCGCGGGCTCAGGCGCGGTGTCGTGGGCGGTGGGGGCGCTGGTCGGCGTGGGGGTGACGGCCGGCTGGCGTTCCCGGGTCGACCGGAGTACCGCGAGGGTGGCCAGCAGCACCAGGCAGGAGCCGAGCATGTGGGCGCCGACCAGCAGTGCCGGCAGGTTGGTGAAGTACTGCACGTAGCCGATCACACCCTGCCCCGCCTCCACCCCGACCAACACCAGCGCGGCCCGGGCGGGGCCCGCGGCGCCGACCGCCCGGAACGCGAAGACCAGGGCCACCGAGAGGCCGATCAGCAGGAACACCCCGTCGGCGTGGACCTGGGAGATCTGCTCGGCGTCGAGGCCGTTGCGGGCCGCCCCACCGTCACCGGCGTGTGGGCCGCTGCCGGTGACCCAGGTGCCGACCACGAGTACCGCCACGCAGACCACGGTCGTGATCACCGCGAGGGTGCGCAGCGGCCCGGGCACCACCGGCACGGTCGGGCCGTCCGGTTCCGCGATCCGCCGCCAGAGGGTGTACGCGAGGGCGATCACGACCATCGAGGCGAGGAAGTGCAGCCCGACCACCCACGGGTTGAGCTTGGTGAGGACGGTGATCCCACCAATCACCGCCTGCGCCGGGATGCCGAGCAGGACCGCGACCGCGAGCGGCAGCAGGCCGGGTCGGCGTGGTCGGTGTAGCAGGACGGCCACCACCACGGCGATGGCGACGATGCCGACCGCGAAGGTGAGCAGCCGGTTGCCGAACTCGATCGCCCCGTGCAGGCCCATCTCCGGCGTGGCGGTGTACGACGCGTCGGTGCAGCGGGGCCAGGTGGGGCAGCCCAGGCCGGAGGCGGTCAGCCGGACGGCCCCGCCGGTCACGACGATCAGCACGTTCGCGAGAATGTTGGCGAACGCCAGCCGACGCAGCATGGTGGTGGAGACCGGGAACCGGGCGGCGACAGTCACGGCGCAAATCCTACGCATCGTAGTGGTGCCCCCTCGGGCGGCTTCGCCACAACGGTGTTTTGGATCACCGGACCCCGAGTTTGCAGGCCTCCGGCGAATTACGTAACGTTGGCGTTGTGAAAAACGCGGCGGGGCTATCGGGGCGCCAGCCGGCGCCTGTCGGGCTCGCCGGTGGGTCGGCCGTCGCCGACCCGTCAACCCGCGACCGGGTTACCCAGCTGCTGCTGGAGCGGGGTGCCACCACCGCCGCGCAGCTGGGGCGCGAGCTCGGGCTCAGCCCCGCCGCGATTCGGCGGCACCTGGACGCGATGCTCGCCGAGGGAGATGTCCTCGCCCGCGATCCGGCGGTCCGAGGCCACCGCGGGCGCGGCCGTCCGGCCAAGGTCTTTCTGCTGACCGAGGCGGCCCGAGGTCGCTGCGGCACCCACCACTACGACAACATGGCCACCGCCGCGCTGCGTTGGATCGCCCGGGGCGGGGGATCGGAGGCGGTGGCGGCCTTCGCCGCCGAGCAGGTCTCCGCCCTGGAGACCCGCTGCCTGGCGGCCATGGAAGACGCCGGCGACGACCCGCTCGCCCGCGCGGAGGCACTCGCCGCCGCCCTGACCGCGGAGGGCTACGCTGCCAACGCCTCCACGATCGCCTCGGGGGGGCAGCTGTGCCAACATCACTGCCCGGTGGCGCACGTGGCCGCCGAGTTCCCCCAGCTGTGCGAGGCCGAGACCGCGGTGATCTCCCGGCTGGTCGGCACCCACGTGCAGCGCCTGGCGACCATCGCGCATGGCGATGGGGTGTGCACGACGCACATCCCGGCCCAGCCGGGGCATGTTCAGTCCAGTAAGACCGTCACCACTGTGAGGACAGATAGATGACCGAGCAGACCGTTCAGCCCCTGACCCAGGAGGAGCAGCTCGCCGCCCTCGGTCGCTACGAGTACGGCTGGGCCGACCCCGACGCGGCCGGGGCCGTCGCGCAGCGTGGCCTCAACGAGGCGGTCGTGCGGGACATCTCGGCCAAGAAGGCTGAGCCGGCCTGGATGCTCGACCTGCGGCGCAAGGGGCTGCGGTTGTTCGATCGCAAGCCCATGCCGGCCTGGGGCGCCGACCTCACCGGGATCGACTTCGACAACATCAAGTACTTCGTGCGCTCCACCGAGAAGCAGGCGACCAGCTGGGAGGAGCTGCCGGAGGACATCAAGAACACCTACGACAAGCTGGGCATCCCCGAGGCGGAGAAGCAGCGGCTGGTCGCGGGGGTGGCGGCGCAGTACGAGTCCGAGGTCGTCTACCACAAGATCCGTGATGACCTGGAGGAGCAGGGCGTCGTCTTCCTCGACACGGACACCGCGCTCAAGGAGCACGAGGACCTCTTCAAGGAGTACTTCGGCACGGTGATCCCGGTCGGCGACAACAAGTTCGCCGCCCTGAACACCGCGGTCTGGTCCGGTGGCTCCTTCATCTACGTGCCGAAGGGCGTGCACGTGGAGATCCCGCTCCAGGCCTACTTCCGGATCAACACGGAGAACATGGGCCAGTTCGAGCGGACCCTGATCATCGTGGACGAGGGTGCGTACGTGCACTACGTCGAGGGCTGCACCGCCCCCATCTACTCCTCGGACTCGCTGCACAGCGCCGTCGTGGAGATCATCGTCAAGAAGAACGCCCGCTGCCGCTACACCACCATCCAGAACTGGTCGAACAACGTTTACAACCTGGTCACCAAGCGCGCGGTGTGCCACGAGGGCGCGACCATGGAGTGGATCGACGGCAACATCGGTTCCAAGGTCACGATGAAGTACCCGGCGGTCTTCATGACCGGCGAACACGCCAAGGGCGAGGTGCTCTCGGTGGCCATGGCCGGTGAAGGCCAGCACCAGGACGCCGGTGCCAAGATGGTGCACGCCGCACCGCGCACCAGCAGCACCATCGTCTCGAAGTCGATCGCCCGCGGTGGCGGTCGTACCTCGTACCGCGGTCTGGTGCAGGTGCTGGAGGGTTCACACAGCAGCAAGAGCACCGTGAAGTGCGACGCGCTGCTGGTCGACACCATCTCCCGCTCGGACACCTACCCGTACGTCGACATCCGCGAGGACGACGTGTCGATGGGGCACGAGGCGACCGTCTCGAAGGTCAGCGAGGACCAGCTCTTCTACCTGATGAGCCGGGGGCTGAGCGAGGACGAGGCGATGGCGATGATCGTTCGTGGCTTCATCGAGCCGATCGCCAAGGAGCTTCCGATGGAGTACGCCCTGGAGCTCAACCGCCTGATCGAGCTGCAGATGGAGGGCGCGGTCGGCTGAGGCCGCCGCGGCCGTGACGGACCCGACCCGTCCCCGTTACTGACACCGTCGTCGCAGAACAGAACCAAGGAAGAGATGACTACCCAGGCTTCCGCGCCGCCCAGCACCAAGTCGCAGGCGCTGCGCTCATACGATGTCACCGACTTCTCGGCCCTCACCGGCCTGGAGGAGGAGTGGCGCTTCACCCCACTCAACCGTCTGCGGGGCTTGACCGGCGGGGTGCCGGCCAGCGCGGGCGCGGTCCGGCACGAGTACGGCGACCTGCCCGCGGGCGTCACCGTCGAGTCGGTCGCGAAGGACGATCCGCGGATCGGCAGCGTACTCGTGCCGGCGGACCGGATCAGCGCGCTCGCGTACCGCGGTGCCGCGCAGGCGCAGCTGGTGCGGATCGCCGATGAGGCCGTGCTGGCCGAGCCGGTGACCCTGCGGGTGGTCGGCGAGGGCGTCGACGAAATCGCCTTCGGGCACACCTTCGTCGAGGTGGGCCGGTTCGCCGAGGCGACGCTGGTGCTCGAGCACGTCGGTTCGGCGACGCTCGCCGACAACGTCGAGGTCTCGGTCGCCGACGGCGCGAAGCTGACCCTGGTCACCGTCGCCGACTGGGCCGACGACGCGGTACAGGCGCAGCACCTGAAGGTGCGGCTGGGGCGCGCCGCCCGGGTACTGCACGTCCAGGTCAGCCTCGGCGGCGACCTGGTCCGGCAGTACACCACCGTGGAGTACACCGAGCGGGGCGGCGAGGCCGAGCTGTACGGGGTCTACTTCGCCGACGAGGGGCAGCACCTGGAGCACCGGCAGCTGGTGGACCACTCGGTCCCGGACTGCCGCAGCTACGTGGGCTACCGGGGTGCCCTGCAGGGCGAGAGCGCCCGTACCGTCTGGGTCGGCGATGTGCTGATCCGGGCCGAGGCGACCGGCACCGACACCTACGAGATCAACCGAAACCTGCTGCTCACCGAGGGGGCGCGGGCGGACTCCGTACCCAATCTGGAGATTGAGACCGGGGAGATCGCCGGCGCCGGTCACGCGAGCGCGACCGGTCGCTTCGACGATGAGCAGCTGTTCTACCTGATGGCCCGGGGGATCCCGGAGGCCGAGGCGCGGCGGCTCGTGGTCCGCGGCTTCTTCGCCGAGCTGCTCAACAAGATCCCGGTCGAGTCGCTGCGGGAGCGCCTCGGCACGGCGATCGAGGCCCGGCTGGCCAGTGGGGAGAGCGAATTCGCCGACCCCACGTACGTGAGCGGGGACAACGCCGCGAAGGCCGGTGCGTGATGATCCGCATCTGCGCCGCCGAGGACGTGCCGAAGGGCAGCGTGGTGAGTGCGGACGTTGACGGCGTGAAGATCGCGATCGTGCACGGTGCGGACGGCGCCTTCTACGCCGTCTACGACGAGTGCTCGCACGCCGCGGTGGCCCTCTCCGAGGGGGAGGTCGAGGGCTGCACCCTGGAGTGCTGGCTGCACGGTTCGCGGTTCGACCTGCGCACCGGCGAGCCGACCGGGCTACCCGCCACCGAACCCGTCCCCGTCTACCCCGTCGAGATCCGCGACGGCGACATCTACATCCCAGTGGGCGCCGACGGCCGCCCGATGCCAAGCAATGGAGTGACCCGATAATGAGCACCCTTGAGATCCGTGACCTGCAGGTGTCGGTCAAGCTGCCCGAGGGTGAGCTCAAGCCGATCCTGCACGGTGTCGACCTGACCGTCCGGTCGGGGGAGACGCACGCCATCATGGGCCCGAACGGCTCCGGCAAGTCCACCCTGGCCTACTCGGTCGCCGGGCATCCGAAGTACGAGATCACCGGTGGTTCGGTGACGCTCGACGGCGCGGACGTCCTGGCGATGTCCGTGGACGAGCGGGCCCGCGCCGGCCTCTTCCTGGCCATGCAGTACCCGGTCGAGGTTCCCGGGGTGTCGGTGGCGAACTTCCTGCGCACCGCGAAGACCGCGATCGACGGTACGGCACCGAAGCTGCGCACCTGGGCGGGTGACTTGCGGGGCTCCATGGAGCGCCTGCAGATGGACCCGGCGTTTGCCCAGCGCAACGTCAACGAGGGCTTCTCCGGCGGCGAGAAGAAGCGGCACGAGATCGTGCAGCTGGAGCTGCTCAAGCCGAAGGTGGCGATCCTCGACGAGACCGACTCCGGCCTCGACGTGGACGCGCTCCGCGTGGTCAGCCAGGGCGTCAACCGGGTCCGGGAGACCGGTGACACCGGCCTGCTGCTGATCACCCACTACACCCGGATCCTGCGGTACATCAAGCCGGACCACGTGCACGTCTTCGTCGCCGGCCGGATCGTCGAGGAGGGCGGCCCGGAGCTGGCCGACAAGCTCGAGGACGAGGGTTACGAGCGGTACGTCGCCGGGGCCGGCTCGGCGCGGGCCTGACGACCTCAAGGAAAGGCCGGTCACGATGACCACCATCGCGATTCCACCGGGTATGCCGCAGTATGGCGACGTGCCAAGCTACGACGTGGCGGCGGTGCGCGCTGACTTCCCGATCCTGGGTCGGAAGGTCAACGGGCATCCGCTGGTTTACCTGGACAGCGCGAACACGTCGCACAAGCCACGGCAGGTGCTCGACGTGCTGCGGGAGCACTACGAGTGGCGTAACGCGAACGTGTCGCGCTCGGTGCACACGTTGGGCACCGAGGCGACCGAGGCGTACGAGGGCGCGCGTGCCAAGGTCGCCGCCTTCATCAACGCCCCGAGCCCGGACGAGGTGGTGTTCACCAAGAACTCCACCGAGGCGATCAACATCGTGGCGTACGCCTTCTCGAACGCGTCGCTGCGTCCCGACGCCGACCCGCGGTTCCGACTGGGCCCGGGTGACGAGGTGGTGATCTCCGAGATGGAGCACCACTCGAACATCGTCCCCTGGCAGTTGCTCTGCGAGCGCACCGGCGCCACCCTGCGCTGGTTCCCGGTCACCGACCACGGTCGGCTGGACGAGTCGGGCTTGACGGACCTGGTCAACGAGCGGACGAAGATCGTCTCGCTGGTGCACATGTCCAACATTCTCGGGACTGTCAACGCGACGTCCCGGATCACGCAGCGGGTCCGGGAGGTCGGCGCGCTGCTGCTGCTCGACTGCTCGCAGTCGGTGCCGCACATGCCGATGGACGTGGTCGGCTACGACCCGGACTTCATCGTCTTCACCGGGCACAAGATGTGTGCCCCGAGCGGCATCGGCGTGCTCTGGGGCCGCGCCGAGTTGCTCGCGGCGATGCCGCCGGTGCTCGGCGGTGGGTCGATGATCGAAACGGTGGCGATGTCGGGGTCGACCTTCGCCCCGCCGCCGACCCGGTTCGAGGCGGGCACCCCCCCGATCGCCGAGGCGGTCGCGCTGGGCGCGGCGGTGGACTACCTTTCCGGTGTCGGCATGCGGGCCATCCAGTGGCACGAGAAGCAACTCACCGCGTACGCCCTGGACGCCCTGGCGACGGTGCCCGGGCTGCGGATCTTCGGGCCGAACGTTCCGGTCGGCCGGGGCGGCACGATCTCGTTCGCGCTGGGTGACATCCATCCGCACGACGTCGGGCAGGTGCTCGACTCGCTGGGCGTGCAGGTGCGCGTCGGTCACCACTGTGCCCGCCCGGTCTGCACCCGGTTCGGGGTGCCGGCCACGACTCGGGCCTCGTTCTACCTCTACACCACCACGGAGGAGATCGACGCCCTGGTGGCGGGGCTGGAGCAGGTGCGGAAGGTGTTCGCCTGATGCAGGTTGACCAGCTCTACCAGGAGATCATCCTGGACCACTACAAGCACCCGCATGGCCGGGGGCTGCGCGACGCGGACGACCCGGCGGCTTCCGTCGCCGAGGCGCACCACGTCAACCCGACCTGCGGGGACGAGGTCACCGTCCGGATCGCCACCGACGGCGCGGTGCTGCACGACGTCTCGTACGACGGGTACGGCTGCTCGATCAGCCAGGCCTCGGCGAGTGTGCTGCACGAGCTACTCGCCGGCCGTCCGGCCGCCGAGGCGTTCGCGGTGCACGCGGCGTTCGTGGAGTTGATGTCCGGCCGGGGCGAGGTCACGCCGGACGAGGAGGTACTCGGGGACGGGGTGGCTTTCGCGGGCGTCGCCCGCTACCCCGCCCGGGTTAAGTGCGCGCTGTTGCCGTGGATGGCGTTCAAGGACGCCGCGGCACGCGCCGGTGTGGACACGAGCCCGACGGAGGTTCAGGGATGAGCGAGGACACTGCCACCGAGGCCACGTCGGCCCCGGGTGATGGCGCGACCGGTGCGGCGGCTCCGGCGGGCGTGCCGGCCGCGAAGGCCGGCAAGGCCGCCGTCGCCGACGTCGAGGAGGCGATGAAGGATGTCGTCGACCCCGAGCTGGGCATCAACGTGGTCGACCTGGGCCTGCTCTACGGCGTCCACGTTGACGACGACAACGTCGCCACGCTGGACATGACGCTCACCTCGGCGGCCTGCCCGCTGACCGACGTCATCGAGGACCAGGCGCGGTCGGCCCTGACCACCGGTCCGGGGGGCGGCCTGGTCAACGAGATGCGGATCAACTGGGTGTGGCTTCCGCCGTGGGGACCAGACAAGATCACCGACGAGGGGCGCGAGCAGCTTCGGGCGCTGGGCTTCAACGTCTGACCACGGTGCCCTCCGCCGCATCCACTGTGCCAGGCGCTGCGTCGCCTCCGTCGGAAAGCCGATAGCCGCGGGCGTTGGGGGCGACGCAGGATCACGGTGTGATCGATGCGTTTCTGTTAGGTCTGGCCGCCGGTTTCGGCCTGCTCATCCCGGTCGGCGTCTTCGCGGTACTCGTCCTGTGGCGGGTCAGGCGGACCGCGTCGCGGGTGGGTGTGGCCGTGGCCCTCGGCGTCGTGCTGGCCGATGGCCTGTTCGCAGCCGCTTCGGCTGTAGCCGAGGGTCTTGGCTACCTGGTCGTGGCCATCCCGGTCGGCGTCTTCGCGGTACTTGTCCTGCAGGTCGCGCCGATCGCGTCGCGGGTGGAGACGGCCGCGGCCTTCAACGTCGCCCTCACCAACGGTCTGTACGTGGCCGTTGCGATCCTCGGCGGTGTCGCGTTGGCCTGGGTGCTCGCTTCGGCCGCCGGCCCAGTGCGGGTGGGCGCCGCGGTGGTACTGCTCGCCTTGGCAACCCACGCCGCGACGCGGCGTTCCGCCCGCTCGGGTGCGGTTGCCGGCCCGGATGCCGAAGCTACATCCACGGCCGGCGCCCCCGACGTCGTTGGCCGGTCGGTCGTGGGCCGCGGGGACTTGGAGCCGCCGCCGCGGCGGGTGTTCGTCTGGATACTGATGTTGACCTTGTTGAATCCCGCGTCCATGTTCTATCTCGCGATGCTTGTACTCGGCTACCGGGCCCCCGCTGTCCCGGATCTGCCGGCCGCTGCGGTGCTCCTGCTCGGGGTGTTTCTCGCCTCGGCGAGTTGCCAACTGGTGGTTGCCAGGGGTGGCATGCTGGCCGGCCGGATCCTCGCCGGCCCGCGCGGCCGGCTCGGCACTGCCCTGATATCCAGCACCATCGGAGCGCTCGTCGTCGTCACGCTCGTGTCGGCCTGACCCGACGAAGGGGAGCCGGAGGGCAGCGGTAGGTTCGAGGTGTGCGTAGTAGGCCCGCAGCGGGAGGCGGCCGGTGGGTCGAGGTGGACCCGGGCCGGGCCGCTCGCTGGGTTGCCGGCTTCGCCGACCGGCACGGTCCGTCGATCTCCACCCCGCAGGAGTACGGGCTGCTGTTAACCGCCTCGGACGGTGCGACCGCCGAGTTGCACACCCCGCCCGGCGCTCCCGGCGCGGTCGACCTGGATGGGTTCCTGGCGGCCGTGTCCCGGCCCCGGCGGATCGGCCTGCTGCTCGCCCGCAAGGGTGCGGTGGCCCTCGGCGTCGCCGAGGGAACGGAGCTGGTCGTGTCGAAGGTCGATACGCACTACGTGCAGGGCCGGACAGCTGCCGGCGGTTGGTCGCAGCAGCGGTTTGCCCGGCGGCGGGAGAATCAGGCGAAGGCGGCGGTGGCGGACGCGGTCGAGCTGGCTCTGCGCCTGCTGCTGCCAGCGGCTCCGACGCTCGCGGCCCTGGTCTGTGGTGGGGACCGCCGGACGGTGGACACGGTGCTCGCGGATCGTCGGCTGGCTCCGCTGGTCGGGCTGCGGGCCGAGCGCCTGCTGACCGTGCCGGAGCCCCGCCGCGCCGTGCTACTCGACGCCATTCCCGCCGCCCGAGCCGTCCACATCCTCGTCCGTGATTCCGAGGTAGGGGCTTAGGGCCCCCGGGTAACGCCGGGTCCGCCGCCTTGCCGGTGGGCGGTGCCGGCCCACAGCGATCCCGGGTCAGTGATCTTGGTGAGGTAATCCGCAGGACCGGGCGGGGCCCGTCCCGGTACAATTGGCGCGTGCTGCTCTGCGAAGGCTGAACCGCCCCGCACCGACGGTCCTCCGGCCCGCCGGTGCTTTCGCGTGCCCTGAGCCAGCCTTTCCACCCCGAGAGCGAGTCTTCCGACATGATCACTGCCACCGGCCTGGAACTCCGCGCCGGATCCCGAATCCTGCTCTCCGACACCACGCTGCGGGTACAGCCGGGGGACCGGATCGGCCTGGTCGGCCGCAACGGCGCCGGCAAGACCACGACGCTGAAGGTGCTGGCCGGCGAGGGGCAGCCGTACGCCGGTCAGCTCGACCGCCGCAGCAACATCGGCTACCTGCCGCAGGACCCACGCACCGGCGACCTCGACGTGACCGGGCGCGACCGGGTCCTCTCCGCCCGCGGCCTCGACCAACTGATGGCGCGGATGACCGAGCTGGAGGGGAAGCTCGCCGAGACACCCGACGACAAGCTGGTCCGCCGCTATGGCGCGTTGGAGGACCAGTTCGCCTCGCTGGGCGGGTACGCGGCCGAGGCGGAGGCGGCCCGCATCTGCGCCAACCTCGGGCTCCCCGACCGGGCGCTGGCCCAGACCATCGGCACCCTCTCCGGCGGCCAGCGCCGTCGGATCGAACTGGCGCGGATCCTGTTCCGCGACGCGGGCGAGAACGGTGGCGGCATTCTGCTGCTCGACGAGCCGACCAACCACCTGGACGCCGACTCGATCACCTGGCTGCGCGGGTTCCTCGCCAATCACAAGGGCGGCCTGATCGTGATCTCCCACGACGCCGCTCTGCTGGAGGCGGTGGTCAACAAGGTCTGGTTCCTCGACGCCACCCGTTCGGTGGTGGACGTCTACAACCTGGGGTGGAAGGCGTACCTGGAGGCGCGGGAGACCGACGAGCGGCGTCGCCGCCGGGAGCGGGCCAACGCAGAGAAGAAGGCCGGCGCGCTGATGGCGCAGGCGGACAAGATGCGGGCGAAGGCCACCAAGACCGTCGCCGCCCAGAACATGGCCCGTCGGGCCCAGCGGCTGCTCTCCGGGTTGGAGGAGGTGCGGGTCGGCGACAAGGTGGCGAAGGTGCGCTTCCCCACCCCCACGGCGTGCGGTCGTACCCCGCTGACCGCGAGTGGACTGTCGAAGTCGTACGGATCGTTGGAGATCTTCACCGACGTGGATGTCGCGGTCGACCGCGGATCCCGGGTGGCGATCCTCGGCCTCAACGGTGCCGGCAAGACCACCCTGCTGCGGATCCTCGGTGGCCTGCTGGAACCGGACACCGGCGAGGTGCGGCCCGGACACGGGCTCCGGCTGGGCTACTACGCCCAGGAGCACGAGACCCTGGACGTCCAGCGGACGATTCTGGAACACATGCGCAGCGCCGCGCCGGAGCAGAGTGACACGGACCTGCGCCGGATTCTCGGTGCGTTCCTCTTCTCCGGGGAGGACGTGGAGAAGCCCGCCGGGGTGCTCTCCGGTGGGGAGAAGACCCGGCTGGCCCTGGCCACTCTGGTCTGCTCCGGTGCGAACGTGCTGCTACTGGACGAGCCGACGAACAACCTCGACCCGGTCAGCCGGGAGCAGGTGCTGGACGCGATCGCCCGCTATCCCGGGGCGATCGTGTTGGTCACGCACGATCCGGGGGCGGTGACCGCACTCAAGCCGGATCGGGCCATCCTGCTGCCCGACGGGGACGAGGACGCCTGGAGCGACGACCTCCTGGAGCTGGTTGAGCTGGCCTGACCGATCGTGGGCCTCCGGTCTGCCTATCGGGTAGCCGACATTACATAGCGTGTCGGTTGGCGATTAGTTGATATCTGGCGCATGATCGTTCGAGACGGTCTAATAGGTGGGACCGTATCCGAACCGCACAGTCTGGGACGTGAGGACACAGCATGGCAGCCACTGGCACAGCCACCAGCACTGAGAAGGGTCGCCGGATCGTCGGGGCCGAGCGTCAGACGCTCGCCAAGGACCTGGTCAAGCGGTACACCTCGGGGGAGAGCATCCGTGCGCTCGCGGCCTCAACCGGCCGCTCCTACGGATTCATCCACCGGGTGCTCACCGAGTCCGGGGTGCAGCTGCGGCAGCGCGGCGGCGCCCGGCGTCGCAAGAAGGCGTGACCCGCCGAGCGGCGCCACCCATCAGCACCGTTCCCCGGGCCGTCCGGTGACTGCCGCGGCGACCGGGGTCCGGCTGGAGTGCGACGGTGCGGTGGCCACGGTCACCCTGGCCCGGCCCGACGTGCTCAACGCGCAGACTCCGGCGATGTGGCAAGCGATGCGCGACTTCTCCCGGAAGCTCCCCGGCGACGTGCGCGTCGTGGTCGTCCGCGGGGAAGGCCGGGCCTTCTCCGCCGGCCTTGACCTGTCGGTGGCGGGTGCTTCCGGGCCGGGTTCCTTCGCCGAGCTGTCCACCCTGCCCGAGCAGGAGTGCGCGGACCGGATCGCCGAGCTGCAGGATGCCTTCACCTGGTTGCATCGCCCCGACCTGGTGTCGATCGCGGCGGTGCAGGGGCACGCGATCGGCGCCGGGTTTCAGCTGGCGCTCGCCTGCGACCTGCGGGTTCTCGCCGAGGATGCCCGGTTTTCCATGGCGGAGGTGACACTCGGCCTGGTCCCCGACCTGGCCGGCACCAAGCGCCTAGTCGAGCTTGTGGGCTACTCGCGCGCGCTGGAGCTCTGCGCCACCGGGCGGCGGTTGGACGCCGCTGAGGCGGACCGGATCGGGCTGGCGACTCTGGTCGTGCCGACCGGGGAGCTGGCCGGCGCGGTCAGCGACCTGACGGCGGGGCTGCTCGCCAACGACCGGGACGCGGTCGTAGAGATCAAGGCGTTGCTCGCCGGCGCGTCCGATCGCACCCCGGCCGAGCAGGAACGGGCGGAGCGGGAGGCACAGACCCGGCGGCTGCGGGAACTCGCCGGCCGGGGAGAATAGCCGGGCGGGGCGCTGGCACCTGTCAGCGCCCGTCAGGGCCGTACGGGAAGATTCGGGTTACTGACCGGGTTGTCACAGGCGTCGGGAGAATCGACCCGGAGGTCGTGGTCGGCCCGATGACCCGGAGGTGACCGTGTCCAATCCGATGTCCGGCGGCGGCATAGGCGGCTGGAGCATGCTCCGGTCGATGCGGAGCCACGACGAGATCTCGGCGCACCGGCTCCAGCGCGGGGTGGCGCGTCGGATCGTCGGCTTCGCCCAGCCCTACCGGCGGGACATCGTCGTCTTCCTGGCCACCGTCGTGCTGGCCGCGATGATCGGGGTTGCCACCCCGGTGCTCGCCGGCAAAGTGATCGACGCCATCACCCGGGGCGGCAGCGAGGCATCCAGCCTGATCGTTCGGCTGGCGTTGGTGATCGCCGCGCTCGCGGTGGCAGATGCGCTGCTCTCGCTCGCCCAGCGGTGGTACTCGGCCCGCATCGGTGAGGGCATCATCCTCGACCTGCGGACCCGGGTCTACGACCACGTCCAGCGGATGCCGCTGCAGTTCTTCAGCCGGACCCAGACCGGCGCGCTGGTCAGCCGGCTCAACAACGACGTGCTCGGCGCGCAGCGAGCGTTCACCTCGACCCTGTCCGGGGTGGTCAGCAACGTCATCCAGCTGGTGCTCACCGCGGCGGTGATGTTCACCCTGTCGTGGCAGATCACCGCACTGTCGCTGGTGCTGCTGCCGGTGTTCATCATTCCCGCCCGCCGGGTCGGGCGGCGCCTCGCCGAGATCACCCGCGAGTCCTACAACCTCGACGCCAAGATGAACGCGACGATGACCGAGCGCTTCGGCGTCTCCGGCGCACTGCTGGTCAAGCTCTTCGGCCAACCCGACAATGAGGCACGTCGGTTCGCCGGGCGGGCCGAGCGGGTCCGGGACATCGGCATCCAGTCCGCGATGTACTCGCGGACCTTCTTCGTGGCGATGCTGCTGGTCGCCTCGCTCGCGCAGGCGCTCACCTACGGGCTGGGCGGATGGTTGGCGGTCACCGGCAGCGTCAGTGCCGGCACCGTCGTCACGCTCGCGCTACTACTCACCCGGCTTTACGGTCCACTCACCGCGCTCTCCAACGTGCGGGTTGACGTGATGAGCGCGTTGGTCTCGTTCGACCGGGTCTACGAGGTGCTCGACCTGCAACCCGCCATCACCGAGAAGGCCGCTGCCGTCACCGTGCCGCGGGGCGACGGTCGGGTCGAGTTCCGGTCGGTGCACTTCCGCTATCCGAGCGCCGCCGAGATCTCGCTGGCCTCCCTGGAGGAGGTCGCCGCGCTCGATCGGACGGCCACCGAGCCGGTGCTCCGGGGGGTGTCCTTCACCGTCGAGCCGGGGCAGATGGTCGCCCTGGTCGGGCCCTCCGGCGCGGGCAAGTCGACGCTGTCCATGTTGATCTCTCGGCTCTACGACGTTACCGAGGGCCAGGTGCTCGTCGGCGGGATTGATGTCCGGGACGCCAGCCTGGACTCCCTGCGCGACGAGATCGGTGTCGTCACCCAGGATGCACACCTGTTCCACGAGACCATCGCCGAGAATCTGCGGTACGCCAAGCCGGCGGCCACCGACGACGAACTCTGGGCTGCCCTCGCCGGTGCTCAGGTGGCGGACCTCGTGCGGGCGTTGCCCGACGGCCTGGACACGGTGGTGGGGGAGCGCGGCTACCGCTTCTCCGGTGGGGAGAAGCAACGCATCGCGATCGCCCGGGTGCTACTCAAGGCACCCTCGATCGTGATCCTGGACGAGGCCACCGCGCACCTGGACTCGGAAAGCGAGGCAGCGGTGCAGCAGGCGCTCTCGGTGGCGTTGACGGGGCGGACCGCGCTGGTCATCGCGCACCGGCTCTCCACGGTGCGAGCGGCCGACCAGATTCTCGTACTCGATCAGGGGCGGATCGTCGAGCGGGGGCGGCATGAGGAGCTGGTCGTCCTGGGCGGGCTCTACGCCGAGCTGTACCGGACGCAGTTCGCGGTCGCCGACTCGCCCACGCCGTACCAGGACGCGACCGGGCCGGAACCGGTGACGCTGCCGATGCGCTCCTACGTCGCCGAGGAGGCGTTGCCGCCGGCCGCCGCTAATTAGCCCACATCGGGTGCCCCGACCGGCGTCTACTGCGGGGACTGGGTGACTACAGCCCACGCAGCGCGCCGCCCTCCACCGGTAGCGTGATTCCGGTCAGGTAGCTGGCGGCGGGGGAGAGCACGAATGCCGCCACCCGGCCGAACTCCGCCGGCTCGCCCAGCCGGCGGAGCGGGATCTCAGCCTCCGCGGTGGCGCGGGCCTGTGCGGGGTCCCCGGCGGTGGCGAGGAGCTGCGCGTTCCGGTCGGTCAGCATCCGCCCCGGCAGCAGCCCCACCACTCGGACGCCCTGGGGGCCGTACTCGTCGGCCAGGTCCTTGGCGACGCCGGCCAGGCCGGGCCGGAGGCCGTTGGAGATGCCCAGGCCGGCCAGCGGCGCCCGCGCCGTGATGGACAGCACCAGCCCGATCGCTCCGCCGTCGGGCAGCGCGGCGGCGACGGTCCGGGCCATTCGGACGGTGCCGAGGAAGATTGTTTCGAAGGAGCTGCGCCACTGCTCGTCGCTCACGGTAGCCGCGCTACCCGGCGGTGGGCCGCCGACCGACACCAGCGCGCCGTCCAGCCGCCCGAACGCCTCCCGGGCGGTCGCCGTCAGCCGTTCGGGCAGCTCCGGGTCGGCCAGGTCGGCGGGCACGCCGACGGCGCACGCGGGGCCACCGAGGCGGTGGGCGGCGGCGCTCACCGCCTCGGCGTCCCGGGCGGCGAGGACGACGCGCGCCCCGTCGGCGACGAGCGCCTCGGCGGTCGCGTAGCCGAGGCCCCGGGAAGCGCCGGTGAGTACGTACACGCGGTCAACCAGTCCGAGATCCATGCCCTGATCCTGCCGCATCCGCTGCCAGCAGGCGGGCCGAGCTAGGCTCGGCGGCGGGCGGGACGCAGGAGGCGTACCCGCCCGGCGAACTGGATCGCGACGGCGCCGCCGACCCGATGGTCAACGCCGACGGACGGCCTCCTCGACCAGGTTGAGCACCGGTCCGAGGTCGTCGGCGGGGCGTCCCATCGCCAGGTGCAGGACCAGACCGTCGTACGCCAGCTTCAGGAACTGGGCGAGCACATCGATGGGGACGTCGTCGCGCAGGACGCCGGCCTCGCGCTGGCGGAGTAGGCGGTCGCGGGTGGCTTCGGCGATCGCCGCGGACCGTTCGGTCCACCGCCGGGCGAACGCGGGATCGGTGCGGAGGCGGCGCGAGACCTCCAGTTGGCTGCCCAGCCAGCCCGTCGTGTCGGGGGAGGCAGCCCGGGCTAGTAGATCTCGCATGACCTGCACCAGGCCATTGCGGGCGACAGTTTCCACCATCGCCGCCGCATCGTCCTCGGCCACGGCGAGGAAGAGGGAGTCCTTGTCGCGGAAGTGGTGGAAGATCGCTCCACGGGACAGCCCGGTCGCCTCCTCCAGACGGCGCACGGTGGCGCCCTCGTACCCGTGTCGGGCGAAGCAAACCCGGGCGGCGGTGAGGATCTCCTGCCGGCGCGCGTCAAGTTGGTCCTGACTTACTCTGGGCACGGGTCGATCGTGTCAAACCACCCGGCGTCCTGCAAACCGTACGTACGGCTTGCGGTCTGACCCGTCGGCTGACAGCCCCGCGTCCGCTCTCTTCGGCACATTCCCCCTACCAGCTGCTTCACCCGTTTGTCACAAATTTCTGGACATTTGGCGGCCTGGGCCTGTCGGACAGACGCCTCGGTCCCGTAAGGTGCCGGAGTGCCGCTGCTCCTTCTTGACCTGGATAACACCCTGCTCGATCGAGAAAATTTGTTCCGATCCTGGGGCGAGCGCTTCCTGGTCAAGATCGGCGCACCGCCAGGTGACCTCGATTGGCTGCTCTCCGTTGACGCGGACGGGCTTACCGATCGGTGGGATGTGGCCGACTCGATCCGTAACCGCTACTCGCTGGCGGTCCGCTCGGTCGACCTGGTGGAGGAGCTGCACGACGGCGTGCTCGCCGGCACCCGACTTGATCCACTTGTGGCGTGTGCGCTGCAGATCATCGGCGACGCCGGGTGGATACCGGTGGTGGTCTGCAACGGGGCGGTACGGCAGCAGGAGGAGAAGATCCGGCGGACCGGGCTGGACCGCTACCTGGCCGACTGGGTGATCTCCGAGGCGGCCGGGGTCAGCAAGCCGAATCCGCGAATCTTCGCACTGGCCGCGCAGCGGGTTCGGATGCCGCTACGCGGGGCCTGGGTGGTCGGCGACGGCCCGGAGGCGGACATCGGCGGTGCCGCGGCCGTGGGGCTGCCCAGCGTCTGGCTGCACCGGGGGCGCACCTGGACCGACGGACGGTTCGCCCCCACCTTCACAGTCGACGGTCTGATCGCCGCCCTCGCCGCGGTGCTCGCGGCGTAATACCGGTTGCCGCGCCGCGATCCGACGGTGAGTATGGGACCGCACGGTGTACCCCGGGCGAGTGGCCCGGTCGAGGAGAGGAGGTCGGTCATGGCCGTCTGCACAGGTCACTTCCAGCTGTCTCCACTGACCTCGACCGAGGGATCTCACCGCAGTGCGCGATCACGACTTTCCGGCGCCGGAGCGCCGGACCCGCGGCAGACGCCGCTTCGACGATGACGAACCACGCTTCACCAAACGCGGGCGGAAAGCCGGACCGGAGCCCGAATCCGCCCCACTGCCGGATGCCCAGACCTGGTCGTCCTGGGACGACGCCGTCCACGGCCCAGAGCCGTACCCGGCCTGGCTGGTAACGGAGCTGGCCGCCAAGGACACCGAACTGGGCGTGCTCAAGACCGGAAAGGAGGCGGACGTCCACCTCGTCCGCCGCGCCGTGCCCGACACCGATCGGTCCTGCCTGCTCGTGGCCAAACGCTACCGAGATGCCGACCACCGGCTCTTCCACCGGGACGCGGGATATCTGGAAGGGCGGCGCGTCCGACGCTCCCGGGAGATGCGGGCGATGACCCGGCGAACCGCGTTCGGGCGGCAGATGATCGCCGGACAGTGGGCGGCGGCGGAGTTCGCCGTGCTCGGCCGCCTGTGGGAGATCGGTGCCCGGTACGGCACGATCACCGTGCCCTACCCGGTGCAGCTCCGCGGCACCGAGTTGATGCTGGAGTTTCTCGGTGACCACGACGAGGGGCAGGCCGCCCCACGGCTGGCGCAGCTGCGGCCGGCGGAGGCCGACCTGCGTGACCTGTGGGGACAACTCGTCGAGGCGCTGGTGGTACTCGCTCGGGCCGGCCACACCCACGGTGACCTGTCGCCCTACAACCTGCTGGTGCACGAGGGGCGGCTGGTGCTCATCGATCTGCCTCAGGTCGTGGATCTGGTCGCCAACCCGCAGGGGCCGGAGTACCTGGCCCGAGACGTACGGGTCGTTGCCACCTGGTTCGTCGCCCGCGGCCTGCCGGCGGAGCGGGCAGAACCGCTCGCCCTCACCGAACACCTACTCCGCGAGGCGGGCCTGCGTTGAACACTCCGGCGGAACCTGGAGCGGGACTGCTCCAGCGCCCTACTGGAGGTAGCGCGCCACCTCCGGCGCCGGACGTGCGCCCTGGGCGTCCGGGTCGCCGTGGGTGGAGCGGGCGGCGCGCCGCCGGCGCAGCAGGTCCCAGCACTGGTCCAGCGACGCCGACAGATCCCGGAGCCGGTCGCGGCTCTCGTCGTCGGTGCCCTCCTCGTTGGCCTGGGCCGCGTCGCGGAGCTGGTGTTCTTCGTCAACCAGCTCGGAGATGCGTTTCAGGATGGTCTTGTCGTCCATGACCACGAGCCTGGCACAGCAGGGCGAGATCACACCCGGGATCGGGCTGCTGTCTCGGGGCAACGCCCGGTCAGCCGCATCGGGTAGGTAACCCGGACCGCCAGGTGGAAACGCGACGGGGCCCCGCACCGGTGCGGGGCCCCGTCCGTTACCGCCTTAGCCGATCATCCGGCGCAGCACGTACTGCAGGATGCCGCCGTGCCGGAAGTAGTCCGCCTCTCCTGGCGTGTCGATGCGGACCACCGCGTCGAACTCGACCCCGGTGTCGGTGGTCACCTGGACGGTCCGCGGGGTGTTGCCCTCGTTGAGGGCGGTGACTCCGGTGATGGAGAAGGACTCGGTGCCGCACAGGCCCAGCGACTCGGCGGTCTCGCCGGCCGGGAACTGCAGCGGCAGGACGCCCATACCGATCAGGTTGGAGCGGTGGATCCGCTCGTACGACTCGGCGATGACCGCCTTGACGCCCAGCAGCATCGTGCCCTTGGCGGCCCAGTCCCGGGACGAGCCCGAACCGTACTCCTTGCCGGCCAGGACGATCAGCGGGATCCCCGCCTCCTGGTAGGCCACCGCGGCGTCGTAGATGGTGCTCTGCTCGCCGGTGAGGTGGTTGACCGTGAAGCCGCCCTCGGGAAGCGCGGCCCCGGCAGCGGAGTCGGCGCCGGGCACCCGAAGCTGGTTACGCAGTCGGATGTTGGCGAAGGTGCCCCGAATCATCACCTCGTGGTTACCCCGGCGGGAGCCGTACGAGTTGAACTCGTGCCGCGGCACGCCGTGCTCGGCGAGGTACCGACCCGCGGGGGAGTCGGCCTTGATCGCACCAGCGGGCGAGATGTGGTCGGTGGTTACCGAGTCCCCAAGCTTGGCCAGGACCCGCGCCGCCCCGATGTCGCGGACCGGCGCCGGCTCGCGCCGCATGCCCTCGAAGTACGGGGGCTTGCGGACGTAGGTCGACTCGCCCTCCCAGGCGAAGGTGTCGCCGGTCGGCGTCGGTAGCGACTGCCACCGCTCGTCACCGGCGAAGACATCCGCGTACGCCGAGCTGAAGCCGCCGGCGCCGATCGCGGCGGCGATGACCTCCTGGATCTCGGCGCTGCTCGGCCAGATGTCGCGCAGGAAGACCGGGCTTCCCTGGGCGTCCTCGCCGATCGGCTCGTTGGCCAGGTCGATGTCCATGGTGCCGGCGAGCGCGTACGCGACCACCAGCGGCGGGGACGCCAGGTAGTTCATCTTGACGTCCGGGTTGATCCGGCCCTCGAAGTTGCGGTTACCGGAGAGCACCGAGACGACCGAGAGGTCCTTCTCGTTCACCGCCGCGGAGATCTCCTCCGGCAGCGGGCCGGAGTTGCCGATGCAGGTGGTGCAGCCGTAACCGACCAGGTGGAAGCCGAGCTTCTCCAGGTACGGGGTGAGGCCGGCCCGCTCGTAGTAGTCCATGACGACCTTCGAGCCCGGGGCGAGGGTGGTCTTCACCCACGGCTTGCGGGCCAGGCCCCGCTCCACGGCGTTACGCGCCAGCAGCGCGGCGCCGATCATCACCTGCGGGTTGGAGGTGTTGGTGCAGGAGGTGATGGCAGCGATCACCACCGCGCCGTGGTCCAGCTCGAACTCGGTGCCGTCGGCGCCGGTGACCCGGATCGGGTTGGTGGCCCGGCCGCCGGAGCCCACCGCCGCGGTTACCAAATCGCGCGGGGCGTCAGCGGGGTCGGTGACCTCGTTGGCGGGGGCATCACTGGCCGGGAAGGACTCGGCGCTGGCCTCGTCCGCGGGGCCGCTGATGCCCTGCTCCGGCTCACCGCCGGCCGCGTCCACGGCGACGTAGTCGGTGAGTGCGGCCCGGAACAAGGTCTTGGCGTTGCCCAGCGGCACCCGGTCCTGGGGCCGCTTCGGGCCGGCGAGTGACGGCTCGATGCTGCTCAGGTCCAGCTCCAGCCGCTCCGAGTAGTTCGGCTCCGCGGCCGGGTCGTGCCAGAGGCCCTGTTCCTTCGCGTACGCCTCGACGAGCGCGACCTGCTGCGGGTCGCGTCCGGTCAGCTCCAGGTAGCGCACGGTTTCGGCGTCGATCGGGAAGATCGCGACAGTGGAGCCGTACTCCGGGGACATGTTGCCGATGGTGGCCCGGTTGGCCAGGGGCACCGCGCTGACGCCCGGGCCGTAGAACTCGACGAACTTGCCGACCACACCGTGCTTGCGCAGCATCTCGGTGATGGTCAGGACCAGGTCCGTAGCGGTGGTGCCGGCCGGCATCTCCCCGGAGAGCTTGAATCCGACGACCCGCGGGATGAGCATGCTGACCGGCTGGCCGAGCATTGCCGCCTCGGCCTCGATGCCGCCGACGCCCCAGCCGAGCACACCGAGGCCGTTGACCATCGTGGTGTGTGAGTCGGTGCCGACCACCGTGTCCGGGTAGGCCTGGCCATTGCGCTCCATCACCGTACGGGCGAGGTACTCGATGTTGACCTGGTGCACGATGCCGGTGCCCGGCGGGACGACCTTGAACTCGTTGAAGGCGGTCTGACCCCAGCGCAGGAACTGGTAGCGCTCCTTGTTGCGCTCGTACTCCAGCTCCACGTTGCGTTGGAAGGCGTCCTCGCGGCCGAACAGGTCGGCGATGACGGAGTGGTCGATGACCAACTCGGCCGGGGCGAGCGGGTTGACCCTCGTCGGGTCGCCGCCCAGGTCCCGCACGGCCTCACGCATGGTGGCCAGGTCAACCACGCAGGGTACGCCGGTGAAGTCCTGCATCAGCACCCGCGCCGGGGTGAACTGGATCTCCACGCTCGGGTCGGCGGCCGGCTCCCAGGCGCCGAGTTGCCGGATGTGGTCGGCGGTGATGTTCGCGCCGTCCTCGGTCCGGAGCAGGTTCTCCAGGAGGATCTTCAGGCTGTAGGGGAGCCGGTCGTGCCCCTCCACCTTGTTGATCTTGAAAATCTCGTAGCTCGCGTCGCCGACGCGTAGCTGGGTCTTCGCACCGAAGGTGTCGAGGCTCGCCACGTCGTACTCCTTCACACCAGTGGCCGTGAGCAGTCCTGAGCAGTCTGTCGCACCGACGGGGGCGGTGCGGTGCTTAGGCGGCCCTTACCTGTATTAACTGCGGTACAAACCGTACGTCCGTCTTGCTATTCACGCAACCTCGGTCCGGGCGCGGGGCGGGCGCAGGGTTCGCCGCTGGTGCCGGGTGGGTGCGGCGGTGGTGAGCGCTCGCGGGTGCGCCGCCGGGTTGCGGCCTCGCCCCCTTGTGGCGGCGGTGGGGGTAGCCGCTTCGGGTCGATGTCCGGTCGACGGTCGAGTTGGTTTGTGATTCCGGCTCGGAGCTCCCGATGTGGCCACTACCTTGAGTAAATGGCAACAATTCTCTTCGCGGTGCTCCTCGTCGCCGGCTGGCTCATCGTCCGGGGCAGTGGGCGCGGGACCGTACTCGCCGCGTGGACGGTTTCGCTCTGCGCCATCCTGCTGCTCTTCAACTATCACGTGGGCGCGAAGCTGCCGCTGAACTTCTGATTGATTGAGGATGTTATGACCGGCCGTCTGGGCTTCTGGCTTGCGCATCTCTTCGTCCTCGCCTACTGCGGTGTGCTGCTCGGCGGATTCGCGGTGCAGTTCGTGACCGGCGACCTCCCGTGCCCGCTCTGCATCCTGCAACGGATGGCGATGATGCTGGTGGCCTTCGGGCCGCTCTACATCATCGTGCGGACCCGCCGTGGCGATGTACGGCTCGCCGACTACGCCATGGGGTACGGGATGAGTATCGTCGCCGCCGTCGTCGGTGCCGCCATCGCGGTCCGCCAGATCCTGCTGCACATCGTGCCGCCCGACCCCGGCTACGGGTCGCCCATTTTCGGACTACACCTATATACCTGGGCATTTATCACGTTCTGCGTGGTGCTGGTGTTCTGTGGGGTGAGCCTGATCTTCGCCCGCGCGCTGGTACCGCGGGGCGTGCGGTTCGGTTGGCCGTCAAAGGTGGTCTGCGGGCTGTTCCTGGTGATCGTGGCGGCGAACCTGGTGGTGGTGTTCCTCCAGGCGGGCTTCCACTGGTTCCTGCCGCCTGACCCCGACCGCTACGAGATCTTCCATTCGCTGGCGTTCTGGGACGCTGGGGCGATATCAGGCGGCGCTACGGAGTGAGGGTGGCGCCGGGTTCACCGTGCAAGGTGCCTGCAGAATTTCGACTTAACCTGCAAGGGATTGCAGAAAATTTCGACGGCAGCTAGCGTGCGGCTCATCAGCGACCAGAGGAAGGCCGTCGATGAAACCCCCGCCGATCCCGCGCAAGGCGCTGCTCACTCTCGTCTCGCTGGCGACCCTCACCCTCGCCGGCACCAACACCTTCGTTCACCTCCCACCACCCGGCGATACCGATGCGCCGGCCGTGGCCGGTGCCGCGCCGTGGGCCGCCGACCACCTCGCCACCACGCTGCTCGCCGCCGGTAGCCACCAACCCGAACCTGGGGCCACCACCGGCCTCGACCTGACCACGCAGAAGGCGCACTGGATCGACCGCGGCACGGTCGCCTGGCCGACCGAAATCCCGGACGACACGACGTACGCCCTGGTGACAGCCGCGGTCGGCGGGGTGACCCTGGTCGACGGCGAACTCGTCGGGACGTACCGGTCGATCCCGCTGCAGGCCCGGCGGCATGGGCTCTCCGCGGCACAACGCGAGCGGTTCCCGCACCTGGCGGCCTTTCAGGCCCTCGCCCTGCACCGAAAGCACCTGGACGGGGTGCCGGCGGCACTGCGCGGACAACTCGTGGTGACCGAGCGGGACGGCGGAGGCGCCCTGCGCGCGGCCACCGGCGTCCAGCTCCCAGGTGTGCTCGACGACGTCTACGCCCCGGCGACCCAGGCGCGGCTCGGCCCGACCTTCACCGGTGCGGCGCCGACACTCGCGGTCTGGGCCCCCACCGCCCGCACGGTGGCACTGCAGTTGTTCGACACACCGACATCGCGACCGCGGCCAGTCCCCATGCATCGGGACAACCGCACCGGTGTGTGGTCGGTGCGGGGAACCCCGTCCTGGACCGGGAAGTACTACCGCTACCAGGTCGAGGCCTGGCAACCGGCCGAGCAGCAGATGGTCACCGCGGCGGTGACCGACCCGTACTCGCTGGCGCTCGCCCCCGACTCCACCCACAGCCAGATCGTCGATCTCGCCGACCCTCAGCTCGCGCCACCGGGGTGGACACGGCTGCGAAAGCCGGCGGCGGTACCCGCGACGCAGGCGCATATCTCC
Organism: Salinispora sp. CH2A1_6; assembly: GCF_056820975.1. Taxonomy (NCBI): domain Bacteria; kingdom Bacillati; phylum Actinomycetota; class Actinomycetes; order Micromonosporales; family Micromonosporaceae; genus Salinispora; species Salinispora sp. CH2A1_6. The sequence goes on from NZ_JBXEDG010000003.1 coordinate 52,112, forward strand.
GAGCTGTCGGTGCGGGACTTCTCGATCGCTGACAGCACGGTGCCGGTCGAGCGACGCGGCACGTTCCGTGCCTTCACCGACCCGGCCACCGCCGGAATGCGACACCTGAGGGCGCTCGGCGACGCCGGGACGACTCACCTGCACCTGCTTCCGGCATTCGACTTCGCCACGATTCCCGAACGCCGTGCCGACCAGCAGCAACCCCCCTGCGACCTGGCGGCGCTCCCGCCGGACTCAGACGAACAGCAGCGATGCGTCGCCGCAGTCGCCGACACCGACGGCTACAACTGGGGGTACGACCCGCTGCACTACACCGTGCCGGAGGGCGGCTACGCCGTTGACCCGACCGGGGCGGCGCGGACCACCGAGTTCCGGCGGATGGTCGCCGGGGTGAACGGCGCGGGGCTGCGGGTGGTGCTCGACGTCGTCTACAACCACACCTCGGCGGCGGGCACCGACCCGAACTCGGTGCTGGACCAGGTCGTTCCCGGCTACTACCACCGGCTGCTGGCAGACGGCTCGGTCGCCACCTCAACCTGCTGCGCCAACACCGCCCCCGAGCACGCCATGATGGGCAAGCTCATGGTCGACTCGGTGGTCACCTGGGCGAAGGAATACAAGGTGGACGGTTTCCGGTTCGACCTGATGGGTCACCACCCGAAGGCGAACATGCTGGCCGTCCGCGCCGCCCTCAACGAGCTGACCATCGCCCGCGACGGAGTGGACGGTCGGAGCATCCTGCTCTACGGCGAGGGCTGGAACTTCGGCGAGGTAGCCGATGACGCGCGGTTCGTTCAGGCAACCCAGGCCAACCTGGCCGGCACCGGCATCGGCACCTTCAACGACCGGCTTCGGGACGCGGTGCGCGGAGGCGGCCCCTTCGACGCCAACCCACGTCGGCAGGGCTTCGCCTCCGGGCTGTACACCGACCCCAACCATGACCCGGTGAACGGGTCAGCGGCGCAGCAACGCGCCCAGCTGCTGCACCAGCACGACCTGATCAAAGTCGGGCTCACCGGCAACCTACGTGACTACCGATTCACCAACACCGCCGGTGAGCAGGTCACCGGGGCGCAGGTGGACTACAACGGATCGCCGGCCGGCTACACGGCCGCACCGGGGGAGGCGGTGACCTATGTGGATGCCCATGACAACGAGATCCTGTACGACGCGTTGGCGTACAAGCTGCCGGAGGACACCGCGGCGGTAGACCGAGCCCGGATGCAGGTACTCGCGCTCGGCACCGCCCTGCTGGGCCAGGGCACCGGCTTCGCCACTGCCGGCAGCGAGCGGCTGCGGTCGAAGTCGCTGGACCGTAACTCGTACAACTCTGGTGACTGGTTCAACCAGATCCGATGGGACTGCACCCAGGGCAACGGGTTTGGCATCGGCCTCCCGTCCGAGCAGGACAACAAGGACAAGTGGCCCTACGCTCGCCCCCTGCTTGCCGATGCGGGGTTGGTGCCGGACTGCGCGACGATCGACCTGGCCGGGACCCGGCACACCGAGTTGCTTCGGATCCGCTCATCGTCGCCGGTGTTCGGGTTGCGGACGGCAGAGCAGGTGCAGCGACGGGTGGCGTTCCCGTTGTCGGGCCCCGCGGAACAGCCGGGTGTACTGACGATGACGCTGGACAGCCGCGGGTTGGGTGGTCCGTGGAAGTCGGTGACGGTGGTCTTCAATGCCACCCCTCAGGCAGCCACCCAACAGCTCACCGACCTGCGCGGAGCGGACGTGGTGTTGCACCCGGTGCTGCGTACCTCCGCTGATGAAGTCCTGCGAACCTCCTCGTTCGCGTCCGACAGCGGCACGTTCACGGTTCCGGCCCGCAGCGTGGCCGCCTTCGTGCAGCGGTGACACACCATTGGTCCGGCCCCCTCCGCTGACGCGGAGGGGGCCGGACTGACTAGCTGGTCGATCAGCCGAAGCAGTTCTCGATCGGCTCGGGGCTGCCCTGGCAGTTGGTCGGGTCATTGCCCTTGATTGCGGACTTGTTGTCGACCGTGACCTTACCCAGTGCGCTGAACACGCCACCCGGCTTGAAGGTCGAGCGGTTCTTCGTCACCTTGGAAGCAGTCAGATCGACGCTGCCCAGGACGTTGAAGATCCCGCCGCCGGAGAAGCCGGCAAGGTTTTCGGAAATTGAGCTGTTCCGGAAGGTGACCGCGCTGAGGAGGTTGAACACACCGCCCCCGAAGACGCCGGCCTTGCTGTCCGTGATGTTGCTCTTGTCGACGTTGGCGATCACGCCAAGTGCCAGCGCCATGCCTCCACCGTCACCGACGGTGCCGTTGTCAACAAGCTGCGCCTCCTGCAGGTAGAGGCTGCCTCGCTCGGCCGCGCCGATTCCTCCGCCGGCGAGCAGCGCCAGGTTCCGGGCAACAATCGTCTGCTTGACCGTCATGTCGCCGCCGAGGTCGAACAGGCCGCCGCCGAAGCCAAGTGTGTCGTTCCCGGTGACCTCGGCCTTTTCGACCGAGACCATCCCGGCCTTGATGTCCTTGCGGTCCAGGAACGCTGCCCCGTTGGCGATACCGCCGCCGCCGACTGTAGCGCCGTTTTGCATCACCCGGGACGAGGAGACCCGCAGGACACCGCCGTTGAAGATGCCGCCACCGTAGTGGAAGGCGTCATTCTTGATCAGCGTCGTGTGGTAGAGGCTGGTCTTGCCGAAGTTGGCGATCCCACCTCCGACGCCACCGGCGAGGTTGTGCTCCAGGTAGGACTTCTCAAAATCAGCGGTGCCGCCTGCCTGCACCAGGACGCCGGCGCCGTCCTTGGTGTTGTGGTGCGGGAAGTACTTGTGCTCCGCGCCTTCAGCTGCCATCTCGGAAGGGGCCGTCCACGCGGCGGCTGGGCCGCCGACGTTGGCGTTCACGCTGGTGGCGTCGTTCTGGTTCCAGTTTGCGGCGCCGTTGTGGTTGGCGTCTGCGTTGGTGGAGCTGTTCTGGTTCCAGTTTGCGGCGCCGTTGTCGTCGGTGGCGACAGTGTCGTCGGTGGCGGCAACCTCGTCCGTGGCGACAGCCTCGTCCGTGGCGACAGCCTCGTCCGTGGCGACAGCCTCGTCCGTGGCGGCAACCTCGTCGGTGGCGGCAGCCTCGTCCGTGGCGGTGGCCTCGTCCGTGGCGGTGGCCTCGTCGGTGGCGACAGTGTCGTCGGTGGCGGTGGCCTCGTCCGTGGCGACAGCCTCGTCGGTGGCGGCAGCCTCGTCGGTGGCGGCAGCCTCGTCGGTGGCGGCAGCCTCGTCGGTGGCGGCAGCCTCGTCCGTGGCGGTGGCCTCGTCCGTGGCGGTGGCCTCGTCGGTGGCGACAGTGTCGTCGGTGGCGGTGGCCTCGTCCGTGGCGACAGCCTCGTCCGTGGCGACAGCCTCGTCGGTGGCGGCAGCCTCGTCGGTGGCGGCAGCCTCGTCGGTGGCGGTGGCCTCGTCGGTGGCGGCAACCTCGTCCGTGGCGGTGGCCTCGTCGGTGGCGACAGTGTCGTCGGTGGCGGTGGCCTCGTCCGTGGCGGTGGCCTCGTCCGTGGCGGCAACCTCGTCGGTAGCTGCGGCCTCGTCGGTGGCGACAGTGTCGTCGGTGGCGGTGGCCTCGTCGGTCACGACGGCCTCGTCTGCGACGACGGCGTCCACATTCGCGGCGTCGTCCGTCGTGGCGTCCCCGTTAGTGCTGGCGTCTCCGGTCGCCGCATCGCCTGACCACTGTCCTGGCCCTGCCGTGTCGACCGGCGTCTCCGTGTTCGCCGTGGGGTTGTCCGTGGTGGCCGGGGTCGTCGTGTCGGCTCCCGCAGCCTGCGGCTCGCCCTGGAACAGCGGTAGGTACGGCTGGCCAGCCTTGGCAGCCTCTCCCGCCGCGACCGAGTTCGAGAAGCGTGACCACACCGCCTCAGGGCTGTTCGCGCCCCGTTCGTCCGCAAGGGTCTTGCCGCCCTTGATGGTCAGGCCCTGAGCCTTTAGGTGTCCACCCCGGCCAACGTTGAGGATTCGGAAGAACTCGGCCTGGCTGTCCCGGGCGATCTTGGTGTTGTGCCCGACAAGGGTGATCGGTTCCTTGATGATCGGCAGGCCGTTGCCGTAGCCATCGGACCGGGTCAGCGTGTAGGTGCAGTCCTTCGCCAGCTTGAGTACGCCGCCCTGGTTGCTGTTGGCGTGAATGATCGCCTGGATCAGTTTGTCGGTCTGGCAGGGCACCTCCTTTCCGTGCTTTTTCCCGGGGTTCTCCTTGTCTTGCTTACCGTCCCAGTTTCCTCTGTGGTTGGCTTCCCAGTCGCCCTCGCGGCCCGCGCCTCGGTCGTCGGCTGTTTGCTCGTCGTTCGTGGTGATCTGAGCGGTGTTCCAGGCCAGGTCCCGGGCGCCGGCTCCGGCCCCGGTGAAACCAACCGCGGCGATGCTGACCACGCCGGCGACGCCGCTGGCGAGCCAGAGTTTGCGTCGTCGTTTCGACGCAGCCTCCGGGCCGGTGGCGTTGTTTGGATCTTGGTAGTTGGACATTGGAGCTCTCTACCCTCTCCTCATACCAGACAGGGGCGCCTCGCTCGAGAGCGAGTGTCCCTACTACAAATCGGTTGTAGCTCCCAGAAACACCGTATGGGAATCATTCTCACCTCGAGGTCTTTTGTGAAAGAAGCCCACATTAGGCTCGGAGGGGGATGGACTGGGGCGTAGAGCGCACTTCTTCACGTTCGGACAGATTCGGGGCTCCTCCGGCCGGGTACGGCCGGAGGAGCCCGATCTATGTGGTGGTGCACTCAGGGGTGACTCATCCGAAGCAGCGCTTCGGAACGACCGGGCTGCCCGTGCAGTTCGTCGGCCGGTTCTTCTTGACCGCGGACTTCTCGTCGATCTTGACCCCGTCGTTCGTCGTGAAGATGCCGCCGGGCGGTGTGGTGGCGTAGTTCTCGGACACCGTGCTCTGGATCAGGGAGACCTGTCCGTAGGCGTTGACGATGCCACCGCCCACCGCGAAGGGGCCGACCGCCCGGTTGCGGACGACTTCGCTCTTCCGCAGGGTCACGGAGGCCTTCATGGTGAACAGGCCAGCGCCGCCCGTGCCCTCGGCCACGTTCTCCTTGAGTACGCTCTCCTCCAGGACCGCGTTGGAGTTGTTGGCTACTGCGAGACCACCCGCAACGTCCGTGGCGACATTCCGCTCGATCTTCACCTGCTCCAGGTACAACCTGGACTTGTCGATACCGAGCATGCCGCCGGCATCCCGCCCTGCGGTGTTGTCCGTGACCTCGCTACGGGTAACACTCGTGTTGCCGGAGCGGTCGAGGATGCCGCCGGCCAGGCCCGGGGTCTGGTTGTGGCTGATCGTGCTACTCCATACCCAGACGGTGCCTCCCTTGGCGCCGGGTTTGAACGAGCCGTTGGCAAATCCGCCGCCACCCTGGCGAGCGTTGTTCTGTTCGATCTTGGACCGCTCGATCCGTAGGATGCCGGTGCTGAAGACGCCGCCGCCGAACTCGGTGGCGCTGTTGTGTTCGACTGCGGAGTCCCGGATGGTGGTCGTGCCGTAGTTGGCGACGCCACCGCCGTTTCGGCCGTGGTTCAGCACGATCGAGCTCTTCTCGATGTCGGCCTTGCCGCCACGCTGGACCAGGATTCCCGCGCCGTCGCCGTCGCCGTAGGGGGCGACCGCCGTGCCGGTGGTTGTTGGTTCAGCTATCGCCTGCTCAGGTGCCTGGGTAGCTTCGTGCGTCATCGAGAGGTCGAGCGATGGCAGCGCCTCGGGCGTTGAGTAAGCCCAGCGGGGCGTGGTCTGTCCGCCCTTGACGGTAATGCCCTTGAGGGTCAGGTGGCCATCGTGCCCGACATTGAAGATCCGGAAGTGCGCGGCGTTGGCTGCCCGAGCGATCGTGGTGTCGTACCCGTTGAGAACGATCGGTTCCTTGATCACTGGAAGTCCGTTACCGTGCTCGCCTCGGGTCAGCTCGTAGGTGCAGCCCTTGGCGAGCGACAGCACACCGCCGCGGTTCTGGTTGGCGTGGACGATTGCTTGGATCAGCTTGTCGCTGTTGCATGGGACAGCTTTCGCGTGGTCTGCAGTCTTCCGGTCGCCCTCTCGGCCGCTGCTGTCGCCGCCCCACTGGCCTTGGCCTTCGCTGTCGCCGCCGCCCCACTGGCCTTGGCCTTCGCTGTCGCCGCCGCCCCACTGGCCTTGGCCTTCGCTGTCGCCGCCGCCCCACTGGCCCTGGCCCTGGCTGTCGCCGACCGCGCCGCCCTCGGCGGGAATGGTCTCAGCGGGGTCGGCATCGCTGACCTTCTGTTGGATGTTGGCCTGCGTCTCCGCCCGGCCGGTGTTTTCGGCCGTCTCGTTGTCTCGGGCGGCGACCCCACCGAGGGTGGCCAACCCGACGACGCCGGTCAGGCCAACGACACCGGCCGCGACCCACAGTGTCCGCCGTCCCCGGTTCGGGGGGTCGGCGTTGTTCCCGCCGTCAGGAGTTGTTACGTCAATGGACATCAGAGCATTCCGCCCTTTCGACTACCAGACGGTCCGCACCGAACGAAGGTGGCGCGAACTGCTACAAAACGGTTGCAGCCTCCGATGACCACCGTATGAGAAGATGTTTCATGGAGGGGATGTATCCGAAAAATCCCCACATTCGGCTCATCTCAGGGCGGCTAGCGCAGCTGGCGCGGGTCAGCTCGAAAGGGGCTACCTAGACGAAAGGCCCCGCTGCTGACCGGTGACCCGAACGGGTCGGCGGCACAGCGGCGAGGCCGAAGCTTGGTCGTCGAGGTCAGCCCGGCAGGCGCGGGCCTGCTTCCCGTTGTGTGGCCAGCCAGGTCTCCACGTCGCCGGCGGTGCGGGGAAGCCCGGCGGAGAGGTTCCGGGTGCCGGTCGCCGTAACCAGGACATCATCCTCGATCCGGATGCCGATTCCGCGCAGTTCCTCCGGTACCAACTCATCCTCGGGCTGGAAGTACAGGCCTGGCTCCACGGTGAGCACGTAGCCCTCGCCCAGGGTGCCGTCGCGGTACACCTCACTGCGCGAGTTCGCGCAGTCGTGTACGTCGATGCCCAGCATGTGTCCGAAGCCGTGCAGGGTCCACCGTCGGTACACCGACGACCTCTCGTCCATCGCCTCGTCCACGCTGACCGGTAGCAGGCCCAGCTCCGTCAGGCCCTCGGCGAGAACCCGCATGCAGGTCAGGTGCACGTCCTCGAACGCCACACCCGGCCGGATGAACTCGATGCCGGCCTGCTGCGCGGCGTACACGATGTCGTAGATCTGGCGCTGTAGCGCGGTGAACCGGCCGTTCACCGGGAGCACCCGGGTCACGTCGGCGGTGTAGAGGTGGTTGTTCTCCACGCCCATGTCCATCAGCAGTAGTTCACCCGGGCGGGTCGTGCCGTGATTGTGCACCCAGTGCAGGATCGTGGCGTGCTCGCTGGCACCGACGATCGAGCCGTAGCCGACGTCGTTTCCGTCGTGCCGGGCCCGCAGCGCGAAGATGCCCTCGAGTAGCCGTTCGGAGACCCCCCGGTCGGCCGGAAGCGCTCGCGCCACATCTTCGAAGCCGCGGACCGTGGCGTCCACCGCGTCCTGGAGCTGGGCGATCTCCCACTCGTCCTTGACCAGGCGTAGCTCCGAGATCGCGATGGCCAGCTCCCGGTCACGAGCTGGCTGTCCCCGTTCCCGTCGGTCGTCGTAGGCGCGCACGGCCGCGTCCACCCGGGCGTCGAAGCCGCGCAGTACCCGGGTTCGGGCCGGGGCGAGGTCGGCCAGAGCGGCGTCCAGGTCGGCGAGGTCGGCGGTGGGCATGCCCAACTCGTTCGACTTCTCCGCGAGGGTGCCCCGTCGACCGAGCCACAGCTCGCCGTGCCGGCTCCGGAAGAATTCGTCGGTCTGCCGGGACGTGTGCGGCCGTAGGTAGAGGAGGGGCTCATGTCCGGAACCGGTCGGACGGAGCAGGAGTACGCTGTCCGGCTCGTGGTCGCCGGTCAGGTACGCGAAGTCGCTGCCCGGACGGAATCGGTGTGCGGTGTCGTTGGCGCGTACCTGCTCGCCGCCGGTGGGGATCACCAGGGTCTCGCCGGGGAAGGCCGCGGAAAGGGCCGCCCGGCGTTTGGCGTGGTTCGGTGCCGCCGGGTGCGGGACAGCCGGCAGCGGACTGTCCCGCCAGCCCTGCCGCATGAATGTCAGGAACGCCGCCGGGAAGTTCGGGTCATGCGACTCGGTGCCCCCGGGGTCGCGGTGGATGCGTTCCTCGGTCATCTCCGCCCCCTTCGCGTTGTCGCTGGTCTCGACGGTATCCGACGGGGCCGGGCCGGCGGCTGAAGCTGGTTGCGCGGACGGCCGCTACGGCCGCCACCGGGGCGTGAAAAGATGACAACTATGTGCGGACTCCTGGCCTTTTTCAGCGCGCGCGGAGACGCCGCGGCTCACCGCGACCACATCGCCAACGCGTTGGAATGCCTGCACCATCGTGGCCCGGACGAGGCCGGGGTTGAGGTTGTCGGCGACGCATCGGGCCAGTACGCGGATGGCGTGTTCGCCCACAAACGGCTGGCGATCATCGATGTGGCCTCCAGCCACGAGCCGTTGCCCTACGCGAACGGACGCTACCTGCTGACCTTCAACGGTGAGATCTACAACTACATCGAGTTGCGGGAGGAGCTGGCCCGTACCTACGGGGCGCAGTTCGCGACCTCGGGTGACGGGGAGGTGATCGTCGCCGGCTACCACTACTGGGGTGAGCAGGTGCTCACCCGGCTACGGGGGATGTTCGCCTTCGTCATCTGGGACCGGCAGGAGCGGCGGGCGTTCGGCGCGCGCGACTACTTCGGGATCAAGCCGCTGCACTACCTGGAGACGGCCGACGGGCTCTACCTTGCGTCGGAGAAGAAGGCCCTGCTGCCGTTCGCGCCGGCCAACTACCAGGGTGACGCCGGTATCGACACGGCCAGCCTCAGCCACTACCTGACGTTGCAGTACGTGCCGGAGCCCGGAACCCTGCACCAGGGGATCCGCCGAATCGGCTCGGGGGAATACCTTACCTGGACGCCCGGCGGCCGGATCGATGTGCGCCGGTGGTACCGCCCGATGTTCCGGCCCGCTCCGGTGCCGGACGAGCAGAAGCTCTACCACGAGATCCGGGAAACGTTGCGGGACAGCGTCCGGATTCACATGCGTTCGGATGTCCCGGTCGGTTCGTTCCTCTCCAGTGGAATTGACTCCACCGCGGTGGTGGCCCTGGCCCGGGAGTTCAACCCGAACATTCTGACCTTCACGGTCGGCTACGACGTGCCCGGCTACTCGGAGATCGACGTGGCCCAGGAGTCGGCTCGCCACCTTGATGTCACCACCATTCCCACCAAGATCGGGCCGCAGGACATGATGTCGGCGTTGCCGAAGATCGTCTGGCACCTGGACGACCCGGTTGCCGACCCGGCGTTGGTGCCGCTCTACTTCGTGGCGCGTAAGGCCGCCGAACATGTCACGGTGGTGCTCTCCGGTGAGGGCGCCGACGAGTTCTTCGGCGGCTACACCATCTACCGGGAACCGCTCTCGCTGAGCTCGGTCAACGGGTTGCCCGACGGCGTGCAGAAAGGGCTGCGGGCGGTGTCGAAGGCGATCCCGCAGGGGGTCAAGGGCAAGAGTTTCCTGGAACGCGGCACCACTCCGATCGAGGAACGTTACTACGGCAACGCCCGAATGTTCACCGAGGAGGAGAAGCAGCACCTGCTACGCCGCTACGACCCCTCGGTGCGCTACACCGACATCACCGCCCCGATCTACGCCGAGTGCACCGAACTCGACGATGTCACCAAGATGCAGTACGTGGACCTCTACACCTGGCTGCGTGGCGACATCCTGGTCAAGGCGGACCGGATCTCGATGGCGCACTCGCTGGAGGTGCGGGTGCCGTTCCTCGACCGGGCGGTCTTCGACGTGGCGTCGAGGATCCCGGTCGAGCTCCGGCTGCCCCCACGCTCCGACGCCACCAAGTATGCGATGCGCCAGGCGCTGCAGGGCGTGGTCCCGCCGGCCATCGTCAACCGCCGGAAGCTCGGCTTCCCGACTCCGACGCGGGTGTGGCTGCGGGGCGAGATGTACGAGTGGGCCCGGCACATGCTGGCCACCTCCGGCGCCGGTGACCTGATCGATCTGCCGTACGCACTTCGGCTGCTCGATGAGCACAAGCGGGAGGAGGCCGACAACTCCCGCAAGGTCTGGACGGTGCTGATCTTCTGTATCTGGCACGCGATCTTCGTCGCCAAGACGCTCGACCCCGGCATCCAGCGCAACCAGTCGGCCCTGCTCACGAAGCCGGTTGTGGGCAGCATGGTCCGCTGAGCGGTGGCGGAGGCGTCGGGTCGACCCGGGTGTACCGGGCCGACCCGGGGGATGCCGGCCGGCGCGTCCGGCTGGTCGGGGCGGCTGCACGAGCCCGCCCCGACGCCGTCCCGACGTGTCACCGGGCCGATCTGCTCCGCTCCGTTCCGCGAGGGGTGCTCCGCTGCGCGCAGCTCAGTAGGACAGCCCGGGGCAGTACACCCCGCCCTCCGGGGGCGTGTAGCTGCCCAGCGAGATCAGCGTCTCCAGGCGGAGCAGCGAGACCCCTCGGGTGCGGGCGGCCCAGCTGAGCAGGTCTGGTGCCAGCCGGCCCGGGATGCGCAGTCGGGGGGCCGGGCCATGGGGATCCTGGCGGCGCATCAGCTCGCCCGCTCCGGCGTACAGCGCCCGCGCCGCCGCCTCCGATGTCGTTGCCAGGTGGCCCAGGTCGGCCAGGCCGGTCGTGTAGCCGGAGAGCTCACCGGTGGTTCTGCCCAGCACCACGTACGGCATTGACCACTCGAATGCCCGTTTGGCCGCCATGTGGATCTCACTGTCCCGGGAGTGGCCGTTGATTTTGCGGTACAGGGTCTGGCAGCCGGCGACGTCCGCCTCGGTCATGGGACGCACCTCGAAGCCCGCCATGTTGCCGGGAGTCGGCGGGGCGTACCCCACCATGAGGGAGAGCTGTTCCTGTGGCACAAAGCCGAGCGATGAGTACAGCCGGTAGGCCCAGGTGTTGTTGGCGACCTGGACGGCCCGCACGGAGGAACAGCCACGCCGCCTGCTGGCGGTGACTATTGACTCCATCAGTAGCCGGCCTACCCCACTTCCCTGGGTGTTGGGGGCGACGCTCACCGGTCCGAAGGCGGCTACCTCCTCGCCCAGCACCAGGAAGTTTGAGCCCACCACCGAGCCCGTCGCATCGACCGCTACCTCACTCACACAGCTCGGTGCGGCGAGTCGCCCCTGGAGCATCTCCAGCACCGCCTGCTCCGAGGACCACTCGGGTGGTAGCCCCAGCGAGGCGTTGGTGTCCTCGAATGCCTGGTAGCAGATCTGGGCCAACCGTGGCAGGTCGGCGGTGGTTGCCGGGCGGATGTGGAGGCGACCGCCGGGGGAGGCCGCCGCGTGCGCGCCGGGCGGCGGGAAGTAGCCCACCCGGACGAAGAAGTCGACGTACTTGTCGAACAGGTCCTGGGTCATGGGCGGGCAGTCGATGCCGGTGCCGGCCAGCAGGGTGCGGGTCTCGGCGGTGTCGACCGTCAGGTAGTGATTACGTCCGCTGTAGATGGTGGACTCGAAGCTGTCCACCATCGCCACCATGGTGTTCTCGGGGTTGGACCGCACCCGCCTGACCCAGGGGTCCCAGCCCAACTCGTCGAGGCGATAGCCGCGCGCCCGCAGCGCGTCCATCATCTCGACGAACGGCAGATGCGTGCTGTTGGCGAGGTGGTGGTTGCGGTTGGCGGCGGCCGGGTTCCGGGACAACCCCAGGATCGCCGAGCTGACGTAGTCGACGGGCACGAGGTGGAAGATCCCGGCCGGGTCGGCCGGAACCGCCTCCGCCTGCAGGATGCCCTTCATACTCAGCCACACGAAGTCGTGCCGCTGGCAGCGGCCCAGCTCCGAGTCACCGGAGATCTCATCGACCCGATAGATCGACACCGGCAGCCCGCGTTCCCGGGCGATCTCGATGATCTGTTCCGCGACCAGCTTGGTCTGTCGGTACCCGGAGGAGAGGGCCGCGGCGGGCCCCGGCGGGTCGGTCGACTTCAGAGCCACCCCGGGTACGACCTCGGCGGAGAAGACACCCGTGGACGACACGTGGTGGACCGGAACGCTGCGGTGCCGAGCGGCCAGCCGCAGTATCTCCTCGGTGCCGGTCACGTTCGCTGCCTTCAGCGAGGCGTAGGGGTAGAGACTGTTGACGGTGGCAGCCGCGTGGTAGACCGCGTCAATTCGGCGGGACAGCTCGTCGTACTGCTGCTTCGGCAAGCCGAATCCAGGGGTGGCCAGGTCGCCGACCACCACGGACAGCCTGCGCGGATCGATCTTGTCCCAGAGCTGGTACCACTGGAGGTTGTCCCGCAGCCGGTCCAGCGCCGGCTTCCCGTCAGTGGACCGAACGAGGCAGTGCACCACGGCGTTCGTGCTCCGCATCAGGTCGCGAAGCAGGAAGGCGCCGAGGAAGCCGGTCGCTCCGGTGAGGAGGACCTCTCGGGGCTCGGTGGCGGCGGTGATGACCTGGTCCGCGCAGACGATGTCCGCGGCCAGGGTTACCTCGGCGGCGAAGTCCACCCGCTCCTCATCGTCGTCGGCCGCGCGGAGCACCCGGCTCAGCAGGTGGTCGGCGAGGACCGCCACGGTGGGGTATTCGAAGACCAGCGAGGCCGGGAGGTTGACCCCGCTGAGGTCGCGGATCTGGTTTCGCAGCTCCACCGCGGTGAGGGAGTCGAAACCCAGATCCAGCAGGGACTCGTCCGGATCGAGCTCGTCCGGGTCGGCATGACCGAGCACGGCGGCGACCAGAGTCTGGACGGTCTGGACCAGGTGCAGGAACTGCTCCTGGTCGTCCAGGTCGCCGAGGCGAGCGGCGAGCAGGGTGCCCGTCACCTGCGTGCCACTGGTCGCCGGCGTGGCACCAGCCGACGGCCCGGTGTCGGTTGACCGCCGGGTGGCTGCGGGGAGGCGGGGCGAGTCGGCTCCACCGGCCAACTCGCGGGGGGCCGGATCCGGGCGGGTGGGCGGCGGCACGGCGGCCGGTGGGAGCCAGTAGCGCCGTCGTTGGAACGGGTAGGTGGGCAGGTCGACCTCGGGTTCACCGGTTGGTGGGAAGAAGCCCTCCCACTCCACCGGGACACCGAGGGCGTGCAGGACACCCAGGGCAGCGACCTCGGCACCCGAGCGGCTACGACGGCACAATGGGACCGCGTGGTGCTCGTCCGCACCGAGGGTCTCCCGCACCAGCGCGGTCAGTACCCCGTCCGGACCGAGTTCGACGAAGGTGTCGGTCCCCTGCGCACGAATCGTGTGTACCGCGGGTGCGAAGCGAACCGGCTGGCGGAGTTGCCCGACCCAGTACTCCGGTGTGAGTAGCTCCGGACCTGCGGCCACACCGGTCACGGTGGAGACGATCGGAATGGTCGGTCGCTGGTAGGTCAGGGACTCCGCCACGGCGCGGAAGTCGTCCAGGACAGGATCCATGTGAGCAGAGTGGAAGGCATGGCTCACCCGGAGGCGGGTGGCCCGGACCCGGTTATCGGCCAGCCGGGTGGCGAGCGCGGTCACGGCCTCCTCGTCGCCCGAGACGACGACCGACCGGGGTGCGTTGACCGCGGCGATTCCGATCCGCGCCTCCTCCCCGGCGAGCAGGGGCCGTAGCTCCTTCTCGGTGGCGTTGACCGCGAGCATCGCCCCGCCCGGGGGAAGCGCCTGCATCAGGGCACCCCGGGCGCTGACCAGGCGGGCCGCATCCGGCAGCGAGAGCACCCCGGCCACGTGTGCCGCGGTGAGCTCGCCGATGGAGTGCCCAGCGAGCACACTGGGGTGTACCCCCCAGGAATGCAGCAGGGCGAACTGGGCGACCCCCAGCGCGAAGAGGGCCGGCTGGGCGAGACCGGTGTGGTGGATCGATTCGTCGTCCGTCGCGTCGGCGGGCGTCAGCAGGGCCGGCCGCACCTCCGGTGCCAGATAACGGCAGACCTCGTCCAGCTTGTCGGCGAAGACGTCGAAGCTGTCATAGAGGTGGCGGCCCATTTCCTGGTACTGCGCGCCCTGGCCGGTGAAGAGCGCAGCGACGGCTCGACCGGGTGTCGCGCGTGCCGTCGTCAGCCCGGCGGCCGGGGCGTCCGAGGCGAGGGCCTCCAGGCCAGCCAGGAGCTGCGTGGAATCCGTACCCACCAGGGTCGCCCGATGGTCCAGGCCCGCGCGTGAGCGAGCCAGCGCACGGCCCACGGCCACCGGGGTGAGCTCTGGCGCGGAGCGGGTCATCGAGGCGAGCCGGGCAGCCTGCGTCCGCAGCGCCGCCGGCGACTTGGCGGAGAGCAGCCAGGGAACGACGGCGGGGCGCCGGGACTCGGCATCGCGTGCCGGCACCGGCGGCTCGACCGGGCTCTCCTCCACGACCACGTGCGCGTTGGTGCCGCTGATCCCGAAGGCGGAGACCCCGGCCCGCCGGGGCCGCCCGGCCACCTGCCAGGGCTGGGGCTCGGTCGCCAGGCGTACCTGGCCGGAGGTCCAGTCGACGTGCGGCGACGGTTGGTCGACGTTGAGGGTGGCGGGGAGAGTCCGGTGGCGCATCGCCTGCACGATCTTGATGAGACCGGCGGCGCCGGCCGCCGCCTGGGTATGGGTGATGTTGGACTTGACCGATCCGAGCCACACCGGCCGCTCGGGTGCACGCCCCTGCCCGTAGGTGGCGAGAATCGCCTCGGCTTCGATCGGGTCACCGAGCGCGGTTCCCGTGCCGTGCGCCTCGACCAGGTCGATGTCGGCGGGACCGAGCCGGGCGGTGGCGAGAGCCTGCCGGATCAACCGCTGCTGGGCCTGGCCGTTGGGGGCGGTGAGCCCGTTCGACGTGCCGTCCTGGTTGACCGCGCTGCCCCGGATGACGGCGAGCACCTTCCGTCCCGCCCGACGCGCGTCCGAGAGGCGCTCCAGCAGCACGACCCCCGCACCTTCGCCGAAGGCGGTGCCGTCTGCTCCCGCGGCGAACGCCTTGACCCGGCCATCCGCGGCGAGGCCACGCTGTCGGCTGAACGTGATCAGATCGTCAGGAGTGGCCATCACCGTGACCCCACCGGCGAGGGCGAGGCGGGACTCCCCGGAGTGCAGCGACTGACAGGCCAGGTGGAGCGCGACCAACGAGGCCGAGCAGGCGGTGTCCACCGTGATGGCCGGACCCTCCAACCCGAGGGTGTAGGCGACGCGTCCAGACAGGACACTGCCCGAGGTGGCGAAGCCCAGGTAGCCCTCGTACTCCGAGGCCGGAGCGGCGAGGGAGCTGTACGTCTGCCCCTTCGTGCCGATGAAGAGACCGGTCGGCGAACCGGCCACCCGGGTGGGATCGATTCCGGCGCGCTCGAACGCCTCCCAGGCGATCTCCAGGAGGATCCGCTGCTGTGGGTCCATCGCGGTGGCCTCCCGCGGGCTGATCCCGAAGAAGGCGGCGTCGAAGCCGGCGGGGTCGGTGAGAAACCCGCCCCGGGTCACATAGCTGGTGCCGAGGTGGTCCGGGTCCGGGTCGATGAGAGTGTCCAGCGGCCAGTTCCGGTCCTCCGGGAGCTCCGTGGTGGCGTCCCGTCCTTCGGCGATCAGCCTCCAGAGTTGGTCTGGATCCTCGACTCCGCCCGGGAAACGGCAGGCCATCGCGACGATGGCGATCGGCTCGTCGGCGTTGGCCCAGCTGGCCCGCTCCGGAGTAGCGGTTTCGGCCGGTGCACTCGTTCCGCTTACTTCGGCGACCAGCCGGGCCGCAAGGGCGGTGGGCGTCGGATGGTCGAAGACGATGGTCGCTGGCAGCCGCAGCCCGACTCGCGCGCAGATCCGCCGACCAACCCCGACGACGGCGAGGGAGCCGAGCCCGAGGTCAACGAAGGGCTGGTCAGGTCGGATCTGCGCGGGGGTGTCCAGCCCCACGGTACGGGCCACCTCGGCACGCACCAGCTCCAGGACGTTCCGGGTTCGCTCGCTCGGCGGCATCTTTCGCAACTGTGCTGCCCACTCCACACCGTCGATGGGTCCGGCCTCGTCGGGCTCGCCGTCCGGGGTGGCTACGCCCAGCAGTCGGGGGTTCGCCTCCGGCAGCAGGCGTCGGGTGATCTTGCCGGTGCTGGTCCGGGGGACGCGCTCGATGGCGTAGAGCCTCTCGGGAACCTTGAAGAAGGAGAGCAGCTGCCGGCAGTGCGTGAAGACCGCCGCCACGTCCACGCCCTCCGGGCCCGGCACCAGATAGGCCACCGGTACCTCACCGAGCACGTCGTGTGGCTCGGCGCCCACCGCGACGTCGGCTACCCCGGTGGCGGCCCGCAGCACCTCCTCGACCTCGACGGGGTGAATGTTCTCGCCCCCACGGATGATCAGCTCCTTGCGTCGGCCGGTCAGGGTCAGGTGCCCCAGGGCGTCCCGCCGCCCAAGGTCACCGGTGCGGTACCAGCCGTCGCGCAGGACCGCGGCGGTGGCGTCGGGCTGCCGGTGGTAGCCGAGCATGAGGTTCGGTCCGGCGACCCAGACCTCACCTTCCTCCCCGTTCGGCACGTCCTGCTCGGTGTCGGGGTTGACCAGGCGGAGGTCCACGCCGGGCAGCGGCGGTCCCACGGAACCGGGGACCCGCTCCCCGAAGGGCCGGTTCGAGGTGATGGCGCCGGTCTCGGAGGATCCGTACTGGTCCACCAGGGGAACCCCGAACGCCTCCTCGAAGCGGCTGCCCAGCGCGGCGCCGCTCGCCGATCCCGCCACGAAACCGAGTCGAAGCGCGGAAAGGCCGGTGGTGGCGTCGGTGCCCTGGTCCAACAGGTAGTGGTAGGTGGTCGGCACCCCGGCCAGGAAGGTGATGGCCTCCTCGTGCAGGAGGTCGCGCACCTCGGACGGCGCGAAGCCGCTCATCAGCCGCGCACTCGCGCCAACCGCCGTCACCCCCAGCACGCACAGGTTCTGCCCGAGCCCGTGGAACAGCGGCATCGGCCACAACAGCCGATCCTGCTCCGACAGCCCCAGTACCGGCGCATGGCCCGCTGCCACCAGCCACAACGAACTGCGCAGCGAGTACAGCACCCCTTTTGGCCGGCCCGTGGTTCCCGACGTGTAGAGCATCCACGCCGGGGCATCCAGCGGGGCCTCGTCGGGGGCCGGGCCGCGTGGCTCGGTGCCCATCAGCTCCTCGTAACCCACCGTCTCCGTTCCGGCGTGCTCCGCTGCTTCGACCTCGCCGGTGCAAATGATCCGTTGACCCGGCTGGTGTCGCCGGCCCACCTGGTCGAAGCGGGCTGGGTCGCACAGGATGACCGTCGGTTCGGCGTCGTCGAGGAGGTGGTCGAGCTCCGCCGCGGAGGACTGTGGGTTGAGCGGCACCGCGATGCCGCCGGCCCGGATCACCGCGAGGCAGCTCTCTACCGCCTCGACGCTGTTACCCATCAGGATCACGGCTCGCCCACCGGTCTCCAACCCCAGGGTGGCCAGGTGCCCGGCCAGTCGAGCGGTCCGCTGATCGAGGTCGGCGTAGCTGACGCCACGCTTACCGTCGGCGAAGGCGATCTTGTCTCCGCGCTGAACGGCGTGTCCGCCGAGTAGCTCGGACAGCGGCCGGATCAACTCGCTACGCATGTCTTCGTACCTTTCGGCTTCCTGAGCTCGGGGTAGGTGTGGGCGGGCGACGCCGGTCAACGGAGAGCGCGGATGGTCCGGGTTGGGCAGGAGAACTCCAGCGAACCGTCGGTGCTCGCCAGGCTCTGCAACGCGCTCCGGGCCGCATCGGTCGCCTCGGCCCGCCGCTCCTGCGGCACCAGTTCCCACAACATCCGCGGAGTGACCGTCCAGGTCCAGGCGAGGTAGTCGTCGACCGACTCGAATCGGGACTTCGCTGGTACGTGCCGAATCTCGACCTCGGTGAAGCCCGCGGCCAGAACCGCCGCGCCGGTCGACTCCTCGGAGACCAACGGTCCGTGGAGACCGAGGACAAGCCGCCACGGATCGTCCACGCCCTCCGGGAGGTAGGTGGCCAACACCTCAGCCAGAATCTCCGCCGATTCCCAGCCGGCGGCGAGTCGGCCGTTCTCCGTGGGAAAGGTCGTCGCGACCAACCGGCCACCGCTGCGCAGCGCCGCCGCGGCAGCGGTCAACGCCTGCTGCGGCGCCGGCAGCAGGAACAGGACCATGCCAGCGCTGATCGCGTCGAAGGGCTGGTCGACGGTGAAGTTCTGGATGTCACCGAGCCGCACCTGTGCGCGGTCGGCCATTCCGCGGGCCGCGAGGTCGGCTCCACACGCCTCCACCATGCCCGGCGCCTGGTCGATGCCGAGCACGAAGCCCTCGGCACCGACCTGGGCGGCGATGGGAAACAGGCAGGCGCCCCGGCCACAGCCGAGGTCGAGTACCCGCTCACCCGGCTTGAGCTCCAGTTGGTCGGCGACCATCTTGCCCAGTGGGTGGAAGACGAGTTGGCCGGCCGAATCGTACTGGTCAGCGGACTTGTCGTAGGCCTCCCGGACGCGGGCGGTGAGGTCGCTCTGTTCAGACATGGTCTTCTCCTTGTCGCGGGGGGTGGCTACGGGTGGTGGGGATGACGTCGCCGTCGGTGCGGGCGGAGGCCGTCGGTCGTACCACCGCGCCGAGGCGGAGCTCCGCGCAGTGCGGCTGGTCGTCGGGGCGCCACCAGAGCTGCTCCGGCGTGGGCAGCATCTCGGAGACCACGATGTCGGCCGAGGTGAGTCGGGCGAGGTCGAGCACCGCCATCGGGTCGGCGAAGTCGACGTACAGCGGCTTCGGTTCGGCGGGATGCCGGACATAGACGTGGCGCGGCAGCCGGTGCTGCGCCCGGATGCGGTGGAGCGCCAGCCACTGCCCGTACGCGTCATCGGTGCGTTCCGGGAGTCGTACCCGCCACCGGGCGCGTTGCAGCACGACGCCGGCGACGACGATGCGCGGCGTGTAGGCGCCAAGGTCGATCGACACCGGGCCGAGCGCCGGGCGGGAGAGCGCCCGGTGCAGGGTGGAGGAGAGATCCCCCGGCCACAGCAGGCGACGTTCGCCGTCGATCAGGACGGCATCTGCCGTGGCGGGGACCTGGGCCGCAGCGATCGGCACCACGTCGGCGCGGTCCTTGCTCGACAGGCCGCTGAGTTCGATCGCCACCCCCGGTAGCTCCGGGGTGACGTGGGCGCTGCGGCGGCGGGAGACGATCGTCGCGGCCGTCCGCGGTGACACCGCCTGTTCGACCCGGGACACGAAGTCCGCCCAGAGTCCGTCCGGATCGCTGTGCAGGGGTCGCTCCAGCCCGCCGAAAATGGAGCTGCAGTCGTCGTGCAGCTCCGAGAGCACCCAGGTGGCGGTGGCGGGGTCCGGGCCGGCGACCATCAGGTCGGGGCTGGGCAGGCAGGCGTCGGCCGGGTCGAGGGAGACCAACTCCCACAACGGGGCGAGGGCGTCGGCGAGTACGTGTGGGTCGAGTTCGACGACCGGTGGACGGTCGGCGACCACCGTCAGGTCTCCGACGGCCTTCGTGGTCAGCTCGTGCAGGATGGCATCCAGCTGGTCCCGCCGATCCGTACGGGCTGGGATCTCCCGGGCGGCGAGGGCCGCGAGGGGGGCCGACGTGCCCCGCAGTGCGGTACACAGCGCGTCCCGGGCGTCCTCGCGGGCGAGCAGGGCGGCCAGGAAGGTCAGCGGGAAGACGGCCTCGGTGACCTGACGGATCCGGTCAACGATGGGCGCGCCGAGGCTGACCTGCTCGCTCAACGGACTGGATCTGTCTTCGTGGAACAGCTCCCGATCGGCGTAGTGCTGTCCACTGTTGCGGGAGGCCTCCCCGCCGGCCCGGGCACTGGCCTGCTGCGCCGCGGTGAGCTGCGCAACACGGTCCGGCCACCCGGCCTGGGCGTACCTGTCCCGACAGTCGGTGAGTTCGACAACCGTGGGTGTGGGGTGCTCGGTGGCGAGCCGGGTCAACGCGTGCAGCTCGGTGGCCGGAAGGCGCCAGGGCGAGACGGTCAGCGCCGGCCCCAGTGCCCGGACCAGCCGCGCCAGGCGTTCGTCGGACTGGTCCGTCGCCCCGGTGGCGGCCAGCAGGTCGGTCAGGTGGGATCCGGGGCTGGCCGCTGCCGCCTGCCACAGTGCCAGCGCGGCGGTGGCGGCGGTGAAGCGGCGGCCGTCCACGACCCGTTCCAGCACGTGCTCCGGGCCCGGCTGGCGGAACAAGGGACTGGGCCAGGCGCGCTGGGTCCGTAGTGGAGTGTCGCCGGCAGCCTCCTTGCGGAGCTGCTCGACCAGCCAGGCGCTGGCCTCCACCACGATGCGCTCGGGCGCGGGTGCCCCGACCCGGATCGGCTGGTCCTGTTCCGGGCGAAGCGTGCTGAACAGCACCGGGCCGAAGAACGAGACGGTCTCGCATTTGGTGGCGAAGCGGCGAAGGTACCGATGCAGGGTGTCGAGTCGGCGGCGCAGCGCCCGCGGGAGGTCGGTACCCGCCGCCGAGCTGTCCCAGCCGGGGTGCTCCAGCGGCGGCGTCCGCAGCGCGGAGTGAAAGAAGCTCGGGTTGGATACGAACACGGCGTGCCGGAAGGCGTCGGAGCTGGCGGCCTGCGCGGTGCGCAGCCGGGCCTGGCGCAGTGCCCCGTCGAACTCCGTCCGGACGGTCGCCAGGTGTTCGGCGTGCGCGTCGACCAGGGTGTTCCACCGCGAAGCCCACTGCGGCACTCCGGTGGCTGCCAGGATTTCGATACCCCGCTCGTCCAGCCGCGCCCCGGCCGTTATCCGTCGGCGACAGCTCTGCAACGCGCGCAGGGATCGTTGGCGGGGCTCCAGTTCCCGGACGGCCTCGCGGGCAGCGGGCCAGCATTCGTGCAGAAAGTGGAGGCGGGCCGCCTCGATCTCCTGCTCCGCGGCGAACACCCGGTCGGCCGCGGCGATGAGGGTCGCGGTGGCGAGCCCCGCCACCAGCTGGACCGGAAAGCCGGTGCTGCGGAGCAGCGCCGACGGTACGGTCTCGACGGTCAACTCTCCTCGCCCGGCGGGCACCGTCCAGGTCAGTGCTGCCATCTCGAGCCTCCTGACTGGTCTCGCTTTCGGTTGCCGGCTCGGGTAGGAACGGAAGGAGCCGGGTACGTCACCGCGGCCCGGCCGGTGCGACGGAAGGGAACATGCCGCAGATGAGGCTCAGCCCCGAGGTCCGGCGTCGGTGTGCGGACGCTGTTGACCAAGCCGAGGATCGACTGCTCGCCCTGTCGCGCAGCTTGCACGCGGAGCCGGAGACGGCGTTCCGGGAGCATCGCAGCGCGGCCAAGGTGAGCGGTCTGCTGCGCGAGGAGGGCTTCGCGGTGGACGTCGGCGTCGGTGGCCTCGACACCGCCTTCACCGCCCGCTTCGGCGACGGTCCGCTGGTGGTCGGCCTGTGCGCCGAGTACGACGCGTTGCCGGGGCTCGGTCATGCCTGCGGACACAACATCATCGCCGCTTCCTCGGTCGGCGCGGCCCTGGCGTTGCGGGAGGTGGCGGCGGAGCTTGACCTCACGATTGTGGTCATCGGCACGCCCGCCGAGGAAGACGGAGGCGGCAAGATCACTCTGCTGGAGGCCGGGGTCTTCGACGAGGTCTCGATGGCCATGCTGGTCCACCCCGCGCCGGAGGACAACTGCACCCCGCGCCCGCTGGCACTGGTCGAGTTGGAGGTCACCTACACCGGGCGGGAGTCCCACTCCGCGCTCGCGCCGCAGCTGGGCGTCAACGCCGCGGACGCGTTGACCATCGCCGAGGTCGCCGTGGGCGTCGGGCGCCAGCACTTCGAGCCGCGCCAACAGGTGCACGGCATCGTTACCTGCGGCGGTGACGTGCCGAACGTGGTCCCGGCGCACACCCGTGCCCGCTACAACCTCCGGGCGGCCGACATGGAGTCCCTGAGCCGGCTCGAGTCGCGGATCCGGGCCTGCTTCGCCGCGGGCGCCGTCGGTAGCGGCTGCACCCACGAGGTCAGCGCCACCCCCGCCTACGCGGAACTGGTGCACGACCCTTTCCTGTCCGAGGCCTACCGGTCGGCGGCGACCGAGCTGGGCCGCCCGCTGGTCTCCCGCGAGCAGGAGCGGGAGCTGCCCACCGGCAGCACCGACATGGGCAACGTGAGTCGCGCCCTGCCCAGCCTGCACCCGAGCATCGGGATCGACAGCGGCGACGCCGTGAACCACCAGCCCGAGTTCGCGGCCGCCTGTGTGGCCCCCGGTGCTGATCGGGCGTTGCTGCAGGGCGCCGTCGCGCTGGCCTGGACCGCCGCCCAGGCCGCCCAGGACCCCTCGGCCCGGCAGCGGCTGTTGGACCTGCACCGGGCGCGGGGCACGTTGACGGCGAGTCCACAGTAGTGGCGGGCACCCACGAGCGGCTCGGCTTCGACTCATGGCAGTCGCACCACGGTGTCACCCGCGCCGGTCTCGACCCGGACCGCGGTGATCTCGGGGCCCGCGTCGTCGTGGACCGTTACCGCGAGCCCCGCCAGGCCGGGCCATTGTGGCGCCCAGTCTCGTTCCCGCGCCGGGCCGGTCGCCAGACCCGCGAGGGCGGTCGGCCGTACCCGGTGTCCGGCTGCCCGCAGGTCACCTGCCACCCGGTCCGCCCGGTCCGCGGGATTGCCGTAGCTTAGGAAGAACGGCAGCACCCGGCTTTGCCAGGACAGGTCGAATGCGGCTTCCGCCCACGGCACCCGCTGGCCGTCGGCGCGTACCGACTCGCCCCGCAGCAGGCCGGGGTCGGTGCCGGTGACCTGTTCCACCCGCTGCGCGGTGGCGGCGATGTCGTCGGTGAGGACCGCCCAGTTGAGGAAGGTCGGCCCGTCCGCGGTCCGCTCCAGGAAGGCCCGGCCGAAGTCAGTGCTGCCCAGTTCCCGCTCGTTGTCGGTGACGAGAAGCTCCAGATACTGGACATCGGGGGTGTCGAACGGCACGATCCAGCTCGCGGTGCCGTCCGGGTTGGGGCTGCCGTCGGTGATCCCGAAGCCGTGCCGCTCCCACAGCAACTCCCGGAGCGGGGCGATCGTGCGGGCGCCGAGAATCACGTGATCGATGCGCATCACGCGGTACCTTCCTGTGCGTGCGTCGGGCACATGCGGTACGGCAGGGCGTCCCAGTCGTCGCCGAGCAGCCCGGCCGCCATCCCCTTCGCGGTGGTACGGGCCGAGAGCAGCCCGTGGCCGGCATGTCCGGCCGAGATGAAGATCCGGTCCTGACCCGGCAGCGCCCCGGCCAACGGCCGACCTGTGTCGGAGACCGGCCGTAGCCCCGCCCGTAGCTCCAGCGGGACGGAGGCGGCGAGGCCGGGCATCGCAGCGGTGGCGAACCGCAGCAGTGCGCCGACGCCCTGCGCGGTGACGTGGTCGGCGAAACCGGCGTCCTCCTCGGTGGCGCCAACGAGGATGTCACCGTTGACCCCCGGGGCCAGGTAGTAGGCGGAGGAGAGGATGCTGGTCAGCTTCTCGTCGGTGCGCAGCACCACCATCTGACCGCGCTGCGGCCGGATCCCGGTGGACTCGGCCAGCCCGGTGCCGGAGCTCCACGCGCCAGCGGCGATCACCACCCGGTCGGCGTGCAGTGTCTCCTGGTCCGTACGAAGCACCACCCGGTGCCCGTCCTCGCGTACCTCGCGTACCCGGCAGTCCTGCCGCCAGGTGACCCCCTGCTCTCGGCAACGGCCGCGGACCGCGGCCAGATACCGCCGTCCGTCGATCATGAGCCCGCCCTCGGTGTGCAGGTAGTGTCGGCTGGTGGGGAGCTTCAGGCCGGTCGCGACAGCGGCGAGGTCGTCCCCGCTGACCTGAGTCCCGGCCCCCGCTGCCGTCAACAGGTGGCCGTAGGTGTCGATGTCCTGCTCGCGCAGGGCGCGCAGAATCGGCCGCACCACGCTGAAGGCGCCGAACTCCGGCTCCAGGCGGGCAACGTCAGCGTCCAGATCCCGCTTCGCGCTCCGCAACCAGGAGTAGAACTCGTGGTCGTCCAGGTAGCGAAGGGAGGGCACCGCCACCCCGGCGGCGCGATGGGTGGCGTGTCCGGGCTCGGCGCCGGCGTCCAGCACCAGGACCGAGGCGCCCTGGCTGCTCAACTCCTCCGCCAGGCACGCACCGACTATTCCGCCGCCGACGATGGCGACGTCAGGAGTTGACGGTAACGACTGCATGTCCGGCACCTTCCAGTTCGGTTGCGCTGGCGAGTACCAGCGAGCGGGTGGTTACGTCGCTGTCGCCGTAGACAGCCGTTCGGGGCCCCGTCAGACCGCGGGCATGACGGAGTAGGTGGATGGGCTTGCCGTGCAGCACGACCACGAAGCTCTCCTCCGGGCGGTCGACCGGGCGAGCTACACAGTGGACTCGAATAGTGCCGTCGCTGTGGTAGCGCTGGAGCCCTTCGACACACCACTGCAGCTCGATGGCGTTCGGCGGTGTTACCGCATCGGGCCCGTCGAGCTCGAGCCGGACGATCGGGGGCGGACCACAGGCGGCGGTGTCGTGATCCCAGACCGCCCGGCCCAGCGGCACACCGTCGCGCCACCGCCCGGGGGGACAGATGCGGCCGGCGTCCACCAGGGTGCTGGCCTCGGCGGGTTCACCCAGGTCGTCCCGGTCGTACCCGGACGGCACCACGGGGAGATCCCGGATGGTCAGCGCGGGCAGCACCCGGCGCCCGGCGAGTTGCGCCGCGCTCCGCCGGCCCTTGCGCGAGGAGAGGGAGAACGCGGTGCCGGCGACGAGTACGGCCGCGGGCGCCGGGCGCAGGATGAGCGGGCGATCCCGCCACCCCGCCGGCGGTTCGGCGGCGGGCGGGCGCGCCAGCACCGCCAGGTCCTGCCCCGCGACGGCCGACACCAATTCGAGTGGTGTGCCGTGACCGGCGGTGCCGAGTACGACGGGCCCACCCGCGGTCTCGACCCGGACCAGCAGGTCGCTGCGGTCCGACACCGGCAGGTCGGCACCGGCTCGCCACTCGTGGATCGTGGCGACCGCGCTCTGCAGCCCGTCGAGGGCGCCACCGATCCGGGCGGTGGCGTCGGTGAGCAGCAGCGCTACGTTCTTGGCTGCCGCGTCGGCCGCGGACCCGCCCACCCGCTCCGAGCCGAGCACCCGTCCGGAGGCGTCCCGGCGTAGCTGCACGAGGTCCAGCGACACGGTCAGTCGGGGGCCGGCGGAGGTGGGGACGAGTAGCCCGGAGGCGCGCAACCGAAGCTCAGGCATGGCGCACCGCCCGGATCCCGACCGATCCTGCGGGGAGCCGGAGGCCCGCGTTGGCGAAGGACACCAGGACCGGATACTGCCCAAGCTTGCCGCAGCCGCCGGTGGCGCGGAGGTACCCCCTGACCCGGTGTGCGTGGGGGCGTAGGCGCGCCAGCACCCGCGCCCCGTCGCCGACGATGCGCAGGGGGCCGAGCCGGGCGGTGGTGCCGTCGGCCCGGTGCAGTACGGAGATCGGCGCGTGGAAGACGAACGCGCCCGAGGCGATGTTCATCATCTCCAGCCGCAGGCCGCGGGGAGCGATCCAGTCTCCGGCCGGCTCTTCGACCTCGACGCCGGGCTCCAGCACCGCCGCGGTGTGCGTCATTCGTGGGATCGCCGGGTGTCGGTAGTTCTGTCGGCGTCCGTGGCCGGTTCTGGTGGTGTGCAGGAGCTGGGCCAGGGCGAGGTCGTTCATCGGCCGACCAACCACGCCCCGGTCGATCAGGCGGGTGGTCACGGAGTCGGCTCCCTCGTCGTCGAAGGCGCTCCGATAGCCGGCGCCGGCGAGGTGGCCGCCGTCGAGGATGGACAGCCAGGGTGGGGCAACCCGTTGTCCGAGCTGCTGGCCCAGGTAGCTGGTGCCGGAGGCGACGACGTCGGCCTCCATCGGGTGCCCGACGAGCTCGTGGAAGAACGCCCCGGCGAACCCCGGCAGCAGGACGAGGTCGGCGTCCGCGGGTAGCTCCTCGGCCAGCGGCAGAGCGAGTCGGCCACGCATCTGGCTGGCCATCTGCCGCGCCGCCAGCACCAGCGTGCGGGGATCGTCGGTCGGGTTCCACCGAACTGACTGCGTGTGCCGGGTGCCGTCGTCGCCGGTCAGGGTGAGCAGCAGCGTCGCGACGAAGCGGTGGGTGGAGCGGACCTGGTCCGGGTCTCCGGCGGCGACGTGCTGCTCCGCGACACCGAGAACGAGTTCGGCGCCGGTCTCGGCGGCGATCGCGGTGAGCAGGGCGCGGTGCTGCGCCGTTACCCCGAACACCGGTCGGCCCTGGACCTCGCGCAGGACGTCGGCGGCCGGCGCGGCCAGCCCGGCGCAACCGGTCTCGAGCAGTGCGTCACCGTCGCTGAACCGGTGTTCGGTGCAGCCGTCCCCGAGGTGCCGCTCCACACTCATCCCGCGGGCGGTTGAGCGTTGGGTCGGCAACGAGCCGTCTGGTCGTACGTCAACCCGCAGCCGTAGGGAGTGTTCGCTGAACCAGACCGTCGGCGTCATGCTTGCCCGCCTTCGCCGACGACCTGCATCCGCAGCTCGCTGGTGTAGCGCCGCCCTTCGGCGTCGCGGAGCCACAGCCCTTCCGGTCCCGGTGCCATCCGCTCCACGTCAATCTCGTCACCGCCCCGGGTGATGTGGTTGACCAGATCAGCTGCGAGTGGGGAGGTGAGATCGATCAGGTACGGCTTGCGTTCGTGGGCGCTGCGCCCGAAGAGGAACCGGACGTTGGTGTCCCGGGCCAACCGACGCAGCCCGAGGAACCGGGTGTGCGGCTCCGCCGCCGCCAATGTCTGGGTCGGTACTCGCCAGCGGGCGCGTTGCAGGGTCACCGCCCCCAGTACGACCTCGGGCAGCGCGCCGCCGGTGGCGGTCCGGAAGGTGGGGTGCAGGACCTGCGGGTGCGACAGTGCGGCGATCGGTGCGTACTTGACGAAGTCGCTGAGCGGAACGTACGCGGTGACAACGCGACCGTCCGGGTCCCGGAGGGTGACCGTGTCGGAGGTGATGGAGACCCGGAGGTCTTCGGGTTTGAGTAGGTCCGCTCGGCCCTCGTCGGTCCAGGAGAGCGGACGCATCGCGATCTCCCGGCCGGGGAATCGGTAGTAGCCCTTGTTCCGGCGACCGAGGTCCAGGCCGACCAGATCGTCAGCTCGCCGGGCGACCCATTCGGCGGCGGCGGCGCCGAACCGTCGCGGATCCGGGTGCATGGTGGCGAGCCAGCTGTCCACCAGCAGGTGGTGGTGGGCGCGGGACAACACCAACGGTGCCTCGTCCAGCCCCGCCACGTCCGCCGCCGCGGGGCAGAGGTCGATGACGGCGTACCGCTCGCCGTCGAGGGTGTTGGCCTGGCCGATGAGCTGGGTCAGCTCGGACCGCCACTCCTCACCCGGGTAGCTGGGTGCGTAGGTCGCCTGGTAGGTGCTGGTGGAGTCGGACTGGTCCGCGGCGGCCCGGGTCGCGTACTCGAGGAGGTTCAGGTGGATGTCCTGGCCGTTGCCGGCGAAGCTTTCCCGGACGGCCTCGGCCGCTGCGGCCTGGGTCGCTTGACCGTGCGTGACGCAGGCCTCCAGGAGTGGGGTGAGCTGCTCCTCCCAGCGCCGAATCAGATCGGCTCCGATGGTGAGGGCGAAGGGGGACGCGCACTCCTCGAAGAAGACCGCCCGGTCGGCGTACGCGGCACCCGCACCCCGGCGGGCCGGTTTGCCGGTGATCTCGGTGAACCGGGTCTCCAGCGCGGCTACCGTTGTGATCTTGCGGTCCAGTGGCTGTTCCCCCAGCTCGGCCAGGAGCACGGCGAGATCGCCGAGCCGGGCGAGCCAGTGCTCTCGGGCGGGTGTGGCCGGCAGCGCGGCGAGTTGTTCGCGCAGGGTCGTGAGGGGGTCCAGGTCGTAGTCGCCGCCGCCGAGTCCGATCGTGAGGTGCTCGGTCGCCACCAGCTTCATCAGCGTCCGCACCACCTCGGCGGCGGGGCGGCCGGATTGGTGGATCAGCTGTCGCACGGTGGTGCCGCCGGCGAGCACCCGGGCCAGGATCGGCTCACCCGGGTCGGTGCCGCGGCCGGTCCGGTGGAAGCGCAGGTGCGGCAGGATCGCGGAGTCCCGGGCGATGGCCAACGCCAGGGACCGGGCCGCCCAGTGGGACAGAAATACCCGGCGCGTACGGGGAACGTCTCGGCGGAGCTGGGCGCCGTCTCCGGGGCCCATCGTGCCGTACGCCATCGGGCCGAAGAAGCTGACGGTTTCGTTCTTGGCGCAGAACCGTTGCACGTAGGTGTACATCTGTCGGCGTACCCGCCGCCAGCGTGAGTTCAGTGCACCCTGGTACGCCAAGAATGGTTGCAGCATGTTGCGGTAGGCATCCGGGTTGGACAGGAAGACCGCTTCGGAGACCTGGGACGTTGCCAGCAGGTTCCGGAGTTCTTTGCCGACCTGCTCGTCTGCTTCCCGGTAGGCGCGGACGTACTGGGCCAGTGCCTCCCCCCAGGCATCGATCGCCGCCCGCCAGTCCGCCCCGGCGGACCGGGGGAGCTGATCGATTCGGCCGTGCAGCACGTCGGCCCGAATCCCGGCGGCGCGATCGCCGGTGAAGTGCGTCGCCACGCTGGCCAGAAGGACGTCCTCCCGTCGGACCACCTCGTCGGCCAGCTCCAACAGGTCGCCGGGGGCGCCAAGCTCCTCCAGCCAGTCGAACGGCATTCCCGCGTGGCGCACGATGAACTCGCCGCCAATGCGCCAGTTTCTTGTCATTGTGGACTCCGGATTGCCCCGGCCCGGACCAGCTGACCGGACAGTTTTGTACGGACCGTGTCACTGAGGTGCTGCCAGACGGCAACCTCGCCGTTCGCCAACCGCCGTACGACCGGCGTCAGTCTCGGGTGCAGCCGAAAAGCGCTACCCGTGCGCAGGTTCACCACGAAGGATCCGGGTCCGCGCCCATCCGGCCCCGTCCCGCTGGCCTCGACGACCGCGGCGGCGGGTTCCCACGTGGCGGGCGGCTGGATCCCGGGAGCGAGCGCGCAGCAGGCGAGCCGACCGGGATACAGCTCGGTTGCGGCGCCGAACTCGGCGGTCAGCGTGCTGGTGATGCGCTGCCGGTCGGCGTCGTCGAGCGACCCCGGCCCGTGAAAACGATCCCAGCGGGGGAGATCGTGCCGCGGCGCGTCCTGTCGGGTCAGCGGCACCCCACCCCACGTTGTCGCTCCGCGCGAACCGCGCCGGCTGGCCAGCCGGAACGGGCTCAGTCCCGCCAACCGGGGGCCAGGTCCGGAGCGCAGCCGCCGGGCGGCGGTCGTGGTCGCGTCGGCGTCCAGCCCGGGGGCACCGACCAGTAACTCGACGGCCAGCCGGTCGTCGCCGACGAGCCGGCGTACCGTCTCCAGGTCGGTGTCGACGCCACTCACCCCCGTCACCGCCGACCAGGTGGAGAAACGGGCCACGGTCAGCGCCACCCCGCGGCAGTCCCGCCACGCTCGGGCCGGCAGCAGCACGGCCTGCTCGGGAGCGAGCCAACCCGCCCAGGGCTGACCGGGCTGCCACTGGTGGGCGTCGCGTACCCAGCGGATCTCCTCGCCCGCCGGGGACCACTCTCGCCGTAGGCGCCAGGACGGCGTCCAGTCATCGATCTCGGCGCCGGCGAACGGTGCGAGCGCGCGCAGGGCCTTCCGGTGCGCGGCGGCGAACCGCCCACAGAGGGTGACCCGGTGTGTCCCCAGCGCCCCCGCCACCGCGGCGGCCGCCGGAAGCTGCTGGTCCGTCTCGACCAGCAGGTGCACCCGAGCGCCCGGTGCCCAGGTTCGGGCCCGGTCGGCCTCCGGCGCGAACAGGGCCGTCCCGGTCGCGGCGGACACCACGTCGGCGCCCGACTCGGTGGTTCCGCTGACCAACTCGACATCGTCCACGGCCAACCGGATCGTCGGATCTGCTTCGGCGGTCAGCCGCAGGGCCAGACCCATCGCCCGGAGCCGGCCCCAGTCGTAGCGCCCGCGCTTCAGGATCGTCGCGGCGGCCGCGGCGAAGAGCGCCTTGGTGGCCGCCTCGGCGGTGGCCACACCGGGCGTCGGCCGCGCCGCGGACTCGGCCAACACGCGCAGGCCCACCGGAGCGCAGAGCCGGTCGAGGAATTCGGCGTTGGCGTCGAACAACTCGTCTCCGGGCCCGAGGACCGGCTCGAGGCTCAGGTCGTGCAGAGGCGGCAGGATCACCCGGCGCATCACTGTCCACCACCCCGCAGGTAGACGCAGCGCAGCTCCGAGGCGAACCGCAGCTCACCGTCACGAAGCCAGGCGTCGGTCGGCGCGGGCAGGGCCTCGGTGATGGCGAGCTGGTCGGCGGTGGCCGCCAGCCGTGCCATCCCCTTCAGCAGGTCGGGACTCGCGGTGTCGACATACACCGGCTTGCGCTCGGCGGGCGACTTGACGAAGAAGCGGTTCGGCAGGGCGCGTTCGGTGGCCAGTCGGGCGGCACCGAGCAGCAGGTCCAGGTCCCGCTGGCCGCGGAGCAACGTCTGTACCTCGGCGCTCGACACCAGCCAGCGGCGCCGGGAGAAGACCGCGTTGCCCCAGCGCAGTCGCGGCAGGTACGGCAGCGTCGGGAGGACGGCGCGACGAATGCGGGGCAGCGCGAGCGCGGTGTGCACCGCGGTGTCGAGCTCGCCGTTGTGCAACAGCAGACTCCGCCCAGGGAAGCTGGCGCCCCGGAGCACCACCTGCTCCCCGTCACTGTCGAGCCAGAGTTCGTCCAGGCCGATCCGGTCTCGACCCGCCGTGGCGGAGCCACCCAGTTCGAGTACGACCCCGGGGAACTCCAGCGGCGGTAGCCCGGTCGTCCGCCGGGAGATCACGTTGACGGCTAGCTGGTCGCCGAGGGCCCGCCGCACCGCGGCGTCACGCTCGGCCAGCAGCGTCGCCGCCGCCGGATGAAACTGAAGGGCCCACGGGGTGAGCAGCGCCGCGTCGTGGATGTCGCCGAGCACCAACGGAGTCGTACTCGGGTCGTAGTCGGCGAGGTTGGCCGTGCCGATCAGGACGTCAATGGAGCACAGAACTGGTGCGGTGGGAGCGGGCACGGTGGGCAGCAGCCCGGCGACGTCGATCTCACCCGTCTCCGGTCCGGCTTCGCCGACGACGCGGGCCAGCTCCGTGCTGAGCTGACCGCCGTATTCGATGGACATGTCCGCGCAGGCGCTCAGCGCTCGTAGTAGCGGAGTGCGGCCCGGGCCGAGCCGCCGTGCCACGGCCCGGTTGGTCTGCACCCGGGTCAGCTCCGCCTCATGCGCGAGCAGGTCCAGGACGGGGGCGGCCGCCGCCCGCAGATCGTGGGCGAGCCGCCCACGGAGCTCCAGCTGGGCAGTCCCCACCGCGGCCTCGTGGATGATCACCCGGTCGTTGTAGAAGCGGCTGCGGTTCGTCGGCCCATCGGTGGGGAGCAGGGCCTCCACCTCGGCCTGAATGCCCAGCTTGCGCTCCGGCGAGGTCCAGGGGTAGCTGTCGAGGAGGTCGAGCACCTTGACCAGCAGCGACCGGACAGCCGCCGCGCGGCTGGCGATCTCGACACCGGCCTCGTCGATCCGCTCGAGGGTCCAGCGCAACGGATCCACCGTCGTCGCCGGCGGGCACCAGGAGTGCGTCAGCACTCCCTTGGCGACGGCCGTGCGGAACAGCCCCACCGTACCGGCTACCTCGCCGCCGGCGGCCGCGGCGAGCTCAGCGATCGTGCGGTCGCCGTCCACCGCCCGGATCAACTCGGCCGACGGGTCGTCTCGGCGCGGTGGACGGGCCGTGGTCTTGCGGAGGGGAACCAGGTGCGTCACCAGCGAGTCATCGCCGATGATCATCGCTTGGACGGCGTCGTTGACCCGGGCGGCGCAGTGCGCCTGGCGAACCCGGATCTCCCGGTGGCCCGCCCAGGACAGCGTCGTTGGAGCGTCCGAGGCGGTGTCCACCCGGCCATAGTTGATCGGCCCGAAGAAGCTCATCGTCTCGCTCTTCGCGGCCAGGCGCTGCGCGTACGCGGCGAGCTGGCGGCGGATCCTGCCCCCGGTCGCCCCCCGGGCCAGATCCCGGTGGACGGCGGGGGAGGAGCAGACGATGGCATCGTTGATCCGCGGGTCGGTCCGGATCTCCGCCAGCGCGGCGGTTACCGTCGCCGCGTCCGCTGCGACGGTCGGCTCCAGTTGCTCTCGGATCCGCGTCACCTGCTCGGCGAGGTCGTTCCACTCGGCGAGCCAGTCGTGGTCGAAATTGTCCGACGGGGGTAGCGGCCGGACATTGCGTAGTTTGCTCTGCTGGCCTCGGGTCAGGCGTGCCGAAGTACGCATCCGGGCGGCCACCTCGGCGGCCCTTCGTTCCAGGACGGCCAACTCGTCGAGCAGCGCCACGGTCTGTCGATAGGTCAGGGACTCGATCAACTGCCAGGGGAAGCCGGCGCTGCGCAGCACGAGGTGTGGCAACAGCTCCCAGCTGGGGTCGGCCGGGTCGGCACTGGTGGGGACGGTCACGACGAAGCCCTTCTCATAGCGATCCGGAACTCGGCGGTCACGGGTTTGTCGCCGTGGTGTAGCCACAGGGCGTCTGGCGCGGGTCGCATCTCGGCCAGCGAGACCTTTCCGTCGCCGGCCAGGGTCAACGCCAGCAGCGCGTCCACGGCCAGCGGATTGTCGAGGTCAACCCCGACCGGCTTGGGTTCGTGCGCCGCCGAGACGAAGCAGAAGCGGGGCAGTCCGTGCCGGGCGCGTAGGGACTGCACCGCGAGGAACGCGGTGGCAGCATCCCGGACCTCGGCGACGCCGAGGTCAGCGGCGCTGAACCACCAGCGGGCCCGCTGCACGATGACCTCCCCCACGCGAATCCGCGGCGCGAAGTCACCGAATCGGATCAGGGGCAGGGCCACACCCGGTGCGGCGAAGGCCCGGAGGTGGACGTGGTCGTCCTCGCCGGCATAGAGGGTCAACTCACCGTCGGGTGCGTGCAGCCGCGGCACCCCGTCTACCAGGACGGCGGCCAGGTCGGCGAGCGCCACGGTGCGCTTGCGGTCGTCGGTGGCCACGGAGGTGACCTCGACGAAGCGTCCCGGAAACCAGTCGGCGACCAGGCCCTTGTGCCGCCGTCGACGGATCACCGTGGCGAGCTGGTCGGGGCCGCCCCACGGCTCGAGCCCCGCGGTGAAGTCGGCCAGCATCCGCTCCTGGTCGTCGCAGAAGAGCCCCTGCGAACCCCAGGCGAAGACGTAGGGGTGCAGCTCCCCCAGGACCAGCAGGTCGCTACCGTCCGGCTGTCGCTCCAGCATCAGGTCCGGGCTGACGAACCGGTCCCGGCCCGGGGTGGGCGCCAGTGCCGCCAGGGCGGCGGGGGACAACCGGGCCTCCTGCCCGCGCAGACCGGCGCGCACCAGCTCGGTGTAGATCTGGGTGAACTCCCGCACCGGGTCGGAGAGGGCAGTCAGCGCCCCCGCCTCAACTGCTGGTAGCACCCGACGGATCAGCTCGTCATAGGGCAACGAGCCGGTCCCCGACTCGCTGATGACCCTGGCGCACAGCTGCGCGGCGATCTGTTGCTGGAGCTCGCCGTAGCGAGCCGCGACATCCAGCACCGGGGTGAGCTGCTCCTCCCAGCGCCGGGCGACGTCGCCGCCGACCACCACCGGAGACTGGTCACCCTTGGCGTCCAGCGACACCACCAACCGGTCGGCGTACATCTGGCCGCCGGCCCGGCGGGCGTCGGTCGCCGTCAGCGCCGAGAAACCCGCCTCCACCTCGGCCAGTGCGGCCGCCCGGTGGTGGTGCCCGGCAGCGGCGGCGTACCGGTCCGCCAGGGCGGCGAGTTCGCGCAGCCGCGCCGGCCACTCGGTGCCACCGGCGTGCTGCTGGGCGAAGCCCACCAGCCAGTCCAGCGGACGGGCGGTGGTGGACGGCGGCTCGGGCCACAGCCGTACGGCACCGACCTGGCGAAGCCGATCCAGGGCCGCGCGTGCCTCGGTGACCTCGGTCCCGGCGAGGTCCGCGAGGTCCCGTACCGAACGGTGGTCGTTGATGTCGCGCACGAGTCTCCAGTGGGTGCCGGAGAGCCGGATCCGGCGCCCGGCACTGGTCTGGACCGTGCCTGTTCCGGCTTCGGCCTCCGCCCGGCGACGGCAGGCCGGCACCCAGGTCACCGGCAGTTGGTCGCGGACGGCGGGATCGGTGCCGAGGTTGCGGGCCAGCTCGCACACGGCCCAGAACGCGGTCTGCGCCTCCGTGGTCTGGACTCCCGACCCGGTCTCGGGGCCCACCGCGATCCCGTTGGCCGTATGGTCGATCTGTCCGTGCACCAGCGGACCGAAGAAACTGGTTGTTTCGTTCTTCGCGGCCAGGCGCTGGCCGTAGAGGTAGGCGCGGCGGTAGAAAGCGCGGTCCTTGGCCCGGTTTCGGTTTGTCTCGTCACCCCGGGTGGCCCACCCCTGCCGCCAGCGCACGACCTCGCCGTAGAACGAGGGCGAGAGCTGAAGCAACGCGTCGCAGACTCGATCGTTGCCCAGCAGGGCGCGCACCCGGCCCGGTCGGCGCAACGCCTCCTCGGCGAGGACACCGGTCAGCCGTTGGCCCGCCTGCTCCAGCTCGGCCTGCGCCGTGCCGTAGGCCACCGCCGCTGGCACCAGGTCAGGGCTCAGCTGTTCGGGGTTTACCGACAGGCCACGTCCCGCCCGGCTGCGGGCCCGGGACAGCGCCCGCAGCCGCGACCGGTCCGACTGCCGATCGGTCCGGGCGACAGCCCGGGCGATTCCCTCGATCAACTCGGTGCGGCACCGCCCGAACTGTTCCGCCGCCGTGCGGTACTCCGCGGCGCCCGCTCGCGTGGGTTCATCGGCCAAAGCGGTCAACAGCTCGATGTCGAAGCCCGCCCGACGGAGGAGTAGCCGGGGGTAGAGCTGCCAGGGGGTTGGTTGCTCCGTCATCGTCAGTCCTGAAAGTTGATCAGGTCGAAGGGACGGTTGAGCTTGGTGCGGGGCTTCGGCAGGAGCTCGGCGAGCTCCGCTGAGCTGGACATCGCCTTCGCGAGGGCCGTCGCCTCGACCGGGCGGGTCAGGCTCAGTGCCGCATTCGCCACGGTGGCCGGGACATCCGCGCCGGCTCCTCCCGTCATCACCTGTCCGGCCTGGGCGAGGGCGATCCGGTACGGGTCGCCGAGCAGTCGCGCATCCCGCTCGGCCAGCTCGTACTCCGCGACCGCGGCCTCGCGGTCACCCGCGGTGGCGTGCAGCATTCCCAGCTCGAGGCGGACCTCGGTCTGATGGAAGATGTCGTTGAGTCCGGCGGCGTTGGTGAGGGTCGTATCGATCTCCTTGACAGCGGCTTCCCGGTCACCGACCAGCAGCCGCAGCCCGGCGCTGCGATACGAGTGGTGTTTGGCGAAGCCCGCCGTCGAGGAGCCGGTGGCCTGCCGGAACTTGTCCCAGGTCGCCAGCGCGGACGAGTACTTGCCGGCCTTCTCCTGCAGCACACTGATGTTGGAGTACAGATTGATGCGCAGGTGAGCGGAGCTGGCATCGTTGAGGCCCGTGAGGCAGGCGAGCGCTTTCTTCTCATGCTCGAACGCCGGGCCGAGTCGTCGCTCGGCGAAGAGGGTCAGCCCGCGCAGGTTGTGCAGCCAACCCCGCTCCCGGCGGACGCTGTCGGCCTCGTTCGGGCGTTCCCGGACGACCTCGAACCCCTGCTCGACCTCGGCCACCGCCTCGCCCAGGCGGTTCTTGCGCTTGGAGAGGGTGAGCGCGGTGTACAGGTGGGACTGGGCGCGGATCTCCGGAGAGAGTCCGTCGTCGTGCTCGCGCATGGCGCGAAAGGCGGTGACAGCCGCGTCCTGGTCCCCGCGGAAGCCGGCCTGGATGCCGATTACCTTGAGGAGGAAGCCGCGGATATCAGCGGTGCTGCGCAGGATTGTGGTTTCGAATTCGATGG
This sequence comes from Salinispora sp. CH2A1_6, assembly GCF_056820975.1. Classification (NCBI taxonomy): domain Bacteria; kingdom Bacillati; phylum Actinomycetota; class Actinomycetes; order Micromonosporales; family Micromonosporaceae; genus Salinispora; species Salinispora sp. CH2A1_6. Next base: position 87,985 of record NZ_JBXEDG010000003.1, read on the forward strand.
CGTGGACCAGGCTGTCCTCGCGTTCCGCCTTGGCCAGAAGCTCGGGAAGGGCCGGCGTGGGGACCCCGGGCAGGAGCTCGATCGCCTCGGTGGCGACGACCGCCATTCCTTCCCAGTTCGCGGAGAAGAAGGCCCGCCGGCAGTAGGCCATAGCGGCAGCGACCCGGTCGACGGCGGAGCTGTCCTGGTCGCGTGCCCGCTGGTAGAGCTTGCCCTCCTCGGAGGCGGGCGCCACCGCGGTGGCCGCAACCGACGGTAGGTCCAGCACGAGATCGTCGACGGTGCTGGGCAGGTCCATGCGACGGAGGCAGCGAGCCCGCTCGGCGCGATAGTCGGCGTGCGGTCCAAGTGGCGCCCGAACCGACTCCGGGCGATCCAGCAGCAGTGCCGCGCCGGGGTGGACGCGTGCGTGCTCCACGGCCCGCATCAGCCCGCGTAGGGACGACAGGTCGGTGCCGCCGGCGCCGCTGACGAGCAGTGGACGACCCAACTCCGCGGTGCCGGCGCAGAGCGCGGCGGCAGCGACCGAGAGAACTCGGTACACCTGCTCGCTCTCCCGGTGGAGTCGCCGCTCGGAGGCGGCGAGTGCGATCTCGCCCAGTGGTAGCGGGTTGTCCTGTGGCGTGTCGTCGGGGGCCAGCTCCGACCATTCAGCGGCGTGGCGGTGGGGTAGCTCACCAAAGGTGGCACCTGCCGCACGGAGCGCGGCGACACATTCGCGCAGCCCGACATAGGAGCTGGCGGGGCCGGTGTTGATATCCACCCGGACGGCGGCACCGGTGGCCACGGTCACCGGCGCCACTGGATCGCCTCATTCGACGCGAGGGCGAGCGGTGCGATCTTGTTTTCCACCTCGTCGAGGTCGAAGTCGACGTTGTCCAGGTCGTCGAGCCCATCCACGTCGGAGTCGATCGACTGGGCGCCGGTCAGGTGGCTGTTCCCGGACGTGGCTGTCGTGGTGGCAACCGCCGGCGGCAGGTTGTCTAGGGTGCCGTCAGCTACTTCCGCGGTGGCACCGGAGCGCGCGTTGTCCAACATGTCGTACTCCACTTCGGATTGGTTCGGCATTCAGGCAGCGGTGGATCGGGCGAGGGCGAACTCGACGACTTGCTTTCCCATGAGGGACAGCTGGGCGGAGATGTGCGAATCCGTGCTGGTGCCGTCGGAGGCGAACGCGACGTTCTCCGTGTTGACCGCGACGCCGAGCGGCGTCGGCCAGCCCCGGAGGGCGTGTACCACCGCCCGGAGGCTGGTGAGGGTGGTAGCGGCCTGGGACCCGCGAGCGGTGACCAGGCAGCCGATGGCCCGACCATGCAGATAGGGGCGGGGCGCGTCGCTCAGGTCCTCGATGTAGTCGAGGGCATTCTTGACCAGGCCGGAGATACCTCCGTGGTATGCCGGCGTTCCGATCACGATTCCGTCGGCCATCCGTACGGCGTTGATGAGTTGCCGGGCCGCCGCCGTCCGCCGACGCTCGCCGGGCAGGTACAGCGGCAGCTGTAGCGCGGTGGCACCGAGCAGGTGCGTCCGGGCCCCGGCCCGCTCGGCGGCGGACAACACCGCCCGGACTGCCTGCTCGGTGGAGGAGCCGGGGCGCATGGTGCCGCCGATGCCGACGATGAGGGGACCGGTGCGGCTTCGGACCCTGCTCGTACCATTGCTGGTGGTGGTTAGCTGGAGCACCTTCACACCTCTCCTTTGTCGCGCGTGGACTCGAACCTGCGAGCTGTCCGGCGCGATGGGATGTGTTTCGTTCGTCGCCCCCCGTGCGGTTCCCCGATAAGAGCGGGCCCGGGGTGCGCCTGATGCATACGTTTCATGTCGCGAAGGCGACGTATCAGATCGGCGCGCGACGGCCCACTCCGCCGTGGATTGACGGAGGGTGTTCGCAGGGGTTCATCCGGGTAGCCGACGGCCTGCCGGCAGGGCGGGCCCGTTGGCGCGGCCGAGGCCGGGGAGGTCGGTCAGCCGGCGCCGAAGCAGACGAACGATGCGGCGGTGGCGGTGCCGGCATCCAGGCCAGCACCGAATTCCGCCTGTGCGCCGGCGAGGGCGAGACCCGGTGCATCGCCGGTGGCCAGCCGTCGATGCATCTCCACCATCAGCTCCTGCGCCGCGGAGTCCAGCGCCGGCAGGACACTGGCCAGTACCGTCGCCGTTCCCAGCTGGAGCAGTGCGGTCGACAGCCCCATCAGCTCCTCACCCGGGTGCACCGCGGACAGCCCCACGTCGCAGGCGGAGAGGACCACCGTGGCCGGTGCACAGTCGAGCCGCTCCAGGTCGTAGACGGTCAGTGGACCATCGGCGAGGCGTACGTGCGAGAACATGGGGTTGTCGGTGCGGAACCTGCCGTGTGCGGCGAGGTGCGCAAGGGGAGCACCATCCAGCGCCGCGAGCGCTGCCTCAGCGGTCGCGTCGGGGCCGAGGAGCATCTTGACGGGAGCGAGTGTTCCCGCCAGCCGCTGCACCTCTGCTTCGGCATAGGCGAGGCCGGGGCCGGCGACCAGCACAGGGTTCCGCTGGTGGGTCGGAGTGGCCGTCGTAGGGTGGGCGGCCCGACGACGGGCCGACGCGGTGAGCCACTCCGATGCTGAGGGCACCACCGTGACCGGTCGCCCGGCACAGGTCGGTAGCAGTGCCCAGGGCATGGCGTGCAGTGCGCCGACCGGCACCAGGACCAGTCCGCCAGCGCCAAGCCACGGCTGGATCGCGCCGAAGATCAAGTTGTCCAGCTGGTGCACCGCGAATCGGGCTGCGGTCGCTGCCGCCGCCCGGGAGTCATCGGTGCCACGGCTGGTCAGGATACGTCGCAGCGCAAACCGCAGTGCCTGGAGCTCGTCGGTGACGGCGGCGAGCGCACCCAGCGCCCGGGTGCGAAACCGGCCGCCGTGCACCACGACGATGTGTAGCGTCCCGTCAATGTCGATCAGCTCGACCAGCGTCTGGTCGGCCAGCTCGACCGCGACTCGGTCCAGCGATATTCCGCTCGCCGTACCAGACTCGGTGCCGCTGGCCTGCCAGCTGCGGGTCCGGATCCGTTCCTCGATCATCCGCTGTCGACGCAGCAGAGTCGATCCCAACGCGGCGCTCGTGTGGTTGGCCTCGTCAACGGTGCGGCGCAGCTCGGCCAGGTCGGCGGCGAGCCCGGCTTCGTCCGGCGGGCGGGCGGGGGGCAGCCGCAGCGCGGCGGCCCGCCACCGCTCACTCCAGCGTAGGACCGCCCGAGCCTTACCGCCCGCCACCGCGAGTCGAAGGCCGGTGCTGGCCAGATCCAGGGCGTATACCCCGGCCATCACCCGCAGCTCCGTGGCGCCGAGGGCTGCCTGGTAGCGGTCCAGCAAGACCATTCCCGCGTTGAGGGCCCGGCGTGCCCCGGTGGTGTCGCCGGTGGCGATTCGGCGGAGTGCCTCGGCATGCCAGGCGCGGGCCCGGAGCTGGGCCGGTCCGCCACGGCTGGCGGTGCGGATGGCACTCAACTCCCCGGCGATGCCTGCGGCCTTCGGGCACCGCCCGGAGCGAAGCGCCCGGTCGAGGGCGACTCGGGCGGCGTAGAGGCGGGCGTCGAGTGCGGGTATCGGCCAGCTACTCGCCGCCAGCGCACGTGCCACGGAACGGGCCTGTCGCAGGTGCGCCGGGTCCTCCGGCGAGCTGGCCCGCAGCTTGACGTATCGGGACAGTGCCGCCCAGGCCGGTCGGTTCTGTCGACTGAACAGGCGGTAGGCGGCCTGCGCCTGCTTCGAGGCGGTCGGCAGATCGGCCTCGGCAAGCGCGACCTCGGCCAGCATCAGCCGGGCCTGTGCCTCGTAGAGCCCCATTCGGCCTGCCCGGGCCGCGTCCAGGGCGGCCTCGGCCGCCGCGCGTGCCTCCGGCAGTAGTCGGGCCCCCAGCAGCAGTTCGCCTCGATCCATCAGGGCGATCGCCGGGCGGGAGGTCCGGGCGAAGTACTGGTCGGCCAGGTCGTACCAGCGCAGTGCGCCAGGAATATCACCCGCGCGGGACAGTACGAAGCCGAGGTTGTGGCGGACCTGGGCGAGAGCCAGCTCCTGGTCGAGCTCCGCGTAGCCCTGCTCCGCGGCCCGCAGGTCGGCCTCGGCCTGGCGCAGGCTACCCCGGTAGGTGTGCAGCACCCCTCTGTTGGTGAGCGCACGGGCTTGCCACAGCCGGTCCCCGCTCCGTCGGAATGCGGCCAGCGCGTCGGTGTAGCCGGCCATCGCCTCGTCGAAGCGGCCGAGGCGGTCGAGGATCAGTGCCCGCTGCATCTGTAGGCGCGCGGCGGGCAGCCCACGGAGGGTCGGTGACGCGGCGTCGATCTCGCGCAGCGCCTGTTGCGGCTGGCCGGCCTCGGCCAGGACCAGCGCCAGGCTCATCCGGGCTTCGGCCGCGCGGACCGGGAGTTTGGCTGCCTCGGCCACGCGGCGGGCGCGGCGCAGGTGGCGGAGCCCGTGATCTGCGTTGTGTTGCTCCCGCGCGGCGAGACCGAGTGCCCGCAGCGCCACGGTCTCCTGGTCGGGGTCCGCAGCGGCACGGGCAGCGGCGAGCGCGGCATCGGCCAGCTCGGTGGCGCGAGCCGGGTCGGCGGTGACGAGGTGGAGCGCCCTGCATGCTGGACTGCCGTCGGCGCTACCCACACCAAAAATTTTGGCACAGCGGTGAACGACCGAACAGCTGCCCGGTGCAGCTTCCGTTTCGTCCACTCTGGCAATCCCCAGCTCGGGTGGGTATCAGTCAGATTCCTGACTCAACTCGCTGCCCACGACGTGTATCAACGAGCAGCGCACCACTCTCTCCTGTGCGACCGCCTGCTTGCCGGTCCCCGGCAGGTAATGGTGATCGATTCCCCTACCGAAGGAGAGATGGATGCCTCCGTCTTCGGAACGCGTCAACCGATTCGCCGCTCGCCGTCGGGCGCGGCTGGAGCGTCTTCCAAAGCTCGCGCACACCGCTGTCGGCGGTAGCGCCCGGGCGTGGTTCGTCGCCGACGAGCTGTTGGTCGTTGAGGACAACCGCCGGGATGCCGAACGCTATCTCGGCCGTGCTCGGGCCGCGCAGCCCGGCTCCGGCGACGAGGAGCTGCTGCCGGGCCTGCGTCGCTACCGGGCGCCGGGGCTGGACGTGCCGGCTGCGGTCCGCGCGCTGCGGTCGGGCCGCCCGACCGGCAACCAGGTGGTCAGCCCCAACCACGTTTTCCTGTCCAGTCCGTTCAACCACGGAGGTCCGTTCGGGCCACCGGCGCCCACCGCCGCAGCAACGTTGAAGATGCCGGCCGAAACCGATCGAGTTGCGGTGTCCATCGTCGACACCGGGTTCTGGACCGAGACCCCGCTTCCGGCCGGCTACCTCGCCGCAGACGGTGTGGAGGTCGAGACGGAAACCGATGTCGATGAGGATGGGCTGCTCGATGGCGATGTGGGGCACGCCAACTTCATCGGTGGTGTCATCGCGAACCACACGGACCGCGCGGCGTTACGGGTGATTCGGGCATTGAACACATTTGGTTTCTGCACGGAGGATGAGCTGGTTGCCGCACTTGGCCGGCTACACCCGGACACCAAGGTGATCAACCTCTCCCTCGGCGGGTTCACCGCCGACGGGTCCGCACCGCTCGGCGTACGGGCGGCGTTGGAGCAGGCCCTGTCCGGAATCGACCGGGTGGTGGTGGCTGCCGCCGGTAACGAGGGCAACCGCAACGACCCGTTCTGGCCAGCGGCTTTCGCCGGTGCCGGCGAGTCGTGGAGCGAGCAGGTCCTGGCGGTCGCCGCGCACGACGGCAGCAATCTCTGTTCCTGGAGTAACGCCGGACCGTGGGTCAGCGTCGTCGCGCCGGGTGCGGACGTGCGAAGCACGTACATCGACCACGCGCTGTTCCCGGAAGGGTGGGCGCAATGGAGCGGAACGTCGTTCGCCGCGCCACGAGTGGTTGCCGAACTCTCCGCGCGGATCGACTCGGAGGTCGGGGCGGTGACCGCTGCCAACCAGCTGAGGACCGACCTGAGGACGGCCAACCAGCGGTTTGGAGGCCACCTCGGGCTGATCTGATGCGCTCAGGTAGCGCTGTACGATGCATTTCTATGAGCGACGACGACGCGGGTCGGCTGGTGCGTGCTGCTGCCAACGGTGATCAGGCGGCGTGGGAAGCGCTGGTAGATCGGTACGCCCGACTGGTGTACACGGTGGCGCGGGGATTCCGGCTCGACGATGCTGATGTCGCGGACGTTAGCCAGGCGACCTGGTTACGGCTTGTGGAAAATCTGGACAAGTTACGTGACCCTGGATCGGTGGGGGCGTGGCTTGCGACCACCGCGCGTCGAGAGGCCCTTGCCCTGCTGCGCAACCGGTGGGAGGTGCCGTCACCGGAGTTCACCAATTCCGAGCTCATGGACGAGTTACAGCCGGAGCCCTGGCAGCGGCTGGTCGCTGAGGAAACTGATGCGGAGCTGTGGCGTGCGTACCGTCAGTTGCCGATACGCTGTCAGGAGCTACTACGGTTGTTGGTGTTCGAGCCGGTGGGCAGCTATGCGATCGCTGCTGCGGCGCTCTCGGTGCCCATCGGCAGTCTTGGCCCTTCTCGCGCCCGGTGCTTGGCGAGGCTTCGGGCACTGCTGAATCAACCAGCACCGCAGCGACGTACCTAGGGGAGCGTGCGTACGCATGAGTGACGACCGATTAACCACATCAGATGAGGAGCTGCTTGTCCGACTGGGGAGCCTGCTGGCTGAGGTCGACTCGGTTCCGGAGTCGGTACGCACCGCCGCGGTCGCCAGCTACAGCTGGCGCTTGCCCGATTCCGAGCTTGCCCAGTTGGTGGAGAGCATGTCCGGGGTGGCCGAGGTCCGCGGCGACGAGGCGCGGCTGCTGACCTTCCGGGCAGAATCGATCACGATAGAGGTGGAGGTCATCCCCGTTCGTGATCGGCTCCGGATCGTCGGTCAGTTGGTGCCGCCACAGCCGGCTCGGGTGCAGGTAGAGCAGCCGGGCTCGGAGTCGACCGTCGGCACCGACGCGGACGGTCTGGGACGCTTCATGCTGGATGGCACCGCACCGGGACCGGCGCGGTTGGTCTGTACCCCGGCTGACTCCGGTCCGATCTGTACCGAGTGGACGACCTTGTGATCCGAGCGGTCAGACCGTAGCGATGTCGTCACCGTTGACAGCCGGATATGACCCGCGGTTCAGCTGCCGCTGCAGGTCACGGTCGGTGACGTGTTCGGGCCGGCGAGGCTGGCGAGGAAGCCGAACGTGGTCCTACCTCCGGGGGCCACGGTGCCGTTGTACGACACGTTGGTCACCGTTACCGCCGATCCCGAGTTGGTGTGCGTGCCATTCCAGAGCTGGGTTAGTGACTGACCGCTGGGCCAGGTCCAGCTCGCCGTCCATCCGCTCCAGGTGGTGGCGGTGTGGTTCATGACGTCGACCTCCCCCTGGAAGCCGTCCGGCCACGCGTTGATCACCTTGTAGACCGCCATGCAGTCGCCGTTCGGCGGCGGTGTGGTCGGGCTCGGTGGTGCGGTTGTGGGGCTCGGTGGCGGGAGGGTTCCGCCGGGGCCGATGCCGGTCACCTCACCGTTGCCTCCGTCGAAGGTGACGTCCGAGCAGCCGAAGAAGTTCTCCGGACTGTCCGAACGGACCCAGCGGGAGTAGATGAGGTGTCGGCCGTTCTTGTCAGCCGGCAGCGTACCGGTGAAGTAGTAGTGCCCGTCGTTGGTGCCCGGACCGCCCCGCTGGGGTGGGTTGGTGACGGTCAGGAACGGTTGCTCCTCCAGGTCGTTCCAGGCCAGCGGACGGGTTGGGCTCCAGCTGTCCTTGGTGATGTAGAAGTAGAACGTCCCGGGGTGGTGTGCCCAGTTGCTGTAGCGGAATTCCATGCTCTGGCCAGCGGTCAGGTGCGTCAGTGGCCAGTCGTTGCGGGCCAGGTCGTAGCCCAGGAATCCGGAGTTGCCTCCGCTGCACAGCTGGCCGTCGGGAATGAATCCGACGGTACGACCGGCGGCGTCGGAGCGCAGCACGCTGAACCAGTTGTAGAGCGAGTTGGCCCCACTCTGGTCCACCGCCGCCGAGCAGGCGGGGTTGTGCGGTTGGATCTCACCGGTGGGGCTCAGCCCGTCCCGCCAGCAAAGGAAGGTACGGCTGCCGGGGGCCATGGCGGCGCCGTGCGCCGCCGCCGGCTCCGACCTGGTGGTGAGCACCACGACGGCGGCGAGGAGCGTCATGGCCGCGGCGAGGAGCGCGGCTGTTCGGGTTCGATAGGAGGACACGGGAGCTCCTGACTCGCGGGGCGCGCCTACCACCCCGCGCGGGTGACGGGCGCGGGGCGGCACCCGGCCGGCCCGCGGCGACGAGCGGTCACGGTGTAGGCGGCGTGCACAGGAGTGACGGGCACGCGAACCTGTGGTCCGTGGTCGGACCGATACCCTCGCGTGGAGCCCGAGCCGGCGACGGAAAAGCCCTGCGTCGTCCGGCGCCGTTATCGCAACACGGTGCAGTACTCGATCGCAATAGCCGACGGCCAGTGTCCTTTTCAGTTGGCGCAGTTCGCGGGAGCGATGGTGCGAAACCCCGCGTGGCCGCGAGTGGTGGATCAGGGACGCGGGCGGGCGAGGGTGAGTGCGGCGGTGAGCGACAGTGCGGCTGAGGCCGCGAGCACCGCTGCCATCGGTACCGCGCTGCCTTCGCCGCCCAACCCGACCAGGGGCGCGGCGAGCGATCCGATGACCGACTGGAGGGCGCCCATCAGCGCTGCCGCGGTCCCGGCGTGGTGTGCGTGTCGGTCGAGGGCGAGGGTCGTGCCGTTCGGCATCACCATGCCCAGCGACGCGATGAAGACCAGCAACGCGCCCGTGAGGAGTAGCTGGCTGGTGGCGATCGCGCCGGCCAGCACGGCCGTGGCCGCCACCGCACTCATCCCGAGGGTGCTGACCAACAGGGTGCGGGGCGAGAACCGGTCCAGCAGGCGGACGTTGGCCTGCCCGACCGCCACGAAGGCCAACGCGTTGAGACCGAACAGCAGACCGAATGTGCTCGCCGAGAGGTGGAACACGTCCTGGAAGACGAACGACGAACCGGAGATGTACGCGAACAGCCCGGCGAAGGCGAGCCCCTGGGTCAGCGTGTACCCCAGGTAGACCCGGTCGGTGAGGAGTTCGCGAAGCGACCGGACGGTGCCGGCGAGACCGTCGCGGCTGCGCCGGTGCGCGGGCAGGGTCTCGGGCAGCCGGGCCGCCACCACGGCGGTGAGCAGGGCGCCGATGACAGCGAGGAGGACGAAGAGGGTCCGCCACGAGCCGAAGCGCAGCACCAGGCTGCCGACGGTCGGCGCCGCGATCGGGGCGAGTCCGAAGACCAGGGTGAGCCGGGAGAAGTACTTCGCTGCCGCCCGGCCTGAGTAGAGGTCGCGAACGATGGCACGGGTCACCACGGCGCCCATGCCGCCGGCGAAGCCCTGGGCGAACCGCAAGGCGGTGAACGTCGGTGCGCTGGGCGCCGCGGCACAGGCCAGGGCGAGCAGGGTGTACGCCGCGAGGCCGATCAGCACCGGGCGGCGCCGGCCCCAGCGGTCGCTGAGCGGGCCGGTGACGAACTGGCCGAGGGCGAGCCCCACCAGGCAGGTGGTGAGGGAGAGCTGAATCTGGGCCTGGTTCGCGTCCAGGTCACGGGCCATGGTGGGGAGCGCCGGCAGGTACATGTCCAGGGAGAGCGGGCCGATCGCGGTGATCCCCCCGAGGAGGAGCAGCAGGCCAAGCCCACCACCGACCCCGACTGGCTGCGGCTGGCCGGCGGGAGCCGGGGCGCCGGGTGCGGTCAACTGCGCGTTCTGCGTCACTGAGGTCCCCTGGGATTCGCCGATCAACCGGCTAACCTTAGCTCTGTATCCAGAGTCTTCTAACGTGAGGTGGTGGGCGACACAGTGGCGACCGAGGACGTGACGGCGCGGCCGGTGCCGGGCCTCGACCTCGCTTCGACAGCGGCGCTGGGTGCCGTCGTGGGCGAGCTGCACCGCCGGCTGCGGCGCGTGGCCGCCCGCGACGCCAACTGCCTCCCGTTGCCGGAGGCACAGGTCGAGCTGCTCCTGCTGGTCCGGGCCCATCCGGACGTCAGCGTGAAGGACGCCGCGTGCCGCCTGCACGCGGCCCCCAACACGGTGAGCACCCTCGTCCGGGACCTGGTGGCCGCCGGACTGCTGCACCGCGAGTGCGCTCCGGCCGACCGCCGTACCGCCCGGCTGCGCCTCACCGACGCCGCCCGCGCTCGGATCGCCGAACACGAGCAGCAGCGCGCCGCCCTGCTCGGCGCCGCGGTGTCCCGGCTGTCTCCCGAGGCACGCGCGGCGGTCGTGGCGGCCACTCCGTACCTGACCTGCCTGGCAGACCTGCTAGACCCTTCGGATTAACCCTCGGTCACAGCTCGCCGTTGAGTTCGGCGTAGCCGCGCCGGGTGGCGATCAGCGCGGGACGGGCACCGAAGGGTGCCTCGGCGGCCACCCGCTCCGCTGGCGTCCCACCGGCATGGCCAGCCCGGATCTGCCAGGCCAGGTCGCTGAGCAGGCCGTGCTGGACGTGCACGAACTCCTGGTCAACCAGATCGCCGTGGCCCGGCACCACCACTGTGGTCGGGGTCGTCATCCGCAGCAGCTCGGCGACCGCCTCCGGCCACCGCAACGGGTACGAATCCTCGAACGCCGGCGGGCCGCTCTGCTCCACGAGATCACCCGCGACGAGCACCTCCACATCGGGTACGTGCACCACCAGGTCCGCGGCGGTGTGCGCCCGCCCCAGGTGCCGCAGGACGACCTGGCGGCCACCCACGTCGAGCACCTCCCGCCGGTCCACCAGGTGCGTCGGTGCCAGTACGTCGGCGTCGAGCAACTCGTCGGCGAGGTGGGGCTGCTCGTCGCGCATCTCCGCAGATGCTTCCCGGCGTAGCCGGTCCGGGTCGCGTAGGGCGGCGGCGGCGAGCGGGTGCGCGTAGACCGGGCGGGGTGGATCGCCGGCCAGAGTGGCGTTTCCGAAACAGTGGTCGAAGTGGTGGTGCGTGTTCACCAGCACCCACGGGTGCGGGGTGACGGCCCGCGCCGCCCGGGCCAACTCCGCTGCCTGGCCGGCCGTGGAGAGGGTGTCCACGAGCAGGGCCGCGCCGTCGCCGACGAGCAGGGTCACGTTGACCCGTAACAGCGGCTCGCGTAGCACGTGCACCCGGTCGGCGACTTCGACGAAGCGGAGGGTCATGACGACCGCCCGGCCCGCTCGAGGAAGCGCTGTCGGTCAACCAGGAGTCGTTCCACCCGCCCCTCGGCGACGGTGGCGCCGCCCTCGGTGACGGAGATCGCAAAGAGCAGCCGCCGATCCTGGACCTCCGTCAGCCGGGCCAGCGCCACCACGGTCCGGCCGACCGGGGTGGCAGCGCGGTGCTCCAGCGCGATTCGGACTCCCACGGTCGTGGTGCCACCGGGCAGCTGGCGGGCGATCGCCGCGACCGTCGCCGCCTCGGCCAGGGCAAGAATTCGCGGCGTGCCCAGGACCGGCACGTCGCCGGAGCCAATGGCATGGGCGGTGTCGGCAGCGGTGACGATCAGCTCCACCCGGGCGGTCGAGCCCGGGGAGAAGGGCTCCTGCATGGTCACCAGCCTATGCGTCGGATGGGGCGCCGGTCACGCTTGAGCCGAACCGCCCAGGGCCTCCTGCGTCCGCCGCTACGCCAACTTCTTCCACTTCGTGGTGGCCGTTGCCGGCGGGCCGCTGATCGGCACCGAGCGTCGCCACCTGGACAGCTGCGTGCTACCGCGGTCGGCTGGCGCGGCGCGCCTGGTGCGCGCGTGCGGTCAGCTCGGCGGCCAGGGCCCACGCCTCGGCGACTGCTCGGTCGGGGGCGGCGGCCCCGGCGCCGCCGGCGGTGTCCGCGTGCACCGTCGCCAGCCCCAGCCGTCGCTGCACCGGCCCCTGCACCACTCGTACGCTCTGGATCCTCGCGTACGGCACGACCACGATCTGGCGGGTGAGCAGGCCGGAGCGGACCGCGAACACCCGCTCGTGCAACCCCGCACCGAGTACCGGCTGACTCAGCGGGTTCAGCCAGCGAGCCCGGGGCGGCGGTGCGGTCAGCGGCAGCTCGTCGAGGCGTACCCCGGGCAGCACCTCGGCGAGGATCGCCTCGGCGACCGGTTGCCTGCCGACCGGGAGAAGCTGGTCTGGTCGGTTGCGCCCGTCGGCTTCCCCCGTCGAGTAGCCGGCCACCTCCAGCCGCAGCCGCAGCCAGCCCTTCGCCCGCCACAACAACGGCCAGGTGGCACCGACCGTCTGCACCCGGTGCAGTGGCACGGTCTGCGCTCGCGTCTCCAGCAGACCGTTGCGGATCCGCAGGGTGTCGGCAGCACGAGCCAGCTGGAAGTTCCAGTCGTCGAGCACGCGGCGGATGGGCTGGAGCAGCACCCCGGCCATCGCGGTCAACGTGCTCGCCACCGCGACGAACGACCAGGAGTCCCCGGAGAGGAACTGCGTCGCCACGAAGGCCACCCCGAACGGGATCATGAGGGCCTGTGGGGTGAGCAGCTGGCTCAGTAACAGGTCCTGGTTCCGGACGGCGTGCAGCGGTTGGCCGGGCGGAGCCGACTCCGGGCGGACCAACGGTGCGTCCGGTGCCGGTGCGGTGGCCTCCGGTTGTGGACCAGCCAGGGCGAGCAGCCGCTGTCGCAGGGCGGCGGCGTCCGCCACGCTCAGATAGGCCAGCGGCGCCTCGGTCTTGCCGCCACCGACCACTTCGAGGCGCAGCTCCGCCAACCCGGTGAGCTGGGCGAGTAACGGTCGGACCACCTCCACGGCCTGGAGCCGCTCCAGCGGGATCGCCCGGATGCGTCGCCAGAGCAGACCCTCGTACACCCGGAGCTCGCGGTCCACGATGTGATAGCCGGTGTTGTACCAGCTGACCACCGCGAGCACGGTCGCACCGAGCGCCAGCACCACCGCCAGCACCGCGAACCAACCCACGCCCACCCGGGACAACGTGGACCAGGAGAGCCCAGCGATGACCACGACCAGTGACTTGGCACCGTGCAGCGCGGGGGAGAGCGGATGTAGCCGCTGCCGCCGTTCGGCGCCGTTCGGGGGCACCGGTGGGGTGGGCATGCCGGCTGGTGGGCGCCAGCCGGGGTGTGGTGGCGGGGTGGGCGGATAGCCGCCGGGGTGCGGCGGGGGCATGCCGGCTGGTGGGTGCCAGCCGGAGTGCGGCGGGGGCATGCCGGCTGGTGGGTGCCAGCCGGGATGTGGTGCCGGGGCGGGCGGATAGCCGCCGGGCTGTGGCTGTGGGTCGGGTGGCCGGGTCTCTTCTGGGTCTCGCGCGGCCGGCTCGCTCACAAGCCCTCCGCCCGGTCGCGACCGAGCGCGGTGAGGCGGTCGCGGAGTCGGGACGCCTCGGCCGGGCGTAGCCCCGGCACTCGCGCGTCCGTGGCCGCCGCCGCCGTGTGTAGTTGGACGGTAGCCAGGCTGAAGGCCCGTTCCAGCGGTCCGGCGCTGACATCAACGAACTGCATCCGCGAGTACGGGACGATGGAGAGCCGGCGCACCAGCAGCCCGTGTCGGACCAGAAGGTCATCCTCGCGTTCGGCGTATCCCCACGCGCGTACGGCCCGCACGATGGTGATCGTCCGTAGCGCGGTCAGCAGGAGCACCCCGGCGAGGGCCACGCCGAACGCCCCCAGGCCGCTGACCGCCCACCCCACTGCCAGCCCGGCCAGCACGACGACGATCAGCACAGCCAGTCGCAGCAGCTCCACCCAGATCAGGTCGGTGGAGACGGACCGCCAGCGGACAGTCTCCGGCCAGGGCTCCAGCGGACCGGGGGGTGGACCGGTCGGGGGCGGGGCAGCGGGCGGGAGCCCGGCCTGCTCGTCGCCGGTCACCGTGCGGTTCCGTTGTGCGCGTTCACGAGTCGAGAGTAGGCGATTCTTCCGTCGGAACAACCTCGCGGAGGAAGCCCCGGGCGCCGAGGAAGTCGCCGAGCGTCACCCGGTGCTCGGGACAGGCGAGCCAGGTCTTACGTCGCGCCGCGTCGTGTAGGCGGGGATTGTTCCACCGCAGCGCCCACTGGGCGGGGGCCGTGCAGCCACGGGCTGAGCAGACCAGGGCGGGGTTTGCGGGGGTATCCATCCCGGCAAGTCTAAGGGTGGCCGAGGGAGAGTTTGAGCGCCGGGCGACCACGGGGGGAGCCGCCCGGCGACGGGATGAATCGTACACGTTCCGTACCGATCGCTGTCCACCCCGCTGACGGGCGATTTCGGTGGATCGGCCCGCGGGGCGGGAAACGGGGGCTCGCGCCGCCGCGTACCGCCACCGGTCATGTCAGTCTTGTACCGCACCACGCCCGAGTACCGATCATGCTGTGGAGGACCGGTGGCCCAGCCGAGCACGCCCGATGCCAGGACCTCCGACGGGTCGACCCCGCCGTCTCCGCAGAGCACTCCGGCTGCGGACGCCACTGTGCTGGAACGGGCGCTGTTCGAGGTCAAGCGGGTGATCGTCGGGCAGGACCGGATGGTCGAGCGGATGGTCGTCGCGCTGCTCGCGCGGGGGCACTGCCTGCTGGAGGGGGTTCCGGGGGTGGCGAAGACGCTCGCCGTGGACACCCTCGCCACGGTGGTCGGCGGGTCGTTCGGCCGGGTGCAGTTCACGCCCGACCTGGTGCCGGCCGACATCATGGGCACCCGGATCTACCGACAGTCGAGTGAGAAGTTCGATGTCGAACTGGGGCCGGTGTTCGTCAACTTTCTGCTCGCCGACGAGATCAACCGGGCACCCGCCAAGGTGCAGTCGGCGCTCCTGGAAGTGATGAGTGAGCGGCAGGTCTCGATCGGCGGTGAGACGCACCGGGTACCGGACCCGTTCCTCGTGATGGCCACCCAGAACCCGATCGAGCAGGAGGGTGTCTACCCGCTTCCGGAGGCGCAGCGGGACCGCTTCCTCATGAAGATCGTCGTCGGCTACCCGACAGCCGCCGAGGAGCGGGAGATCGTGTACCGGATGGGCGTGGCACCGCCGGAACCCGACCCGGTGTTCACCACCGCCGACCTGGTCGCGCTACAACGCAGGGCAGACCAGGTCTTCGTGCACAATGCGCTGGTCGACTACGCGGTCCGGCTGGTGCTGGCGACCCGGAGCCCCGCCGAGCACGGCATGCCCGACGTCGCCCAGCACATCCAGTACGGGGCGAGCCCGCGAGCCTCGCTCGGCCTGGTCCGCGCCACCCGAGCCCTGGCACTGCTGCGCGGCCGGGACTACGCGTTACCCCAGGACATCCAGGACATCGCGCCCGACATCCTGCGGCACCGGCTGGTGTTGAGCTACGATGCGCTCGCCGACGAGGTGCCGGCCGACCACATCGTCGGCCGGGTGCTGGCGACGATCCCACTGCCCGCGGTGGCGCCGCGCCAGCAGGCCACCCCGGCCGCGGTGCCCCCCGGCCCCGAGTGGCCTGGGCAGCAGCCGTGACCCCACCCGCCCGTCGGTCAACCGACGCCACCGGCCATGATGCCGTCGACCCCACCGTCCGTAAGCGCACCGAGGCCACCCTGTCCCGGCTACACCTGCTCGTCACCCGCAAGCTTGACGGTCTGCTCCAGGGTGACTACGTCGGACTGCTACCCGGTCCGGGCAGCGAGGCGGGGGACTCGCGCGAATACCGCCCGGGCGACGACGTTCGGCGGATGGACTGGCCGGTCACGGCGCGCACCACGATGCCGCACGTGCGGCGCACGGTGGCTGACCGGGAGCTGGAGACGTGGCTTGCGGTGGACCTCTCGGCCAGCCTCGACTTCGGTACCGGCCGCTGGCTCAAGCGGGACGTGGCGGTGGCCGCCGCCGCAGCGCTGGCTCACCTGACCAGCCGGGGCGGCAACCGGGTCGGTGCGGTGATCGGCACCGGGAGCGAGCCGGCCGCCGCCGGTCGGGGTGCGTCGGCGTCCGGGCCCGGCCGATTCACCCGGCTGCCCGCTCGCTCGGGTCGCCGGGAGGTGCAGGCCCTGGTCCGGGCCGTCGCCGGCACCGAGATCCGGCCCGGCCGGGGCGACCTCGGCGCCCTGGTCGACCGGTTGAACCGGCCACCGCGGCGGCGTGGTGTGGCGGTCGTCGTCTCCGACTTCCTGGCGCCACCGGCCCAGTGGGCCCGGCCGCTGCGCAAGCTGCGAGTACGCCACGACGTGCTGGCCATCGAGGTGCTCGATCCGCGTGAGCTGGAGCTGCCCGACGTGGGCGTACTGCCGGTGGTTGACCCAGAGACCGGCGAACTGCACGAGGTACGGACCGGCGATCCGCGGCTGCGCCGCCGCTACGCCGAGGCGGCTGCCGCCCAGCGGGCGGAGATCGCCGCGGCGCTACGTGCCGGGGGTGCCGCCCACCTGAGACTGCGTACTGACCGAGACTGGCTGCTGGACATGGTGCGCTTCGTCGCCGCGCAGCGGCACACCCGCACCCGGGGGACGACACGATGATTCGTTTTCTACAACCGTGGTGGCTCCTGGCCGTACTGCCGGTCCTCGTCCTCGCCGGGCTGTACGTGTGGCGGCAGCTGCACCGCCGGGCGTACGCGCTGCGGTTCACGAACGTGGAGCTACTGCGTACGATCGCGCCGAAGGGCCTCGGGTGGCGTCGGCACGTACCGGCGACCGCGTTCCTCCTCTGTCTGCTGGTGCTCGCCACGGCGCTGGCCCGGCCGTCGATCGACACCCGGCAGCCCCTGGAACGGGCCACCGTCATGCTCGCTGTCGACGTCTCCCTGTCCATGCAGGCCGACGATGTGGCCCCGAACCGGCTGGCGGCGGCCCAGGAGGCGGCGCAGCAGTTCGTCGCCGAGTTGCCGGCCAGCTACAACCTCGGGCTGGTCTCGTTCGCGAAGGCAGCCAACGTGCTGGTGCCGCCGACCAAGGACCGGCAGGCCGTGGTCACCGCCATCAACGGCTTGGCGCTGGCCGAGTCGACGGCGACCGGGGAGGCGGTCTTCACCTGTCTCGAGGCGATCCGTGCGGTGCCGGCCGACGGCACGGCGGGGATTCCGCCGGCCCGGATCGTGTTGCTCTCCGA
Source organism: Salinispora sp. CH2A1_6 (assembly GCF_056820975.1). Taxonomy (NCBI): domain Bacteria; kingdom Bacillati; phylum Actinomycetota; class Actinomycetes; order Micromonosporales; family Micromonosporaceae; genus Salinispora; species Salinispora sp. CH2A1_6. The sequence continues at coordinate 105,042 of NZ_JBXEDG010000003.1, forward strand.
CGGCTATCGCACGTCGGGCCGGTCGGTGGAGGAGGCCGCCGCGGCGGCGCAGGCCGCTAATGTCGCCGTCTCCACGATCGCCTTCGGGACCGACGGCGGTCAGGTCGACATCGGTGGCCAACGCCAACGGGTGCCGGTGGACCGGCTCGCCCTGGCGGATTTGGCGGCGACGACCGACGGGCACTTCTACGAGGCGGCCTCGGTGAGCGAGCTGAAGCAGGTGTACCAGGACATGGGATCGTCGATCGGGTTCCGGACCGAGCCGCGCGAGGTCACCCAGTGGTACGCCGCAGTGGCGCTGCTGCTGGCGCTCTGCGCCGGCGCGACCAGTCTGTTGTGGTCGTCTCGGATCGTCTGATGCCGCCGCTGCCGGCGGCGGCGGCGAGAGGATCGCACTGGGATCCGGTGGCGGGTCAGTGACCGCCACCGGCCAGGACGAAGAGGACGGCCACCCAGACCGCGGCCAGGGTGAAGCCCAGGGGGGCGACGTAACGGCTCATGGGAAGTGGCTCCGGTGGCGACTGGGCGCGGGCGTCGGGGTCCGCGGGAGGGTGGTCAGAACGCGCACACAAAGTCGTGGCCGGCAGCTCCGATCGTCACCCGGTGATCGGTCCGGTGTGGGCCGGCATCCGGTGGCGCGAGGGAGCGGGTCTGGTCAGCCGTGCCAACGGAACTCAGCGGGGCTGACGGTCGGCCCGGCCACGACTCGGAGGATCGCTATCTCGCACAGCGATCACCTCCTGCGGTCGGCGGGGCCCAGGGATGCGAGTCGTAAGGCGGGCTCGCAAAACGGCGCCATCGTACACCTTGGTCGGTGGGGTCTCGAAGTAGGCCGGGGTGGGGTGACCGTCGCCGGGTGGTTGAGGTGGGTTTCGCCTGGTCGGTCGTGGTCGCCGCCGTGGCGCGTTAGCGCTTACCTGCCGGTAACCCCTAGGCTCCGACCCGACGTGGAGATCTTCGGAGCTGAGGGGGAATCGTGGCCCGTACCGTGCTGGTGACCGGGGGTAACCGCGGTATCGGTCTGGCTGTTGCCCAGGCCTTCGTCAAGCAGGGTGACCGGGTGGCGGTGACCTACCGGAGTGGGACGGCGCCCGGCGCCGACGCGGCCGACTCGGGAACCGGTGCCGGCCGTCTCTTCGGGGTCCGTTGCGACGTGACGGACACTGCTTCGGTGGACGCGGCGTTCACCGCCATCGAGGCGGAGCTCGGCCCGGTCGAGGTGCTGGTGGCCAACGCCGGCATCACCGATGACACGCTGCTGCTGCGCATGTCCGAAGACCAGTTCACCGGGGTGCTGGACACCAACCTGACCGGCGCGTTCCGCTGCGCCAAGCGCGCCTCGACCAAGATGCTCCGGGCCCGGTGGGGTCGAATGATCTTCATCTCCTCGGTGGTCGGGCTCTACGGCAGCCCGGGCCAGGTCAACTACGCCGCCAGCAAGGCCGGCCTGGTCGGCGTCGCCCGGTCCATCACGCGGGAGCTGGGGAGCCGCAACATCACCGCGAACGTGGTGGCACCCGGCTACGTCGAGACCGATATGACCGCCGCGCTACCCGAGGACCGCAAGACCGAATACCGCAAAGCCATCCCGGCTGGCCGCTTCGCCGCCACGGACGAGGTGGCCAGCGCCGTCACCTGGCTGGCGGGGGACTCCGCCGGCTACATCAGCGGTGCGGTCATCCCGGTCGACGGTGGCCTCGGCATGGGGCACTGAGAGGAGACATCGACATGTCAGGATTGCTCGCCGGTAAACGGCTGCTGGTCACCGGCGTCATCACCGACGCCTCGATCGCCTTCTCGGTGGCCCGCCTCGCCCAGGAGAACGGCGCGCAGGTGGTGCTCACCGGCTACGGTCGGCTCTCCCTGGTCGAGCGGATCGCCAAGCGGCTACCCGAGCCAGCTCCGGTAATCGAACTGGACGTGACCAACCGCGAGCACCTCGCCGGGCTCGGCGACCGGGTCCGGGAGCACGTCGACGGCCTCGATGGGATCGTCCACTCCATCGGCTTCGCCCCGCAGAGCTGCCTCGGCGGTGGCTTTCTCGACGCGCCCTGGGAGGACGTCGCGACGGCCGTGCACGTCTCGACCTACTCGTACCAGGCCCTCGCCACCGCGGCGCTGCCGCTGATGGCGTCGGGAGGCTCGGTGGTCGGGCTCACCTTCGACGCCACCAAGGCGTGGCCGGTGTACGACTGGATGGGCGTCGCCAAAGCAGGCCTGGAGTCCGCCAGCCGCTATCTGGCCCTGCACCTGGGCCCGAAGGGCATCCGCAGCAACCTGGTCGCGGCCGGGCCGCTGCGGACCATCGCCGCGAAGTCGATCCCGGGCTTCGGGCAGTTCGAGGACGCCTGGTCGGCGCGGGCACCGTTGGGGTGGAACCTCACCGACTCCGAGCCGGCCGCCCGAGCCTGTCTGGCGCTGCTCTCCGACTGGTTCCCAGCGACCACCGGCGAGATCGTCCACGTCGACGGCGGCTACCACGCCATCGGCGCCTGATCCGGCCGACGGCCCCGGCCGGGGCCGTCGTAAGGTCACCGAGGCTGCGGGGAAGAATGGGGCCATGGCGTACGACGCGGTGGTGCTGGTTTCTTTCGGCGGGCCCGAGCGGCCCGAGGACGTGATGCCGTTCCTGCAGAACGTGACCCGGGGCCGGGGTGTGCCGCCGGAACGGTTGGCCGAGGTCGCCGAGCACTACCAGCACTTCGGCGGGGTGTCGCCGATCAACCAGCAGTGCCGGGAGCTGCTTGCCGCGGTTCGGGACGACTTCGCCGCCAACGGTGTTGACCTGCCGGTCTACTGGGGCAACCGGAACTGGGACCCGATGCTCGCCGACACCGTGGCGCAGATGCGCGACGACGGGGTCGAGCGGGCCCTGGCCTTCGTGACCAGTGCCCTCGGCGGATACTCCTCCTGCCGGCAGTACCAGGAGGACATCGCCGCGGCCCGGGCGGCGGTCGGCCCGGACGCGCCGGTGATCGAGAAGCTGCGCCAGTTCTGGGACCACCCCGGGTTCGTCGAGCCGCACGTCGATGCGGTGCGGACGGCGTTGGCCCAGGTGGACCCGGCGCGACGGGACAGCACCCGGATCGTCTTCACCGCCCACTCGATTCCCACCTCCGCGGCGGCAGCCGCCGGCCCGCACGGTGGCCGGTACGAGGCGCAGTTGGCGGAGACCGCTCGGCTGGTGCACGCCGCCGCGGCCCCCGACCTCGCCTACGACCTGGCATGGCAGAGTCGTTCCGGGCCCCCACAGGTACCCTGGCTGGAGCCGGACGTCAACGACCACCTGGCGGAGTTGCCCGGGCAGGGCGTCACCGGGGTGGTGGTCAGCCCGATCGGGTTCGTCTCCGACCACCTCGAGGTGGTGTGGGATCTGGACACCGAAGCCCGGGAGACCGCCAAGCAGCTCGGTCTGGACTTTGTTCGCGCCGCCACGCCGGGCACCGATCCCCGGTTCGTGGCGATGGTGCGCGAGCTGGTCCGGGAACGGGTCGATCCGGCTGGCGCGACGTTGCGCCGGCGCCTCGGTGACCTGCCGATGTGGGACACCTGCCCGACAGCCTGCTGCGTTCCGGCCCGCCGCCCCTCCTGACCGCTTCGGCGGCCCGACACCAGGGATCCGAGAGATGAATGATCGTAAGCCCGTCCAGAGCTGGCTCACCGACATGGACGGGGTGCTGGTGCACGAGGGCCAGCCGGTGCCCGGCGCGCCGGAGTTCATCGCCCGGCTGCGCTCCTCCGGTAGGCCGTTCCTGGTGTTGACCAACAACTCCATCTACACGCCGCGCGATCTACAGGCCCGGCTGGTTCGGATGGGGCTGGACGTGCCAGAGTCCGCGATCTGGTCGTCCGCGTTGGCCACCGCGCAGTTCCTGGCCGATCAGCGGCCGGGCGGCACCGCGTACGTGATCGGCGAAGCGGGGCTGACCACGGCGCTGCACGCGGTCGGCTACGTGCTCAGTGACTTCGCACCGGACTATGTGGTGCTGGGGGAGACCCGTACCTACAGCTTCGAGGCGATCACCAAGGCGATCCGGCTGATCAACGACGGGGCCCGGTTCATCTGCACGAACCCCGACGTGACCGGCCCGTCGATGGAGGGCGCGCTGCCTGCCGCCGGTTCGGTCGCCGCGATGGTGTCGAAGGCGACGGGCGTGGAGCCGTACTTCGTCGGGAAGCCGAATCCGATGATGATGCGGTCGGCGTTGAACACCATCGACGCGCACTCCGAGTCCACGGCGATGATCGGCGACCGAATGGACACCGACATCCTCTGCGGGCTGGAAGCGGGGTTGGAGACGATCCTGGTGCTCACCGGCATCAGCAGCCGGACGGAGGCCGAGCGCTACCCGTACCGGCCGTCGCGGATCGTGGCCTCGGTGGCTGACCTGATCGACGAGATCTGAGGCCGGCCGCCGCGGTGGCGGCCGGGCGGTGCGGCGGCCCGGGGCGGGCTACCCGCGCCCCGTTACGGGCGTAGCGGGGCGTTGCAGGCGGCGGCCAGCGCCTGTCGACAGGCGCTGGTCAACGGGCGCAGCGCCGCGTCGCGCTGCTGGGCCTCGTAGTTGTTGACCGCGCCCCCCGGGGCGGTCTGCCCCGCCAGGGCGAGTACCCGATCCAGCACGGCGGCGCGGGCGAAGAGCCGGCGGGCGCGGGGGTCGAAGCCGGGCGGCAGGTCGGTGGTGCCGTCGGGGCGGCGCAGCGCCTCCAACGCCCCGGCCAGCTCCGGCCGCCACTGGGCCACGTCGAGCCGGGTCAGCGTGGCAGTGGTCTCGGCGAGGGCGGCGGCGAGCTCCGCCTCTGCCTCCGCCGCGCCGGGGAGATGGAGTGATGCGGCCGGCGCGTCGGCCGGCAGCGGGTAGACCCGCCACAGCACGGTCTCGAAGACATCCCCGGAGCCGGAGGTGTGCGTGCGCAGCTGCGGGACCAGGCCGAGTGAACCAGCGACCACCCCCTCGCCCGTGAGGAGAGCGGCACCGGCGAAGTCACCCGGGCCGGGCAGTCCGCGGGGGTCACCGGGCGCGGGCAGCACCAAGCGGATCACGTCGGGCGAGAGCTTGGCGAGCGTGGGCAGCGCCTCGGGTAGGGCGACATCGGTCCAGGTCCCGGGTGCGTCGGCGACCAGGTGCTCCTCGTCACCGGCGATGGCGTCGGCGACCTCGTCGAACGGCACCAGCCCGGCACGCCACGCGCGCACCCAGGCAACGAACCGGCTGGACCGGCGTGGCACGGCAGTGACCGCGCCCGCTGCGGGGGTGGACATGCCGAAAGGGTACGTCCTCCCGCCCACCTCTGTCTCGGCTGCCGCCCCAGCCGTCCCGCACCCCGACCGGCGTGCCGGGTCGGTGGCGGGGGCCCGCTGGGGCTAGCTTGATCAGCATGGCAGGGCGTTACGACCATGACGTGTTGGCGGGGGACTGGCGGCGGCGCCGGGTCATCCCGGAGGTGGCCGCGGAGCTCGACCTGGTGGTCGAGGACGCCGACTCGGGGTTCTGCGGCGCGGTGGTCGGGTTTGAGGCCGGCGCGGTGCTGCTTGAGGACCGGCACCGACGGCGGCGTACCTTTCCCCTGCTACCGGCGGCGTTCCTGCTTGATGGGGAGCCGGTGACGCTGCGTCGCCCCTCCCGTCCCGCGGTGCCGGCGGCTCGGCGACGGACCGCCTCCGGCTCGATTGCCGTCGACAACGTCCGCGCCCAGGTGGCGAAGGCGAGCCGGATCTGGGTGGAGGGGGTGCACGACGCCGCCCTGGTGGAGCGGATCTGGGGCGACGACCTGCGCGTCGAGGGGGTGGTGGTGGAGCCGCTGGACGGGATCGACGAGCTCGACGTCCGGGTACGCGATTTCGCCCCCGGCCCGGGCCGGCGGCTCGGCATACTTGTTGATCACCTTGTCCCCGGTTCCAAGGAGAGTCGGCTGGTGGCCCGGGTGAGCTCGCCGCATGTGCTGGTGACCGGGCATCCCTACGTGGACGTGTGGCAGGCGGTACGGCCGGCCGCACTGCACATCTCGGCCTGGCCGGTGGTGCCGCCCGGGCAGCCCTGGAAGGAGGGGGTCTGTGCGGCGCTCGGGGTGGCCGAACCCGCCGAGTTGTGGCGGCGGATCCTGTCCCGGGTGAATTCTTTCGCCGACGTCGAGACGCCGTTGATCAATTCGATGGAGCGGTTGATCGATTTCGTCACCGAGCCGGCGCCCTGAGTCGGCGGCGCTGGAGTCAGGCGTTAGCCGAGCCCGGCGGCGGCGCCCTGAGCCAGCGGGTTCGTCCGATTCCGGTGGGCGTTCCGGGCTGACCCGGTTCGGGTTAGAGATCCGACCGGGGCGGGTGTGAACACGTGCTGCCGGGCTACGGCGAGTTGGCAATTCGATGACACGTGCACCGGCGTGTCACGATCGTGGTGTGGACGCGGTGCTGTGGATTGTCGTCGGGGCGGTGCTCGCCGTCGCCGAGATCTTTACGACGACGCTGTTCCTGATCATGTTTGCGGTCGGGGCGTTCGCGGCTGCCGGCGCAGCCGCGCTCGGGGCGCCCGTGGAGATCCAGGCGGTTGTCTTCGCCGTGGTCTCGGCGCTGACCGTGCTGGGCGCCCGTCCGGCGTTGCGGCGTCGGATTACCCTCACCTCGACCGAGGAATCACCATTCGGTGTCGGCGCGATCGAGGGGAGCGCGGCCCTCGTGTTGGAGCGGGTCGACGCCCACAACGGGCTCGTCAAAATCGACGGCGAGTTGTGGCAGGCCCGTTCCTACGATGCGACCCAGGTTTTCGCGCCGGGGGACCAGGTGCAGGTGATCCAGGTGCGCGGCGCGACCGCGCAGGTGTGGCGGGATGATGTTTCCCGGCCCGGCGAGCTACCTGAGACGAAAAGGTGAGTAGATGGACTTCCTGTTGCCGGTCCTATTGATTGCTCTGGCGATAATCGGCGTGGTGACCCTGGCCCAGGCGGTGCGGATCGTGCCGCAGCAGCGCCAGGACGTGGTGGAGCGGCTCGGCCGATACAAGCGCACCCTGGACCCGGGGCTGAACCTGCTGGTGCCCTTCATCGATTCGGTGCGCACCAAGGTCGATATGCGGGAGCAGGTGGTCAGCTTCCCGCCGCAGCCGGTCATCACCTCGGACAACCTGGTGGTGTCGATCGACACCGTGCTCTATTTCAAGGTGGTGGACTCGGTCCGCGCCACGTACGAGATCTCGAACTTCCTGCAGGCGATCGAGCAGCTCACGGTGACCACGCTGCGTAATGTCATCGGCTCGCTCGATCTGGAGCGGGCGTTGACCAGCCGGGAGGAGATCAACCGGCACCTCTCCGGTGTGCTGGACGAGACCACCGGCCGCTGGGGCATCAAGGTGACCCGGGTGGAGATCAAGGCGATCGAGCCGCCGCCGAGCATCCGGGACTCGATGGAGAAGCAGATGCGCGCCGAGCGGGACCGTCGGGCCGCGATCCTCAACGCCGAGGGGCACAAGGAGTCGCAGATCCTCACCGCCGAGGGCGAGAAGCAGGCGGCGGTGTTGCGCGCCGACGGTGACCGGCAGGCCCGCATCCTGGAGGCCGAGGGGCAGGCGAAGGCGGTCCGGACCGTCTTCGACGCCATCCACCAGGCGAACCCGAGCCAGAAGGTGCTCGCCTACCAGTACCTGCAGGCGCTACCGCAGATCGCGAACGGCTCCGCCAACAAGGTCTGGATCGTTCCGGCCGAGCTGACCAAGGCGCTGGAGGGCATGGGCGGCGCGTTGGGGGGCCTGAGCCAGATGGTCGGTGACGCACCGTCACCGGAGGCCTCCGACGGGGCCAGCCAGGTCGAGCGGGAGGCCGACGAGGCCGCACGGGCCGCCGCGGACGCCGCGCGGCAGGTCCACGACGAGGCACGCGTCGCCGAGGCGCAGGCCGCCGGAGGTGCGGAGCCGAAGGGGCTGCCCGCGCCCGAGCCGGTCCGCGCGGAGAACCTGCTGAACGACTCCACCGAGCAGCGCGAGCGGGGCTGACCGTCGACCTCGCGCGATAACGCGAGAACCCCTCATGTAGCGCTCCGGTGCCTGCCACCATCGGTCGTAAGGCGGGCGGTGACCAGGTTTCGGGGCGCCTCAGCGCGTCCCGCACCGCTCGGGCGGAGCGAGGTGACGGATGAAGAAGGCGGACAGGCAACGCCACTCCGCGGCGGCGGACGTGGGGGCGCACGACCCGATCGCGCCACTGGGCACCCGCCGCGCCGGCGGCGGATTCGGCGTGTTGCCGTTCATCGGGGACCCGCCGCCGGGCGCGCCGGCTACCGACGCGACCTGGGCGTGGTCGATCCGTCGGCTGGCCCGCGCGGCGGTGTGGCTGCTGCCCGCGTACGCGATCCTCTACGGGATCGTCGCGATGGCGAGCGACCGGGGCATCGGCAACGCGCCGTACCCAAGCGACGGCCGCCCGCTATACCTGGTGGGCTGGTTGCTGGCGACCTGGCTGGGACTGCTCGCGGTACTCGCGCTGGCTGGTCTGCTGGCGGCGACCCGGAGCCGACGGGCCGCGGTGACCGGGCTCCTGCTCAGTATCACGGGCCTGGTGTTGATGTTGCCGTTCGCCGGCTTGGCCGCGCAGACGCCGGTCTTCGGCACCACCGCCCGGGTCGTGGTTCTGGTCGGCTCCGCCTGCTACGGCCTGGGTTGGCTGGCCACCGGATGGGCGGTCGCCCGTTCCGGCATGTTCAGCATCGGCGACGGTGTGATGTTGATGATCGCGGCGCCGCTGCTCGGCCTGGCGGGTTCGCTGATCGGTTCGTTGCAGACCTTCGGCGCGATCTTCGCACTGATCGCCGGCATCGGCATCGGCTACCGTTCCGGCCGCCTGCTGCCCCGCGACATCATTCGCGACGCCGCCAACGCCAGTCTGCCCACGGCCGCGCCGACTGCCGGCGGCCCGGCCGGAACCGGCGGACCATTGGCCGCCGGCTGACCTGCTTCGACCGGGGATCACGCGGGATCCGACAGGTGGCTGATCCGGACGTTGAGATCGCTTCGTGGCACCCCCGGTGCCGACCTCCGAACCGCCGCGTATTCGATCTGGATGCGAACAGGCGGCGGTTCGGGTGGGCGGTGGAAGCCCGGGTCAGACGTGGCGGCCGTGGTTAGTCGGCCACACCGATGGCCTGACGGGGGCAGGCCAGCGCCGCCTGCCGGACCTCGTCGTGCTGCTCGGGTCGCGGCTCTTCCACGAGTAGCCAAGCGATGCCTTCGTCGTCCTGGTCGAAGACGTCCGGAGCGGCGAGAACGCACTGTCCGAGGCCGTAGCATCGGTCACGGTCGAGGTTCACCCTCACCACGCCACCGCCAACTCTGACACGCGGTACATGATGTCCTCGTCCTGCACCTTCAGGTCGGCGTCGCTGTCGGCGAGGCGCAGGGTGGGAAAGCGTTCCAGCAACCGGCCGTAGACCACCTCGAGCTCCAGCCGGGCCAGGGCGTGGGCCGGACACTGGTGGGGGCCGTAGCCGAAGGACAGATGCTGGCGTGCGTTGCGTCGCACATCCAGTTCGTCCGGCCGTTCGAACACCGCGGGATCGCGGTTGGCGAGGGGTGGCAGGGCCACCACCCCCTCGCCCGCAGTCACTGTTTGGCCGTCGACCTCCACGTCGTCCATGGCCACCCGGGGTATGCCGAATTGGATCATGGGCAGGTAGCGCATCAGCTCGTCCACCGCCCCGGGCATCAGGTGGGGCTCGCGCCGCAGCAGTTCGAGCTGGTCGGGATGGCGTAGCAGCGCCGCGACGCCCAAACCGATCATGTGCGCTGTGGTCTCCTGCCCAGCGGCCATGGTGGTCCAGGCCAGCCTAATCAGCATTTCCCGGTCCAGCTCGCCGGTGGCCAGGTAGCGGCGCACCATGTGTCCCAGCAGGTCATCTCGGTCGTGGTGCTCCCGGTCGGTCACCAACGTGTCGAAGTAGGAGACCATGTCCTGCAGGGCGGCGATCTGATCGGCGCTGCTGGTCGAGTCCATCAGCTTGGCCGCCATGCCGGTGAACAGTTCGTATTCGCTCAACGGGATGCCGACGAGGTGGCAGGCCACCCGCGACGGAACTACGAGCGCGACATGCGTGACGAGGTCAGCGCCGGGCCCGGCCGCTGCCAGCTGGTCGAGTGCCTCGTCGGTGATCTGGGTGATGACCGGCCGCATGGCCTTCGCCCGCCGGACAGTGAGCTCGCCGGTCAACATGCGGCGGTAGTACCTGTGCCGCTCGCCGTCCATGGCGCCGAGCGTGTCCTTGAGGAGGTCGTCGACCGGTTTGCCAGTCCGGTTGGGAAAGCCTGGATGCGACATGTCGGAACTGAGGCGAGGGTCGCTGAGTGCCGCGCGGACCCCTTCGAAGCTGGTGATCAGCCACGATGGCTTTCCGTCGGCCATCCTGACCGGTGCCACCGGGCAGCGGCCGCTGAGCTCGGTGTAGGCCTCCGGGGGGTCGAACGGCGTGGCTCGCTCGAACTGGGGGAACGTGAGTTCGGGTGCCAGCGTGTGCAGCGGTGTGGCGGTCTCGGGGTCGGGTGCGGCGGCAGAGTGCGACGACATATGGATTCTCCATGGGGGATCGGGATGAGGTTCCTCCGTTGGCTCCGGACGCGGTGCGTGGTGGCGCACGGCAGCGACAGCGCCCGGGCTCCGTCGGCATGGGCTGCCTAGATGCGGTAACAGGGTGGGCGGGTGCCCGTCGGCGGCCGTCGGAATCGGTCGCCGTCAGTGGCGCAGCCGGTGTGTGTTACCTGGAGCACAGTCACACTTTTCCTTCCTGGTGCGGACTCGACGCCGCGAGCTGCCCCGTGTGATGGGGATGCGTTTCCAACGTGTCCGTCATTTCGTCACTCGGGTCCCCACAAGAGGGGTGTGGAGGTGGGCCTGATGCACATGATCCATGTCGCGAACGCGACGTATCAAGCGATGTGTCGCAACGGCTGTCCACTGAATCGCGGGGGACGCAACGCCGTCACCAGGTGGCGGATCGGCCGGGGCCGTGGTTCGGACATAGTCGCTGATGAACGTCGACCAGCAGTGCCTTCCGCTCTGGGGCGTCCGATCGCGGCGGGTCGTGCCAGGAAGCGGGCGGCTCGGCGGCAGGCGGATCGGGGAGGCCGCCACGCACCACTCGATGCGGATCCGCCGGTGCGTGATCATGCTGGATCGTGTTGATCAAACTTTCAAACAGGTCAAACTCTACTTTTTAGATTGAAAGGCAGAATAACTGCACTGAAAGGTAGAATAACTGCACGTCGCATCGGTGTCGTAGGTGCGTTCGGGTCACACTGACGCTCGGCCGAAGGTTGATGACGAGGCATTCCGGAAGGTCGCGACTGGGCGCTGTCGGGGGAGTGCTCCCCACTGCCTGTTTCCTCCACCCAAGCGACAACCCGGGGCGGTTAGGTGGGGAAACAGCTGGCAGTAGCCGGTGAATTGGCTGACAGTCGCCGCTCAGATTGGCTGCTAGGCCGCCTCCCTGGCAATCCTGGACGCCATGGCCCTGCCCCGTACGCCGCTGTCTCGGCTGTTCACCGTGCTGCTCGCCGGCCTGCTCGCTGGTCTCGTCCTGGCGGTCGCCGTGCTGCCGGGCAACCTGGTGCTCGGGTTCGCGGCCCGGTCGGCGCTCGGGAGCTACTCGTCCCTGCCGGACGTGCTGCGGACCCCCGCCACCCCGCAGCGCTCCTACCTCTACGCCAACGACGGCACGACGCTGATCGCGAGCTTCTACGACGTCAACCGCACCGACGTGGGGCTGGACGAGATCGCGCCGTCGCTGCAGGCGGCGATCGTGGCAGCCGAGGATCGCCGCTTCTACGACCACGGCGGCGTGGACCTGCGGGGGATGGCCCGAGCCCTGGTCGCCAACGTGACCGGCGGCGAGACCTCGCAGGGCGGCTCGACCCTGACCATGCAGTACGTCCGTAACGTACTCAAGACCGATCCCGGGCTGACGGCCGAGGAGCGCGCCGCCGCCACCGCGCAGACCGTCGAGCGCAAGCTCCAGGAGATCCGCTACGCCAACGCGCTCGAGCAGCAGCTCAGCAAGGATGAGATCCTCAACCGCTACCTGAACATCGCCTACTTCGGCGCCGGCGCGTACGGCGTCTCGGCGGCCAGCCAGCGGTACTTCGCCAAGAACCCGGCGGAGCTGACTCTCAGCGAGTCGGCGCTGCTCGCCGGCCTGGTGCAGTCGCCCGAGGCGTACAACCCGATCGACGGCGACCAGGAGGCGGCGCTAAACCGGCGGGCATACGTGCTCGACGCGATGGTCGCCACCGGCGAGATCACCGCTGCCGAGGCCGCCACCGCGAAGGTGGAGCCGCTGACGTTGCGTCCCACCTCCCAGCCGAACGGCTGCACCGCCTCGTCCGGCGGCGCGGACGACTGGGGCTTCTTCTGCGACTACGTACGCCAGTGGTGGCTCACCCAGCCTGCCTTCGGGGAGACCGTCGAGGAGCGGGAGCAGGCGCTGCGCCGGGGCGGCTACACGGTGGTCACCTCGCTGGACCCGGAGCTGCAGGCGACGGCGCAGCAGCAGGTCACCAGCGTCTACGGGTACGACAACGAGCGGGCGCTGCCGCTCGCGGCGGTGGAGCCCGGCACCGGCCGGGTGCTCGCGATGGCGGTGAACCGGCACTACAGCCTGGCGGAGAACCCGGCCGGGCAGCCGAACTACCCGAACACGGTGAACCCGCTCATCTCCGGCGGCGGCAGCATCGCCGGCTACCAGGCCGGTTCGACCTTCAAGCTGTTCACCATGCTCGCCGCCCTGGAGGCGGGGATGCCCCTCGCCACCGGTTTCGACGCGCCCAGCCAGCTGCCCACCCGGTACCCGGCCGAGGGCGACGCGAGCTGCGACGGACGCTGGTGCCCGGGCAACGCCAACCCGGCGTGGATGGACGGTTACCGGATGATGTGGGACGGCTTCGGCCGTTCGGTGAACACATACTTCGTCTGGCTCTCCGAGCAGGTCGGCCCGGAGAAGGTGGTGGAGATGGCGCAGCGCCTCGGCATCACCTTCCGGTCCGACGCGGACGCGGCGTTCGCCGAGAACAACGCGGAGAACTGGGGTTCGTTCACCCTCGGTGTGGCCGCCGCCACCCCGCTGGACCTGGCCAACGCGTACGCCACCGTCGCGGCCGAGGGAACGTACTGCGAGCCGCTGCCGGTGGTCTCGGTGACTGCGCCGGACGGCTCGGCGGTGCCGGTCGCATCCTCCTGTGAGCGGGTGCTCGACGCGGAGGTGGCGCGGGCCGCCACCGATGCCGCCCGCTGCCCGGTCGGCCAGCAGTCCTCGACCAACCAGTGCAACGGCGGCACCGCCACCTCGGTGGACCGGATCCTGGATGGCCGGCCGGTCGCCGGCAAGACCGGCAGCTCAGAGGGGAACGCCACGGAGAGCTTCGTCGGCTTCACCCCGCAGGTCGCGGTCGCCGGCATCGCCGCGAACCCCGACGACACCACCGATGCGGTCGGCAGCGCGGTGCAGGCGCAGGTGATCGACGCGGTCGCCGAGGTGATCTCCACCGCCGTGCAGGGGCAGCCGGAGCAGGCGTTCGTCGCGCCCAGCCGGGAACTGGTCGGTGATCCGCGCCGCCCGGTCGAACGGCCTGAGCCGGACCGTGGGCAGCCGGAGCCCGGCGATGACCGTGGTCCCTTCGCCGAGTTGCGCCGCTGGCTTGAGGGCCGTGGCTGAGGCTCCACCGGCTGAGTGACGGGCGACGCTTTCGCCCGCTTCCCCAGCCCGGTGTCGGCGATGCACCGAGCCTGAATGGCATGACCGAGGTCTGACCGAGGCGATCGTGGGACAACCGGCCGTGGGCTGATGGTGCGGGTGGAACCCCGCGGTGGGCTGCTGTCGCACGTCACGCACCAGGAACGGCGACGGACACGTCGGTGATCTCCATGTCACGGGGCGACATGAGCGCGGCCAACACGGTCCGGGCTACGCTGCGCGGCTGGATATACGCGTCCGCCACGTACTGGGCGCCCTCCTGCCGATGGATGGCTCGCTGCATCTCGGTGGCTGTCCTGCCGGGGTAGACGCTCGTCACGCGAATTCCGTGGGGGCCCTCCTCCGCGCGCAACGCCTGCGCGAGTGCGCGGGCCGCGTGCTTGCTCGCGGAGTATGCCCCCCACCCGGGGCTGGTGCGAAGGCCCTGACCGGAGTTGACAAAGACCACGTGGCCGCGCGCGGCCCGGAGCGCAGGCAACAGACAACGGGTCAGCTCAGCCGGGCCTGCCACGTTGACTTTGTACTGTTCCATCCAACTGTTGGCCTCGGCGTCGGCGATGGAGCCCAGCTGGGCCAGACCCGCGCTGTGCACGAGACCATCGATGGGGCTGTCTCCGGCGGCCAGCGCGGATCCATGCGCGGCGATGCCCTCCACGTCCAGCAGATCGAGCTCAAGGGTCTCGCATCCGCCCAGCCGCTGCGTCGAGACGCCCGCGGTGGCTACCCACCAAGACCAGTTGATGCCCCTGCTCATGCAGCAGCTCCGCGACGGCTCCGCCGATGCCGCCAGTGGCCCCGGTAATCACATATCTGCTCATCAGGACACTCCATCAGCCGAAGAGGTGGACGCGGTCGATGCGGCCGGCCCGCACCCGGTATGCCGCCAGCACACGGATGGGCTCATCGGCCAGCCCGTGTGCCATCTCATGGTCGATCATCCAGTCACCCTCCGCCATGCGGGCCGCGATCTCCGCGCGGCATCGTCCTTCGGAGAATTGATCGGCGTACGCATCACGGAGGGGTATGTGGCCAGAACCTACCTCAGCGAGATGGTGAGACGGTCACCGAGGACCTCCCGGCGGGCGGTGAGCTCCGGGCATACAAAGACGTGCTGCCGGGGACCGGTCGAATTCGACCTCGCCCACGTGCCCGAAGAGGTCGGCGATCACTATCCCGGTGTCGACAATCGTTTGCTCCGCGAGTGCCGGATCCTGGTGCTGGCGATGATCACTGCATGGCGTGGGGATCGAGCGGATCGACTTCCCAAGGGGCGCCAGCTCGGCGTGGATTGGCTCCGCCAGCTTCGCGCTGCGCTCGACCGCACCGGCCGACCGGGCGAGGGTCCGGTCTCATCGGTCATCCTCGCCTTCGCGTTCCAGATCGCGCCGGTCACCCAGGGCTCGCGGTGGTCGACCACGGTGTAGCACATCGGTGGCGCGGCGGATGTCGGTATCCGGGGGACGTGCGGTCCGCTGCTCGGCGCGTTGCTGGTCTGGTAGTAGCCGCCGCCCTCGCTGCGGGACCCAGAACCTGCTCCTAGGCGCCGAGCTGACCGCCGCGGTGTCCCACCTCACGCCGAAGATCGGAACCCGCGGTTATGGAAACGACAACCGTTACCGATAGGCTCTGGTGCGACCTGTCGAAGAAGGAGATCCTCGTGGCCGTTCCAAAGCGGAAGATGTCGCGGTCGAACACCCGGCACCGGCGGGCGCAGTGGAAGGCGAGCGTGCCGCAGTTGACCCCCTGCCCCTGTCCACGCAAGGAGATGGTGGTGCCGCACCGGGCGTGCACGCACTGCGGCCTGTACAAGGGGCGCCAGGTGGTGGATGCGCCGTGAGTGACCGGCTGCCGGTGACGGTGCTGTCGGGGTTCCTCGGGCTGGCAAGACCAGCCTGCTCAACCATGTTTTGGCTAACCGCGACGGACTGCGGGTAGCGGTGATCGTCAACGACATGAGTGAGATCAACATTGACGCCGCGTTGGTCCGCGACGGCGGTGCGTTGTCGCGTACCGAAGAGCGGCTGGTGGAGCTGACAAACGGCTGCATCTGCTGCACGCTGCGCGACGACCTGCTTGACGAGGTGGCGCGGCTGGCGCGCCTGGGCCGGTTCGACTATCTGCTGATCGAGTCCAGTGGGATCTCCGAACCGATGCCGGTGGCCGCCACGTTCGCCTTCGGCGTGGAGGCCGGACAGATCCTGGACGACCTGGCCCGGTTGGATACCACGGTCACTGTGGTCGATGCCGCTGGTCTGCTGGCTCGGATCGAGGCGGGGGAGACGCTTGAGTCGCGCGGCCTGGCCGCGTACGAGGGGGATGACCGGAGCATCGCCGACCTGCTGGTTGACCAGATCGAGTTCGCCGATGTGCTGGTGGTGAACAAGACCGATCTGTTGGCCCCGGAGGACCTGGCGGTCGTGGAGGCTCTGCTGACCCGACTCAACCCGGCCGCCCGTCAGGTCCGTGCAATGCACGGCCGGGTATCACCAGCGATGATCCTCAATACCGGCTGGTTCGACCTGGAGCGGGCGGAGACCACGCCCGGGTGGGTGGCTGAGCTCAACGGCGAGCACGTGCCGGAGACCGAGGAATACGGCATCTCCAGCATCGTGTTCCGCGACCACCGGCCGTTCCACCCGCAGCGCCTGTGGGAGCTGCTCGCCGACGGCTTGGATACCTTCGGAGTGGTGCGATCGAAAGGGTTCCTGTGGCTGGCCAGCCGGCCCGACGTGATGGCCCTCTGGTCACAGGCCGGTGCGTCCGGGCGGTGCGACCCGGCGGGCGTGCCGATCGCGGTGTCTGGGGAGTGGCCGGAGGACCCGGTCGAACGGGCGGACCTGGAGTCTCGCTGGCATCCGGTGTTCGGTGACCGGCAGCAGGAACTGGTCCTCATCGGCGTCAACCTGGACAGCGAAGGGCTGCGGGCTGCCCTGACCGCCTGCCTGCTCACCGATTCAGAGGTCGCCGCCGGGGAACCCTTGTGGCGGGCACTGCCCGACCCGTTTCCCGAGTGGGACTTGGGTGACCTACACGAACACGAACACGCCGAGCCGGTCCAGGCCTAGGTCAAGTCGGCGATGATCACCCCTATTTCGTAACCATATTGTCCGAGTCCTAACCGTTTCTTCGTAGGGAAATCGCATGCGTTGCAGCCACATCCTGCACCGGGTGGATGACATCCACGCCGCTGTGCGAGCGTTCCAGCAGGTCGGGTTCACGGTCGTGTACGGTCGGCGGCCCGACCGTAGTTCGAATGCGCTGATCTGGTTCGAGGAGGGTCCGTTTATTGAGCTGGTTCGGGTTCCGCGGCTGTCTCTGCCCCTACGGTGGGCGGTCCAGTTGTACGGCGGCCGTGGCCTGCGGCGGCGGGTGGAACGGTGGGCCGGACAGGACCGTTCGTGGATCGATGTGTCCGTCGAGACCGACGACGAGTCGATCGGTGCCGAACGGGATCGGCTCGTCGCCGCGGGCGTGCCGATGAGCCGAATTCTGAACATGCGCAGGGCGACCCCGGACGGCGTCACCCTGCGCTGGCAGCTCGCTGTGCCACAGGACCCGAGCCTGCCGTTCGCGATGTCGGCCTACCGGCCGTCAGCCCGGCCGGAGCGGGTCGTGCACGCCAACGGAGCCACCGCGGTCGCGCGCGTTCACGTCGCGGTCCCAGCGGCCACCCGTGCGGCCTGGCAGTCACTCCTCGACGGTACGGACCCGTGGATCCGGTTGTCGGACGGCGACGGCGACGGCGTCCGGCTGGTCGAGCTGTCGGGTCTGACCGCGCCCCTGGATCTGGAATCCATCGGTGGGCTGCCGCTACAGCCGGTCGACTCGCCATGACCACGCTCGGCGGGGGCCGCTCCATGTGGTACCGGGCGCTGCAACCCGACGAGGGCGCGGATCAGTCATCGTCGGTCCAGGTCAGCTAAGCAGATGCTCATGCACCATCTGCCACGAGCCGTCCCGACGTGCCAGTACGTTCGTCCCCCGGCCGCCGCCACCCCGCTGGACCTGGCTAACGCGTACGCCACCGTCGCGGCCGAGGGGACGTACTGCGAGCCGCTGCCGGTGGTCTCGGTGACCGCGCCGGACGGCTCGACGGCGCCACCTCGGTGAAGCAGATCCTGGCTGGCCGGCCGGTCGCCGGCAAGACCGGCAGCTCCGATCGACGGCGCCACCTCGGTGAAGCAGATCCTGGCTGGCCGGCCGGTCGCCGGCAAGACCGGCAGCTCCGAGGGGAACGCCACGGAGACCTTCGTCGGCTGCGGCGCGTTGGATTACGCCGGGACGTGTTCCGCGGCCCCGTCGCCGCCTGCAGGTGGCCACCATCCTCGGTCGGGAGGTTGAGGAGCTCTGGCCCGATGTCGTCAAACGTCGCGAGCCGGAGTGGTTGCGGGAATGGGTTGACTGGGAGCGCGAAGCGGTCGCGGTGCGCTGGTTCGAGCACACCTGGATACCCGGCCTGCTCCAGACGGAGGACTACGCCCGCGCGACCTCGCCGGCGAGGCGCTGACCCCGGGCGAGGTCGACGAGCTTGTCGCCTCCCGGATCAGTCGACAGGCCATCCTCCGCACCGACCGTCCCCCGCTGCTGACCGCCGTCATCTTCGAGGGGGTGCTCTACCAGTCGGCCTACGGTGACCGCCGGCTGATGCGCGAGCAGCTCGAGTTTCTCGCCGAGCGCGCCACCGACGACACGGTGCAGGTCCACCTGGTGCCCAAGGACATCGGGATGTATCCGGGGCTCGGCGGCGGCTTCATCCTCGCCGAACTGCCCGAGGTCGAGCACGTCGCCCACGTCGACAGTCAGGCGCCCGCGCAGATCCTCCGACAGGCCACCGACGTTGCTACCCGGAGCCGAAGGTGGGAGCGCATCAGGGGCGAATCCCTCCCCCGAGCTTCCTCCTTGGAGCTGATCAGAGAAGCGGCGGGATCATGGACTTGACCGGTGCGCGATGGCGCAAGAGCGGCAACAACGGTGGCTCGTGCGTTGAGGTCGCCGACAATCTCCCCGGCCTCGTCGGCGTCCGGGACTCCAAGGACCCGGCCGGGCCGGCGCTGGTCTTCGGCCCGGCGGCGTGGCGGGCCTTCGTCACCCGACTCCCCGACGGCAGCTGACCGATCCGACACCGACGCGCCCGCCCCTCGGGGCGGGCGCGTCGTTTCTGGAACCGGTGTCACCGGTCGACGGGGTCACGGGTTGTGGGTCACCTCGAAGCCCGCACCGTAGATGTCAGCGGGGTCGGCGGCGTCTCGCGCGCGAAGGTCGGCGAGGATGTTGGCGGAGCTGGTGTATTGGTACGGCGGAAGTTGCAGACCTATCCCCTTGGTGATGCCAGCCCACGGCCCTTCGGCCTGGAATCCGTTCTCCTCGGACGGGTAGGCGCTGCCCGGCACGTGCCAGATCGTCGGACCTCCGGAGTCGCCTGCCTGGTGTTGGGCGAAGGACCGGTAGATGCCATTCGTATTATGAGTTATGCCGGCATACCAGATGCCAAGCTGGCCCATGACGATGATTTCATTGCTGCTGAGCCATCCGGCACCGAGGAGCCGTTCGTTATCCAGCGCGGGACTCAACGCGTTCGGGCTGGCCGTGCCGCCCGGGACCTCCACTTCACCGGTCTGTTTCAGGTACGGCCCCTGTGCGGAGGGTGTCACCTCCGGTACCAGTTCGATGATCATATAGTCCTTGGTCAGGTGACCCGTCATCGACCCATCCGGGTCCTTGAAGTAGCGAACGTACCCGATCGGTCCAAACGCTATGTCCTGTCGATGGTAGACGGGGATGACGTTTTCGGGGATCTCGCGATCGGAGTAGTTCGGATCGATGATGCAGTGACCGGCCGAGATTGCTATTTCTCGACCGTAATCATCGGAACCCACCGCGCCGATAGTGCAGAAATTGTCGGGCGAGAATGGGCTGAAGACAATCTGCATGGAATTATGGACGCGCTTTTCTGGATCCGCGTTCGCGGTGCCAGCGCCGAGAGTGCTACCGAGCATCAGCCCCGACGGAAATCGCCCCCAGCCATCGGCTGCGCATTCGCTGCATAGTCGGCAAGGCTCGCATGTGGACCTCCTTTGTAATTGCGTTCCGCCCCACCGTACGACACATGCGGTTGATGGAAATTAATTGTTGGATTGCTGACGATTTCCTAGCCATTTACGCCCGCGCGGTGTAGGGCGCGGGTGAATGTGGATGGTAGTGCCTACCGCTTGCGGTACGAGTGGTTGAGGTGCTCCTGAAGCCGGAAATGGCGGAACTGGTAAACCGCACCGCTCTGCCGGAGTACGCCTCGGTGGTAGGCATGTTCCAGAAAGGCGATCGTGTTCCACGGCAGCCGGCCGGTCAGCGGCAGCCACACCCGGCACAGAATCACCCACTGCCCCCAGGCGGTGAAGCAGAACGCGTACGACAGGGCGCTGCCCAGACCACCGGCAGCACCGATGATCAGCGCGTCGGGTAGCTCCCAGCTCAGTGGCCCGAGAGGTCCCTGGAGCAGGTTGACGACCAGCCGTCCACCGAAGGCGATGGCCAGAGCGAGCATGGGGGCGAGGATGAGGACCTGTTGGCCCACAGTCGTCCGGTTCGCCGCCAGGAGGTGGACCGGAGTGGCGGCGAAGGACACGTCCACCGGCACCTCCAGCGCGGCCAGGAGCCCGAACACCAGCCCGACCGCCAAGCCAAAGATCAGCCCGAAGACCAGCATGTTGATGAGGGTGGCCCGGATCGCTTCGGGACTCGTGAACGGGGTCTCCCAGTACCGCGCGCGGATGACGGCGACGGCGCAGGCGCAGCCGACGCCCATCACGAATCCGCCCAGCAGGACCACCGCGAACCGGAGCAAGAACGCCCGAGTGGGCGGGCGGGCGCTGCCGCTTCGGCCGCGACGTAGCCGGAGCCGCACGTGAGCCGGTTGGAAGGTGCCGCCGAAGGCGATAATCGCCGCGTAGACAGTCCCGAACGCGAGGCCGGCCGACAGGCCCATCATGGCCCCTTCCAGCAGGACCTGACCGCGGTCGGCCTGGGCCGTGACCAGCCCGATCGTCCAGGTTGATCCGGCGATACACAGCGCGGAGACCACGGTCGCGGCGGCGATCCGGGTCGAACGACGAAGGGATTCACCGAGCTGCCACCACGCAAGGTCTCGCCGCGGTTGGTGTGGCCGCACCAGCTGGTGGGCGAGGTAGCCGAGCCAGTGCCCGGCGCGCTGCGGGTGCCAGTTCCGGCTGCGGGGGCCGCCGGCGTCACGCTCGGGGACCCACGGCCGGTACACCGCCGAGACGAAACCGGCCAACAGGTGTTTCTCCATGGACTCCGTGTTGGGGAAGCGGATGCTGTCCAGCAGCTCGGCCGGATCCCGGCCCGGTGCCTCGCTGTACATCGCCCGCGCCAGGGCGACCATCAGGGGAGTGGTCAGCACCTTCGTGAGGACCCCGCCCGCCGGGGACCGCTGGGCCTGCAGCTGTTCCAGTACGGGTTTCCACCCCGCCCCGGCCTCGTCGCGGCCGGCCGGCCGGGCGGTTCGGGGTAGGTAGGCCGTGAGATCGTCGAGGGTGAGGTCAACAAGTTCGATTCCCGCTGCCCAGTTCAGCGGCGCCCCGGCTCCCCGCACCGCGTCGGCGTACTCGTCCCGGCGGCTGGTCAGCACCAGCGGCAGTGAGGTCGCGTTGAGGGCTTTGAGCGCGTCCCGCCGTAGGCCTTCGGCGATCTCGTCAAACCCGTCCAGGACGGGCAGGATGAGATCCGCGTCGACCAGTGTGGCGGCCAGCGTCGGTCCGCCTGGAGTCCGGCGGGCCAGGTGTGGGTGGTCCCGCAACAGCTGACCGATCAGCCAGTCCCGCAAGGTGGTGCTGGTCGCGTCCCAGGTGCCGATGTTGAAGATCAGCGGCACTCGATCGGGAGGGGAAAGGGTCGCCAGGGAATCCAGGACAAGTCTGATCAACAGGATTGACTTGCCCGAACCCGCTCGGCCCAGGATCACCAACCGTCCGGACCGGATCCTCCGGTAGACCGCGGCGACACTGTGTAGCTCACCACCCAGGTCCAGCTGCGTCGTAGCTCCCGGTGGAACGCGCTGGATGTTCGTCGCGTAGTCCATCAGCGGTGCGGGGGCCGACCGCCAGCGCAGCGGCAACGGAAACGGGTCGTGGACCTGGCGCCGCTCCTCCTCACGTTGCCACCGCCGCCGGGTTTCCCTCGCCAACGCGTCCGCAGCCGCCTGCACGGCGGCCGGCGGTGCCGACACGGGAGCCCGATCCGACGGTGACCGGGGTGACTCGCTGGCCGACTCAGTTGGGCCAGGAGCCGTGGGGGCGGCCTGAGTCATGGCCGTGGACGGGGTGCCGGCTCTCGCCAGCATCGTCGCCAGCAGCTCGCGGTCGGCGGACCCGAGCTCAAGTGCGTCAGCCAACAGGTTCAGCGTTCCCAAGCGATGATCAATGTTTCTCGCCGACTCCAGACGGCGAATCGTGCGGACACTCACCCCGGACCGTTCCGCCACCGCCTCCTGCGTCAACCCCGCTTGATTCCGCAGTCGGCGCAAGAGCGGTCCGAGTTGCTCCGTCACCTCGCAGCTCCTCCCCAGGCGCGGCTATCGATCAGCGTAACGGAACTCCGGTCACCGATGGCCGGTGCTGTGGCCTGTTCCGGGAACCAGGAGGATGTCATCATCCGCGACGCCGATCCGCACGTCGGCAGTCCGGCGACGCGCGGCACCGCCGGAGGGGCGCGATGCGCGGCACCGCCGGAGGGGCGCGATGCGCGGCACCGCCGGAGGGGCGCGACGCGCGGCACCGCCGCCGCGTCGGTTGCGCCACCAGCTGGGGGTGCTCCTGGGGCAGGGCGGGTGGACTGGGCGTCGTTCGCGTCGTCCGGCAGAATCGTCCGGTGCCCGTCCACCAGATCACCGACCCCGACGACGACCGGATCGCCGACTACCGTGCCCTCACCGACGTGGAGCTGCGGACCCGCTGGGAGCCACCGCACGGCCTCTTCATCGCCGAGGGCGAGCTGGTGCTGCGGCGCGCGCTGCGCGCCGGGTACCCGGCGCGGTCCTACCTGGTGGACGCCAAGCGGGTGGCGCAGATCGCCGACCTGGACAACGGGGATGCCCCGGTCTACGCCGCCACTGCGGACGTGCTGCGCCAGGTGACCGGCTTCCACGTACACCGGGGGGTGCTGGCGTCGTTCCGTCGTCGGCCGCAGCCGACGGCGGCCGACGTGCTCGCCACGGCCCGCCGGGTGGTGATCCTCGAAGACGTGAACAACCACACCAATCTGGGTTCGATCTTTCGGGCCGTCGCCGGGCTCGGCGTGGACGCGGTGCTGCTCTCCCCGACCTGCGCCGACCCGCTCTACCGCCGCAGTGTCCGGGTCAGCATGGGGGAGGTCTTCGCCGTGCCCTACGCGACGCTCGGCCCCTGGCCCGACGCGCTCGCCGAGGTCCGCGCCGCCGGTTTCTCCGTGCTGGCCCTGACCCCCGCCCCCGACGCGGTGCCGATCCAGCATCTCGACCCGGGCCAGCGGGCCCGGGCGGCGCTGCTGCTCGGCGCGGAGGGCTCGGGCCTGACCCGGGAGGCGATGGACGGCAGCGACGTCCGCGTGGTGATCCCGATGCGACGCGGTGTCGACTCCCTCAACGTGGCCGCAGCCACCGCCGTGGCATGCTGGGAACTCGGCCGGGACGACCCACTCTGACCACCGGTAACGGTCCCCCCGCGCCGCGCTGCTCACCCCCGCTCAACCCCAGCCGTCGCCGGGCACGGGAGTTTAGTGACCAACGTCATGCGCGGTAGCGTGTCGCCCGTGTTCCCCACCATTCGGGAAGTGCTCGCGCTGGAACCGGTGCGTTCCGGCGCGCCCCGCCTCGTCGCCGGCGAAGCCGCGTTGGACCGACGGGTCCGCTGGGTGCATGTGGCCGAGGTGCCCGACATCGCCTCCCTACTCGGCGGCTCGGAACTGGTCCTCACCACGGGGATCGGGCTGCCGGCCGACAACGCCGGGCTGCGGGCGTTCATCGCGGACCTGGCCGCTGTTGGCGTCGCCGGCCTCGTCGTCGAGCTGGGCCGCCGTTACTTCGGCGGGGTGCCCCGGGCGATGGTCGCCGCCGCCGCCCGGCACGGGCTGCCCCTGGTCGAGCTGCGCCGCGCCACCCCCTTCGTGCGGGTCACCGAGGCGGTCCACGCGCTGATCGTGGACGCCCAGCTGACCGAGTTGCGCGCCACCGAGGAGATCCATCAGCGCTTCACCGAGCTCTCGATGGAGGGCGCGGGACCGGGGGAGGTGGTCCAGCAGGCGGCCGAACTCTCCGGCTGCGCGGTGGTGCTGGAGAACCTGTCCCGGCAGGTGCTCGCGTACGACCCGGCCGGGGGCAGCGCCGCTCTGCTGCTCGACGGCTGGGAACAGCTCTCCCGGCGGATAGCGCCAGCGGGCCGGACCGCGTACGACGGGGACAACGGCTGGCTGGTGACCATGGTCGGTGCTCGGGGGCAGGACTGGGGGCGGCTGCTGGTGCGGTGGCTCGGTGCCGGCGCGACGCCCCCCGGGGACCGGCCGGACACCCCGCCCACCCGACTGACGATCCTCGTGGAACGGGCGGCGTCCAGCCTCGCCCTGGGCCGGCTGATCCGGCGCGACGCCGAAGGCCTGGAACGGCAGTTACACCGCACCCTGCTGGCGGCCCTACTCGACCACTCCCGGCCGGTGGACGAGGTGGCGCTGCGGGCCCGCGCCCTCGGCGTGCCGTTGACGGGGCGGCACCTGGTGGGGGTGGTGGTCCGGTATCGGGCCGACGATCCGGCGCCGGCCAGGTCAGACGAGGGCGGTCACCTCACCGGGGGAGGCCCGCGGGCCGGTTCGGCCCGGCTGCGGGAGCTCGCCGAGGCGGTCGGCCACGCCGTACACGAGGCGCAGCTGACCGCGTTGACCAGCGCGCTCGACGACCAGACCGTCGGCGTACTGCTCGCGTTGCCGGACCGCTCCGGCGAGGAACGGGCGCTCACGGCCTTCGTCACCGCCCTGGCCCGGGCCCGCCCGGACGTGTTCCCCACCGACGTCAACGGCCGAGGGGGCAGCGGGCGGAGCCCGGGCCGCCCCGACCCGGCCGGCACCGCCGTGATCGGCGCCGGCTCCGGCGTGGGCAGTCTGCGGGAGGCGCGCCGCTCCCTGGTCGAGGCGCGGCAGGTGGCCGAGGCGGCCCGCCGGGACCGGCGGGACCTGCCGATCTACCGGCTACCGCACGTCGGGCTCGCCGGCCTGCTGCACCTGCTGCGCGACGAGCCGTCCCTGCAGACCTTCGTCGAGCGAGAGCTGGGCGCCCTGCTCTCCTACGACGCGCAGCACCCCCGGGAGCAGCTGCTCGGCACCCTGCGCGCGTACCTGGAACAGGGCCGCAACAAGTCGGCCGGCGCCGTCGCCGCGCACCTGTCCCGCCCGGCGTTCTACGAACGCCTGGCCCGGATCGGTCGAATCCTCGACGTGGACCTCGACTCGGTTGACGCCTGCCTCGGTCTGCACGTGGCCCTGCTGGCGCTGGACGCGATCCGCCGGCCCGTGGCGGCCAACGTCACCCGGGCAGGTTCCGAACCCGTTCGGTGAGGGAGTCGAGAGCGTCGGCGTACCGGGCGGGGATGAAGCAGGGTCCCCCCGGCGTGAAGACGGCCGAGCTGGCTGCCGTCTTCCAGGCCGACTCCGGGACCGCGTCGACCAGCGCGCGTACCACCGGCGCGTCGCGCCACTCCGGCTGCTCCGCGAGCAGGCTCAGCGCCACCACCGACTCCTCGACCTCGCCGACACACTCGAACGGCTTGTGCCCGTCCACGCCCAGCAGCTCCCGGTAGCCGGGTAGCTGCGCCGGGTCGGCCAGCAGGTCACCACCGAAGACCCGGGTGATCCGCTCGCGCGGCATGAACGGCGCCAGGGCGAGGAAGACGAACCGGCACTTGGGGCAGTCCCGGCACCAGCGATCACTCGCACCGCGCAGCTTGAACGCGGCGTTGCAGCTGGTCACCACGGCGTCGTAGCCGTCGATCTGGGCGAAGGTCCGGGCGATGTGCAGCTCCGAGAGCTGGCGCAGCAGGGAGAAGTACGGGTCGGTGAGACCGGCGTGTTCCGCGAGCGCCCCGCGCAGCAGCCCCTCCGCCTCGACGCCCTTGGACCACTGGTGATTGATCTGGTGCCCCTCCCAGACCAGGTTCGGGTCCGACGCCGAGCGCTCGTTGGACATCACCACCGGGCCCAGCCCGTTCAGCACCGAGGTGGCCACCGCGATCAGCGAGTTGATCGCGGTCACCGGAATGTGGCCGTTCAACGCGCCGGCGGCGTTCAGGTCGAACAGCACCGGGTCGATGCGCCGCCGGGCGGCCAGCGCCGGTAGCCCGGAGGCGACGTTCACCGCCTCGATCACCCGGTTGGGGTTGACCGAGAACGGCAACGGGTCCAGCCCGTCCCGGCGCAGCGCCTCCAGGCTGACGATCGAGTCCTTGCCGCCCCCCACCGCCGACAACGGTCGCCGGTCGTCGGTGTCGTACCCAACCGGTGGGGTGACCTCACCGGGCGGTACCTCGGGACGCAGCCGCAGCACGTGCGGCAGCGCGTTGCGGTACGCGTACTCGCCGAGGCCCTTGGTGTAGACGGCGGTGACCAGCGCGACGGCGGCCGGCCCCAGCGGAGCCGGCAGCACCAGTCGGTGCGGGGCTGCGGTCTTGTAGTAGCTGACCCCGGCGATCACGTGCAGCAGCTCCAGGACCCGCTCCAGAGTGGCTACCCGCTCATCCGAGGGGGGTGACGCGGGCAGCGGGAGGGTGATCACCTCCGTGAAACGTTGCTCGCCGTCCGGCCCGGTGAGGGCGTAGTCGAACAACGCCTCCCCGGTGGACAGGTCGAAGGAGTAGGACGGGAAGGTGAAGGCGTCCATCCGCCGCAGCTGCTCGTTGGGCACACGCCATACTAGGCCCTGGTTCGTCCGCCGTGCCCGAGTGCGCCCGGACCGCCCACCGACATCGTCGATATTCCGAGGGAGAGCCAGTGCGCCTGTCTGACCTGCGCGGACGCAAAGTCGCGGTCTGGGGGACCGGCCGGGAGGGACGAGCGGCGGTGATCGCGATCGCCGCGCACGGCCCGGCGGACCTGGTCGCCGTGGACGATGGTGGCTCGACGGTCAGCCCGCCCTGGGACGGATTCCTGGCGACGGCGGCACCGTTGGTCACCGGTGACGCGGGGGCGCAACGGCTGGCCGCCGCCGACGTGGTGGTCCGCTCGCCGGGTGTGCCGAACACCCACCCGTGGCTGGCCGAGCTGCGGCGGCGCCAGGTGCCGGTCACCCAGGGCACCGCGCTCTGGATGGCCGACCACGCCGCCCGTACCGTCGGGGTCACCGGCAGCAAGGGCAAGAGCACCACGTCCAGCCTGATCAGCCACCTGCTCGCCGCGGTGGACCAGCCCAACGTCTTCGGCGGCAACATCGGGGTGCCGACGTTGGACCTGCCCGCGGCCGACCTCTACGTGCTGGAGCTCTCCAGCTACCAGTGCAGCGACCTGAGCGACTCACCCCGGGTCGCGGTGGTGACCGCGCTCTTCCCCGAACACCTGGACGCCCACGGCGGCGAACGGGAGTACTACCGCGACAAGCTCAACCTGCTGGCCCACGGCCCGGAGACCGTTGTGGTCAACGGCGCCGACCCCCGGCTCGCCGCCGAACTCGGTGACCGGCCCGTCGTGCGAGCCGGCACCCCCGACACCATCCATGTGGCGGGCGGCCCGGACGGCGCGCCCTGGTTCCACCTCGGCGACCAGCCGCTCTTCCCCCGGGCGGTGCTGCCGCTGGTGGGACGGCACAACGAGGGCAACCTCTGCGTGGCGCTGGCCGTGCTCGACGTGCTCGGTGTTGACGTGCTCGCGCGCCGGGACACCCTGGCGGTCGCCGTCGCCGGGTTCCAGGGGCTGGCCCACCGGCTCACCGAGATCGTTGATCCGTCCGGTCTCACCTTTGTCGACGACACCCTCGCCACCAGCCCGTACGCAGCCATGCACGCGATCGACGCGTACGACGGGCGGCCGCTCACCGTGATCGTCGGCGGTGCCGACCGGGGGCTGGACTACACGCCGCTGCGAGATCACCTCGCCGAGCGGGAGATCACGGTGATCGGCGTACCGGACAGCGGGGCGCGGATCGTCGCCGCGCTGGACGGGCTGCCGAAGGTCTGGTGCGAGGTCACCGGCGATCTGGTCGAGGCCGTTCGACTGGCCCGGCGGGTCACACCGGCCGGCGGGGTGGTGCTGCTGTCACCGGCGGCGCCGAGCTACGGGCGATTCCGCAACTTCGCGCACCGCTCCGAGGTCTTCGCCCAGGCGGTCCGCGACACCGCCGGCTGATGCCGAGGAGCTCTCCACCCGCGGCTCGGCCTCAGCCGGCGGTGTCGGCCTACCTCGCCGTTGAGGAACGGGCGGGGTGGCGCCTCAGGTGAGATAGGGCTTCGCTGTTGGCAGGGGTGGCTGTGCGTCTGGTGGGATCGAAAGGATCGGAATGGGTTTGCCGCTGGGCCAGCCCAGCCCTTCCGGGCTGAAGCTCAGGGTTCCGCCAGCCGCTGGAACCTCGCCGAGGATGTTGAGTTTCCACAGTGCCGACGCGACATGCTTGTGGGTGGGGACGGCCTCCTTCCGTTCTCGAGCTGCCTGCCGGGTCGCGAGGACAGCCGTGGCGACCGCATCATGGTGCATCGTCGCGTAGCCGTCGGCGAGCGCGTCGTCGGCCTCCTGGGTGGAAAACAGTGCGTGCAGCTTCTGGTAGAAGCTCGGGTACCCGACCGGCATACCAGTCAGCACATCTGGTAACCCATCCTCCTGCTCGTTTCCCAACACTTCGTCGGCGCGTTCGTTCCAGCCGTCAGAGTCGATTGACGATGCGTAGACAACTCGAATTCGGTGTCGCTTGAGCAGGTCCACGGTCTCTTCGTCCCGGAGTGAGGACAGGCCGGTGCTGCCGAGCATGATGGTTAGTTGTTCATTATTTTCCTCACGGTCGGCGCAGTGTTTCCTGGCGAGGCTGGGAATAAGGTGATTCTTTAGTTCCTTCACTCGACCGGCGTAGAAGATCCGGACTGCTTTCGCGGCACAGACCTGCGTGCTGACGTGGTCGAATAGTGGAACGGGCTCCTCCTCGTTCAGAATTCCGTTGAACTGCTGTGCGGGACCTTCGACCATGAAGTCTTCCAGGTGTTGCTCGTACGCCTCCCGGAGTGTCCGGGTGTACATGTCGGAGTTCTGGTCGTAGACCACGATTCCTCGGCGACGATCGCGGTGACCCTCGGGGTACTCCTGGTCGAGATAATTTCTCAACGCCAGTGCGTAATGGCCGTTAGACGGCGAAACCTGAACAAAGCTGTCCGCCCGCAATGTGTCCGCGGTGAGTACCGCACCGACCGTGGCCACCTGGTGTCTCGACAGCTCCTCGGCCGCGAGTTGCGTCGCGGGAATGCTCACTCCCAGACCGACCACCGCAACCAGCGGGTGCGCCCCCGTGGTCATGCTGGCCAACCGGCTGACCGGCGGACGCCACTGTTGCTGGTTGCTGCCCTCGTTGGCTAGCAACAACTGGATCAGCGGTGTCGGGTCGCCGAACCCGTCGTCCGCCCCGCCGTTGGCCCGCCGCTGCGCCGCGTACGCCCCCTGCAGGCTGTACCGAATCCGGGCCATTGTCAGCGCGCTGCGGTCGTCCGCCGTCATGGGCATCAGCACGGCAATTCGCACGTAGGGCAGATTGCCGTACCCGCCATTGCGTACCTTCTCGTTTTCCTTCCTAATTTTCTGTTGTATCTGTTCGATGTACGGATGGAAGACAAAGGATCCGTCGGTTACTCCGACGCACTGCCCGTCGACTCGGGAAATCCCATTACCGATTGGTCCGCAGGACAGATCCCGGTACGCGAGGGTTCCGCCCCACAGCAGACTCGGCGCGACGATCACCAGGGCCAGGACAGCGGCGATGCGCCTGCGACTGCGCCGCCTTCTCTCCAGCGGTGTGGTGGGTGGCTCGAAGATGTCCGGCCGGACACGCGCGATGGGTGACCTGGTCACGGTGTCTCCTTCTGGTGCAGCCCGGCGCTCCAGACGCGAGCCAACTGCTGGTGGCGGTTTTTCTGCGTGTACAGCTCGTCGTCCCATTCCGGGTGATAGAGCGCTAACTCGTCATAGTCCCGGGCTATCTGCCGGTGTAATCCGCGGCGGCCGGTGTCGCGGAACGGGTCGGCGGCGATCCACAACCGGGCCACCAGCCCGGCGATGCAGGCCAGCTGCCGTTCGTCGCCGGACCCGAGCCAGCTGGTCAAGCCACGCGCCTGCACGGTGTGCTCGACGTCCGGGTCCAACCGACCGGGTACCGACGTCACGGCCTCCACCATTGCCAGCCAGGTCGTGGCACGACCCACCGCGTGTTGATCGAGTTTGCGAGTCACGAATTCGATGTCGCCGTCCGCGAGGGCGTAGGCGAGCTCGGCGGTGAGAGCGGTACGGGTGTCCCGCTCGTCCCGGTGCTCGAGCGGGCTTGCCTCTCGTAGCCAGCGGTGGACCACCGACCAGGTCGCTGCCCCATCCCGCCGCCCGGCCAGCCGGCGTAGCAGCAGCCGGCGCAGCACGGTGGGGCCCCACTCGTCCCGAAGGAGCCACATCGGTGACTCCCGCAACTCGCCGATGACCAGATCCGGCGCGGTGAAAAGGTCCCGCCGTCTGACCGCCAGTTCGATGGCGTGGTGCCGGGTGCGCGCCGCCGAGCAGGTGATGAGATCCTCTCTCGCCTCGTCGGGGACCCCGTCCAGGAAGAGCTGTAGTAGCCGTTCCTCCACCGCTACCCCGCCGGAATCGCCGTCGAGTACCTCGGCCAGCGACCGCCACCGGGTAGTGATGGCGGTGATCGCCTCAAGCATGATCCGGGTCGCCCCCGGGTGACCCCCGGTGAACTGGTGGATCAGGGCCGCGAGTTGATGATCATCGTCGCGGTCCAGCGACAGATCCGTCACCATGAGGTTGACCTCGTCGACGGTGAGATCGTCTAGCCGGCACCGCAGCCACCACGGCTGTACCCGCCGGTCGAGGGCCTTGTAGCTATCGACCAACGGTATGGACAGCGCTACCTGGTCGGCGCGGTTGACCTTGGCGAGGAGGCGTCCCCTGCTCGTGGCGACGACCGTGAGTGGGTCGGGAACGGCGTAGCCGTGATCGAGGTCGTCGCCGCGTACCCGAACCAGTGTTTCGAGGAGGTCGCGGGCCAGGTCAGAGTCGGCGTTGTCCAGCAGGGCGACACAGTTGAGCGACCACCCCACACTCCGCCGGCTACTGGCAAACCCATGTCGAAGGTCGGCGAGAAAGGCCGCTGACATCAGGTTGTCGATGCGCTGTTGAGCACCCCCGGTGGCGTGGGAGTGAGCCCAGCGATTCAGCCCAACCAGTGTGCTGATCGGGTCATCCTGGAGCCCGCGGTCACGGTGGCCGTACCAGTCCTGGAAACGGCCGAGGGTGAGCCGGGGGAGCCATCGGGTCATGCCGTCCACCAGCAGTGAAAGGGTTCCACGCACCATGTTGCTCGGTATGTGGGGCTGAATCGGTGTGAGGCCGGTTACCGTGCCAGCCGCCTCCTCCAAAATATCGAGCATCTGGTCGAGGCGGCGGTGCGCCTTCAGCGCGTCGGTTGCCTGCTTACGGGCCAAGCCAGGATCGTCGCGGGACAGGTCGAGTCTCATCACGAGTTGACCGACAACGAACCGAGGAAAGCGAAGTGTTCCGTATCTGTGGCACCTGCGTGACAGTTCGAAGGCAAGCGCGGACAGGAGATTGGTGACAGTGGCGTCGCGGTCGGCTCGGGTGGTAACCGTGGCCAGATCAACGAAAGCGTAGGGTACGCGCTGATGAAGTAGTTCAGCCATCGCCTCCAGTAGGGCTGTTTTGCCGCCACCTGCCGGGGCTTCGAGGACAATTACCGGAGACCTTGTGGTGGTGGGGCGACCGCCTTCGTTGAGAGGTCGTTCCATCAGGGCCCGAACCAATGTCACAGCATCCAGGCGGCCGTAGACCTGCTTCGCAACCAAATCGCCTACACCCTTCTGCGGATGTAACGTCCGAATGCGCCGGCTAGCCACGTCTGTAGATGACAAAGACCAGCGAATTATCTCTGGTGGACGCCCGACATCCTGTGTCGGGCGTCATACTCTACTTGAGAATGTTACCCCCGGGTTCAAAAATCTGACAAGAGAATCACGTAACCGATTGTCCCGCCAGGCGGCGGACGTCTTGACCCAGCCTGGGTTCAGGTCGGGGCGACCAGTGCGTACGGCTGGACTGAGGAGGTGCATATGCCCGCCACGGCGACCGGAGCGGCGGCGATGCGGAAGCCCTCAGGGGGTTGGACGGGGTCGGACTACATGCTGCTGCGTGATCACCCGCATCTCCCTGCTCATTGCCCAACAGCTCGTCGGCGCGTCCATTCCAGCCGTCAGAGTCGATTGATGATGTGTAGATGAGCGGGCGGAGGCGGAGGCCCTCAGGGGGCGCTGGCCCAGGGCCAGTGGGCGGGCTCTCCGGTGCCACCGGCGGCGGCGAACCCGGCGGCGATGACGTCGCGGTCGGCGCCGGCGGCGAGCAGGGTGTGCAGCAGGATACGCGCCTTGTAGCTGTCGAGGAAGCCCGCGCCGATCAGCCCTCGCTGCCGCAGGTCGCTCTCCGAGCCGGGGAAGGCGTAGGTGGCTTCCAGGACCGGGCCGGCGCCGATGCGGGAGGTGAGCACGACCGGGATCGTCGCCGTGAGGGCGGTGAGCTGGTCGATGAGCAGTTGGGGTACGTGGCCGACACCGAAGCCGGCCACGACGAGACCGTCCAGGTGCTCGGCGCCGGCGAGCAGGGCTCCGTCGTCGCCGACGGTGACGGTGTGCAGCCCGACCCGGGGTGTCCGGGTGATCGCCGCCAGCGGCACGGTCAGCCGGTGGGGCGGGTAGGCGAGCAGCCGAACCGCGCCTTCGACGACGTGGCCGAGCGGGCCGGTGTTCGGCGAGCGAAAGGTGCCGCCACTGGTGGAGTGCGTCTTGCGGACGTACCGCGCGGCGTGGATCTCGTCGGCGAAGACCACCAGCGCGCCGAGGCCAC
Organism: Salinispora sp. CH2A1_6; assembly: GCF_056820975.1. Taxonomy (NCBI): domain Bacteria; kingdom Bacillati; phylum Actinomycetota; class Actinomycetes; order Micromonosporales; family Micromonosporaceae; genus Salinispora; species Salinispora sp. CH2A1_6. The sequence continues at coordinate 137,881 of NZ_JBXEDG010000003.1, forward strand.
GGGCGGTGGGGCTGGCGGCGGTGTGGATCGCGGCGAGGACGTTGGCCGGCCCGTCGGCGCCGGCCTGGGTCGGGTTGCGCATCGCCCCGGTCACCACGATGGGAGCGTCGCCGCCGTGCAGTAGGTCGAGCAGGTAGGCGGTTTCCTCGATGGTGTCGGTGCCCTGGGTGACCACGACGCCCTCCACGTCGCCGATGGTGGTGCGTTCGGCGACCAGGGCGGCGAGCGCGGTGAGGTCGTCGAGGCGCAGGGAGGCGCTCGGAAGCTGGCAGAAGGTCTGGACCTGTACGTCGATGCCGGTGTCGGCGGCACCGGGTACGGCGGCGATGAGGTCTTCGGCGGTGAGGGTCGGCACGACGCCGCCAGCGCCGCCGGTCATGGCGATCGTGCCGCCGAGGGAGAGCATCAGCACCGATGTCGGCCGCTCCGTCACCGCACCTCCTCGTCCGGGTGTGCCGGCGGCAGCCTGTCACAGTTTCCAGGTGAAGCCGAGGCGGCTCGACCGATCCGCTTGACCTTGACACCGTGACAAGGTCTTGACTGTGCCGGGAGGTGGTACTACCCATGAACCAGGTGCAGAACACCCGCCGCGCGGTGGCGGCCCTGAGCGCCGAGGCGTCGTCAGCCCGGCTGCAGGCGGCCATGCTGCTCGGCGGGCACCGCGACCCGAGTGTTGTCACCGCGCTGGTGCGGCGGTGCGCGGTCGAGCCGGACTTCTTCGTAAGAGACATGCTCACCTGGGCACTCACCCGCCTGCCGGAGGCGGTCACGCTGCCCAAACTCCTCGCCGAGCTCACGTCTGAGCAGGCCCAGGCCCGTAGTCAGGCCCTGCACTCGCTTTCCAAGATCAATAACCGGAGCGTGTACCCCTCGATCGTCGGGACTCTGCTGCGCGACCCCGACGACGAGGTCGCGCGGACCGCCTGGCGGGCCGCTGTCGCTCTCGTCCCCGAAGACAAGGAGGAGGCGTTGGCCGTGGAGCTGGTCAGCCAGCTTGGCCGCGGGGACCGGGACGTGCGGCTGAGCCTCAGTCGGGCACTGGTCGGCCTCGGTACGGCGGCCCTGCCGGCCCTCGCCGTCGGCGTCAACCGCCCGGAGCCGACGGCGCGGGAACACGCCCACGCCACGCTGCTGCTGCTCCGCGACCCGGAGGCCGACTACGACGAACTCGCCGAGGAGGCGCGACGGCTCGCCGCCGGCAAGCTGGACCCGATGGGGAGGGGGAAGGAACCGCCATGCTGATCGGCGACGTGGCACGCCGCTCCGGAGTGAGCACCCGCATGCTTCGGCACTACGACTCGCTGGGGCTGGTACGACCGACCGGTCGCACCCCGGGCGGTTACCGCGAATACTCCGACGAGGACGCACGGCGGCTCTTTCACGTGGCGGGCCTGCGGTCGCTGGGGCTGTCGCTGCCTCAGATCGCCCGGGTGCTCCAGGATCCCACCTGCACGCCCGCCGGTCTGGTCCGCGACCTCATCAGCTGGACCGAGGAGCGGCTGGACCGGGAACGGGAGCTACTCGACCGGCTGCGTACGGTCGCCGCCGCGGCGCCCACCGGATGGCCGGACGTCCTGCGCGTCACCGAACTCCTCACCGGACTCAACTCACCTGACGTCGCCCTGCGCCAGCGCAGCGCCCTGGTCCCCGCCGCGGAGGTGCGGGTGCCCGCCGAGCTACTGGCCGGCGCGGTCCTCGCCGAAGCCGACCCGAATGTGGCCGGCGCGCTGCGCTGGGCGCTCGGACGGGCGGACGGCGACGCCCTGGCAACGTTGGCGTCCGGCGCCCGCTCCGAGAACGTGGACATCCGCCGCCGCGCTATCCGGGCGGTTGCCGAGTTGACCGGTGACGAGGCGACCGCGGTGCTCGTGGACGCCCTCGACGACCCGGACCCGACGGTCCGCCGACACGCGGCCCTGGCACTGGGTGCGCACGGCGAGGCGGTGGCCGTGCCCGCCCTCGTCGACCTGGTGGTCGAGGGCGGGCGCGACGTCGAGGCGGCTGAGCACCTGGGGGCCCTGGCCGAGGAGCCAGCCCGCGCTGAACAGATCGTCAGCGCGCTCGCCGCCGAACTCGCCGACCCCACCGCGGACTCCGCCGCCCGCAGCCGGCTCACCCAGGCCATCCTGGAGCTGCCTCGAACTGTTGCGCAGCCCGTCCTGCGACGGTTGTCCCGCGACGATGACCCGGTGGTGGCATGGACCGCCGCGGCCTATCTGGAAGACGAAGACGCCACGTCACGTTAAGGGGTGGTGCTCGGCACTTCTCGGCCGAACGCGACGTCGGATTGCCGCCAGACTCCCTGCTCGCAGCAGGTGAACATGACATGTGTTCACGAACACAACAGGAGAGATGAGCGAACATGAGTGCGGTACTTGGCGGCAAGGTGGCATTCGTGACCGGCGGCAGCCGTGGCATCGGCGAGGCCGTGGCGCTGAGGCTGGCAGCGGACGGCGCCGACGTCGCGTTGACCTACCGGGACAGTGTGGAGCGCGCGGCGGATGTCGTCGACCGGATCAAGGCGCTGGGGCGCCGGGCCTGGGCGGTCCAGGCTGACAGTGCAGACCCGACTGCTGTGCGCACGGCCGTGGATCAGGCCGTCGCGGAGTTCGGGCGGCTCGACATCGTGGTCAACAACGCGGGGATTCTGGTGCGCGGTCTGGTCGAAGACATGTCACTGGAGGACATCGACCGCGTGTTGAGCGTCAATGTACGGGCACCCTTCGTGGCTTCCCAGGCGGCGGTACGGCACATGACCGAAGGCGGAAGGATCATCAATATCGGCAGTTGCCTGGCCCAGCGGGTGCCGCTCCCCGGTGTCTCGCTGTATTCGACGAGTAAGACCGCATTGATCGGCCTGACCAGGTCGTTGGCCCGCGAGTTGGGTGCCAGGGGGATCACCGCCAACCTGGTCCATCCCGGGCCGACGGAGACCGACATGAACCCCGCCGACGCCGAGGGCGCCGATGTGCAGCAGAGCCTCACCGCACTCGGTCGTTTCGGCCAGTCGTCGGACGTCGCCGCGACCGTCGCCCACCTCGCGGGTGACGCTGGTCGCTATGTCACTGGTGCCGCCATCGCGGTGGACGGTGGCTTCGCCGCGTGACCCTGGCGGCGACTCCGCCGCTGGATCCACGCGGACCGACTCAGGCCGCTGTCCTCAGCGGCGTGGCCTGAGTCGATCCGCATGGCACCGCAGGCTATGCCCCGCCCCAGACGCCGGTGGCCGCGGTGCGCGTGGCGTAGTCGGCGAAGTCGCGCGGCGGCCGGCCGAGGGCCCGCGTAACACCGTCGCTCAGCCGGGCATTGCGCCCGTCCAGCAGGGTCGTGAAGAGGTACGTCAACAACTCGATCGTGCCAGCCGGGACACCGGCGGCGGCGAGTCCGTCCGCGTACTCCGCGGAGGAGACCTGCACGAGCTCGATGGTCCGGCCCGTGCTGGTGGCGATGTCGGCGATCGCCTCGCCGAAGGTGAGCAGCCGGGGCCCGGTCAGCTCGTAGAGCTGCCCGGCGTGCCCATGGCCGGTGAGTGCCGCCACCGCCACGTCGGCGATGTCGTCGGCGTCCACGAACGGCTCGGGTACGGCCCCGACCGGGAGAACGACCTCACCGCCGCGGACCGGCTCCAGGAGGTAGTCCTCGCTGAAGTTCTGGTTGAACCAGCTCGACCGCAGGACCGTCCACTCCACCCCGGCGGCCTGGACGTGCTCCTCGGCGGACCGGGCAATCTCCTCCCCGCGCCCGGAGAGCAGCACCAGCCGGGAGACCCCGGCCGCCACCGCGAGATCGGTGAACGCGGCGACCGTCTTCAGCGCGCCCGGCTCGGCGAGGTCCGGGTGGTAGGAGAGGTAGACGGCGTTCACGTCCCGCAGGGTCGGTGCCCAGGTCGCCGGTTCGGTCCAGTCGAAGGGCTGTCGGGCGGTGCGGGAGCCAACCCGCACCGGTACGCCCTGATCTCGCAGCCGGGCCACGATGCGTCGGCCGGTCTTGCCGGTGCCGCCGAGGACCAGGGTGTGTTGTTGCTTTCGTTGGTCTGTCATACGCCCAGTGAAGTGCGCCAGCCTGAGACGGGACATAGCTAATCCGCGCGAGCTTGTGTTCAATCGTCTACATGGACGCAGTCGTAGGTCTCCTTGATGGACCCCGAGCCCAGGGTGCGTTCCTGTTGCGCTCGGTCCTGACCCCGCCGTGGTCCCTGGCGATCCGGGACGAGGCGCCCCTCACCCTGGTGGCCCTGGTCCGAGGTGACGCTTGGGTCGCGCCGGAGGAGGGTACGGCGGTCCGGCTGACCCCGGGGGACATCGCGATCGTCCGCGGCCCCGCCCCGTACCGGGTCGCCGACGACCCCTCCACGGCACCGCAGGCCGTCATTCATCCTGGCCAACGCTGCACCGGCCCCGATGGTGGGGAACTCTGCGGAATGAGTGAGTGGGGGGTGCGGACCTGGGGCAACAGCGCGGACGGCCCGACGATGCTGCTGACCGGTGCGTACCCGATGCGGCAGTGCGGTCAGCCAACGGCTGCTGACCGCACTGCCGCCGCTGCTCATCGTGCCCGGCGACTCCTGGGACTCTCCGTTGATCCCACTGCTGGCCGACGAGATCGTCAAGGATGACCCCGGTCAGGAGGCGGTTCTCGACCGGCTGCTGGACCTGCTGCTCATCGCCGTGCTGCGGGAATGGTTCGCCCGTCCCGGTGCCGAGCCCCCCGGCTGGTACCAAGCGCATAGCGATCCCGTCGTCGGCCCCGCCCTGCGAATGCTGCACCACGACCCGGCCCGGCCGTGGACCGTGGCATCTCTGGCCGCCGAAGCCGGAGTCTCCCGGGCGGCGTTTGCCCGGCGGTTCACCGCACTGGTTGGTGAACCGCCCATGTCCTATCTGACCGGCTGGCGGTTGAGTCTCGCCGCCGACCTGCTTCGGGAGCCGCACGCCACCGTCGGTGCGGTCGCCCGCCGGGTGGGCTACGGCAGCTCCTTCGCGCTCAGCACCGCCTTCAAGCGCCGCCGTGGGGTGAGCCCCCGTGCACACCGCTCGGCCGCTGGGCGGTAGCAGATCGAGGGCGGTCCTGGTGGGTCGTGGATCGATCCGATGGCCGGACAGACGGTGCCGCAGGCAGACAGGCAGTGGGGACAAGGGCTGCTACTGAGGATAGTCCGCCCCAGCGAGGAGGAGCGCGGTATGGGACGACTGAACCACGTTGCCAGGATCCTTATAATGACCGGGGGTGCCTTCTGGTTCACCTCCATGACTTTGAACGGATTTAGATCATCCTGGCTTTCCGCTGCTCTGATCGGAGTAGTCACAATCGGTGGCGTTCTCATTATTGTCGATGGAGAACTAAAAAAGCGGCGGGAGTGATAAAAGCCTCCCACCAGGAGGGGAGCCCTATTCTCTGGTCGACCAGGCGGGTAGGGAACTCCATCATTGCGGGGTTTATCTTGCGATTCGTGGTGCTCCGAGTAGGTCGTGGGTGACCGCCCGGCGTATGCCTCCGCGCAGGGCCAGCACTCCGGAGACCATTGACGTGTACTCACCGGTGATAGGGGAGGAAAACACCCATCGGGTACGGACGTTGCTGCGAGGCTGCTGGACCGGGGTGTCGGACTGGCGCACCGACGGTGATGGCGTCAGCGAACTCCCGCTGCTCCGGCGGTCGGCCACCCCGTCGTCGGGGCCGGCCCCGTGGGTGCTGCTACTGTCACCGGAATGTTCTTCCTTCGTGCGTAGACCAAAGACTGCCTCTGCCCTGGTGCGGATCAGGGCCCTGCTGTCTTTGACCTGCCTTTGGCGCGCGTACGCGCGCCACGTTCGATGAGGAACGTCATATGTCTTCCCGGTTAGGGAATCCTTCGTACTCTACGGTGCTGCGTCGGCCATCTGCGCTGGCCACTCTGGACCGTCATGGCCTGGGCACGGCTACGGCCGACGCTCTCAAGGCCGCCGTGACCCTGTCCCTTGCCCGTATGCCGGGTGCTCCGTCCGGCGCCGGCACCGTCACGGGCCTCCGTCCGTAGCCGCCCACGGCCGCACCCCGGCCCCGGACGAACCCTGCCCTCCGCGATCCCGTACCCCCTGGTCCGCAGCCCGTCCCGTGCCCGCCACCGGGACGCGTGAACCCGCAGGAGTCCCCCGTGTCATCCGCATCCCCTGTGCATGCCCCCTCCTATCTCACCGTCCTCCGGCTACCGCAGGCGGCCCGCACGTTCGGTGCCGCGCTCGTCGCCCGGTTCGCCTACGGCATCGTCTTCCTGGCGCTGGTGCTCACCGTCGAACACGCGACGGGGTCGTACGCCGTCGCCGGTGGTGTCCTGGCCGTCTTCGGACTCGCCAGTTCCCTGCTGGCCCCGTACCGCGCCCGCCTCATCGACCGGCACGGTGTGCACCGGGCGCTGCTGCCCATGGCGGCGGCATGTGCGTCGCTGCTCGGCCTGATCGCGGCGGTGGCCTGGCAGCCCGGCGCCCCCGGTGCAGCGCTGTGGGTGCTCGGCACCGCGGCCGGCGCGTGCGCGCCCCCGCTGGGACCGTTCATGCGCACCCTGTGGCGTGATCTGGTCCCGGACGACGACGAGCAACTGCTCCAGCGGGCCTACTCGTTGGACACTGTCGCGGAGGAACTGCTCTACGTCGTCGGGCCCCTGCTGGCCGGGGTGCTCACGGCGCTCGCCGAGCCCGCCCTCGGAGTCGCCCTGAGCGCGGTGCTGCTGTTCGGCGGCACGGCTGTCCTCGCGGGTTCCCCGGTCGCCGCCTCCTTCCGCGGTTCAGCCGCGCCGCAGCCCGACACCGGCGGCGAGCAGGGGGCCGCCCCGCCCCGCCGGGACGCACGCTGGTGGACGTCCCTGGCCGATCCGGTTCTTGCTACCGCCGGGCTGGGGGCCTGCATGGGGGCCTTCACTCTCCTGGCCGTCGCCTTCGCGGACCGGCACGGCGCCGCTGCCTCCGTGTCCTGGGTGTCGGCGGCGCTGGCGGTCAGCAGCGCGCTGGGCGGGCTGCTCTACGGTGCGGTGCGCTGGCGGCTGTCCACGCGCACCCGGCTGCCGATTCTGGCCGCTTTTCTCGGAGTTTTCTGTGTGCTGTCCGGCCAGGCCACTGGAATGGTCGGGCTGGTTGCGCTGGCCGGTGCCGTTGGGTTTCTGATGGCGCCGGCGCTGACCACGGCCTATCTGATTGCCGGCGAAGTGGATTCCCAGGCCCGCAGTACGGAGGCCGGTACCTGGGTGAATACCGCCTTCAACACGGGAAATGCCGCGGGGGCGGCCGGGATCGGCCTGCTGCTGTCTCCCCTCTCTTTGGCCTGGTGTTTCGCTGTGACCGGAGCCGTTGTGCTGCTTCCCGCAGCCGTCACGGCCCTGTCTCAGACTGCTCGAAAAATTCGCGGCTCGACAATCATGGGGTCCTCAATCCGCACGGGACGCGACAACCGCCGGCCGGTTGACGTGGTGTCAGGTGGACGGTGCGGTGACGCTACACGGTGCCAGTTGTTCGCGGTGCGCGGTGGTGAGAGCGTGCCGTCATCACCCGCTTCGTTGAGAGGTGTCACTATGACCACCGACGATCTGCTGGCCCGGCACCGGGCGGTGCTCCCGTCCTGGATGCCGCTCTACTACGACGAACCGCTCGAACTCGTCGCTGGTCAGGGGCGTCGGGTCACCGACGCGCAGGGCCGCACGTACCTGGATTTCTTCGGCGGCGTGCTGACCAACAGCATCGGCTACGACATTCCGGAGATCCGCGCGGCGGTGGAGCGCCAGCTGCGTACCGGGATCGTGCACACCTCGACGCTCTACCTGATCCGACAGCAGGTGGAGTTGGCTGAGAAGGTGGCCCGGCTGTCCGGCATCCCGGACGCGCGGGTCTTCTTCACCAACTCCGGCACCGAGGCCAACGAGGCCGCGTTGCTGATGGCCACCAACTATCGGCGTTCGCACCAGATCCTCGCCGTGCGCAACAGCTATCACGGCCGGTCGTACGCGACCATCGGGGTCACCGGCAACCGGGGCTGGTCGGCGAGTCCGCTGAACCCGTTGCAGGTGGCCTGGCTGCACTCGGGGGAGCGGCTGCGGGGCCTGCTGGCCCGGCTTCCCGAGGCGGATCGGATCGACGCGGCGGTGGAGGACCTGCGGGAGGTTCTGGCCACCCAGACCTCGGGTGATGTCGCCTGCCTGATCGCCGAGCCGATTCAGGGCGTCGGCGGATTCGTCCACGGCCCGGACGGGCTGCTCGGCGGTTGGCGCAAGGTGCTCGACGAGCACGGCATCCTGCTCATCTCGGACGAGGTGCAGACCGGCTGGGGGCGGACCGGCACGCACTTCTGGGGCTACCAGGCCCACGGCGTGACCCCGGACATGATCACCTTCGCCAAGGGCGTCGGCAACGGGTTCGCGCTCGCCGGTGTGGTCGGGCGGGCCGAGGTGGTCGAGTCGGTGCCGGCGATCAGCTTCTCCACCTTCGGCGGCAACCCGATCTCCGCCGCCGCCGGCAACGCCGTCCTCGACTACCTGCTCGACAACGATCTGCAGGCCAACGCGGACCGGGTCGGCACGATCCTCAACGAGGGGCTGCGCGCCGCGGTCGGCGGGCTCCCCGGGGTCGCCGAGGTACGCGGGAAGGGGCTGATGCTCGGCGTCGAGTTCGTCCTTCCGGGCACCGCGGACCCGGATCCCGGGCGCGCGACCCAGGTGTTCGAGGCGTGCCGGGCCGGTGGCCTGCTCGTCGGCAAGGGCGGCCTGTACGGGAACGTGGTGCGGATGGGCCCGCCGTTGACCCTGACCGAGGAGGAGGCCCGGGAGGGCCTGGCAATTCTGGTGGACGCGATCCGGTCCGGCGGGACCGCGGCGGAGGTGGCGGCGTGAGTCTCATCGGGCACTTCGTGGACGGCAAGCTGCTCACCGGCACGGCGGTGCGTCGCGGCGACGTCTTCGACCCGGCCACCGGCGCGCGTACCGCGGAGGTCGAGCTGGCCTCCGCGGCGGAGGTGGCGGCAGCGGTCGAGGCCGCCGACCGGGCCGCGCGGAGTTGGCGAGACGCCTCCCTGTCGCGGCGCACGGCGGTGCTCTTCGCCTTCCGCGAGCTGGTCCACGCCCGGCGCGACCGGCTCGCCGAGGTGATCACCGCGGAGCACGGCAAGGTGCTCGCCGACGCCGCCGGCGAGGTGCAGCGCGGGCTGGAGGTCATCGAGTACGCCTGCGGCATCCCCGCGGCGATGCGCGGCGGGTTCAGCGAGAACGTCTCGACCGAGGTGGACTCCTACAACCTGCGCCAGCCCCTCGGGGTGGTGGCGGTGATCAGCCCCTTCAACTTCCCGGTGATGGTGCCGCTCTGGTTCGTGCCGGTCGCGGTGGCCACGGGCAACGCGGTGGTGCTCAAGCCCAGTGAGAAGGACCCGAGCGCGGCGCTGTTGCTGGCGGAGTGGTTCGCCGAGGCGGGCCTGCCGCCGGGGGTGCTCAACGTGGTCAACGGGGACAAGGAGGCCGTGGACGCCCTGTTGGATCATCCGGCGGTGCGGGCGGTGTCGTTCGTCGGCTCCACGCCGGTCGCCCGGCACGTGCACCAGCGGGCGTCGCTGGCGGGCAAGCGGGTGCAGGCCCTCGGTGGGGCGAAGAACCACATGGTGGTGCTCCCGGACGCGGATCTGGACCTGGCCGCCGACGCCGCCGTCAACGCGGGGTTCGGGTCGGCGGGGGAGCGCTGTATGGCGATCTCGGCGCTGGTCGCGGTGGAGCCGGTCGCGGACGCGCTGGTCGCGAAGATCGCCGAGCGGATGGCGGGGCTGCGCACCGGCGACGGCCGGCGCGGCTGCGACATGGGCCCGCTGGTCACCGCCGCGCACGCCGAGCGGGTGCGCTCGTACGTCGAGGCGGGCGTGGCGGCGGGCGCGGTGCCGGTGGTGGACGGTCGGGACGTGCGTCCGGACGGGGACCCGAACGGCTACTGGTTGGGGCCGACCCTGTTCGACCGGGTCACCCCGGAGATGTCGGTCTACACCGACGAGATCTTCGGCCCGGTGCTGTCGGTGGTCCGGGTCGGTTCGTACGAGGAGGCCGTCCACCTGGTCAACACCAACCCGTACGGCAATGGGACGGCCATCTTCACCAATGATGGGGGCGCCGCCCGGCGTTACCAGCACGAGGTGGAGGTGGGCATGGTGGGGATCAACGTGCCGATCCCGGTGCCGATGGCGTACTACTCCTTCGGCGGCTGGAAGGCGTCGCTCTTCGGTGACCTGCACGCGCACGGGGAGGACGGGGTGCGCTTCTTCACCCGGGGCAAGGTGGTCACCAGCCGCTGGCTGGACCCCCGACACGGTGGGGTCAACCTGGGGTTCCCCACCCAGACCTGAGCAGCCGCAGGGTGCCCGCCCCGGCCAGGTAGGCCACCAGCGCCGGGACGGGCAGCCCGAGCAGCAGCGGGGCGTCCCGTGGGGCCGTCGCGTTGACGACGAGCGCGGCGACGACGGCGACGAAGGCGGCGACGGCGAGCACGCTGCGGCCGGTGACCCGCCAGTGGTGCTCCGCCCGGTCGTCCGACGGCGGAGCGGGTCCTCGGGCGGCCGGGGGGCGGCCGGTGCGCGCCTCGATCGGACCGAAGATGGCGACCAGGACGGCCAGGAACACAGCGAGGATCAGGACCCAGGGGATCCGCCAGGCCAGCCAGGCGGCCGTGCCGGCGGCCGGGGTCGGTAGCAACCCCACCGCGTCCAGGGCCCCGATCGCCAGGATCGCCGCGCTCAGGTGCCACAGGAAGACCGTCAGGACGACGCTGTTCACCGCGATCACCGCCATCCAGGGGCGGTCGCGGCGTAGCCAGCGCTGCGCCGGTCGGCGCAGCAGTAGGAGGAGCCCGAGCTGTGCGGTGCTCACCGCCAGGAGCGCGAGGCTGGGCGGGGCGGCGTTGTTCAGCCGCTCACCCGGAATATTGATCATGCTTACCGGGTACGGGCCGGGACCGGTCAGCAGCACCGCCACCGCCAGCCCACCGAGCAGCGCCGTCCAGCCGGCCCGCCGGGACAGCGGTAGCCGCCGGGTGCGGAGTCCCGTCGAGCGGCCACGCGGTGCCGCAGCGTCAGCGTCTTTCTTGTCCGCGTCGTACCAGGCGAAGCCGATCTGGTGAATGGCCAGCCAGCCGAAGAGATAGTTCGGCAGGGCGGTGTCGTGCAGACCGAGTTCGCGCGTCAGGTCCCCCGCCGCGACCAGGACGGCCAGCGCCACCGGTACGAGGAGCCCGTACCGCCGGTGCAGCGCGTACATCACCGGGGTCAGCGGCACCACGAGGAGGTACGCGGCGAGGAACCACAGCGGGATGGTGGCGAAGTAGACCACGGTCCGGACCAACGACGGGTCAGCGCCGCCGAGCCGGGCGGCGAGGCCAACGGCGGCGAGGACGAGGATCAGCATGCTGGTGGGCCGAAGCAGGCGGGCGCTGCGGCCGAGCAGCCAGCCGGTGGCGTCACCGCCCCGATGGAGGTGTGAGCTCAGGGAGGCGGCGTTGGCGTACCCACCGACCAGAAAGAAGATCGGCATGACCTGGACCGCCCAGGTCAGTGGGTAGGCCCAGGGGAGGTCGGGCAGCGCGGAGCGCGCGGTGGGCTGCCCGGAGGCGTCGTGCCCGATGTCCACGACGCTCCAGTGACCGAGAACGACCATGATGATGGCGAGGGCCCGGAGCAGGTCGAGGTAGCGGTTCCGGCTCGCCGGTGTCGCCTCGGCGAGTCGGCGCAGGCGGCCCATGAGCGCAAGCGTAGGGGACGGTGCCGCTCACCGGTCGGCGTTCGCCCAGACACGGCTGTTGGCCGGCACCCGAACCGGGTGCCGGCCAACAGTTTCTTTCCCCCTTGGTTGGGTCAGGTCTGTGGGCGGGGGGTGTGGTGCTGCGGTGGGGTCAGTTGGTCCAGTGCGCGGCGACGAGGTCGGCGGCCTGGGTCTCCCACTGGGCGTAGTGGAACGGGTAGGCCGACACCTGGACCTTCTGGGCGGCTTCGGTCAACGGCAGTTCCTGCCAGCCGTCGACCTGCTTGAGGCCGTTGAGGAAGGCGGTGGTGGAGTACTCGGGGTCGGTGATCTGCTCCACGCTGCCCCAACCGGAGGAGGGGCGCTGCTGGAACAGGCCCTGCGAGTCGTGGTCGTTACGCGCACCCAGGTGTCCCAGGTTCTCCAGCTTCGACTCCTGCAAGCTGGTAGCGATCGCGACCACGGCGGCGCGTTCGTCCATGCCGGCCTTCTTCGTGGCCTCGATGATGGCCTTCACATTCGATACCTGCTCGTCGCCCAGGTCGATGCGGGACTGCTCGCCCTGGGTGCCGTGCGGGATCAGCGTGCCCATGTCCGGCTTCTCCACCTGCACCACACCAGCAGCGGCGGCGGGGGTGGTGGTGGTGTCGGTGAGGGTGGCCAGGGGGCCGGCGACGACACCGGTGGACAGGGCCAGACCAGCGATACCAAGCACACTACGACGCAGAATCGTGTTCACCATGGGGGTTGCTCCATTCGGGGGTCGACACCCATCACGCACGCCCGAAGGGGGTCAGGCGGCAACAGGGTGCAAGCACCGTCCGGCGCTCAAAACAAAACGAGAAGAAAAGAGAAGGGGGTCGGCTACCGCGGTCCGGGGACACGCACGGCGCCGGGTCCAGATGTAACGACCGGCCGGCCACCGGCATTCCCGGCGACCCGCACCCGGTGTCACCCGCCCAAGCGGGCCACCTCCACGGCCGTACGCAGGGTGTAACGCCCCGACGGCCGCCGAGATTCCACCACCACCACGCCCCCGACCACACCCCCAAACCGGCATATCTCATCCGTAACCGTCTGTGAGGTCGGGAAAGGGTCGAACTACGCGTCCAGCCGTTTTGTCCGGATGTGATCACACCTGGTCCGGCGCGCTCCGGGACAGTGTCGGCAGTCCGGCGGGTTGGCGGCGCGGTCGCTGTCCGGTGCGCTTCCGCGCTGGTCTGGCGCCGGTTGCTGGGCGATTTCCGCTGCCGCGGACAGAAGGTCGGAGCCAAAGATAACGTTTTGAAAACTTCATCCATGGTCTTGACATGAAGGGGGGTTCAGTAAGAACTTTTACCAACAGTAAACATTCTTTGCGGAAAGAGTCTCGGATGGTTGATCACGAGGTGGGCACCGCCGCGGAGACCGTGGTGGCCGACGCCGACGGGTGTGACCGCCGCGGCGTCCGTGCTGATGCGGCCGACGGTGTGTTGGCCCGGGTCCGGGCCGGGGTGGGTGACCTGACCGGGGCCCTGCGCCGGGTCGCCGAACACGTGCTCAGCGACCCGGAGGCCGTCACCCGCGCCACCATCGTCGAGCTGGCCGAGGGCAGTGGCACCTCCCCGGCCACCATCACCCGTTTCTGCCGGGCGATGGGCTTCGAGGGCTATGCGGACCTCCGGCTCGGCATCGCCGCCGAGAGCGGTCGGGCCCGCCTGGCCGGTTGGACCATCGACATCGGCCGGGAGATTCAGCCCGGCGATCCGCTGCGCCGGGTGCTCGAACAGATCATCGCCGCTGACACCCGGGCGATGCACGACACCGCCGCCCTGCTCGACCTCGCCGAGGTGGAGCGGGCCGCCACGGCGATCGCCGGCGCGGGCCGGGTGAACATCTTCGGCGCCAGCGGCAGCGCCCTGGTCGGCGAGGAGATGCAGTTCATGCTCCACCGCATCGGAGTCGCCGCCTGGGCGTGGAACGACGTGCACGAAGGGCTGGCCTCGGCGGCCCTGTTGGGGGCCGGTGACGTCGCCCTCGGCGTCTCGCACGGCGGCCGGACGCGGGAAACCATCGAGATGCTGGCGGAGGCCGGCAGCCGGGGTGCGACCACCGTCGCGGTGACCGGCTTCGCCCGCTCGCCGCTCGCCGAGCTGGCGGAGATCGTGCTGCTCACCGCCAGTGGTGCCACCACCTTCCGCCCCGACGCGCTGTCCGCCCGGCACCCCCAGCTGGTCGTGCTCGACCTGCTCTACATCGCCGTCGCCCAGCGCACCCACGACCGAGCCCACGCGGCCCTGCGACGTACCGCCCAGGCCGTTGAGGGGCACAAGGCGGCGAAGGAAGCCAGCTCATGACCAGCGCACCTCGGTACGCCGAAGCGGTCCCGCTGACCGCCGAGGCCGTACGACGGATTCACCCGTCCGCAGTGGTACCCCCCGATCTACCGCTAAGGAGAGTCGCATGTCCGCTACCCCCGACCTCAACCGCCGGGCCCTGCTACGTCGTGCCGCCGCCGCGGGTCTGCTGACCCTCCCGGCCGCCGGCCTGCTCAGCGCCTGCGCCGGCAGCGACCCGGCCCAGGACGACAACTCCGGTGCCGCGAAGAGCAAGGACAACCCGTTCGGCGTCCAGGACGGCAGCTCGGTCAAGGTGGTCATCTTCGACGGCGGGCTGGGCGACCAGTGGGCCAAGGAGGACGAGGCGGTCTTCAAGGCCAAGCGTCCGAACGTCACGGTCAACATGTCCTCGACCCAGAAGATCAAGACCGAAGAGCAGCCGAAGATGGCGACCCAGCCCAGCGACGTCATCATGAACTCGGGCGCCGACCTCATGGATATCAGCACCCTCGTCAACGAGGGCGCGATCGAGCCGCTGGAGGACCTGCTCGCCGCCCCGGCGTGGGACAGCGAGGGCACGGTGGCGGACACCCTGCTGCCAGGGACCGTCAACGACGGCACCTACCAGGGCAAGTTCTACGTGGTGAACGTCGCCTACACGGTCTGGGGTAACTGGTACAACGCCGCCCTCTTCGAGAAGGAGGGTTGGCAGCCGCCGAAGACCTTCGACGATTTCTTCGCCCTCGCGCCGAAGATCAAGGCGAGGGGCATGGCCCCGTACGTCTACGACGCGGTGCACGGCTACTACCCGCGCTGGGCGCTGATGGCGACGATCTGGAAGTCCGCCGGCAAGCAGGCGGTGATCGACATCGACAACCTCAAGGAGAACGCCTGGAAGGCCGACGGGGTGCTGCCGGCCCTGGAGGCGTGGGAGAAGCTGGTCAAGGACAAGCTGCTGCTCCCCGGCCAGCTCGACCACACCCAGTCGCAGCAGGCGTGGCTCGACGGCAAGGCCGCCTTCATCCAGGTCGGCACCTGGCTGAAGAACGAGATGGCGCAGACCATTCCCCCGGGCTTCGAGATGAAGCTGTCGGACTACTGGAGCCTGGGGGCGGGCGACAAGGCGCCGAACGACGTCTACGCCGGTGCGGGCGAGGGCATCGTCGTGCCGTCGAAGGCGCCGAACAAGGCCGCCGCCAAGGAGTTCCTGCGGGCGGTGCTCTCCAAGGAGGGCTCGGCGAAGTTCGCCGAGCTGACCAAATCCCTCGCCTCCACCAGGGGCTCCGGGGACAACGTCCAGGACTCGGCGTTGGCCAGCGCCAACGAGCTGATGAGTAACGCTCCGCAGGACCTGGTCTCGGTCAAGTTCTGGAACTTCTACGCCGACCTGGACAAGGAGAGCCAGAACCTCTCCGCGGAGCTGATGGCGGGTCGGCTGACCGCCCAGCAGTTCGTTGACGGGATGCAGGGCGCCGCCGACAAGGTCGCCAGTGACTCGTCGATCAAGAAGCAGACCCGCTCCGCCTGACCCGAACGGAGGCATTGAGTCTCATGCGGCACGGTGTCGCGCGTTTCGCCACGGGCTTCCTGGCCCTGCCGGTCGCGCTCTACCTCTTCTACGTGGTCTGGCCCTTCGCCCAGGCGGCTGGCTACTCGTTGACCGACTGGGGCGGCTACTCCGACCGGCAGCAGTTCGTCGGGCTGGAGAACTACGTCCGGCTCTTCTCCGACGAGCTGATCAGGAAGGCCTTCTGGCACAACGTGTTCTTCCTGATCACCGTGCCGCTGTTCACGATCGCGCTGGCTCTGTTTCTCGCGTTCCTGCTCAACGTGGGCGGGCGCGAGGACAGGGCCGGCATCCGGGGTGTCTTCGGCTCCGGCCTTTACAAGGTCATTTTCTTCTTCCCGCAGGTGCTGTCCCTGGTCGTCGTCGCCGTCATGTGGCAGCAGATCTACCGGGCCGACGGGCAGGGTCTGATCAACGGTGTGTTGATGAAGATCGGGCTGGTTGATCCGGAGGACCCGATTCTGTTCACGTTCGACCCGGAGCCCTTCCTCGGTGTCCCCGCGGTGCTCTGGTGGCTGCTGCTGATCGCGGTCTGGAGCGGCGCCGGGTTCTACATGGTGCTCTTCTCCGCGGCGATGCAGTCGATTCCGAAGGATGTCTTCGAGGCGGCCATCCTCGACGGTGCCGGTCGGTTCCACACGTTCTTCCGGATCACGCTGCCGCTGCTGCGGGACACCGTCTCGGTGGCCTGGATCTATCTGGGCTTCATCGCCCTGGACATGTACGCCCTGGTCTTCGTGATGACACCCAGCCAGGGCGGCCCGAACCACGCCAGCGAGATTTTCGCGTCGGTGCTCAACTTCACCGCCTTCCAGAAGGGCCAGTTCGGCTACGCCTGCGCGATGGGTGTGGCTTTGGCGATCTTCACGATCCTCCTGGCCGCGGCGCAGCTGAGAATCACCCGCCGCGAGCGGATCGAGTACTGAGGAGTCGACGATGAGTACGGTGACCCACGACCCCGGTCCCGTCGGGCCGGATCTCGTTCCGCCGGCCCGCACCACGTCGGCACGCCGCATCGGGTCCGGCGGCCGGCGGCCCGGCGCACAGTTCTTCAACGGCTTCTCCCACCTGTTCCTGCTGGTCTGGGCGATCATGGTCGTCTACCCGCTGATCTGGGTGGTCATGTCGGCCCTGAAGAGCGACGCGGAGGTTATCCGGCAGCCGCTGTCGCTGATCCCGGAGACGCTGCGTTGGGAGAACTTCGGCCGGGCCTGGACCGAGGGGCAACTCGGCGACTTCTTCCTCAACACCGTGCTCGTGTTGGCCGGCAGCGTCACGCTGACCATGCTGCTCGGCTCGATGGCCGCGTACGTGTTGGCGCGCTACGAGTTCCCCGGTAACCGGCTGATCTACTACATGTTCCTGTCCGGCCTCACGCTGCCGATCTACCTCGCTGCCGTACCGCTGTTCAAGGGCGTCTACAACACCGGGGTGCTCTTCCCGCCGCTCGGGCCGAACAAGCACCTGATGCTGATCCTGGTGTACGCGGCATGGTCACTGGCCTTCACGGTCTTCTTCATGCACTCCTTCTTCCGGACCCTGCCGAACGCGATCGCCGAAGCGGGCCTGGTGGACGGGGCCTCACACAGCCGGCTCTTCTTCAGCGTGATGCTGCCGATGGCGAAGCCCGGCCTGATCAGCATCGGTATCTTCAACGTGCTCGGGCAGTGGAACCAGTGGTATCTGCCGACGCTGCTGATGCAGTCCGCAGACGGTGAGCCGAAGAACCAGGTCATCGCCCAGGGCCTGATCGAGCTGTCGGTCAATCAGGGGTACAAGTCCGACTGGTCTGGCCTCTTCGCCGGGGTCACCATGGCGATGTTGCCGGTGTTGATCGTGTACATCGTCTTCCAGCGCCAGGTGCAGTCGGGCTTGACCGCGGGCATCAGCAAGTAGCCCGGCGCCAACTCGGCGAACCGCCGCCCGCCCCTCGCCGCCCGCCCGGCGAATCCGGCCCGCCCCGCCGCCGGCCCACCAGTCCAGCGGATCCGCTGCCGGCCAGTCTCGCGACTGATGTGTCGCCGGGCTGGCCGGCGATGTCGTACCGGGCGGGCAGAATCGTGATCATGGCGGCGGTGGTGGCGGTGGTGGCGGGTGCGGACCCTCGACTCCCCGCTGCGCCGGGGGCGGGCTCCGGGGTCGGCGGGGGAGTGCTGCAGCCGCTCGACGCTGCCGGAGTGCCGATCGGGCCGCCGGAGCAGGTCGCCGACCTGGCGGTCGCGATGGCCGACCGCGAGCGAAGAGAGCGCCCCCGCTGGGTCTGGGCGTCCGGTGCGGCGCTCTACCCCGTGTTGCTGCGCGCCGGGGTCCGGGTCGACCGTTGTCACGACATCGAGCTGACCGAGGCGTTGCTCCTCGGTCACGCGGGTCGGTGGGGTGAGCCGCGTTCCTTCACGGCCGCCTGGGCACGCCTGACCGGCGCGCCGGTGCCGCCCGATCCGCCGCCGCGGTTGGCCGAGCCCCCGGGCCACGGCCAGGGTGCGCTCTTCGAGTCGCCGCCGGCTCCGCCGGGTCCCGGCATCGCGGCTCTGAGCCGGGTCTACGCCGACCAGCTCGCCCGGATCGCCGCCACCGAGCACCCGGGCCGATTTCGGCTGTTGGTCGCGGCCGAGTCGGCGGGGGCGCTGATCGCCGTCGAGTTGGGGGCGGCGGGGCTGCCGTGGCGGGTGGATGTGCATGACGCCCTCCTCGGCGAGCTGCTTGGTGGCCCCTCCCCGGTGGGTGGGCCGCCACGTCGGCTGGCGGAGCTGGCCGCCCGGATCGCGGCCGCCTTCGACGTGCCGCAGCTGCACGTCGATTCGCCGCTGGAGCTGGTGCGGGCGTTCGCCCGGGCGGGGGTGGAGGTGCCGAACACCCGGTCCTGGGTGCTGCGTGGCGTCGACCACCCCGCGGCGCCGCTGGTCCTGGCGTACAAGGAGCTCTACCGGATCTGGACGGCGCACGGCTGGGCCTGGCAGGACGCCTGGGTGCGGGAGGGGCGGTTCCGTCCGGAGTACGTCCCCGGCGGCGTGGTCTCCGGCCGGTGGGCGACCCGAGGTGGTGGGGCGCTTCAGATCCCGAAGGTGATCCGGCGGGCGGTGGTGGCGGACCCGGGTTGGACGTTCGTGGTCGCCGACGCGGGGCAGCTCGAGCCGCGGATCCTGGCGGCGGTCTCCGGCGACACCCGGCTCGCCGCCGCGGCCCGGGCGGGGGACCTGTACGCCGCTTTGGCCGCCGATGCGTTCGGTGGGGACCGGGCGCGGGCGAAGGTGGCTCTGCTCGGCGCCATGTACGGGCAGACCGGCGGTTCGGCGGCACCGGCATTGGAGGTGCTGCGGCGTAACTATCCGGCGGCCTTCGGCTATGTGGAGTCAGCCGCGCGCAGCGGCGAGGCCGGCGAGTTGGTCCGTTCCTGGCTCGGCCGTACCTGCCCGCCGGGCGCGGGCGAGCTTGCTGAGGCGGATCCGGTACCGGCCGGGGGTGAGCAAGGTCGGTCGGCGCGGGCCCGGGCGCGCGGCCGGTTCACCCGGAACTTCGTCATCCAGGCCACCGCCGCAGAATGGGCCGCGACGCTGTTGGCCACGCTCCGGGGGGAGTTGGCCGGCAGCGACGCCCGGCCGGCCGGTAGCGGCGTGGGGCTGTCCGGTAGCGACGCCGAGCTGGTCTTCTTTCAGCACGACGAGGTGATCGTGCACTGTCGCGCCGAGCGGGCCGCGGCGGTCGCCGCCGCGGTGACCCGGTGCGGGGAGCGGGCGAGCGCGTTGCTCTTCGGGCGGACGCCGGTACGTTTCCCGCTCGATCTCTCCACCGTTGAGTGCTACGCCGACGCGTCTTGAGCTGCTGTTCAGCCCCGAGCCCGGTAGGGCGACGCCAGTCCGGGCCACCCGCCTGACTTTAGCCTTTTGTCCCTGATGGTCGTAATATCCGATTCATGCCCGGAACCTGAACGCTGACTGCTCGTTGGGTCCGTTGTGCGTCCCGGACCGGGCAGGTGGCCTGCCCGGTCCGTTACCAAGACGGAGGTGGCCCCGCTGAACCGGACCGCAGGAATGATCATCGCCGCGGGTGGCGGGCGCCGGATCGGTGGCCCCGAGGCGCTGCTGTGCCAGGGCGAGAAACCACTGGTGAGCACGATGATCGACACGATGACGGCGGCCGGCTGCGAGCAGATCGTAGTCGTCCTCGGCGCCGCCGCCGACCAGGTACAGGAAACCGCTGACCTCACCCGAGCCACCGTGGTGGTGAACCGGGCCTGGGGAACCGGAGTGGGCTCCTCGATCAAGGCTGGCCTCGCGGCCATCGACGACGACGCCATCGAGGCGGTGGTCGTCGTTCCGGTGGACATGCCGGGCCTGACCGCGGCGGCGGTCCAGCGGGTCGCCGCACTGCCGTACCCGGACGTGCTGGTCTGCGCCACCTACGGCGGACTGCGCGGCTACCCGATGCTGTTCGGCCGCCGACACTGGTCCGGCATCGCCACGTTGGCCAGCGCGGATGTCGGCGCCCGTCCGTACCTGCTGGCGCACAAGGACCAGATCGTCGACATCTCCTGTGACACCGTCGCCGACGGCAGCCGGGTCGACAGCCCGGAGCTGGTGGCCCTGTACGGGTTGACCGTCCCACCGCAGCGGGTCGGCGCGTAGTCAGCCCGGCAGATCAAACAGGTCGGCGGCGTTGGTCCAGCACACCGCCCGCAACCAGGCGTCGCCCAGGTCGAGCTGGGCCAGCGCGGTGAGCTGCGCGGCGTACGCGTAGGGCAGGTTGGGAAAGTCGCTGCCGTGCAGCACCTTGCCGGCCAGGCCCAGCTCGCGTAGCCGGGGCAGCTCCGCGGCGGGGAAGGGCACGGCCCGGTCGAAGAACGGGGTGAAGGCCATGGTGGTGTCCAGCCGCACGTTCTCGTACCGGTCGGTGAGGTCGAGGAAGGCCTCGTAGTCCGGTGCGCCGAGGTGTGCCACCACCGCGGCGAGCCGCGGGTGCCGGGCGAGTAGGGCGGCGAAGGGGTCGGGGCCGGTGTGTGCGGTGCCGGCCGGCGCGTGTCCGGCGTGCACCACCACCGGTACCCCGGCGTCGGCGAGCAGCCCCCACACCGGATCGAGCAGCGGATCGGTCGGGGCGAACCCGCCAACCTGCACGTGCACCTTGAACACCCGGGCACCGGCGGTGAGCGCCTCGGTGACGTACCGGGGGGCCGCCGGCTCGGGGAAGAACGTGGCCGAGGGGAGACAGTCCGGGTTCGCGCGGGCGAAGTCGAGGGTCCAGGAGTTCAGGTCGGCGGCCATCGCGGGGCGGTGCGCGTACGCCAGGGCACTGAACGCCCGTACCCCCATCCGGCGCAGGTGAGCCAGTCGCTCCGCGTCGCTCCACCGGTAGCGGATGGGCCAGGTGGTACCGAGGAGTGGGCCGGCCGCGTCGAAGTATGCCCACACCCGGCGCAGCAGCCGGGGCGGGAGGAAGTGCACGTGTACGTCGGCGAGGCCGGGTAGGCCGAGCCCCTGCCAGAACGCCGGGACGTCGGCGTCGTCGGCGTCCTCGGTGGCCACCGGCACGGCTGTCAGGCCCCGATGTTGAAGCGATTGAGCAGGTGCGGAGCGACCAGCCCGATGGCGGAGAGCACCGCGACGATGGTGAGCGCGGTCCGGACGAAGACCACCTCGGTCCGGCCGCCCGCCCGAAGTGCGATCGCGTCCGGCAGACTGATCATCCGCCACATCCGACGTTTGATCGGGATCGGCCAGAGGATCGGTACCCCGGCCCGGGTGATCATGTCGCCGAGGATGTGGACGAAGCAGCCGACGCCGACGGCCAGCCCGATCATCGGGTAGCCGCGGTCCCCCGGCAGGGTGGCGAAGGTGAACCACGCCGCGGCGAGCGAGGCGAGGGTCACCACGAGCCAGCCGGCGCGTTCGGCCCAGTCGTCGAAGAGGCCGCGCAGGGCGAGACCGAACATGAAGAAGAGGATGCCGATCACCGCCCACTTGCCGTACGCGGCGCAGAGCGCGGTGGTGCCCCAACCGACCAGCACGGTGAAGGGGATGGTGTGGGTCAGGGTGCGGTGCCCGTTGGTGCGGCGCGGGTCCCGACTCAACTTCGTCGCATAGTAGACGCCGAGCGACACCTTCTCGGTCACCTCGGCGACGAAGAGGGAGAAGACGCCGAAGGTGCGGGCGACCGTGGCGCCACCCTGGTTTCGGGTGACCTTGCCGGAGAGGTCGAGGTCGGGGAAGAGCGCACCCCCCGCGCAGACCGCGGTGCCGACGGCGAGTGCGAGCGGCGACTGCTCGTAGCCGGCGAAGTGGTCCAGCGCCAAGGAGCCGGCCAGCCACACCGTCGCGCCAGACAGCGCGTGCGACGGTCCCATCATGCCCGCTCACCCTCCCCGGATCGTGGACGCGCAGAAGCTACGTCACTGTAGTGCAGTGGCGGCACCGCCCGAGAGCACACCCGCTCCGAAAGAGACGGTACGGCCCGGAGAAGCTCGGATCCGGCCGCCGGCCGCCCGGCGGTGGGGCGGCAAAATGAGGTGACCGGGTCGGTGGGGGCCGCTACGGTGGCGCCGACTGTTGACGGGAGGGCGACATGGCAGGTGCACGCCGACACGGGCAGGTGCTGATCTTCGATGCCGACGACACGCTCTGGGAGAACAACATCGTCTTCGAGCGGGTCATCGAGGACTTTCTGACCTGGGTGGCGCACCCGACGTTGGAGCGCACCGAGATCCGTACGATCCTCGACGACATCGAGCAGGCCAACGCCGTCGCGCACGGCTACGGCAGCAAGGTCTTTCTGCGTAGTCTCGGTGAGTGTTTCGAGCGGCTGCGGGAGCGGCCGGCCACGCCCGCCGAGCGGCGGGGAATCGAGGAGCTGGCCGTCGCCCTGGTCGAGCACCGGGTCGAGCTGATGCCGGGGGTGGCTGCGGCGTTGGACGAGTTGGCCGGCCGGCACGAGCTGTTTCTGCTCACCAAGGGCGACCGGGAGGAGCAGCAGCGGAAGCTGGACGCCTCGGATCTGCTGCACCATTCCCGGGCCGCGCACATCGTGCCGGAGAAGGACGTGACCACCTACCGGTGGCTGGCCAACGAGCACGATTTCACGCCGTCTCGTGCCTGGATGATCGGGAATTCGCCGAAGTCAGACATTCTGCCGGCCCGCGCGGCGGGGATGAACGCCGTCTACGTTCCGAACGAGAACACCTGGGTGTTGGAGCACGACGCCCTGGACCACGACGACGCGGCGGTGCTGCACCTCACCGCCTTCCCCGACCTGCTGCACCACTTCTGATGCGGAGCGCCAAGCGACATCTGACGCCCAAGAGCGTTCACGTGTCCGTGCCGCGGACGATAGCCACCGCCACCCGACAGAACTCGTCCATGTCGGGCTGGAACCCGGCCGCGATGTCTGGGTGCAGACCGGCACGGGTCTCGTCCAGCAGCCGCTGGCAGACCTGCTCGACCGGCTCGCCGGCGTAGCTTTCCCGGACCCGGTCGGTGGCGGCCTGAAGCGCCGAGGTCAGCTGCTCCTCCAGCGGGCCACGCAGCTTCTTCTGCACGGGGTCCCGGGGCTCCAGCGTGACGTGTGGCTCTGACATCGGCGCTCCCTTTCTCGGCGACCGGGTACCCCGCCGTCGGCGTCGGTTACACCGCGGCCGGCACGGCGGCGACCCGCACCTCGTACGAGTAGTCCTCCGCGGGTTCCTCCCGGTACGTCATTGCTCTGATCTGCCGGTCATCGTCGTAGAGTGCGACGTCCACCAGGACGCCGAGGTGGGCCAGACCGATGCTGGCCACCCGCTTCTTGTCCTGGAGCACCGCACATACCCCGCCAAGCAGCGTGCTGGCGTCGGATGTGCGGTGCCCCGGCGGGCAGCGCAGCACGAGGTCCACCTCGATCGGCCCGGACAGTGGGGTCCAGCCGGTCTGCTGAGCCGCCGCACAGGCCGCTTGGAGTAGGGCGCGGACCCTCGTCGCCTGCCGATGCCCGGCGGCGAAGATGGACAGCGCTTCGGCTTTGACCGGTGGCAGGCCGCTCACCTTGACGGTCAGGGCGACAGCGCGGGTGTCCTGCACAACGGCACCTCCTTGTTGCGGACGATCCTGCCCAATCAGCGACGCAGCGGTGTGGGTTCGCTGGAAAACCGGCCGATCGGGCGGGCAGGGTTGGCCGAGGCGTGTCGACGTCGCTGGCGAACGCGCAGGTAAGGCTAGTCCACCTGGCGCGCGCTGGGTAACTGTTCGCTCACTCGATGAGATGGGGCCCGGCTAGGATGCGGTCGAGGCGGACCGAACGAACTCCGCGATCACGTTGCCGAGCTGCTCTCCCGCGTCCTCCTGGAGGAAGTGCCCGGCTCCCTTGATCACCGGGTGGTCGAGTCCGGCAGCCCCCGGCACGGTGCGGCGCAACACCGGCGCCATCCCCCCGGTGATCGGATCCTGGTCGCTGAACGCCACCAGGAACGGGCGCTCCCAACGGGAGAGTTGGGTCCAGGCGGCGCGGTTGGCGGTGCTGGCCGGATCGTCGGGTGCGGTCGGCACCAGGGTGGGCATGGTGCGGGCACCGGCGAGGTAGGACTCGTCCGGGAACGGCGCGTCGTAGGCCGCCAGCTCCGCCTCGGTCAGCTCACTCTGGCAGCCCGACTGCACCAGCCGGGACACCGTCAGCTCGGGGGCCGTCTCGACCATCCGCCGGAACTGCCACCAGATCTCCGGCATCGGCTGGTCACCGGTGGGAAGCCCGGTGTTGGCAGCGACAACCCGGGCGAAACGGTCCGGGTGCTCGGCGACCAGGCGGAGCCCGATCAGGCCGCCCCAGTCCTGCCCGACCAGCGTCACTCCGGTCAGGTCCAACTTGTCGAAGGCGAAGCTGCGGATCCACTCGACGTGTCGGGCATAGCTGTGCTCGCTGTGCTCGGCCGGTTTGTCGGACCGGCCGAAGCCGATGAGATCCGGTGCAATGGCCCGCAGCCCGGCCTCGGCGAGCACCGGGATGACCTTCCGATACAGGAATGACCAGCTGGGTTCCCCGTGCAACAGCAGCACCGGTTGCCCATCCGCCGGGCCGGCCGTGACGTAGGCCATCCGCAGGCCGTCCAGGTCGACGTAGTGGGGCTCGTAGGGGAAATCGGGCAGGTTGCTGAACCGGCTGTCCGGAGTACGCAGTGCAGACATGCCAGTCAATATCGCACAGGGTGCCGGTGTGCGGTTAGCGCGCTCAGCGGACCCGGGCCGACTGGGAGACGGCGTCCGCGCCCTCCCGCTCGATGGTGCTGAGGCTGTTGATCGTGGTGGCGGCGATGTTGCGCATCGCGTCCTCGGTGAAGAAGGCCTGGTGGCCGGTGATCAACACGTTGGGAAAGGTGTTGAGTCGGGAGAAGTCGTCGTCATCAAGGACCCGGTCGGAGAGGTCCTCGAAGAACAGGTCGGTCTCCTCCTCGTACACGTCGAGACCGAGATAGCCGATCTGGCCGTTCTTGAGCCCGTCAATCACCGCCCGGGTGTCCACCAGCGCCCCACGGCTGGTATTGATCAGCATTGCCCCCCGGCGCATCTGGGCGATCCGTTCGGGATTGATCAGGTGCTCGGTGTCCGGGGTCAGCGGGCAGTGCAGGGTGATCACGTCCGAGTCGCTCAGCAGGCGCGGCAGCGGCACGTACTCGATCCCGGCCGCGGCCACCGCGTCATCCGGGTACGGGTCGCTGGCGATGACCCGGCAGCCGAACCCGGACAGGATACGGGCCACACAGAACCCGATCTTTCCGGTGCCGACGACGCCGACGGTCCGGCCGTGCAGGTCGAAGCCGAGTAGTCCGGTGAGCGCGAAGTTGTGCTCCCGGACCCGGTTGTAGGCCCGGTAGACCTTGCGATTGAGGGCGAGGATCAGGGCAACCGTGTGCTCGGCCACCGCGTACGGGGAGTACTCCGGCACCCGGACCACGGTGAGGCCGAGCCGGCGGGCGGTGGCCAGGTCCACGTGGTTGAAGCCGGCGGAGCGGAGCGCGATCAGTCGGACGCCGTCGGCGGCCAGCCGCTCCAGCACCTCGGTGCCGAGGTCGTCGTTGACGAACGCGCAGACTGCCGCTGCGCCGCTGGCGAGCTTGGCGGTCTGCGGGGTCAGCCGGGGTTCGAGGAATTCCAGTTCGTGGTCGCCGGCCGAGTTGGCCGCCGACAGGAACTCCCGATCGTATGGTTTCGTGCTAAATACCGATACGCGCATGTGGAACCTCCGCTGACCACCGTACGACTTGCCTGGTTGGCCGCTTACGGCGGGTTACGGAATAGGATTTACCGCACTGTACTAGGCCAGGTGTTACAACGACTTATGTGACAGCCAGGGGTGAGCGAGCGCCCGCCGTCGAGCACGGTGACCACACCGGACGGGAGCCTGCTCGCGGGGCGCCCGGTGTCGCCAGCCCGCTGCTGGTGCTCTGGGACATCGACGGCACCCTGATCGACAACGGTGGGGTGAGCAAGGAGGCGTACGCGTTGACCTTCGCCCGGCTGACCGGCCGGCACCCGGAGCACCCGATTGTTCCCGCGGGCAGGACCGATCCCGCGGTCCTGCGGCTCGTGCTGCGACAGCACGGCATCGACGCCACCCCGGACGTGCTGGAACAGGCGGTTGACGTAATGAACAGGGTCTTCGCATCGCTCACGTCGCGGTTGGCGGAACGTGGACACGCCAAGGTGGGGGCACGGGCGGCCATCGCGGCGTTGGCTGGGCGGGGTGATGTCGTCCAGTCCGTGCTGACGGGAAACACTCGGCACAACGCCCAGATCAAGGTTTCCGTATTCGGGTTGGCCGGCGCCCTCGACTACGAGGTGGGCGCGTACGGCTCGGACACGGAGGTGCGTGCCGACCTGGTGCCGGTCGCGCGAAGGAAGGCCACGGCGAAGTACGGGATCCCATTCCCGCCGGCCCCCACGGTGTTGATCGGGGACACCCCACGTGACATCAGGGCTGGCCGCTCCAGCGGCGTGTTCACGGTGGGGGTGGCCACCGGCGAGTACGGTGTCGATTCCCTGGCCGCCAGCGGAGCCGACGCGGTTCTTCCCGACCTCCGAGATACCAGCGCCGTGGTAGGTGCGGTACTCGCGGCGCGGCGCGAGCGGCCCGGGGAGGCCCACCGATGAGACCGGGTGAGGGCGCGGAGGATCGCCCGGACGAGTACGAGTACATCCGGTCGGACTGGCGCCGCTATCGACAGCTGGACCGGCTCGTCAACCACTGGGAGCGGCCCGGCTGGAAGGCGGGCCGACGGTCCTACCACTGGATTGTCCGGTTTGACGAGCGCCCGGCGGTCCAGCGACTCGCCGCGCGCTGTCAGGCCCGGCTGGGGCACCTGGAAACCCTGGATCTGGTTCCCGTCGCGAGTCTGCACCTGACCGTGCAACGGGTCTCCTTCACCGACGAGATCACCAGCTCGCAGGCGCTCGCGGTGGCCGCCGCGGCCGGCGAGCGGTGTGCGTCCATCCGGCCTTTCACCGCGACTGTCGGCCCCCTCACCGGATCGGCGAACTCCGTCTTTCTGAACGTGGGTCCGCACCGGCCGTTCCACCTTCTCCGGCAGGCCGTGGTCGCCGCGACCGCGCACGTGCGAGGAGCCGAGGCCGTACCTGACCACCCCGCGACCTTCGATCCACACGTCAGCATCGCCTACAACCGTCGACCCACTGTCGCGAAACCGGTCATCGCGCAGGTGGCGACCGCGCGGTCGATTCCGTCGGTAACCGTCCAGGTCGAGACCGTCAGCCTGGTCGAGCTGCGTCGGGACGGCCACACCTACCTCTGGCAGCAGATCGCGGCCGTCCCGCTGGCGGCGCCAGGATAGCGCGCCGAGGCTACCGTGCGAGCGTTGACTTGGACTCGACCCGGCCGACCGGGTTGGGCCCGCCGGTCAGTTCGTCCTGTGCCTCCTGCCAGGCTGGTACCCCGGGATAGAGGGTCGAGCGGAGGTAGGCCTCGGTGAGCCGCTGGACGGCGGCGACCCGCGCGGGGCTCTCGTCCGTGGTCTCGGCCACGTCGTATCCGGCGACGCCGCCGAGCCCATGCTCCGCACCGAAGAGAGTGAGCAGGGACTTGGGGCCGGGGGCGAGGAAGTAGGGGTCGGTGTGCCATTGCGGGCCCAGGACCGTCAGGTGGGCGGAGGTGTCGTGGTCGCCGGCGACCACGAGCGCGGGTGTCGTCATCGTGGAGAAGTCGGTGGTGGCGAAGAAGGAGTAGTTGTCGCGGGTGAAGTCGGTGAGGGCGTCGCCTCCCCGGCCGGGCGCGGCGAGCAGCACACCCGCCTTGATCCGGGGCTCGGAGAGGTCCACCTCCGTTCCGTCGCGCGGGTCGGTCAGCCGTGCGCCCAGCAGCAGGCTCGCGGTGTGTCCGCCCATCGAGTGTCCGGCCACGGCGACGCGGTCCCGGTCCAGGCGCCCGGGTAGCTGCCCGATCGCGGCCTCGATTTGGTCGAGCTGGTCGAGGACGCGTTTCATGTCCTCACCCCGCGACCGCCAGTACAGGGGGGCCTCGGGATCACCTGGGCTCAGGTTCAGCGTTCTCGAGTTGAGGTGGGTGGGCTGGATGACGACGAAGCCGTGCGCCGCCCAGTAGTTCGCGAGCGGGGCGTAGCCATTCAGTGAGGACAGATGGTGCGAGGGGCCGTGCCCGTGTGAGAGGAGGAGGATCGGTAGCTCGCCTCCGGTCGTGGGCGCGGAGACGCGTACCTGCAAATCCACGGCCCGGCCGGGAGCAGGCAGCACCACTGGACTGACGGACAGGACAGGGGTGGGGGTGACACCGAACGTGTGGGCAGGCTGGGTCGGCTCACTCATCTCGTCTGGTCCTCTCGTTGGATAACTCGTCTCGGCTGCCCGCGCGGGCTGGCCCCCCGGGCAGAAAGCGGAGCGTTGTTCCGCAACTATACGGATCAGTGTTCCGTTTCGTCAACACCAGGGCCTTCCCGCAGCGGCGGGGCGGACGAGACCTCGGCGTCGCCGTCGCGGGTGTCGCCGGTGGCGGTGGGTGGGCCGGTTCCCTGAAACGACATCGTGACGGCAGTCGCGTCGACACGCAGTTACGTCAGATTATTCGTTGCACCAATCTGGCAACAGCAGCATTGTCGCATTCAAACTCGGTCGGTAATCTCCTCGGCGAGGAGATTCAGGAAGGCGGCAGATGCATTGTGCGTGAACTGCTGTGCAATCCAGCCTATCGATGGCTCTTCACTGCCCAGATAGTCGCACTCGTCGGCAGCGGCCTGGCGACGGTGGCACTCGGACTGCTCGCCTACGACCTCGCGGGCGCGCGGGCCGGGGCGGTCCTCGGCACCGCGCTGGCGATCAAGATGGTCGCCTACGTGTGTGTGTCGCCGCTGGTGGGAGCGGTGCTGGACCGGGTGCCGCGGGGCGCGGTGATGGTGGGCGCCGACCTGGTCCGGTGCGGCGTCGTCCTGCTGCTGCCGTGGGTCGAGGCGATCTGGCAGATCTATCTGCTCATCGCGGTACTGCAGGCCGCGTCGGCCACTTTCACGCCCACCTTCCAGTCCGTGCTCCCGGATGTCATTCCGGATGAGGAGGACTACACGAAGGCGCTCTCCGCATCGCAACTTGTGGTCGCCCTGGAGAATATCGCCAGCCCGGTAATCGCCGCCGCGTTGCTGCTCGTTCTCAGGTTCACAGACTTGTTTGTGGGGACGGCGGTGGGATTTCTCGTATCCGCGTTGTTGGTCAGCGCGGCAGCGGTGCCCAGGGCGCAACGTAGCAGCCGGGTCCGGTTCGCCGAGCGCCTTTTCGCGGGGATGCGGATGTTCGTGGGCACGCCGCGGTTGCGGGCGGTGCTGGCGCTGAACATGGTGGTCGCCGGCTCCGGCGCCGTCACCCTGGTCAGCACGGTCAACGTGGTGCGTGATCTGCTTGACGCCACCGAAGCGCAGGTGCCACTTCTGCTCGCCGGCTCCGGCTTCGGCAGCGTCGCGGCGGCGCTCGGCGCGCCGCTGCTGCTGCGCCGACGCAGGGATCGGGGTGTGCTGCTCATCGGTGCTGGCACGGCCCTGCTCGCCCTCTTCGGCGCACTGCTGCTGTCGATGGTGCCGTCCTGGCCGTTGGCGATGGGTGTCTGGTCGCTCATCGGCTTCGCCGGTGGCCTGATTGTCGTTACGGTCAACCGGGTGCTGCGTGCCTCGTCGGCGGCCGTCGACCGGCCGGCGTTGTTCGCCGCCCAGTTCTCCCTGTCCCACCTCTGCTGGCTGCTCACCTACCCGCTCGTCGGCTGGGTTGGCGCGGGGGCCGGCTTGACCGCGGCATGGGCGCTCCTGGCGGGTGTGGTGTTCGTGGCGGGACTCTCCGCCCGCTGGCTCTGGCCCGCTGGCCTTCGCGAAGTATTCCGGCACCGACATGGCGTAGACGCGGACCGCGCGCACCTGGCCGACGCCGAGTGGAATGGAGTGGCGTGGGTGCACACCCACCGCGTGCGGATCGACGTCAACCACACTCGATGGCCCCAGTCGGCGTGAGTAGCGGAAATGATCATGGTGATCATTGTTATCGCTAGACATTAATCGAACGTTCGTTTAGTGTGTCTGGTGTGTCCGATGAATCGCCGCCGAGAGGCGACAGGTCCTCCACGAAGAGTCGCATCCTTGCTGCCGCAATCACGCTCTTCGCCGATCAGGGAGTGGCGGCCACCGGGGTCCGTGCCATAGCGGCGGCAGCCGACGTCCACCCATCACTGATCATTCACTACTTCGGTACGAAGGATGGGCTGCGGGTGGCCTGCGACAAACATGTCGCGGCCTTCGTGCGGGAGCACAAGCAGCAGGTGATGCGGGCCGGCAGAATCGACCCGGCGGAGCTGCGTGACCTGCGCGATGGGCCGCCGCTGCTGCGATACCTGGCCCGGGCGCTGGCCGACGGCTCCCCGCACACGGCCGCGTTGGTTGACGAGATGGTCAATGACGCGGTCGGCTACCTCGCCGAAGGAGTCGCGTCGGGCCTGGTCCGGTCGACGGATCACCCCTACGAACGGGCGGCGCTTCTCGCGATCTGGTCCCTGGGTGCACTCGCGCTCCACGAACACGTGCAGCGGCTGCTCGGCGTCGACCTGACCAACCTCGATGGTGCGGCAGCGGTGGAGTCAACCTACGGGCGCGTTGCGTCGGAGCTACTCGGCGACGGGATCTTCCGCACCTGATCGATTGTTACTCACACCCCCTGAGGCGGCGAACATGGACCTGACCCAGACGCTCGGAAGAATCCTCTCGCTGTATCTGTTGACCTCCGGAGTCGCGTTTATCGTGGCCACCCAGTTCTATCTGCGACTCACCCAGCGGGCTGACCGGTCGGATCTGATGGCGGTGAACATCTCCGGCATGGTGCACCTCCTCGTCGGCTTCGGCGTACTGGTCACCCACTTCGAGTGGCGTGGCGTGCCGGAGGTGCTGGTGACCCTGCTGGGAGTCTTCTTCACCCTGCGCGGTATCAGCTACTACTGGATCCCCCAACTGGTGCTCCGACCCGCGGAACAGGGGCGTGGGTCAGCACAGGGGCTTCGGGTGCTGGGGGCCGCCTTCATTGGCTACGGCGCTTTTCTGGGTTACCTCAGCTTCGTCGCCTGAGCCAGGTAGTGGGAACACGAGGGCCGGCACCACCGGATTCGGCGGTGCCGGCCCTTGTGCGGCCGCTGCCCGCCTGAGCGGAGTCAGGGCAGGGTGTCCAGGGTGACGGTGTCGTGGTAGCCGTACGTGACGTACAGACTTGCGGAATAAGGAAGACATTTTCGTATAAATGGTACGGTTCGGTGTGTCGTTCCGTCCGCGTCTGCCCCGGCCCCATGGCCAAGGTGACGCTTCGGCGGGGGAAGCGGACCGGCCGCGACGTCAGCTGACCATGTTCGCGGCCGCTGCCTGCATCTTCCTCGTGCAGCTGGACTTCTATGCGTTGAATCTCGCCTTGCCGACGATGGCGGCGGAGTTGGGGACGAGCACCACCGATCTGCACTGGGTGGTCAGCGGCTACATCCTGGCCCAGGCGGCGTTTCTCCTTCCCGGTGGCAAGCTCGGCGACATCCTCGGGCGTCGCCGCATGCTGGTGGTCGGCCTGCTCATCTTCGGGGCGGCTTCGCTCGGTGCCGGTCTGGGCTCCGACCCGCCGATCGTGATCGCTTTCCGGGCCGTGCAGGGGATGGGTTCGGGCATCGTCTTCCCCCTCGCCTTCGCGGTGATCACCGAGGCCTACCCGGGGAAGCGGGCGAAGCGAGCGATCGGCAACGCCTACGGCATCGGGGCGGTGGCGCTGGCGCTGGGGCCGCTGCTCGGCGGCGGGGTCACCGAGTGGTTCAGCTGGCGCAGCGTGCTCCTGGTGAACGTGCCGCTCTGCGTTGTCGCCATCGTCGCCAGCGTCGCCTGGCTGCCGGAGTCGCGGGACCCGACGGTGTCGCGGGCGGTTGACCTGGCGGGTCTGGTCGTGGTGGTGCTCGGGATCCTCGCGATCACCGTGGCCGCGGACCGGATGGACGCCTGGCGGCCGGTGGTGGCCACCGCCCTCGCCGTCGGTGGGCTGGTGTTGCTGGCCGCGTTCGTGCTCCGGGAACGGGCCGCGGAGAGTCCACTGGTCCGGCTGGATCTCTTCCACGACGCCAGGTTCGTGGCGGTGACCCTGATGGGGCTGGTCGCCAACATCGCCTTCGTGGTCACGATCTTCGCCACCACAATCCACCTGCAACAGGTACGGGGCTACTCGCCGTTCGTCGCGGGCCTGGCGGTCCTCGCCGCCTCGATCAGCGGCGGCATCGCTGGTCCGTTCGCGGGTCGGCTCAGCCAACGGGTCGCGGTGCGTCGGTTGATCGCCGCGGCCACCCTGGTCGGTGCGGTCGGCCTGGTCGTGGTGGCCTTTGGCGGGGAGATCTGGCTGTACCTGATCGGTCTGGCTGTCGCCGGGTTCGGCTACCGGACCGGGCTCACCCTGACCAACCTCGGCACCCAGGCCATGGTCCCGGCCGAGCGAGCCGGTGAGGCATCCGGGACCACGCTCTCGATCCTCTCCGCTGGCTCGGGCATCGCGATCGCGACAGCCGGCACGCTGATCGAGCAGGGCAACCTCGCCACCGGCATCATGCGCGTTCTCCTGGGAGTCGCGGCTGGTAGCGCCGTGGCCGCACTGCTGCTGGTCCGGATCCCCTGACCCACCCGACCGAGCAGACCACGGACGACGTGCGGCCGGAATTCGCGCAGGTCAGCATCGACGAAGGCGACGAGGTTACCGTCAGTGGCGGCCAGGCTGGCCCAGAGCGCGTCGCCCTTGCCGGCCAGCCGGGGCAGGCCCTGGGTGATCTCGTCCTGGCTGACCACCTCCGCGCCGGCGGCCCGGGCCACCTCCGCGGTGCGGTCGGTGGACCGGGAATCGACCACAACCAGCTCATCCACGAGGGGAACCTGCTCCATCAGGTCTTCGCGGATCGTCGAGACGATCGCCCCGGTGGTCGCCTCCTCGTTGTAGGGCAGAACGCGCGGTGGACTTCCCGTTCGTACGTTGGTTAACCCGCGTGGGGTTCCCGCCGCCGTTTTCGTTGCTAGACGCACTGGCGGCTCGCCGCGGGAAGCAGGTCGCCCAACAGTTCGGCGAGGAGATCCACGCCGTCCGGGCTGAGCACCGACTCGGGGTGGAACTGCACCCCGGCCACGGTGGCTCCGCGCAGCGCGTGTACCGCGCCGCTCGTGTCGTCCCGAGCAACCTCCACCGAGCCGTACGGGGTGGGTAGGCGGTCCGTGTCCGCTTGGGCGGTGAAGGTCGAGTAGAAGCCCACTCGCCGCTGGACGCCGAAGATTTCCACCTCCCGCTGCAGCCCCTGGTACGGGGCGTCCCGTCGGTGTAGGGGCAGCCCGAGCAGCCCGCAGAGGAGCTGGTGGCCGAGGCAGACCGTGAGGGTTGGCTGGCCGGTGGTGAGGAGTTCGGTGAGCAGCCGGCGCAGCGCCGCCATCTTCGGCTGGGTCAGCTCCGCCGGGTCGCCGGGCCCGGGGCCGACCACCACCAGGTCGTATTCGTCCCGCGGGCCGGGCGCGTCCCACGGCCGCACGGTAACGCTGAGGCCGAGCGCGCGTAGCTGGTGGGCGAGCATGCCGGTGAAGGTGTCCTCCCCGTCCACGATCAATGCCCGGCGGCCGGTGAGCCCGGGACGGCCGGGGGTGTCCTCCGGCCGTTGGTCCAGCCAGAACCGGGCCAGCGGCGCGTTGCGGGCGGCCAGCGCCGCGCGTACCTCCGGGTCGTCGGCGAGCCGGGGCGCCGCCCCTGTGGCTGCCGCGGGCGCCTGCGGGCCGAGGCCCAGCGCGGCGAGCACCGCGGCGGCCTTGGCGTGGGTCTCCGCGACCTCCCCGGCGGCGACCGAGTGGCGGACCAGGGTCGCCCCGACCGACACCCGCAGCTCACCGGTGGGGGAGAGCTCGGCGGTACGGATCAGGATCGGGGCGTCGAGGGTCTGCCGGCCGCTCTCGTCCCGACCGAGCAGCGCCAGCACGCCCGCGTAGTAGCCGCGCCCGGTGCGCTCGTGTCGCGCGATGACCCGGCACGCGTTCTCCATCGGGCTGCCGGTCACCGTGGGGGCGAACATCGTCTCCCGCAGCACGTCGCGGACGTCCTTCGAGCCCCGCCCCGCCAGCAGGTACTCGGTGTGGGCGAGGTGGGACATCTCCTTCAGGTACGGGCCGACCACCTGGCCTCCCCGCTCGGCCACGGAGGCCATCATTTTCAACTCCTCGTCGAGGACCATGTACAGCTCCTCGACCTCCTTCGGGTCGGCGAGGAAGCGCAGTAGGTCAGCCCGGTCGGCAGCGGCGCCGGTGTGGCGGAAGGTGCCGCTGATCGGGTTCATCAGGACCAGCCCGTCGTCCACGCTGACGTGCCGCTCCGGGCTCGCCCCCACCAGTGTCCGGGTGCCGGTGTGCACGACGAACGTCCAGTAGGCGCCACGTTCGCGTAGTAACAGCGAGCGCAGCGCCGCCAGCGCCGCCCGCAGCGGTGCACCCTGCACGGTGGCGTGCAGGGTGCGGTGGATGACGAAGTTGGCACCTGCGCCCTGCCCGATCTCGTCGGCCAGGACCCGGTCAACGGTGGCCGCGTACTCCTCGTCGGAGCTGTCGAAGCCCGCGTTCCGGGTCACCACCGCGGCGTCCGGCAGCGCCGCGAGCGCCACCGGGAGGTCGATCTCTTCGTGCCGGTCGATCACCAGGCACTCCAGTGGGGCGCCATCGTCGACGCAGTCGAAGCCCCGTTCGGCCACCTGCCGGTAGGGCACCAGCGCGAGGGTGGCCGGTCCCGTCGCCCCGGTCGGCAGCGGGATGTCGGCGAGTCGTTCGACCACCCGTACCGACCCGGTGTAGAGGTCGAGGTGGTCGGCGCCCTCGCGACGGACGAGCGCGAACGGGCCGGGGTCGGTGCCGGCCGCGATGGCGGCGAGTAGCGGGGAAGGGTGGGTCATCGGGTCTCCTCGGTTCCGGTGCCACCCGTTGGGCGGTCCGGTGCCGGTCAGAGACCGACGGCCGCCTCGACGGGCGGCCGCGTGAAGCTACGCGCGGAGTGTGGCCGCCGGGTCGGCGGGCCACCAGCGGTGAAGGTGCGC
This sequence comes from Salinispora sp. CH2A1_6, assembly GCF_056820975.1. NCBI lineage: Bacteria > Bacillati > Actinomycetota > Actinomycetes > Micromonosporales > Micromonosporaceae > Salinispora > Salinispora sp. CH2A1_6. The sequence goes on from NZ_JBXEDG010000003.1 coordinate 173,054, forward strand.
GAGCATGAGTACCACCCTAACGCGTTGTCATCGAGAGCGGAAGCGAGAGCCTCACCCCGCTGGTCCGGATAGCGTGACCGACGATGACCACACTCGCGCTGGATCTGGGCACCTCCTCGGTGCGTGGCCTGGTGCTCGACGAGGCAGCCCGGCTGCTGCCCGGGGCGTTGGCCCGGCGGCGGGTGGGCCTCGCCGTCGGCGGGGACGGCGCCGGCACGCTGGACGCGCAGGGCTACCTCGCCGGCCTGGGGCAGTGCCTGGACGAGTTGGCCGCCGGCGGGCACCTGGACGGCGTCGAACTGGTGGCGATCTCCGCGCAGTGGCACTCGGTGGTCGCGCTCGAGGCTGACGGTGCCCCGATCGGCCCGGTGCTCACCTGGCTGGACACCCGGCCGGCACCGGCACCAGGGCAGCCCGGCCCGGTCGACCCGGGGGCTTTCCACCAGCGCACCGGTACCTGGTGGCATCGCTGTTACTGGTCGGTCCGGCTGCCGTGGCTGCGGGCGCGACTCGGTGGCCACGCCACCCGCTTCGCCGGGCTGGCCGAGTACGTCCTCGGCGTGCTGCTGGGCCCGGTCCCGATGTCGGTGTCGCAGGCGTCCGGCACCGGCCTGCTCGACCTGGGCACGATGGACTGGGACCCGGAGGCGTGTGCGCTGGCCGGCATCGGCCCGCGCGAGTTGCCGGAGTTGGCGCCGGTGGGCTGGCACGGCCGGCTGCGCGCGGAGTACGCCCGCCGCTGGCCGCCGCTGGCCGGGGCGCGGTGGACGGCCCCGATCGGGGACGGGGCCGCGTCGAATGTCGGCTCGGGCTGCGTTGATCCAGGACGGGCGGCGGTGACGGTGGGTACCTCGGCGGCGTTCCGGGTGGTGCGGGCCGTCGCGCCGGGGGAGCCGCTGCCCCGGCTGGCACCGGGCCTCTGGCGCTACCGGGTTGACCAGCGGCATATCGTCACCGGGAAGGCCTACTCCGCCGGCGGCAACCTCTTCGCCTGGGCCAACCGGGAGCTGCGGCTCCCTGACCGGGCCGAGCTGGACGCGGCCCTGGCCCGGGTGCCCGTCGTCGGCGGGGGTCCGGCGGCGGACGTCTGTTTCGGGGGCGATCGGCCGCCCGGACTGGCTCCGGCGGGTTCCGGTGCGTTGGCCGGGCTCGGCTTCGGCACCACCGCCGTGGAGATTCTGGCCGGCCTGATGCGGGGCCTGAGTGAGCTGGTCGCGGTGGACCTGGCCGCTCTGGAGTCGGAGCTGGGCTCGCGGCCGGTCGAGGTGGTCCTGGGCGGCGGGGCGATGGCGGCGTCCGAGTGGTGGCGTCGGGCCTTTGCCGTGGCCCTCGCTCCCCGGTCGGTCTGGCATCAGCGGAACCCGGAGATCGGCGCGACCGGCGCGGCGCTGGTGGCCCTTGGTCGGATCGGCGACGCCGCCGGAGTCGCCGACCTGGACCGGACCGGCGAGTCGACCGTTCCTTCCTGACTTCCGCGCCACCGACGCCGTTGCACCCTTCTCCGAGCGGGCGTGGGCTGCGCCCCGCGGTCAGAACCCGCCCGCCGCGATCACCTCGCGGTACCAGTGCGCGCTGCGCTTGGGCACTCGACGTTGGGTCGGGTAGTCCACGTAGACCAGCCCCCAGCGCTGGTCGTAGCCCTCGGCCCATTCGAAGTTGTCGAGCAGGGACCAGACGTGGAAGCTCTCCAGCGGTACCCCGGCGGCGATGGCGCGGTGCGCGGCGGCCAGGTGGTCGCGGAGGAACTGGATCCGCCCGCCATCGTCAACCGTTCCGTCGGCCGCGAGGGTGTCCGGGGTGGGTAGGCCGTTCTCGGTGACGGTCAGCGGGATGAGGCCGTAGTCCCGGGTGACCCGGGTGAGGATGTCGTACATGCCCTCGGGGTAGATCTGCTGCCAGGCGGCCTCGGAGGTGGGCCAGCGGCGCACGGTGGTGCCCGCGGCGGTGACGTAGTACGGGGTGTAGTACTGCACCGCCAACAGGTCAACGGGGGCGGAGATGATGCCGAGGTCGCCGTCGTGGATGCCGCGGACCATGCGGTGGCCGGGACCGAGGTCGTCGAGCACGTCCTGGGGGTAGCGGCCGGTGAGCGTCGAGTCGAGGTAGAGCCGGTTCTCGTAGCCGTCGTAGCGCCAGGCGGCCTCGGTCGCGTCGGGGGAGGAGTCGGCCGGGTAGCACGGGTGCAGGTTGAACGCCGGGCCGATGCGCCCGGCCCCACCGACGGCCCGGTAGACCCGAACGGCGAGTCCGTGCGCGAGCTGCAGGTGGTGCGCGACCAGATACGCGGCCTGCGGGTCCTGGTGGCCGGGGGCGTGGTGGCCGGAGAGGTAACCGTTCTGCACGACGGTCTTCGGTTCGTTGATGGTCAGCCAGGTCGGCACCCGGTCCCCGAGGGCCTGGAAGACGTGTTCGGCGTAGTCGGCGAAGCGGTAGGCGACCTCCCGGGATTCCCAGCCGCCCCGGTCCTGGAGGGCCTGGGGGAGGTCCCAGTGGAACAGTGTCGCCACCGGCTGGATGCCGCGTCCGTGTAGTCCGTCGAGTAGGCGCCGGTAGAAGTCCAGTCCGCGTTGGTTGGGCGCACCGGTGCCGTCGGCCTGGATGCGGGGCCAGGCGATGGAGAACCGGTAGCTGCGCAGGCCCAGCTCGGCCATGAGGTCGAGGTCCGCGTCGTAGCGGTGGTAGTGGTCCGCGGCGATGTCACCGGTGTCGCCGTTACGGGTCCGGCCGGGGGTGTGGCTGAACGTGTCCCAGATCGACTCGCCCCGGCCGTCCTCCTTGGCCGCGCCTTCGATCTGGTAGGCGGAGGTGGCGGCTCCCCAGCCAAAGTTGGATGGGAAGCGCAGGGTGCCCGCCGGCTGGTGCGCCGAGCGGTCGGGCTGCGCGGGGTGGGGGAGTGTCGACATCGGGGGAGTCTCCTCTGCTAGTGCTGAAACCGGACCGGGAGCGCTCCCAAAGACAGAGTACGCCTTCGGTTCTCCCGGCGGGAGTCCGGGAGCGAGGGGATTCTGGGCAGGGTGTGGGGCGGTGCGCCCCGGTCGCACTGTCGCCAGGGCGCGGGATGGGGGCGGGGGAGGGCAGCCCCCGCCCCCATCGGTGCGGGACACGCCGGTCGGACGGTGGCGTCTGGCCCGCGCGTGTCACCTGGGAGCCGGGTCACGCGAGTGGCTTGTGGATTCACCTCCTTCCACTGTGGAAGTGGGAGTCGAGGTGGAAGCGCTCCCAATTTTCTTGGTGCGACTGTAACGTCTCGTAACTGCCTCGTGAAAGTGGCTTAACAAAATCGAAACATCTGGCTGGATCGATTCACTCCTCCTTGTGGGAGCGTTTCCAGGCGTGGCAAGCTGATGGGGTGAGCCGCCGTCGCGGGAACGCGGGGCCGAGGGCAGCCGGGACGTCCGGTGCGGCACCCGAGGTGGACGGTGCCCGTCCACGCCACGTCAGCGGTCCCGGCCTTGGCCGGGTTCCCTTCACCCCGGGTGCCTCGCCCGCAGCAGGAAACGGCCAGGCGCCCCGCCGGAGTCTCGGCTCCGGCCTGGTCCGAGGAGACACCGCGCATGAGACCCATGAACCGACGCCGCGGCTGGGCGATAGCCACCGCGGCGGTGCTGGCGGTAGCCGGCGGGGCGGCCCTACCCGCGCCGGCCGCGTCGGCCACGCCGGCCTGCGACGTCGGCTACACCACCAACGACTGGGGCAGCGGCTTCACCGCGAACATCACCCTCACCAATCTCGGCGACCCGATCACGGGCTGGACCCTACGGTTTTCCTTCGCCGGCAACCAGACCATCACCCATGGCTGGTCGGCGCAGTGGAGCCAGAGCGGCAACGACGTCACCGCCACCAACGAGTCGTGGAACGCCCACCTCGGCACCGGCGGCACCGCGCAGATCGGCTTCAACGCCGCGTACAGCGGTACCAACGCCGACCCGACCTCGTTCTCCGTCAACGGCGTTTCCTGCGGTGGTGCGCCGCAGCCGCCGACGGTGACCCTGAACGTGCCGGCGGGGCCCTTCGAGGCGCCGGCCGACGTGCCGCTGACGGCCACCGCCAGCGACCCGGACGGGAGCATCAGTAGGGTCGAGTTCTACCGCAACGGTCTGCTGGTCAACACCGACACCACCGCCCCGTACGCGTACACCCTGCCGGGGCTGCCGGCTGGCTCCTACACGGTGCAGGCCAGGGCGTACGACGACACCGGGCTCAGTGCGATCGCGGAGCAGTCCTTCACCGTCGCGCCCGCCACCGGTCCGCACCTGGTCGCCACCCCTGCCACGGTGGCCGTACCGGAGGGCGGCAGCGCCACCGTGACGCTGACGTTGAGTGCAGCGCCGGCCGCGAACGTCCTGGTGAGCCTCGGCCGTACCGGTGACTCCGATCTCACCGTCGCCCCCACCTCGCTGACGTTGACCACCGGGAACTGGAACACCGGTGTCGACGTGACCGTGTCGGCGGCCGAGGACGCCGACACTGCCGGGGGGAGCGCGACGATCATCGCCTCCGCCGCCGGCCTCGCCGCTCTGGCGATTACCGCAACGGAGATTGACAACGACGTTCCCGGCGGCGACAACGAGTACATCGCACGATTCCTCACCCAGTACGGCAAGATCAAGAACTCTGGGTACTTCAGCCCCGAGGGGGTGCCGTACCACTCCATCGAGACCCTGATCGTCGAGGCGCCAGACCACGGCCACGAGACCACGAGTGAGGCATTCAGTTTCTGGCTCTGGTTGGAGGCGCAGTACGGCCGGGTGACCGAGGACTGGGTGCCGTTCAACAACGCCTGGACGGTGCTGGAGAACCACATCATCCCCTCCTCCGCCGACCAGCCGACCGCGGGCGCCCCCGGCACCGCCCAGTACGCCGCCGAGTACGACCTGCCCAGCCAGTACCCGGCGCAGCTGCAACCGAGTGTCCCGGTCGGCCAGGACCCGTTGCGGGCCGAACTCCAGTCCACCTACGGCACCGGTGACATCTACGGCATGCACTGGTTGCTCGACGTGGACAACACCTACGGCTTTGGTCGGTGCGGCGACGGCACCACCCGGCCGGCGTACATCAACACCTTCCAGCGTGGGCAGCAGGAGTCGGTCTGGGAGACCGTCCCGCAGCCGTCCTGCGAGACCTTCACCCACGGCGGGCAGTACGGCTTCCTGGACATCTCCGTCCAGGAGCAGAACGCGCCGGCGAAGCAGTGGAAGTACACCAACGCGCCGGACGCCGACGCGCGGGCGGTGCAGGCCGCCTACTGGGCGCTGACCTGGGCCACGCAGCAGGGCCGGGCCGCGGAGGTGGCGGACACCGTGGCCAAGGCCGCCAAGCTGGGCGACTACCTGCGGTACGCGATGTTCGACAAGTACTTCAAGCAGATCGGCAACTGTGTCGGGGCGTCCACCTGCCCCGCCGGCAGCGGCCGGGAGTCCGCGCACTACCTCCTGTCCTGGTACTACGCCTGGGGCGGTGCGTACGAGCAGGATCAGAACTGGTCGTGGCGGATCGGCTCCAGCCACAACCACTTCGGCTACCAGAACCCCTTCGCCGCCTGGGCCCTGACGACCGTGCCGGAACTGGAGCCGAGGTCGCCGAGCGCGACCACCGACTGGGCCCAGAGTCTGGAGCGGCAGCTGGAGCTGTATACCTGGCTCCAGTCCGCCGAGGGCGCGATCGCCGGTGGTGCGACCAACAGCTGGGGCGGCCGGTACGGCCAGCCGCCGGCGGGCACGCCGACCTTCTACGGCATGTTCTACGACGAGAAGCCGGTCTACCACGATCCGCCGTCGAACCAGTGGTTCGGCATGCAGGTCTGGTCGATGCACCGGATCGCCGAGCTGTACCTCGAGACCGGTGACGCCCGGGCCGAGGCGTTGCTGGACCGGTGGGTGCCGTGGGCGATCGCCAACACCACGCTGGGCGCCGACTGGTCGATCCCGGCCGAGCTCACCTGGACGGGTCAGCCGAACACGTGGAACCCGACCAACCCGGAGCCCAACACCGACCTGCACGTCGAGGTAACCGACACCGGCCAGGACGTCGGTGCCGCCGCGGCCTACGCCCGGACCCTGACCGCGTATGCGGCGAGGTCGGGGAACGTGGCCGCGAAGAACACGGCGAAGGGGTTGGTGGACGCGCTACACGCCGCCAGTGACGCCCTGGGTGTGTCGACAGTGGAGTCGCGGGGCGACTACGAGCGTTTCGATGATGTCTACGACGCCAGCACCGGGCAGGGCCTCTACCTGCCGTCGGACTGGACGGGCACGATGCCCAACGGCGACGTGATCGAGGCGGGCAGGAGTTTCGTCGAGATTCGGTCGTTCTACCTCAACGATCCGGACTGGCCGAAGGTCCAGGCCTATCTGGACGGCGGGCCCGAGCCGACGTTCCGCTACCACCGGTTCTGGGCCCAGGCCGATGTCGCGATGGCGTACGCCGACTTTGGGCGGCTCTTTCCGAACGCCTAACTACAGATTAGGGCCGTAACGGACATTGCCCCCGGATCGCCGACTCTATACGAGAGGAGGCGGGGCGGTCCGGGGATGCCCGATTGGCCTGAGTGTGCTTAATCTGCAAACTGGCCAAAATTAGTGTGCCCCCGGGGGCGCGGAGCGGATCCCGACGGGGTAATGTACGTCACCGGAGAGGCCGCTCCCCCCGTGGCGGCCTCTCCCTTTCTGTCTAGCTCGGGCTGTCCGCCGACTCGCGCTGCGGCGCCTGTTCGGCCTGCGCCGACGCCTCGCCCGGGAGCACCGGATGCCGTAATCCGGGATGGTCGGCCGGCAGCGAACGGCGCACCACCACCCAACTCACCCCGAGGACGGCGGCGACCAGCGGCCAGCTCAGCGCTACACGGGTCACGCTCAGCGCGACCACCTGACCGCCGAGCCACAGCGGTAGGAAGACCGAGACCCGCAGCAGGAAGCTGGCGGTCCAGACCCAACTGCCGCGCCCGTAGGCCCGTAGGAGCGCCGGGTCTCGGCGCCAGCGGGTCCGCTGGCGCAACACGCCGCCGACGACCACTCCCAAAAGCGGCCAGCGGATCACGATGCTGACCATCCAGGCGAGTGCGCTGGCCGCGTTCGCGAGGAGCTGCACCAGGAAGAAGTCCTCGGCTCGTCCGGTCCGAAGCGCGATCAGCGCGCCGACGCAGACGGCGAGCAGGCCCACCAGTACTGACCTGGGTCGATGTCCACGGCGCCAGCGCCAGCCCGCCACGGCCGCGCCGGTCACCAGCGCGGTGCCGACCCCGATCTGCAGCGACTCGCCGCCGAGGAGCCAGCCGGCCGCGAACGCCACCGGCGGCACGGTGGCGTCGATCGCGCCACGTCGCCCACCGAGTAGGTCGGTGAGGGACTCCGGCTCCGGTGTCGGCGTCTGGTGCTCCGAAGTGCTGTCCACTCTTTCTCCTCCCGTCGTCGCGACCAGCACGGACGACCATGCTGACGTGGCGAACAGCGGACCGGCCTCCAAACCTAGACGAGATGGTCCGAATCCTTCGGTGGTCGTAGGCGGTCAGTGACGCGGGTGACGGGGGCGCCGGTGGTGTTGTTGTGCCAGAGGGTGTCGTTGACCGACTCGGTCAACTGGCGGACCTTCGTGAGTGTCGCCTCGCCGTGGCGGGCCTTCTCCTTTTGGCGTGACGTAGGACACAGCTCGATGCCCTGATCGGCCGGTCGCTGCGCGAACGGCGTGGAGGCGAGGCCCTTGTCCGAGGTCAGCAGGATCCCGTCATGTTCGGCGACCACGCCTGCCTTGGCCTGTGGCATCGCGGCGAGGACCTCCCGTTGGCCGATCTTCGGGGTGGCCGCTGCTCACCGGATCGGCATCCCGGTCGGGGTGCACACCAGGTGCAGCCGCAGTCGCCAGGAGAACCGGGAGGGGGAGGCGCGGTAGCGGTAGCTGGCCCAGCCGGGCAGGCCCGCCCTCTCTTCATGCCCCGACATCGACCTCCGACATTGAGGAGATAATCAGGTGATGGCTTGGCTTTTGTCAATATTGCCCGTTCGGCGGCGAATTAACTTCGTCGTAACAGTCGCGGCCCCAGCTGGTGCCGGTCTCGCCGCACGAGGCCCCAGGGATTTTTCGCCATACGCAAGGTCATAACGGAACAAAGTGCTGCGCCGAGTCATCTAAATTGGAAACCAACAGTCTTGCCAAGCAATGTGAACATCTGAATACTTCATTCAGCCTGACCGCCGAGCCACTTGGTCAGGTTGTTTCACCGGCTCCGCCGACCTCGGTGGGGCCGTTCCTCCCTAACCCCCAAACGGAGGTACTACATGCGACCCACGAGGTTCATGATGCGTCGGGCCGCGGCAGTGGCCGTGGCCGGAACCCTGGTGGTCGGCGCGCTCATTGGTAGCCCGGCGCACGCGGCTCCCAACGCTTCACCGGAGGCCGCCGTCGACCTCGCCGAGCAGCTCGGCGATCGCGCCGCCGGTGTCTTCGCCGACGCCAATGGCGCAGTCACCGTCGCGGTGACCGATGACGCCGCCGCCCGGCAGGTCGCCAAGGCCGGCGCTACCCCGAAGATCGTCAAGCGGGATGCCGCCGAACTGCGGCGTGCCACCGCCAAGCTGGAGAGCCTGACCAAGATTCCCGGCACCGCATGGTGGACGGACCCGGAGACCAACCAGGTCGTCGTCTCCGTCGACAGCACGGTGACCGGCAGCAAGTTGGCGCGGGTCGAGTCCGTTGTGGACCGTATCGGCGGTGCGGTGCGCATTGAGCAGGAGACGGGTGTGTACAGCACCCAGATCTCCGGAGGCGAGGCGATCTGGGGCGGCGGCGGCGTGTGCTCGCTCGGCTTCAACGTCCGCAGCGGCAGCAGCTACTACGCTCTCACCGCCGGGCACTGCACCGATCCCATTTCGCACTGGTACGAGGACAGCTCGCAGAACACCTATCTCGGCCCCACGGTCGGGTCCAGCTTCCCCGGCAACGACTACGGCATCGTGCGCCTCAGCGGCTACGAGCCGGGCAACGTGTACCTCTACAACGGCCGGTACCAGGACATCACCTCCGCCGGTAACGCCTTCGTCGGCCAGTCCGTGCAGCGTTCTGGTCGGACCACCGGTCTGCACAGCGGCTCGGTCACCGGGCTCAACGCCACCGTCAACTACGAAGAGGGCACGGTTCGTGGCCTGATTCGCACCAACGTCTGCGCGCAGAAGGGCGACAGCGGCGGTGCGTTGTTCAGTGGCTCCACTGCGGTCGGCCTCACCTCCGGCGGCAGCGGCAACTGCTTCTTCGGTGGCACGACCTTCTTCCAGCCGGTCGTGGAAGCCCTGAACGCCTACGGCGTCGACGTCTACTGATCCAACCGGCTGGGGCGGGGCGCCGGGCGCCATCCGGTGGCCCGCCACCGCCGACGATCAGCAGCTCAGGTAGTGCGGGAGCGGGCCCGGTTTCCCCCTGGGGAGGCCGGGCCCGCTCTCTGGCTGCGGGTCAGCGCTGTTTGGTGAAGGTGACGAACCGGCGCCACGCCGCCGGGCCGAAGGTGAGGGCGGGCCCGGTCGGGTCCTTGGAGTCCCGAACACCCACGACACCCGGAAGGCTGTCGGCCACCTCCACGCAGTTCCCGTGGCCCGAGCTCCGGCTGGACTTGCGCCACATCGCGTTACTGAGCCTCGTCATAGTACTTCTCCTTGATCGTGAGTAGGGCTTTCCGCGAGTCGTCGGTGTCCAGCGCTTGCGCGGTCAGCGCATTCCAGGCGTCGGCATACGTCCGCACCTCCGCTATTTGATCGAGGTAGAGGGCGCCGGACAGCCCTTCATTGTAGACCGTCGTCGGCTCGGCGGGCCGAAGCCCGATTTTGGGGAAGTCCAGGATGACAAAGCTTCCCGAGGTCACCATCGGACTGAGTTTGCCGCCGAGGGGCATCACCCGCACGGAGATGTTCGGGGCCGTGCTGGCGTCGAGCAGTCGTTCGATCTGCGTACGCATCCCGGGCACGTTCTTGTGCAGTAGTGCCTCTTCCAGGATGACGTCCAGGGTTGGGGCGGCGGGCCGCTTGCGGTGCAGCAGGCGCTGTCGCTCGGCGCGTAACTCCACGAGCTTCGCCACCTCCTCCGGAGGGTTGCCCGGCTCGGTGCGAATGGCCTGCTCGGCATATGTCGGCGTCTGGAGTAGCCCCGGTACGACAGCATGCTCGTAGGTCCGGATCCGGCTGGCCGCTGACTCCAATCCGACATACAGCTCGAACCAGCGGGGGATCGCCTCGCCGTAGGAGTGATACCAGCCCCTGCTCTTCGACTCCTTGGCGAGGCTCTTCATGACCTCCGTCATCTCGGCTGACGCGCCATACAGCCGGCACATTTGATCAACGTCCAATACGCGGATGGGCGCCTGCCCCGACTCGATGCGATACATCTTGGCGCGGGACCATTCAAGATCAGTGGCAGCGGCTTCCAGCCCTATGTTGGCCTGTTCCCGTGCCTGTCGAAGCAGCCTGCCAAGTTGCCGCCTCGGCACTGTCGATCCGACGTCGGTCATTGGTGGTCTCTCCTGTCTCATCCTGATGCGCTGGCGGGGCATGTCATGAGATGGCATTCGCATCATTCCCTAAAAGTGTCGTCCTGCCTAGAGATTCGTAGCCCGAGACATTGCATCTGAGATTGATTGCGCTGATCGTGGGCTACAGGGCAGTGGTGGATGCCACCCCCCGGAGGTAAAGCAAGCACCGCAGTGTGCCCTTCAAACAGGAGCAGCATGAGGACAGCTACCGAGTACCTATCCCTCGACCAACTGCCGCAGCGCGCACGCCGAACTGCGTCGCCTGACTCGACAAGTAGCAATCAGCTCGCAGTCGTGACCGGAGTCGACTCGGAGCGACGGCTACTCGCCGGCAGCGTTGTCGGCTGTGCTGGTGTCGGCTGCGTGCGTCCGAGTGACGACGTGCTTGCGGCCGTGCTGGCGGGGCTACGGAGGCTGTGATGGCCGACGAGGACAAGCCTGCCGAGGTGCGGGCCAACCATGATCCGCACGGGGCGCCGCCGTTGGCCGATGGTGATCGGGTACGGCGAGCCACCTCGTCGGTGCCCACCCCGCCACCGACGACCAGGCAGAAGGTGTTGGCCATCCTGATTGTGGTGATCGTCATCGCCGGGATCGTGATCGGGGCGCTGCGGTGACCGCCCGGCCGGCTGATCGTTGGCCATCGGTCGGCCGGGCGGTCGGTGTAGCCCCGGTTGGCTACCCGCCGGCGGTCGATGAGTACGCGCTACGCGTGGTCCTGCTCGCCGCGCTGGCGCGGATCCGGGCCTCCTGATGGCGAATGAGCGGCATCTGCCGATGCGGCCCTTGTGGGGCTGCGACACCTGTCGGGTCGAGTGGCCCTGCCCCGCTGCTCGCCTAGCTCTGCTGGCGGAATACCACGACGACCGCATCGCCTTACGGGTCTACCTTGCGGCGCTGATGGCGGAGGCTGACGTGCAGCTGTCGCAGGTGCACAGAAACGCGGATCTGTATCGCCGGTTCCTGGCGTGGGTGTAGCCGTGCGGAGGTCAGGCCCGGATGACTCGGTGGCGAGTTCGGAAGGACTCAGGGCCTTCCCGGAGCGGCCTTTGGTCGATCACGAACATGGCTGGGTGCCTCGGCGCGTGGGTGCGGCTGGCTCAGCGCGTCTCTTCCGATGGAGAGGCTTCGATCCTGGTGTGCAGGATCTCGCGTGCCTGCTCGGCGGCGCGGGCGATGCTCTCCGAGACGAAGTCGACGAAGCGGGCGATGTTTTCCAGCCGGGCAGCGGCCGGGCTGCCCGGGCCCAGGACGCTCACCCCCTGCCGGGCGATCTCGCCCAGGTGGGCGGTCGCCTTCGCGCTGGCCATCGTGGACTGGTACATCACGTCGTTGTCGACCACGTAGCGTTCCCGCCGCCGCTCGTCGCGCTCCCGCCGGACCAGCCCCTGGCTTTCCAGGAACGCGATCGCCTTGGAGACCGAAGCCGGGCTGACCTGCAGCCGCCCGGCGATCTGCGCGGCGGTGAGGCTCCCGGCGTCGGTGGTGTAGAGGCAGGCCAACGTCCGCGCGGTCATCTTCGGCAGTCCGGACGCCATGAACACGCCGGCGAAGGTCTCCTCGTACTCCCGTACCGCCTCGGTGTCGCGTCCGCGTGCTGCCGGCGGGTTACTCGTACGAACCGGCACGGTGGTCCGGCGCCGACGCGCGCGACGCTCGGTGGCGTGGTGGGCGAGGTCGCCTCGGTAGGCCGTCGCGCCGCCGTTGCGCATGACCTCCCGGGTGATGGTCGAGGTCGGCCGGGCAAGACGCCGGGCGATCTCCGCGTAGGCGAGGCCGTCGGCCAGGCCGGCGGCGATCTGCTGGCGGTCCTGCTGCGTGAGCCTGCCCCCCGGCATCGTGGCCCCCCTTCGTCGGTCGAAGCCGCCACGATAGCGTTCACTCCTCATCCATTGCAACGCTGTCCCGCTCACATGTTGCGTTGTCTCCAGGCTCATTGCAATTTATAACCGGCTCTGAGCTGCGATTACTGGCATTTCATGCAACGTTCCTGTTGCCGCATCCATGAAGGCAACGTAGCGTTTCTGGTGTCAGAAACAAGTAGTGAAGGAGCTGGTCGTGCGGAATTTCGACACCCCCACCCCCATCTCGGCGACGTTCGAGATCCCCGCCGGGCGTATTCAGATCATCGCCGCCGACCGGGCCGACACCATGGTCGAGGTCCGACCCACGGACGCCGCAAAGAACCGCGACGTGGCGGCGGCCGAGCGGGTCCAGGTCAACTACGCCGACGGCATGCTGCGCATCGAGGCCGCGAAGCCCAGCAACCCGCTCCGCGGTTCGTCCGGCTCCGTGGAGGTGACCGTCCAACTGCCGGCCGGATCGAACATCGAGGGCAAGACGGCCAGCGCCGATATCCGCGGCGTCGGGCGCCTTGGCGACGTCACCTTCGAGGGTGCGGCCGGCTCGATCAAGGTCGACGAGACCGCGACCGCCCGGCTGACCCTCGCCAGCGGTGACATCACGGTCGGGCGACTGAACGGCTCGGCACAGATCAGCACCAACAAGGGCGACCTTCGGATCGCCGAGGCCACCGACGGCACCGTCACGCTGCGCACCGACCAGGGCGACATCACCGTCGCGGCCGCCCGCGACTCGTCCGCCGTCCTGGACGCCGGCACCAGCTTGGGCCGGGTCCACAACGCGCTGCGCAACACTGACGGCGCCGCCGCCAGCCTCAAGATCCACGCCACCACCGCCCACGGCGACATCACCGCCACCAGCCGCTGAGGAGCATCCACCATGGCTAATCCGACTACCACCGGGCCGTACCGGCCAGACCTGCACAAGGCTATCGAGGCATTCGTCGACGCGGGCTTCGCCGGGTTGCAGCTGCGCCTGCACGACGATCACGGCGAATGGGTGGGCAGCGCCGGCGTCCGTCAACTCGGCGATGCCGAACGCCCACCCACGAACGGTCGATTCTGGGCCGGCAGCGTGGCCAAGACCTTCACCGCCACCGCCATCCTGCAACTGGTCGGCGAGGGAGAGGTCGGGCTGGACGCCCCAGCGGCCGACCACCTCAGCGAGCTTGGGCTGTCCCCCGGATCACCCCACGGATGCTGCTGCAACACACCAGCGGCCTGTTCAACTACACCGGCGAGTACCTGCCCGATGGCACCGTCGTACCGGGCATCCCCGCCACCGGCAAAGAGTGGGTGGACAGTCGGCTGACCACCTACCACCCCCAGGAGCTGGTACGGCTGGCACTGTCCAAGCCAGCCCGCTTCGAACCCGGCACCGACTGGAGCTACTCCAACACCAACTACACCCTCGCCGCACTGCTCATCGAGGCGGTCACCGGCCGGTCATACGGCCAATGGATGCAACAACGGATCCTCGACCCGCTCGGCCTGCACGACACCGTGCTGGCCGGCAATATCACCGACCTGCCCGAGCCGTACGCCCACGGCTACTACCGCTATCAGGACGCCGACACCTGGACGGTGGCCGACGTCTCCCGGCAGAACCTGTCCATGCTGCTCGGTGCCGGTGGGGCCATCTCCACCACGCGGGATCTGAACGTCTTCTTCGCCGCCCTCAACGCCGGCGCGCTGCTACCCGCCCCGCTACTGGCCGAGATGCGAAAGCCGGCCGGTCCGATCAACTACGGCCTCGGCGTGTTCGTGCAGGACCTGGGTCCGACGGGCATCGTCTACCACCACAACGGCGGCGCACCTGGCGGCTACGGCGCACTCATGTACAGCACCCCCGACGGCCGCCGGACCATGACCGCCGGGCTGACCACCGGAGACACCGCGACCACCCCAGCCGAAGCCCTTCCCCCGGCCCTGGACACCCTGGTCAAGACAGTCTTCGCCGAGCCAACCTGAAGCCTCTCAGGCAGCGCACTCCGGCAACACGCCGGAGTGCGCCGTCCTTGCGCATCTGCCCTGCCCAGGGCGCGCACGTGCTGCGATCCTGTCTCCGCGACGGGACCTACTTCGATCTATCCACAAACGAGACGATCTCCGGCAGTGGGGGGGGTGGTAGCCGTCTGTGGTGTCGACCTCCAGGAATGGAGCGTCGTTCGCGTCGACCACGCAGTGCGCGACCCGAAGCTCCGCAACCTCCTCCAACGGTTGCGGGCCCGGCCGCCAGAGCCGATCCTGGAACGCGGCCTCCGCCACGGTCGTCACTCCGGCGCGAAGCAGCAACTCCAACACGCCAAAGAACGTCGGTAGAGTCCGCAAAGCCGCTTCGTCGTCCGCTCCAGCCGTAAACAAGCCGGAGGCGGACGTCGACGCGTGCACCATTCCTTCCTTGATCTCGTCCCGGCAGATCGCCGGAGCGCCGATCGTCCGAGCAAGTGTGTGCGCGAGGGTGGTCTTTCCTGAGCCGGGAGGTCCGCTCACGACAACCAGAGTGGGGGGCGGGTGAGCGCTGTAGGGGTCAGCGTTGCCGGCGATTCGCCTCAGGTTTGTACCCCTGATTCGGAGCCGATGATGACCGCAGCCACGCCGCACCAGACGACGAACATCAGTACGTAGAGGATGGTGAAGATCCAACCAACCACGGCACCAGCGGTGGCCAGCTCTGCCCCGCGTTCGCCTGTCCGGGCAATCTGGTCCTTGGCCTTCTTAGCAAAGTAGATACCCAACGGCGGGAACACCATCGCGCCGAAGACCAAAGCGAGAATCGCATAGGTGTTGAATGGCGCGACGTACCCATGGGGCGGATACGGCGGGTAGCCCGGCATCGGGTTCGGTGCCGGAGAGGGGTGCTGACTCGGCGGTAGGTCTGTCATGTGTTGCCCTCCTGAGGGTTGGTGGAGAGGGGTGCGGGCAGGAACCTGCGACCGGCCAGTTAGGGTACCTTCCCGTGTCACGGGCGCCGACATGCTTCCAGGGCTGGCCCGTTTGCCAGCCCTGCCGCACCCGTGGGCGGACACCACGCCAACCGCTGACCCGTCGATGAAGGTCATGTCGTCAGCCCAGGGGCATGTGTGGACCTTCGCGACCTATCGCACCAGCCTCGGCCGTTATCGGTAACCAGAGAACGTCGGACAGCCGCGGAGCTGTTCGCTGCCAACCCCGCGGCACTGCCGCTGCCGGTATGCGCGTACCGCGTCTGATCATGCGCGACCGTGACGGCCGGCTACCTCGACGCCGACATCGCGCTGCGTGAAGATGCCGGACCGACACGGATGGTCCTCAGGCCCTGCGTGTTGGTCGGCGTCGGCGGGTGGCAAGGGTCAGGGCCGTGCCGGTGAGGGTGAGCAGGATTCCGGCGGTGAGGATGGTGGGCAGACTGGTGCCGGTTACGGGGATGGTGGGTTTTGGGACGGTGGGCTCTGGGACGGTGACTGTCGTGGAGTTGGATGTTGAGGCTGGGCAGTTGCTGTCGCCGTTGTAGCGCGCCTGGATGTGGTGTGTGCCGGGTGCCAGGTGGGTGACGGTGAGGGTTGCGGTGGCGGTGGGACTGCCGGACAGGGGTTCCGTGCCCAGGACCGTCGTGCCGTCGAGGAAGGTCACGGTTCCGGTGGGGGTGCTGCCGGTGCAGGTCGCGGTAGCGGTGAGTGTGACGGGTTGATCCGGTGTCGGGTTCGGTGGGGACACCTGCAGGGTCGTGGTCGATGTTGGTGCTGACGGGACGATAGCCAGACTGTGGAAGCTGCCGCCGGTGACGGCGGTGGTGGTGGTGTCGGCTGGCAGGTCCACCGCAACAGGGGTGCTGCTGTTGCTGTTGGTCCCGTCGCCCAGCTGGCCTGAGGCGTTGTAGCCCCAGGCCAGTATGGTGCCGGTGGAGGTCAGCGCCAGGCTGTGGCCGGCCCCGGCGGCGACGGCGGTGATGGTGGTGTCGGCCGGCAGATCCACCGCTATCGGGGTGTTGCTGGTGGTGGTGCTCCCGTCGCCCAGCTGGCCGGAACCGTTGCCGCCCCAGGCCAGCATGGCGCCGGTGGAGGTCAGCGCCAGACTGTGGCCCTGGCCGGCGGCGATGGCGGTGATGGTGGTGCCGGCCGGCAGGTCTACTGCAACGGGGGTGCTGCTGGGGGTGGTGGTCCCATTGCCCAGTTGGCCGGTGAAATTGGCGCCCCAGGCCAGCATGGTGCCAGTGGAGGTTACCGCCAGACTGTGGCTGCTGCTACTGGCGGCGATGGCGGTGATGGTGGTGCCGGCCGGCAGGTCCACCGCTATGGGGGTGCTGCTGGGGGTGGTGGTCCCGTCGCCCAGCTGGCCGGAGCTGTTGGCGCCCCAGGCCAGCATGGCGCCGGTGGAGGTCAGCGCCAGACTGTGGGCGTTGCCGGCGGCTACGGCGGTGATGGTGGTGCCGACCGGCAGGTCCACCGCGACAGGGGTGCTGCTGTTGGTGGTGGTTCCATCGCCTAACTGGCCGGTGAGGCTGTGGCCCCAGGCCAGTACGGTGCCGGTGGAGGTCAGCGCCAGACTGTGGCGGTCGCCGGCGGCGATGGCGGTGATGGTGGTGCCGGCCGGCAGGTCCACCGCCACGGGGGTGCTGCTGGGGGTGGTGGTCCCGTCGCCCAACTGGCCGGAGCTGTTGGCGCCCCAAGCCAGCACGGTGCCGCCGGAGGTCACCGCCAAACTGTGGCCCTGGCCGGCGGCGATGGCGGTGATCGTGGTGCCGGCCGGCAGGTCCACCGCCACGGGGGTGCTGCTGTTGGTGGTGGTCCCATCGCCTAACTGGCTATCGGCGTTGTCGCCCCAGGCCAGGCCGGTACCAGGTGGGCTTGCTGCCGCCGCCGGAACGCTCTGCGCGAGCACGGGTGCCGCGCCGACCGAGGTTGTGCCCAGCATGATCGCCACCATCAGCGGCACCGCGAACAGCCCCGACAGAATCGCGGGCCGGACCCCGCTTCCTCGCACGTTCGCGACCGTGCCGGTCCAGAAACTCTCCACCGACCCCTACCCCTACCCTCTGTCTCTCCGCCAACCGGCCGCGTCCGACCACGGCCTGTACAACGACTCCAGCTGGCCGCAGGTCTCGACTGCGTCGGTGAGGTCGTTGCGTGGGGGTTAGTTGAATGTTTGGCCGGCTTTGAGATAGGGATCAACAGAAACGATCATCGACCCTCGGAAGGGCTCGTCAATGCCCTCGACCACGAAGAGGAGAAGGCTGATCATGGTGGCGACGGCGCATACGAGAATCATGAGAGCGCGTCGGGTCCGGGTGGGGATCAGGCAGGACAGCAGAATGACGACCAGTGCGCCGAACAGGAGTGCGAACCACAGCGTCGTCGGAAGTGCGGCGGTGGTGTAGGTGTAGCGGAGTTGGCGCGCTTCGCTCCACTTTTCCAGCTCCGCCAGGGCGAGACTGTTGAGCTGCCCGTCCTTCGCTGACTCTGGATTGAACGTCAGCAACACGTCGTGGACGTTGTTCTCTGCCTTGAGCTCGCCATCCGCGCTGTGTCCTCGCTGGTAGGCGGGCCAGGCTTCGTCGACCATGAAGTCGACATGGGCGTGTAGCAGGCCCTGAAGTTGAGTTCGGGCGGGCTCGGGATGCTTGGACACCGTGCGGTAGAGGGCGCTCAGGTCCGCCGCCTCGGTAGCGACCGCGAGGCCGGCCTGGGTGTAGGTCCCGTACGCGGAGAAGGCGGTCAGGGCGAGCAGGAGCGCGTAGAAGGTGCCGGTGATCATGATGGTGTGCGTGATGAGGTTCAGCCATTTCGGCTCGGCGCTGAACGTCCGCCTGGCTCGCCCGTGCAGCAGGAGCGCACCCAGCACCGCGATTCCGACGAAGCACGTCAGAAAGGTGAGGAACAGTGCCCAGCCTGGTACCAGGTGGCTCCAGTCGCGCACGATGGCTGCTCCTCATCTGAAGGGTGTTCATGCCCGGATGAGACGAGTGTGACAAGTTTGTCGACTCTGGTAGCGGGGGTTTCGCGACTGGGTGACGGCGTTGTCGGGTGGAGGTGGTGGTGGCGCCGAGCTGTGTGAGGTGGTGCTGTCGGCCTACGGGGCCGTCGTCCCACCGCCGCTCGCGAGTAGCGCCGCCAGTTGGCTGAGGACGGCCTTCCGGGCCCGGTAGTAGACCCAGGTGCCCCGCCGTTCGGCGTCCACGAGCCCCGCTTCGCGCAGGGTCCGGAGGTGGTGCGAGATCGTTGGCCCGCTCAGGTCGAAAGCGGGAGTCAGGTCGCACACGCACGCCTCGCCGTTCTCGGCTGAAGCGATCATTGACATGAGCTGGAGCCGCACCGGGTCCCCGAGCGCCTTGAACGCCGGAGCGAGTGCGGTGGCGACTTCCGCGGGAACGCGCTGCTGCGCCAGGGGCGGGCAGCAGGGGGTGTCGCCGCCCAGGACGGTGTGGGGGAGTGGTGTCCCTTGCTTCGGCATTCGTCTAGGTTGACATTTCTCGAATCAGCCTGCAAGTGAGTCAGTCTGTATGCGGGTCGGTCCGCAGGCGTGGGTTCGATAGACGTTAGCAAGGTGCCTACGGGATGATCCGTGGTCCGAGGGCCGGGATCTGGACCATCCAGTCCGGCGTCTTCCCGGAGAACGTCGCCAGCCTGGCCCTGCACACCCGAATGGGTTTCCGGGTCGTTGGCGGTCGGCGCCGCTCCCGATCTCGGTTAGCCGAGTTGCGCGACGGCGTCGAGGACCAGGTCGGCTCTGCCGTCCAGCGGGCCGCCGAGTTCCAGCACCGGGGTGTCCGGCCAGGCGTCGAGCGGGTCGGCGTAGACGAGTTCCAGCAGTGCGTCGTTCATCTGTGCCCGGAGGCCGGGCCATTGCGCTCCGGGGAGCAGTCGTTCCGTCTCGGGTGTGATCACCGTGATGACCAGCAGGTCGAGGTGGGTGAAGGCGGCTCGGAGGGGCGCCTGACCCGCCTCCTCCGACGGGTCCGCGCCGGTCGCCACCAGGTACGCCAGGTAGTCCAACGGGGTGCGGTCGAAGATCGTGGCGGACGGCGACGGCGGCGAGCAGAGACTTCGGGCCGATCGTGTCATCAGCATCCGGTGGTCCGCTGGCGACGGTGGGTACTGGAACTCGTACCCCTCCTCCTCGAGCAGGTAGTACGGCTCGTCCACCGCCACATGGCCCGGCAATCGAGCGCACAGCGCCTCGACCAGTGTCGTCTTTCCGGTCCCGTGCGTCCCGGAGACCCCGATCCTCATCTCGTACGTGCTCCTCGGGTCTGGGCCGGGCGGTGGGCGAGGGATGAAACGGGCAGGTGTGGGGGCGAGGGGTCAGGGGTTCGGTGCGTCGGTGAACAGGTCGATCAGTTCGCCGATGCGGTGGTCGGCCTCGGCCGGGTGCCGGAATGCACCGGTGGGGTTGATGGTGTACGCATTACGCCGGCCAACCCGCTCTCGGTGCAGGTAGCCGGCGGCTTCCAGGTCGGCGACGATGGCCTGCGCGGCGCGTTCGGTGATGCCGACCGCGGTGGCGACATCGCGCAGTCGCGTCGTCGGCTCTCGGGCGATGGCCAGCAGTACATGCGCGTGATTGGTCAGGAAGGTCCACCCCTTCGCCCCGTCGGTCGCCCTGGGCTGGGCCGCCTGCGCCATGATCACTATCCCGTCGTTGTCCGGTGTGCTGCTCGCCAATATAGGCACCCGAAGACACGAATGCAGCATCGTGGCCACGGCTCGACGGAGTTAACAGGGGAAGTATTATTCGTGAATACTGGAGCATGCTTTGAGGGGGTGCCCGACGCGCGACGCGCCGTCGTCAGTACGGAGCCGGCCTATCCAGGTCTCGGCGGCGCCCGAGGCCGGTGTGTCGGCCGGCACCTGAGCCAGGGCGCACTCGCGGGACGGAGCATGCCGCGGTGCGGTTGTGGGCGGGAGTGACCAGGTCAGGGGCGCAGTCCGGCGATGAGGAGCTTGACCAGGCGGCGCGCGTCGTAGTGGGGGTCCCGGCCGGCGCCGATGCACAGGTTGCCCACGCCGCGCATGAGTTCGTAGGCCGCCACGTCGGGGCGTACCTCCCCTGCGGCGGCCGCGGCGTCGAGTAGCCGGGTGCACACGGGGACGAGGCGGTCGAGGAAGTAGGCGTGCAGCGCCTCGAAGGCGGTGTCGTCGGACTGGAGCGCTTCGGCGAGGCCGTGCTTGGTGACCAGGAAGTCGACGAAGAGGTCGATCCACTGCGCGAGGGCGGCGGACGGGGTGTCGCTCGTCGCCAGCAGCGTCGGGCCGGCCTCGGCGGCGGCTTCGACCTGGTGTCGGTAGACGGCGATGACGAGGTCGGCGCGCGTCGGGAAGTGGCGGTAGATCGTGCCGACACCCACCCCGGCCCGGGCGGCGATCTCGCGTACCGGCACGTCTACGCCGGCGGCGAGAAAGGCGGCGGCCGCCGCGTCGAGCAGGCTCCGCTCGTTGCGTCGGGCATCGGCCCGCTTCCGCGTGGACGTCTGCGGCCCGTGGTCGGATGCGCTCACGATGCTGTTACCTCCATCACAATCAATGGTATACGGAGCCGGGTTCCGTATTGTTGCAGGGCAGGCGGAACAGTGTTCCGCTTGCTTGTGTGTCGGACCGATCGCTCAGGTCCACGTATGCGCCTCACCCAGCACTTCAAGGAGCTTCATCCATGTTCAACAGCGACGTAGCGGCAGGAGCGCCCAGCCCGATCGTCTCGGTCAGCCCGGTGACCCTGCCGGCCGCGGACCGTGGCGAGGACCTGCAGATCCGGATCTCGGCCCCCGTGGCTGGACGCGAACTGCCAATCATCATCTTCTCGCACGGCTTCGGCAAGTCGATGCGGGCATACGCCCCGCTGGTCGACTACTGGGCAGCGCATGGCTTTGTGGTGGCCCAGCCCACCCACCTCGACTCCCGCACGCTGAACATCGCGCCCGACGATCCCCGACACCCGGAGATCTGGCGCTTCCGCGTCGCCGACCTGAAGCGCACGCTCGACCACCTCGACCTCATCGAAGCCGCTGTTCCCGGTCTCGCCGGACGACTCGACCGTAGCCGGATCGCCGCGGTTGGACACTCCTGGGGTGGACAGACGGTGGGCATGCTGCTGGGCGCGCGGGTCCTCGGAGCTGATGGCCTTCCCGGCGAGAACATGTCCGACCCGCGAGTCACCGCCGGTGTGCTGCTCTCCACGACCGGCACCGGCGGGGCCGACCTGAGTCCCTTCGCGGCCGAGCACTTCCCCTTCATGAGCCCGAGCTTCGTGGAGATGACAACGCCGGCGCTCGTGGTCGCGGGGGACAAGGACCAGTCGCCGCTCTCCGTGCGTGGGCCGGACTGGTTCACCGATCCGTACCACCTGAGCCCCGGCCCCAAGAGCCTGCTCACCCTGTATGGGGCGGAGCACTCCCTGGGCGGAATCGCCGGTTACACCGTCACGGAAACGACCGACGAAAGTCCCGAGCGAGTCGCCCTCGTCCAGCAGCTCACCGCGGCGTACCTACGCAGCACGCTCTATCCCGGCGACGACACGTGGACGACGGTACGTGCCACGCTGCGCGACGACATCGATCGGCTGGGACAGATCTCGGTCAAGTGACCGGGGCATCACCACCGTGATTCCCCCACGCGGAACTGCGGTGAACGCAGGCGCGTTCACCGCGGTTCCGCGCTCCTATCGTCCACCGGTCGCCATATCTGCGAACTGGAGTACGGACTTCCTCATCCGAGGCGCCACTGCTGATTGGCCCCACCGTGGCACTGGTAGATCTGCAGCCGAGCACCGTCGGCGCTGTTTGCGTTCTTGACATCAAGGCACTTGTTCGCCTGGGGGTTGACGAGTTCTCCCGCGCTGGTGAGCACCCACTGCTGGGCCGGGTTGCCGCTGCAGTAGGCCAGTTGCACCACAGCGCCGTTCTGGACCGATCCCCAGGCCACGTCCATGCAGAGGCCGAACGCCCGGATCGTTCCATCGCCCGGGAAGGTCCAGTCCTGGGCGTTGGTGCCGTTGCAGTGCCACAGGTTCAGGTACTGGCCGTCGGCCCCGTTGGCACCCGGCACGTCCACGCACTTGTCGGCGAGCCCGATGATCCGGTGGGTTGATCCGCCGCCAGACGTGGTCAGTGACAGTCCGTAGCGGGACAAGATCTCGTTGACCGGCTGGTAGACGGTGCTGCCACCGGTGGTGCAGTTGCCCGAGCCACCCGAGGTGACGCCCTGTGCCTGGGAGCCGGCGACGAAGGACCCGCCGGAGTCGCCGGGCTGGGCGCAGGCGGTGCTGCGGACCATCCCGTAGACGGGTCCGGCGGAGTAGTTGACGGTGACGTTCTTGGCGGTGATGGTGCCGCACTGCCAACCGGTGGTCCGGCCAGACCGACAGACCGCGGCACCGACCGCGGCTTCCTGCGAGCCGGTCACCGTGACCACATTGCCGTCGTAGGTGGACACCCAGGGTCGGGGGATCCAGTTGGCGTTGGTCTCGATCCAGCCGAGGTCGTCGCCGGGGAACGAGGAGCCCCGGATGACCCCCTGTGCGGCCCCGGAACCGGTGGTGGGCTCGCCGACGTTGCCGCAGTGTCCGGCGGTGACGAACCCGCCAGCGACCGCGAAGCCAATCGAGCAGATGAGGCGGCTGTTGATGACGTACTGGTCGCCGCCGCGGATGTCGTAGAGCGGGCGGTAGGCCTCGGTGCTGGCCACCACCGATACCGCGTCGTCGGGCAGCCCTGCCGCGCGGGCGAACGTGGTGGCCGCCGCGGCGTTGCTGGTCTCAATCGACACCGTGTTGCTGGGCAGAGCGATCTGCCAGGCATGTACCGCGGCGCCGGCGAGTGCTGCCCGCCGGTCCAGCTTGGTGGTGAGCCCTCGCAGCTCGGCGAGGCTGCGGGTCACGATCCGGGGCTTCGCCCCGGCCGCGCGAACCGTGTCGGCGAGCGTGGGGTCGGTCAACCCGACCACCGTGGTGCGTCCGTCGGCGGTGACCCAGATTCCGGCGTACGCCTCGGCCAGCTTGGCCCGCATCAGCGGCTCGATCGACGACGCGGTGGCGTCAACGGCGAGTCGCGCGGCCACCTCCTCGGCGGTCAGGCCGAGGTCTCGGTGCAGTGCGTCGAGTTGGCCGGCGGGGAGCATCGCCGGTGCGGCGGCCGGCGTGGTGGGGTTCGTTGAGGTGGCGGACGCGCCCGCGAGTGGGACGACGGTCGGGTGGGCGGCGGCGGGGGTGGCGGTGACAACGAGACAGGTGCCGAGGGCGAGCCCCATCAGCGCGCTCAGCTTGCGGCTCATTCGCGTGACCTCCTCCAGGGGGTGGTGGCGGTGGGATCACGAGAGCGCTCTCACGGTTAAGTTAACTTATTGTTTACATGTATGTCAATTCTGTTTATCGCGCTGAGATTAGCGATCTTAATGTGTCGTTTATTTGATCTGAGTGGCGTCAGGAGTGGCTTCCGCACCTCAACCAGATCGAATTCTGGGCCCGGCAGGTGCCACCGATCACTCCGGCAGGCGAGACTTCTGCACTTTGCCCAGCGCGTTGCGGGGTAGGGCGTCAACCCGCCGCACCTGCCGCGGTCGTTTGTGTACCGACAGCTGCCGGGCCACGAAGTCGATCAACTCCGACTCCGCTACGCCGTCGCTCACCACGTACGCCGTCACCTGCTGGCCGAGGTCGGAGTCGGGGATGCCGACCACGGCGGCCTCCCGGACCCCTGGATGGGCCAGCAGCGCATCCTCCACCTCGCCGGCCCCGATCCGATAGCCGCCACTCTTGATCAGGTCGGTGGCGGCCCGGCCGACGATCCGATGCCAGCCGTCCGGACCAATCGTGGCCACGTCGCCGGTGCGGAACCACCCGTCGGAGGTGCGGCTGGCCGCATCGGCCTCCGGCCGGTGCAGGTACCCGTCGAAGAGAGTGGGGCCGCGCACCTGCAACTCGCCCATCGTCTCCCCATCGGTGGGCAACGGAGCACCGTCGTCGTCAACCAGGCGGGTACGCACCCCGGGTAGCGGCAGCCCCACCGCGTCCGGCCGGTGCGGACCGTCGGCGCGGGCGCTGACCGTGATCAACGTCTCGGTCATGCCGTACCGCTGCACGACACGGCGGCCGGTCAGCGTGGCGAGACCGGTGCCGACGGCCGTGGGTAGGGCGGCGCTGCCCGAAACCAGCAGCCGGGCCGAGCGCAGAGCCCGGGCGGCCGCCGGCACGGCGGCGATCCGGGACCAGATGGTCGGCACCCCGAAATAGAGCGAGCCGGCCGCGCCCGCGTACCGCTCCGGGGTGGGTCGGCCCACGTGGTGCAGTCGGCTGCCCAGCCGCAGTGGGCCGAGCGCACCGAGGACCAGGCCGTGCACGTGAAACAGGGGCAGGCCGTGCACCAGCAGATCGTCCGGGGTCCAGCCCCAGGCGTCGGCGAGCCCGTCCAGGCAGGCGGCGATGGCCTGGCGGGAGAGCACCACCCCCTTCGGCGCCCCGGTGGTGCCGCTGGTGTAGAGGATCAGCGCGGGGCCGGCGGGGTCGGGCTCCGGGCGGCTGCTGTCCGCCCGGCGGGTGAGGTTGACCGGGATAAGGGGCCGGTCGGGGTAATCCCCCCGACGTTGCCCGGGTGCTGGCACCAGTACCGCCTCGGCGCCCGAGTCGCGCAGGATGTGGTCCCGTTCCCGCGGCCCGGCGTCCGGCGGCACCGGCACGACCGCCGCGCCCGCCAGCAGCGCCCCGGCGACACCGGCCACCGTCGCCAGATCTGTGCTGGCCTCGACAGCCACCCGGTCCAGGCCGTGCAGGTCGTCGGCGACGGCCGCGGCGAGCCGCCGCAGCTCAACCCAGGACACGCCCCGGTCGTTGATCTGGACCGCGCCCGGCCGCTCGTCAACGGACTCGGACAACCAGCTGAGTAGCCGCACCGGACCACCTCTCCGCGCGTCGGATCCTCCGACCGTAGCCCGCCGCCCGTCCCGGCTTCCCGGCCCCTGGCCCCCAGCTACCCCGTCCCGGCTTCCCGGCCCCCACCCACGGTGGTGCCGCGCAGGCGGTGGCGCTGGAGGCGGATTCGCCGCCGGGTTTTGACGATGTTTGACGTTGTAACATTGTCAGGCGTGACAACCGTGAACATCGGGCCGACCGGGCAGGCCATCGACACCACCCGGCATCGGGCGCTCGGCACCGTCAGCCGGGCGTCAATCCTGGAACTGACCCGCGCTGCGGAAGGTGGCCTCACCATCGCCGAGATCAGCGCGCGGACCGGCCTGCACCCCTCCACCGCCCGCAGCCACCTCGACCGGCTCGTCAACGCCGGTCTGCTGGTCAAGGCCCGCGCCAGCGGGGGCCAGCCGGGACGGCCGGCCTGGCGCTACCGGACGGTGCCCGAGGAGGCCCCCGCGCCGGCGCCGTACCGCGCCCTCACCGCGGCCCTGCTCGATCACCTGTCTCGGCAGAGCCGGGGCGATGCCCGGGCCGAGGCCGCCAGCGCCGGCCACGACTGGGGGCGGCATCTCGCGGCGGCGACACCCCGAGGGGAGAAACCGGTCGACACCGCCATAGCGGTCCTGCGCGGCCTGGGCTTCGACCCGGACCTGAAGCAGACGGCGGACGGGCACACCGAGATCCACCTGCACACCTGTCCCTTCCTCGAGCTGGTGAGTCAGAATCCGGATGCCATCTGCGGGCTGCACCTCGGCGTCGTCCGGGGCGCGCTGGAACAGGCGGGCGCCCCGGCGAGCGACGCCGTGCTGGAGCCGTTCGGCGCGCCCACCGCCTGCGTGGTGCGGCTCTCTCTCCCGACTGA
This sequence comes from Salinispora sp. CH2A1_6, assembly GCF_056820975.1. Taxonomy (NCBI): domain Bacteria; kingdom Bacillati; phylum Actinomycetota; class Actinomycetes; order Micromonosporales; family Micromonosporaceae; genus Salinispora; species Salinispora sp. CH2A1_6. The sequence continues at coordinate 199,158 of NZ_JBXEDG010000003.1, forward strand.
CGCCACCCGGCCGGTATGAGCACCCAGTCGCCGACGGCACCCGGGACCACCGGCTCCGCCACCGCCCGCCGGCCCGTCAACCGCCAGCGGCTGCTCCGCCGCTATCTGCCGCCGCAGCACGGCGCCTGGGCGATGCTGCTCCTGCCGTACCTGGTCGGGGTCGCCGTGGTCGGACCGGGCTGGCCGCAGCTGCCGCTGCTCGGCGCCTGGTTGACCGGCTACCTGCTCTCCTACTACGTCTTCCAGGCCATCAAGAGCCGTCGACCGCGTCGCTACCTTGCCCAGATCCGGCTCTACGCCCTGGTCGCGGCGCCGTTGGCGCTGGCGGTGGTGATTGTTCGGCCGGCTGTGCTCTGGTATGCCCCGGCCTTTGCGGCGCTGCTGGCGGTCAACGCCGGGTACGCCTGGCGCCGGCGCGAGCGGGCCCTGCTCAACGACCTCGCCTCGGTGCTGCAGAGCTGCCTGCTGATCTTTGTCGTGGCCACGGTCGCGGGGGTGTCGCCGGAGCGGGTTGTCCCGGCCTTCGTGGTGTTGTTGCTCTACCTCACTGGCACCGTCTGCTACGTCAAGACCATGATCCGGGAGCGCGGCAGCACTTCCTACCGGCGCCTGTCCATCGGCTTCCACCTGGTGGCGCTCGTCGTGGCGACCCTGCTCGACGTCGGGCTTGCCCCGGTCTTCCTGGTGTTGGTGGTCCGGGCGTGGCTGCTGCCCGGCCGGGCGCTGCGTCCCGCCCCGGTCGGCATGATCGAGATCGCCTGCTCGGTCCTGGTGTTCGGCACGCTGGTGTTGGTCTCCTGACGGGCTGACCCCATGGCCGCGCGGCCATGGGGTCAGCCCGTCAGGATCCCACCATGGGATCAGCCCGAGGGAGTCAGTCGCGCAGCATTCCCGGGCCGAAGACGTCGTAGCAGATCCGGTCCTTCGGCACGCCCCGGCGGAGGAGTTCGGCGCGGACCTGGTACATGAACGGCACCGGCCCGCAGAGGTGGATGTCAGCTCCGGTCGGTAGCGGGACCCGGCTCGGGTCCAGCTGGCCGGCGGTGACCTCCGCCTTCAGCCGGTCCAACTCGCCGTCGGCGGCATCCTCGTACCACAGCAGCACCGACAGGTTCGGCAACTGCTCCGCCAGATCGGGGAGTTCGTGGCGGCGGGCGTGGGCGGCGGCGCTGCGGTCGGCGTGCACCAGCACCACCTCCCGGTCGGTCTCGGTCGCGGCCAGGTGGTGCAGGGCCGACATCGCCGGGGTGAGGCCGATGCCGGCGCTGACCAGCACCAGCGGACCCCCATCCCCGACCGCGTTGACCTCGCCGAACGGGGGGCTGAGGCGGAGCGTGTCACCGGCGGTCACCCGGTCGTGCAGGAGGGTCGAGACCACGCCTTCGGGGGCGTCGCCGGTGGCGCGTACCCGCTTGACGGTGATCTGCCAGTAGGTTTCGCCGGGTCGGCCGGAGAGGCTGTACTGCCGGATCTGCTGCCCCCCGCCGTCCAGGTCGACCGCGACGGAGACGTACTGCCCGGGCGTGAAGGTGGGTAGCGGGCCACCGTCGGCGGGGACCAGGCGGAAGGAGATGACATCCGCGGTCTCCTGAATGCACTCCACGACCTGCCAGTGCCGCCACACCGACCCGTCCTCGCCCACCCCGGCCTGGGTGTAGAGCCGGGCCTCCCGGGCGATCAGCTCGCAGGCGAGCAGCCAGTACACCTCGTCCCAGGCCGCTGCGACCTCGTCGGTCACGGCCGCACCGAGCACCTCGCCGACCGCGGCGAGCAGGTGGCGGCCGACGATCGTGTACTGGGTGGCGGTGATCCCGAGCGAGGCGTGTTTGTGGGCGATCCGGCGCAGGATCAGCTCCCACGACTTCTCGTCGCCGCCGTCGACGAGGTGCTCGGCGTAGGCGACCACGGAGGCGGCGAGCGCGGCCGGCTGCTCCCCGGTGGCCTGGTTGCCCTTGTTGAAGATGTTCAGTAGCTCCGGATGGGCCTCGAACATTCGCTGGTAGAACCGGCTGGTGATCGCTTCACCGTGCGCCTGCACAGCGGGCAGGGTCGCCGTAACCACTGCTGCTGAGGATTGCGAGAGCAAGACCACTCCTTGGTATCGATCGGCGTGAAGGCCGCGATTTCCTCGGCTCGCCCCCGAGTGAGTCTGTGGAAACGTGACCTGATTCCAGCGAACAGGCAGACAACAGCCCAGATCAGGGCCGAAGGTCCTGGATTCTGCGCGGAACTCGTCACCGTCGGCTTCGGGACGAGGAGCGGGTTGGCAGCGTCGGCGGCCCTTCCCAGCCCGGCCGAGCTGGGCGCGATCGGGTCCCGTAGCTGCGGTAGACGACGTACGGCCGGGTGACGTAGCCGATCGGCGCGCTGAAGGCGTGCACCAGCCGGGTGAACGGCCAGAACGCGAAGAGGGCGAACGCGGCCACGACGTGGAGTTGGAAGCCGATCGGCACGCTGGTCATGAGTTCGGGATCGGGGCTGAAATAGAACAACGACCGAAACCAGGGCGAGAGGTTCGCGCGGTAGTCGTAGCCCCCGTCGGTGATGTTGCCCCGCACCGTGTTCCAGAGTCCCAGCACGATGACGGCCGCGAGAAACGCGTACATCGCTTTGTCGTTGCGGGTGGTGGCGGCGAAGACGGGGCCGGTGAAGCGGCGGCGGGCGATCAGGATGACCATTCCGGCGAGGGTGCAGAAGCCGGCGACGGTGCCGATGAAGACGGCCATGAAGTGGTAGTTGTGCTCGGTGATGCCGACGGCCTCGGTCCAGGACTTGGGGATGAGGAGGCCGACCACATGTCCGATCAGCACCATGAGTACGCCGAAGTGGAACAGCGGGCTGCCCCAGCGCAACAAGGCGGTCTCGTACAGCTGGGTGGAGCGGGTCGTCCAGCCGAACTTGTCGTAGCGATAGCGCCAGATCAGCCCTCCGATCAGGATCGTGATGGCCAGGTACGGGTAGACCACCCAGAGCAGCACGTGCACCGTGTTCATCTGCGCCCCCCGGTGGTGTCGACGAGTCCGTACGGTTCGAGACCAACCTCTTCGACCGGCGGGCCGGTGCGGGCCAGCCGGAGCGCGGCGGCGAGGTCGGCGGGGCGCGGGGCGGGCAGCATGACCCGGATCGCCTCGACCGCGTGCCGGTACGGGGACTCCTCCTTGCCCAGCGACTCGGCGAGCAGGTCGAGGCCGACCCGGTTGTCGTGCAGCAGCCGCCATCCGCTGTCGTCCTCGGCGGCGAGGTCGAGCAGCGCCGGCAGGTAGTCGGGCAACTCGCCATCCACCACCACCAGGCCGGCGGCCTTGTACGCGGCGGCGAAGCCGACGAGCGCCTCCCCGCGGCGGCGGGTGTCGCCACAGGTGTAGTAGCTCAGGTGCAGACAGCACCGGCGGCGGAAGTCGAACAGCTGCACGTACGCGGCGCGCAGCTCGCCCGGGGCGGTTGCCTCCCGATGGGTCAGCACCTGTCGGAGGGGCTTCGCCACGGCATCCGGGAGTGCGTCGAGGGCGGCCCGGATGATCGGCAGCGCGGCGAGGACCTCCTCGTCGGGGTAGCGCAGCAGTAACGAGGCGGCGCGGGCGGCGACGGGCCGCCAGGTCGTCGGTCCGGTCGTCATGGCTGGTCCCGGTTGATGTCGAGGACGCCGGGGCTGGTCACGTCGCCGCCCTCGCCGGCCGGATCCTTCTGGGGCCGGGCGCCGGTCCGGCTGCCCGCACCACCGGCGTCGATCAGGTTGGTCCGCTGGGCCCGGTCGCCGGCCTCGGTCAGGGAGTCGGCCCGCTGCCGGCTGCGTTGCGCGTCGAAGGTCTCCACCTGGATCGGTACGGGCGTGCCGGAGGATTCCCCGAAGGGGCCCTGTCCGTAGGGTCCGCCGCCGCTCATCCCGGGGCCGCCCTCGTAGTCCAGGGAGCACTCGGTGGCGATCTTTTCCAGCCGGTGGGCGTCCTCGGCGTGGGCGGCGGGGATGACGTAGCGCTGCTCGTACTTGGCGACCGCCAGGAGGCGGTACATGTCGTCCATCTCGTCGGTGGTCATGCCGACGCTGGCGGGGATGGCGTCGTCCGGTGTCTCACCGAGGTTGCCGCGGCGTTGGTAGGCACGCATGGCGGCGAGCCGGCCGAGCGCCGCGCGAACGGGTGCCGGATCGCCGGCGGTGAAGAGCTCCGCGAGGTAGTCGACGGGGATGCGGAGAGCGTCGATCGCGCCGAAGAGGTTGCCGGCCTCCTCACCGTCGTGGCCGGTGTCGCGCAGCACGTCCACCACGGGGGACAGGGGTGGGATGTACCAGACCATCGGCATGGTCCGATACTCCGGGTGCAGTGGCAGTGCCACCTCGTACTTCATGATCAGGTCCCAGATCGGGGACTGCTGGGCGGCCTCGATCCAGTCCTCGGGTATCCCGCCCGCCCGCGCGGCGGACACGACGGCGGGGTCGTGGGGGTCGAGGAAGACCGAGCGTTGCGCCGCGTAGAGATCCTCTTCGGCTTCGGTGGCGGCGGCCTCGGCCACCCGGTCGCTGTCGTAGAGCAGGAGGCCGAGGTAGCGCAGCCGGCCGACGCAGGTCTCGGAGCAGATCGTGGGCTGGCCGATCTCGATGCGGGGGAAACAGAACGTGCACTTCTCCGCCTTGCCGGTGCGGTGGTTGAAGTACACCTTCTTGTACGGGCAGCCGGTGATGCACATCCGCCAGCCGCGGCAGCGGTCCTGATCGACCAGCACGATGCCGTCCTCGCTGCGTTTGTAGATCGCCCCGGAGGGACAGGACGCGGCGCAGGACGGGTTGAGGCAGTGTTCACAGATCCGGGGCAGGAAGAACATGAAAGTCTTCTCGTACTCCTGTCGTACCTGCTCGGACACCTTCGCCAACACCGGATCACCCGCCGTGATCTCGTTTCCGCCGGCCAGGGAGTCGTCCCAGTTCGCACTCCAGGTGATCTTCATGTCCTCGCCGGTGAGCAGGGACTTCGGCCGGGCGACCGGGATGTCGTCGCTGGACGGCGCGGTGATCAGGTGCTCGTAGTCGTAGGTCCAGGGCTCGTAGTAGTCCTGCATGGAGGGCAACTTCGGGTTGGCGAAGATCGTGAACATCCGCTTCAGGCGCCCGCCGGAGCGGGGCTTGAGCCGCCCGGAGCGGGTGCGCACCCAGCCGCCCTGCCAGCGCTGCTGGTTCTCGTAGGTGCGCGGGTAGCCCTGGCCGGGGCGGGTCTCCACGTTGTTGAACCAGACGTACTCCACCCCGGATCGGTTGGTCCACGCCTGCTTGCAGGTCACCGAGCAGGTATGACACCCGATGCACTTGTCCAGGTTCATGACCATCGCCATCTGCGCCATCACCCGCATCAGTACCGCACCTCCTGCGCACGGCGTCGGACCACCGTCACCTCGTCGCGCTGGTTGCCGGTCGGCCCGAGATAGTTGAACGCGAAGGCGAACTGCGCGTATCCGCCGATCAGGTGGGTGGGTTTGACCAGCAGCCGGGTCAGCGAGTTGTGTATCCCACCGCGGCGGCCGTTGAGCTGCGCCTTCGGCACGTCTATCACCCGTTCCTGCGCGTGGTAGACGTAGACGGTGCCCTCGGGCATCTTGTAGCTGACCACCGCCCGGCACACCAGCACACCGTTGCGGTTGACCGCCTCGATCCACTCGTTGTCCCGTACCCCGATCTTCGCCGCGTCCGCCTCACTCATCCACATCGTCGGCCCACCGCGGGACAGCGTCAGCATGAGCAGGTTGTCCTGGTACTCCGAGTGGATAGCCCACTTCGAGTGCGGGGTCAGATACCGTACGGTGATCTCCAACTCTCCGTTGATGCCGAGCCGCGGCTCGCCGAAGAGCCGGTGGATGTCCAACGGTGGCCGGAAGATCGGCAGCGCCTCGCCCGTCTCATGGATCCAGTCGTGGTCCAGGAAGAAGTGCTGCCGCCCGGTCAACGTGTGCCACGGCTTCAGCCGCTCCGTGTTGATCGTGAACGCCGAGTACCGGCGACCACCGTGCTCACTGCCCGACCACTCCGGACTCGTGATCACCGGAACCGGGCGGGACTGGGTGTCCGCGAACGTGATCTGCTTCCCCTCCGCCTCGGCGGCGAGGTCCGCCAGGCGTTGACCGGTACGCCGTTCCAGGAAGCGGAAGCCCTCGGTGGCGATGCGGCCGTTCGTGGTGCCCGACAGCGCCAGGATGGCCTCACACGCCCGAATGTCGGTGTCCAGCCGGGGCCGGCCGTCGGCTGCGCCACCCCGCACCGCGCCGTTGACCCGCCGCAGGTAGTCGATCTCCCGGTTGACATCGACGGTGACCGCCTTGTTCGTGGTGCCCAGCCGGTCCAGGAGGGGGCCGAGAGCGGCCATCTGGTCGGCGACCGCACCGTAGTCCCGCTCCACGACCACGAACTTCGGCATCGTCTTGCCCGGCACCGCGGGCGCGTCGCCGGTTTTCCAGTCGCGCACCACCCCGCCCGGGGTAGCCATCGCATCCGGGGTGTCGTGCAGTAGTGCCGTCGCGACCAGGTCCTTGCGCACCCCGAGATGCCGGCGGGCCAGGGCGGAGAAGGCCTTGGCGATCCCGTGGAAGGCGGTGAAGTCGGTGCGGGTCTGCCACGGTGGGTTGATCGCCGGGGTGAAGGCGTTCACGAACGGGTGCATGTCGGTGGTGCTGAGATCATGTTTCTCGTACCAGGTGGCCGCCGGTAGCACCACGTCGGAGAAGAGCGTGGTCGAGGTCATCCGGAAGTCGAGGCTCAGCAGCAGGTCGAGCTTTCCCTCCGGGGCCTCGTCGCGCCACACGACATCGGCCGGGCGACTGTCGGCCGGAGCCTGCTCCGCCCGCAGGTTCGACTCGGTGCCGAGCAGGTGACGCAGGAAGTACTCGTTGCCCTTGCTGGAGGAGCCGAGCAGGTTCGCCCGCCACACCGTCAACACCCGGGGCCAGTTCTCCGGGGCGTCCGGGTCGGTGCCGGCGAAGCCGAGTCGGCCATCGACCAGTGCGTCGGCGACGTAGCGCGCCGGGTCGTCGGGGTTCGCGGCCAGCGCCTCGTCGGCGAGATCAAGCGGGTTACGGTCGAAGGTGGGCATCGACGGCATCCAGCCCAGCCGGGTCGACTGCGCCAACAGGTCGATGGTGTGCTTGCCGGCGAAGGCGCCGGTGCCGGTGGGAGCGGCGAGGGCGTCGGCGGAGTACGTGTCGTAGCGCCACTGGTCGGTGTGGACGTACCAGAAGGCGGTGCCGATCATCTGCCGGGGCGGCCGGACCCAGTCCAGCGCGAACGCGAGCTGCTGCCAGCCGGTCACCGGCCGGCACTTCTCCTGCCCCACGTAGTGTGCCCACCCGCCGCCGTTGACCCCCTGGCAGCCGGTCAGCGTGGTCAGCGCCAGCATCGCCCGGTAGGTGGTGTCGGAGTGGAACCAGTGGTTCGTCCCGGCCCCCATCACGATCATCGAACGGCCACCGGAGCGCTCGGCGTTGTCCGCGAACTCCCGGGCCACCCGGGCCACCTGCGCCGCCGGTACGCCCGTGATCGGCTCCTGCCACGCCGGTGTGTACGGCTCGGCCGCGTCGTCGTACCCGGTCGGCCAGCTACCGGGTAGGCCGGGACGGGCGACGCCGTACTGGGCGAGCATCAGGTCGAACACGGTGGTGACCAGCCGTTCGCCGACCCGGGCGGTGGGCACGCCGCGTCGCAGCACCGCCGGCTGGTCGGTGTCAAACCGGGGCAGCACCACCTGCACCGCCTCGCCGCCGGTACAGCTCAGCCGGGGCACGATCTCGCCCAGCTCCAGGTTCCACCGGCCGACGCCGGTCTCGCGGTAGCGGTCCCCGAGCGATCCGTTCGGCACCGCTGGCCCGTCCGTTACGGAATCCCACAGCACCGGCCGGAAGGCCGCTTCCTTGTCGTCTTCCCCCAGGTCGGCGGCGGTGACGAACTTCCCCGGACGGTAGCCGCCGTCGGCCGCCGGCTCCAGGCCGACCAGGTACGGCAGGTCCGTGAAGCGGCGCACGTAGTCGAAGAACCGGGGTGTGTTCCAGTCGACGAAGAACTCCTTGAGGATGACGTGCCCCATCGCCATCGCCAGCGCCCCGTCGGTGCCGGGCTGGGCGGGCATCCACTCGTCGGCGAACTTGACGTTGTCGGCGAAGTCCGGGCTGACCACCACGACCTTCTGGCCCCGGTAGCGCGCCTCGGCCATCCAGTGCGCATCCGGGGTGCGGGTCACCGGCACGTTGGAGCCCCACATGATGAAGTAGGAGGCGTCCCACCAGTCCCCGGACTCCGGCACGTCGGTCTGGTCGCCGAACATCTGCGGGGACGCCACCGGTAGGTCCGCGTACCAGTCGTAGAACGACAGCATCGATCCGCCGATCAGCGACAGGAACCGCGCTCCCACCGCGTGCGACACCATCGACATCGCCGGGATGGGGGAGAAGCCGGCGATCCGATCCGGTCCGTACTCGGCGATGGTGTGCACATGCGCCGCGGCGACCAGCTCCAGCGCCTCATCCCAGGAGATCCGGACCAGGCCGCCCTTGCCCCGCGCCTGTTGGTACCGACGTCGCCGTCGCGGATCGGCCTGAATCTCGGCCCACGCCGCGATTGGATCACCCAGTCGCTGCCGGGCTTCGCGGTACATCTCCATCAGCACACCCCGGGCGTACGGGTAGCGCACCCGCGTCGGCGAGTAGGTGTACCAGGAGAACGCTGCCCCCCGTGGGCAGCCCCGCGGCTCGTACTCCGGCCGATCCGGGCCGACACTCGGGTAGTCGGTCTGCTGCTGTTCCCAGGTGATGATGCCGTCGCGGACGTACACCTTCCAGGAGCACGAACCGGTGCAGTTCACGCCATGGGTGGAGCGCACCACCTTGTCGTACGACCATCGGTCTCGATAGAAGGCATCCGCCTCCCGCCCGCCGACCTGGTAGAGGGCCCGGCCGTCGGGGGCGACCTCGGCCTGGCGGACCAGGCCGCCCACGGCCAGCAACGCCCGGCTCGCGTGCTCCGTCGTGCCCGTCATGTGCCTCATTCCTCACCGGTGACTGTGAGAACACCCGATGGGATGACTCGCCCCCAGCTTGGCTCAGATAGCCGGACAAAGCAGGTCTAAATCGGCGCGATCGCCTATCTCGGTGGCGCTGGTGGATTTCCGCCCGGCAACACCGTGCTCATCCAGGTGTTCGGATAATCGTCAAGTTGTCATGCTTTGGCTGGTTTAGGGTGAGGGGCGTGGTGCACGAAGCGCTCAGCCCCCCAGCGACCACCCGCCCGGGACCAGAGATGGTCTGGATTCCGGGCGGTCAGTTTCGCATGGGATCAATCGATTTCTACCCAGAAGAGGGGCCCGTCCGATGGGTTGAGGTCGATGGATTCTGGATCGATCAGTACCTGGTGACCGTCGGAGATTTCGCCCGATTCGTCCGGGAGACCGGGCACGTGACGATGGCCGAGGTGGCACCGACGGCGGCGGACTATCCCGACGCCGACCCGGAGCTGCTCGTCCCGGGCTCCCTCGTGTTTCACAAGGCCTCCGGGCCGGTCAGCCTCGCCGACTACCGCAACTGGTGGTCGTGGACACCGGGCGCGACCTGGCGTCAGCCCGAGGGGCCAGGTAGCACCATCGACGGCAGAGACCTGCATCCGGTCACCCACGTCGCGTACTCCGACGCGGTGGCCTTCGCGACCTGGGCCGGCAAGGAACTCCCGACCGAGTCCGAGTGGGAACTCGCCGCCCGTGGCGGGCTCGATGGTGCCGCCTTCACCTGGGGCAACGAGTTCGCCCCCGAGGGCAAGCTGATGGCCAACACCTGGCAGGGCGCGTTTCCCTGGCAGAACCTGCTCCTCGACGGGTACGCGGGAACCTCCCCGGTGGGAGCCTTCCCGCCCAACGGTCACCGCCTCTACGACATGGCCGGCAACGTCTGGGAATGGACCCGGGACGTCTTCACGTACCCCGCCGACCCGTCGGCCAAGGCGTGCTGTACGACGCCGGTCACCGCCGACGGACCGAACGCGGTCATTCCTCGCCATGTCATCAAGGGCGGATCCCACCTGTGCGCCCCCAACTACTGCATGCGGTATCGGCCGGCGGCCCGGCAGGGCGAAGCGATCGACACCTCGACCTGCCACCTCGGCTTCCGGTGCGTCATCCGGTAGTACCGGAGTCGCTGCCGGTCCGACTGCGGCCGATCGGCACGAGCACCCAGAGCAGCAGCAGCCAGAGCAGGGTCAGGCCGGTCAGCGCGAGCGCGATCGGCAGCGCGAGGACGAAATCCGTGATGAGGAGCACCGCGACGATCACGGCCAGGATCAACAGCAACAAGCCGGTGGTGGTCATCGAGTGGGTGAAGCGGGCCAGTTCCGGGCCACGCCCCTGCCGGAACAGCGCCCGGTGGAACGCCACCGGGGCGATGGTCGCCACCGCCGCGGCGGCGGTGGAGAGGAACGAGATGATGTAGAGCGTCCGCTGGAAGGTGTTGGTCTCGCCGAACGCGGAGCTGAACGGGAGGGCGAGCAGGAAGGCGAAGAGGATCTGCACCCCCATCTGCGCGATGCGCAGCTCCTGCAACAGCTCGGCGTACCGGCGCCGCCAGCGGGTCTCCGTCTCCTCCGCCACCCCTGCCTCCGCACTCGGTGTGGTCCGGGTCGGGAGGGAGCCGGACCCCCCTTTTACTCTGTGCTTCACAGTCTGGCACCGATGCGATACCTCGCCGCGGGAATCGCCAAACGCACCGACGCCGGTGGCGCGGGGTCGACTCGTTGCGCGCAACGGCGGTTCACCGCAGCGCGGATTGACGGTTCCGCCGGAGCCGAACCAGAACGTGTGTAAGGCTCACAGACGACAGCCGCTTGGCCCCGGGGCTGGTTCCGGCCCGCAGCGGACAACCGCAGACACGGGTTGCCCTTATGCGGTTCGGCGGCGGGTCGTCAGCAGCTCCGGTCGGGTCCCTACCCGAAGCGGTGAGGAGTGCGATGATGCTGTGGGCAAAGTTCTTCCGAATTCGCCAGAACCTGGTGGGAAGCATGTGGTTCTTCCCGCTGCTGGGGTTGGTGGTGGGAGGGCTGCTCGCCCTCGTGGTCCGCGAGATTGACGCCGTCATCACCCTGCCGTCGGCGTGGGAGTTCGAGCCGTCCGCGGCACAGGAACTCCTCACGATCGTGGTCGAGGTCGCGGGGGTGCTGGCCGGATTTGTGGTGGCCGTGAGCGTGGTCGTGCTCGAACTCCATGCCGACAGTTTTCCGCGCTACCTGCGGTTGTTGTACCGGGACCGATTCCACCTGGCCGTCGTGACGTTTATCCTCGGGACGGTCTCCTTCGCCTTCACGCTCCTGGCTCTTGGTGGGTCAGCGGAGATCCCGCCGCTCGGTGTCGGCATCTCGGGGATTCTCCTCATCGTTAGCTTTGTGCTCTTCGTGGTCTTCCTCAACCATCTGGTGCATCAACTCCGACCGGTGGCGGTCGCGGCCGACGTGACCAAGACGGCCCGGAAGCTGATGGCGGCGCGCGACCAGTCGGGCGGGTCGGTGGTGACCAGGGAGGAGCCGGCCGGGGAACCAACTCTGGTGCTTCAGGCCCAACGATCCGGGTCGGTGCAGGCGTTGAATGAGGCAGCCCTGGTCCGCTGGGCCAGCCAGCACGGCTGTCAGCTCCGGTCAAAGGTGGCGGCCGGCGACTACATCATCGCCGGGCAACCGGTGATGGAGATATTCGGGACGAGGCCGTCGGGTGACTCCACCAAGCAGATCCACGCCATGGTGGCCCTGGGGATCGAGCGGACCATCGAGCGTGATCCGGCCTTTCCGGTACGGATTCTGGTGGACAGCGCGGCGCGGGCGCTCTCCTCGGCCGTCAACGATCCGACAACAGCGGTGCAGATGATGGACTACCTGGAGGAGCTGCTCCGGATGATCGGGGCGCAGCCCCTCGGCACGATGCGGTACTGCGACGAATCCGGCCAGCCACGGCTGACTGTGCCCGGCCGGACGTGGGAGGACTACCTCACGCTCGCGGTCACCGAGATCCGCGAGTACGGGGCCAGCTCCGTCCAGGTGCTGCGGCGGCTCCGCGCCATGCTCGAAGACCTTCGCGAGGTGCTTCCGGCCGACCGGCGAGCGGCGGTGGACGCCGAGCTGGACCGGCTGGACCAGACCCTTGCCGCGAGCTTCGGGGGCAAGGTCGACCACGACCGGGCCGTGGTGCCGGACCGGCAGGGAATCGGCGGTCCGGGGCGGGCATGAGGCTGCACTTCCGAACCCCGCTCGTGGCCGGACGCATTCCGGCCACTGGGCGCCCCGTTCTCTGGTAGAACGAGAAAAGGAGGGGTGCGCATTCCATGGGACCGTTGAAACGGCTGGTGAAGGGTGTTGCCAATGGGCAAGAGTTCTGATCAAGAAACGTTTCGGGCGCTCCGAAATCCGCGCGGGGTAGCGATCGCGGGCATACTTTTCGCCGTGGTCTTCGCCATCAGTATCATACTGCTTCGGTCGGCGCTCCCGAAGGAGCCTTTCGCCGATGTGGAGTGGGTACGGCAAGAAGCTGGCCGGATGCGGGTGGCGCTGTTCCTGATCCCGTTCGCCGGAATCTTCTTCCTCTGGTTCATGGGCGTGGTGCGCGAGTACATGGGCAATTTGGGAGACTGGTTCTTCTCCACTCTGCTCATCGGGAGCGGGGTTCTCTTCCTGGCCATGATATTCGTCGCTGTCGTGGTGGCGGGCGCCATTGTGGAGGGTGTTCCCGAAGGCGGGTCCCAGTCCTTGGGTACCGAGACGGTCGGGTTTGGTCGCTCGATCATGCTCGAGGCGAGTGGGATCTACGCGGTACGTATGGCGGCGGTGTTCATGTTCGCGCTCGGAACGGTGGGGATGAAGACCCGCCTGATGCCGAAGTGGCTCTGGATGCTGACCTACATTTTGGCCGTGCTGCTCTTGATCTTCACCAACCAGAATCTCTGGTTCACGCTCATCTTCCCCGCCTGGGTTCTCCTGGTGAGCATCCGAATGTTGGTCACCGGCCAGGTGGCACCATCCGACACCGCGAAGAGCTGATCGGGAAAGTACGGGCAGGTCGCGTTCCCGCCCTTGGCGCGGGAGAAGGGGAAGTCGTTCATGAGTAAAGCATTCAAGGGCGTTATCAACCTGGGCGCCAAGGACTCGACACCGGACTGGGACCCCTATGCCCAACCCCAGGCGCCGAAAGGCGCGCCGAACGTGTTGTTCCTGGTCTGGGACGACACGGGCTTCGGCTCCTGGGACTTCTTCGGTGGGCCCATCGAGATGCCGAACATGAGCAAGCTCGCCAACAACGGACTGAAGTACACCCAGTTCCACACCACCGCGCTCTGCTCGCCCACCCGGGCCGCGCTGCTGAGCGGGCGCAACCACACCACCGTCGGCATGTCCTGCGTTGCCGAGGCGACCCAGGGATTCCCGGGGATGAACGGGCACATCCCCGGGGAGGCAGCTCTTATCGGGGAGATCCTCAGCGACCGGGGCTACAACACCTACGCGCTGGGCAAGTGGCACTGTGTCGCCGAAGACGAGACCAACATGGCCTCCTCCAAGCGGAACTGGCCCACCCACCGGGGCTTCGAACGCTTCTACGGCTTCCTCGGTGGAGAGGCCAACCAGTACTACCCGAACCTCGTCCAGGACCAGCAGTTCATCGACCAGCCCACCGACCCGGTCAGTATTGACGAGTGGAAGGAAGGCAAGGACGGATACCTGCTCACCGCCGACCTCGTTGACCGGGCGATAGGCATGATCGGTGACGCCAAGCAGGTCGCTCCGGACCGGCCGTTCTTCATGTACTTCTGCCCCGGGGCGAACCACGCCCCGCACCACGTACCGAAGGCCTGGGCCGACAAGTACAAGGGCACGTTCGACCTGGGGTACGAGGCGATCCGCGAGAAGATCCTGGCCAAGCAGATCAAGCTGGGGATCCTCCCGAAGGGGACCGAGCTCTCACCGATCAACCCGCTCAGCGACGTACGCAGCGCGGACGGCAAACCCTCGCCCGCCCAGAGCGACGTACGGCCGTGGGATTCGCTCAGTGCCGACGAGAAGAAGCTGCAGATCCGGATGGCGGAGGTCTTCGCCGGCTTCTCCAGCTACGCCGACCACGAGATCGGCCGACTGATCGCCTACCTCGAGGACACCGGAGAGCTGGACAACACCCTCATCTTCGTGATCTCAGACAACGGAGCGTCAGGTGAGGGCGGGGCGGACGGCGCCGTCAATGAGAACACGTTCTTCAACGGTGTCCCGAGCAATATCGACGAGAATATCAAGATGCTCGATATTCTTGGCTCGCCCGGCACATACAACCACTATTCGACCGGTTGGGCCTTCGCCTTCAACACCCCGTTCAAGCTGTTCAAGCAGGACGCGTGGGAGGGTGGAGTCTGCGACCCGATGATCGTGCACTGGCCGGCCGGGATCAAGGCAAAAGGCGAGCTACGCGACCAGTACGCGCACGTCACCGACATCGTGCCCACGGTGTACGACTGCCTCGGCATCGAGTTGCCGGAGACGGTCAAGGGCTTCGAACAGTGGCCACTGGAGGGCTCCAGCCTCAAACACACCTTCGAAAAGCCGAAGGCCAAGACCGCCAAGCAAAGCCAGTTCTACCAGATGCTGGGTACGCGGGCGCTGTGGCGGGACGGCTGGAAGGTCGACGCCCTGCACCCGAGCTCACCGGCGGACTGGGGTCACTTTGGTCTGGACCAGTGGGCGCTCTACCACACCGACGTCGACCGCGCCGAGATCCATAACGTGGCCGACCAGCATCCCGAACTGGCCGCGGAGTTGGCGGCGCTCTGGTATCACGAGGCCGGCAAGTTCTTTGGTCTCCCGGTGGACGACCGGCCCATCGCCGAGTTGCTCAGCACGCCGCGACCGCAGGTGGCGCCGCCGCGAGACCACTACGTCTACTATCCGAACACGCTGGAGGTGCCCGAGGCGGTCGCGGTCAACATCCGGGGGCGGTCCTACATCCTGGCGGCCGACGTTGTCATCGATGGTCCCGACGCGGAAGGTGTCCTCTTCGCGCAGGGCTCCAACTTCGGCGGCCACGCCCTCTACCTCAAGGATGGCAAGCTGAAGTACGTCTACAACTACCTGGGGGAGAAGGAGCAGGTCATCTCCTCGAACATCGATGTGCCGAAGGGAAAGGCGGTGCTCGGCGTCGCGTTCGAGAAGGAGAAGTTGATCTCTCCACCCGGCTCCGACCAGCCCAGTGCCTGCATCGGCAACGCCTCGCTGTTCATCGGCAAGAAGAAGGTGGGTGAGTGCAAGGGGATGCAGACCCAACTCGGCAAGTTCGCCCTCGCCGGGGAAGGCTTCAACGTCGGCCAGGACCGCGGTGCGCCCGTCACCTATGACTACTCCGGTGCCCGTCCCTGGAAGCTGACCGGTGCCACGATCAAGCAGGTCATCGCGGATGTCTCCGGTGAGGCCTACGTTGACGTCGAGCGGGAGGCGGCGGCCATGATGGCCCGGGACTGAGCGCGATCGCCAGCGCCGACGGCTGGGCGGCGACGCCGGAGCCCGTGGTGCGGAGTGAGCGCTGACCAGCGCGGGCGTGGGGGGATCCGCCGGACGGGGGATACCCCCACGCGGATGCCCCCACGCGTTAGCCGAGGACGGGAGCGAGCTGCGGCAACATGCTGACCGCGGCGAATCGAGCCGTGCGGCCGACGAAGCACGTGACCGCGAACATGCCCACCGACATTCGGCTCGCGCTGATGCAGAAGACGACCAGTAGGAGTGGGGGCAGGCCCACCGCCGCGCTCAGCAACACCACCGGTACCGCCACGAACGGCCGGTCGAGCAGGGCGATGAGTCGGTTGTTCCAGCGGCGGGTCACCGCGACCACGGCGGGGATCGACCGGCGGAGGACCGTCCGGACGGTCGCTCGGGGCGGCACGGCCGCAGGCTCCCCAGCGCCGACACCCGGATCGCTCGGCCCTGTCCCGTGCGGCACTCCCGCCGTGGTCACCACTGCCGGCTCCGGCAGTGGTGCAAAGCGGGCGCTGTGCCGCTGTGACCAGCGGCGCAGCCGCACGGAGCGGAGGGTGCCGCGGAGGCCCAGCAGCATCAGCGCCTTGCCGATGGTCTGCCCGGCGCTGGCGGTGACACCCAGCAGGACGGCGTTCTGTCCGGTTACGGCGGCCGCACCGATGAGGTACGGCTCCACCGGCACCGCCGGGATGAAGGCCGAGGCGAGCGCCATCAGGAAGGTCGCGACCCCGGCCTCGATCATGGTTCGGCCCCGTTCCTGCGGACCGGAACCAGCCGCCGTACCACCACCAGGGAGACGACCTTGACCACGGTCACCGCCAGGGCCAGCGTGAGCGCTGGCCCTGGGCTCGGCACGAAGAGCACGAGCAGCACCAGCGCGCTGGTGTTGGCGGCCTTTGCCGCCGGGGACCAGTTCCACCGAAAGACACCACGGTGTACGCGGAAAAAATAGTTCGGACTAAGCAGCCCGAAACGGAGAAACGACAGGCTGAGCACCAGATCGACGACGACGAACTGCAGCAGAAAGACCGCGATAGGAGCCACCATCTCGGGTCGCGCCTGCAGCAGTGGGATGATGCAGAGGACGCAGCAGAGCCGGTCGGCCAGGATGTCGAAGACCGCGCCGAAGCGGGTCTCCTGGTTCAGCCGGCGGGCTGTCCAGCCGTCCAACATGTCGCCGACCCAGTACACAAGATAGGCGGCTACCGCCAGGACCGGCTCCCGGGTGGCGGCCGCGGCGATCGCGAGCGTGACCGCGCCGATCGTGCGTACCGCGGTCACCGTGTTGGCAGCCTGCACCACCCGGGGCGGGGCGGCGGGGGTCGTCGTGCGCTCCTGAAGGTTCGTTCCCGGCATACGGTTGCCTCCAGAAGGTCATGTCATCTCAACGCCGCTACTGCCGAAGGCGAACCCACATTAGAACCGGAGTAACGAGGGAGATCTCGCCGACGGGCCTGCTGTCACCTGGAGGGTGGACCGGGGTGCGTATGTCCCGGATTCGCATCCGCGCTGCCCTGGTTGTTGGTGGCGAATCCCGTCGGCGTACGAAGCGGCTGGTGTCGCCGCGTGCTGCGGCGCGGTGGCCGGGAGAACCCGCTGGCCGGCCCTGCCCTCCCGGTTCGCCGCCGCGGAGGTGCCCATCGGGCCGCTATGCTCAGGGGATCTTGATCTCGGCACGAGGCGAAAATGATCATTCTGATTCACACCTCCAAGGCGATGCGACCGGCGCCCCAGGGCGGCGCGACCCTCACCGTGCCCGCCCTACGGGACCGGGCCGAGGAGCTGGCGGCGTACCTCAAGACCCTCTCGGTGGAGCAGCTCGCCACCGTCATGGCGCTCTCCCCGGAGCTGGCCGACCGAACGCACGGGCTCTTCGCCGACTGGGGCACCGACCCGCAGCGGCAGTCACCAGCGATCGACAGCTTCGCCGGTGACATCTACAGCGGGCTCCGCGCCTGTGACCTCACCCCGGCCGACCGGGCGTACGCCGAAGGTCGGTTGCGCATCCTCTCCGGGCTGTACGGCATCCTGCGGCCAGACGATGGCATCCAGCCGTACCGGCTGGAGATGGGCTATCGCCTACCGGACCCGCCGTATGCCAACCTCTACCAGTTCTGGGGTGATGCCGTTGCCCGGTGCCTACCGTCGACCGGCGTCATCATTGATCTGGCCGCCGTCGAGTACAACCGGACCGTCACCCGGTTTCTGCCCCGCGACCGGTTCGTCAGCCCCCGCTTCCTGACCGTCAACCCGACGTCCGGGGAACCGCGGTTCGTTGTCGTGCACGCCAAGATCGCCCGCGGTGCCTTCGCCCGGTGGCTGCTGACCGCTCAGGTGGAGAACCCGGCGGACATCGTCGACTTCGCCGAGATCGGCTACCGCTACGCACCGGCTCTCAGTAAGCCCCGCCAGCCTGTTTTCGTCTGTCAGGAGTTCGGGGGTAAGGGGCTCAGCGTCCGCCGACAGAACCTGGGCTGAGCGGTCAGGTCTGCTGGGGTGGTCGCGGGCTACGGCCCTTTCGCTGGCGGGGCCAGATCCAGGCGGCCAGCACCGCGCCGATCACCGCGATCACCCCACCGAGCACGAGGGCGGTCGACACTCCGTCCGAGAATGCCTGATGATAGGCCGCGATCACGAGGTTCCGTTCGCTCGCTGGCAGCGTGTCGAGGACGGCGGTCGCCGTCTGGGAGTTGGTCAGCGCGTTGACGACCTGGCTGGACTCGGCTTCGGTAAGCCCGGCCGCGGTGCTCACCGGGGCGGCCTCGGCCCGACCGAAGCGGGTGGTCGCGGCGGTGAGCAGGACGACGCCGAGCGCACCCCCCAGCATGCTGCTGGTCTTGTAGAGCCCGGACGCGGCGCCGGCGAGGGCGACCGGTGGGCCACCGACGATGGTGTCGGCCACGGGCACGGAGAGTATGCCCAGCCCGACACCGATGATGAGCAGGCCCAGGATCACCGCGAGCACCGACAGGGAGGGCAGCAGGGTGCTGATGGCGAGGCTGCCGACGCCGACCAGGACGAGGCCCCAGACCGAGGGGGAGCGGGCGTCGTGTCGGGTGACGATCCGTGCGCCGACGGCGTTGAATATCAGGATCGTTCCGGCGGCCGGAACCAGGAGCAGGCCGGCCGCGAACGCGCTGTAGCCCCGGACGTCCTGTAGGTAGAGGGAGAGCACGAAGAGGGCGCCGGCGAAGGACATGTTCATCGTCAGGTTGACGATGAGAGCGCCGTCAAAGCTGCGGGTGCGGAACAGCCGTAGATCCACCAGCGGGTCGGCGACTCTCAGTTCGACAAAGATGAACGCCATGGCGAGCGCCGCGGTGGCGCCGAAGAGAGCAATGATCAGCGGATCGTTGAAGCCGACCTGTTGCCCCTCGGTCAGCGCGAAGAGCAGGCACAGTGCGGCCCCGGCCCCGGTGAACAGCCCGACCAGGTCGACCCGCCCCCGGCCCTTCTGCGCCTCGGGTGCGTTTCGTTTGGTCACGATGTACAAGACGACTACCACCGGTGCGGTCAACCAGAACAGTGACCGCCAGCCGAGCAGGGTGGTCAGGGTGCCGCCGACGGCTGGTCCGACTGCCTGCCCGGCCCAGGTCGCCGCGGCCCATGCGGCGAAGGCCGTGGGCTGCTCGGTCCGCTTGAAGAGCGCCGGGATCATCGCCAGCGTGGAGGGCAGGATGAGTGCGCTACCAGCGCCCATCAACGCGCGGCCGGCGATGAGGCCGGCGAGGTTGGGCGTGAAGGCGGTCGCCAGGGCGGCGACCCCGAAGATCACCAAGCCGAGCAGCAGCATCTTCCGATGACCGTGTAGGTCGGTGAGGCGACCGCCGGCCAGCAGGAGGGTTCCGCAGGCGATGCTCAGGGCGTTGTTCGCCCACTGCATATCGGTCAGATTGACGCTCAGCTCAGTGGCGATGGTTGGCAACGCCACCCCGAGGTTGGAGAACGCGAGCCACACCAGCATGGCGGCGGTGCAGAGGCTGATCAGGGCGGCCCGTCGGGACGGCGATGACCGGCGGGACCGGGAGTGCATAAGCGGACAATATAGGAAAATCATCTAAGGGGTGGTTGTAATCTGGAGGTGGCCGGGGCAGTCCGGACGGCGGACCGAAGTGGGTTCGGTGCCGCGTTGGGCGCCGAACCGCGGTGGCCGGGAGTTGGCGGCGGTGGCGGGGTGTCGGCGGGAATACGAGGCCGCGCCGCGACGATAATAGTGGCCGTGCCCG
Source organism: Salinispora sp. CH2A1_6 (assembly GCF_056820975.1). Classification (NCBI taxonomy): domain Bacteria; kingdom Bacillati; phylum Actinomycetota; class Actinomycetes; order Micromonosporales; family Micromonosporaceae; genus Salinispora; species Salinispora sp. CH2A1_6. Next base: position 218,886 of record NZ_JBXEDG010000003.1, read on the forward strand.
CAATTGGTGGCCTCGACTCTCGACACGGCGCGGGGGCGTGGGCGGGGATAGACGCTTCCAGAAGGTTTGCCGCCGATGGTCGGGCTCCCGGATCGGTGGTCTGAGGAACAGCCACGGCGGGTGCGGTAACCGCTACCCACGGGAAAGATTTGGTGGCCGTGCGAAACCCGCGTGTGGGTCCTTTAGCAACTACCCTGTCTGGATGCTAATGTCCTCGTCTTCGTACTCGTGAAATGGAGCTAACCCGAGCATGGCGCGACAGGTAATCACCCAACTGATTGACGACCTAACCGGTGGTGAGGCCGACCAGACGATTGAGTTCGGTCTCGACGGCAGGGCCTACACCATCGAACTATCGGACGAGAACGCATCCGCGCTCCGGCAGGCGCTCGCGCCCTATATCGCCGTTGGTCAGCGCGTCGGCAGGGCCAGTGGCCACGGCGGGATCACCAGGGCGGTGCGGGGAGCCGCCGCGACCGCGCAGCGTTCCACCCGCGCGCGGAACGAGGAGATCCGGGACTGGGCGCGGGCCAACGGGTATCAGGTTTCGGACCGCGGACGCATCCCGGTTGGCGTGATGGAGGCGTACGACAAGCGGTGAATGGCCGGCGGTCGGTCCGCTGGTAAGGACCGCGGTCGAGGTAGGCCGACAGCACGAAGGGCCCCGTCCGGGGCCCTTCGCTGTGCCCCACCCACGTGGGCCAGGCTGCGAAGCCCCTCCATCTGGAGCAGGCTTTCTATCATCGGCTGGTGTGTCCGGACCGGGCACGCTGGCCGTTGACACGGGGAGGCGTGGTTGGTCACCGTCCCCAGCCTGGGTCGCGCAGCGTCGGAAGGAAATGACCATGGGAAGTGAGCTGGCCGAGATCCTGGACGCCGCGGCCGCCGGGCGCTTTCCGCCGCCGGACGGCGGGACGACCGTGCTGCCGCAGCCCTGCGACCGGGACGCCGGGGTGATCGCGTTCACCGCCCACTCCGTGGTCTTCACCGACGAGGATCCGCGTTGGGTCCGGGGAACTCTGGCCGCACTCGACTGCGACCGCCTGGCAGCCACCATGCATCCACCGTTCCTGGGTGCGCTGCTCGAGCGCACCGGACGTTGCATGGACGCGATCGACCTACTGACAGTCGCGCCCCCGCTGGCGGGTGCACCCCCGCTGCGGCTGACCGAACTCGCCGGCGCAGCCCATCCCCGGGAAGTCAGGGCACGCCAGCGCCGGGACGATATCCGGATCTGGGCCGCCGACGGGGGATTGGTCATCCTCGGCCGGGGCGTGGCCGGCCGCTGGGAGGCGGCGATCGAGGTTGACGAGGGGCGACGTGAGGCGGGCCTCGGACGGGCGCTGGCCACGGCCGCTCGGCACCTGGTGCCGACCGGGCAGCCGATCTGGGCGCAGCAGGCCGCGGGCAACGCCCGCAGTGTGCGTGCGTTCCAAGCGGCGGGATTCCGGCCGGTCGGCGCAGAAGCGCTGCTCGTCAAGGCGTAAGGACGGCAGACCGGACGGTAACACCCGCTCCCCGGGGTCGGTTGTCCACTGTGACATTTGCCTTTGGTGATGTAAACGACAGTGTCGAGACCGCGGGCGCCTGCGACACGGGTGTTGACAGGAGTACCGAACGTGAGCGTAAGATCGACTCTGCGCTGGGAAACGTGTGTTTAGTGAAAGTGTCGCAGACCGAACGCACGTTTCCAGAGCTATCTGGTGACGGGGCGCGGACCCGGACGGGGATTGCCGGCGGGATGGATCAGCTCCAATCGGAGCGCAACGGGGGGATGTATCCCGCAGCACTCGCCGCCCGGCTCGGCTGGCATGCCGCCGGAGTCAGGGCCGATGGCCCCCGGCTCGTCGGATCCAGAGGTGCTGGGCCGGCCAGGTGGCGTGCTGCCTCCTGGCGGCCCCAGCCGCCACCGCGCCCCCCGGTGACCGCTGTCCGCCCGAACGCCCGGCTTCATGGGGCTGAGTGCGGTTCCGGTCATGCCGGGGTTCGGCCCCGAGTCGCTGCGTCCGCATCCGTTGCTGCGCCCGTACCGGCACCTCCGAGCGGGGCCAGGGCCACCGCGGCGCCGGTCACCGCGATCCCGGTTCCGGACCCTTCAGGGATGTCGATGGTGAGCAGGCTCGGACGGCCCATCTCCTGGCCCTGGTGCACGGTAACCGTCGTGGGGGGCACGACCAGGCCGAGCTCGCGTAGGTAGCCACCGAGCGCCGCGGCGGCCGCACCGGTGGCGGGGTCCTCCACGACGCCCCCCGGGGGGAACGGGTTCCGCGCGTGGATGACCTGTGCGGACTCCCGGTACACCAGATTGATCGTGGTCCAGTCGCGCTCGGCCATCAGGCTGGTCAGCGCTGCCATGTCATAGTCGAGATCAGCCAGGCGTGCTCGGCTTCCAGCGGCGATGATCGGGTGCCATGCCCCGGCGAAGGCGACCCGTGCTGGCAGCGTCGTCGCCAGCTCCTCCGACTTCCAGCGCAACGCGTCGAGTAGTGCCGTGAGGTCGTCCGCGGCGATCGGTTGGGTGCGCGGCTCGACGCTGACCAGCGTCGCGGTGATGGTGCCGTCCGCCCGTACAGTGGTGGAGACCTCGACCGGGCCGGCGCGGGTGTTCAGCTGCAACACCCCTGGGCCGTGTCGCTCGGCATACGCCGCGGCGGACGCAATGGTCGCGTGGCCGCAGAACGGGACCTCCGCCTTCGGGCTGAAGTAGCGAACGGCGAACTGTCCCTCGTCGCCGGGCATGAGGAACGCCGTTTCGGAATACCCGACCTCGGCCGCGACGTGCTGCATCTCCGCGTCGTCGGCGCCGGTGGCGTCCAACACCACACCAGCCGGATTGCCGCCGGCGGGATCGGTGGTGAACGCGGCGAACCGTAGGATCTCCATGATCGTGATTCTATAGTGGAGTCCTTCTATGGGCCGAGTGCCAATCGACTCCCGGTGGTCACCGCCGGGTAGCTGGCCAGCTCCCGTAACGGGCACGGGCTGCGGCAGCGCGCAGGGCCGGCGGATACGTCAGGTGTCACGCCATCGCTTCGCCCGCACGTTGGGGTGAGTCGGTGCCGATGATCCGGCCGTCTGCTGGTGTCACCCATATGGTGGGCTTCGGGGAGTTTGGCCACGATGGTTTTCTCCGGTGCCGGACAGCCGGATGAACGAGGGTGAGCTGGGTGTGGGGGAAGCGCCCCGGACCGGGTCGGGGCGGCCGGTCCGACCATGGTCGGCGGCGACCGTCGGGCTGCTGGCGGTGTTTCTGGGCGGGTTGAACATCTCCTTGATCGTGATCGCTCTGCCGACGATCCGAAATGTGTTCGACCTGAGCCCGAGCGGTCAGCAATGGCTGGTCTCCGGCTACTTTCTTACGTTCGGACTGACGCTGGTGCCGGCCGGCCGGTTCGGCGACCAGCGTGGCCGGCGCAACATATTCGTGGCCGGCGTCATGGTGTTCGTTGTGGCGAGCATGGTTTCCGGCTTCGCCCCCTCCGGAAAATGGCTGATCATCGCTCGGTTGGCGCAGGGAGTTGGCGTCGGCGTCGCGCTACCCCAGGTGTTCGGGACGGTCCAGCGGATGTTCTCGCCCCGAGACCGCGGACGCCCGCTCGGGCTGCTGGCCGTCGGAGTCAGTAGCTCCCGACTGGCCGGTCCGATACTCGGCGGCGCCCTGGTTACCCTCGGCGGCGAGCAGGGCTGGCGGTGGATCTTTTTGATCAATGTTCCGCTTGGGGTCGTCGTCGCCGTCTTCGGGTGGCGGCTGTTTCCCGTCGCCGAGCGGGGGAGGCGACCCGACCTGGACCTGATCGGTGCCCTCCTACTGATGTGCGGGTTGGGGCTGCTGTGGCTGATGCAGGGAGAGCAGTGGCCGGGGCTGCTCCGCTGGCTGCTCCTGCCGGCCGGCCTGGCGACGCTGGTCGCCTTCTTCTACTGGGAACGGTCCTATGCCCGCCGCGGCGAGCCGATATTCAACCTGGGCCTGTTCCGGATCCGGTCATTTGCCCTGGGCGCATTTATCGCCACGTTCTACTTCGCCGGCTACGAGGCCATCTACTACCTGGTATCGGAGTATCTGCAGCAAGGTCTGGGGCACGACGAGTTGGTGGCGGGAATCGCTCTCATGCCGTTGGCTCTGGGCACGGCCCTTGGCTCGGTGGCCGCTGGCGCCAAGGCCGGACGGATCGGGCGGCCATTGATCGCCGCGGGGCTGGCCTGTGGAGCAGTCGGGCTCGTCATGCTGTTGATCGCAGATCTGTTCCTGCCGGATCCACGCTCCCCGCACGCGGCCACCCTGCCCCTGCTCCTGGCCGGCTTGGGCGGTGGACTGGTCACCGCCGGCGTCGGGGGCGGGTTGGTCATTGCTCCGAACCAGACCCTGGCCCTGGCGCACGTGCCACCGGCCCAGGGCGGCAGTGCCGGGGGGATGCTGCAGACGGGGCAGCGCTTTGGGGGTGCGTTCGGGGTCGCCGTCGTCGGCACCGCGCTCTTCACCAGCCTGGACCGAACCGGTGACTGGCTCCTCGCCTTCCGAATTCCGATGGCGGTCATTATCTGCTTCTTCGTCATCGCGTTTGTCGCTGTTCTGATCGACTTGGTTACTCGTTCCCGATCGTGGTGACGCGCGTTTCCTCTTTCGGGTTCGGGGTCAACGAAGCTGATCGCAACCTCAGCCGGTGCCCGCCGGGCCACCGTCACTTCGCTCGAGCCGGCTCGGCCACCAGATTCGGCGACCAATGTCATGGGTGAGGGCCGGCACCAGCAGGGAGCGCACGACGATGGTGTCGATGAGAAGCCCGACCGGAAGGGCGATGCCCAGCTCCACCAGGAGTCGAACCGGGAGCACGGTCAGTGCCGCGAAGGTCGCCGCGAGCACGACACCGGCTGACGTGATCACCCCGCCGGTGACGGTGAGTGCGGACAGTACCCCGCGTCGGGTACCCAGCCGCTCTGACTCCTGCCGGACCCGGCTCATCAGAAAGACGTTGTAGTCCACCCCCAGGGCGACCAGAAAGACGAATGCGAACAGGAGGAACTCCGGATCTACCTTGGGGACGTTGAGCAGATACCGGAAGATCAGCACGCAGATTCCCACGGTGGCGGTAAACGAGAGAACCACGGTCAGGACCAGGAGTAGCGGTGCGAGCAGGGCGCGCAACAACACCGCCAGGCAGAGCAGGATCACGGCCAGGACGACCGGAAAGATAACCTGCTGATCCCGGTCGGCGGCGTTGGCCGTGTCCACATTTGTTGCCGTGAAGCCACCGACCACGGAGTCGGAGCCGGGCACCGCATGAACGGCGGTGCGGAGCCGCCGCAGGGTCTGCTCAGCGCTGTCACCGTCCGGTGCGTCACTCATGGTCGCGTTGAGCTGTGCCCGTCCGTTCACGACCTTCGGTGCGGCCCCGGCCTCTGCAGCTGTGGTCGACGCCCCACCCGCCGCGGTGACCGGCGCCACGGAGGCGATTCCCGACACCTGACGGGCTGCGACGGTGACCTGGTCGACGGTCTCCGCGTTGGTCACGATGATGGCCGGGCTGCCGGTGCCGCCGGGATAGTGCTGGTCAAGTAGACGCTGCCCGCTGACCGACGACCGGTTTCCGGAGAAGAGCAGGTCATCCTGGTTGATTGCCTGCTTTCCGAGCTGGGTGACCCCGATCGCGGCCATGCCGAGACCGATGGCGGCGATCACCCACACCAGTCGGTCTCGCCGGCCGATGAGGCGGGCGACCGGGGTCCAGAGGCGGTGCGAGGTGGTCGCGGCCCGCTGCTGCGGGCGCGGAGTCCGCGGCCAGAACACCCGTCGCCCACCCAGGACGAGCAGCGCGGGGAGGAAAGTGAGCATCACCAGCAGCGTGCAGGCGATGCCGATGGCGGAGACCGGTCCGAGGGAGCGGGTGGAGCTGAGCACCGACAACAGCAGGGCGAGCAGGCCGAGGATGACCGTCGAGCCGGAGGCGATGATCGCCGGGGCGGCGCCGCGCCACGCCACCCTCATCGCGTCAACCGGGCGTTCCCTTTTGGTCAGCTCCTCCCGATAACGCGCTATGAGCAGCAGCGCATAGTCGGTGCCCGCGCCGAAGACGAGCACGGTGAGGATCCCCCGCGACTCCCCACTCAGCTTGATCACATCCGCGTCGGCCAGCCAGTAGACGAAGACCGTGGCCAACACGTACGAGAGCCCGGCGGCGATCAGCGGAAGCGCCCACAAGACCGGACTACGGTAGATGATCAGTAGGACTACCAGCACCGCACCCAGGGTGACGACCAGCAGCTCGCCGCCCACTCCGGCCAAGACCGTGATCAGGTCGCCCCGTAAGGCGGCCGGGCCGGTGACCTCGATGGTCAGTCCGCCCTGGTCGCCGCCGGTGATCGCGCGCAACTGATCGATGACGTCGTTCTCCGCCTGCCCCACGGCGTTGTCGATCGGGACGACCACCAGCAGGGCCTGCCCGTCCTGGCTCTGGACGGGGGGCGCGATGGGCCCGACAACCCACCGCACCTGACCGAAGCGGGTCAGGTCTGAGTCCGCCCGTTCCTGGTCATCAACGGTGATCCCGGCCGAACGCTCGTAGACCACCAGGGCGGGCGTGGCATCCGTACCGGTGATGTCACGGCTGTCTTGCTGCGCCTGCTGCGACTCCGCATCAGCGGGCAGAAACGTCTGGAAGTTGTCGATCTCGACCTGGTCCAGGCGGCCGGGGAACGAGTGGGCCACACCGCCGATCACGAGCCACCCGAGGGTCACCACCACCGCGATCAGAGTCCCGACGTGGCGCGCAGGCATCGCGGCCCCCGTCAACGTTCGGCGGCCGGATCTGACATGGGTCAACTATCTGGGGTCTCGGCTGCTGACACTCCGACTTTCCGCCGTTCTCCGCTGAACAGGTGAAAGTCGTCATGGCGTGGGTTATGCGGGCAGTCGATGTCGCCTGCCGTTAGGTTGTGCGGGTGCACGACACGGCGAGGCGTGGGACGGCGGTCTGGTTGGCCGTGCTGGCGCTGGCGCAGACCGCTGCCCTCATCGGGGTGTGGTGGGTCGCCGTGCAGACCGAGCTCGGCCAGTGGCTCGACACGGTTGCCCTCACCGGTAACCGGATCGGCCAGGACCGCATCGACGGACCGGTAAACCACATCCTCAACGCGATGTCGCTGGCGGCGCTGCTGACCGCCACCGCCGTGATCGGGTTCATCGCGTTGATCCGTGGCCGGGTCGCGCTCGCGCTCACCGCAACCCTGCTCATCGTCGGCGCCAACCTCACCACCCAGGCGCTCAAGTACAGCCTCGCCCGCCCTGACTTCGGCATCGACCCGCAACGGATCTTCGCCGGCAACAGCCTGCCCAGCGGCCACGCCACCGTCGCCGCCTCGTTCGCGGTGGCGCTGGTCCTCGTTCTGCCACCGACGGCCCGAGTCCTGGGCGCGTTGCTCGGCACCGGCTACGCCGCCGCCGTCGGAGTGGCCACTGTCTCCGCCGGATGGCACCGACCCAGCGACGCGATCGCCGCGTACCTGGTGGTCGGGGTCTGGGCGGCGCTCGGTGGGCTGGTGCTATTGATCATGCAGCGAGAACGGGCGAGGGTCGACCCCGGCGACGCGCACCCGCTCGCCGCCGTGTTACTCGGCACGGGCGGCCTGCTCGCGATCGTCGCCGGCGGTCTTGCCCTGGCCTGGCTCGCCGACTTCCCCCAGATCGCCCCGAACGAGTTGGCCCGCCGGCCCCTCTTCGCCGGCTACGCGGGTGGTGCCGCCGAGATCGCCGGTACGATGGCCATCGTGATGGCCCTGGTCCTGGTCAGTGCGTACCGCCTCATCCCCCGAAACGCGGGCTGAGCGATGGTGGAACCGACCATGGTGGAAGCGGCCGTCGGAAACCCGCCGGAGCGCACGCCGGTACGGGCGGCGTTTCGGGACGAATGCGTCCAGCTCGCTGCTGAGCTGCGGGATCTGACCGAGGCCGACCTGGAGCGGCCCACCAACTGCCCGCCGTGGACCGTCCGCGAGCTGCTTGCCCACGTGCATGCCGGGGTCGGTCGGCTCGCCGGGATGCTCGCCGCCCCCGCCCCGCCGCGGGTGCAGGTTGACGCCGCCGGCTACTTCGGCGCGGCCAGGTTCACCCCGCCAATAGACGCCGACCGCATCGAAGGTGGCCACCGAGCGGCACGGTCCCTGGATGCCACGACACTCGCCGCCGACCTGGACCGGGCCCTGCGGGCCACGCTCGACGCGGTCGCCGCGCAGCCCCCCGGCCGGTTGGTCCGCACCCGGCACGGTGACGCGATGACGATGGTGGAGTTCCTGCGTACCCGGGTGGTCGAGGTGGGGGTGCACGGCCTGGACCTGGCCGCGGCGCTGGACCGGCAGCCGTGGCTGACCCCGGCCGCCGCCACCGTGGTGGCCGACCTGCTCACCGGTGGACATCCGGTGCCGGCCGCCCTGGGCTGGGACCGGCTGACCCTGATCCGCAAGACGACCGGCCGGTCGCCGTTGACCCCCGGCGAGCAGGCGACCGTTGCCGCCGTCGACTTCCGTTGGCTGAGCTTCGCGCCCTGAACGCTGCCGGTGCGGCTCCGAGACCTCCGCTGGAGGAGTTGCATCCGGATCAGCCCCCGAGACCGCCGTGCTGCTGGGCTCGGCGCCAGTTCGCTCAGGACGCGGGTCGGGCGCGGGGCGCGGGAACCTGCGGGGTGGCCCGGCGTAACTGCTCCAGCACGACCGGGTCGATCCGGCCCGGCACCAGCCGCCGCTCCAGGTTCTCCAGACCCGCCCAAGCGACCAGTGCCTCCTGCGGAGCCGCCGGATCGGCGGAGTGCCCGAGCGCGGTGAGCAGGCCGGCCACCTCGACCGCGAGCGGCCCGGTGAGGTCCAGCAGGGTGCCCGGGTCCGGACGGCTGAACAGCCGGGTGTGGGCGGCGAGAAGCCGGCCCAGCTCGGTGACCGGATCCGGGTGGTCGTCAACCCGCAGATCGATCAGGATGTCGCCGGTGCCGGCGTACCCGGCGCCACGCTTGACGACCAGCAGCCCGGCGCTCTGCCGCCCGCGCCGGTCCCCACCCGCCTCGTCTCCGGCACGCAACGCGGCCACAAGGCGCTGCGGGAACGGCAGCCCCCCGCCACCGAGCCAGCCGTCGCGGACCTCGTCGATCACCTGCGGACCGGCGAGGATGTTGCCCTGCGCAGCCCAGCCATCCCCGGACTGCCCGCCCGCCCAGGGGCGGCAGGCCGGCCCGGTCCAACCGGCACCTGGGCCGGTCGCACCCACGACACCGAGCTGGCGATGGTCGCGCTCGTCGTCGGCGGCGACCAGCCCGGCGACCACGCCCGCCGCGCCAACCCCGGTCCGTAGCAGCGCCAGGCCCTGCGGCCGGTAGGCCAGGTTCACGTGTGCCTGGGTGGCGATCGCGCCCACCTCGGCCTCCGCGGCGGGCACCAGCGCCCCGGCCGCGAGGAACCTGCTGGCCACGACCACTCCGTGTAGCCGGCCGTCAGCGGAGCAGGCGACGAGGGAGAAAGTCACGAGCCGCAGCGTAGCGCGGTGACCGGGCCGGGAGGCCAGACCAGATCTTGCCCACCGCCCGCCGGCCGGACATCATCGACCGATGACGACGCGATGGGGCATGACGGTACCGTTGAGCGGCATCCCGCTGGCCGACCACGCCACGGTCTACCGCGCACTCGACCAGGTCGGCTTCACCGACGCCTGGTCGGCCGAGGTGAACGGGGCGGACGCCTTCACACCGCTGGCGCTGGCCGCCGCCTGGGCGCCGCGGCTGCGGCTGGGCACCGCGATAGCACCGGTCTTCACCCGCGGACCGGCTCTGCTCGCGATGAGCGCCGCCGCCCTCGCCGAGACCGCCCCCGATCGGTTCGCCCTCGGCATCGGCGCCTCCTCGCCGGTGATCGTCCGGGACTGGAATGCCGGCGAGTTCAGCGAGCCGTACCGGCGTACCCGCGACGTGCTCCGTTTCCTGCGCGCCGCCCTGGCCGGAGAGACAGTCGACGGAGCGTACGACACCTTCGCCGTCCGGCGCTTCACCCTGGAACGCCCGCCGGCCGTCCCCCCGTCGCTGCTGCTCGCCGCGCTGCGCCCCGGCATGCTGCGGCTCGCCGCCGCCGACGCCGACGGCGTGATCCTCAACTGGCTCGCCGCCACCGACCTGCCGCAGGTGCTGGGCGCGCTCGGCCGACGTCGCCCCGGCTTCGAGGTCGTCGCGCGGATCTTCGTCTGCCCGACCACGGACGCCCGGTACGCCCGCGCGCTGGGCCGCCGGCTCATCACCAGCTACCTGACCGTCCCGGCGTACGCGGAGTTCCACCGCTGGCTGGGGCGCGCCGAGGTCTTCGACCCGATGTGGACGGCCTGGGCCGCGGGAGACCGGCGGGGCGCCGGGGCGGCGGTGCCGGACGAGGTGGTGGACGCGCTCGTCCTGCACGGCAGCCCCCAGGAGTGTCGGGCCCAGGTGCAGCGGTACGCCGCGGCCGGGGTGGACGTCCCCGTGCTGGCGCTGCTGCCAACACCCGAGCTGGCAGCCGGCGACGCCGCGGCACTCCTCGATGTGCTGGCCGGGCTGGGCGGGGGTGAGCTCCGATGAACCTCACCGACCGGGTGGCAGTGATCACCGGCGGGGCCGGGGGGATCGGGTCCGCGCTGGCCCGGCGGTTCGCGGCAGAGGGAGCGGCGGCCGTGGTGGTAGCGGATCTGGACCGCACGGCCGCCCGCGCGGTCGCCGACGCGGTCGGCCCCGTCGCCCGGCCCGTCCAGGTGGACGTCACCGACGAGGAGCAGGTCCACGCGCTGGTCGCCGAGACCGAGCGACGCTACGGGCGGATCGACCTGTTCTGCGCCAACGCGGGCGTGGCTACCGGCGGGGGAGTGGCCGCCCCGGACACCGACTGGGATCGGGCCTGGCGGGTCAACGTGCTCTCCCACGTCTACACCGCCCGGGCGGTGCTGCCGGCGCTGCTCGCCCGGGGCGGTGGGCACCTGCTCATGACCTGTTCGGCCGCGGGTGTGCTGACCGCGGTGGGGGACGCGCCCTACGCCGCCACGAAACATGCTGCCGTCGCCTTCGCCGAATGGCTCGCCATCACCTACCGAGATCGGGGCATCCGGGTCAGTGCGCTGTGCCCACAGGGAGTAGACACCCCGATGCTCTCCGAAGGGCTGGCCGCGGGGCACCTGGCCGCCCGGGTCGTCGCCGCCTCCGGCACGGTGCTCACCCCGGACCAGGTGGCCGACGCGGTGGTCATCGGGCTCGCCGAGGAACGGTTCCTGATCCTGCCGCACCCGGAGGTCGCCGAGTACGCCCGCCGCCGCGCGGAGGATCCCGATGGCTGGCAGGCCGGGCTCCGTAAACTCGTTCGCCGGCTGACCGGGACGACAGTCAGGTCCGGGCGCTCCGCCGGCGCCGATCCGCCCGGTCCCGAACCAGCGGACCAGGGTGAACCGGCCACAGCAGACGGCGCCACCAGGGACGGGCCCCCCGCAGCGCCGTGACATACGCCCGGGCGATCGCCACGGCCCGCTCCGCCTGCTGCGCGGTGAGCGTGCCCGGAGCGAAGGCCACCCGGTTGAGCAGGTCCGCCAACTCGGTGACCCCCACCGCCGCGACCGGTGGCGGCTCACCGTCGCCCCCGCGGGCTTTCACCAACACGTCGCGCGCCACCACGGCGACCTCGGTGGCGGCCAGATCACCGGTAGCCGGCTGCCCAGCGAGCCGCAGTGCGTCGGTCACCTCCCGCCAGGCGCCATCCACCCGCTCGCCGGGGGAGCCCCGCTCCAGCCGGCCCCGGCTCAGCGCCCCGCGTAGCCACAGCAGCGTCAGCAGCAGCATCGCCGCCAGAGTCAGCCCAGCCCCGACCGCAACACCCCCGACCAGCAGCACCGACGGTGAATCGCCGGCGGCGTCCGCCGGCCCCACCGGTGCGCCGGCGGCCTGCGAAGTGGCCGTCGGCCCCGTGCTCGGCGTCGGCGTCGGCGACGGCGGCTCGTCCGGTGGGGGACGCAACCCCTCCTCGACCGGCCGAGGCTCGGTGTCCGGCTGGGGCAGCGGATCGAACGGCACCCAGCCCAGCCCGTCGAACAACACCTCCGGCCAGGCGTACGCGTCCGCGGCCCGTACCGGCCCGTCGCCCGCTGGCCGGAAACCGACCACCACCCGGGTCGGTAGCCCCACCAGCCGGCCCAGCACCGCGAACGCCGCCGCGAACTGCTCCGACGTTCCCCGCTGCCCGCCCGCGTCGCGCGGGCCGAACAGGAAGAACTCCAGATTCGGGTACGCGTGCCCGCTCGGGGAGTCCGGAACCAGCCGGTAGTGCGCGGCGAGGAACTGCTCCACCTCAACAGCCCGCTGGTATGGGGCGCCGGCCGACTCGCCGAGCTGCTCCGCCAGCTGGCTCAGCGACTCCGGCACCCCGTCGGCGACCCGCAGCACCCGCGCCACCTCCGCGCCGGCCGGCACATCCGCGATAGCCAGCAGGTTGGCCTCCGGCCGCTCCCGGGCGGACGTCACCGTGTACCGCAGCCCGGGGGCCAGCCCTTCCGGGTGGATCAGGGTCCCGGTCGCCGGGTCGTACGCCACCCGCGCCCCGGTCACCTCCCGCGGGGTGGCGACGGCCGGCAACAACCGCCCGGTCAACTCGGCGACGGTGAGCTCCTGGCGGACCGTCTCGACGATGCTCCCCGGGGCCGGTTCCGTCGCCGGGAGGATCCGGCCGGCGTTGCGGTACGTCGCGCCGACCTGCCAGGTAACCCCGTCATAGTCACTGAGCACCGCCAGCCGGATCCGCGCCCCGGCACCCGCCGGGTCTGCCTCGTCGGTGGCGAGGGTCGTCACGTCCAGCAACTCCTGCTCCGGATACAGCGCCCAACCAGAGATGCGGATCAACGGATTCTCGTCCAGCGAGTCCACGCGGGGCGGCTCCACATACCGGCGCGGATCAACCGGTCGGCCGCCGATCATGCCGGCCAGCACTGGACCGAGTAGGACCGCCAGTGCCACCACGACCGCCATACCGGCGGTGGACGCCCCGACGAGCCGGACCCGCGCCGCCGCGCGCGCCTTCGGCGGCAGCCCCGCCATCCGGTCCGCACCGGCCGGTCGGACCCGTCCCGGCAACGCGAGCCCAACCACCGCCACCGCCACGAAGACCAGCGTCGGCCCGACCGCCGGCTCGGCGTTCGGCCCGACCAGGTAGACGGCGCCCGCGAAGAGCAGCACCGGCGGCAGGTACCCGAGCAGCACCCGACCCGCCCGCACCGTCACCTCGCCGGCGGCCAGCCCGGCCAGCCAGGCGGCCACCACCGGAACGAGGACCGTGTCCGGCGTCGGCTCCACCGGAATCATGGCGGTCAACAGTCGGGGGATACCGTTGCGGGCGGCCTCGCCCGCAACCTCCACGAGCGGGCCGGGCAGGTCGGCGCGATCAGCGGCGACCCGCAACGACCACAGCGTCCACGCCGCCAGGCCCAGGACCGACAGCGGCGCCACCAGCCACGAGGGCAGCCGCCGACAGAGCACTCCCACCAGCACCGAGCCGGTCGCGGCACCGGCAACCAGCAGCGGGAGCAGACCCCCGGCGTACATCCGCCCGAGGACCACCCCAGCCAGCGCCACCAGCACGACCAGCACCACCGCCAGCGGCAGCTCCGAGGTCAGAAACGACCCGGGTGCGGACACCTGTGCGACCCCGCGGCTCCTGCCCGCGGGGAGACCGGCATCGCGGCGGGCACCGCGCTCGGACATCCTCACCACCGTCGCACCCGATCCCACTCGGCGGCGAACGCGGCCCCGTCCACAGCGTCGATCACCACCAGGCCGGTCGTCGGCGACTGTGCCGGCTCCGCCGCCCCGAAGACCCCGACAACCACCGACGGGTACGCGCCCCGGAGCGCACCGAACCGGCCGAGCGTGGCCCGCCCGCCCGGACCGGTGAGCGCGATCAGCGTGTCACCGAGACGATCCCCCCGCAGCCGGGTCAGCGTGGCGTCCAGGGTGTCGGCACCAAGTCCCGCCGCCGCCAACCGGTCCAGCGGGCCCGCCACCCCGGCACCCGGCGCACCCGCCGCGCCGACCTCCTGCTCCCGGCCGGTCCCCCCAGCACCCGCCGCGTCGGCCTCCTCCTCCGGAGCCACCAGCACCAGCACCACCGGCAGGTCGGCCCGGTACGCGGCGGTCAGCACCGACGCCGCCGCCTCACACGCCGACTCGAACGACTCCGCCAGCCCCGCCGACCGCCGCGGATGAGCCACCGCCCGGTTGTCCAGCAACACCACCAGGCGAGGCAGGCTGGTGTCCACGTTCTCCCGGACCATCAGCTCACCCACCCGCGCGCTGGTCCGCCAGTGCACCCGACGCAGCTCGTCCCCGACCACGTACTCCCGCAGTGAGTCGAAGGTGATCGAACCATGCGGGACGGAATCCACCCGACCATCCAGGCTGCGCCCCGCGCCGGTGGGCACCACGTTCAGCGGATGGACCCGCGGATGCACCCACACCGGCACCGTCTCGCCGTACGGGCGCGACAACGACACCAACCCCAGCGGGTCCCGCCGCATCACCCACAGCGGCCCCACCGGCACCACACCGCGGCGGGTCGTCGGCACGTCGTACCGGGCGGTGGTGTCCTTCCCCGGTCGCAGCCGCAACACCGGCACCGGCACCGGCAGCCCGCCACAGCGGTCCTCGGCGACCAGGTTCGCCGAGGAGAGCTGGCCACTGTTGTGGACGGTCACCGTCATCGTCGCCGGCTCACCGCGCCCCACCCGGTCCGGTTCGGCCCGGCGGACCACCGACAACCGGGGCCGCCACGCGGCTACCGCCAACGCGTAGCCGCCCGCGGTCGCCCCCGCCGCACCCAACAAGGCCAACTCCGGGTACGCGAACCGGAAGCCCGCCGCCAGCAGGGCAGCGGCAGCAACACCCAACCCGACCCCCCGGGCAGTAACCCCCACCGCTCAACCGCGGACCGCGGCGGCCTGCCCGGACGGCAGCGGCACCGGCACCGAGGCGACGGCCTGGCGCAGCACCTCCGTCGGGGTTACCCCCCGCACCTGCGCCTCCGGGGTGAGCAGCAGCCGATGCGCGAAGACGGGCTCCGTGAGCAGCTTCAGATCCTCCGGCATAATCCAACCCCGTCCATCGATCAGCGCGTACGCGCAGGCCGCCCGCGTCAACGCGATCACCCCACGCGGGCTCACCCCCACCCGAACCTGCCGATGGTCCCGGGTCGCCGCGGCGATCCGCACCGCGTACGCGTACAACGGCTCGGCGATGTGCACCCGGCGCGCCATCCGCACCATCTCCTCGACCGTCGCGGTGTCGGTGACCGGGGTCAGCGCCTCGGGAGAACGCGCCGTCGCGCCCCGCAGCACCTCCACCTCCACCGCCTCATCCGGATAGCCGACCGACAACTTCACCAGGAACCGGTCCAACTGCGCCTCCGGCAGCCGGTACGTGCCATCCATCTCCACCGGGTTCTGCGTCGCCACCACCAGGAACGGCTGCGGAACCGGATGGCGCACCCCGTCCACGGTCACCGTGCGCTCCTCCATCACCTCCAGCAGCGCCGACTGGGTCTTCGGCGACGCCCGGTTGATCTCGTCGGCGATGACGATGTTGGCGAAGACCGGCCCCGGATGAAACTCGAACTCCCGGCTGGCCTGGTTGTAGATCGTCACCCCGGACACGTCCGACGGCAACAGGTCCGGAGTGAACTGGATCCGCCGCCACTGCCCCTGCACCGTGGCGGCGACCGCCCGGGCCAGCGTCGTCTTACCGACCCCCGGCACATCCTCCAGCAGCACATGACCCCGCGCGAAGAGGGCCGTCAGGGCCAACCGGACCACCTCCGGCTTGCCCAGAACAACCGCGTTGATGTTCTCGGCCAACCGGGCGGCGAGGGCGGCGAAGCCCTGCACCTCCGACTGACCGAGCAACTCGGGGGAACTCACGCTGGTGCTCCTTGCCTGGCGTCGGTTCAGCAGGTTGGCAGAACGTTGATGTCGTCACCACCGTCGAGGTTCAGCCAGGCCCACGGAATGTAGTTGCGCCCCTGGAAGTCGACCTGCACCCACCACGTGCTCTCCTTGTGCCCGTTGTAGACGTAGGCGTACACCTCTTCGCCCGACTGCCGGCAGTACGCCTTCAACCGCGTGCCCGGCTTGGCCCACCCGACCTGCCGGGGGTCATCCTGCCGCGGCACCGAGAAGACCTCGTTACCGTTGCGGCCGTCAACGTCGGCGTCACAGTAGGTAGCCTGGTCCCCGGAGTCGCCGTTTTCGCAGGTCGCCGTCCCGTACAGCACCGCGGTCGACTGCGCCCGGGTCGCGCTGCCCGGGCCGGCCGCGTTCGTCGCCGTCACCGTGAACGTGTACCCCGTGCTCGGCGTCAGCCCGGACAACGTGATCCGGGAACACGGGCCGGACGTCGCCGGCTTACCGCTGGTGCTGAGCGCGCAGGTCGCCCTGCCGCCACCGGCATCCACAGTGAAACTCACCGTCACCGAGGTGGCAGTCGCCGACGAACCGGTCACCGTCACCTTCGGCACGGCCACGGTCTGCGCGGTGACCGTCGCCTCCGGCCCCGGCCCGGCCTCGTTGACCGCCCGCACCGTGACCGTGACCTGCTGCCCGTCACCCAGCCCGCCGACCGTCGTCCGAGTGTCGGTCACCTCGCTCTGCTGACCGCCCACGTCCACCAGGTACGCCGTCACCGGCCGGCCGTTCTCCGCCGCCGGCCCCCACTGCACCGCGATTGTTCCCGGCTGCTCCGGCACCGTCGTGGCCTGCAACTCCACCGGTTCCCCCGGCGGCGCGTACGGGACCACCGTGTTACTCACCGGCGAGGCCGTCGAACCCGCACCCTTGTCATTGACCGCGACGACCGAGAATGCGTACTGCCGGCCGAACTCCAACTCGCCCGCCGGCACCACCAGCTCTGTCCCGGTCGCCTCCCCGGCCAGGGAGTTCGTGCCGGCCGAGGTGGCCGTCACCACGTACCGGTTGATCGTGTTGCCCTGCCCGTTCGCCGCCGGCCAGCGCACCGCGACCGTCCCGTCCGGGCGTGCCTCGGCGGTCGCGCTCGCGGGCGGGTCCGGCACCTCCGCCGTCGGTGTCACCGGATTACTGGTGCGGGCCGGACCGTCCCCCTTGGCGTTGACCGCGAACACCGAGAACGCGTACGTCTCCCCGTTGGTCAGCCCCTTGATCTCCACCGCCCGCTGGTTGGCGCCGACCTCGACGCGCTGCCCACCGCCAGACACCACGTACTTGATGATCTCGGCGTTATTGGCGGCGGCAGCCCGCCAGCTCACCCGGGCCTGGGCGTCCCCGGCCGCCGCGGTGACCGCCTGCGGTGGACCCGGCCGGCTCTCCTTCGGCTTCTTCGGCGGCGGGGGCGGCGGCGGGGGAGCGGGCGGCGGGTCACCCCCCAGCACATCGTTGGCGTACTTGTCGACCTCCCGCATCCGGTGCCGGTCATCGACCACCCGGGCGGTCGACGCGTCCGGAGCATTGATGAACAGGTGGTTCTCCCGAACCTCCAGCTCAAGCGGACCAGCCGGTGCGCCGGACATCGACTCGACCAGCCGGCCGGACTCGTCGAGCACATACACGGTGCCGGTGGCCTCGTCGGCACAGTAGAACCGACCCGCCCACCACACCGCCGGGCTGAGGTCGCCCCCATCGCCGGGCACCGTGAAGTTCGTGACCACTCCGCCGGTGACCACGTGCACCTGTCGTTGCGACGGCACCGTCACCGGCACCGCCGACCCGTTGGTGCGGGCGGGCAGCACCGCCGGTGCGGAGGTCACCAGCGGTGTCCGCGTCACATCCCCCTGGCGCACCATGATCAGTGAACCTGCCGTCCGGTCGAGCACCGCCACCCCGTCGTCCAGCGCCGAGACCATCAACTCGTGATGCGGTTCGGTGATGTCGTACGTCTCGATCAGCTCTGGGTTCAGGCCCCCCTCGGCGGCGGAAGACGGTGACGGCAGCGGCGCGGCGCTGATCGCCGAGACGGTTCCCTCACTCGGCACCGCAACCCACAGGCGACCCGCACCATCAAATGAGCCACCGGTGATGCCGGGGGGAAAGTGGACCGAGTTGCCGATCGGTGTCAGCGACCGCGGGTCGAGCTGCCGGACCACGCCCTGCACCGCGTCCACCACGAAGGCCGCCTCCTCGTGCAGCACGACGTTCACCCCGAGACCGGGCGTGGTGGGGGAGGTCGCGAGGATCCGCAACGTGGCGAGGTCCAGCGAACTGACCTGGCCCGTGCTCAGATCCCGCAGAACGAGCAGCCGGTCGGTCTGGGCGACCTGCACCGGATGCTGCCGCGCACCCGGAACCTCCAGCCGGGTATCCACCCGCGCCGTCACCCCGTTGACCCGAGCCAACTCACCGCGAACACTGCTCCACAGCCAGGAACTGGCGTCGAAGGTGGCCACCGCGTTGTCAGCGGCGCCCACCCCGAGCACAGTCAGCCCCATCGCCGCCAGCAGCGCCGTCACAGTGGCGATGGTGACCAGCCCACCACGAAACCGGCGGCGTGGAGTCCCGACATCGTTGACGGTGGCCACAACCAACTGCCTCCCCGTATCGTTCACGCAGGTGACGGGTCCGAAACGGCGGCCCTCCCGGAAGTCGGGTGCCATCCTATTTGGCGTGGCAACGTTGGGGGAACCCGTACCGTCCGCCACTGTGCACGCAGCGTACTTCCGGACGAGTTACCGCTCGCGATTGGTGCACACCTGCCCGGAGGTGGTGAACGTCTCCGTGGAATACACCGCCAGCACCGTGAAGCAGTAGTCCACCCCGGCACTCAGACCATTGAGCGTGTAGCTGGTCCGCCCCGGCTCCACCCGATCCTTCGCCCCCAACTGCTGCCCTGCCTGACCGGCGGCAACCACGAACGGAACAACGCCGCCGGACGGATCCGTCCAGGTGAGAGTCACCGAGGTCAGGTCATCCCGCAAACTCAGCTCCGTCGGCGGCGGCGCACTCTGGACCCCGCTCGGCGTTCCCGCCGCCGACGCCCGCGGCGTCTCCGGTAGCGGAGCGACCGCCGGATCGGTCCGAAGAAACATCACCACACCCGTGCCGACGATCGCCACCGCGGCCACGCCCGCCGCGGCGAGCACCGCGACCACCGCGGTCCGGTTCCGGCCGCGCCGCCGCGGCTCCGGTGCCGAAGGCGTGGCAGGCAGCAGACCGACCACCGTGTCATCCATCATCCGAGGTGGGTCCGGCGTGGGTTCACCGGCCGGAACCCCAGGTGCGGGGGAGGCGTCGGAAGTGCCGTACGTGGATCGCGGTCCCCAAGGCTGGTGTGGTCGGGGCCGTCGCCTGCCGCCGTGCCCGTCCGGCCTCGGTCCGGCCGCCGGCCGCTGCGGTGTCGCAGGGCCGGCATCATTGGGAGACAGACCCGGTCGAGACGGCGCGGCCTCCGGTGGAACCGGTGGCTGCGTCCGTCGAACGTCCGAGGGCGGCGCCGCGACCATCCCGGCCCCCGGACGCCCCGGGCTGCGCTGCGCGGGGAACGCAGAGCTCGGGGTACCGGAGCCGTCAGCTGGGCCGGTCTCGGCGAGGTAGGCCCGCGCTGCGCGGACCGACGCATGGTCGGCGCCGAGCGTGGCCGGACCGGCGGTCAAGATCCGGTGGAAGTTGCGGCGGGCCTCGTGTCGGTTGCCAAGCTCGTCCGCTACGGTCGCCAACTCGAAGACGAGCGCCAGCAACAGGGAATCGGCGTCCGACCGGAGACGCTCGGCCGCCGCGAGGGCCTCCTCCAACACCCGACGGGCGGCGCTCGGGTCGCCGCCCTCCCGGTGCAGCCGCGCCAGGAGGTGTGCGGCGCCGAGCACCTCGGGATGATCAGGGCCGTACGGTGGCGGATGGGCCGACTCCACCACGTCGGTGAGGAGTTGACGCGCGCCGGCCAGGTCACCGGCGTGACGCAGAGCGAGAGCCCGATGCTGCACCGCGGCCAAGGTAGAGGGCGAGGGATACGACACGTGGCCATGCTGCCGGCCCGCCGTGCCCGACGCTACTGCCACAGCCCTCCTGTCCGGTATTGCCACCCGCCTCCTGTCCGGTATTGCCCCCGCCGAGAGCCGATGTGCATGATCCATCCGGGCGGTGTACAGTAACTCCTCGTGCGGCCCGCCGGGTAGCCGACAGGTGAGAAGATCACTTCGGTAATCAACGGTAGGCTGGACGAGGCAAGTCCGGGTGGCGGAATGGCAGACGCGCTAGCTTGAGGTGCTAGTGCCCGTATAGGGCGTGGGGGTTCAAGTCCCCCCTCGGACACTTAAATATGATCTCCTGCAATGCAGGTCAGGCCCCCTCCGGTGAGGGGGCCTGATTCGTTGTAGGGGACAGGTAGGGGAACTCAGTTTTGACCGTCGGTCCTGCGGCGCATGGCCCCGTCGGCATACCCCTTCGCGTAGCCCCCACGTCGAGCCTCCTCCAACTCGGCGGCGAGCTGTTCGCGGAGGTGAACCTCCAACAGGTGCCGCTGATCGACGACCGTCGTCCGCCTGCGGGCGCCTGCCTGGGCGAGCAGTTCACCCAGGACGAGTCCTGGCGCCGCACCTCCATGTCGTGGCCCATCCCGTCGATGGCATCCCGGCAGTGCCGGACCTCGTTCCGGAGCCACGCGTTCTCCTGTCGGAGGCGCCGGTTTTCCTGCTGGTGTAGGCGTTCGCGCTTGCTGGTCATTGCGCGCTGGTAGGCGGCGTTGGCCACGCGGGCGACCAGTGGCATGGCGGGGCGACGGCGACGGTGGGGGTGGGAGGGATAGTTCATGCGCTGTCGAAGACCTCCATTGAGTGCTGACGGGAGCGTGCTAGTCGAACACACGTACGAACAGATGGGAAGACTTCTCGTAGGCGTGTCGATGAATCCGCCCGGCTGGGGCGGCGATGGTGCGCGACCGAGGGCCACGACCCAGTACGAAGGTCCCCCGTCACCGTTGCTCGTGATCACTGATCAGCCGGAACAATTTTAGTAGCGTATCCATAGTAGACAAGTGATATCGGCGAATGGTTCTGGCCGGCCGTCCAGTGACGTTTTGAATGTCCGCTACTTCATAGCGGACAGCTCGAACCTGTTCGGAACCACCATTCCGTGGTAGGGCGTACGCCACGACGCGCCGGAACATCCATACGGGCAGGTGACGGCGTGACGTGCAGGCGGGGAGTACCGTCGATGCTGGCGGCCCGCCGGGGTTGAGGCCGGCGGCCCGCCGCCCAGTCCTCAACCTGGGAGGCCAACGTGGCATCTGTCGGTGAACACCTCGCTCGAACGAGACGTCAGAGCAAAATCACGCAAGAGCAGCTCGCGGAAGCCTCAGGCGTCAGCGTCGAGATCATCCGTAAGTTAGAGCAGGGAATCCGCGACTCAGCCCGGTTGGACACCCTGCACGCTCTAGCCCGAGCGTTGGCGGTGCCCACGACAGCATTGATCGGGGACGCGTCGCGGGCGGCGGCTCGTAACGAGCCGGACCACCGACCACTATCGCTGGCGGAGATTCGGCGGGCGGTGGCCCCAGTGCGTGGCCTCGCGGGCGCTCTCTCGCCCCCGCGGACCGAAGAGCCGTTGCCCCTTGATTCGCTTCGGGTGCGGCTAGAAACCGCTGATCGCCTGTATCAGAGCAACGACTACGCGGCGACGTTGACGGCGTTGCCGTCGTTGCTGCTGGATGCTCGGGTCACCGCGGAGGCTGCATCAGACGCCGACCGAGCCGCTGCGTATGCGTTGCTCGCTCGGAGCCGTCACCTCACCGGCAATTTCCTGATCCAGCTACGGGCCGGCGACCTGGCCCAGATAGCCCTTACCGAGGCGTTGGATGCGGCCCAGCGGGCCGGCGACAGTGTAGTCGGGGCGACTGTGATTCAGGGGATGTGCTGGCTGCTGATGCGGCAGGGGCGCCTAGCGGAGGCTACTGAGCTAGCAATTTCGACCGCCGACCAGATCGAGCCGCAGTTTCGGCGGGCCACACCTGCGGAGCTATCCGCGTGGGGGTGGCTGCTGATGGGTGCCGCTGCCGCCTATGCGCGCGACAATCAGCCCGATACTGCCACCGAAGTGGTGGACGCCGCTCATGCCGCGGCGGTACGAATTGGCGAGCGGCGACCCGAGCCCGGGCATTTGATGATGGTGGGTGGCTTCGACACGCACCGTGTGCAGATGCAGCGAGCCGAAAATGCGGCAGTCGCCGATAGCCCTGACCGTGTCCTTGAGTTGGCGAGACTGGTGCCACCGGGGCCGACGCCGGTGGGGTCGAGTTGGCAGCGACATCGTTTGGATGTGGCGTGGGCGTATGCGCAGCAGCGGCGGTATCCAGAGGCGACCAACACACTGGTGGAACTGCGAGAGTACGCGCCGGCATGGCTTAGGCAGCAGCGGTACGCGCGGGACATCGTGCAGAGCATTACGGAGCGGCGACGGCGGGCCATGTCCGCCGAGTTGGCCGACCTAGCCGCGCTGGTTGGTTCGCCCGCGTGAGCTCGTACACCGCGTACTAGTTGGCCCATCGACATTCATTTGTGGCACGGAGCGTACCTGGAGCAGCACTAGACCAACCCTCATCCTCAATGTGACACCCCAGTTACCCGGCGTTACCCCCGTTGCGTCGGGTAACTGGGGCCATCGAGGGTGAGGGAGCGCATGATCCGGATATTCCGCAGACTCCGCCGCCGACCCGCACGGCTGGACGCGGTCGGCCCCGCTACCCGGTACGCGGCGCGGGCCGGCGCCTACCACCCGCTGTGGGACCAGCCGACGGTGCTCCTCGATACGCGGCCGTTGCTGACCCCGCTGGCCCGGCAACCGGCCAACCGCCGCCGGTGATGGCCGCCCACGGCCGGCCTACTCCGGCCGGCCTGTCGGCGGCGCAGCTACGCGCCCGGATGATCCTGTCCGCCCGGCGGATCATCACCGGGCACTGGCCGCGGGTGGACCGGTGCCCTGTGTGCGGTTGTGGGTGGCCGTGCCCGCCCACCGAGACCGCATACGACTACCTCGGCTCCGTCGGGCAGGGCAACTGGGCGCCCCCGCAGCGCCGGGGCCGGCGGTGACGCCCGCCGACGCGACCGTCCGCCGCTGGTGGCGGGACCTGAACGAGCACCGGCAGGTCGACGGACGCTGCCCGGTGTGCGGCACCCCGCGGCGGTGCTGGCCGTGGGCGGAGGCATATGCCGGGCTGCTCACCCATGGCCTACTTGGATCGTCCTACCCCGGGTCCGCCCGATCCGTTTCGTGACTACTCTTGGGGGCGCACTTGGGAACTCCGGCGCGGGTAACCGTCCCTGCGACTGGACAGCCCACAGGATGGTCGGATGACGATGAGCCCTGTGCAGCCTGGCCTGTTTGGCGACGATGATGTCGAGCCAGTGATGATGTCGTTGAACCCTGTCTATTACGAGCTGATGTGGTCCGGTGAGAAGCGGTATGAGTTCCGGCGCCGGTTCCTGGCGGGCCGGCCGGCGCGCTGGTATGTCTATCTGACCGCCCCGGTGGCCCGTCTCGCCGCCGTCATTGACCTTGGTCCGGCTGTCGTGGACACGCCGCAGCGAGTCGCTGACATCGCCGAGCGGGCCCGCGTTGGCAACGGTGAGAGCGTGTTCGCGTACGTGCAGGACCTGCCTCAGGCGTACGCGATTCCGATCTTGCGTGTTGTGGAATATCCGGGAATGCCGTTGGAGCAACTCAAGGCCGAGCTCGGCGCGTTCGCGCCGCCCCAGGGCTATATCAGGCTGCTCAATCACCCTGAGTTACTGAGTGTCTGCGAGAAGGTCACTTCCGACTCAGCGACCCGCGAGATGACCGTGCGCGGTCATTAGCGGGCGATGGCCGGACTGGTTGGAGGTGGAGATCATTGCTCGTCGTCCGGCGTCACACAAAGATCCTTCTCCGCTGCGGCGCGCCCGACTTGGTCGGGGGGTGGACGTTGGAAAACGTCGTTGAGGCGGGCCCTGCTCCGTGAGGGCGGTGCTTCCACCGGCGTACTGGTAGGTAAGCGTCACCGACCCTGGTGATGCCGACGGCATCACTCATCACCGACAGCCCGGGAGGAGCCGCGACTTCGGTTCGCGTCTTGGTCGTGCGAGGATTCGAGCACCATGACAGATGATGTGCATAATGCCTCCGCTGATGGACTCATCATCGAGCCAGTACGAGACGCGCCCGCTGATCTTGTTGAGTTCGGGAGACAGTACTGGGCGTTCCATGATCTTGAAACTGGGAGCAGCGAGGAAGAGTTCCCCTGGCATTACTCACTGCCCGATCTGTACTTGCTACATGGCATGCCATATCGGCTGTTCGATGCATCGGCTGCTGCTGGCGTCCACGCCATCGTCCCGGGTGCTACGTGTGAGGGTTGCGGCGCTGAGCTGGTGCTGCGCTGCCGCGAGGACATGGAGGACTACGTTGACGACGGGATCATGGATGTCTGTCGAGGCTGCGACGATGGGTTCTCATTAGAGGTATCCAGAGAGGCAACGCCTAGAGCCGCGCAACGTCGATCCGCCGCCCGGCAGCGGTCGGCGCGCAACAGGGCAGTGGCCGTAGCTGAAGCTGACTGGGAACGAGAACTCCAGGATCATGTCGCTGAGGCTCATGGCTCGGATGCGCCAGCCGAACTCGATCCTGACTCGCTGACCACTGTTCCCATGGTCGCAGTGCTGGGGGCGCTGACCCTACTCCGCGGCGGACACGAAACGAGCCCGGTGATCCAGAGCGCCGAAGGCGGACCTCTCCCTTTTGCGCCGATGCCGGAAATCGGCGCTGCGGCCCTGGACGAGACGCTACGAGCGGGTGTGCTTCGGGTGCATCCGTCTTCGCCCGTCGCGGTGTGTCGCCAGCAGCAGTCGTTTCGCGAGGCGCTGGAAGCCGTTAGCGACGATCCGGCCCGATTGGGTTCACCCGTTTGCGCTGGCACCGATCTATCTTGGGCGTATTGGCACCTACCCGGTGCCACAGCAGACAAGCCGGTGATTCGGCGCCGCACTTTTGACCGCGCGTTAACTCAGCGACTCGCTGGTCTGCGTCTGGCGAGCCAACGACGCACACCTGGGGATACTGACCACGTTGCGATCCTACAATGGACGTCGGTCATTATAGCGGGTGAAACGTTCCGCGCCTTCAATGATCGAATTAAGCAGTTTGATCTACCGGATCTGCCGCCCCGGCATGCTGGTACAGCATATCGGGCGGTTTTGAACTTGGCAGAGCAGCTGGATCTGCACTCCTGTCTGGCACACGCCGATTTTGCCGTGCGGCAAGCGGCTGAACGAGTGCGCCCCTCAACTCGTGGCTGGCACAGCGCCAGCATCTACGCACTGCAGATACTGGTCGACGGGTGCCGGCATCCTTGGTCGCAACAGAAGCGACGTTGGACACTCGACCTGGCAGTGGAGCGGAAGCGACTGTCCGCCTTAACGTGGCAGTTGTTCCAGGCTTGCTGCGGCATCCCACCGCTGGATGCCTCCGTTAGCCGCGTCCGTAGCATCCTTCCCGGTCTCGCTCCTGACGCCTTACCGCCTTCGGAAATAGCGACTTCGATTACCACAGCTCTCTCGAACCCGACGGCCGCGGCGATCGAGGCTGTTGACTCGTTGGTGCAAACCGCAACGCTGGTCGCGCTGACCGAGGGCCGTAGTGTCACTGACCAGCTCACGCTACGCCGCTGGGAGAGTGAGCACGTTCTCACCCATGCCCACCGCGAGTGGCTAAGCCAAGTAGGCAGCCTAAATCAGATCGTGCCGATCATGTTCGGTGTAGCCATCGCCGATGAGATAGGCGTGCAGAAACGGCTCGCGAACATGGTGGCCCGATGGTTGATTCATCAACCATCGGAGGAGGCAATAAACATGTTAATCGATTTCGAGGCTGACTTCGGGCCGTTCGCTAGCTATCCGGCCCTCACCGAGGCACTGATCCGGATGTGTGTAACGAGCTTGCTGAGCCCTACCGGGTGGTTGCCCTTCCATCAGGACTCAGACCCCGTCTAATGTTGGTATCCACCCCAGCACTGATCTCTCGCCGCACGCTACTGGCGGACACCTCAGCTACGACGCAGCACACAGACCACCTTGCCGAGAATCGTCGCGCGGTCACCGGGGATGACGGGGTAGCGCGGGTTGCGGGGTAGCAGGTTCACGGCGCCATCGCTGATGTGCAAGACCTTGACGGTGGCCTCCTCGTCGATCATCGCGGCAACAATGTCGCCACTGTTAGCGACCGGTTGCTGCCGCACCACGACGACATCCCCATCCGCGATACCAGCTTCGATCATTGAATCTCCGCGGACCTGCAACGCGAACAGCTTTCCGTGGCCAACGAGCTTCCTGGGCAACGTCAGGACTTCCTCGAGGTACTCCTCGGCCAGAATTGGAGCGCCGGCTGCGATCGAGCCCAGCAGTGGAACCTGAACGACAGAGCGCACGTCCGGACCGCCAGAGGCGCCTGGGCGTCGCGATGGGCGGGCGTCAACGGCGCGTGGCCCACGTGCAGCCCGGCGCAGGAAGCCGCGCTGTTGAAGCACCTTCAGGTGGTACGCCACCGACGATGGGGACCCAAGCCCGACCGCAGCGCCGATCTCCCGCACCGTCGGTGGATACCCGTAGCGCTCGACCCACTGCCGTATCACGGCCAGGATCTGCCGTTGACGAGGACTCAAGCCGGACAGGTCTGGAGGCAGTTCCGAGGATGTCATCTTCGGACGATACCCCTCGATTTCGATCAAATGTACTAATTAGTCTCCGTGGCCAGCTCGGTTTCCCGGGTCGCCGCCGACGCACCACCGGCGGTCCTTCTGGGCTAGCCAGGCGTGGGTGTGCACCCGGCGGGCCTAGCACGACAACGGCAGCGGCGTTGACACCCGGGATCGAACGCAGCGTGTGCTCGATCTCGCCCAGCTCGATGCGTCGGCCCCGGATCTTGACCTGGTGGTCGCTGCGGCCACAGAACTCCAACTGGCCGTCGGACCGCCGCCGGACTACGTCACCCGTGCGATACATCCGGCTGCCGGGGCGGGGGTCGAACGGGTCGGCCACGAATGTCATGGCGGTACGCCGGGCGTCGCCCAGGTACCCCTTCCCGACGACAATACCGCCGACGTAGAGCTCCCCGGGGGCACCTAGCAGCGCCGGCCGCAGATCCTCGTCGAGGACGTACAGTCGGCTGCCCCGCGTCGCCCGACCGATGGGGGTGCGGGGGCCGTGCACCGGATCGTCCGATCGGATCACCGCATGCGCGACGTCGTCGGAGCACTCCGTCGGTCCGTACATGTTGACCAACGGTATGTCCGGATAGAAGCTGGCCCATCGCCGGCATGTCGACGGCGGCAGCGCCTCGCCGGTGACCGCGAGCCGACGCAGGGCGAGCCCGGGACGGGGATTACCGGCGTCCCAGTCGTCCAGCGCGGCGTCGAGGAGGCTGGGCACCACCTGCAGCATGGTCCAGCGTTCTCGGGCGGCCAGCTCGAACAGGGCCATCGGGCCGCGTGCCACGTCGTCGGGAACCGGCCGTACGGTTCCACCGAACAGCAGCGGAGTCATCATTTGCCAGACCGAGATGTCGAAGGTCAGCGGCGCGGTCGAGGCCATCAGTTCCGGCAGGTGATCGACAGGGCCTCGGCCTCACCGAGTATGTTGTTGATCATGCCGTCGGCGCGGACCAGCGCGCCCTTGGGCCGGCCCGTCGACCCCGAGGTGAAGATGATGTACGCGGTGTCGGTCGCCGTCTCCTCGTATGGTCCCGGTTCCTCGCCGTCGCGGCCGACGACGAGCGGTTCGGGTAGCCCGGCGGCGGCTGCCAGCTCCAGACCCGCCTCCTGGGTGGCCGGAACGGTCAGGAGCAGGCCGGCGGCGACCTGCTCGAGGAACTCGGTGTTCCGGCGTACCGGTGTGGCCGGATCGAGGGGAAGGTAGACGCCGCCGAATTCACGAATGGCCAGGACAGCGGTGACCACCTCGGCACCGTGGACCGCCAGCGACGGCACGATCGTTCCGTGCCCGGCTCCCGCGGCCTTGAGCCGAGCGGCGAGCCGGCTCGCGCGGGCGATCAGATCGGCGTAGGTCACCGTCTCGTCGTCGGCGACAATCGCCGGGCTCCCGGGTTGTCGGGCCGCGACCTCCCGCAGACGCCGCACCAGGCCCACGTCGATGCCAGGATGGGCGGCACGGTGCACCTGCGCATCTGAGTCGTCGCCGCTCAACGGCAGGTCACCGACGCGGACCATGGGATCGCGGGCCACGACACCCAGAGTTTCGACTGTCCAGCGGCCGAGCCGGAGAACGAACTCCCGGCCGTACCTGGTGTTGTCGTAGCTGAGCTGCAGCACCGGACCGGTACCGGTCCGTTCGCTGAAGTCCCAACTCAGGTCCAGTTTGGCGGCCGACAGGGGCAGCTTGACCGGCGTCACCTCCAGGCCGGGCAGTTCCGGGAAGCCGTCGTCCGCTCGGTGATACTCGACGCTGAGCTGGAAGAGCGGATGGTGACTGCCGCGGGCGGGATTGACCGTGGAGACGATCCAGTCGAACGGGATCTCCTGGTGGGCGAACGCGGTCAGCGCCGCCTGCCGGACCTCGCCGAGCAGGCCGGTGAACGACTGCGTGGCGTCCACCCGGGTGCGGATCAGTAGCGGGTTGTTGAAGAAGCCGACCACCTCTTCGAGTGCCCCGTCGTGGCGCCCGGCGACGACCGTACCCAGAGGGAGATCCGGTCCGGCGCCGATCCGGAACAGCACCGCCGCGACGGCAGCGTGCACCATCATGTACGGCGTGACCCGCTCCCGCCGAGCCAGAGCGTTCAGGGCCGCCCAGTCCGGGCTGGGCACCTCGAACCAGGCGTCGTGCCAGTCCTCCGCCTCCGTCGGGGCGACCGCGTCACGCGGAATGTTGAGCTCGTGCGGCATCCCGTCGAGCGCCGCCCGCCAGTGCGCCAGCATCCGCTCGCTGTAGGCGGTCGGCATGTCCTGGTCCCCCAGCAGCCCGCGCTGCCAGGCGGCGTACTCCGCACACGTTACCGTCGGGTCCGGCCGGTCCAGCCCGCCCGATCGGTAGGCCTCGGCGAGATCGCTGAGCAGGAGCACGTCGGACTGCCCGTCGGTGGCGATGTGGTGCAGCAGCAACAGCAGAACGTGGTCGTCCGGTCCGGAGGACACCAGATGCGCACGGAAGGGCACCTCGGCGGTCAGGTCGAACGGTGTCCGGGCCAGCTCCCCCACATCGGTGCCGTCCGGGTGCCGGCGCAGCCCGGGGTAGCGGTGGCCGCCGGCCGGCAGCACTCACTGACCCTGGTCACTGACGAGGGTGCGCAGCACCGCGTGCCGCTCGACGACTGCGGTGACCGCCCCGGCCAGGGCGGACTCGTCCAGCCGGCCCCGGAGCCGGACGGCGATCGGAACGTGGAACGCGGTGTCGGCCGGGTCGGCGCGGTGCAGGAACCAGAGGCGGCGCTGGGCGGCGGAGAGCGGGTCAGCCGAGACCGATTGCATCCATGTATCTTTCTGCTTCGCCCGTCGCCGGGAGAACGTCCGGGGTACGGGCATAGACACCCTGGACGCGGAACATGAGCTGATGGTCGATCAGGTAGCGCCGGATCGCAACGTGGTCGACGCCGCTGCCCTCGCACCAACGCTCGAGAACGGCGTTCACCGCCTTTTCGTCGAACGTGTTCTTCTCATCGAACGACTGCTCCACGATGTGGGCGAGCACGGTGTGCCGCCGGGTACGTTTCGACGGCAGGCTGGTCAGGCGGCCGTCCTGCACGAACCGGCTGACGTCGTCCCGGGGGCTGGGTGCGGCCTCGGTCTGCAGGAGACCCCGCAGTCTCTCGTGGTTGACGCGAAGGGCGCCGTCGTCGTTGGTGAGGAGCCCGATGGACTCCAGTCGTCCGATCGCGGCTTGCACGCCGCGGGCGTCCACGCTCGCCCGGGACCTGATCTCGTCCCGGCTGGAGGCTCCGAGTGCCACTGCCGCGAGCACCCGGAATCGCTGCGGATCGGCCAGAGCCTTGATCACATCGGTCGCTTCCATCCGGCGATCATAGGCAGGTCGGACATCGACATCGCCTACCACCCTGCCCGGGGTCCGGGCGCGGCCGCCGGGGTTGGAGGGGCCGGATACCGCGGACGTCTTCGCCCCGTGGTGCCGGTCGCTGTCGTGTGGAGCTGCACTAGTCTTTGATCATGATTGTTCAACGGCGCTCGAGCTGAGCCGGAAGCAAGCCGGCCCTGTCCGGGCGGTTCGAGTTCGGCTGGCCGGACTTCCACGAGGAGTCGCTCCGCGCGATGCGCGCCGAACCCCGATGGTTGACCGACTGTCTCGAGGAGACGGACGGCGGCGTGCTGCTCGGTGCCCTTCAGGTCTCCTGGCCTCGGCGCCCGGGGATCCCGCGCGGCCTGCTGGATGATCGAGTCGGGGCCATCCTGCCCGGTCCCGCCGAGCGTGTCCTGGTGGTCGGTGGCACTACCCGGTACGTGGGTGGAGCGCTGGTCCGGTCCCGCACCGACCCGTGGGCTTCGGCGGCTGTCCTGCGCACGATCGCCCGGCGGGCGGCCGATCTCGCGGCGGAGCAGGAGGCGACGATGGTGGCGCCGGCCGTGCCGCACGATCAGGTGCCGATTCTCCAGGAGGCGTGGCCGGGGGCCCGCTGCGTACCCGGTGACCTGTGGGCGGCCACCAGCTCGAACAGCCTGGCCGACTGCGGATCTTCAGGCTCCATATCTTGTCCCTTCTGTCGGTGAGGCCCTGCAGGATTCCGCAGAGCGCGCGCGACTCGACGGGCTAGTACTGCAGCGGCAGGTGGTCAGGGGTAGCCGTGTCGTCGGTAGTGGCTGGTGCGGGCTTGGTGTTGGCGTCGTCGGCGCCATCGGGACCAGGCCCAGACGCGTTCTGGTGGGTGGGTTGATCGCACTACGAGTGTGGTGAGCAGTCTTCGGATCTCCGGTACGGTGTAGCCGATCATCATGTCGTCGCTGGGGCTGGATCCCCTTTTGCGGTAAGGGATCGGGCGACGGACAGCCAGGCGTGGGCGGCCATCGCGAGGGTGATGTGGGTGTACCAGGCTCGCCAGTCGCGGACCTGGTATTCGTCGAGGCCGGCTTCGTTTTTGGCCTGTTGGAAGCACTCCTCGATCGCCCGCCGCGCTCCGGCGATGTGGGCGAGGTCGATCAGGCGGGTGCGGCGGGGTCCGTAGCAGACGTAGTAGGCGATCTCGCCGGTCGTCATGCTGTGACGGGCCAGGAGCCAGTGCCCGCGACCGGGTTGCCAGCCGATGTGCACCGGTACCCGCGCCCACCAGTACTCGCGGGGGTCGTGGGCGCCGGCGCCGGCGGACAGCCGGCACCATGCCCGAGCCGGTAGGGCGGCGATCAGCTTGTCTGCTCGGCAGGTGCCCATCGTGGTGGTGATCATGTCGTCGTTGCGGCGGGTCGCGACTACATAACCCATATCCTGGTGTTCCAGCCACAGCCGCAGTGACTTCGACTGGCCGTAGGCCTCGTCCATGGTCACCCACCCCACCGGCACCCCGGCGTCGAGGGCTCGGGCCAGCATCTGGCGGGCCATCTGCACCTTGGTGGCGAACTCGACGTCGTCCGGGATCCCGGCGGCTCGGGCACCGGTCCCGGTCATCGGTCCACGACGCCGGGAGGTAGAGCTGCCGGTCGATCAACGCGTGACCCTTCGACGAACGGTAAGCCAGGAACGTCCCGACCTGGCAGTTCTCGACACGTCCGGCGGTGCCGGAGTACTGCCGTTGCACCCCGGCCGACCGGGTGCCCTTCTTCAGGAACCCGGTGTCGTCGACGATCAACACACCAGCCGGGTCGCCGAGGTGCTCGACCACGTAGTCCCGCACATCATCACGGACCGCGTCGATGTCCCAGTCCGCCCACCGCAACAGCCGCTGCATCCCGTCCGGCGACACATCCCCGGCCTGCTCAGCCAGGGTCCAGCCGTTCTTACGCCCCAACCCCGACACCCAGCCCGCACAGGTCCGCCGCCGTGGCTCCGAACGGCGAAACCGGGGCCCGATACGGGCATGCAACCGGCCCAACTCCCCATGCCAACGATCGACATCAACATCCGCCACAATCGGACCAACGAACGCGAGCCGAACTCGATTCGCCTACTGCCGTTGCAGTACTAACCCGGAAACCAGCTCTCTTCCGTAGGTTGGGGCCGGTAATTGATCATGTTCGGGCTTCACGCAGATCCGAGCCGGGTCGGCCGTAGCTGACTCCGGCCTGTCGGGCGGGACGTGGCGGAACGCATGCGGCGCGCGCGCCAGGTCAGGCCGCGAGCGCTACCTGCGGCACCACATCCGGCACGACCAGCCGGGCCGCGTCGGCGGCCTGGTCGTCGATCTGGTCGTGCGCCATCCGTTCGGCGTCCACCTGTGCGACGTAGTGCGCCACCTCGCGGTCCACACGCTCGGCGTCCCAGCCGAGCACCGACGCCATCAACTGCGCCGCCGGTCGGGCGGCTGCCAGGCCCCGGTCGAACGTCTCGATCGTTATGTGTGTACGCCGGGTAAGCACGTCCTCCAGGTGCAGGGCACCCTCGGCTGACGCCGCGTGGACGACCTCCACACGCAGATAGTCGTCGGCGCCGTCGAGCGGCTCAACGAGGGTCGGATCCTCTCCCAGCAGGTCCAACACCTCGTCGACGGCGGCGCCGTAGCGGCGCAACAGATGCTCAACCCGCTCCACGGTCAGGTTGTACTGTCGCGCGATGCGACGGCGCTGGTTCCATCGGGCGACATAGCCCTCGGCGCCGAGCAGGGGAACCCGGTCGGTGCAGGACCGCGGCACCCCACCGCCGAGTCCCCGCACGGCCTCGTCGACAGCGTCGCGGGCCATCACCCGGTACGTTGTGTACTTCCCGCCGGCGACCATCACCAGACCCGGCGCCGGGTTCGCCACGGTGTGCTCACGGGACAGCTTGGCGGTCGCATCCGAATGCCCGGACAGCAGCGGCCGCAGGCCCGCGTATACGCCCTCGACGTCGTCGCGGGTCAGCGGACTGGCCAGTACCTCGTTGACCCGTTCCAGCAGGTAGTCGATGTCGCGGCTGGTCGCTGCCGGGTGCGCCTTGTCCAGATCCCAGTCGGTGTCGGTGGTGCCGATCAGCCAGTGCCGACCCCACGGGATCACGAACAGCACGCTGGATTCGGTTCGCAGGATCAGGCCGGTGGTGGAGCGGATCCGGTCGCGGGGCACGACGAGGTGGATACCTTTCGACGCGCGAACCTGCACCGGCCCACGCTCCCCAACGAGAGACTGGATTTCGTCGGTCCAGACGCCGGTGGCGTTGATGACCTGCCGGGCGCGGACCTCGAGGACCTGGTCGGTCTCCAGGTCGTGGACCCGCGCCCCGGTGATGCGGTCTCCGTCGCGCAGGAGGCCCACGACCCGGGCTCGGGAAACGGGGTACGCGCCGTGGGCTGCGGCGGTACGGACGAGACACGTCACCAGCCGGGCGTCATCGACCTGAGCGTCGTAGTACTGCAACGCGCCCACCAGCGACTCCGGACGCAGGGACGGGCAAGCGCGGACCGCGCCACGTCGGGTCAGGTGCCGGTGGGCCGGTACCCCGCGGGAGTTGCTGCCGGAAAGGCTCATCGTGTCGTAGAGCAGGACACCGGCGCCCGCGTACAGCCGTTCCCAGCCGCGGTGCCGCAGTGGGTAGAGAAACGGCACCGGCCGGACCAGGTGCGGGGCGAGTCGCTGCAGTAGTAGGCCCCGCTCGCGCAGCGCCTCGCGGACCAGCCCGAAGTCAAGCATCTCCAGGTAGCGCAGACCACCGTGGATGAGTTTACTGGAGCGGCTCGACGTGCCGCTGGCCCAGTCGCGGGCCTCGACGAGACCGACCGACAGGCCCCGGGTGACGGCGTCCAGGGCGCAGCCGGCGCCGGTGACGCCGCCACCGACCACCAGGACGTCCAGTTCCGGGCCGCTGCTCAGCGCGGCCAGCGACCGCTCGCGGGCGGCCAGTGACAGTGTCGCGGAGTGCATGCGTTCTCTCTCCTGTGTCTGGGAGGCCAGCGGGGACGCCGGCCTCCCGGGTTTCTCGGATGCGGTGGTGGTCAGTCGACGTCGACCCAGTTCAGGGTGCGTTGGACGGCCTGCTTCCAGCGTTCGTACTCGGCTTGGCGTTGTTCTGGTGGCCAGGTGGGCTGCCAGCGGTGGCTTTCGTTCCAGTTCTCGCGTAGTTCGTCGGTGCTGCGCCAGAATCCGACGGCGAGGCCGGCGGCGTACGCGGCGCCGAGCGCGGTGGTCTCGGCGACCACGGGCCGGCTTACCGGTACGCCGAGGATGTCGGCTTGCAGTTGCATGCACAGGTCGTTGTCGGTGACGCCGCCGTCGACCTTGAGACATTCCAGCGGTACGCCGGAGTCTTTGGCCATGGCCTCGGCGACGTCTCGGCTCTGGTAGCAGATCGACTCGAGGGTGGCCCGGGCGATGTGGGCGTCGGTGTTGAACCGGGACAGGCCGACGATCGCGCCGCGGGCGTCGGAGCGCCAGTACGGGGCGAACAGGCCGGAGAAGGCGGGTACGAAGTACACTCCGCCGTTGTCGGGCACCTGGCGGGCCAGGATCTCGCTCTGCCCTGCGGTGTTGATGATTTTCAACTGGTCGCGTAGCCACTGCACGGCTGATCCGGTGACCGCGATGGAGCCTTCCAGGGCGTATACCGGCGCCTGGTCGCTGAACTGGTAGCAGACGGTGGTGAGTAGGCCGGCCTGGGAGCGGACGATCTCCGTGCCGGTGTTGAGGAGCATGAAGTTGCCCGTACCGTAGGTGTTCTTGGCCTCGCCCGGGGCGAAGCAGACCTGACCGACGGTGGCTGCCTGCTGGTCGCCGAGGTCCGCGGTGAGCGGGACCGATCCGGTGAACGGACCACGCGCCGTGGTGGCACCGTAGGAGTCCGGGTCGGACGATGGTCGGATCCGGGGCAACATGGCGCGTGGGATGTCGAAGAACGACAGTAGTTCGTCGTCCCAGTCCAGCGTGTCCAGGTTCATCAGCATGGTGCGGCTGGCGTTGGTCGGATCGGTGACGTGCACGCCGCCGTCGGTGCCGCCGGTCAGGTTCCACAGTAGCCAGGTGTCGGTGTTGCCGAAGACGGCCTCTCCACGCTCGGCTGCTTCCCGGACCCCATCGACGTTGTCGAGGATCCACTGGATCTTGCCGGCGGAGAAGTATGTGGCCGGTGGCAGGCCGGCCTTACGGCGGATGATGTCGCCCCGCCCCGAGCGCTCCAGTGCCGAGGCGATCCGGTCGGTGCGGGTGTCCTGCCACACGATGGCGTTGTGGTAGGGCCGACCGGTGCGCCTGTTCCATACCACGGTGGTCTCACGCTGGTTGGTGATCCCGAGCGCGGCGAGGTCGGTGACGGTCAGGCGGTGCTCGTAGAGCACGGTCTGGATGACGGTCTGGGTCCGCTCCCAGATCTCCACCGGATTGTGTTCGACCCAACCGGGCCGCGGCAGGATCTGCTGATGCTCGAGCTGGTGGCGACCGACGTCGTTACCACCGTGATCAAAAACCATGAAACGGGTACTGGTGGTGCCCTGGTCCACCGCACCAACGAAGTCAGCCATACGGGAGGTCACCTCTACGGGTCGTCGGGATATGTCGATCAGACGCGGGCGCGCTCGGACATCGCAGCCGTTTCGGTCGCAGTCTCGGCGCTGTTCGCGCCCGGCTGCGGCTCATCGCTCGGCAGGAATCGGCCGACGAACAATTGATAGAGGCCGGCGCCGATGACACCACCGACCAGCGGTCCGACGATGGGCACCCAAAAATACGGATATCCGCTCGGGTCCAGGAAGGCCGTCTCGTACCCGGTGAGGAAGGACGCGAGGCGGGGGCCGAAGTCACGGGCCGGGTTGATCGCGTAGCCGGCGTTGACGGCGAACGCCATGCCAATCGCGACCACGATCAGGCCGACGATCAGTGGGGCAAGGTTGGCACCGGGCAGAGAGTTGCGGGCGTCGGTTACGGCAAGGATCAGAAACAGCAGGATCGCCGTGCCGATGATCTGGTCACGCAGGGCGCCCCACTCGGTGATGCCAGCACCCGGCAGGGTCGAGAAGACGCCCTGGCTCTTGCTGGTCAAGCCCGGGTCAAACCGCTGCAGCACCTCGCTGTAGTTCCAGCGAATGATCAGGGCCGCGACGAACGCCCCGGCGGTCTGTGCGAGGGCATAGGGCATCACCTTGCGCCACGAGAAGCCCTTGAACACCGCGAGGGCGAGCGTCACCGCCGGATTGAGGTGGGCGCCACTGATCCGGCCAGCGACGTAGATGCCCAGCGCGACGCCAAGGCCCCAGGCCCAGGCGATGCTGTCGAACTCACCGGTGCCACCGGCAGTGACCTGGGCGACGACGCCCACGCCGAAGAGAATCAGGATCGCGGTGCCGGCGAACTCGGCGGCCAGCTCGCCAAGGAGTCCGGGCGCTCTCACACGCTGTGTCATGGTGTCTCCAGGTGGGGGTGGCGGACCTCCGCGACCGGGGGACGGAGGGCCGTGCGATGTCGGCGAGGTGTCGGACGTCGCCGTGCGGTGAACCGTAGGAAACATGAGGAGGCAGGTCAACGAACCCCGGTCGACAATGCCGAACACTGTTGCGTTGGCCCCGAACGCTCTAGCATCCGCCCCATGCCGGGTCAGGTGCAGTCCATCGCGCGTGCCGCGGCGATCCTCCGCCTGCTGGCCAGCAGTTCCGGCCGGCTCGGCATCGGGGAGATCGCCCGTTCTCTCAACCTGCCCAAGGGCACGGCGCACGGCATCATACGTACGCTGCAAGACGTCGGATTCGTGGAACAGGACAAGACCTCCGGCAAGTACCAACTCGGTGCCACGCTGCTGCACCTCGGCACGAGCTACCTCGACGTCAACGAGCTCCGGTCCCGTTCCATCAACTGGGCGGACCCACTCGCCGCGCGCAGCGGCGAGGCGGTCCGTATCGGCACTCTGCTGGACGGCAAGGTACTTGTGGTCCACCACGTGTTCCGGCCCGACGACATCCTCCAGACGCTGGACGTCGGGTCCCTTCTTCCCCCGCACGCCACCGCGCTCGGCAAAGTCCTGCTCGCCTACGACGTGGGCGCCGCCAACGCGGTTACGCAACGCGAACCCGAGCCCTACACCCGACGCACCCTGGTCACCGCACGAGCACTCACCCGGGCCCTCAGCGAAATCCGGGACAATGGCTGGGGGGCCGAAATCGGTGAGATGACCCCTGGCGAGGCCGGCATCGCCGCGCCGATCCGTGGCTATGGCGGCCTGGTCGTGGGCGCGATCGGGCTCTCCGGTCCGGTGCACCGCACCTGCGACGGGTCCGGCAACCCCCGCCCAGCCCTCGTCACGTACGTCCGCGACGCCGCCCGCGCGGTGTCCCGCGATCTCGGCGCCACGCGCTGGTGATCCGTCACCCACCACCCGGCTTCACGAAGGACGAGTAATGACCGAGCGCTTTGTCGTCGCCATCGATCAGGGAACCACGTCCACCCGATGCATCGTCTTCGACCGCCGTGGCAATCTCGTCTCAGTTGCCCAGCGGGAACACCGGCAGCACTTTCCCCGGCCGGGCTGGGTAGAGCACGACGCTATGGAGATCTGGCGCAACGTCGGCAAGGTCGTTCCCCGCGCCCTCAACCAGGCCGGCCTCAGCATCGACCAGATCGCCGCGATCGGGATCGCCAACCAGCGCGAAACCACGGTCGTCTGGGACCGGCGCACCGGTGTCCCGGTGGCTCCCGCGCTCATCTGGCAGGACACCCGCACCGACCTGGTGGTGGAAGCCCTTTCCCGCGCCAGCGGCGCCGAGCACATCCAGGAGCTGTGCGGGCTGCCGCTGACCACGTACTTCTCCGGCCCGAAGCTGCGCTGGCTGCTCGACCACATCCCCGGCCTCGCCGAACGCGCCGAACGCGGCGAGGTGCTCTTCGGGACCATGGAGAGCTGGCTGATCTGGAACCTCACCGGCGGCCCGGACGGCGGCCTGCACCTGACCGACGTCACCAACGCCAGCCGTACCATGTTGATGGATCTGCGCACTCTCGACTGGCATCCCAGACTGCTGAGCTTCTTCGGCGTGCCGGCGGCCATGCTGCCGCAGATCCGCTCCTCGTCGGAGGTGTACGGCACCGCCACAGCCGTCCTGCCCGGCGTCCGGATCGCGGCGGCCCTCGGTGACCAGCAGGCCGCCCTGTTCGGTCAGACCTGCTTCGACCCAGGCGACGCCAAGTGCACCTATGGCACCGGCAGCTTCCTGCTGCTGAACACCGGTACCGAGCCGGTGCCTTCGCGGCACGGCCTG
Organism: Salinispora sp. CH2A1_6; assembly: GCF_056820975.1. Classification (NCBI taxonomy): domain Bacteria; kingdom Bacillati; phylum Actinomycetota; class Actinomycetes; order Micromonosporales; family Micromonosporaceae; genus Salinispora; species Salinispora sp. CH2A1_6. The sequence continues at coordinate 257,206 of NZ_JBXEDG010000003.1, forward strand.
CTCACCACCGTCGGCTACCGGATCGGCGACGAGCCCGCCCTGTACGCCCTGGAGGGGTCCATCGCGATCACAGGATCCCTGGTGCAGTGGTTCCGCGACCGGCTGGAGTTGATCAGCACCGCACCGGAAATCGAGACCCTCGCCCGAACGGTCGACGACAACGGCGGCTGCTACATTGTGCCCGCCTTCTCCGGGCTTTTCGCCCCACACTGGCGCAGCGAGGCGCGCGGCACGATCGTCGGACTCACCTCATATATCACCAAGGGGCACCTGGCCCGGGCCGTGCTGGAGGCGACCGGGTGGCAGACCCGTGAGGTGGTCGACGCCATGAACGCCGACTCCGGGCTGGAGCTGACCGCCTTACGGGTGGACGGCGGGATGACCGCGAACAATTTGCTGATGCAGTTCGTCGCGGACGTACTTGCAGTGCCGGTGGTGCGCCCGATGGCGGCCGAGACGGTCTCCCTCGGGGCCGCATACGCAGCCGGGCTTGCGGTCGAGTACTGGCCAGACCTGGAGGGCCTGCGCAGCAACTGGCATCCGGCTGCCCGATGGGTGCCGGAGATGGATGCCGCAGTCCGGACACGGGAACGGGAAAACTGGCGACGGGCGGTGGAGCGCACCTTCGATTGGATCCGGCCCGAGGAGGACCCTGCTCGCCGCTGACCCACACCAAGATCAAGCGTTGAGGGAAGCCGAGCCCCTGTCTGGCGCACATTCGTCGTCGCGGTGCAGGCAGCAGCAGACGCCAACCCGGTGCCGGGCAACGGCCTTCACCGTCACGAGACAGCCCTTAGCCTCGGGCCTTCATTAGGGGCTGTCCAAAGAGTGGACCGAGAACGAAGAAGTGCCTTCTGATCAGGGAAAATAGGGCTTGTCGAAGGTCCCATAGTCCCGCCACGGAAGGCACTTGCAGGGTGCAGGCTACCGCAACACGTCCGAAGATCATCGTGACCGGGAACGGGCGGGGCGTGGTCGGTCATGCCGGTGCCCGGCTGCTCGCTGATCTCGCCGATGCCACCGGGTTGACCAGCGCGTTCAGTGAGGCCTTGGCGAGTCTGCGGCAGCGCCGCAGAGGCCATGATCCGGGCCGTGTCGCTGTCGATCTGGCGGTGATGCTCGCCGACGGCGGTGAGGCCATCGCCGATTTGGCCGTGCTGCGTGACCAGACGGCCCTGTTCGGGACGGTCGCCTCCGACCCCACGGCCTGGCGACTGTTGTCGCGACTCGACGAGACGCTGCTGACCGAGCTGCGTGCCGCGCGGGCCCGAGCTCGGGAGGTCGCCTGGGCCCAGCACGCCGACACCCGCGGTGACCTGCCGCAACCGGCGGTCGCCGGCCAGTTGGTCGACGGCCTGGTCCTAGACATCGACGCGACCATCGTGATCTGTCACTCCGAGAAGGAAGCGGCGACCCGCACCTGGAAGAAGACCTTCGGCTACCACCCGTTGCTGTGCTTCCTGGACAACACCGGCGAAGCTCTTGCCGGGCTGTTGCGGGAGGGCCGGGCCGGTTCCAACACCACCGCCGACCACATCACCGTCCTCGACCACGCCCTCGCCCAGATCCCCGACGTCTGCCGGCACGGCACCCCGATCCTGCTCCGCGCCGATGCTGCCGGTTCCAGTCACCGATTCCTCGCCCATATTCGCAGCCTGCGGGATCAGCACCTCGACATCCGGTTCTCGGTCGGCGCCGCGATCACCGAACCCGTGCATGAAGCGATCCGGGCCGCGACTGGCTGGGTCCCCGCCGTCGACACTGACGGTGACCTGCGCGAACATGCCGAAGTCTGCGAGATCACTGGCCTGTTCGACGCCAGCGGCTGGCCCGAGGGCACCCGCTTCCTGGTCCGCCGGGAACGCCCGCACCCCGGCGCTCAACTGTCGCTGTTCGACACCGTCGAGGGCTGGCGGCACCAACTCGTCGCCACCGACACCCCACCCGGCGCCGGCAGCATCCAGTTCCTGGAAGCCCGCCACCGGGCTCACGCCCGGGTCGAAGACCGCATCCGCACCGGAAAAGACACCGGCTTCGGCCGGTTCCCGTCCCGACTGCTCGCGATCAACCAGGCCTGGCTCCAACTCGCGTTGACCGGCATCGACCTGCTCGCCTGGACCCAGAATCTGCTGCTGGACGGTGACCTCGCCACCGCTGAGCCCAAGAAACTGCGCTACCGGCTGCTGCACGTCGCGGCCCGGATCACCCGCACCGCCCGCCGAACCCGTCTCGCTATCGCCAACGGCTGGCCCTGGACCGACGCGTTGACCAGCGCATTCACCGCTCTCGCCGCGTTACCCCGGCCCACCGGCTGATCCCGCAGCCCCACACCACTACCAGTCGACACGGAGGAACCCGGCCCCACGCCGGGTCCTCAACATGCCGTCAAACGTCAGCAACCACGCGAATCGTACTCATCGAGAGTCGGCTATGCAGCCACCCTCAAATGAAAGACCGAGGTTAGCATCTGACCGGGGAGTGTGGATCTAACGGTGTTTCCGGCCTGACCTGCCAGGCGTTGTGCCTGGTGAGGAGGGTGCCGTGATGACCGCGACACTGAACGATCAGACCGGACGTAAGAAGCGGCCCGAGTCGACCGCGGAGGCGAAAGCCGCCGTCGAGTTGGTCCGAGCCGCCAAGGAACAAGGGCTGTCGTTGACGGGCCCGGACGGGCTGCTCAAGCAGCTGACCAAGACGGTCCTGGAGACCGCACTGAACGAGGAGATGACCGAGCACCTCGGCTACGAAAAGCACGACCAGGCCGGTGTCGGGTCGGGCAACATCCGTAACGGCACTCGGTCGAAGACGGTGTTGACCGACGGCAACGGCCCGGTGCAGATCGATGTGCCGCGGGACCGGGCGGGCACGTTCGAGCCGCAGATCGTCCGTAAGCGGCAGCGGCGCTTGTCGGGGGTCGACGAGGTCGTGTTGTCGCTGTATGCCAAAGGCCTCACGACCGGGGAGATCAGCGCGCACTTCGCCGAGATTTACGGGGCTTCGGTGTCGAAGGAGACGATCTCCCGGATCACCGACAAGGTGCTCGAGGAGATGGCGGATTGGTCGCACCGGCCCCTGGACGAGATGTACGCCGCGGTGTTCATCGACGCCATCGTGGTCAAGGTCCGTGACGGGCAGGTCGCCAACCGGCCGTTCTATGCCGCGATCGGCGTCACCCTCGACGGCGACAAGGACATCCTCGGTCTGTGGGCCGGCGCAGGTGGTGAGGGCGCGAAGTTCTGGATGAGCGTGCTCACCGACCTACGCAACCGCGGCGTCAAGGACGTGTTCTTCCTCGTCTGCGACGGGTTGAAGGGCCTGCCCGAGGTCGTGACGAACGTGTGGCCCCGCACGGTGGTGCAGACCTGCGTGATCCATCTGATCCGCAACACCTTCCGGCTCACCTCCCGCAAGTACTGGGACGAGATCAAACGCGACATCAAGCCGATCTACACCGCCGTCAACGCCGACGCCGCCCGAGCGGCGTTCGACGACCTGGCCGACAAGTGGCGCGGCCGGTATCCGGCGGTGATCCGCTTGTGGGACAACGCCTGGGCGGAGTTCATCCCGTTCCTCGACTACGACCTGGAGATCCGCAAGGTCATCTGCTCGACCAACGCGATCGAGTCGCTCAACGCCCGCTACCGGCGGGCGGTCAAGGCCCGCGGCCACTTCCCCAACGAGCAGGCCGCGTTGAAGTGTCTGTACCTGGTGACTCGCTCCCTGGACCCCACCGGAGCAGGCAGAACCCGATGGACGATGCGCTGGAAACCCGCGTTGAACGCCTTCGCCATCACCTTCAGCGACCGCTTCCCAGCCGCTGAAACCTACTAACCAAGATCGCCGGAAACACCGCTAGCGAGACAGCCCCCAAAGGGCCTGATCCGCGTTTCCACAGCTCAGACCCTCACGATCTTGCGCGCCCGAAGGGATTCGAACCCCTAACCTCCTCCGCGATGGTGGAGCCGGGCCGGCGGCTACCCCGACCCCACGTGACGACGTAGCTCACTACGCGATCCCCTTTCCGGTTCCCTCGTACTGGCCGACCGTTCGCACCCAGCCGGAGCGTTCGGATCTTGCACGTAGATCGTGAGACGCGCGCGGTGCGCCGCGCCGGCGCATCTGCTGAGCGGCGCGTGACTCCACATGATCGGTGAGCGTCCACGGAAACCCCTTCAGCCCGGCGACAACGGGCGTCCGGTCGAGTCGAATGCCTGGCCGTGGGTCGGGCCGTGATCGTCGGGCGGAGTGGGCAGATCCTGTCCGGCCTGCCGGATCCAGGACGGCACCGTGGCAGCGCCGCGCGTCGGGGGCGATGCTGAGGTGGTGCCGGGAGGCTGATGCCGAGAGTGCGGCCATCCGCTACAAGGGCAGCTGCTGCCAGCTGACGGGTTCGCGCGTCGCGCAACCCCGGAATGATCTCGTGGTGACCCCTTTCGGCGGTACCGACGGGTCGGGTCAGCGAGGTGCCTAGGCTTTGGTCGGCAGCGTCTGTTTACGGGCCGGGTCGGTGGCCGTCACACACCGCTGGTGTACGTGAGTAGGCGCGGTGCCCACACGTCGAGACCGGGAACCTGATGCCCGACAATCTTGGCTGCTTCGTCGGCGCGACGCAACGTCACCGCGTCGGCCGCCGCCGGATGGGCGAGAAATTTCTCCTGCTCCTCGCTGGTCATCACGGAGCCCTGCCGCAGCACCCACCGGGTCTCCCAGCGGTGGGGGCGCGTCGTAAACCCCGTCGAGCCCGGCAAGGAAGACCAGCAAACTTTCGGCGTCGACCACGGCAGGCATGGCCGGCACCCTACCGGTGGTCCGCTGCTCTGAGTCGTGGGATGGATGCCCGAGGTGCCGGCGATGACGGCGAAACCGGTCGTACGGGCCTGCGCTACCCGGCCGGCTTCCACGATGGGCGGTGCGCTCCTGCGGGATAGGGTCAGCCGGTGTTTGTCGAGGCGGTTCGTGAGGGAGTGCCCGAGCATGGTCGGGTTCCCAAGTATTTTGTGGTCAAAAACCGACTGGCTGATCTCCTGGCCGAACTGGGGGAGGGTGCCCTGCTGCCGCCGGAACGCCAGCTCGCTGCGACATACGGGGTGGCTCGCTCCACGTTACGGCAGGCGATCTCTGAGCTGACCATGGAGGGACGCCTGCGCGCGTACCGTGGACGCGGCACGTTCGTCGCCGCTCCCAAGCTGTTCCAGCCGCTTGGCCTGCACAGCTACACCGAGGCGCTACACACGATGGGCCACCAGCCGAGCCGTCGTGTGGTCACGATCGACCGTCAGCCCGCCGGTGACTCGCTCGCGGCGGATCTCGGAGTAGCTGCCACTGACGAGGTGGTGCACCTGGAGCGGGTGCTGCTCGCTGATGGCGAGCCGTTGGGGCTGGAGAGCACCTACCTGCCGGTACGCCGGTTCGCCGACCTGATGACTGATTTCGACGGGACCGGCTCGCTCTACCAGCACATGATCGACCGGTACGGCATTCGCTATGCCGAGGCTACCGAGCGCATCGAGACGGTGCTGGCCAACCCGCGAGAGGCGATGCTGCTCGGCACGAACCCGGCCCAGCCGATGCTGCTCATGCAGCGGGTCTCGGCGGACCAGGACCGGGTGCCGATTGAGCGAGTCCGTTCTCTGTATCGCGGTGACCGGATAGGGTTCGCCACCCGACTCCTCGGCTGACCTGGGTTTCGTTCGACCGACCGGGACGCGCACCGTTTGCTGCTAAAGGTACGAACCTTTCGGGCTCATTCACCGGCGCGTCATCCTCCCTGCACCTGGAGGTCAGGGCTCTCCCCAAAGCTGCTCGCTGAGCAAGGGAGAGAACATGCGAATGATCATCGTGGGCGGCGGAGTGCTCGGCACCATGCACGCCTGGCAGGCCATCCGACGCGGCCACGAGGTGCTGCATCTGGAACGGGACAAGGAAGCGCGCGGCGCGACCGTCCGCAACTTCGGCCTGGTCTGGGTTTCTGGACGCGCCAGCGGTGCCGAGTTGGAGACCGCCCTGCGGGCTCGCGAACTCTGGGAGGAGATCGGCACCGAGGTGGCCGGCATCGGCTTCCGCGCCAACGGGTCACTCGCCGTCTGTCGAACCCCCGAGGAAGTCGCCGTCGCCGAGGCCGCCGCGGCGGCTCCCGACGCCCCGGCCCGTGGGTTCAAGCTGCTCGACCGGGACGAGACGCGGGTGGTCAACCCGGCCCTTGGCGGCGACTTCGCCGCCGCCCTCTGGTGCGAGCGCGACGCCGCCGTGGAATCCCGGGTGGCGTTGCCGGCACTGCGTGCGGCGCTCGCCGCCAGCCACCGCTACCAGTGGTTGCCTGGCCGGGAGGTGCGTGACCTCAACGATCGCGGAGTCCGGGACGACCACGGCGACGTGCACGTGGGCGACCAGGTCATCCTGGCCACCGGCGCGGTACTCACCGGCCTGGTCCGCGAACTCGCCCCCAACCTGCCGGTGCGCCGAGTCTGGTTGCAGATGGCCCAGACCGCGCCGCTCGATGTACCGCTAACCACCTCGGTCGCCGACGGGGACACCTTCCGTTACTACCCCGGTTACCGGGGGCCGCAGCTCGATGAGATGAACTCCGTCCAGCCGCAACCGCCGGTCGCCGCCGAACATGCCATGCAGCTGTTGATGGTGCAACGCCTAGACGGTGGCCTGACCATCGGCGACACCCACGCCTACGCCGAGCCGTTCGCCTTCGACCAGGTCGAGGAGCCCTACGAACACCTCGTCGACGTCGCCTCGGCGTTGCTTGGCCGGCCGCTGCCGGCGATCCGGCGCCGTTGGCACGGCGTCTACGCCCAGTGCCTCGACCCGAACGAGATCGTGCAACGCCAACGGGTCGGCGACAACGGCGTCGTGGTCACCGGGCCGGGCGGACGGGGTATGACCTGCGCGCCGGCGATTGCCGAGCAGACCGCGAAAGAGCTGAACTGGTGAGCGCCCTGGTGGGTACGACGCGACTCGTCTGCTTCGACATGGCCGGCACCACGGTCGCCGACGATGGCCTCGTCGAGCAGGCATTCACTCGTGCACTGGATGAGGTCGACTTGATCGCCACCGGCCGGGACACTGCGCTGCGCTACGTGCGCGACACCATGGGCGAATCGAAATTCACTGTATTCCGGCACCTCAGCGGGGGCGATGAGGCGGCGGCACGGAGTCTCAATGGTGCGTTTGAACGGGCATATGAGCTTCTCGTGGACGCCGGGCTCTGCGCACCGATCGACGGGGCCGAGCAATTGATCACCAAGCTCCGTGCCGCTGGGGTGCGTACCACGCTCACCACCGGCTTCTCCCGGGCTACCGCCGACCGCATCCTCTCCGCCCTGGGCTGGCAGGACCTAACTGATCTGACTCTGGTGCCGGCCGAGGCCGGCCGAGGGCGTCCCTATCCCGACTTGGTGCTCACCGCCCTGTTGCGGCTGGGGGTCGATGACGTCCGGCAGGTTGCCACTGTCGGTGACACCGCCTCGGACGTGCTCGCCGGTCGCCGCGCCGGTGCTGCCATCGTCGCCGGAGTACGCACCGGCGCGCACGATGCCGCCACACTGCGTGCTGCCGGGGCCACCCACGTTCTCCACTCCGTCGGCGATCTCGAGACTCTGCTTCTTCCCACCGACACCCCTGAGGAGTAATGGCCATGCGACGCCTCCCGCTAGCCCTCGCTACCCTCGGGGCGGCCTCACTCGCCCTCGCCGCATGTGGATCAGGCACCTCCGACTCCGGTGGGGCCGACAGTGACACCACCGTAACCGTCTACTCCGCTGATGGCCTCGGCGACTGGTACAGCAGGCAGTTCGTCGAATTCGAAAAGCAGACCGGCATCACGGTGCAGATGATCGAGGCCGGTTCCGGCGAGGTCGTCTCCCGGCTGCAGAAGGAGAAGGCGAACGTCCAGGCGGACCTCGTCGTCACGCTGCCGCCGTACATCCAGAAGGCCGACGCCGACGGTCTGCTGCAGCCCTACACGCCGGCTGGCGCCGACCAGGTGACCGGCGCGACCGACACCTACGTGCCGTTGGTAAACAACTACCTTTGCTTCATTTACAACCCGGACAAGCTTGACGCCGCCCCGAAGACGTTCGACGAGCTACTCAGCCCCACCTTCGCCCGAAAGTTGCAGTATTCGACGCCCGGCCAGGCCGGCGACGGTACCGCCGTGCTGCTGCACCTGCAGCACCTCCTCGGCAAGGACAAGGCCCTGGAGTTCCTGGCGAAGCTCGAGGCCAACAACGTCGGGCCGTCGTCGTCCACGGGCAAGTTGCAGCCCAAAGTCAGCAAGGGCGAGATCTACGTGGCCAACGGTGACGTCCAGATGAATCTCGCGTCGATCAACAACGACAGATCCAACTTCGAGATCTTCTTTCCGGCCGGTCCGGACGGCAAAGCCTCTACCTTGTCCATCCCTTACACCATGGGCCTAGCGGCCGATGCCCCACACGCCGATGCTGGCCGGGAGCTGGCCGACTTCCTGCTCTCCGCGTCCGCCCAGGAGCAGGTGTCCCAGCAGGCGTACGGGGTTCCGGCGCGCGCCGATGTCACGCCCACCGACGCCCAATTCCAGCAGGTCGAGCAGGTGCTGCAGGGCGTGGAGATCTGGCCGGCCGACTGGGCCAAGATCCTGATGGAAATGGACGCCGACATCGCTGCCTACAACACGGCCCTCGGCCTGACCTGACCGACCGCACCCAGTCCCACCGCTGTCTCCGGTCCTCGCCAGTGCGGACCGGAGACAGCGGATCCAAGGAGGAACACGGTATGACCGAGTCGTCGGCGGTCCAGTTTGACCGCGTCAGCGTCCGCTACGGGCAGGTCACGGCGCTGCGGGATTTCTCGCTCGACGTAGCCACCGGCGAGACGGTGGCCTTGCTCGGCCCTTCCGGGTCGGGCAAGTCAACCGCCCTGAAAGCGCTGGCCGGATTCGTCCGGCCGACGTCCGGTCGGGTCCTGCTCGCCGGCCAAGACGTCACCGGGGTGCCACCACACAAGCGTGGCCTCGGCGTCGTGGTGCAGCAGTATGCCCTCTTTCCGCATCTCACCGTCGCCGACAACATTGGGTTCGGCTTGCGCGCTCGGCGGATGCGGCGCACGGAGTCAGCCCGACGGGTCGAGGAGATGCTGGAGCTCACCGGTATGGAGGGCTATGGCCGCCGCTACCCGCGAGAGCTGTCCGGCGGACAGCAGCAGCGGGTGGCGATCGCCCGCGCGTTGGCGATCCGGCCGCCGGTGCTACTGCTCGACGAACCGCTCTCCGCCCTCGACGCGCAGCTGCGTGCCGACATGCTCGACGAGCTGCGTCAGCTTCGGGACGAACTCCCGGACATCGCGATCCTCTATGTCACCCACGATCAGACCGAGGCGCTCACTCTGGCACACCGGATCGCCGTCATGCGCGAGGCCGAGCTACTCGATCTGGATACCGCCCAGGGCCTCTACCGACAGCCACCCAGCGAGTTCACGGCTGCCTTCCTGGGCGGGGCCAACCTCTTGCCAGCCACGGTTCGTGATGCCAACGGCACGGTCGATGTGGGCGCGGTCACTGTCACTGCCGTGGCGCCTGGACCGCTCGTTCCCGGTGCCCACGTGCGGCTTGCGGTAAGGCCACACACCATCGGGGTACGTCGTGACGGGCCTGGCCTGGCAGCGGTCCTCACCGGCTTGCAGTGGCGGGGTGCAAACTATCGCTTGACCTGTCTTATCGCCGGGCTCGACGAGCCGGGCGGAGTCAGCGTGCATGCCGATGTGCCCAGCGTCGACGGGCTACCGCGGGTCGGCTCCCCGGTACGGGTTCGGTTGCCGGAGCACGGTGCCGCAGTGGTAGCCAGGGCGGGTGCCAGGTCAACCGCCGGGGACGCCGGCGAGAGCTTTCCGCAGAATGTGGCAGGTGTGGCATGACCACCGCGGCCCTCGCCGTTGAAAGGCCCGCTCGCGCCGCCCGGGTCTCACCGCTGCTCTGGGCGCTTCCCCCGTTGGTGGTGCTGGCCGGCTTCCTGATCTACCCGCTTGTGCTCGTCGGCGTCCAGTCGGTGACCAACGAGGATGGTGTAAGGACATTGGAGACATGGCGCTCCGTGCTGGCCGCAGGTGAGTTTCACCGGGCGATCGGCAACACCGTGCTTATCGCGGGTGCGGCTACTGCTGGTTGCATCATGCTCGGCACCTTCTTCGCTGTGGTACTGGCGCTGGTCCCGTTCCCTGGTTCCGGTGCGGCTGCCCGGGCGGTCGACACTCTACTCGCTTTCCCCTCCTTCTTGATCGCGCTCAGTTTCACGTTTCTCTACGGTGCCGCCGGTGTGCTGCAACTCGGCGACTTCCTCTACTCACGGTGGTGCGTCATCCTCGCGGAGATCACCTTCTACACGCCGTTCGTGATGCGGCCGGCCCTCGCCGCCCTTACTCACCTGCCGGCGGAACGCCTCGCGGTCGCTGCCTCCCTCGGTGCTCGGCCAGCTCAGGTCCTGCGCCGCGTCGTGCTGCCGGAAATAGCCCCGGCGGTTGCCGCCGGTGGTGTGCTGACCCTGCTGTTGACCCTCAACGAGTTCGGCATCGTGCTATTTATCGGTGCCAAGGACGTCATCACGTTGCCGATGTTGGTGCACGCCAAGGGCGTGGTCACGTTCGACTATCCGAGCGCCTGCGTGGTTGCCGTCGTCGAGGTCGCCCTGTCCGCCCTGCTCTACCTGCTCTATCGCCGCATCTTCAGACGTAAGGGAGCCCGTGGTGCTGATCTGGTCCCGTAGCGCCCGCTGGCCCATCTGGGCGCTGTTCGCCGCCGTCTTCCTGGTGATCGTGGCAGCACCGCTGGCGGTGTTGGTGGCTGCCGCACTGGCTACGGAGTGGAACGATGTCCTGCCCGGCGGCTTTACCGTCGCCCACCTGGGTTCCGCCCTGACCGGCGAGAACCAGGGCAGCCTCCTCGTCAGCCTGCAGACCGCGGCTGTCGCCGGGCTGGCCGCCGTGGCCGTCGGCACCTGGGCGGCGCTCGCGCTGGCCGCGGCACCCCGCTGGCTGCGCAAAGGCGCCGACGGGCTCCTGCACCTACCGGTTGCCATTCCATCAGTGGTGGTTGGGCTCGGGCTCCTGGTCGCGTACAGCCGACCGCCGCTACTGCTCAACGGCACGCGCTGGATCGTGTTGATCGCCCACCTGGTGCTCGTCCTGTCCTTTTCCTACGCCACCGTGTCCAGCGCGCTGACCCGCATCGACGACTCGTACGCACAGGTCGCCGCGTCGCTGGGGGCGCGGCCCGCGCTGGTGCTTTGGCGGGTCCGCCTGCCGATGCTGCTGCCGGCAATGTCGGCGGCTGCCGCACTCGCGGTCGCGTTGTCGATGGGCGAGGTCGGTGCCACGATCATGGTGTATCCGCCGGATTGGCGCACGTTGCCGGTCACCGTCTTTACCTTGACAGACCGGGGTCGGACGTTCGACGCAGCAGCGGCCACGCTGATCCTGCTCGGCGCGACCCTGGTGGCGTTGCTGATTCTCGGCCGGGTATCCCGCGGCCGGAGGGCCACCAGTGTCTCACCGTGATCGTCCGCATTCGCTCAACCTGGTCAAGGATCAACCGTCCGGGGGAGCAGGTTCCGGTGCTCCGGACGGGGTGGCAACAGCCGTTCGGTCTCGGATCTGAGGCGGCCCGAGACAAGCCACGAGCTGCTGCTCACCCCTTTCAACGGACGAGAGGATCGCTGGAGCTCGTGCTATTTCAGCGAGATCGCACCGTAGGCGGCACCCGGTGGCTGTTCCCCCGCTGCGCGTGATCGAGGACGAATTCTGCTGGCCTTCGGAGCGGATGGACCAGGACGACGCAACCAACCTTCTGGTCGGGGCCGCCGGGTTGGCCGCGCTCGACCACGTGCTGAACGGCGTCGGCCCGCTGCACGTCGGACACCTGCCAAAGGCTGTCCTACGAATTCCTGGGCAGATGGCGGGGCTCAACCACATTCTGCGGCTGACCATCGGGATAAAGATCGGTGGCGCCCGCACTCGCCGGAAGTCCCAACTGGGCGCTGGTTCGGGAGGGCGGCCGGAAGCGGGTGCCAGCGCACGGTAGCGGGCCAGCGTGATCTATTAACGACGTTAGTCGGTCATGATGTCGGGGACCGGATGTGCTGACGGTGGGGCGTCGGTATCGATCGCTCCTCGGAGACTTAAATATGATCTCCTGCACTGCAGGTCAGGCCCCCTCCGGTGAGGGGGTCTGATTCGTTGTGGGGGACAGGTAGGGGAACTCAGCTTGCCGGCGGTCCCGCGGTGCAGGATCCCGTCGCCGTAGCCCTCCGCGTAGGTGGCCCGGACGGTTTCCTCGGCCTCGGCGGCGAGCTGTTCGCGAAGGTGGACCTCCAGCAGGCGCTGATCGACGACCGTCGTCCGCCTGCGGGCGCTTGCCCGGGAGAGTCCGCCCAGGACGAATTCCCGGCGCCGCGCCTCCATGTCGTGATCCATCGATTCGATGACGTCGGCGCGGTGCGCAGCACGAGCGTGCGATGGCGGCCGGCGTGCGGGCGTACGCCGAGCGCTTCACACCCTGCTGCGGATCTCGTTCGACTGAGCACATGACACGTGTCGTCGGGACCGTCAGGCGTCGACCGGACGATCGCCGCGCTCGCGGACGGGCAGCCCACGCCGCGGGGTGATCGATGCGATCGCCGCCGCGCCGAGGACGAGCGCCGGGACCGCGACGTAGACCCCGTCGCCGAGACCCAGGAGCAGGCCCCAGACCAGCATCACCAGCGCGCACAGCGCCGTTGTGGCGCCGACGGTGCGGCCGGTCAGGTCGGCGGCGAGGGGCAGCAGGGCCGCGACCACCGGCACACCCAGCAGGTAGCCGGTGGCGGCGCCGTTGTCGGACACGGTGTCGGGCAGGAGGGCGACGACGATTCCCGCCGGTATCCGGCAATTGATGGGAGCGGCATACCAGATCGGGCAACCGCTGATGAAAACAATCTGTACGGTCGACAACACGACCTGCAAGTCGATCAGAACCAGCGACCGCTTCTCCGCCCAGCCGACTGCAGTCCGTCACGCGGGTCGGATCCGAACGCGTCGCATCGTCGAGGGGCAGCGCGGTAGGTTGCGCGCATGTCACTGATTTCGTCGCCGTTGCTGCCTGAGACCCGACGTGCGCTGGACCACCGGTTGGCCACGGGTCAGGTGGCGGGTCGGGCACCGTCGGTCGTCGCTGCCGTGGTGCGTGACGGCCGTCCTGTGTGGGAGGGCGGGTGGGGCACGGTGGACGGTAGGGTGCCCGACGGCGGTATCCAGTACCGGATTGGCTCGATCACCAAGACGTTCCTGGCGGTGCTGGTGCTACGCCTGCGCGACGAGGGGCGGCTCGCGCTTACCGACCCGCTGGCCGAGCACCTGCCCGGCACGGTGGCGGGCGAGGCCACGATCGGTGCCCTGTTGGCGCACACCGCCGGGCTGATCGCTGAGACGCCCGGCCCGTGGTGGGAACGAACCCCGGGCGCGCTGCGACCCGACCTGGCCGACGTGCTGGGCAGCGATCCGCAGGTGCATCCGGCCGGACAGCGCCACCACTACTCCAACCCCGGCTTTGCGCTGCTCGGCGCGCTCGTGCAGCGGGTTCGCGGCCAGGCGTGGGGCGAGGTGCTGCGGCGCGAGGTGCTGGAGCCGCTCGCGATGCCCCGTACCACCCTGCTGCCGGTCGCGCCGCACGCCACTGGCTGGGCAGTGCATCCCTGGGCCGATGTGCTGCTGGCGGAGCCCGCCGTGGACACCGGTCTGATGGCGCCTGCCGGGCAGCTGTGGTCGACCGCCACGGACCTGGCCAGGTTCGCCGCGTTCCTCATTGACGGCGACGACAGGGTGCTGCAACCGGACACCGTTGCGCAGATGCGCAACCCGGCGAGCCCGCCGGAGGCGACGGACTGGAGCATCGGCTATGGGCTCGGTATGCAGCTGCTGCGCCGCGACGGGCGGCTGTTGGCCGGGCACACCGGCTCGATGCCGGGCTTTGTCGCGACCGTGTGGGTCAGCCCCGACGACGCTCTGGGCGCGGTCGTGCTGGGTAACGTGACCTCCGGCCTGGCCGCCGGTGCTATCGCCGCGGACCTGCTGCAGACGGTCGCCGAGCGGGAGCCGCGGATCCCGGCGCCGTGGCGCCCGCTGCCCTCGGTCGACCCACAGCTATTGGATCTTGCTGGCCCCTGGTACTGGGGACCAGCCCCGTACGTGCTCCGTCCACAGGCGGATGGCTGCCTGGAACTGACTCCAGTTCCCGGCGGACACGGCACCCGGCTACGCCCCACCGACGACGGCGACTGGGAAGGGACCAACGGCTACTTCGCCGGCGAACGGCTGCGGGTGCAACGCGACCCGACAGGTGCCGTCAGCTACCTCGACCTCGGCACCTTCATCTTCACCCGACAGCCCTACGACCCCGCGACGCCAGTACCCGGCGGCGTCGACCCGGCCGGCTGGCAGGCCGGCTGAACGCACCGACCTCGGCACGGCCGGAACGCCGACGCACCGGCATCAGATTAACTCGGTGACGAGCGCCTCGCGACATGTGAGTGCACTGGCGGTGGGTACCGGTCGACGCTGGCAGGCGGTGCACCATGGTGCCGTTGAAGGTCACGTACGACGAGGTCGCCAAAGCGGCCCACATCTACTTCCCGGCACTCGGGCGGCGATGACGTATCCCTGTGATCCAGTCGGTGTGCACGAAATGATCAATCTGGACTTCGAAGCAAGCGGTCGGCTGATCGGTCTTGAGGTGCGGGAAGCGCGAGCGGCCACGGACCTGCCCCACCGACACACGTTCACCCGCGGCCTCGGCCTTGACCGCAACGCGGTCAACGCCGCCCTGACCTACCCGCTCCACAACGGCGGCACCGAAGGCGTCAACACCCTCCGTCACCACCGAAGGTGAGGCAGAGCCACTAGCGAGACAGTTCCCGGAGGGTGTGGCTGGTGTCGTGGCGGATGGGTGTCTCGGTTAGGCATGTTTTTCGGGTTCATGTCTCGATGGGGTTGGTGTCGGTTTAGCTCGGAGTGGTTGCTGCCGCCTGCTGGTAGCCGAGGAACACCACTCCGGTCCTGCCCTCCGGGGTTGGTGGTTCCTCGTCCGTGACGGGGAAGGACACCAACACCGCGATGAACTATCAGCGCCACGAACACAAACCGGACCGACCAGGTGTGCGCCGGGCGCGGCCACGATGGTGGGCCGTCGGACTGGCCGGCGTGACCGGCCTGGCCCTAGGCACCGTCGGCGGCGTCACCGCCGCCCCTGCCGCCGACGCCTCCGAACACCCCACCAATGCCACGGACGATCGGACGTCCGCCAACGACCACCGCGGCAACCGCGACGGCGGCGAGCACGACAACCGGGGCAGGGGCAAGGGCGACATAAGGGGGAAGAAGGAGGTGCGGCCGAAGGGCATCCCGGTCCCCTGCGACGCGGACAAGCTCATCGCCGCGATCACCCTGGCCAACGCCCGCGGCGGTGCCGTGCTCGAGCTCGCCAAGAAGTGCACCTACCTGCTCACCGCCGCCATCGACGACGCCGGCCTGCCCGCCATCACCGCCCCCATCACCCTCAACGGCGGCACGAACACCACTATCGGACGCGCCGCCGCCGCACCCCTGTTCAGAATCCTCACCGTCGAGGCCGGCGGTGACCTCACCCTCCACCATCTGAAGATCACCGGCGGCCACACCGACGACAGTGGCGGGGGCATTCTCGTCAACGCCGGCGGAGCACTCACCGCCAACCACAGCACCATCTCCCGCAACATCGCCAACGTCGCGGGAGGCGGCATCGATGCCAACGGCACCGTCCGCGTGCGGCGCTCCACCGTCAGCCACAACACCGCCAACAGCGGCGGCGGTGGGATCAACGTCAGCAGCGGCCTGCTCACAGTCAGCAAGTCCCGTGTCGACGCCAACACCGCCCTTCTGTTCGGCGGTGGCATCGCCAGCGCGGGCGCCACCCGGGTCGACCACAGCACGATTACCGGCAATCATGCTCCGTCAGGCGGCGGGCTCGTTATAGGAACGGGTACGGGCACTGTCACCAACACCCACATCATGAGCAACACTGCCACCGCCGGCGGCGGTGTCACCGCGGTCGGAGGAGGGGCGTACACGTTTCGGTCCGTCGTCATCGCCGACAACACCGCGACAAGCGGCGTCTCCGGCGGGCTGTTCATGGATATCGGTATGACCATGGTCATCGAAGACGGCGTGATCGAAAACAACGCCGCCGCGACTGACGGTGGTGGGATCGCCAACAATGGCGACTTGGTGTTGCGAGACACGAAGGTCGCCGGGAATACCGCCAACCTCCAGGGCGGCGGCATCTACAACACCAGCATCGTCACCGTCTTCGACGGGAAAGTGATCAAGAACACCGCAGCCGTTGATGGTGGGGGCATCTTCAACAACGGCGGCGCAGTCGAGCTGAATGCTGCCACCGGCACCGTCGTGGCAAAGAACCGGCCGAACAACTGCGTCGATGTCACCGGCTGCCCGGACTGACCCCTCGTCCAGGTACCACGAGGGGCTCCACCCCTACCGTCTACGGGCCGGCAGGGGGCGGGGCCCTTCCTGGTTAGGGTCGGGGGATGCGGTCGTGGAGCTGCTCCAGGCGGCTGGCGCCGACATAACTGGCGCCGGGTCTGCGCCAGCGTCGAGGGCGGCCGCACGTGCCCACCAATGCCGGTGTGACTCGATCGGCTCTACGGCTTCGTCCCCGAATGCGATCTCATCGGACCTGAAGCAGCCCGCGTTCGGCCAGGTAGGCGCGGAGCGTCTCGGCGTCCTCGGCAGACAGCAACCGACGGGGGATTACGGTCGCCGGCATCTGACCGACGTACAGGATCCAGAACTCGGGGGTGGCCTTAACCTGATCGACCCCGTCCCAGGCGATGCCGCTGGACTGCGAGCCGCTGCGCATCAGAATGTTGTCGTCAGTAATCTCATAGGCGCCCTCGACAGCGTAGTCACTGGACCGACGCCGGGCGCGCAGCCGGACCCATGGCCAGTACAGCATCGCCAGCAGGCCACCCATGAGCATCGTCAGCCACAGCGGCTGGATCTGGTCGCCCCACCCGAGGCTCCGCGATACGGCGAGGCCGGCCGCTCCCGCCGCTGCCAGCGCCGCGCCGACGTATAGGTACTTACGCAGCTGATCAATGGTGAGCGCAGCGGCCACGCGGCTCGGGTAGGCGGGATCGGCCGGGACGTCAAAACGGATGTGCACGCCAGAACGATAGTGCCCCCAAGGCCCGACGGGCAGCTGCGTGTCAGACGCCGTCCCATATGCCGCTGTCGGTGACACCAGCGCCGGCTGGCACGTCAGCGCTAGGCGCACGCGCACCGGCGGGGAGTCCGGCCGTGCCGGTGCGCGTGGCCCACCGCGGGCTGGTGCCACCGTGGGAGCGGGAACCGGTCTACTGGTCAGCCGCGGCGAGTTGTGGGTTCGGCCGGCCGCGCCAGTCGCTGATCGACACGCCCAGCGGTGCCGGTGCGCCCTCGCCGGCCCGACCAGCAGCGCGAGTGCGGCGCTGCGCGGTGGGCGTGAGACCCGCGACCCGAAGCTGTGCCTCCGCAACGATGGTCGTGGCTATCGGCAGTGATTGCTGCTCATCCACTTCGGGGCCCGCGGCGGGCGTACTTCTGGCGGAACTTCTCGACCCGGCCGGCGGTGTCGAGCAGGCGCTGCCTGCCGGTCCAGAAGGGGTGGCTGGCCGAGGATATCTGGACGTCGATAACCGGGTAGGTGTTGCCGTCGGTCCACTCGATCGTCTGGTCACTGGTGGCGGTGGAGCGGGTGAGGAAGGCGAAGTCGGCGCCCTTGTCACGGTAGACGACGGGCCGGTACTCGGGGTGGATGCCGGGCTTCATCTGGATCGTGCTCCTTCGGTGTCGGTGTCGGTGTCGGCCCGCTCCGCTACGGCGAGGGGAAAACAACCGGCGAACGGGTCGGGGTAGGTGCGCCAGGTGTCCTCGCCGTCGGCGAGTTCGGCGTCGGTGAGCAGGCATCCGGCGAGGCTCTGTTGCAGCTCGACGGGGTCGATGCCGAGGCCGATAAAGACCAGGTGCTGGTGTCGATCGCCGTAGTAGGGGTCCCAGTCCATCGCTGCGGCGAGCCGGCGTTGGTCTTCGACCTGGTCCCAGCGATCCTCGGGCAGGCTGACCAGCCAGTGCCCGAGGGATCCCATGGCCAGGCCGCCGCCGGCGAATTCCCAGGCGATGACGGTGTCGGCTTGGCTGGCCAACCAGAGGTGACCGCGGGAGCGGATAGCCTCGGCGTTGACCTCTTCGAGGACGTCGTGCAGGCGCTGCGGGTGAAACGGGCGGCGGGCGCGGAAAACGGCGGAAACGACCCCGCTGTCGGGCTCCGGTGCGTGTGTGCCCAGGAGATAGCCCTGCAGAGCGCGGGCGAGTACCCCGGGGGTCTCCGGCCGGTGCCGGTGGGTGTGGCGCAACTGACGGGTCAGCATGCCGGCGTCCACGAGGTCGCCGTCGACTCGTAGGTGGGTTGCCCAAGGCGCCATCCGCTGTAGCAGGACAGACATCCGGCTGGTATCGAATTCGCCGTCGCGGGACTGCCCCCACAGCACCAGGGTGTCGGCGTACTCGATTTGCCGGACGACGACGTCGGCGAGCGCGCGGTGATCGTTGTCGGCGGCCTGGATGCCGAGTGCGATGAGGTCGTCGGTGCTGGCCAGTCCGTCGAGCAGGTGCTCGGCGTCGAGGACGGTGACGTAGGAGTCCACCCGGATGAGGTCGGTGATTGGGGCGCCGTTGACGAGGTAGTGCGCGGCGGTAGCGGCTACCGCCTCCGGCTCCACCGCCTCCGGCAGCATCAACACCAGGTCCCGGCCGGGGTGCGTGCGGGTGAGCCGGACGAGGGCGGGCAGTACGTCCTCGCGCAGGGTGCAGGAGACGCAGCCGTGCCGCAGTTCGACCCGCTCGTCCTCGACGATGCCGGTGCCGGTGCGGATCACCCGCCGCACGACGCCGTCCCGGATCCCGGCCAGATCGTGCCGGATCAGCAGCAGCGAGGTGTCCGCGGCGAGCAGCGCGCGGGCGGCAGCGAACGTCGCCGCCGGCCAGAACCCGGACAGCACGGTCAATGACGGGCGGGTATCGGCGTCGGCTGTCACGGCATGGGTCGGGGCCTGTGGTGACGACGACATGGAATTTCCTCTCGACTTACTGAAAACGATTGTCATTATAAGCATACGGGAGGCTCCCGAAGCCAGCGTGGTCCGACTGTCCGCGCCCAGCGCCCCATTCGGGTGGAGATCGCCGACGGCCCCGGGTTGGATCTGCCCGACGGTGGATGTCAAACTGAAAACCGTTGTCGTTACCGTTTGAGTCTCATCGAGGAGCGAGCACTGTGTCCCGACGTTGTGACGTCACCGGCGCGCAGCCGAGCTTTGGCAACGCCGTGTCCCATTCCCACCGGCGTACCCGACGCCGCTGGAACCCGAACCTGCAGAGCCATCGCTACTGGCTGCCGTCGGAGCGGCGGTGGGTCAGTCTCACCCTGACCGCAAAGGCACTCAAGACCGTGGACCGCAAGGGCATCGAGAAGGTTGTCGCCGAGCTGCGCGCCCAGGGAGTGAAGCTCTGATGGCCCGCCAGACCGACATCCGTCCCATCGTGCGGCTGAAAAGCACCGCCGACACCGGCTACACGTACGTCACCCGCAAGAACCGCCGCAACGACCGGGACCGGCTGGTGCTGCGCAAGTACGACCCGATCGTCCGCCGGCACGTCGAGTTCCGCGAGGCGCGCTGACATGGCCCGCAGGAGCTTGCGTAACCGGCAGGCCCGCCGGGAGGAGCTGGTCGCCCGGCATGCCGACCGCCGGGCGGAGCTGAAGCGGCTGATCGCGCACCCGGACACCGACCCGGCCGTCCGCGCCGACGCCGTGCGTCAGCTGGCCCGCCTACCCCGAGATTCGAGCCGGGTTCGGCTGCGCAACCGGGACGTGGTCGACGGTCGCCCGCGTGGTGTGCTGACCCGCTTCGGGTTGTCCCGGGTCCGGTTCCGGGAGATGGCGTTGCGCGGCGAACTACCAGGCATCCGCAAGGCGTCCTGGTGACGGTTGCCCGCACCGGTCCGGCGCGCCACCCGCTCTGCCGGCATCGCCCGCTCAGCGTCACCTCTGGCGTCACGGCCTCGCTCGCGTGTACCGGCGCTGCCATCACCTCCGGCGTCAAGACCTGGACCGTCGACGTCTGTCCTTGACACCACTTTCGGCGCCAGCGGCTGAACGCAGGCGTCCGTCGGGGTGCAAGCGGTGGACCCGGCCGGCGGGCGAGCTCACCGCCCACCCGGTCCGTGCGCCGGCCGGCCACCGTAGGGATTGGTCGGCTGCTGCACCTGCCGCAACGACTCGACCTGGATGTACGGGATCTCCCTATCAGGTCGATCGGACCGCCGATTTCGGGCACCCACTGTTCGACGCCGTAGTGGGTGAACAGCGGTACCGCCGAACTGGTTGCCGTAGAACGCGCGGTGGGGTTCGCCGACCCACGACGGCAGAGAACCCGCGACGTGGATCGCGAAGCGTCGCGAGAAGAGGGCTGGCCATGTGAACACCACCTATCGGGAACGGCCGGCCTGCACCCACCAACTGCACATGAGGTGGGTCGCGCCATCAAATACAGCTCGCCTGATCCCCGGTTCTGCGAGTTGTGGTGTCCGGCCTGTGGGTACCCGTCAGCCTGGCAGTGGTCTCAGCGTTTCGGTGACGCACACCTGGTACTGCGAGCTGCGTCGACGTGAGCCTGCCAGTATGACAGCGCCAAGCGCATGACCAGGACTTCGAAGTGGTCGGCGCCGAAGACTCGGGCATAGTCATCGAGCAGCGTCTGGCAGGTGTCGGCAGCACCTTCTACGTCACCTTCCTCGCCGATGGTGAAGGCGAAATTGAGCCGGGTGGCGAGGGTGCGTGGGTGGTCCGGGCCGAATACTCGCGTGTATTCCTCGACAAGTTCATGGAATCCGGTGGATCCGTCGAGGGGTATTCCGGATTCATGCTGAACGCACAGAAGGTTGTTGCGGGTGCCCAGCGTGGTGGGGTGGTCGGGGCCGAATATCCGGGTTTGCGCTGCGAGGACCTGGTGGTATACCTCGTTCGCCGCGTCGAAGTGACCGGCATCTCCGTGCCAATCAGCCAAGGATTCCTGCACGCCGAGCGTGACTGGATCGTCTGGTCCGAGGATGCGGCGGCAGTCGCCGAGCAGCTCCTCGAATCGGGCCAGGGTATGCTCTGGATAGTCGTGGTCGGCGTTCCGTTTCACGACTTCACAGCGGGCGACCAGGGTATAGGGATGTTCCGGGCCCATGATGCGCACACAGTCGTCGAACAGTTTCCCGTAGGCCGCAGCTGTACGTGGATCATTCTCTTCCATGGCGGCGGCGAGATGTCGGCGGGTGGTAAGCGAATCGGCATGATCAGCCCCGATCAGGCGGGTCTGTTTGGTGAGAAGCTGTCGCAGTATGGCGTTCGCAGCATCGTGGTTCCCCGCTTCGACGAGACTGTCGGTTGTGCGGAAGTACAGGGGGTGAGTGCGGGGTTCGATCAGGGATGCGCGCGCCGTCTCGAAGAGGACGAGCGCGTTGGCGCGCAGTATCTGTTCGTGTAGTCGATCAGGCTCGACCGCTGGCCAGATCTCCAGCAGCGCGTCGGCGGCGATCCAGGGCAGCACGTCCAGGCTGTCTGCATCCAGGTCATCGCGAATGGCACGCTGGATCAGCACATGCGTGTGTACCAGGGAAGTGCGCTGGTTGCAGGTGATCAGGTTCAGCCGATCGAGAGTGTGCAGGACATTGAGGATGTCACTTTCCTGCCCGAGTTCGCCTTCCAAGGTTATGTAGTCGAGGGCAGGCCTACTCGTAAAGAAAGCCAATGGGATCGCCTCGGGTTGCAGGACGCAGGCAAGGTTGAGGACGGAATGTGCCATGCCGGGCGGGCCGGCCTTGTCGGCCGTTTCGATCGACAGCGTCCAGGTCGCGGCGAGCGCCGTCCGGTGGTTGTCCGGAAGTCCGTCCGCAGGCGGGACCACATCGGCGAGGCGGAGGCTCACGTCACTGAGCCTGCGTCGATAGGCAACGCAGTCCAGATCGCGGTCGCGGATGAAGGCGGCAGCCTGTGCCAGGGCGAGCGGAAGGTGGTCCAGGTCTTTGGCCAGGGCGACGGCATGCTGGCGTTGAACGGGCTTGCCGACGGCGCGCCTGAGATATGCCACGGACTCGTCGGTGGTGAACAGGTCGACGGTGATCAGGGTGCGGTCTCCTGAGCCGAGCACGGCATCGCGGCGTCGGGTGGTGACGACGGTCCGGCCATGCGTATTCATAGGAGGCCACCAATCGGCAGCATCGCCAGGATTGTCGAGTTTATCCCAAACGATTAGCCAGTTTTGATCGGCGTGCTCCAGCCATGCCATCAGCTGGTCGGCCGCCTGTCGCGGATGGGCATGGTCGTTGACTAGTGCCAGGGCGGCTGCGGCCTCTGCGTACGCCGTGATGATCGAGTCTTGGCCGCATACGGGTATCCAGACCAGCAGCTTCAGGTCACCGCGGCTGGCAGCCTGACGGGCGAAAGCTGCGGCAATCTGGGTCTTGCCGACCCCACCCAGCCCCGAGAGTACCTGCGTAGGCACGGGGTTCCGACTGCGCCATCGAGCGCCGGTCTGACCGAGCAGATCGGGCCGCTGTTGAAACCAGGCTGGCTCTGGGGGAATCCGACCGATTCGGACTGACGTCTGCCGTCGCACTCTTCGCCTAAGCCATGCGGTGCGGCCTGCGACCGTGGCAGGAACGACGACCGCCATCACCGCAGCGATCCATGAGGCGCGCTCGAGTACGTTCCAGCTGAGTGCGGCCCGGGCATTCGCCAGTAGAAGCTGCCCCCACACCACCGTCACCGTCACCAGGACTGCGACAACAGTCACTGCAGCAGTCAGGCAAGCCAGGCGCCGTACGCGGGCGCCGGAGCACCGAATCATGCAGCCATGGTCGCAGTGACTCACAAAAGCCTGTCCGCGGCTGTCCACGCAAACACCTCAGCTGTTGGATCCAACTCCGAGCGCGCATGGGTTGGGCGCGGAATGTCGTCAGCCGCCGGTCCTGTGGTGCATGACTCCGTCGGCGTATGATCGGCGCCCGTCGTTGATCAGCATGAGCGCGAGGTGCTGGAGCTCCGCGGGCTGCCCGGCCATGCCGCGACGATCGCGCCCCCGGTGCCCTGTCGGTCACCCGCCACCCCGAACGCCACCGCATCTCCCGGCGTTTGCCGTATGTCAATCAGTTCGTTCCAGCGGTGGGCCGGCGGCACGTTCGGGTTCGTAGGTGGCGTCGCGCCGCGGCGCCGGTTCAGAGATGCCCGCTCGAAGTCGGCCACGGTGGTGGACTTGGCCGTCTCGGCGTGGACCGTGTCCAACCGCACCGTGTGCCGCCTGAGGGCGTGCCCACGCATTTGATACATGAGATTCAGTCGGATTCATGACGTTGGCGATTGTCGGCAACCACGTATTCAAGTCGTACGATGGCCAGTAGTCCGGCAACACAATGGTCTCCGTGGTGGGGAGGATCAATGCCGCTCGTATTTCACAAAAACTACCGGAAGGTGGACCCGTTCCGGCAAGCGCACCCAGGGGTGGACGTCCAGGGTGATGGGTTCTTCGATGACGTGAGCAAAGAAGAGCTGCAAGGGATCATTGACCAGACGAACAACAGCCTCAAGAGGCGAGTTCTCGAATTCAACGACCCTGATCCAGCGAGAGCTGACAGGTATAAAGCAATGGCAGCTGCTTTGCTGAAAGCTGCCGACTCCAGAGGCGAGGGCCCCGCTATTGAGGTGGTGTGGGGAATTCACCAGGAAGTCACCGCCGAGGCGCGGGGCGGAGGGAGGAAAGCTTTCAAGCACTTCACCGTCCGAGATCCCTCGGGGAGGCAGTGGCATCTGTATGTCGACGACAGAGTGCGGACCATCACGTACCTGACTCCGAAACGGAGCGTAGCTGTGAAGGTGGCGAACGTCTAAGACGAAGGTCTCGTCGACCACCTTGGCGTCGTCGCCCGCGCGCATCCTCCGAAGCTGACCTGCGCTGTCAGCAGTGGCCGGCCGGCGGCAGCGCTGAGCCCCCGGCGTTCGGCTTCGATTGACCGGTACGACAACGAAGGCGGAATTGGCTGGTCCACGCCGTGGGCCAGCCGGTACCGTTCGCCCGCCAGGAAGGAGTGCCGCGATGGCCGGGACGACGACTCTGTGGCGGCCGACCGGCCCCGAGGAGTTGGACCTCGCGCGCGCTTCCGGCTGGAAAGCGTGGCCGCCGCGGCTGCCCGACCAGCCGATCTTCTACCCGGTCCTTAGCGAGCAGTACGCGATCATGATCGCCCGGGACTGGAACGTGCCCGTCTCCGGCGTCGGTTACGTGACCCGGTTCGAGGTCGCCCGCGCGTTCGCCTCCCGCTACCCGGTCCGGCAGGTCGGCGGCCGCGACATCCTCGAGCTGTGGGTGCTGGCTGAGGAACTCGACGAGTTCAACCGGCACATTGTTGGGCTGATTAAGGTGGTCCACGAGTTTCGGCCAGGCGGCTGAAGGAGACTTGGCGACGGTGAAAGAGGGATGAGATCTTGCGCCGCTACGGTCTGCATCAGTCGCGGAACACCTCCATCAGATCCGCGACGTGGTCACGGCCCAGGCCGAGGTTGAGCGGCAGAGCCAGGGTTACGGCGACACGGAGTGATGAGGCTCTGCTGCGTCCAGCTGGTCAACGTCGGCGTGATGAGCGACGCCTGCCGACGATGCCGAGCAGTCCGGGCACTGGTCCGGTCATCTTGTACTCGGTCACCTGGAGCAGTTGGAGGCCGGCTCCGGTGACCGCGTCGAGCAGCTCCGTCAGGGTGCGGTGCCGCACCCCGACCGGGGCCGGATCCCGACGCCGAGCCCGGGCCCGGTGAACGTCACCGACCCCCTGGCCGTAGCACCCGGCGGGCCTCGGCCACGACGGCGGCCGAGTCGCCCACGTCGGTGTGGATGAGGTGGCGACGGCCACATCGAGGCTCTCACCGGCGATCGGCAGCGTGGCGCCGTTGCCCGCCACCACCGGCAGTTGGGCGCGGGCATGGCGAAGCTGGCCCAGGGACAGGTCGATGCCCGCCACCGTCCAGCCGAGCGCCTCCAGCATGGGGGCCTGCACGCCGGGTCCGCACCCAATGTCGAGGCAGCGCCCGGGGTCCCGGGCCGACCAGGTCGGCGAGGGCGGCGCCAATGTCCAAGGTGTACCAGGCGGCTGGACCGCGCACGTACTCCGCGTACCAGTCGGCGCGTGCGGCGTAGCTCGCGTCCTGCACGATCGCATCGTCGCACGGCTACCTGCAGGCCGGGACGGGCCCGCCGCCACGGCGGGGAGCGGCGTGCCGCAACGGCCGGGGGAGCGGTGTGCCGCCACGGCGGGCTCGTACGGTGTCCAGGACGCGGACGCGGACGCGGCCGCGGCGGGTGGCGTGATCGGTGACCGCAGGACGCACAGTCT
Organism: Salinispora sp. CH2A1_6; assembly: GCF_056820975.1. Lineage (NCBI taxonomy): Bacteria > Bacillati > Actinomycetota > Actinomycetes > Micromonosporales > Micromonosporaceae > Salinispora > Salinispora sp. CH2A1_6. The sequence goes on from NZ_JBXEDG010000003.1 coordinate 282,736, forward strand.
GGCGCCGGTCAGCGCAGGGGTGGCGAAGACTGGCCAGCGCAGGGGTGTTGAAGAGGAAGGCCTGGTGGAATGTGGGGGTCCGGTGCGGTGGCTCCGGTCGGACGAGATGTGGCACAGTCCGGTGGTGTCCGTGCCCACCGTCCTCCTCGTCGAGGATGATCCCGCCATCCGCCGCGCCGTCGAGCAATCCCTGCTGCTCGAGGGCTACCACGTCGTCGCCATGGGTGACGGCCTCGAGGCGATTGCTGCGGTCCGCCGGGACAACCCGGACTTACTCGTCCTGGATGTGATGATGCCCGGCCTGGACGGCCTCACGGTCTGCCGGGTCCTGCGGGCACAGGGCGACCGAACCCCGATCCTCGTGCTCACTGCACGAACCCAGGTCTCCGACCGGGTTGCGGGGCTCGACGCCGGCGCGGACGACTACCTCGTCAAGCCCTTCGAGCCGGACGAACTCCTGGCCAGGCTGCGCGCCCTGTTGCGTCGGGCGGCCCCGGGCATCGGCCCGGACAGCCCTGCCAGCGACCAGCTGACAGCAGCCGGGGTACGGCTCGACCTGGCAGCGCGCCGAGCATGGCGGGGTGGTGCGGAGATTGTCCTGTCGCGGACAGAGTTCGACCTGCTCGAACTACTGATACGTAACTGCGGGGTGGTGCTGGACCGCACCACGATTCACGACCGCATTTGGGGCTACGACTTCGGCACTGGTTCGAAGAACCTGAGCGTCTTCATCAGCTACCTGCGGCGCAAGCTGGCCCGCCCGGGCGCACCCGAGATCATTCACACGGTCCGGGGAGTCGGGTACACGCTCCGCGAGTCATGACTCTGCGCGACATGACCCGCCCCAGCTTGCGGCTGACCTTCTCCCTGCTGTTCGCCACGGTCGCGGCGCTGGTCGCCGTCGGTGTCGGCGCGCTGAGCTATGGTCAGGCGTCCGGGTTGATCTGGCAGGAGACCGACGACGACTTCGACCGGGCGGCGGAGGCCGTGGCGGAGCTGACGATCGACGCCGGTGATCTGACGCCGGAGGACCTGGTCGAGCTGGACGACGACCTCGGCATTGATCTCGGTGACGTCCTCGCTGGATCCGACACGCTCATCGGCCAGATCCTCGGACCCGGAGGGCAGGTCGTTGACGAGGGCCACCCCCAGCCGCTTCCGGTGTCGGACGCGGACCGGGCGGTGGCCGCGGCCGGGGATCCGGGGCACACCCGGAGCAGCGAGGCCCAGCTGGATCACACCCGGGTACGAATTATCACGGTCGCGCTCGGCGGCGGGCGCGGAGCGATCCAGGTGGCGCAACAGCTCAGCGAGGTGGACTCGCTACTCACGAGCCTCAGGACCAGAATCACGGCGGTCGGCGTCGCGATCTCGCTGGCGGCCGGGGTGTGTGGCTGGTTCGTGACGACTCGGGTGACCCGCGGCCTTGTCCGACTGACCAGGGTGGCGGAGGAGGTAACCGTCACCGGACGACTGGATCTTCCCGTGCCTGCGGGCGGGCGAGACGAGGTCGGCCGCCTCGGCAGGGCCTTCGACCGGATGCTGGGTCAGCTCGCCCGGTCCAGGGACGCCCAGCAACGGCTGGTGCAGGAGGCAGGCCATGAGCTTCGCACCCCACTGACCAGCATGCGGACCAACATCGCCCTGCTGCACCGGTTCGACGAACTGCCCCTGGCCGCCCGCGGTCCACTGCTGACCGACCTCACGATGGAGTCCAGGGAGTTGATCAAGCTGGTCAACGAGCTGGTGGAGCTTGCGACGGACACCCGAGAACTGGAGGCGACCGAGCGCGTTGAGCTCGCGGAGATCGCGGGAAGGGTTGCCCAGCGTTTCCGTACCCGATCCAGCCGGGAGATCCACGACGCAGGCCGACACTACCGTCGTCACGGGCCGGCCACAGGCCCTGGAACGAGCCCTTACCAACCTGGTCGAGAACGCCACCAAGTTTGATTCCTCCGGGGCCCCGGTGGAGATCGTGATCCACCGGGGCCGGGTTGAGGTGCGGGACCGCGGACCCGGGATACCAGACCTACCCGAAGGGCGGCTCTTCGACCGGTTCTACCGAGCTCCCGAGGCCCAGGGCATGCGCGGCTCGGGGCTGGGCCTGGCGATCGTCCGAGATGTGGTGACCGCTCACGGCGGGGCGGTCTTCGCGCGCAACCGCGACGGCGGGGGCGCCACGATCGGCTTCGACCTGCCGCGGCGCTGAACCGATCACCTGGCGCTCACAGCCCAACCTCGGTCCTGATGATGCGTGGCTGCCCCGCGGCCCCTCTGAGCCGTCGGTCTGCGGACCTTCACGCACGCGCCGGGGGCCGTTTCCTGCCCCCGCCCAGCAGCGAGGGACGTCTGCGGGCAGCCAGATCCTCGACCCAACCGAACGCACACGCCGCGACCAGGACCAGCGAGAACTCCACGCAGATCATGGCCACCACCTCCGGCACGGGCCATCCGGCGAACAGGCCGTCCTCACTCAGCCACCACACCAGAGGCAGCAACGGGTAGTGCCATAGGTAGATGGTCACCGCCCGGGAGTTGATCCGTTCGGTCAGCCCCCGGAGTGGGGCGACCCGGTCGATCAGCCCGGCACCCGGCCGGAAGCGCAGCAACACCAAGGCGAATGCGAGTGACAGCAGTGTATTCAACACCAGGCTGTCATAGAGGCTGAGCGAGCTGAATTCGATCTCTTGCTCGGCCCGGTAGGTCCACCACAAGCCTACGGCTGTCAGCCCGGCGGCCAGGAGCACGGTGGCCCAGGCGCTGATGCGGGACAACAGACCGTCGTGGTGGGCGAATCCCACAAGCCAGCAGGCCAGGTAGACGACGAAGCTGCTCAACAGCCCTTCCGAGCCCGTCAGCATCGAGCTCAGGATCCCCTCACCCCCGACGGCTGACAGGTCGAGGGCAACCACCCCGCACACTGCCACCGCCAGCACCGCCCAGGGACTCAGGCGGAAGATGCGCAGCAGCAAAGGCGAGAGCAGGACGAACCACAGGTACGCGCGCAGATACCACAGCACGCCGGTGAAGCCGCCACCCAGCTCGGACTCACCGACGGGCGGGTCACCCACCGGCAGGAGCCAGAAGAGGTACTGCCACGTTGGGCGGAACGGCGCATCCGACCCGTGTGCCTCCCACCACATCAACGGCAGGGCAACCGCCGCCACCATCCACAGCGGGGGTAGTAGCCGACGCATCCTGCCCCGAATGACGGTCGTGAAACCCTTTCGGCGGTCGAGGGACGCAGCCATCATCGCTCCACCGAGCGTGAACATGATGCCCATAGATGGAAAGGCCAGTGTCATCCAGGGCGCCCCGGCGGTGTGTAGCACCACCACGCGAACGATGGCGACGGACCGCAGGAGGTCGAGGTAGCGGTCTCGTCCCAGGGCTGGCAGGGCCGATGAGGTGGCACCGTTTGCCCCCTCATCGCCGGTCGACGGAACAGCGTTTCTCCTGGTGTTGAGCAACAGACGTCTTCCTCACTCGGTGAACCACAAAGGTGGTGACGCACCGCCGGAAGCGGTGGGTCGGAGGTGCGCAGCTTCGGCAGGCCTCACGATGGCAGCGCAAGGTAAAGGCACGTCTGGAAAAGGGCAAGAAGCAGTCAAGAACCGGCCAGCGAACCCGCCCTGGCCAGCGTCACCAATCAGTACGGGCACGACGAGCCAGCTGGCATAGCCGGGCACCTGCTCCGGTGCCTGCACTGCGCCGTGCCGCTGTCCCGAGGAGCGCAGCCGGCAGCCCAGCCTACGAGGACCGTGGGACGAGCCGATTCCTGGCGGGATCGCGGCGACGTTCGGCATCGCGCACTGGGAAGGCTTCCCGTCCGGGTGGACCGGGGTCGGACTGTCCATGGTGTATGGCGCGATGCTCGGCATCATCCGGCACCGGTCGGCCGCGGCGCCGCCCGGTGTGGAAGCGCTGGCGGTGTCACACCTGGCCACGACCGGCCATCGAAGACGAGATTGGTTGGCTTGACCTCAAGTAGGGTTGAGCTTTTAACCTGGCCCGGTGACTGACTCCCGAACGGGTAAGACGGTGGGCCGGACGATGCGGGCGGTGGTCTTCGACCAGCACGGCCCGCCCGAGGTGCTGCCCGTGCCCGAGCCGGCCCGAACCAGATCCGGGAGAGGAACAGCAGCGTGCTGACCGTGGAGATCTGGTCCGACGTGATGTGCCCGTGGTGCTATCTCGGCCGGCTGGGCTGGCAGGCCGCCCGGTCCCGGCTTCCGGCTGCCGCGGACGTCCGGACCGTCCACCGCGCCTTCGAGCTGCGGCCTCAACTGCCGCCGGGCCAGGGGCGTCGGCTCGTGGACATCATGACCGATGACTGGGAGATGTCGCCGGCCGAGATCGAGGACGTCTTCGACCGGATCCGTACCATTGGCGCGCCCTACGGAGCGGTGCTGCGCCCGGAGATCGTGCGGCCGGTCAACACCTTCGACATGCACCGGGTGGTGCAGTTGGCACAGCACACCGGCCGGGTCGAGCCGCTGCTTGACCGCCTCTTCGACGCGTACCATGCCCGGTCGGCCGACCTCTCCGACCACGCCGTGCTGCGCGAGCAGGCCGAGGCCGCAGGCATGGACGGCGAACACGTCACCGTGGTGCTGACCGGCGACGGGTACGCCGACCGGGTCCGCGACGACGAGCAACTCGCCCGTCAGGTGGGCGTCCGGTCGGTGCCGTCGTTCCGGTTCGCCGGTGGACCGCCGGTCTCGACATGGGACCCGGAATGGCTTCGCGGACAGCTGACCGCCGGTCTTGCCGGGTGACGGCCACCCGCTGACAGCGCCCATGGCCGGGCCCGGCGCGGAATTCTCCTGCTCTGCCCACCTAGCGCTGAACTGTGGTTGGCGCGATGCTGAAAATCGAACTGCCGCTTGCGACGAAGATCCGACCGTCGTGTCCAGCGGTGAGGGCGGTCACCACATCGACCACGTCGGTGACGAATACGCCGTCTGCACAAACTGCGGCCACCTGTACCGTCGCATCGCGACCCCCGCTGACTACGACGAGGTCATCGTCGATGTACGTGGTCGCGACATCGAGCACCTCGCCGTGATGTTCTCTCAATTTTTCCCGCGCGACCCCGGTCAGCGGATCGACGAGCAGCACCTGCCCGTCGTGTCCGCCGGTGACCACGACATCTTGACCTCGGAGCGACCCGGTAGCGACCGTACACAGTCGTCCAGCGGCTTCCGACAGGTCACTCAGTTGAGCCCCGGTCGTAGCATCGAAGACGCGACAGATGAAATCATCACCCAAGACGGCCACGAAACCACCGGCTTTGGATCTTCCGGTGGCCATCTCCCGCGCGGAGGAGGGGATGCGGCAAATTTGATTTCCCGCCGAGGCGTCTAGCACCCGCACGCTGCCGTCATTAGCGCCGACTGCGAGAACGTCTCGGCCGTCTACTGTCCCGAGAGCGAGAGCCTTCACGCAGTACCAGCTCTCATCACTCCAGTCGGCGATCTCGTCGTGCGTCACTGCATCGAAGACCTGGAGCGAACCGGCGGAGCCGCCGCAGACGATGACGTCACGATCCGCGACTCGACCGGCCGCCAGACTCATGTGCGAACGTATGCCTGGCAGCGGAGGGCCGACCAGCCGGCCGGTGTCCGCATCGAAGATCCGTACATCGTCGCCAGCGGACACCACCATTGTTCGCCCGTCAACGAGCACCGCCGCCACCGCTTCTACCTTGGCCTGGTGCCCAGTCTGTGGGGTACCCGGGGTCGCCATCAAGCTGAGGTCGTGAACGCGCACCATGGCGTCCAGGCTGCCGGACACGACCACCCCACGTCCGCCAACCGAACCTACGGCGAGGCCCGCCACCGCGCCCGTGTGCCCGCTGATCGTGCGTGCCACCGTGCCTGTGCCGAGGTCGATCAGGTCGATGCTGCCGTCCGTATAGGCGGCCAACACGAAGACGCGGTCATCAACGGTGGCGACGCATGTCGTCATCGCGTAGTGGCCGAGTGTGCGGACCCGCTCGCCAGTAAGCGGGTCGTGCAGTAGAACCGGACCCATGCCGCTGGTAACGACCAGCTCGTGGTTGTTTAGACGGGTGAAAGATATCGCGTTCACGCCATCCTCGACATCGCAGGGAAGCTCGTGAATTGTGGTGCGATCGTGACCATCGATTAGCACGACGCCGCTGCGTGCTGAGTATGCGATCACATCGCGCTTACCGACGCGACCGATGGAGACCGCCGCAGAAGGAGGCAGTTCATCCGGCACTCGGTACACGGTCCGACCGGACATCGGATCGAGTACCAGGAGTCCGCTATCGTCGCCGACGACCACCACGTCGAGGTCGCCTATCCGGCCTAGCGCGAGCGGGCCGGTACCGCTGGCCAGTACCGAACTTGAGGTCAGAGTGTCGGCGAGGCGGACCTGGCCGTTCCCTACCGTCACCACGACATCGTGACCAGCCACCATACCGACGGTGACGGCGTCTACTCCGCCCGGGTGCTCGGGCAGTTCGGCCAGCAGGCGGCCGCTGGCAGCGTCGGCGATGTGCACCGCTCCATTGGCGTCGCCGCTGACAATCACCGTCCGCCCCGTGAACCTTCCGATCGATACGACTACGCCTTCCCCCGAATGCCCACCGATCACCTGATGAGGGGTACCGAGGGAGTGCGCCCATCCGATTCGGAAGAAGTCGGCGGTCAGTGACTCCATCGAGGCCAGCAGGCGAGGCAAACCAAGGTGGGCTGCGCCGAGTGCGAAGAGGCGTGCCCGGCGCTGCGGAGAGAGCGCCCTCGCATCGGTCGCCTGTCGCAGAACCGTTGCAATGGGTGCGACCTCCGGCGTCGGGTCCACCGGCAGTAGCGACAGCAGACGGTCGAGGTCCGCCACTGTCAGGAACTGGGAGTCATTGAGCAGCACCGGCAACAGTCCGGCCGCATCAGCGTGGTCGGCGGAATGGCTTCGTCGATAGGCGTCGGCATGCTTCCACCTCCACTCGCAGCCCGGAGTGGGGCGCAGAGTCGACAGCAGAGCTTGCTCGTCGCGACGTGGATCGTCCTGCTGACGGAGCAGCTCATCGTTGAGCGCCTGGTGAAAGAGCCGGATGGTGCGGTCACCGCCGGCGGTCTCGCTGTACTCCAGATACGCGGACGCAGGCGAGTGCAACAGGTCCTGAACGTGCATCCGGGTAACCGGATCGCCCAACGCCACGGTGAACGCTATCCAGCGTCGCTCGTCGATTCCGCCCCCGCGAGCGTAGGCCAGCGAAGTCAAGAGTGCCCGCGTCATGGCTCGCTGCGGGCTCGGCAGGGTGTCGAGGTACTTGGTGATCGCTTCGCCCACCGTCGAGGGGACCGCAGTAGGGTCAAATCCCAGGTCCGCCGGGTCGACTGTCCGGTCGCGCCAACCGAGTTCAGTTGCCCCTAATGCCGCCACCAGGTGGTTGCTTCCGGCGCGTTCGGCGACGACCGCTGCGAGGCGGTCAGTTAGCGCCGAATCCGCCCGGTAGTCGGCCCAACAGCCGCCCGGCAGATCCTGAGTGAGCACAGCGGTAGCGAAGGCCCGAAGCCCGGCAGAGTCGAAGTAGGCATCCGCGTCCAGATCGATCAGATTGACGCTTTCCGCAGAGCTGGCTCCCAGGCTGTGCAGCACAGTGCCAGAGGCATGGCGGTCTCGCCCGCCCAACGCGCGGGTGGCTACGACTACGCGCAGTCGTGGCAGCTGGGCCAAGCCGACCAACAGATCAGTGATCGCTCTACGGTCGGCGTCCGTGGCGGCCTCGTCTAGGGCGTCGACTGCGACCCGGAGGGGCGTGCCGCCCACGTCACCTAGGGCGTGCAGCAGATCAAGAGTGCTGCCAACCTCGGGGAGACCGGCGAGTGGGGCCAACGCTTTGCGGATCTCGGCTGCATTGAGGCCACGAGCGTGGACCGCCGCGCCACGGCTAGTGTGGTCCCCGTCCAGACGCAACACCGCGCGACCCAGTAGGGCCGACTTGCCGCTGCCCGGCTGCCCCGTAACCACCAATGGTCGTCCCGGTGACCGTGCCGCGGTCAACCACACGGACACCTTCGAGAGCGCGGCGTCTCGACCACGGAACAGATCAGTGTTGGCCAACCCGCTACGGTGCCCGCAGGCACGGTGGATGAAGTGCCCGCGGGCCTCTACCGACATGACCCAACTGGATGGTGAAGCCGTCTGCGGGACCGCGGTGCGGCTTGGGTAGATCCCCCGACGCTTGGCCAGCCACGGACCATGCTCTTGCTGCGGTAGCCCGCAGCCGGACAGGAAGCCTCGCAGCGCTTTCTCGGTGACCGTTCTTCCGTTTATCAGGTTCGAGGCCGTGCTGCGAGAGATGCCCAGCCCGGCCTGGTGGCTATGCCGGGCCACCCTGTCGATGGAGGCACCGCGCGTGGTCATCAACCGCCGCAGACAGTCTCCGAACTGCCTCGGATCTTGCACGTGGTCCAACCAGGCAGGCAAATCCCGTTCGTCCGCTTGACTCACCGCATGCTCCCTGCCCGTCACCGCCGCTCATGGAACTCGTCCAGGGTAGGGCTCGGAGGCGATCGAGGTGCCGGTGACCAGCGGTGGGGATGGTCATCGTCCAATCATGTCCACGCTCCTTTCCGTTGGACTGATGGACCCCGAGCGTGGTAGTCGCCGACAGGCTCCGGCCGTCGTACGGCTAACACGAAACGGAAAGGGCATCACCATGACTACGTTCGCAGTGCGTGGCTTCTGGCTGGCCTGGGGCCTGTTGTTGAGCCTGATCATCGGCATGGCCGGGGGCGCATTTGGCTATCTCAGTGGTGCCCATGCCGCTTCCGCGACCATGACGGGGGCGGCCACGTTTTCGGCAACGCTGACGCTCATCCTGCTGATCATCGGCTTTCTCACCCTCGGACACGAACCACCCAACGGCGGGTGCCAAGATCCACTTCGGCGTGCACCGTATGTGTTGTGTCGTTGCAGGTTAGCTCGGGTCGGAGGAGCCGGTACAGGGCGAGCTTCTGCGCAGGCTCAGCCTCGTTGAGCGCTGCTGCGATGTCGTCAACTCGGCTCTTTCGGGTGATGGCGACAGATAGCCCGCGCTCATGTCCTGGCTTGGCAGCCCAGCCGCAGCGGTAAACTCCGCCACCCGAAATGAGGGCTTGATTCACGTCATTCGGCCGCAACCCTGTGGCAGCACAGGCGTGCTCAGCTTCGGGCGACCGGTCGTTGTCGAGACGGGAGTGGAGGTGCATGTCGTGCCATTCGTCGGTGCGGCGGGCCTCGGCGCGTTAGTGCCTCTCACCGAGGAGCCGGCGTACTGTGCGACTCGGCTGGCGGGACCAGGCAGCCGGACGCCGAGTTCTCTCCTGAGTTACCGCCGCGCGGCTGCGACCAGGGTCGGGAGGACCTGTGCGGCGGTGCCGCGCAGGTTGATGGCGGCGATCCGGTCAAGTGGGGTCGGCTGTGGGTTGACCTGGATTACGGTGGCGCCCGAGCTCGCCGCGATCCGGGGTATCTCGGCGGCGGGGTACACGACCCCGGAGGTGCCGACCGTCAGCAGCACGTCGCAGGCGGTGGCGACTTCGGCCGCTGTGGTCAACGCGGCCTCGGATAGTGCCTCACCGAACCACACCACGCCGGGGCGGACGAGTGCCTGGCAGGAGGCGCACCGGGGCGGCGAGACGCGGCGGCCTTCGTGCGGCTCTGTTGCCTCGCCGTCGGGTGGGTCCGGGAAGGTTGCCGGGTGAGCAGCCGCTGTCACGCAGTGGGGTGTGAAGAGGCTGCCGTGCAGGTGGATCGCGGCCTGGGTTCCGGCGCGCTCGTGCAGGTCGTCTACGTTCGTCTGGGTGGTCCAGCTCGGCATGATCGCCTGCGCCGGGATTATACCGCTGGCGCTGATCTGCGGGCCGCTCCGGCAGATCCCGTGGTTCTGGACAATGGTGGACCTTTTCTTTGCTGTTGGAGCATTCCCACCGTTGTGGTCCGCGTACCGGCACATCCGGGCGATCGAGGCGCAGCAGGCCAGGCCGGCCAGCCCGACTCACTCGTTGACGTCCGAGACCTCCGGGGCGGCGCGGCCGTAGCGGCAGACAGCCGCCTATCGGGCGTGGCCAAGTTAGTGCCTGCTCGGGACAAGGCGCTGCCGCCTCCTCGCCGCTCCACAGGCGCGCGGTCTGCTCAATAAAGAGCGGGTTGCCGCCAGTCTGCCGGTGTACTCGATCGGCCACGTCCGCGGTGACGTCGACTCCGGCCATGCGACTGATGAGCTCGCCGACCTGTGGCGGTGGCAATCCGGTGAGGGCAATCACCGTGGACCGGCCGGTCAGCTGTCCGACGAGGTGCCGCACCGGTGTCGTCCGAGCCTCCACCTCGTCGTCGCGGTAGGTGCCGATCGTAAGGATCCGCTCACGGCCCCTATTGTGTCGCGTGGCGCCGCGTGCGACGCCCAGGTCGCGGTTCTGGATCACCCTGACCTGGGTAATCTGCACGTCACCAGCCCCATCCGAGGTTAGCCGGAATCGTCCGTACCGTCGAATGTAACGCCGTCTGCTTCCGGCGCGGGCACGCCATCTGTGGCGATGCCAGCGAGACCGGCGTAAGCGGCTCGGTACCTTTCATAGCCGCGCAGGGCACCCCGCTGGGCTGAGCGAGCGATTATAGTTGATCGGTGGATGTCGATTCGGCCACGCCGGTGACAAGCCGGTGCAATACGGCCGCTGCCATTGGGCTCAGGTCCACCTCGGGTAGTTCCGCGATCGGCACGAACCGCATTGGGCGGCCCTCGCCGAGCATGATCGTCGTCTCCGCGGTGGTGCCGGTGAAGGCGTGCAGTTCGACGGCCGAGGCTGCGCCGGTCAGATCCGGGCGTAGGTCCTGCCCAATCGGGTGAAGGCTCGCGGTCAGGCCGGCTTCCTCGGCCAATTCCCGGACGGCGGCTAGCGTTGGAGTTTCGCCGGCCTCGGCGTGCCCGCCAGGGAGCGCCCACTGGCCGGGCTCGGCCGCCGCGCGCGGATCGCGGAGTTGAAGCAGCACCGCACCGGTCGGATCAGTCAGCGCGACCACGGCGATGCGGATCGGCGGTCCACCCGGCCGAGTGGGCGAGTCGTCGGCGGGTGCTTCGCTGCGTGCCGGCCTGGGAGATCGGGACGGTCGACACTCAGTCTCGGGTGATGGTCGGCCAGTGTGCTGAGCACCCGGTGCCGGAGTAGCTCGTATTGACCGCGGCAGCGATTGAGCGGTGTTCCAGGTGGGCGGCGGCGGATCGCGCCGCCGGTGACGATCTCACCGGGGTGGAACTGCCCGATCGTCAGGTCGACGTCTGTGCCATCGGGGAGCTTGTTCCACCAGTGGTAGCCGGTCTTCACGCCCTCGACGTGGACCTCGCCCAGGACCAGCTCACCGCCCAGCAGATCCTGGGCTACGAGTGTGGTTGTTCCGCACTGGCCTCGGGCCGGGTTTCCAGGCCGCCAGTCAGCCAGGTCATGCGGGTCGCACGTGTCAGGACCCCAAGCCGTCTGGAACACGGACCGCAGCAGCTCTACGTTCACCATACCGGGACACTGTCGCAGGGGTACGACAGTTGATGTCGACGATGCGCAGCGTCTCTGTGCCGGTCGTGGCGGGCGCGGTGGCGGTGAGCGCCTGGGCCGTGGGATTGCGCAGGACCTCGAACACGGCGCCGCACCCGTCGTCCGCGTGCCCGCGACGGCTGGCCTGCTCCGCGCGCGTGCAGGAACTCCGGCAGCGCCGCGTCCACGCCCTGTGTCCGGCTCGCGTGTACCAGGTGCGCGATCGCCACCGCCTGCATTCCGAGCGTCGACTCGTTGTCCGGGTAGGCGCCGGTGTCCACCTGGCCGGCGAGGGTGGGCACCTCCGGCGAGATGACGTGCTCGAACCATGCCTGTGCGTACGGCAGGAAGCTTTCCGCGGGCACCTCTTCCGACGCGAGCAGCGCCGTGACCTGCATGAAGCCGGTCCACGTCGTCCACATCAGGCCGAGCAGCGCCACGTCGTACAGCGATGGCAGGCCCGCGTCGGAGCCGAGATAGGTCCCGCCACCCGCCTGCCGTCTCCGTATCTATGGCCGCTAGTTCCGCGCAGAGCCGTCCGTTCGACGACGCGCAGGCTCTCCGCGTCCGCGTCGAGGAGTTGGCCTCCGGTGACGCGCCCGGCGACCTGGGGATCGACCGCCGTACGGTCTCCGAGTCCGCCGCTCGGAGCCGGAAATCTGCCGCCGACGTGCGCGGAGTGACGGCGATGTGGCTCCGCCGCTACGTCGCCGGTGAAGGGCGGTGCTCGTCATGATCGGGCTTGCCGCGTGACCGCAGCAGCCAGCTGCCGACGCCTCACGGGGGACACTCAGGCGAGCGGGTCGGGTACTATCTGCGTGTTGGGTCGAGAGGCGCTGCGACGGGCGGAGCCCGCCACGCTCGGCCCTGAAGTTCTTCAACAAGGGCGCCTCCGAGCTTTGGAGGCGGCCGCGTGAGCGCGTTATCGAGCCAGAAGAGCGCGGCATCGTCGCTGCGACAGCTGATGTCGCAGCGGGTTCTGGTGTTGGACGGCGCCTGGGGAACGATGCTGCAGGCCGCGAAGCTCACCGCCGCGGACTATCGAGGCGACCTGATCGTCGACCATCCGCAGGACGTCAGCGGCGATCCCGACCTGCTCAACCTCACCCGGCCCGACGTCATTCTGGACGTACACCGGCAGTATCTGGCCGCCGGTGCCGACATCACCACCACCAATACCTTCACGGCGACGAGCATTGGCCAGGCCGACTACGGGCTCGAGTCACTGGTGCGGGAGATGAACGTTCAGGGTGCGCGGCTGGCCCGGCAGGCGGCGGACGAGTTCGGTAGCCGATTCGTGGCCGGCTCAGTCGGGCCGCTGAACGTGACGCTGTCGCTGTCGCCACGGGTCGAGGACCCGGCGTATCGCGCCGTCGACTTCGACGAGGTGCGCGCGGCGTACGCGGAGCAGATCTCGGCCCTGGCCGAGGGCGGTGTCGACCTCCTGCTGATCGAGACGATCTTCGACACGCTGAACGCGAAAGCGGCAATCGCCGCAGCTCGTGAGGTCGCGCCGCAGCTGCCGCTGTGGATTTCCGTGACCATCGTCGACCTCAGCGGCCGGACGCTGTCGGGGCAGACCGTGGAGGCTTTCTGGCGCTCGGTAGAGCGGGCCGATCCGTTGGTCGTCGGCGTGAACTGCTCGCTGGGGGCGGCCGAGATGCGCCCACACATCGAGGAGCTTTCCAAGATCGCTGGGACCTACGTGGCGTGTCACCCCAACGCCGGTCTGCCGAACGCTTTCGGCGGCTACGACCAAACGCCGGAGGAGACCGCCGGCCTGCTCGGCGAGTTCGCCGCGTCCGGCCTGCTCAACATCGCCGGTGGCTGCTGCGGTACCTCACCGGAGCACATCGCCCGGATCGCCGCCGCCGTGGCCGACACCCCGCCACGGACGGTTGCCGCCCGGCCCGAAGCCACCCGATTCAGTGGGTTGGAGCCGTTCGCGATCGGACCGGACACCGGGTTCGTGATGATCGGTGAGCGCACCAACGTCACCGGCTCGGCCAAGTTCCGTCGACTCATCGAGTCGGACAACTATCAGGGCGCGGTCGACGTGGCCCTGGAGCAGGTTCGCGGCGGCGCCAACCTGCTCGACGTCAACATGGACGCGGACCTGCTCGACAGCGAGCGCGCCATGACGACCTTCCTCAATCTTATCGCCACCGAGCCCGAGGTCGCCCGGATCCCGGTGGTGATCGACAGCTCGAAGTGGACGGTGCTCGAAGCCGGCCTCAAGTGCGTGCAGGGCAAGGCCGTGGTCAACTCCATCAGCCTCAAGGAGGGCACGGAGTCGTTCCTGGCACAGGCCCGCCGGATCCACGATTACGGCGCCGGCGTGGTGGTGATGGCCTTCGACGAGCACGGCCAGGCCGACACCACCGAACGGAAGGTGTCCATCTGCGCCCGGGCCTACGATCTGCTCGTCGAGCAGGTCGGGTTCGCGCCGGAGGACATCATCTTTGACCCGAACGTCCTCGCGGTCGCCACCGGCATCGCCGAGCACAACGGATACGCGAAGGCGTTCATCGACGCCCTCCCGCTGATCAAGGAGCGCTGCCCGGGTGCCCGCACCAGCGGCGGCATCTCCAACCTGTCATTCTCCTTCCGGGGCAACGACGTGGTTCGTGAGGCGATGCATTCGGCGTTCCTGTTGCACGCTGTCCGCGCCGGGTTGGACATGGGCATCGTCAACGCCGGCCAGCTCGCCGTGTACGCCGACATCCCCGCCGACCTCGTCGAACTCGTTGAGGACGTGATTTTCGATCGGCGCCCGGACGCCACCGACCGCCTGGTCACCTTCGCGTCGACCGTTACCGGTTCCGGGACGAAGCGGGCGGTCGACCTCTCCTGGCGCGAGGCGCCGGTGCACGAGCGGCTGTCATACGCGCTGGTCCACGGCATCGTCGACTTCATTGAAGAGGACACGGAGGAGGCCCGGCAGGGCCTCGCCCGACCCCTCAATGTCATCGAGGGTCCGCTGATGGACGGAATGAAGATCGTCGGCGACCTGTTCGGCGCCGGCAAGATGTTCCTGCCGCAGGTGGTCAAGAGCGCCCGGGTCATGAAGCGCTCGGTGGCCTACCTCGAACCGTTCATGGAAGCGGAGAAGGAGCAGGCCCGCCTGGAGGGCCGGATCGACCCGGGTCGCGGGCAGGGCAAGGTCGTGCTGGCAACCGTGAAGGGCGATGTGCACGACATCGGCAAGAACATCGTCGGCGTGGTCCTGGGCTGCAACAACTATGAGGTCATCGACCTGGGCGTGATGGTTCCCGCCGGCCGGATTCTGGACACGGCAGTCGCCGAGGGCGCCGACGCCATCGGCCTGTCCGGCTTGATCACGCCATCACTGGACGAGATGGTCACCGTCGGCGCCGAGATGCAGCGCCGCGGCCTCAAGGTGCCCCTGCTGATCGGCGGGGCCACGACATCGCGTCAACACACCGCCGTGCGCATCGCCCCCTCGTACGACGGCACAACCGTGCACGTGCTCGACGCGTCCCGGGTTGTCGGCGTGGTCTCCGACCTGCTCGACGACGGTCGGGCCCGCGAGCTGGACCGCGCCAACCGGGTCGAGCAGGAGCAGCTGCGCGAGGCGCACGCCAACCGGCACTCCCAGCCGATGCTCGGCTTGGCTGAGGCCCGCGCCAACCGCGAGCAGGTCGACTTCAGCGACCTGCCGACCCCGGCCTTCACCGGCTGGCAGACGGTCCAGCCCACCCTGCCCGAGCTGCGCGAGATGATCGACTGGCAGTTCCTCTTTCTGGCCTGGGAACTCAAGGGCAAGTTCCCGGCGATCCTGGATCAGCCGGTCGCCCGCGAGCTCTACGACGACGCCAACACCCTGTTGGACCAGATCACGAAGGACGACTCCTTCCAAGCCCGAGGTGTCTACGGCTTCTGGCCCGCGCACTCCGAGGGCGACGACATCGTCCTCGGCAACGGGGTACGCCTGCCGATGTTACGCCAGCAGACGGTAAAGCCGGCCGGCCGGAACAACCGCTGCCTGGCCGACTACGTGGCCCCCGAGGGTGACCACCTGGGTGGCTTCGCCGTGACGATCCACGGCGCGGATGCCCTGGCCGCGCACTACGAGGCCCAGCACGACGACTACCGCGCAATCATGGTCAAGGCACTGGCCGACAGGCTTGCCGAAGCCTTCGCCGAGTACATCCACCTGAAGGCCCGCCGCGACTGGTTCGAACCAGACGCCACGCCGGACCTCGCCGATCTGCACGCCGAACGCTTCCGGGGCATTCGTCCGGCGCTCGGCTATCCCGCCAGCCCGGACCACAGCGAGAAGCGGGACCTGTTCGACCTGCTGAAAGCCACCGACCTCGGCATCGGTCTGACGGAGTCCTTCGCGATGACGCCGGCAGCCAGCGTCAGTGGGCTGATTTTCGCCAACCCGGCGGCGAAATACTTCACCGTGGGCCGCATCGGCAGGGACCAGATCGAAGACTACGCCGCCCGCCGCGCCATCAGCGTCGTCGACGCCGAGCGGTGGCTGCGACCCAATCTGGCCTATGAACCGTCCTGACGGGGCATAGCGGCCAAACGGGGGTAGTGCCACCTCAACGAGCCCCTTCGTCGGGTACCGCACGAGTGGCCGGGGTAGCCGGACGAAGCAGAGATCACCGTATTATGCATTCCTGTCAGGGCGAGTGCGGACAGAAGATACTCGACGCCTCGTGACAGGGAACCAGCTGTGCGGGTTCCTGGTACGGGTCGGCTACCCAGTGCTGGGCTGGCCGTACTGGTCGCGCCTCGGCGAAGAACGGCTTCTCGCCGTCTCGGAGCAGTACCGTACCTCCACGCTCTGGGCTGGAGTCATGATAGGTCGCCTCGATCTCCCATTCGCAGGACTCCTCCCACACCAGTGCCTCCACCCTTAAGCCACCTGGTGACATGCCACCGCCGAGATCGATTTTCCGATTCTTGAAGTAGGGATCGCCCTGATCGCTGGCCTCGTCCATCACGTAGGGAATTGGATCGTGGCTACTGAGATCGAACATGACCCCCTCGTAGGTGGCGCCACCCTGGGGAGGGAGTTCGACGATCACCTGCGCGTTGGAGGGCTGGCATGACACATTGATTGCGCGCATTCTGGTTATTGACAGTGGAGTGCTCCTTTCGCTGAAGAGGTTGAGGTGAAAGACTGTGGCGTTCCCACTCACAAAGCTACGTGGGTGTTCCTTGAGGATGGCGGGCGACACCCGGCTCGGCGCACTCGGCCTGTAGATCAGGCGTCCGCCAAGTCCGCGAAGGAGTTCTCATGCCCTGTCGCCGAATTTGTTATCGACCGGAAGGGCTTGTAGTTGATGTTGCTCATCCGGTTCCAACTCACGGTCCAGGACGATATACCAGAAGCCGCGGGCGTTTCCTGATCGTACTGAGCTACGTCAATAGACGGGACCTTCGTCAGGTTGACCTTCTGCTCTGCGGTTTGCTCAGCCGCCACGCGCGAGGTTGTGGTTCCCAAATCGAAGTAGAAGTTGACTGTCAGGCCGATGAGTGTGATGACCGCACCGATGATCCCGACAAGGGCCAGCAGTTGGAGTCTCCTGCGCGATGTCAGATTCGAGGCTCCGGGCATGAAGTGGTCGACGGCGAGAGTGGGTAGGGAGGGCGTGGCGGGTGCCGGTGACGGCAGCCCCTCACCCCTTGCGCCTGCTGTCGCGCCTTGCCGAGGTTGGGATCGATCCGGTGGCGGGGCTGCTGCGGGTGTCGCGGCCTCGCTCGGTGGGTCTGGTGCCCGTGAGTGGGATGTGGCGGGCGGGGGTGGCGTGGCTTTCGGTGGTGGGTCGCCCAGCGGTGGGGTTCCGTCTGTCGGGTTGCCTTGCCAGGTCGGCGGGTGGGGCTTATCCGGTTCGGTCTGCCAGTTCCCGCTCATCGCGCCTTCCGCCCTCCTGCGCAGCACATCGAGCTTTGAGGATATAGAAGGGGCTCTCGACTTTACGGGTGACCGGATCGGTGACCACCGGGCTGAGCGGTGCCGGTTACGCCTGTCGCCGCAGATTCTCCGGCTCCGGGTGCAGCTGGCGAAGCGGATCGGCTGGCGGTACGCGATCGTCGTCACCCCGTCCGTTCCTTGACTGCCCGGCAACTTCGGAAGTAGTGTTCCGGAACATGTCTTCCACAACTCGTTCGGTGGCCACGCTTGAGGGACTGCGGGCGTTGGCACATCCGACCCGCCTGGCTCTCCTCGACTTGCTTCGGGTGCGGGACACGCTGACGGCGAGTGAAAGTGCCACGCTGCTCGGCCTCACCCCGAAGACCTGCTCCTATCACCTGCGTATCCTCGCCGCGCAGGGCCTGGTCGAGCCGGCCGTGGTGGCGGGAGCCAGCCTTCGGGAGCGCCCCTGGCGCCGGGCGACTCGGGAGACCGACGTGCCCCTGGAGGACGTGTCGACGGATGACCCAGAGCTGGAGACGGCGCAGGAGCAGTTCGTGCGCGTCCGGCTGCACCGGGACCAGGCCCTGTTGCAGGAGTTCGTGGCCAGGCGCGACGCGCATCACGCCGGGTGGAACTCGTCGGTGACGATGCACAGCCGCACCGCGCTGATGTCGCCCGCCGAACTGCACGCCTGGGGGCGGGAAGTGGAGTCGATCACCCGGGAGCACGTTCGTCGCGCCGAACTGGCGTCCTCGGAGGCGCAGGAGCCCGTCCGACTGATCCTCTACGGGTTCCCACAAACCATGCCCGGGGGAGGGCAGGCGTGAGTACCGCCCCGGACCAGACCTCCGCGCCGCCGGTGGCTGTCCCCGTCGGAGTGCGTCGGTACCTCGTGGTGGTCTCGCACCGGACGGTTCGGTGGGCGTTCCTCGGCTCGCTGATCGCACGCCTCACCCAGACCATGGTCCCGCTCGCGTTGCTCCTGTTCGCCCAACAGCACCTCGGCGGGTTAGGGGCCGGAGGCGCGGTTGTGGCCGTCTATGCGGTTACCGCGAGTTTCGGCTTCGTCGTCCTCGGCCGGATGGTCGACCGCCGGGGGCCGTACGTGCTGGTCGTCGCGGCGGCGATCAATGCGGCGGGCATCATCGCCCTCGTCGTGGTGCCCGCGCCGTTCATCTGGCCGCTCGCAGCGGTCGCTGGCGGGTCGACCCCGCCACTGGGTGCGGCTATCCGCTCCGTGTTCATCCGCAGTTTCAGCAAGCCGAGCGAGCGGACCAGTGCCCTGAGCCTGGACACGATCGGCACGGAGGTCATGTTCATCGGAGGTCCCGCGCTCGTCGCCGCACTGGTGGTAGTGGCTTCGCCCATGACCGCGCTGCTTATCGCCGGCGTGGTGAGTCTGGTCGGTACCGGGCTGTTCGCCGCCATGGCGGGTTGGTCGAAGGGTGAGCACATCCGGGCGATCACCCGAAGCCGCGGGTTGTTGGACCGCAGGTTGTTGGCCCTCGCTCCCCTCCTGCCCATCGTGGCGATGCAGATGGCGGCGGTCGGGTTCATCGAGGTCGGGGTCATCGCCCGGGCCATCGAACTCGGGTCGACGTCCGCAGCGGGAGGGTTGTTGGCGGTCTGGGCGGCCGGGAGCGTGGCGGGAGGGCTCGCGTTCGGCACGCGGGACTGGCCCGGAGGTATCCGGCGGCAGTGCGGCGTCCTGCTGGGCCTGACCGGCCTCGGTTTCTGCACCCTGTTGACTGGTCAGAACCTCGCCGTCCTCTATCCCCTGATGTTCCTGGCCGGACTCGCGATCGCACCGGCAGCGACCACGCTGGCCACGATCTGCGGTCTTCTCGCGCCCGCGCGCTGCCGGACCGAGGCGTTCACGTGGCTCGCTTCCGCGACCGGTCTCGGTGGCGCCGGCGGCTACGCTCTCGCCGGTGTGCTGGTCAGCCACACCAACGCCGGCACAGCCTTTCTCATCGCTGCGGCGATTCCGGTGCTCGCGGTCGTGCTGGTCCTGACCCTGCCGGCCCGGCGCCTGTCGGGCGTGACCGGCGGTGGCACCGAAGACAGCGTTTTTTGATACGGCGTAGATGCGCGGCGGCTACGGCTCATTAGCACAGGTCGAGGGCCACCTCCACGCGCAGGTAGGCGTCCACCCATGCCTGCACCGCGCCTTCGCCGGGGTCTGCGCCGAGCGTCCCGGCGAAGACGTTGACGGCGCTGGCCACCCGTCGCAGCCCAACCTTCGTCAGCTCGCGGGCTGCGCCGAGCAGGCGGTCGGGGTATGTGGCCGGCAGGTGCAGTAGCCCCTGGTGGGCAACGGTGGTGAGTAGCGTGCGGCTTTCGTGCAGCGCGGCGACCAGCTGGCTGGGCTCGTCGCCGTCGTCGATGCCGAGGTGACTCGCCACCGAAGGCGCCAGGTCCGGTACGACCATCGCGCCATCCACGGCGAACGCCAGGGGATCGATCACCACTCCGCCGGCGGAGCGGTGCACGATCCCGCTGACGTGTTGGACCTGGCCGTTCTTGCCGGTGAGGGCCGCCGCCACCGCGTCGAGTCGGCCGGGCGCGGCACCCGTGTGGGTGGCGGTGACCGTGGCGTGGGTGCCGTGCGCGTCAACGATGACGGCGTCGAGGCGCTGCTGACCGGGCGAGTAGTTGACGGTGAGGACGTCGGCGACCGCCACGACGCGTACCAGCTCGGCCTCGATGCGGGGCCGGACCACCCGCGGTGGTAGCGCGTCGAGCTCGACGCCGAGCGCGTCGATGTCCCGCACGACCAGCGCCTCGGGTAGTGCGTCCCAGCGCCCCTGCGACGGGTTGACTGTGGTTTGGGCGACCCGGCTGGTGGCCAGCCGAACAGCGCGGCTCGCGCTGCGTACGGCGGACTCGGTTACCACGTTGCCCGCGGCCAAGGCACCGACGGTGGCTCCACCGATGCGTCGGCGGGCCAGGGCGGGGCCATCGGCCTCCCCGCCCCAGCTACGCCGTAGCACCAGCACCGTGGCCGTCTCGGCGTGCGCGTGGAAGATCTCCACCGTACGTTGCTCGCCAACCGCCGACACCCGGCAGCCGAGGGAGTCGAGCCGCACCCGGCGAAGGGGGGTTTCGGCTGCCTCGTCTGTGCCGAGCACCAGAGCCCGCGGACTGCCGCCGTCGTTACAGACCGCCCGGTGACGGGCATGCAGCTCCAGGATCAGTCCGGCCAGCGTGTCCGGTCGGTACCGGGCGCTGCGTTCCCGGTACGCCGTCAGTTGGTCGGCCAGGTCGTCGAGGGCCAGCAGCGGCCAGCGCAGCCCGACGGCGTCCAGGGTCTGTTGCTGTTCGGCGACCGCCGCCGCCATACCGGTGCCGATATGCACGGCGCCGTCGCGCAGCACCCGGTCGGCGAGCAGGAGCGTCGCTTCGAGCCCCGAGCCGCTGCCGTCGTCGTTGGTCGGCCCGCCGACCTCGACCCGCGCCTCGGCCAGGCCGGGCGCGTGCTCGTCGGCGACCCGGAACGCCCACACGGCGAGTGCTACCACGTCGTCGCGGACCCCGGCGACGGCGTCGGTGTGTACGAAGCCGAGGTCGTGGGGGACGAGGAAGCGTACGGTGGCCGAGCCCAGTTCGACGGTGGGGACGGGATCGGTGGATGTGGGGCGGCGTACCCGGGCCAGGTATCCGGCGCGCTCCACCCGCCGGGCGGCGGCCATCAGTCGGGCGCCGATGCGGCTGGTGAGCTGCTCGTCGGTGAACGAGCCCGGTGACCACGCGGCCGGGCCAGTGCCGGTGCTCGGCGGTGCGGCGGACGGAACGTCGATCGGGGAACCCGGCCGCGGGCCGGGGTCGGCGAGCGAGCTGGCAGCGGTGTGTTGCCGTTGGTCGGCGTGAGAGCTGGTCGCGGTGTGTTGCCGCTGGTAGGCGAGGATGAGTCCGATGAGGTGGCGGCAGACCGTGGTGGCGTGGCAGGAGCAGGCGCCAGCGTCCAGGCCGCCGATTGGCAGGCGCGCCGCGATGCCGTCGGGGAAGGTGCCGCGCAGGGTGCCGTCGCCGTCCACGGTGACGGCCGGCGCGGCCTGGTCGAGCTCCTTGGTGGCCCGCTTGACGAGCCCTCGGTTGGTCAGGGCGGCCAGCGAATCGGGCGTCAGGGCCAGCAGGTCGCCGCGGCTGGTGGCGGGGGGTGCGTTCATCGGCCCACCTGCTCGGCGACGAACGTGGCGAGCTCGCCCGGTGTCATCGCGCCGACGGACGCGCCGACGTCGGCGAGGCGTTGCGCGGCCCCACGGTCGTATACCGGGTTGGCCTGTTGGTCGAGCGCGGCCAGCCCGAGCACCTTGGTGCCCTGCTCAACCAGGCCGCGTACGGCCCGCACCAGGCGCTCCTCCGATCCGCCCTCGTAGAAATCCGTGATCAGCGCGACGATGGCCCGCCGGGGCTGCTCGATGAGCTGCGCGGCGTAGTCGACCGCGCGGCCAATGTTGGTGCCACCGCCGAGCTGGACCTTCATCAGCAGCTCGACCGGGTCGTCGACTTCGCTGGTCAGGTCGACGATGTCGGTGTCGAACGCGACCAGGTGGGTGCGGACGCCGGGCAGTCCCCACAGGCAGGCGGCGGTGACCGCGGAGTGGATGACCGAGTCGGTCATCGACCCGGACTGGTCGACGAGCAGGATCACCTGCCACTGGTCGATGTGCTGGCGGGTGCGCGAGAAAAAGTATGGTGTCTCGATAAACAGCTGCTGCTCTTCGGGCCGGTAGTGGCCGAGGTTGGCGTTGATGGTGCGCCGGACGTCGAAGTTGCGTGCCTGCCGGAACCGGCTCGGCCGCCGGGCCCGTGCGCCGGTGAACGCCACCCGCACCTCGGTTGCCAGCTGGTCCATGAGCTGGCGGATGACCGCTTCGACGATGCGCCGGGCCAGCCGCAGGACCTGCGGGTTCATCAGGTGCTTCGTGCGCAGCACCGCTCTGAGTAAGGCTTGGTTGGGCTCCACGCGCTCCAGAACGGCGGGGTTGGTCACCACATCGTGGATCTCGTACCGCTCCACCGCGTCGCGTTGCAGTCGCTCGATGGTTTCGCGGGGGAAGAGTCGGGTGATGTCGTCGAGCCAGTCGACTGTGGTCAGCGTCGTGGGACCGTCGCCGCCGTACCGGCTGCCGGCGCGGCGTACACCCCGGCGACCGAGTTCCTCGTCGCGGCCGTACAACCATTCGAGCGCCGCGTCGCGGGCCGCGGTCTCGGCCGCGAGCGGTCGGCCGCCGAGGGCGGCGTCGCCGGGCTCGCCGAGCACGAGCCGCCACCGTTCGAGTTCGGAATCGGTCACGTGCCCAACAGTCCTTCCCGGGCGAGAAGCGCGTTGACCCGTTCGTCGAGGTCGCGGCCGGCCGCGACCACGTCGGGCGCGGTGGGCAGCCGCAGCAGTGCCCGACCCGACCCGGCGGCGCCGCGCCGGGCCAGCACGTGCCGGGCGATCGTCTCGCGTTCCCGGGGTGGGAAGTATGCGAACGCGTGACGCAACGCCGGCAGGGCGATGAGGAACTCCTGCTCGCCCATCCCGCTGAGCAGTTCGTCGAGCAGGTCGAGGACGCCGTCGGCTGCGAGGACCTCCTCGCGGGCCAGCGCGAACGTCCCGGCGAGCCAGTCACCGACCGACGCCGGGGCGAACGCGCCGCGTACGGCGCGAACGGGCTCGACCTGGGCGCCGAGCGACCAGGCGAAGCCGAACGTCGCCCCACGGAGGTCCGGCGGCACGTCCGCGTTGCTGGCGATCCGGGCCGCCACGGCCAGGGCCGCTTCGCGGTCGAGCCCGAGCGCGGAACGGGCGTGTACGAGGGCGTCGCGGACTGCCACCAGCGCGTCGATCCGCGCCGACTCGGCTGGCGCCGCCCCGCCGCAAACCCCCTCGGCGAGCCACAGGACGCGCTCTACACCGGCTTTGACGACCGCGCCCAGCGTGCCGGTGCGAGCGGTGCCCAGCAGGTGGTCGTGGCGCCACAACGCGAGTACGACGGCCAGCACCCGGCCGACGGGTCCCATCTCGGGTGCGGCGGCGACCGCCCCGGTGACATCGTGCAGTACCCGGTCGGAGACCGCGCCGCTGCCGCACAGGGCCGCGTCGAACAAAGCGGCGGCCAACTGGTCCATGTCACCTCGGGCGGCGGCGATCCGATCTGCCAGCACCGCGGCCGCTGCCTCATCGAGCGTCCGGCCGTAGCCACCGCCCTCGATGAGGGCCGGCAGCCGGTCGTCGTCGGCGCGTACGCTCCACTCCTCGTTGAGGACCGGGTCGATGCCGGTGGTGGGGCCGGCGTGCCGGGTGAAGCCGGGGATCCGCAGGACTCGCAGCCGGTGCAGGATCCGGCTGCGCTCCAGATCGGTCGGGTCGGTCAGCTTCAGGCGTACGTCGCCGGGCCGACCGAGCCCGTGCCGCTCCAGATCGGCCTCGGCGTTCTGCACCAGCGGCGGCAGTGGGGTCGACGGATGCAGCCGGCCGACACGGTCGCCGCTGAGGGCGGCGACCATCTCGACTATCGCGGGATGGGTGCCCGTGCGCAGGATGCCCCGGGTCGACCAGGGCAGGGGTACGTCGAGCGCCTCGTTGACCAGTGCGGCGGCCAGTCCGTCGAGGACGTCGACCCGGGCGAGGAGTCGGTGGCCGCGTACCCGGGCGAGCCCTTCCGCCGAGGCTCGCGCCGCGATCAGGTCCGCCGTCGACACCGCCTGCCGCCGTTCCCGCAGCCGCCCGACCACCGCGGCCATCAGCTGGTCCGCGGCGGACTCCGGACCAGCGTCCCAGAGCCGTTGGTAGTAGTCCGGCGACGGCATCCCGGACTGGTAGCCGTCGAAGGCGTCGAGCCGGCGGAACGAGTACGGCACCAGGTAGCTGCCGCCGGCCGCTGTGGCCGGGAGTCCCGGAGCCTGCGGCCAGGTGGGGTCGACCGGGGAGGGGGCGCTGTTGGTGGTGGCGCTGAGCTGGACGAGTGCCGGCCGGTGAAACCCACCGGTGACGACGACGACCGGCCGGTCCCCGGCGTCGGCGACGGCCGCCCGCACCCACCGGGCCATGTACGCCTCCCGCTCGGTGTCCTCCGGACCGGCCGTCGACTCACCGCGGACCAGGTCGAAGTAGACGGCGAGCCGCTCGGCGAGGCCGTCGGCCGGGGGGACCTCGAACAGGTGGTCCCACAGCGTGTCGACGTTGTCGGCCCCGAACGTGCGGCACAGCGACTCCAGCACGTCGGCGTACCGCTGCTCGGCGTCCGCGTAGCGGTTACGCCGTCGGGCGAACGCGGGATGCCAGGCGGGCAGGTCGATGAAGCGCAGCTGGGCACCCACCTCGCGGCCCGTGGTCAGCGCGACCCACTCCGGGGAGTACGCGCAGAACGGTGCCCAGGAGACATGCTGCCGTTCCGCATCCCGGTAGCTTGTGAAGACCGCGACGGGCAGCTCGTGGTCGAGTAGCAGTTCGTCGAGCCGGCCGTTCATGTCGACTGGTCCTTCGACCAGCACGTACGCCGGCCGTAGTGCCGAGATTGTCTCGGCGACGAGCCGGGCGCAGGCCGGGCTGTGGTGGCGCACGCCGATGAAGGTGGCTCCCATCAGCCGGGCAGCAGGTGCCGGGCGGTGTGCAACTCCTTCCACGGCCCGCCGGAGCGCCGACTGGCCTGCTGCTCGAGGTAGCGTCGCAGCCGGGCCAGGTCGTCCGGGTTGTCCTTCGCGGCCGTGCCGGCGAGGCACGACACGAGATCGGCGGCCGTGCCCGGTTCGCCTCGCAGGAACCAGCCGCGTAGCCCGACGGCGTGGGCGACCGACACCGCCTCAGCGGTGCTCATCACGGCCGACAGGCGCTCCATCGCGTCGCCGCGGGACGTCTGGCCGACGCGCAGCTCGCGGAAGGCGGTGACCAGCACCTCGAGAACGTCGCGCCGGGGCTCGACAGTCACCCCGGAGCGACGTAGCAGTTCGCCCGCCTCAGCGCCGACCAGCGCCAGTTCGGTGTCGAAGTCGGCGATCGGGAAGACCGTCTCGAAGTTGAACCGCCGCTTGAGCGCAGAGCTCATGTCGTTGACACCGCGGTCACGGGTATTAGCCGTGGCGATGATGTTGAATCCTTCCTGGGCGAAGACCATCGCGTCGTCGCCGGTCAGCTCCGGCAGCGCGAGTACCCGGTCGGACAGCGGTGACAGCAGGCAGTCCTGCACCTCCAGGGGACAGCGGGTGATCTCTTCGAACCGGACCACCCTGCCCTCCGTCATGCCGTGCAGCAGCGGCGCCGGAACCAGGGATCGCCGGGATGGACCCTCGGCGACAAGCAGGGCGTAGTTCCACGAGTACTTGATCTGATCCTCGGTTGTCGCCGCGCCGCCCTGAATGGTCAGTGTGGAGTTCCCACTGACCGCGGCGGCCAGCAGCTCCGACAGCAGCGACTTGGCGGTGCCCGGCTCGCCGACGAGCATGAGGCCGCGACTGGTGGCGAGGGTGACCAGGGCCCGGTCGATGAGCGACGGGTCACCGACGAACTTACGACGGATGTCGGCCTGCTCGTCACCGAGAATGAACCGCCGGGCCGCCTGCAGGCTCAGCGCCCAGCCGGGCGGCCGCTCCGCGGTGTCCTCGGCGCGCAGCCGCGCCAACTCGTCGGCGTGGCGCACCTCGGCCGGCGGCCGCTGCACCCGGGGCGTAGTACCGCCGTCGGCGCGCACCGCGCCGGCCGATCGCCCGTTGGCCACGCTCATGCGGTGATCTCCTCAAGGTCACGGATGATCTCGGAAGCGGTAACCGGGTCAAGGTCACCGAACGACACCACCCGCTTGTCGCTCCAGTAACTGTCCTGGGCACGCCGTACCCAGATCTCGTACAGCTTCTGGTCAACGAACTCGTCGACCAGGCCGACGGCGATGCCCGGGTCGAGCCCGATCACGACGGCGCCCCCGCCCGGTAGTTCGCGCTCGACATTGCACTGGACACCGGCGTCCTCCGGCGACGTCCGGTGCCACCCGCGGCGCTCCAGGCCGAGCAGCTTGCCCACGTGCACGGTGATCCCCTCGAACCGGGTCAGCCGGTGTGCTGTCAGCTCCGTCTCGGTCAGCGTGTGCACGTCCCGGCCGAGTTGCGGGAACGGTTGCAGAATTTCGTAGTCGGCGAATACCTCGCCCCAGGCGGCCACGCTATCGGCCAGGTGCGCCGGGTGGGCGACGCCGACCACGGCGTCGTCGGGGAGCGACACCGGGTCGTCGTCGACATCGGCGAACGTCCGGTCTTCGGCCACCCGCAGGGCACCGACCAGCTCACCCCGCTCGTCGTACCGCCCCCACACCAACCGCCGTACCAGATGCCACACCAGCGGGTGCCCCACGAAGAGCTGACGGAACTCGGCCCCCGTCCACCGTCGCCGCGTCACCATCGCCTGCTCCAGCCGGCGGATCTGCTCGCTGGCGATGGTACGGACGTCCTTCTTCAGTCCGGCGAACCGCTGGTGGGCGGCGGGCGCGAGGGTGGCGTCGTCCTTGACTCCGGGCTTCGGTAGATCCTTGCGCCGCTTTCCGTCAGCGTCCCGCACAAACGGCTTGAGGCGCTCGTCGAAGCCCACCGCGAACTGCCGCGGGCCGTAGTCGAGGGTGAGGCTGCCCGTCGCGTCGAGCCCCAGGTCCGGTACGAGCCGGTCGGCGAGCTGATCCGGCGCCAACCCCAGCCCGGCCGCGACCTCGCGCATCTTGGCGTTGGCGCGCTCCTTGAGGCCCTTGAACTTCACCTTCTGCGCGACACTGTGCAGATGCATCAGCGCCACGTCGGTGCCGATCGCGGCGAGCACGTCGAGGCCGGCGACCGCCCGCGTGTGACCGCCCTCGCCGGGCCAGGCCCGGATCACCGGCGCGAGCCGGCGCACGGTTTCGTCGTCGCCGACGAGCCCGAGCGCGTTGAGTACCCAACTCTCCTTCGACGGGGTACCCGCGGCCTGCCAATTCTGGAACAGCGCCCAGGCGAGGTCGGCGAGGCTGCGCGGCTCGCAGGCGTCCTTGACGACCGCGACCCCAGCGTACGGGTCGTCGGGGCGCGACATCGCGAGCATGGTGATCACGTGGCCGGCGGCCGGTAGCGGCAGGGCACCCGATCCGTCGCGCAGCTGGATGCGGGGCAGCAGCCCCGGGTCTGCCCAGCCCGGCAGTTTCGGGATCCTTGCCGGCAGTGCGTCGAGCGGGTCAACGGCCAGCAGCTCCTCGATCGCCTCAGCCGCCGCTGGTCCATAACCTTTTGCGGCCATGCGGACCTCGTCGGCGTGCCCACTGCCAGCCAACGCCCACAGCGCCCGCTCGGCCTGGCGTCGTTCGGTTCCGGGCCGGCCCAGCGCCGGCGGGACCAGTGCCCGGGCGGCCGCTGCGGTGTGCCGGGTCAACCAGGCCTGGACCGTCGTACGGGTCGACTTGAGCCGGCCAAGCCAGTCGACCATCAAGACCGCGATCTCCGGGGCCGCGTACGGCAGCAGCATTCCGGCCAGTGTCACCGGACTGCGCCGGGCAGCGTCGAGGGCGGCGGGTAGGGCGTCGAGTTCGAAACGGCCCACCACCATGCGCATCCACGACCCGCCGTCCCACAGGTTTTCCGGACGCCAGTCGCCGATCAGCGGGCGGGCGATCTCGTCGGGCGCGCGAATAAAGAAGTCAGCCGCCTCCCACCAGTTGCCCCGGCCGTCGCGCACCCGCGCCGCCACCGACTCCCAGCTGTCGTCACGATTGGACCAGCGCCGGTAGTGGCTACTGTCGTCGCGCCACGTGTCGTGCTCGCCAGCAGCCCACACGATCGTCGGCTCATCCCGGCACACCAGGCCGTCAATGACGATCGGTCGGCGGGCCGGCCGCCTGATGAGCCAGGGCGGACGGGCGAGCAGGTGGGGAAGGGCCTCCGCGGATGCCTCGGTAACCGCGACCGTCGCCGCCAGGGCGGCGCGGATCCGTCCAGCCGCGTCGTCCGGCAGCGTGGGGAGCATCCGCTCCGCCACCTCGGGGTTGGCGAGCACGTGCGCCCGCAGCAGGTCATCCAGACCGCGCCGCCCGCTCCCCGCGAGCAGCCGAAGCCCACGGACGGGAAACCGTTCGGCGGCGTCCCGCAACGCAGCTGGGACGTACTTCTGGTCGCACCGGTCGAGCAGCAGTTGGAACGCCTCGTCGCCCGGCACCGCGGCCAACACTGCGAGCAGCCTGCGTTTGACGTCGGCCTCGGCGTACGCGTTGTCGAACCAGGCGGCGAGCGTGGGCGTCGCCGCCGGGCCGGCAGCGGCCACGAACGAGTAGAGCAGCGCCGTCGACCGGAGAACAGAGTGGTCGTGGGCGTGGTCAACCGCCTGGGCGACGTGCGTCGGGGAGGTCACCACGGTCAGGAGGATCGTCGCCAGCACTCGGTTTCCGGCGGCGGAGACGGCCGCGACGGTCTCGTCGTGCCAGTCGGTCTCGGTGGGCGCGAGAAACGCCGTCGCCACCTGCTGGTGCAGAGTTCCTTGCCGGAACGGGCCGAGGGCAGTCATGGCGGCGGCATACCGGTCGTCCGGTGCGACGGCGAGCGCGGCGCGGACCCGTCCGGCGACCGTCAGCCCGGACTCGTGCGCCCACCACGACCGAATCTCGTCCGGCCGTAGATGGTGAATCGGAGTGGTTCCTGGCTGGTGGTTGCCGCCGTGGTTCCAGCCCAGCGACAGCAGCTCAGCCGCCGCCGCCACGGCAAAGGAAAGTCCATAGTCGGCCAACCACAGGTCGGCGAGCCCCCGCGTCTCGTCCCGCTCGCGCCAGGTGGATCCGTTCATCATGGCGGCGGCGACCGCAGCCGCCCCCTGCGGGGACGGGCTTCCCGCCAGCTGTTGGAGGCCGGCTGCGGCCACCTCCGGCTCGGTCTGGGGGTGCCGGAGGGCCCGCTCGATGTGCCCGGAAAGCTTGTCGAGCAGCGTCACCGCCTTGGCGCGGGCGGCCAGGTCGGGCTTGCGTGTCGCCGCACCGGCAGCACCCCGACGGGGCAAGAGGTTGCGGCGCCACGACGGCGGCACGACGAAGGCGTCCTCGTCAACGGCAGGCGCCACGGAGGCGTTGACCCCCGCCGCGACCGGCTCACCCTCCTGGCGGGCCCCGACGACCGTCGGCGCCGACGCGACCGGGGTGGCGGCTGATTGCTGTGGTGAGTCGGTGCTCGATTCGAGGTACCCCTTACGCAGCTTTTCCGCGATCAGCTTGTCGACGTGGACAGCAGCCGCGTCCTCGGTGTTCAGGGTCTTGGTGGTCGTCTGGCCGGTCGTGCCGATCCGGCCATACCGGACGGCCACCTCACGGCCATCCCAAGTGACCTCCCAGAATTTCGCGGACCCACCGCCTACGAACTCCAAGCTACGGGTGCTGCCCACTCACGAACCTCCTGCTCAGACGAGACGGTTGCCGCCGGGCCGGGTAACGTGTGACAGCGCGCGGTAGCCACTGGCACACGGCCGGCAACGCCACCAGCGCGAATGCGCCTTCTGGCGGGGCAGCGACGGAACCATAGCGGTGGCGACCGACAGATTCCTCAGCAGTACGGGCCGCGCGGTCCTCAATCCGCCAAACGGCAGAGTAGGCGGACGGCCGAACGGCCGAGCACGGACTATCGCTCAGGGTGACAAGCCGGGTCGCGAAGGCACGTTGCGATCCCCGGTAGGGGCGATGAGGACGTGGCGATCCTGGAGAGCGGCGCCTATCGCGGCAGCTACTCCAACGGCGCCGGCGAGGGAACTCCTGAGGCGACTCGGGTCGCCGACCGGTGGTAGCTGCTGAAGCCTCAGCGATGCCGTCGCGAGGTTCGTTTTACGGACACCGCCGAGGCCTACGAGAGCACGCGGCCTCGGGACCTGCCATGTCGCGTCGCCCGGGGTGGCGACGTCCGGACGGGAGGACGAACACCCGGCAACGACACGCACGTTCACGAGGTGACGGCATGCCGGCTCAGCCCGACTTGCGCACCAGGCCGCCCTCGTACGCGAGGATGACGAGGTGCACTCGGTTGCGGGCGTCGAGCTTGGCCAGCAGCCGGGCACGGCCTGGCCCTGGACGACCACCGGTGCCTGGTTGGTGCTCGCCACCTGGGCCGCCGTCGCCACCGCGCTGGTCGTGCTGCCCTCGAACCGGTGTGACCGGTAAGCGCGAGAACCGTTTGCTCGACTATCGAGGCGGTACGCCGGGTGGCGCTCGGTGGTACCACCATCGGGTCCAAGGTGATCTCGCACAATTGCTGGCCCGCCTACCAGTGGGCCGGTCGCTCACTCGACCGCCATGGACGTACCGCATCTGTCACCGCGAGGCCCCGGCGCATCACCCGGCGCCGGTCGCCGAAGGGACCAGTGGTTGTCAGGCCCGCCGCCACGGCGATGGCGTAACGGTCGCCGGAAGGCCCTGAGCGGTAGCCGCGGATTCGATCACCACCGATCGGATCCGGCGCACGCTGGCGCCCGGCCGGCTCCGATCGGCGCTCTCGACGAAATCCCGGTCCGGGACACCCCGGACCGGGAGATCTTCACGTCGCTGCCAGGTCTGGCCAGATCAACGTCGCCCAGCGGTCAGGACTGCTGCGGGCGGGGCCGCTTGATGAACTCGATGACCTCGCCGTTGGGGCCGTATACGAAGCCGACCTCGAGGGTCATGGCGGTGGCCCCCTTGGTCTCGATCCGCGTGGGCGCCATCAGCGGACGGGCGCCGGCGGCGACGGCCCGCTGGAAGAGCACGGCCGGCTCCTCGGTACGGATCGCGAAGTGCACCAGGGTGGCGGCCTGCGCCCGCTCCTCGTCGCTGGGACGGGGCTCGGCGTCG
The DNA here is from genome assembly GCF_056820975.1 of Salinispora sp. CH2A1_6. NCBI lineage: Bacteria > Bacillati > Actinomycetota > Actinomycetes > Micromonosporales > Micromonosporaceae > Salinispora > Salinispora sp. CH2A1_6. Next base: position 313,962 of record NZ_JBXEDG010000003.1, read on the forward strand.
AGCTCCCGGGCCGAACCGCCGGGCGGGGTGGAGGCGGCGTCGAAGAGCTCGATCACCCGGTCGTCACCGGCGTCGAGGAAGACGCAGCGGTTGACGCCGGCCTCGGGCGCGCTCCACTCGTGCGCGATCCGGAAGCCCAGTGCCTCGGTGTAGAAGCGGACGCTGGCGTCGATGTCGTAGGTACGCAGGGCGACGTGGTCCAGGCCCAGGTTGGAAACGGGGGCGGTCATGCTGGTTCTCTCCTTGGGGATGTGCGCGTTGGCGCGGGATGGAACAAGGGGCGGGATCAGCCGGTGGCGGCGGCCCCGCGGCCCAGGTAGCGGTCGGCGGCGTCCAGCGGTGCCAGGCCGTCGACGTTGATGAGCTTGTCGATCACCTCCACCCCCTCGTTACCGAGGTGGAGGCGGCGTAGACGGTCCAGCGCCTCGGGGGCGATGACGTCCATGGCGCGGTTGGTGATGACCGGGCTCGCCGAGTCCACTCCGCCCAGCAGGCCCTTGGGCTCGGATAGCGGCCGCAGGCCGTGGAGCAGATTCAGATACTGTGGCCGCCAGAGCGGAATCACGAACCATTCGCGCTCGGCGATTCCGCGCTCCACCCGGCTGATGAAGGAAGCTTCGGTTCCCGGTTGGAACGCGTAACCGTGCTGGTCGAGACCGTATTCACGGACCATCTGGGCGGAGAAGCGGCTGATGCCGGCTCCGGGGTTGATGCCGTCGATGGTTCCGGACATCCGGTCGGCCACGTCGGGGCGGGCCAGGTCGGCGACCTCGCCCACGGCATCGGCCGGGACGTACGGGGGCACGGCCCAGACGCAGTACGGCTCGTAGTGCGCGGGCAGGACCTGCACCTGGTCGCGGTACGGGGCCAGGTATTCCCCGTGGCTGGAGGGCAACCAGGCCGAGACGAGCACATCGACCTCTCCCGCGGCCTGCAACTCGAAGAGCTGCTGGTGGGGTGCCTCGATGGTGCGTATTTCGTGCCCGGAATCCTCCAGAACGCGGCGGGTGACCGCGGCCGCGGCGCGGTGAAACGACAGCGAGATGTTCCCTACCGTGAGCGCCGGCCGCCGAATACCCGTATCCATGAGAAATTCCCTGCCCTTCGCGTCGCGTGTCAATGAGAAACCGGGAGAACCGGAGTTCCTCGCAGTGCGGACCTAGGGTGCACCCACCACCAGCCACGCGTCCAATGACAGGATGTTCTTGACTCGATAAGTTCGGTGCATGACTGCGCCGCGTCAGCTCAAGCAGATCGTGACGATCACCGACAAGGGTCTTTCGCCAGGCCGCCGCCCTGCGCCTGCCCCGCGGCCTGCGGTTGACCGCCGCCGGTCGTGGGATGCCGCCGTCTGCCCGAGCGGCCCTGGCTGACGCCCCACGCTCCGCCCGGACCCCGCGCTGCTGCGCCCCCTGACCGCGTATACCCGCAGCCAGCCCACCCCATCGCCCACGCCTTCCTCGACATGCTTGCCGAGGAGGTCCCCTCACCCCCACCCACCCACGTACGCAACCGCTTGCCCGTGCGGAGACGTCGGTACCGTGCCGCTGAAGGCCCGGGTTGGCGTCGCTACCACGCGCGCATGCCTGAATCCCGTTTGGCGCCGCGATTCGGTGCGGGCAGTCGGTGCCCGTCTGCTTGTAGTCAGGGGTCATGCTGGGACGAGCAGGGCGATTTCGGAGTAGCCCGAGGGCGTACGAGAGCACGGACTGAACCCTGGGGAGCCAGTCCACCATTTCCTTGCGGATTAGTGGCGGGCAAGCCTGTTTGGCGAGAAAGTCTGTTGGGCCAGGACGTGGACCAGTTGGTGCAGTCAGTCAGCCAGGTGACACTACGGAACGATTGTGTCCGTCATCGAGTGCGCTTCTGCTTGGAGCGAGGAAATACGGACGTCGGCGTCCGGATCGCTGAATGTGTCAGCCGCCATCCCGCCGCGCGGACAGGGCCGTACGAAGGTCGCGGACGGCGTCGAAGGCGGAATTGGTATCTCCATCCGTGGCCTCTTGCCAGAGATCGCGCCATTCGGAGTCGTCGGCCATGATTCGGTCGATGGCGCGTACCGCAAGTGCCGCCAGGTCGTTGGAGACCTTCGGGCTACTGCCGCCGCGCAGAAACTCGGGCGCGTAAGCCGAGGGGGTCGGTTGATCCCCGGGCAGCTGTGCGGCAAGAGTGGCGGCTGCGGCGATCGCTTCACAGGCGTAGTTGGAGTCGAGGTAGTCGTCCTCGTCGGCGACGCGGTTCAGAGCGGCACGGATCAGCCTCGGGCGGTCACCCGGGTTGGCGTCGTCGAGGTCACCGCACCAGTCGGCGGCGGTGTCGTTGTCGAACGGTCCGCTGTCCCAGGCTCCCACGCTGTCCTCCTCAAGAGTCAACCGGACTGCAGTCTGGCACTGGCCACCGACAAACCCATGACGAGAACTCACGGGGTGGGGCACCGTTGCCCTGCTCGCCGACAGGGTGGTCTACGAGATGCCGCAGACCCGTGAGCGTATCCACGGCAGGGACGCGTTCCTGCGGTTCAACATTGAGTATCCGGACCATTGGCATTTGCGCATCCGACGGGGGGTCGCTGATGGCAATCTTGCTGCTCTGTGGCTGGACGTTCGGATCGGCGTCGAGCAGCAGGACGCGTCCGTGTGGCTCGAGGTGTCCGAGCATGGACTCATCAATAAGACCGTCGATTAGTGGCCCGCATCATACGATCCCCCGTTGGGCAGGGAACACCTTGTGGAGCGGTGGTGAGGTCAGGCGAGGTGTTCCGGATGGTCAGCGGTCATCGGTGATCCGGGGCCGGTGACGGGTGCGCTGGTCTGCTGTGGTGCTGGGCCGTCTCCTTTCTGTGTGACGGACGCGGCAGCTCGACGTTCTGTTCGGCCAGCACGTCCGCCTCAACCTCCACCATCGCGGCGAGGGCCGCTCGCGTGCCGCTTTCGGGCTTCGGTGGGACCACGGGATCGGCATCCCGGTCGGGGTGCACACCAGGCGCAGTCGTAGGCCCTGGAAGAACTGGGGGCGAAGAGCGCAGAAGCTCACGCCGGAGTCGGCCAGGCCCGGGTCAGCGCGCCGACGAGGCCACCCCATGAGGGCGCCGACCGTGGTGGCCAGGGTCAGCTGTCACAGACCGAAGACTGTTCGGTTGCGGCCGGTGGCGATGTTCCCTAATGCCTTCGTAGCCGATATATTGTGCCGCGTGGAAGCCCCACTGCGTGAACCCACTTTCCTCATCCTCACGGCCCTCGCTGGCAGGCCGATGCACGGCTACGGCCTGATCGCTGAGGTGGCCCGGCTGTCCGACGGCCGCATCTCGCTGCGGCCCGGCACGCTCTACGGCGCGCTGGACCGGCTGGTTGACGGGGGCCTGGTGGCCGTAGACCACGAGGAGGTCGTCGATGGTCGGCTGCGCCGCTACTACCGGCTCACCGAGCCGGGCGGCGAGCTGCTGGCCGCCGAGGTCGAACGCATGCGCCGCAACGTCCAGGCGGCAACCGCCCAGCTGCGCGCCGCCAAGGTCGCGCCCCGCCCGAGCCGAGGATTCGCATGAACGTGCCGGAAGGCCAGTCGGACCGCCCGGAAGGGCATGACCGAGGGCGCCCTGCAATGACCGATCTCGAACGGCGCTACGCACGCTGGATAGCGCTGTTCTATCCGGCCGACTATCGGCGCACGCGGGGCTCCGAACTGGTGGACACCTACCTGTGCCTGGCCGCATGCGACCGTGGGAGACCCGCGCCGGCGGACATCGCGGACCTCGCGGCCGGTGGGCTGCGCCAGCACCTGCGCGCCGCACGGGACCTCGGTCCCGGCTTCCGGCTCGCCGGCCTGCTCGCACTGACGACGGCGACCACGTGTGCGGCCGGGTGGGCGACTATCGAGGCGTTTACCCCCATACCGCCCTGGTCTCCGCACGTCGGGCCGTTCCTGTCGCTCGCCGTAGTGGCGTGGGCGGTCTGGTCAATCGCCGCCGTGTTGTTTGTAGCGGCGAGCGGCCGATGGTTTCGTTGGGCGGCCGGTCTGGCCGTACTGGTGACTGCCGCTGTCGTGCCGGCCGCAGCGCTGACCGGATTGCCCCGTCCGCCGCTGTTGGTGCTGTTGCCCCAGATTGCGCTCGGTGTCGTCGCGCTCGGTGCGACGGTCCAGCACCTCTGGTGGGTGCGGCTCATGCCGGTCGCCGTTGCGGCGGCGGTCCTGCCGGCTGTCGTCGGTGTGGGGTCTGGATTTTACAGGCTCAGCGGCTACTACTATCCCGCCGCGATAGCCCTGCCCGCCGCTGCGGCGATGTTGCTGGTCAGCGTGTTGCTGATCGCGTTCGGCCTGGCCGTCCGGCGCGACTACAGCGGCATGTGGGCGATGCTGATCCTGCTCACGCCGATCGGGATGCTCGCGGTGCACCCGCTCAGCATGCTGCTTGACGATTCTGGTGCCGGCCGGGCCGTGAATCCGACGTGGTCATCCGCGGTCGCCACGTCCATGCTGGTGGCTGTGATCGGATCGATGCTGCTGCCGCTGGCCCTTGTGGCACGAGGCCGGCTGTCCGGAGTCGTTGACCGTGCCGACGATCAGCCGGAGCGCCTCGGCCATCTCATGGCCGGACGGGGCGGCCTCGGGGTCGAGTAGCCGTTGCACCGTCAGCCCGGTCATCAGTGCCAACAGGAACGAGCCGATGGCCTCACGGGTCTTCTCCGCGACGTTCTCGCCGCCATCGCGGATGACGAAGGTGGCCAGGGCTGGGCGGGCGCGGGCATAGCTCTCCGCCAGTTGTTCTCGCAGTGCCGGCAGGTGCTCGGCCAGTGCGAACGCCTCGATCCCGGCGACCCAGAGTGGTCGGTGCGTGCCGAAGGAGTCGACCAGGCCGGTCCACATGGACTCCAGTCGGTCCATCAGATCAGGCTGGGTGCCGTCCCGCAGCACCCGGTCGATCTCGGCGCCCCACTCCTCGAAGGCCTGCACCAGCGCTGCGGTCAGCAGCGCGTCCTTGGAACCGAAGTGGTAGCCGATCGACGCCAGATTGGTGTCCGAAGCGGCGACGATGTCACGGGTGGTGGTGCGCGTGTAGCCGCGTTCGTAAAGGCAGTTCCTGGCCCCCACCAGCAGGCGTTCTCGATGACCCACGGCCGTCACCCTACTCGGAACCACCCCTGGATTCATCCACTGGATATATACGTTTGTATAAAGATGTGGTATAGCTTCCGGTCATGGCTAGAGCGCAGGCAAAGGCCGGCCGCCGCGAGTGGATCGGCCTCGCGCTACTCGTCCTGGTGACACTGGTCATCAGCATGGACATGACGGTGCTGTCGTACGCTCTGCCGTTCATAACAGCGGACCTCGAGCCGACCAGCAGCCAACTCCTCTGGATCACCGACGTCTACGCCTTCGTGCTGGCTGGCCTGCTCATTCCCTGGTCACTGTCGGCTGCCGGTGCGGCGGGCATCGGCGCGGCCGTGTTGGCCCCGACGCTCGCCCAGCGCTTCCGGTGCGCCAACGTCGCCGCCGGCGGCCTTCTGGTGGCGACCGCCGGGTGCGTGGTGCTCGCCCAGGTCGGCGACGAGTCGGGCCTGGCCCCGGCGGTGCTCGGCCACGCAATGCTGGCGGGTGGCGTTGCCCTGGTGCTGACGCTGAGCGCCGAGCTGATCGTCTCCACCGCACCCCCGGAGCGGGCCGGATCCGCCGCCGGACTCTCCGAGACCGGCAGCCAGTTCGGTGCGGCGCTCGGCGTCGCGATCCTCGGCAGTATCGGCGCGTACGTCTACCGGCGGGAGCTCTCCGGCACAGCACCGGAGGGGGTGCCACCGGACTCCTGGAACGCCGCCCGGGAGACCCTGGGTGGCGCGGTCGAGGTGAGCCGGATGCTCTCCGCGACCGCGGCGGAAACCCTGGTGACGCTGGCGCGAGCGGCCTTCACCGACGAGTTGCGGGCCGCCGCGATCGTCTCGGCCGGGATCCTGCTGGCGACGGCGATCCTGGCGGCCAGGTTGCTGCGCAACGTGGGTGTGTCGGTGTCCGGGCAGAGCCCGTTCGACGGGGCGGGCGACCTGACCGTCCCGTGGTCTGAGGGCACCGGCCCGGTCGACCTCGCCCCGCGTCCGCCCACGGTACGCCGGGGCGCTCTGCCGGACGCCGACTCGGCGGTCGCGCCGGCACGGGAACATCCCGCTCCAGAAGCCCCGTTGCGGAGCTACCCGCAGCGCCGATCCGTAAGGGACCAGTGATGACCTTCGAGAGCGACCTCTGGGTGCGGCGGTTCCATCCGGCGCCGGCCAGCGCGATCCGGCTCGTGGCGCTGCCGCACGCCGGCGGTTCGGCCAGCTACCTGTTTCCGGTCTCCAAGGCCCTCTCACCCGCCGTTGACGTGTTGGCGATCCAGTATCCGGGCCGGCAGGACCGCCAGCAGGAGCCGGTGCTGGATTCGGTCACCGACCTCGCTGACGGGGTGTTCAATGCGCTGCGACCGTGGTGGGACCGGCCGGTGGCGCTCTTCGGCCACAGCATGGGCGCCGTGCTCGCCTACGAGGTGGGGCTGCGGCTGCAACTGCGGACGGGCCGGCCGCCGCTGCGACTGTTCGTCTCCGGCCGGCGGGCTCCGTCCCGGGTCCGTGCCGAGCGGTACGTGCACACCCAGGACGACGCCGGGGTGCTGCGGGAACTGGCCAGGCTCAGCGGCTCGGACCCGCGGCTGCTGAGCGACCCGGAGCTGCTGCCAATGATCCTGCCCGCGGTGCGGGGGGACTACAAGGCGGTGGAGACCTACCGGGCCGACCCGGATCAACGGCTGGACGCCCCGATCACCGTGCTCACCGGCGACGCCGACCCGCTGACCACCCTGGACGAGGCGCACGACTGGTGCCGGCACACCACCGGTGGCTGCGACGTCCGGGTGTTCCCCGGCGGGCACTTCTTTCTGAACGACCATACCGGCGACGTGATCCGGCTGATCCGGGCCGAGCTGGAGCCGTTCGGCGACGACTTTCTACGGGGAGCATGAGGGTGAACAGGAACCAGGACACGCGGACATCGGTCAACGGCACCGACGCGGTGGACGAGGTGCGTAAGGCGTACGGGCGTGGCGGGAACCGGGTCGTCGATCACCGGTCTGGTGGCGGTGAGCGCTGCGTGACGCCGCCGGTGTCGTACGCCTGGCTGGTGGCATGTCACATTCCGAATCAATCGCGTGGCCCTATCCCACGGCCGCCAGGTAGTCCGAGTAAAACACTCCTAGGCCAATCGCCAGGCAGACGCCGGCCACGGTCCAGAACCGGACCACAATGTTGACTTCGCTCCATCCGGCCAGTTCAAAGTGGTGGTGCAGCGGCACCATCCGGAAGACTCGCTTTCCGGTGGTGCGGAACGAGACAATCTGGATCACCCAGGTGACCGTGATGATGACGAAGAGACCGCCGATCAGGATCGACAGCAGTGTGGTGCGGGTTGCCACCGCGAGTCCGCCGATCAGGGCGCCGAGCCCGAGCGCGCCGACGTCGCCCATGAAGATCCGCGCCGGGGACGTGTTCCACCACAGGAACCCCACGCAAGCGCCGGCGGCCGCAGCCGCGATGATGGCTATTTCCAGCGGATCGCGGACCTGGTAGCAGTAGTCGTTCGCCTGAGCGTACGCCTCGTCGGCGCACCAGTGCCGGTATTGCCAGAACCCGATCAGCGCGTACGCGCCGAGCACCAGGGCTGACGCGCCGGTGGCCAGGCCGTCGAGGCCGTCCGTGAGGTTCACCCCGTTCGACATGGCCGTGATCACGAATACGAACACGATCACCGAGCCAACCTTGCCGACGTCCAGCCAGCTGATGTCTCGGACGAATGAGATGTGCTCGCTGGCCACGGTCTGGCCGTTGGAGCTCGCCACGTAGAGCGCGGCGATGCCGAACCCGGTGCCGATGATCGCCTGGCCGAGTAGTTTGCCCCGGGCGGACAGTCCGTCGGAGTTGCGCTGGCGGACCTTGAGGAAGTCGTCGACGAAGCCGAGCGCGCCGCAGAAGACGAAGAGGCCGAGCAGGACGAGGCCCGTCATGGTCGGCTGCACCTGCGCGATCTGCCCCTCGGGCAGCGTGACCAGCGCTAGGTGCCCGGCGACGTAGGCGACGACGGTCGCCACGATGAACACCACGCCACCCATCGCAGGCGTGCCCTTCTTGCCCTCGTTCGAGGCGAGGCCGAGGGAACGGATCGGCTGTCCGGCCTTGAGCGCGGTGAATACTCGGATCGCTACCGGCGTGGCGAATAGGGAAATGATGAACGCGACCGCGGCCGCGACGACGACCGCCCTCAACGGTGAGCCTCGACGAGATCAGGGCCTCGCACGACATCCCCACCGCCCGACAGGTGCCGGAGAGGTCGGCATGATGTGAGCCGTCGGTCCTGCGCGGTCCGATCAATTGTCGCCCAGTTGTTCGCGCGCCTCACCGGACGCCAATCCACAGGCCGCTGCCCTCCTCTTCCTGCCATCCACCCAGTGGCTCTGGGGACCGACGGGCGAAGTCGTACGCGGACAGTCCGTCGAGCTCGCACATCGGCGTCTGCTGATTCGGCCGGCGCTTGCCGTGCAGGCCGTCCGCTCCCAAAGTCATCGGTCACGGGACACGAGCTTGCCATCCGGCAGTGCGTGAAGAACACTCGGGACCTCAGCGGCTGATACGTTCGCGACGTCCTTGGTCGTTCGCCAAGCAGGGATCGGCGGCCAGTCCTCGTGGCCATCAAGCCGGTCCAGCCATTGTTGAGCCGCGGGATCACCCCACCGGTCCAGCTTCCGGATCACTCTCTGCGCAGCACGAGCAGGTCCAGGACGTCGATCACCGGTCCGGTGTCGGTGAGCGCTGCCTGACGCAGGCGGCGTACGCCGGTGTCGTACTCCTGGTCGGTGATCAGTTGCAGCGGGGTGTGTGCCGCTCGGCGCAGGGTGCGCGCCGCTTCGTGTAGCGAGGGGGCGGTGATCTGCGGGACCTGCTCCAGGCTGACCGTGGAGAAGCCCGCACCGGCGAAGGCGGATTCGACCTGGGTGACGCTTGGGTAGGTGTCCAGAACCCGGACCGCCTCGGGAAAGTAGCGGAACAGCGTGATCGCCTCGTGTCGGCCGGCGAACGCGGACCGGATCAGGACGAGTGCACCGGGGCGCAGGACGCGGTGTAGCTCGCGGGCTGCGGCATCCAGGTCTGGCACGTGATGGATGACGGTGGAGATCCAGGCGGCGTCGGCACTTGCGTCAGTGAGCGGGATGTTGGTGTCGTCGCCCGCGAGAACGGGTTGGTATACCGATCGTTCGCGCATCGCCGCTGATGGCTCGACTGCGGTCACCTCGATGCCGGGAAACCAGGAGGAGAACGCCTTGGCCCAGCTACCCGTGCCGGCACCCAGGTCCACCAGCCGAAGACCCGGGCGCGGGTCCAGGTGTCGGGCCGCAGCTGCCCGCCACTCGGCGGCCTCCTGGTCGCCGAGGTGCCGGGTGGAGGCGAACGCACCCGCTTCCGTGTGTTCGTACGCGATGCGAGCCATGTCGATGAGCAAACCGTAGCAACGGGGCGTGGAGCAAGGAGATCAGTTGTGATGTTCACATACGCTGTCCTTTCCCGCGCTGAGCTGGCGGACCGACGGCTCGCGACCCAGCAACCTACCCCTCGGGGCGGCCAGGGGCCCTGGTGGGCCCTGCGGTGCAAGGCATGAATACTGCTGCCGAGGTACGTGCGTGGCTGCGTCACCGTGGCTAGACCGTGGCGAGGATCCGCGCCAGCTCGGTCGGACGCGTCATCATCGGCCAGTGTCCGGAATCAATGTCGATCATGTCGACGTGTGTGGCTCGGGCCAGCTCGGGCACCTCTCCCGCAGCGATCGATTCCTGCGCCGCGGCGGGCGTGAACTCCGGGCACACCACGACGATCGGGACGGTGAATCGCCGCTCGTCCCCCAGCCGTACGACGCCCTTGGCCACACCCTCGGGAACCGGGATCGCCGCCGCCGCGAAGGCTTGTCTGGCCTGCTCATCCAGGTCGGCCGCGTCCGCCCCGTCGAACGGTCGCCAACCCGGGAACGGCATGACACCGTCGCTGATCTCGAAGAAGTCGGCGTACGGCCGCCCATCGCCGGCGGGAACGCCGCCGATCAGCACGACCTTGGCCACGCGATCGGGCCGTGCGTCGGCCGCCATCCAGGCGAGGGTGCACGCGGCGGAGTGTCCCACCACCACAGACCTACCGGGACCACTGTCGACGACGGCCACCACCGCGGCCAACTGATCTGCCAGCGTCGCCGAGCTGTTCCCGTCGCCCTGTCCTGGCAGGGTCACTGGTACCGCGTGGCGGCCTCTTTTTTCTAACTCGCACTCGACGGTGTTCCACACCGACCCATCGAGCCATAGGCCACCGAGAAGCACGATCTGGTCTGCAGTCATGGAGGCAACCTAGCGGTGATTCCGGACGTTCTACTTCCGGTAATGTTTCCGCTGTGCGAACCGGTCCGAGCCCTACCGCCCGGGCCCTCCGCACGCTCGAGCTCCTGCAGGCACGTCCCGGCGTGACTGCCGATCAGCTCGCCTCCCGGTTAGGGGTGACGGAGCGGGCCGCACGACGCTACGTCGGCATCCTTCGTGAGGCCGGCATCCTGGTCGAGTCGGTCCGCGGGCCGCATGGCGGCTACCGACTGGGCCGCGGCACCCGGCTACCGCCGGTCGTCTTCACCCAGGAACAAGCACTCAGCCTGGTCATGGCCGTGCTCGACGGGCAGCCGGCGGCGATAGACGCCGACGACCCGATCGGCTCGGCGCTCAGCACAGTCATCCGGGCTCTTCCCGAGAGTGTGGGACGGCAGGCGGCGGCGCTGCGGGCGTACGTCTCGGCCACCCCGGACCGGCGAGTGGCCCGCCCGGATCCCGCCACCACAAGCGCCCTGGTCACCGCCGTCGCCGACCGGCGTCGCGTCCTGGTCACCCACCGCGGCGAGAGCGGCGAGGAACGAGAAGCCGAGGTCGACCCGTGGGCAGTCGTCGTGCGGTATGGACGCTGGTACCTGCTGTGCCACTCGCACCACGCGGACGCGATCCGCACGTACCGTATCGATCGGATTCGGGCTGTGCGGCAGTTGCCGCACAGCTCTATGCCGCCCGATGACCTGGATCCGGTTGCCGCGCTTGCGGAGAATCTCGGCGCGGGCTGGGAGTACCCCACCCGGGTGGTGTTCCACGCGCCACGGGAGAAGGTGGCACCGTGGATCCGGCCGCCGATGGGCCGCCTCGAGCCGGACGGCGACCGCTGCGTCCTGGTCGGCAGCACCCGAAACCCCACGATGTACGCCCAGGAGTGGCTCGCTGCTGTCCCCTTTGACTTTTCGGTGGAAGAAGGCGCCGAACTACGTGCTGCCGTAGCCACAGTCGCGGCTCGCTTCAGCAGGGCGCTTTCACCTTCGCGGCCCGAAGCAGGGCCACAGCGGCTAGCGCTTACGGGAGCGGAACAGATCAGTGCGCTGGATCACGAGGCCGCCGACTGCGGCGAGGTCGGCGGTGTGGCCTTCTGCGGGTAGATCGTCTCGTGGCGGGCCAGCATGGTGACGAATTCGCCGATCTTGCGCTCGCGGGTCTGCGTCCGCTTGACGGCAGCAAGGCGTTGGATGAGAGCGAATCGGTTGGTCCTGGTGAGTACGTCGAACATGGCCTGGGCCGCAGGGTTGGCGGCGATGGCAGCGAGTAGGTCGTCCGGCACCTCGGCCTCCGACGGCGGGGCGTAGGCGGCCGCCCACCGTCCGTCCGCCTTGGCGGCTTCCACCGCGACCCAGCCGGCGGGCATCATTCGCCCCTGCGCCTCCAGCCGGGCCACATGACCGACATTGCGTTGCGACCAGGAACTGCGGGGCCGGCGCGGGGTAAACCGGATCCAGGATGTCTCCCGATCCCGCTTCCGGCCCTGTCCGTCTATCCAGCCGAAACACAGGGCCTCATCCACCGCCTGCTGCCATGTCAGCGTGGTGGTGGTGCCGCCTCTCCTGGTCAGGGCGAGCCAGACCCCAGGCGACGTCACATGGTGTGCCGCCAACCACGTGCGCAGTGCCTCGGCATCCGCGACGATCAACTCGTTCAGTTCAGCGCTCGCCATGACCGCAGGCTAACCCGACTGGTTGGGCTGCCAGCGCGCCGGCCACTCGACAGACGGCGGGGGCAGGTTAACCACCCGAGGCCGGACCGCGCGGTCGACACGGTTCGCCATTCCCTTGCGGCGGCTGGCTGTCCTGCACTCAGTCTTCAAGCCCTATCCAGGCCCCGACCGGGACCGGGCAACGGCTGTTCGGGTCAGCGCCAACGCACGGGTCCGGCTCCGGGCCCGTGTCGGTTTCCCCGGCCAACGCCGCGAGATTGGCTCTCATCCGAACTTCGGGGCGACGAGCGTGTCCCGTCGATACCTGACCGGTGCCCGGCCAGCGCCCCCCATCGTCGGCCGGGCACCGCACTACCGTAGCCATCGGCGTAGTTCCCCGGACCGGTCGCTCCTGCGGGCGGTGATTAGGGGCGATGCGATGGCAGCGCTGCGCAATCAGGGGGTGCTGGACCACGTGGCCCAAGACGGCGAATTTTAGACGAAGGTGAACAGGCCGGCTGGGGCGCTGTCACGGTCTCGCCGCATCCCGGAAACTGCAGGTCAAAGGCCTGACTCTGCGGCTGCCGGTGGTCCTGACGAGCAGACGCGATCTCAACCATCGGCTACTGGTGCGGCATGTCGATCGCCGATTAGCGTGAGAGTCGAGCCGGGCTGTATCGGAGATGCCCGATGAGTCGGAAGGCATGCGAAATGACCACCAACGAGTTCCGCGACGGACCTCGTGCCAGTCCCGACAGTGGCGGTGGACAGACGGTTCTGATCGCTCCCCTGTCCGATCGGCTCGCACTGTTCCTGGGCCTGCCTGGGTTGGTGCTCCTGGTCGGGCTTTCCCTTCCGCCGCTGGCTCGGTGGATGTTGAGCTGGGAGACAGCACTGCCGCTCAAGCCGATCTTTTGGCTCGTTGGCGGGATCGACAAGCCATGGGAGGTTGCCGTGAACCTCGCCATCTGGCTGGTGCTCGCGTTGGTGACGGCGTTCGCCGCGATGAGTGAGTCGCTTCGGGTGACGATCGACGATGCCGAGCTGCGGGTGACAAAGGGCGACGACACCCGTACGTTCGCCCGCGACCGGGTGTCGGCGGTGTTCCTGGACGGCAAGAAGCTCGTGGTCCTCGACTTGCGGTCGTGCCAGCTGGTCCGGGACCGGCACCAGGCGCACCAGGCGACAATCGCCGCGGGGTTCCGCCGGCACGGCTACCCCTGGCACGACCACGATCCGTACGCCGACCTCTTCCGATCCTGGACGGCCGCCACGCCGGAACTGCCGGCTGCGGCCAACGACGTGCTCGCGGCCCGGCAGTCGGCGCTGAGGAACAAGGCGCACCGCGAGATCCACGCCCTCAGCGCGGCGCTGGAGAAGATGGGTTACGTCATTCGGGACGAGGGTGTGCATCAGTTCTGGCGCCCGCTCGTCCAGTCGTGACCGTCTCCCGTCCGGCCACTCCGGTCCGGGACCGCCTCGCCGACCTTGCTCTGTTGGCGGTCTCGGCGCTGGGCGCGCTGGCCATCGCCGGGTCGGCCGAGCAACGTGGCCAGCTCACCGGGGATGCGCTGAACGCGGCATTTGGCCTCGCGGTGCTCGGTACCGTCGCACTGTTGTTCCGGCGGCGGTATCCGGTCGCCGTCACGGTGGTGCTCGCCCTGCTGCTCACCGTTACCGATCTGGTGATCGTCGCGGTGCTGATCGCCGTCTACACGGTCAGCGCGCTCTGCAGCTGGTCCACCACGGCGGCCACGTTCGGGGCCAGCCTGTTGATCTACGTCCCCTACTCGGTACTGCTTCCGGCTCCCGCGCTGAGCGCCTTCAACACCAATATCCTCTATGTGGCGTTGATGTCGCTCGTGCTGGCGGCGGGCAGCACCACGCGGGTCCGGTACGAGGCGATCGCTGGGTTGTACGAGCGGGCCGAGCGGGCCGAGATCGAGGCGCAGGAGCGGGCCGAGCGGTTGCGCGTGCAGGAACGGCAGCGGATTGCCGGGGAGATGCACGACGTACTGGCGCACCGTATCTCGCTGGTGAGCCTGCAGGCCGGCGCGCTGGAAGTCCGTTCCGATCTGCCGCCCGGCGTCGTGGAGTCCGTGACGGGCATTCGGCTGCAGTCGCATCGGGCGCTCGAGGATCTCCGGGAGATCCTCGGCGTGCTGCGTGCCGGCACCGACACCGACGGACTGCGCCCGCAGCCGGGAATTGCCGATCTCGCCCGGCTCGTCGCCGAGGCGCGGGCTGCCGGCACCGAGATCCGGGTCGACTTTCGAGCTACCGGCGATCCACCCGAACTTGTCGGCCGGACGATCTATCGGTTGGTTCAGGAGGGTTTGACGAATGCGCGCAAGCACGCGCCGAACCGGCCCGTAGAGATTCTGCTGGAGCGCACCGGCGCGCGGGAGGTCCGGGTACGGCTGCGCAACGCCCTGGGCAGCCGGGGCCGCACACCGGTTCCCGGTAGCCACTTCGGCCTCGTTGGGCTGGCGGAGCGGGTCGCGCTGGCTGGTGGCCGACTGTCGTACGGCATGCGGCGTGTTCCGGAAGGGCGAGTCGTGTTCCAGCTGGAGGCGTGGCTACCGTGGCCGGCGTGATCAAGGTGCTCGTGGTGGACGACGACGCGCTGGTTCGGGTCGGACTGTCGGCGGTGCTCAACGCGGCCGAGGATATCGAGGTGGTGGCGGAGGCGGCGGACGGCGCCGATGCGGTCGCTGTTGCCGAGCGGCTACGCCCGGACGTGGTGCTGATGGACATTCGGATGCCGGGTCTGGACGGTCTGTCCGCCACCGCGGCGGTGCGATCGTTCGACGAACCACCAGCGGTGATCGTGCTGACCACTTTCCACACCGACGACCACATCCTGCGGGCGCTGCGGGCGGGTGCCAATGGCTTCTTGCTCAAGGACATGCCACCGCGGCAGATCCAGGATTCGGTGCGTGCTGTGGCGGCGGGCGAGTCGATGCTCTCTCCGGCCGTGGTCGAGCGACTGATCGACTACGTGGTTCAGGGGGCGGACAACGACGGGCGCCATGACCAGGTGACCGTCGCCCGGGCAGCGTGGCGCACCTGACTAAGCGAGAACGGGAGGTCGCCGAGGGGGTGGCTGCGGGAAGGTCGAACGCGGAGATCAGTGGCGACCTGTTCATGAGCGTGGCGACGGTCAAGGTGTACGTCTCCCGGATCATGGCGAAGCTGGATTGCGCGAACCGCGTGCAGGTGGCGATCCTGATTCACCAGGCTCGCGAGTGAGCGGTGAGACGAACGCAAGGGCACAACGCTCGGTGGGTTGGTTGCGGGCCGGGTGCCGGATGGTCCGGCTGTTTCGCCTACGTCGACCTCCTCCGGATAGATGCGGCAGGTGAGCTTCCGCAATCGCTGTCATGCTGGGGGACGTGTTGGAGACCTCGGCCCGCCTGCTCGAACTGCTGTCACTGCTTCAGCTCAAGCGTGACTGGACGAGCGCCGAGCTCGCCCGCCGGCTGGAGGTGAGCACGAGGACGGTCCGCGCCGATGTCGCCAAACTGCGGTCGCTCGGCTATCCCGTGGACGCGCGCCCGGGCATCGCGGGTGGGTACCGGCTGGCCGCCGGTACGGCGATGCCCCCACTGCTGCTTGACGACGACGAGGCGGTGGCGGTCGCGGTCGGGCTGGGTGCGGTCGCGACCCAACGGCTCGGTGTCGAGGAGACATCGCTTACCGCGCTCGCGAAGCTGGAGCAGGTGCTGCCCGCGCGCCTGCGTCGGCGCGTTGCGGCGGTGCGGGAGGCGACGAGCGTTGTTCCGGGGGCACGGCCGCCGCTGGATCTGTCGGTCCTCGGCGCGGTCGCTGCCGCGATCCGCGGCCAGGAACGGCTTCGCTTCGGCTACACCAAGCCGGGCGGCAGCGAAGGGGTTCGCCATGCCGAGCCGCAACGGCTGGTGAGCTGGGGGTCGCTCTGGTACCTACTCGCCTGGGATCTCGACCGGGGCGACTGGCGGGTCTTCCGGGTCGACCGCATGGTGGTGCACGCACCGACGGGCGTGCGGTTTCACCCGCGTGCGGCTCCGGCGGACAACGTCGTCGAGTACGTCGTGGGACGGGTCAGCAGGGCGGCCTGGACATACCGCGCCCGGCTACTCGTACGTGCTCCCGCCGCCGAGGTCGCCGCGAAGCTCCGCATCCCGGTCGAGATCGAGGCGGTTGACGATTTCACCTGCCAGGTCGTGCTGGGTTCCGATCACCCGGACCGGCTCGCGCTGTGGATGGCGCAGCTCGACCTCGACCTTGAGGTGATCGACGGAGACGAGCTCGCGCTGGCGTTCGATCGCCTCGCGACGAGATTCCGCCGCGCGGCGGGTGTCGCATCCTCCGGCCGACCGGGGACGACCGACGATGAACGAGGGGGGAGCCGGCGCCGATGAGTGTGATCGTGGCGGAGATGGCCTGGCCACGGCGTTCGTTCGGGGTCTGGCGGAAGACCAACGGCCGGACTCCGTCGTCGACGAGGACGTGCCGGTCAACTTTCTCATGATGTTCTGGCCACCCTTCGACCGGTGAGTGCCGGGCGATGGGTCTCCGAGTTTCTGGAAGCCCAGGCGGGACCGCCGCTACCTCGCGGCACGCGCTCGTACGATCGCTGCTCGCCCAGGCCTGGTCGATGCGGAGGTGAGCGGGTGCCCTGGCGGCTCTCCCGCCAGGGCACCCGGGGACGTCAGCGGGCGAACTGCCCGGGGCGTCGGCCGGCACCGGCCGGCCCGCGGTATGCCTGCGCGACGTCCAGCCACCGGTCGGCTTCGTCGCCTGTGGCCTTCAGCGCCAGGTCGTCGCGGTGGCGACGTCGGGTTACCAGCAGGCACAGGTCGGTGGCGGATCCGGTGATGGTCTGCTCGGCCTCGACCGGACCGAACTGCCAGCGCGCGCCGGAGGGCGCGGTGACGCGGAACTGGAACCGTGTGTCCGGCACCTCAAGGCCACGGGCCAGGTAGCCGAAGTCCCAGGTGCGGAGGGCGAACTCCACCAGGTAGCGAAGCCGGTCGGTGTGTTGACGCGCTGTCCCGAGGGCGTCTGCGATGTCCTGGCCGTGCCCGAACAACTCCATCATCCCGGCGGCTGCCAGCACGGGCGCGGGGATCGGGCGGACCAGCCACGGCAGCAGAGTGCCATCCGCGACGGCGGCGAGGGCCTTCTGGGTGGTGGCCCGCTCGTCGCGCCACGCCGCCAGCAGCCGGCTCGGCGGCTGTGCCACGTATGGGGCCATCGCCGCCTGGACGTTGGACTCGAACGAGTTACTCATCTGGGACATCATGCGTCGGAACTCGTCCGGGGCAGCGGCTGCGAGACCTGCCATCCGGAAGGTGGCAGCCAGGTGCGCGATCTGGTGTGCCACCGTCCAACCCTCGGCCGGCGTCGGCGTTTCCCAGGCGTCCTTGTCCAGCCCGGCGACCAGGTGGTCGACACTCTCGCCCTCGGCTTTCAGGGCAGCGAATATGTCCTGCTCTGCCACGCGCTCATCCTCTCGCTGCTGCGACACCCTGGGCCCGACGTGCTTCACGCGACCGGGCGATACCGGCGACGGCTGCCGCCGGGTTCGGCGTTCGGGCGGGTAAGGGGGAATCAGTCGGTGCCTTGGCACTTCGGTTGCCTTCATCATCGGCGCGCCGGGCGAGTGACGTCATCTCCCGCTGTGCGGACCGCCATCTCCGCTCGATCCGGGCTCACCCTTCGCCTCCGTTTCGAGATCGTCCATGCTCGCGGGTCAGATCGTTGTCCAGCCCGGCGCCGATGAGATGGGCCGCGTTCAGGCTCGCCCACGCAGCCGCCATGACCAGCGTGTGGTCGTCGGCACCGGCGACCCGACAGGCTGTGATGTCACCGGCGGTGACGCGGTACGGGGCGAGCGCGGTCAGCAGTGCCAGCCGACCGAGGGGCCGTTCGTCAGGGGGCAGCGCGGTGAGCGCCGCGTCGAAGAACGCACCGGCGGCCAGGGTTGTTGCGGGCGGGTCGGCGACCGTTGCCAGCACCAGGGCCCGGGTGCGCTCGGGCAGCACCTGCGCCCCAGCGGTGTACAGAGCCCGCGTTGACCGTGCCATCGCTGCCGCGATGTGCGGTTGCCCGAGTGACCAGCCGAGCGTCGCCGGGATCGGGGCCGGTGGTAGCAGGTCCACCGACCGGCCCGGCACAGCCCCGACCCCGGCCAGTCCCCCCATCACCCGACTGGCGATCCGCAGGGCCACCTTGCGGACCGGGCCCGAGGTGGCCGGCAACGGCGACTCCTGGAGAAACACGTGCACCATTCGGTTGAGGTAGTGGAAGACCACTGCCACACCGATCAGCTCCGGTGCGTGTGCGAGGGGAAAGGGCGGCCTCGGGCGGTCGGACGGCTCGCCGCTGCGCCGTCCCCACTCCGCCAGCGCCTCCAGTTCCGGGTCGGCGGCCGGATCTCGGTCCACGGGATGCCTCCCGGGACGGTCGATCAGCCCGGTGGCCGCCGCCCCGTGCACATCAACGCAGTACGGGCAGCGGTTACCGAGCGACACCGCCTCGGCCACCACCTCCTTGGCTCGCCGGGAGACCAGCCCGTCGGCCAGCAGCGTCTCCCGCAGCAGTGCCCAGCAGGCGCGCAGCGCCTCGGGTGCGGGGGAGTGCAGCACGACCGGCGGTGCGTAGACGCCGAAGTCGGTGGCGAGCTGGCGGTAGACCTCGGCGACGGCCCCGGTGGCGGTGTTCGGCGGGACCGGGGTGACGTGTCGGATGTGGGTCAGCATTGTTCGACCAGTCGCCCGAGCCAGCCATCGGCCCATGAGTTCCCTCCTCGCACCGGACGCTGGGGCCGGTGGCCTTGCGCCGCCGGCCCACGGCACGTCCTCAGCTGACAGCGGTCGCCGGCACGGCGCTGGAACCCTCCGGCAAAGTTCCGCCATAGGTGACCCGTACGCCGCGTTCCTGCGCGGCCCGGATGATGCCGGGCATGGCCCGTTCGGCGAGTGCGGCGATGGTCAGTGCCGGGTTCACCGTCAGGGCACCGGGTACCGCGGAACCGTCGGTGACGAAGATTCCTGGGTGTTGCCGCAGTTCGTGCCGGTCGTCCAAGGCGGATGTCTCGGGGTTGTCACCGATCCGGCAGGAGGAGAGTGGATGCACGGTGTACGCGCCGACGACATCGTTGGTCCACGGCGTTACCCGAGCCAGCCCGTCGCGCTCCAGGATGTCCTTGACGTCGGCGTCGGAGGCGGCCCAGCCGCGCAACGTGTTCGGGGTGGGGCGGTAGCGTAGTGGCCCACGACCGAGCATCTGCTGGGAGATGCGGTCGGCGTTTCCGGTGGCAGGTGGTGGCCCGAAGACACCCTCGTTGTCGTCCTCGGACATGGTGAAGATGGTCAACCAGGACTGCCAGCGACGCATCATCTCCTTCTTCTCCAGGCCGAACCAACTCGGTCCGGTTGCGTCGGGTACCTGGGCGAGGATGGTGCCGAGGCCGGGCGGGAAGTAGAGCTGCTCCAGGGAGTAGCGCTCGAACTCGGGCAGGTTTCCGTCGAGTCGATCCCAGGATGCCACGGTCGGTCCGCGTCCGATCTGGTTGGCGGCGTATGCCTTGCCGCCGGGTCGGGACAGACCGAGCACCTCGCGGACCCGGTCCTCGTCGAACACGGCGGTGTTCAGCCGCTCACCATTGCTGGAGAAGTAGCGGCCGACCGCGGGGGGCATGGCGCCGAGGGTCGGCTCGGAGCGCTGCAGGATCACGGGCGTGGCGCCGGCGCCCGCCGCGACGATTACGATCTTGGCGTCGATCGTGCCGCTGTCGTGCAGGATTCGGTAGTCCTCGGCGTCAACGTTTCGGTAGTGCACCCGGTAGCCACCGTCGTCGGTGCGCGACAGGTGCTGCACCTCGTGCAGCGGGCGGACCTCGGCACCGTGGGCAAGAGCGGCCGGCAGGTAGTTCAGCAGTAGCGAGCGTTTGGCGTCGAAGCGACAGCCAGCCATCATCCAGTTGCAGTTCGTACACATGTCTACGTCGACCGCCGAGGGCACCGGGTTGGCGGTCCGGCCGGCGTGCGCACAGGCCGCCGCGAAGAGGCCGCCGGCGTAGGGGATGTTCTCCCAGCTCTGCTTCGTGACCGGCAGGGCCTCGGTCGCCCGGTCGTACCAGGGATCCAGGCTGTCCCGGGTGATGGCCGCCGGCCACATCCGCTGGCCGATGCTGCCGCGGCGTTCGAAGACGAACCGTGGCGCGCGGGGCATGGTGGCGAAGTAGACGACGCTGCCTCCGCCGACGCAGTTGCCGCCGAGCAGGCTCATGCCGTCGCCGACGGTGAAGTCGAAGATGCGGGTGTACGAGGAACCGAGCTTGAAGTCGTGGTCGAACTCCTCGGCGGACAGCCATGGTCCACGTTCGAGAACCACCACCTTTGCGCCGCCGGCGGCCAGGTGGTACGCGGGTATGGCGCCGCCGAACCCGCTGCCGATGATCACAACGTCGGTGCTGGCGGTATTGCTCATGCGGGACTCCCGGAGGGAACGGTGTCGGGGTGTAGGGGTGCTAGGGGACGGCCGTAGGAGTACTCGGGAAAGCGCCAGAGGCCGTCGTCATCGGGCCGGGCGATGCCGATTGCCAGCAGGCCCGGATGCCCGGCGGCAAGAGCCTCATGGACGCCGATGTGCGCCGCGCTGTCGAAGGCCATGTTGCTGAAGAGCGCCAATCCCACCCACATCTCCTGCTCGGGGTGCCCTGGCTTCAGCAGGTCGCTGAGGAGGGCGGTGCGGTGGTCGTAGGAGAGGGCCACGAACGGCGGCGTACCGGGGGTGAGTGGCAGGCCATGCGACTCGGCGTAGCTCGCGGCATGTGAGTTCAGCGCCTCGCTCAGCGGTGCAAGGGCCGCGGCGAATCCGCTGGCCGGATCCTCCAGCAGGGCCAGTGCCCCACTGGCGACGGCGCCACCGTCAGTCGAGACACCAGCGATCGCCCGGTCGTCAGGTGAGCGTTTCCGACCCGGAACAATAGTGTCGGCAAACGCTTCGAGCGTCATGACCCGGGTCTGCTCGGAGTCGGGGTTTTCCGTTTGCATGGCGTTCCCTTCGTCTCTGTTTGACGTGCATCCGTCGAAGCCGCGGTCACTTTTCGGCAGCTTCGTTTTCGTTGTGCGTC
This sequence comes from Salinispora sp. CH2A1_6, assembly GCF_056820975.1. NCBI lineage: Bacteria > Bacillati > Actinomycetota > Actinomycetes > Micromonosporales > Micromonosporaceae > Salinispora > Salinispora sp. CH2A1_6. Next base: position 335,145 of record NZ_JBXEDG010000003.1, read on the forward strand.
GATGAAGGCGTAGGGAGAGATGAAAGGGTTTGAATGTGGTCGGCGGATGCGACGCCCAATCACTGCATCATCGATGGCGCCGGTCAGAGGTGCACCTTTTTCTTTGCGGAGGCATGTGGGTGGAAGCCACAATTTCCCGCCGTACCGGCAGGCCTTCTCCGAGGGTGCGCAACGCAGAAGAGGACGTACGCCGGGGCGGCCCGGACGATAGAGACGCCGCCGAATCCGGCGGAAGATGTCGTACCGACAGGGAGACTGCCATGTCGAGCGTGCTGGGTTCGGTGCGCCGCCTGCTCATGTCGCCGTCGCTGGCTGAGGTCACCTTCGCCCGACGCGGCTTTCCCGGAGAGCCGTCGCCGGCTACCCGGCGGCTGGAGGCGGTCCCGCAGTCGGTCATCTGCGGCTTCGAGTGGGGCATTGACGTCCCCGACCTGTGGGAGCTTGAGCGCCGGCTCGACCTCGTCGACCAGGAGATGGCCGGGTTCGCCTACGAGGGTGCCACCATGGCCTGCACGATCCTCGACGTGCTGCCGCCGCGTCGCGGCACGAGGACCAGGGACCTGCTGCGCGGCCCCGGCGACCGTCATCTCTTTCTCGCCTACATCGGCATCGGGTTCGCGATGGCCCGACTGCCGCGGCGGCTGTGGCGGCACGTGGTACCCGACCTCAGCGGCTCCCCGTACCACCCGACGATGACCTGGCTGGCCGTGGATGGCTACGGCTTCGATCGGGCGTACTTCGAGGTCGAGCGGTACGTCACCCGGCAGGAACGCCTTGGGGCGTACCCGTGGCAGGGTCACCCGGACTATTTCGCCCGGGCGGTGGACCAGGGTGTCGGCCGCGCGTTGTGGTTCATCCACGGAGGGCGCACCGCCGATGTCACCGCCGCTGTGCGGGCCTTCGCCGAGCAGCGGCACGGCGACCTGTGGAGCGGGGTTGGCCTCGCGGCGACCTTCGCCGGGGGCAGCACTCCGAGCGACCTGGCCTCGATCCGCCACTCCGCCGGGCAGCACCTTGGTGATCTTGCCCAGGGGGCGGCGTTCGCGGCCAAGGCGCGCAGCCATGCGGGGTACGTGCCGGAGCACAGCGAGGTCGCCATGTGGGCGTTGGGCGACCGGTCGGTGGCGGATGCGGCGCGACTCGCCAGCGACGTCGTCTCCGTTGCCGCTGAGCCCGGCCTGCCGGCGTACGAGGTGTGGCGCCGCCAGCTCCGCACCCACCTTGTGCCTGCCGACGCGGCCAGGGCCTGACCGGAATGCAGGGGTCGCACCACCCCGGGCAGCGTCGAATGTGATCGACCCATCGACTGGGTCCGCACGGTTGAAGAACATGACGGCGAAGGCCTTTGTCATCATCTAAATAGACGGCCATGTGCGAGTGGGTCGTCATACCCACTCTTCTTGGGGGAAAGGTGCCAATGCAGAACCTTCGTGGTCTGCGTCGCAGGATTCTGACGCCGAACATTTCCCAGACCAAGCTGGACGTTCGTGGCTTCCACGTCAAGGATGAAGTATCGCGGACGCTGCTGGAGACCGTCGGCTCCTCTTTTCTGGCCGGCTACGGGTATGCCGCCGAAGGGCCGAACATCTCCACCGTCGAAGCCCGTCTGGAAACCATTCCTATCCGTTTTCGTGGCTTCGCGTACGAGGGTGCCGCGATGGGCTTCGCAGTCCGGGACGGGCTGCGCCCGGGACGACCTCGGCACGTGCCGGCCATGCTCGACGGCCGCGGCGACGGGCACGTCTACATGGCGTACATCGGAGTGGGCTGGGCCATGGCGCGGCTACCGCGGTTTCGCTGGGGTCAGCTCTACGCGCCGGACCCGCTGTTGCGCTGGCTGGTCCTCGATGGCTACGGGTTCCACCAGGCGTACTTCCACACCGAGAAGTACGTGCATCGTCAACACCGACACCACACCTTTCCCTGGCCTGCGGCCGGACCCACCGAGTACGGCGGCCGGGTGATCGATCAGGGCATCGGTCGGGCCATGTGGTTCATCGGCGGCACCGACGCGGACCGCGTCACGGAAATGATCGCCGGCTTCTCTGCGGAACGCCGCGCCGACCTGTACGCGGGTGCTGGCCTGGCGGCCACCTACGCCGGCGGTGCCGCCGAGACGGAGCTGGTCCGCTTCTGGGAGCGCGCCGGCGATCACCGCCGCGCCGTGGCCCAGGGCAGTGCCTTTGCCGCCGGCGCCCGGGTCCGGGCTGGCCTGGTTGTGCCCCACACCGAGTTGGCCGTCGCAGTGTTCTGCGGCATGACGCCGGCGGAGGCGGCCAAGGTGACCGACGCCACCATCCCCCGCGACCAGTCCGACGCCGTCCCCGCCTTCGAGCGGTGGCGACGGGCGATTGCCGCGGAGTTCCAGGCACGGAGCTGAGGTCAGCGGCGAGGAAATCGCCAGACCGCAGAGCCAACTCGCGGCCACCCTGTCGACCGCCGACCACTACCGCAAAATTCAGAGGAGATCTTATGACCAGGATCGCTGTGGTCGGGATGGCGTGCCGGTACCCGGACGCCACAACCCCACGAGAGCTCTGGGAGAACGCTCTCGCCGGCCGACGTGCGTTCCGCCGGCTGCCCCCGGAGCGGATGAGTCTCGACGACTACTGGGACCCGGACGCCACGACCCCGGACAAGTTCTATTCCCCCAACGCTGCGGTGATCGAGGGATACGAGTTTGATCGGGTCGCCTACAAGATTGCCGGGAGCACCTACCGCTCCACCGACCTGACCCACTGGCTGGCGCTGGACATGGCGGCGTCGGCCATGGCCGACGCCGGGTTTCCGATGGGCGAGGGGTTGCCCCGGGAACGCACCGGTGTGGTGGTGGGAAACACCCTCACCGGAGAGTTCTCCCGCGCCAACCAGCTCCGGCTGCGCTGGCCCTACATCCGGCGCATGGTCGCCGCCGCGCTCAAGGAACAGGACTGGGACGACGACCAGCTCAGCGGGTTTCTGGCTGACTTCGAGGCGACCTTCAAGGGCCCGTTCCCACCGGTGGACGAGGACACCCTCGCGGGCGGACTGTCGAACACCATCGCCGGCCGGATCTGTAACTACTTCGACTTCAACGGTGGCGGTTACACGGTGGACGGCGCCTGCTCGTCGTCCCTGCTCTCCGTCGCCACCGCCTGCAAGACCCTCGTTGACGGCGAGGTCGACGTGGCGATCGCCGGGGGTGTGGACCTCTCCATCGACCCCTTCGAGATCATCGGGTTCGCCAAGACCGGCGCGCTGGCCCGACACGAGATGCGGGTGTACGACCGCGGTTCCAACGGCTTCTGGCCCGGTGAGGGCTGCGGCATGGTCGTGCTGATGCGGGAGTCGGACGCCAACCGTGCCGGGCACCGGACCTACGCCACCATCGCGGGCTGGGGCATCTCCTCCGACGGCAAGGGCGGCATCACCCGGCCCGAGATCAGCGGCTACCAACTCGCGTTGCGCCGGGCCTACGACCGGGCTGGCTTCGGTATCGAGACGGTGGGACTCTTCGAGGGCCACGGTACCGGCACCGCCGTCGGCGACGCCACCGAGCTGAATGCGTTGTCGCTGGCCCGACGTGCCGCTGACCCCGACGCCCCACCCGCGGCGATCAGCTCGATCAAGGGCATGATCGGCCACACCAAGGCCGCCGCCGGGGTCGCCGGTCTGATCAAGGCCGCGATGGCCGTGCACCACGAGATCCTGCCCCCGACGGTCGGCTGTGTCGAGCCGCACGAGGTGTTCACCGAGCACGGCGAGGCCCTGCGGGCCCTGCGTCAGGCGGAGCCCTGGCCACGGGAGGTGCCCTTACACGCCGGCGTCACCGCCATGGGTTTCGGCGGCATCAACACCCACATCGTGCTCGCCGGCGACCGGCCCCGCCGGTCGACCCGGCTGGACAGCCGGTCGCGCAACCTGGCCACCTCGCTTCAGGACGCGGAGCTGCTTCTGGTTGACGGGGCGTCCCCGACCCAGCTGCGCGAGCGGCTCGGTCGGTTGGTGGAGTTCGCCCCCACCGTCTCCTACGCCCAACTCGCCGACCTCGCCGCGACCCTGCACCGTGAACTGCGGGATCTGCCCTACCGGGCGGCCGTGGTGGTCACCTCCCCGGCGGACGCCGAGCGGCAGCTACGCCGGGTCTGCGACGCTCTGGACGCCAACACGGTGCGGCTGATCAGCCCCGATGGCCGGTGCCTGCTCGGTCACGTACGCGGCCCCGCTGCCCGGATCGGCTACCTCTTCCCGGGGCAGGGCTCCGGACGGGGTACCTCCGGCGGTGCCCTCCGACGCCGATTCTCCGACGTCGCCGAGGTGTACGAGCGAGCCGGCCTGCCCGTTGGCGGTGACATGGTCGCCACCGAGGTGGCGCAACCCCGGATCGTCACCGGTGCGTTGGCCGGGCTGCGTGCCCTGTCGTTGTTGAAGCTGGATGCCAGCGTGGCCGTCGGGCACAGCCTCGGTGAGATCGCCGCGCTGCACTGGGCTGGTGCCATCGAGGACGAGGCGCTGCTGCGCATCGCCCGGCTTCGTGGCCGGACGATGGGGGAGCACAGCGCGTCCGGGACGATGGCCGACCTGAACGCATCGGCCGAGCGGGTCGCCGGGTTGATCGCCGGGCTGCCGGTGGTGATCGCTGCCCACAACGGTCCCGAGCACACCGTGGTGGCGGGTACGGTGGCGGCGGTCGGGCAGGCCTGCGAGCGGGCAACTGCCGACGGGCTGCGGGCCACCCCGCTGTCGGTGTCGCACGCCTTCCACTCCAGCCTGGTGGCACCTGCTGCGGACGCCCTCCGAGAGGCACTGTCGGGGGAGCGGTTCGACCGGGTGGCCGGTTCGGTGATCTCCACCGTCACCGGGGAGGAGCTTGCCCCGGACACCGACGTGGTGACACTGCTGCACCGGCAGATCACCGACCCCGTGCTGTTCAGCCAGGCGGTCGCCCTGGCCGCCAAGGAGGTCGACCTCTTCATCGAGGTTGGTCCCGGCAGGGTGCTCTCCGGGCTGGCCGCGGCTGCCACCGACGTCCCAGCGATAGCGCTGGACACCGACGACGAATCCATAGTCGGACTGCTCCGGGTGGCTGGTGCTGCCTATGTCCTGGGCGCCGCCCCGGTAGACGAAATCCTCTTTCACGACCGGCTGGTACGGCCGTTGGAGCTGGGGCAGGAGTTCCGGTTCTTTGCCAGTCCGTGTGAGTCAGCACCCACCCTGCACCTGCCCGAGGGCACCGCAGTACGCGGCAACGGCCCGGCCGACCCCGCCGTTGCGCCAGCAGCGTCGGAGAGCGGCCGCGCTGAGGAGACCAGCCTGGAGCTGCTACGTCGGCTGGCTGCCGAGCGCGCGGAGCTGCCGATGGAGATGGTGCACGACAGCAGCCAGCTCCTCGATGACCTGCATCTGAGCTCGATCACCGTCGGGCAACTCGTTAACCAGGCCGCGCAGCACCTCCAGATCCCGACGGCGCAGACCCCGACCAACTTCGCCACGGCGACCGTCGGGCAGCTCGCCGAAACGCTTGACCAACTCACCCGCTCCGGCGTGGGCACCCCCGGCGAGCAGCCAGGTTCGATGCTCGTCAACGGTGTCGCCGACTGGTGCCGCGCCTGGTCGGTGGAGCTGGAGGAGGTGCCGATGCCGGCCCGCTCCGGCGCTGCTCCTTCCGGTAGGTGGCAGCTGTACGCCACTGATGGCCACCCACTCGCCGAGCCACTTCAGCACGCGTTGCAGGAGGGCGGAGTCGGGGAGGGAGTGCTCGTCTGCCTTCCGGAACGATGCGCCGAGGCGGACCTGCAGGTGGCGCTGGCGGGCGCCCGCGCCGGGATCAACGCTGGTGCTCGTCGGTTCGTCCTGGTGCAGCAGGGTGCCGGCGCTGCCGGCGTGGCGAAGACTCTGCGGCTCGAGGCGCCGCAGGTCCGTACGACCATCGTCGACATCCGGCCAGGGCCGGGAGCGGTCGATCGGGTCGTCCAGGAGGTTGCGGCGACCACCACCTTCAGCGAGGTGCACTACGACGAGGCGGGCCACCGTCGGGTGCCGACACTGCGGGTGCTGCCGGTGCAGGCGGAGCGGAACGTCCCCGTGCTGGGCCCCGACGATGTGCTGCTCGCCACCGGAGGCGGCAAGGGCATCACCGCCGAGTGTGCGTTGGCGCTCGCCACCGACAGCGGGGCCACGCTGGCGGTGTTGGGCCGCTCCGACCCGGCCGACGACTCGGAGTTGGCCGCCAACCTTGACCGGATGCGCGATGCCGGGGTCCGGGTGCACTACGCCCGCGCCGATGTCGCCGATGCCGAGCAGGTCCGGCAGGCCGTCGCCGGCGTGGTTGACGCGGTGGGGTCCGTGACCGCGGTGCTGCACGGTGCCGGTCGTAACGAACCAGCCGCGCTGACCGGCGTCACCATGGAGACGCTCCGACGTACCTTCGCTCCGAAGATCGACGGGCTGCGGTCGGTGCTCGAAGCCGTCGCCGGCGACCGCCTGAAGCTGCTGGTCACCTTCGGCAGCATCATCGGTCGTGCCGGACTGAGCGGTGAGGCCCACTACGCCGTCGCCAACGACTGGCTGGCCGAGCTGACCGAGGAGTTCGGTCAACGGCACCCGCAGTGTCGTGCACTCTGCCTGGAGTGGTCGGTCTGGTCCGGGGTGGGCATGGGCGAGCGGCTGTCGGTGGTGGAGACGCTCTCCCGCGATGGCATCACCCCGGTTACGCCGGATCAGGGTGTGCAGCTGCTGCGCCGGCTGGTCGCGGATCCGCAGGTTCCCGCCAAGGTGGTGGTGAGCGGTCGGGTCGAGGGAGTCGACACGGTCCGCAGGACGCGACCCGAGCTGCCACTGTTGCGCTTCGTTGACCGACCGTTGGTCTGGTATGACGGCGTCGAGATGGTCGTGGAGACCGAGCTGAATCCGGCTACCGACCTATACCTCGAGGACCATCGGCTGGACGGAAACCTGTTGTTTCCGGCGGTGTTCGGCATGGAGGCCATGGCCCAGGTCGCCGCGGCGGTTGCCGGGCGCGTGGAGACCCCGGTGATCGAGCAGGCGGAGTTCCTCCGTCCGATCGTGGTGCCGCCGCAGGGCCGTACCCTCATCCGGATCGCCACCCTGGTGGTGGAGGAGGGTGTGGTTGACGCGGTCATCCACAGCGCCGAAACCGACTTCGCCGCCGCCCACTTCCGTGCCCGCCTACGATTCACCGGACTGCCGGCGCCGGTCGGCCCACCCGACGAGGTCCCCGCCGGGCTGCCGGCGGTGCCGCTGAACCCCGCGTTGGAGCTCTACGGTGACACCCTGTTTCAGGGCGGTCTCTTCCAACGCCTGCGCCGCTATCACCGGGCCGCGGCCCGCAACGTCGATGCGGTGGTGGCAGCGGTGGCCGACACCCGCTGGTTTGCCGGGTATCTGCCGGCCACCCTGCTACTCGGTGATCCGGGCGTCCGCGATGCGCTGATGCACGGCAACCAGGTCTGCGTCCCGGACGGCACGCTGCTGCCGGCTGGTATCGATCGCCTGTACGCCGCGGGGCCGCGGCTCGGTGGCGACGAGGAGCTGCGCTACTGCGCGGTCGAACGCAGCCGGGACGGCGACACCTACGTGTACGACATCGCCTTGCGCTCCGCCGACGGCGTGGTGGTGGAACGCTGGGACGGGCTGCGCCTTCGCGCGGTTCGCAAGAAGGACGGCCGCGGCAGGTGGGTCGCCGCGCTGCTGGGCTCCTACCTGGAGCGCAGTGTTGGTGATCTGGTCGGTGCCCAGGTCGCGGTGACGGTGGTACCGCACTCAGCCGCTGCACAACCGGAGACCTCCGACCGAGCCGATGAGTGGCTGCGCGAGCGGCGTGCGATCACCGCCGTCGCCGCCGGTCACTCCCTGGGCCACCCGGTGCAGGTGAACTATCGACCTGACGGTCGGCCGGAACTGCGCGATGGTCGCCAGCTCTCGGCGTCGCACACCTCCGGGCTGACCCTGGCCGTGGTCGCCGAGCGGACCGTCGCCTGCGACATGGAGTTGGTCCGTGAACGCGATGAGTCGGTGTGGCAGGGCCTACTTGGTCCGTTTTCGGAGCTGGCGCGCCTGGTCGCCACCGACATAGACGAGTCGTACCACGCCTCGGCCACCCGTATCTGGGCGGCGATCGAGTGCCTGCGCAAGGCGGGCCTGTCCCACCGGGCACCGCTTACCCTGTTGCGCTCGGATCGACCGGGCTGGCAGCTGTTCGGCTCCGGCCACCTGCGGATCGCCACCCTGGTGGCGACCGTCCGGGATCTGACGGAGCCGGTTGTCTTCGCCATCCTGACGGAAGGACAGCACTGACCGTGGACAAGTACTTCGAATACGTGCATACCGTCGGTTTCGAGGAGACCAACCTCGTCGGCAATGTCTATTACGTCAACTACCTGCGCTGGCAGGGGCGTTGCCGGGAAATGTTCCTCAAGGAGCGAGCGCCGGAGGTGTTGGCTGACCTCCGCAACGACCTGAAGCTGTTCACGCTCCGGGTGGACTGCGAGTTCTTCGCCGAGATCACGGCCTTCGACGAGTTGTCGATCCGAATGCGCTTGGCCCAGCTCGCACAGACCCAGGTGGAGTTCAGCTTCGACTACGTACGACTCGCACCAGACGGCGGGGAAGTGATGGTGGCCCGTGGCAGTCAGCGGGTCGCCTGTATGCGGGGGCCGAACACCAAGACCGTGCCGGCGCGGGTGCCCGAGGCGCTGATCCGGGCGCTGGAGCCCTATGCGGCGGCGAGGTTGTGACCGTCGACGAGGAGCCAGATGTGAAGCCACAACGGACAATCGCCGCCGCCACGACCGACTCAAAGGCATTGCGGAGGGTCTATGGTGCATTCGCCACCGGCGTGACTGTGGTGACAGTCGGCGGCGAAACCCCACACGGGATGACCGCCAACTCGTTCACTGCGGTGTCGCTGGACCCACCACTGCTATTGGTCTGCGTGGGTCGGACGGCCATAATGCACAGCCTTCTGGGGGAGGCGGGTGAGTTCGGCGTCTCCGTACTCACGACGCGGCAGGAGCCGGTGGCACGGTACTTCGCTGATGCACGCCGCCCGTTGGGTGCCGAACAGTTCGACCGAGTGGACTGGCAGCCGGGCGCACTGACGGGGGTACCGCTGATTACCGGGGCGCAGGCTCACTTCGAGTGCCAGGTGTGGGATGCGTACGACGGTGGCGACCACACCATCTTCGTCGGCCGGTTGCTGTCTGCCCAGCGCCGGCCGGACGACGAGGCCCTGTTGTTCATGTCCGGGCGGTTCCACCAGCTCGAGCGACAGATGGGGGACGTGGCATGACGGTGATCACGAAACGGGGTGGGCGGGTCCCACCCGGTCCTCCGGTCACAGCGGGCCTGCGCCTGCTGCTGGCCCTGGGGCGTGACCGACTTGGCATGTTGACGTCGGCGGCGACCGAGTACGGCGACGTCGCCCGGCTGCCGGTCGGCCCGAAGCGACTGTACTTCTTCAACCACCCCGACCACGCCAAGCACGTCCTGGCAGACAACCACGCTAACTATGCGAAGGGCATCGGGCTGGTAAATGCCCGTCGTGCCCTCGGCGATGGCCTGCTGACCAGCGACGGGGAGCTGTGGCGCAGGCAGCGACGGGTGATCCAACCGGCGTTCCTGAATCGGCGCCTGACCCAGTACGCCGGGGTGGTCGGGCAGGAGGCCACCCGCCTCGCCGAACGCCTCGCGACGCGGGTTGATGGGCCGCCGGTGGACGTACTGGACGAGATGACCCGGTTGACTCTGGGAGTGCTGGGTCGGACCCTGCTCGACGCAGAGCTGACCGGCTTCCATGGCGTCGGTGAGTCCTTCGCGGCCGTCCAGGATCAGGCGATGTTCGAACTGGAAACGCTGAGCGCGGTACCGACCTGGATTCCCCTGCGTCGGCAGCGGCGATTCCGGCGCGCCCGTCGGCATCTGCAGGAGGTTGTCGATGTGTTGGCCGCCGAGCGTGGCCAGGACGTTGAGGGGCGAGATGATGTGTTGTCCCGCCTGATCCTGTCCACCCGTGCGGAGGCGGACCCAGCCCTGGGGCGCCAGCGGTTGCGGGACGAGCTGGTCACCCTCCTGTTGGCCGGGCACGAGACGACAGCGAGCACGCTGGGCTGGAGTTTGTATCTACTGGACAAGCACCCCCAGCTGCGTGAGCGGGTCCGGCACGAGGCGACGAGTGTGCTCGGCGACCGGGTCCCCGGTTATGCGGATCTGCACCAGCTCCAGTACACGGCGATGGTGGTGCAGGAGGCGATCCGGCTGTATCCGCCGGTGTGGATCCTCACCCGGAAGGCGCGGGCGGAGGACGAGGTCGGCGGCTACCGGGTACCGGCCGGAGCCGACCTTCTGATCTGTCCGTACACCCTGCACCGGCACCCCCGGTTCTGGGAGGAGCCAGGGCGGTTTGACCCGGAGCGGTTTGATCCTGCCCGTCTCGCCAATCGGCCGAGGTACGCCTACATACCATTCGGGGCCGGCCCGCGCTTCTGCGTCGGCAACAATCTCGGGATGCTGGAGGCCACCCTGGTTCTGGCGGTGCTCCTGCGTGACCTACGGCTTGAGGGGTTGCCGGGCCGAGCGGTAGTGCCTGAACCGATGCTGTCCCTGCGGGTGCGCGGCGGCCTGCCGATGATGGTGCGGCGAGCCGACTGAGGCCGTGGGGCCAGCTCGGACGGGGCCTCGCTGGAGGTGAGGTCGTGGGGCCCCGGGAGTGCCACGAACTGATCGGTGCGCTCCGCGCCGATCGGCAGACCGAGGATGTGCCAACCCCTCCGCACACGTCGGGTTCGCCACCACTCTCCACGTCGCCCGAGCGGACGCATGGCTGGCGGGCAAACCCTGATCGTGTGTGGCACAGCCGAGGTGTTCGGTCACTTCCTTGTTCAGCGCGGTCTTCAGGGCCGTGCGAGCAGGCGCTTGGGCATCCCCGTCATGATCGAGGTGTCCGAGGGGCGACTAATCCAGGGCTGGGTCCAGGACATGGAACGCGCGGGAGCCGACCGCTTCGCCATCACCACGAACATCGACCTGGGCGTGGCCGGCGTTCACCCTCTCGACCAGGCGTAGCTCATCAGGTCGTGGACGAAGCTGCCGGTCGCGGTCTCCGGTGGCTTCGAACCCACCGACGTCGAAGCTAGCCGACGACGCTCCTGGGACATCCTCGTCGTCGGTCGCGGAGTCACCGACTCCCTGGACCCCACCGTCGCCGCGCGGGACCTCGCTGCCTCGATTGAACTCACCGAAGGACACCACCAGTGATCATCAGCCACTACAAGGGGCCAGGAAAGCACCGCACCGTGTACGAGCGACCGATCAGCGGCTAGCGACGGCTCCCGCTCCGGCGGTTTCGGCGGGTGCGGGTGGGTACGGCGGTGTGTCGGGAGCTCTGGGCCGCCGTACGCGCCGCGTGTCCGCCGCATCAGGCGGCCCGCTCATCCGGGGGCGGGCTGGTCGTGGCTGGGGTATTCCTCGTCGTGAGGGGTATCGGTGTAGGGCAGGTCGATGAGGCGGTGCCGGCCTACGCGGCCGGGTAGCTGCCAGATCTGGTGGGCGGGGCTGGCGGCAAGGGCGGTGCGCCGCTTGGCGCTGGTGGTGGCGATGACGGCGGCCAGGCCGGCGCCGGCGAGGCGGTGGTGCAGGTTCGCCTCCCGGCACGCGGACGGAAGCTGGAACAGCACCGGCCATGCCCAATTACTCATAGTGTACGGCCGCTCGTATTGATGACCTTGTCGATGAGAACCCGTAGGGCCCGCCGCCAGATCCCACCCTTTGGGCCCGGGGGCCCCAGCCGGTTCAACTCCGCCTTCCGCACTATCTGTGTATGCGAATACTCACTGACCGTGCCGTCGGCGGCGACCGCCCTGCGGATCTCGGTGTCGGGTTCCTGGCACCCCGCCAACCAGCCAGAAGTACAGACCGACCTCGTGGCACATATCCCGGATCCTCACGTACACCGCGAGGTCACGTTCCTTGTGGGAGATCTCCCAGACCACCAGCACGTCACCCTTACCGGCGCGGATCTGCTCGATCAACAACTCGAACTGCTCCCGCTCCTTCGACGCGCGCCGGCTTGCCGACCGATGGTTGTCGGTGAACGACCCCCGCATCCGTCCACGACCGCTTCGTGACCGCCGCCAGATTCAACACACCCTGGTCGTGGACGCTCTTGCCCCGCTCCTTCTTGTCCTGACTCGCGCGCTGATACCGCAACGCCCGCACCTCTACGCCACCGGCCAGCAGCGCGTCCTTGCTGTCGAACCGGCCTCGGTTCCCCGACCGGGCCTTGGCGTACCATCAGAACGTCCCCTTAGATCGACGTTCGTGTCGGCTACATCGACCGTAGCTTTGAACGATTCTTGACCGTCGCGGTCAGCCAACACGGCGCCCTCCGCACCAGGCACAGCGCCGGTAGGTCAGGCCGGAAACACCCCTTGGCTCCACAGCTCCGCGACGCTGCCTGATCCAGGGGTTGGAGTTGGGGTGTTTCACCGCCAGCTCTTTCGATGATGTGATCCCCACGCGGCGAGGTGGCGCACACATGGGGTGGTCGGTTCGTGGTTCGGGCGAGCACCGTCGGGTTTGGGACGTCGCGTACCTGGATCGTCCCGTGCCTACCCGCCGCCTGAGCTGGCGGGGAAGCCGGTTCAGGCGGCGATGGCCGGGGTCGAGGAGGCGCCGTACTGCCGCTCGAAGGCGGCCTTCCGCGTGTCGAGGAGGGCGAGCAGGACCGGTGGGTCCAGCTTGGACACCGGTTTGAGTTGCGCATCGACCTCGTACCGCTGGTGGCCCCGGACGACGAGTGGTCCGACGGTCGCCACCATCACATTCTTGGGTTGAAGTCGAAATACCTCACCAGACATAGCGTGGCACAGCAGATACCAGGTCCCGTCCGGGACATTGGTGAAGCGAAAGTGGCCGGGCGTGTCGAGGATCGCACAGCGGATCGGCAGACCCTCAGGGATCCGGTGCTGGAACAGCCCCATAAAGATCAGGCCGGGGGATGAGCCGTTGCTGTCCATCGTGACTCGGCCGCTCACGGTCGCAGTTCCGGTCGAGATCTTCTGGGTCGAGATTCGTCCGGTGTAGCCACCCATCCGCCGGTAGGTCGTGGGCGGTAGTCCCACGCTTTTGGTGAACCGGGTGCTAAAGGTGCCGACGCTGTTGTAGCCCACGCGGAGGCTGATGTCTGTCACGTTCAGATTGGTCGTCATGAGGAGTCGCTTCGCCTCCTGGAGGCGGATCGCCGAAAGGAACCGACCTGGTGATACTCCCGTAACCCTCTGAAAGATTCGGGTGAAGTGAAACTTACTGAACATGGCCGCGCGTGCCATATCGTCCACAGTTAATTGTTCAGAGAGGTTGTTCCGCATCTTGTCGATGGCGCGAACGACAGCTCTTTCGGCGGCGTCCTGCATTTCAAGTCTCCCCCAGAACGTGCGGATACGGTGCGGCATTGCTGCGGTTTTTGCCATTACTGGAAACGTATCTTCGGCAATTTATTGCCGCTAGAGAGCCGATATTAGCCTAGCTCCAGGAGGCGGTCAAGGCGAAGAGTTGCTGAAGGGTAGCTCAGCGTTATGGCGGTGGTCTTATCAATTCTTGCCCTTAGTCCGGGTGTGGTGTTAACCACTTCTGGATGTTGGCACTACAGTTTTGTCTCTTGGAACTCGCCACTATCCAAGCGCGCTGCGGTCGGTGAGCGGCGGGGGTCGATTTCGCCTGGTAGGTGTGGTTTTCTGTAGGTCCGTCGGGTCGGTGACAGCTACGAAAATCGATGAATGGCCCTTTGCTGATACCTGTGGCAGGATTGCTCCGCAACGTTTTGCCAGGGGAGGACGCTTGCGAATCTCGGAGCTATGTCGGCAAAGTGGCGTTTCAGTCCCGACGATCAAGTTTTACCTGCGCGAGGGACTTCTGCCGCCTGGGAATCCCACTGGCCGCAACCAGGCTGACTACGGTGAGCGGCATCTGCGACGTATCCGCCTCATTCGCACGCTCACCGGGGTTGGTGGTCTTGACCTCGCCTCCGTACGTGGCGTACTTGCTGCGATTGATGATGATCAAGTTTCGTTGGCTGAGGCATATCAGGTCCTGGACCGAGCGCTCGCCCTGGACGGCGCCCATTCGCTCGGGCCGTTGGCCGTGGCCTGCGCTCGGGAGGAGGTCGAGGCGCTGGTGGCGTCGATGGGCTGGAGCCATCACGTCAGCGCAGACGGCCGGGAGGTGCTGACCGAGGTGCTGGCGAGCCTGCGCCTTCTCGGCTGCGACGCAGGTGGCGCCTTCTTCGCCCCCTTTGCTCGGGCGGCGGAGGAGGTGGCGAAGGCCGAGCTGGAGCTGGCCTGCGAAGCCGACGAGAATAACCGGAAGGGCCCGGCAATGGTCCGCGGAGTGCTGTTCGGGGTGGCCCTGGCCGCCCTGCGCCGGATGGCGCGTGAACACCACCTGGCACTGCGATGAATCCAGCAATACCAAAGAGGCGGAGTGCTGTCCGGTGCTGATGTCTTCAGCATAGCGGGGCAACGGTTCAGCCATTGAGCAACTTTTGAGAAGAACTCTGGCGGTGCTCCCGGCACGATAAGTGTGCTGGGAGCTAGTTCTGGCCTATCTCAATGGCCGGCAACGTGAAGGGATTGCCGGGCCATTCGTTGATCGACTGAGAACTGCAGCATCCTCAGTGCGGTAGTCATGTCGCGATAATAGGTCGCGTCTCATCTGTCCCTGGCTACTGGTGACCACCGGTCCGCCCCGACCTGTCGGCTGAATTGCCGTACCCGGAATCGGTAGTGGCCCTTACCTGGAGGGAACCATTGTCACCCCAACCTGTCGGTGTGATCCGTCGAACGCTTCCCGCACTCCTCGTGCTCGTCCTGGGGGCCGCGCTTTTCGCGGTGGCCCGCCTGCCCAGCGCATCGGCCTCCGAACGGCAGGCGCTCGCCTCCCGGTACGGCTTCACGGAGCTGCCTATCGCGTTGCCGCCGGGGCTGCCCCAACGGACGGTCCGGCCGGTCAACCCGTCCTACGAGCACATCCGGGCTTGGGTGTCATCGGTCGGCGCGGCGGTCGCTATCAACGATATCGATGGTGATCGCATCGCCAACGATCTGTGCCTGGTGGACACCCGGAGCGACACCGTGGTCGTCACCCCGTCGCCGGACGGCCCGGCCCGGTACGCACCGTTCGTGCTCGACCCGAAGCCACTGCCCACGCACTCGGCGATGGCCCCGATGGGCTGTGTCCCCGGCGACTTCAACGAGGACGGCCTGATCGACTTGTTGGTCTACTACTGGGGTCGGACGCCGGTGCTGTTCATGCACAGCTCCAACGCGGGTTCGACCCTCGGCGCGGCGACCTTCCATCCGACTGAGTTGGTCGCCGAACAGAACTCCAACGACGGCGTCTACCAGGGCAGGCTCTGGAACACCAACGCCGTCGCGGTCGCCGACTTCGACGGGGACGGACACCCGGACATCGGGGTGTTCAACTACTTCCCGGACAGTCAGGTGCTCGACCCTGCCGGCCAGCCGAACGTGGAGATGAACCACTCACTGTCGCGCGCCGAGAACGCCGGCGGCGCGCACCTCCTGCGTTGGGTCTCAGCCACCATAGGGGACCAGCCAACGGCGACCTACGTCGAGGAACCGGCCATCAAGCCGCAGTACGCCACGGGCTGGACCCTCGGCGCAGGATCGGCGGATATCGATGGCGACCTCCTGCCGGAGCTGTACCTGGCCAACGACTTCGGCAAGGATCGCTTCTTTCACAACGTCTCCACCCCAGGCAAGATCCGTTTCGAGTTGACCGAGGGGCGGCGGGGTGCCTTCACCCCAAAGTCGCTGGTCATCGGACATGACTCATTCAAGGGAATGTCGATCGAGTTCGGCGACCTGAGCGGCCGTGGCAAGTTCGACATGTTTGTCAGCAACATCACCACCTCCTGGGGCCTGGAGGAGAGCAACTTCGTCTGGAAGAACAACGCGGTCGATGCTGCTGACGCCCGGCGGCGACTGAGCCAGGGCATCGCGGTCTTCGACAACAACGCAGCCTCGCTCAACCTGGCCTGGACCGGGTGGGGATGGGACGCCAAGATCGCGGACTTCAACAACAGCGGCGAGATGTCCGTCGTGCAGACCGCCGGCTTCGTCAAGGGCGAGACCAACCGGTGGAACCTGCTCCAGGAACTGGCGATGAGCAATGACCTCATGCTTCGGAACCCGGCCATGTGGCCGAACGCTGAGCCGGGGGACGACATCGCCGGTTCCCAGCCCTTCGCCTTCTGGGTCCGGGAGGGCAACGGCCGTTTTGCCGACATCGCCGCCGAACTCGGCATGACCGAAACGACACCGAGCCGTGGCGTGGCGGTCGCCGACACCAACGGTGATGGGGGTCAGGACTTTGCTGTGGCCCGACAGTGGGGTGCGCCGTCCTACTACCGCAACGACCTCGCCGGCCAGAGCAACTTCCTCGGCCTCCGGCTCTACCGGCCGGCAGCCCCAGGAGCTCCCACCGGCGTGCCCGGTACACCTGCCTATGGCGCCAAGGTCGTCGTCCGTACCGCCGACGGTCGCACCCGGGTAGCACAACTCGACGGTGGCAGCGGCCACTCGGGCAAGCGTAGCTTTGACGTCTTTTTCGGACTCGGCGAAGCCGGTAGCCAACCAGTATCCGCCGAGATCCATTGGCGCGATCGCACCGGAGACCCGCAGACACAGACCCTTGACCTCACGGCCGGCTGGCACGACCTGCTGCTCACCGAAGAAGTTCAGGAGATGAAGGCACAATGACCGACGTCCGAGACAGCGTCCGGGCTGATGCGGGGGCATCCGGCACCGTGCCGTCCACCGAACCCGCCTCGCCCCGCACCGCTACCGCCGCCAGCTTCGATCGCCACGCCTCGGCCACCCGGGACAGCCCGCCGCGGTTGGACAGCCGCGATCCCCGGTACCTGGCACTGCGGAACTTCGCGATCTCCATGAGCGTCTTCAACATTCTCGGCTACACGGTGCTCGGTTTCGAACAGCCGTGGACCTGGCCGCTCCTCGCGGTGGCCGTCGGCTACACCATTGAGATCATCGTCGAACTGACCACGGCCTGGGCGCACCGTCGGCGGCCGGCTTTCCTGGGCAACGGTGCCTGGGGTGTCTATACCTTCCTGCTCCCCGCGCACATCACGGCGCTCGCGGCGAACATGCTGCTCTACGCCAACGATCAGTTCTGGCCAATCGCGTTCGCGGTCGTGGTCGCGATCGGACAGAAGGCGCTCTTCCAGGCGCCCATCCGCGGCCGGATGCGGCACTTCATGAACCCGTCCAACCTGGGCATCACGGTGACCCTGCTCGTCTTCTCCTGGGTCAACATCGCTCCGCCGTACCACTTCACCGAGAATGTGCCGGACGTGATGCAGATCCTCGTGCCACTGATCATTATCACCGCCGGGACCGTCCTCAACGGCGTTCTCACCAAGAAGATCCCACTCATCGTGGGTTGGGTCGGCGGCTTCGTGATCCAGGCCGTGCTGCGACACCTCATCTGGGATGTGCAGCTCTGGGCGGCCCTCGTGCCCATCACCGGCGTCGCGTTCGTCCTGTTCACCAACTATATGATCACCGATCCGGGTACCACCCCCATGAAGGGCCGAGCCCAGTTCATCTTTGGCGCTTCGGTGGCTGCGGTCTACGGCGTGCTGATGGTCTTCAATGTCGTCTACACCCTGTTCTTCGCGGTGACCCTCGTCTGCCTGGGTCGTGGACTGATCTGGTGGGGGATCTGGATGCGGGACCGGTTGCGGGATCGGGCCGCAGCCGAGGAGCCGGCCGCCGTGGCCGCCGCTCCGCTGGTGGGGGCGAGCGCGCGCCCGGCGTGACCCCAACCGGGTGCGACGGCACCCGTACGTCCCGGTCTCGAGACGTAGGTCGACGGCCGGTCCGCCCCGAATCCGGGGCGGACCGGCCGTCGAATCCGGGCCGCCGGGCAGGTGACCTATTCCAGACGAGGATAGGCCGAACGACCCTAGGTGCTCCGGGTTTATCGGGGCAAGGTTGATGTATTCCCCACATCACGGTCGGGAGGTCGGTCATGTGCAACTACTGCGGCTGTCGGGAGTTCCCGCTGATCGGGCGGCTGACCGCCGAACACGAGGCGATCGCCAACGCCGCCGGACGGCTGCGTACCGCCATCACGTCCGGCGCGGAGAACCGCGTTGATCTCCTGGACGACCTGCTCGCGCTGCTGATGCCGCACACCGAAACCGAGGAACGCGGCCTCTTTCTCGAACTGCGCGCCGAGGGCAGCCTCACCGAAGCGGTGGAGCAGCTGTGCGACGAGCACGACGACATCCACGGCGTCCTCAGCACCGTCGACCGTGCGGCACCGGACTGGCCGGCGGTGCTGGCCGCACTGGACCGGCTGCACCGGCACATCGACAACGAGGAACACGGGCTGTTCCCGGCCGCGGTCATCGCGCTGCCGATATCCGCCTGGGACCGGCTGACCCCACAGCCGGCAGACACCGCGGCCCAGCAGACGTGATGCCAACGCCGACCGTGCGCCAGCGCCCCAGGACGACGAGCCGGCAGCGGGCATCGCACCGGAGCCCGGGTAGCCCGGTGCGGATACCAAGACAGAACGTGGGGGAACGTCCCTTCATCGTGATCTGGGAGGCCACCCAGGCGTGCCCGCTCGCCTGCCTGCACTGCCGGGCCTCCGCCCGCCCCGATCGGGACCGGGCCGAGCTGAACACCGGCGAGGCCACCGCTCTGCTGGCGCAGGTCGCCGAGTTCGGGCGGCCCGCGCCGCTGTTCGTGATCACGGGCGGAGACCCGTTCCAGCGCCCCGACCTGGAGTTGTTGGTCCGCCGTGGCACCGAGCTTGGCCTGCCCGTGTCGGTCTCGCCATCGGGGACACCCACCCTCACCCGTCCGGCGCTGGCAGCGTTGCACGCTGCCGGGGCACGGGCGGTCTCGCTGAGTCTCGACGCTGCCACCGCCACCAGCCATGACGGCTTCCGGGGGGTCCCCGGGGTGTGGGAGCTGACCATGAAGGCCTGGCGCGACGCCGTCGACCTGGGCCTCAAGGTGCAGATCAACAGCACCGTGACCATGAATAACGTTTATGATCTGCCAGAGCTCGCCGCCCAGGTACGCGCTTACGGTGCCCTGCTCTGGAGCGTCTTCTTCCTCGTCCCGACCGGGCGGGGACAGGGGCTGCGGAGCCTGGATCCCGCCCAGACCGAGGACGTGCTCAACGTGCTGTACGACCTCGGTGAGACCATCGCGGTCAAAACCACCGAGGCGCACCACTACCGCCGGGTGTGCCTGCAACGCGAGGCGCTGGCCCGGCGGGGCGACGACCCCGTCCGCTGCCTGGGCCTCGGGCGGCTGTACCGGCAACTGCGCGACGACCTCGATTCGCGCGGGTTGACCGGTACCGCCGACCGGGTCCGACGTGCGCCGCTACGGGTGAGTGCCGGCAACGGGTTCGCCTTCGTGTCCCACCGCGGCGACGTGCATCCCAGCGGCTTCCTGCCGGTAGCGGCGGGCAACGTACGGCAGCGGTCGCTCCGTGACATCTACCGGGACTCGGCGTTGTTCACCGGGCTGCGTGATCCGGATCGGCTCGGCGGTCGCTGCGGCGCCTGCGAGTTTCGCACCGCCTGCGGCGGATCACGGGCCCGGGCGTATGCGGTGACCGGCGATGTCTGGGCCGAGGACCCGTCCTGCAGCTATCGGCCCGACTCATTTCCACACCCGACGGAACTGTCTCTTCCCGGGGAACGGTAGCCGGCGTCGGGCGCGGTTGACACCGCGACCCATCGCGAACCCGAGTCACTGCTACTGTGTCGCGGCCGGTCGTCGGTTAATCCGGTTAGTACTCCAGCCGGGGTTGTTGACCTTGACTGAGCTGGGGTTTGATGCGATGCGGGAACGAGGGCAGCCACCGCCGATCATGGACGGTTGTGTGGACTGACCATGATGCAGCGGTGGCTGCCGGATACAGGGTAGACGCCCAGCGGTGGCGGGTGTTGTTCGACGACTTGATGCTGACGGTCGGGCAGCGTTTCCGCAGGCCGGAGCCTCGCCGTCGGGTGCGTGACTTTGTCCGGGGCTTGCTGGCGCCGTTGCCGCGGAAGAACTGCTGGACGATCGCGGAGCATGCCGGTGACACGGGTCCGGACGGGATGCAGGACCTGCTGACCCGGGTGAAGTGGGACGATGCGCAGGTGCGGGCCGATGTCCGCGCCTTCGTCGGCCACCACCTCGGTGATGCCGAGGCTGTGCTGGTCATCGACGAGACGGGCGATCTGAAGAAGGGCCGGCACACCGTCGGCGTCCAGCGGCAATACTCAGGCACCGCCGGGAAGATTGAGAACTGTCAAGTCGCCGTGCACCTCGCCTACGCCACCGACGCTCGTCACGCGATGCTCGACACGGCGCTGTACCTGCCCAAGTCCTGGTGCGACGACGCCGAGCGCCGTACCGAGGCCGGTGTCCCTGAGCAGGTGCGGTTCGCGACCAAGCCGCAGCTGGCGTCTCGGATGATTGCCGCAGCGGTCACCGCCGGGCTGCCATGCCGATGGGTAGCCGGCGACGAGGCCTACGGCAACGATCCGCGCCTGAGCGCACGGCTGCGTCAGTTACGACTGGGCTACGTCCTAGCCGTGGCCTGTTCACATCAGGTGATCACCGGGCTTGGCGTCTCCCGCGTTGACGCCCTCGCCGCCGGTCTTCCTGCCACCGCCTGGCAGCGGGTGTCCGCGGGTCGAGGCGCGAAGGGACACCGCTACTACGACTGGTCCTTCACGGCACTGCCGCACGCCGCCGACACCCACGGCGGGCACCACTGGCTGCTGATCCGCCGCAACCGCCGCACTGGTGAGCTGGCCTTCTACCGCTGCTGGGCACCCGAGGTGGTCCCGCTACGCAGCCTCGTCCTGGTCGCCGGCCGCCGCTGGAAGATCGAAGAGTCGTTCCAAGCCGCAAAGACCGAACTCGGCCTGGACCAGCACCAGAACCGCCGCTGGACGTCCTGGCACCGCTGGACCACCCTGGCGATCCTCGCCCACGCCTTCCTCGCCGCCGCGACCACGCACCGCAGCCGCCCCGACCCGGCCGGGCTGATCGCACTGACCGTCAACGAACTACGCCACCTGTTCAACACCCTGATCATCGAACCCGGCCGCCGCCGCTGCGACCCACTGCTCTGGTCCGTACGCCGACGCCGTCACCAAGCACGAGCCATGACCAGCCACTACACCCGACAAGCCCTCACCGAACCGTGATCACAATCCCCGGCTGGAGTATTAGTCGGTTCAGCCGCAGTGGGCTTAGGATCCCCGCATGCTTGCCGCGCCCGCGCTCACCACCGACCTCGCTACCGCCTATCGCGAGCTCTCCGACCTGCGCGCTGCTGTGCTGGACGGGGACTGGGTCGCGCTGCGTCGGTTGGTTGACGGCCAGCGCCCGGCTACCCGGACCGAAATGATTTCTTACGCCGGCTCGCTGCCACCGACCGCGCCACTCGCCCGGCGGCAGGTCGAGGCCGATCCGGCCGACGGGCTTGCCGCCGCGCTGCTCGGCGAATGCCTGATCGTGCAGGCCTGGGAGGTGCGAACCGGCTATCAGGCCCAGCACGTCAGCCAGAACCAGTTCCGCGAGTTCCACCAGATCCTGCGTGGCGCGGAGCAGATGTTGATTGACGCGGCCGCGTACCGACCGGACGATCCGGCGATCTGGTATTGCCGCCTGCTTACCGCCCGGGGTCTGCAACTCGGCCAGGCTGAGGCACGTCGTCGCTACGACCGGCTCGCCGAGAGCGACCCGCATCATCTTCCGGGGCAGCTGCAGTACCTGCAGCAGATCTGTCCGAAGTGGGGCGGTTCATTCGAGGAGATGCACTCCTTCGCCTGGGCGGCGATGTTGGCTGCGCCGGAGGGCGCGGCACAGGGCAGCCTGGTCGCCCAAGCCCACTACGAGCATCTGATCGACCTGGAGGGCAAAGAACGGGCCGACTACTGCGGAGACCAACGGATTCGGGAGGAGCTGCGCGAGGCTGCCGCCAGATCGGTGCTGCATCCGGCTTTCGGCACGGAACACGGCTGGGTGGACGCGGTCAGCCGGTTCGCGTTGATCTACAGCGTCATCGGCGACCACGCCCTCGCCGCCCCGTACTTCGCCGCGATCGGCAACCTGGTCAGTGAAAACGTCTGGGGATATTTCAATGACCCGGTGGAGATGTTCGACGGTTTTCGCCGTGAGGCGATGGCGAAGGGTGGCTGGTGATGATCCGGCAGCTGGAAGTTGACGGGGTACCGGCGCTACTTGCCCCGACAACGGGGCCCGCCCACGCCGGACTGATGTTTCGGGTCGGTCAGGCCGACGAGACCCTGGCCCGGCGGGGGATCACCCACCTGCTGGAACATCTCGTGTTGTACCCGCTGGGTACCGCCGACTATCACTACAACGGCACCACCGGCAACGTCGTCACCCACTTTCACCTACAGGGATCGGTTGACGACATCACCACGTTCCTGACCGGTGTGTGCAAAGGTCTGCGCGAGTTGCCGGCCAGCCGGGTGGAGACGGAAAAAGCGATTCTGCGGACCGAGTGGAACAGCCGTGGCGGCTCCGGCCTCGATGGTCTGCCGCTGTGGCGATACGGTGCCCGCGGCCACGGTCTGCTCAGCTATCCCGAGTGGGGCCTGCACGCGGTCTCCCTGGAGGACCTGCAGGACTGGGCTCGGCGCTACTTCACCAAAGAAAACGCGGTGCTGTGGCTCGCGGGGGCGGAGCTACCGGCCGGGCTGCGAATCGACCTTCCATCCGGCCAGCGGATGCCGGTCCCCGCACCCTCGTCGGCGCTGCCCCAGACCCCGGCGTTCTTCTCCGGCTCCGGCGGCCTGACCGCCGTCAACGCCGTGGCCCCCCGTAGCGTCACCGCCAGCGTCTTCGCCGGGGCGCTGGAGCGGGAACTCTTTCAGGCGCTGCGCCAACGGGACGGACTGTCCTACACCGCGGCCACCAACTACGAACCGCGCGGCGACGGGTACGCGACCATAACCGCTCTCGCCGATGCCCTGCCGGAGAAGCAGGACGCGGTGCTCGGTGGATTCATCGACGTACTGGCGAAGGTTCGGGTCGGCCGGACTGACGAGGCGAACATCGCCGCGGTGATCGGCAAGGCCACGGAGGCGCTCTCCGCCGAGGATGCCGACAGTTCCCGGCTAGCCTCAGCTGCGTTCGACGTGCTTACCGGGGAGGGTGTTACCGCCAGCGATGACCTGCTACGGCGGGTGAAGGAGGTTACCCCGGAGGCGGTGCACGAGATCGCGACCCAGGTACTCGCTGATTCGTTGCTGATGACGCCGTGTGGGCGGACTGCGGACTGGGCCGGATTCGTTGCCGCGCCGACCTCCTCAGCCACCAAGGTCACCGGCACCGACTACCCCGGGCTGGGCGGTCTGGCACAGCGACTCGTCGTCGGAACCGAGGGGGTGAGCCTGGTCAGCAAGGGCAGTGACGAGTTCGCCACGGTCCACTACGACAAGTGTGCCGCGCTGCTCACCTGGCCCGACGGTGGCCGACAACTCCTTGGCGAGGACGGGATCTCGATCCGCCTTGAGCCGACGCTCTATCGGGGCTTGACCACTGACACAGTGGATCAGGCGGTGCCAGCGCAGGTCCGGGTGGAACTGCCGGCCCGAGAGCCGGAGGAGGTCCCACAGCCACCGCCGGTCTCCCGGCGCCCCGGTTTGCTCCGCCGTTTCCGGAGTTTCAGCACCCGGAAGAAAGTTCGGGTCGTCACACTCAGCTGCATCGCGGCAGGGGTTTCCAGTATCTCCGTGACGGTGCTCATCGCCGTGCTGGTTGGCCAGGCGGAGCTGAGTGCGTTTGGCATCATCGGCAGCCTGTTGCTTCCCCCCTTTCTCGTCGGTTCGGTCGTCAGGGTCTGGAAGGAGCCGGGCTGAGTCACCCCACGTCCGCCGGGGACCGAGTGGCGCCGGCCCCAGGCGGAGTGCGGGCTCCGGCCGTGCCGGAGGAGGTGTACGCCTGCTCCGGGCGCAGCCCTCTGCCCCGGCCGAACTCCTCGGCGAACCCCGGGGCGCCCAGCGCGGTGTGGGCGACGGCGGTGATTCGGTCCACGTCTCCCCGCTCCCCGGCGGGTAGCGGCGCGCCCACCGAGTCACGCGCCATCGCCGCTGCGCCGAGTAGCCGGGCCGCCGCCGTGGGGCGGCCGTCGATGGTCGCCACGCCGGCCAGCCCCTCCAGCGCCAGCGCCTGCGCCCGGGGGTCGCCGACGGCGCTCGCCAAAGCGAACGACTCGGCATGGAGGTTACCCGCGGCGGTGGCGGCCCCCCGCAGCTCGGCGATGAAACCCAACTCCGCCAGGAGTAGGGCCCGCACCACGTCAGCGTCGAGGCCGGGCTGCCGGGTCCAGTCCAGGAGGCGCCGCAACAGCCGTTCGGCATCGGCGAGGCGACCCTCGCGGCGGGCACCGAGGCCCAGCCCGATCTGCGCGTACAGCTCCGCCGGTTTGCAGCTCTGCGCGGCGGCCAGGCGTCGTGCGCGCTCGTGGAATTCGCGCGCCCGGTCGTAGTCGCCGGCGAGGAGGGCGATGCGGCCCAGGCCGGAGAGGCGGTCCGCGGCCTCCAGCCACAACCCCAACTCCTCGGCCAACTCCAGGCCCTCCCGGTGCAGCCGGGTCGCTTCCGAGTAGTCCCCGGTGGCCTCGGCCCGGTTGGTGAGCGGGAGGGACGCCTGCAACTGGCCCCACCGGTCGCCCAGCTCGCGGAAGAGGGCGACGGCACGTTCGCCGTCCCGGCGTACCGCCGTCAGGTCGCCGCGGGCCAGTGCCTGACTCGCCCGCAGGCTCAGCGCGGTGGCGACGCCCCATCGGTCGCCGAGTCGCTCGAACTCCGGCAACACCTCGTTGACCAGGGTCGTGCTGCCGGCCACATCGCCGGTGTTGAGCAGGGCGAGCCCGAGGAAGGCCACGGCCCGCGCCCGCGCCGCCAACTCCTCCCCGGCCGGCCAGCCGGCCAGTGCGGGGGCGACCAGCGGTGCGTGTTCGCCGCCGCACTCCAGCAACGCCAGCCCGGCGCGCCAGCAGGCGGCGGCGGCCCGGGGCGTCTCCGGCGCCGGCCCGGCGACGACGAGCGCGGCCTCGATTGATCGGCGCGTCTCCCGCAGCCGGCCCCGCAGGTAGCCGTACCAGGCCAGCGCGGTGCTCAGGTCGAGCGCCCCCGCCGCGTCGCTATCGGTGACCGCGTCGTCCAGCGCCTGCCGTAGGTTGGCAGTCTCCTGGTCGAGTCGGACCAGCCACCGCCGTTGCTTCGGGCCGCGCAGCTCCTCGTCGGCCCGGCGGGCCAGCGCGGTGTAGTAGCGCCGGTGACGGTGGCGGACCGTCGCCACCTCGTCTGCCTCGCGCAGCCGCTCGGCGCAGTAGGCTGCCACGGACTCCAACAGCCGGTACCGCGGCCCGACCGGCGTCTCGGCCGAGACCGCCAGCGAGCGGTCGACCAGGCGGGCCAACAGGTCGAGCACCTGGTCGGCAGGGAGATCATCGTCGGAACACACCACCTCGGCGGCCTCCAGCGTGCAGCCGTCCGCGTGCACCGCAAGCCGCCGCAGGACGAGCTGCTCGGGCGCGCCGAGCAGCTCCCAGCTCCAGTCGATCATCGCGCGGAGGGTCTGCTGGCGGGGTGGTGCGCCCCGGTGTCCCCGGGTCAGTACCCGGAATCGGTCGTCGATCCGGGTCAGCAGACCGCGGACTCCCAGTGCGCGGACCCGGGTGGCGGCCAGCTCCAGTGCCAGCGGGATGCCATCGAGCCGGTGGCACAACTCGCCAACGTCCCGGGCGTTCGCCTCGTCAAGCGCGAACGCGGGCGCGGCGGCGGTCGCCCGGGTGACGAAGAGCCGGACCGCGCTCGCCCGGGCCAGCAGCACCGGGTCGCCGACCGCGGGATCCGGCAGGGCCAGTGGAGGCACGGCGCACACCTGCTCACCGGCGACGCCCAGCGGCTCCTGGCTGCTGGCCAGCAGGCGGACGCCCGGCGCCTGTCGCAGCACCCGGTCGGCCAGCGCGGCGACGGGCTCGACGACGTGTTCGCAGTTGTCCAGGAGCAGCAGGAGTTGGCGACCGCGCAGCGCCGCCAGCAGACGTTCGGCCGGCGTTGCGGGCGGGCGCTCCGCGTCCTCGCGGACGCCGAGCACCGCGAGGATCGCCCCGGCCAGGACCGCCGGGTCGGCTTCCAGGGCCGCGAGCTCGACCAGCCACACCCCGTCCGGGTACGCGTCGGCTACCTGGCGGGCCGCCTCGACCGCCAGCCGGGTCTTGCCCACCCCGCCGGAGCCCACCAGGGTTACCATCCGGCCGGCGTCGAGGAGGCGGTGGAGGTCGCGTACCGCCTCCTCCCGGCCGATCAGCTCGGTCAGCGCAACGGGAAGGTTTCCCCGCGCCCGTGCGGGAAGCGCTGTGCCCGATGGTGCGGGCGCGATGGTAACCGGGCTACCCGCCGGCGGCGGGGCGAGCAGCGCCGGGTCCTGCGACAGGATCGCCCGGTGGAGGGCGACCAGCTCGGGACCGGGATCCACGCCCAGTTCGTCGGCGAGCTGTCGGCGGAATTGGTCGTAGCTGTCCAGCGCCTCACCCTGTCGGCCCGCGCGGTACAGCACCCGCAGGTGCAGGGCACGCAGGCGCTCCCGGTACGGGTGGCGGGTCAGCAGGCCGGCGAGCTCCCCGCTGTGCGGGTGGTGTTGGCCGAGGGCGAGCCGGGCCTCGGCCCGGTCCTCGATGGCGGTCAACCGCTGCTCTGCCAGCCGCGCGGCCAGTGCCGTGGCGAACGAAGCCTCGGGGAAGTCGGCCAGTACCGGGCCGCGCCACAGCCCCAGCGCCTCGTCGAGAAGCGCGGCCCGGGTGTGCGCGGCGGCGGTGTTGGCGGCCCGCTCCAGTAGGGCCGTGAACCGTTCGGCATCGGTCGGCTCCGGGCGGGTGCGGAGCAGGTAACCCGGTGGGTGGGAGAGCACGCGGTCGCGGGCGCCGGGGGTCGCGGCGTTCAGGGCACGGCGCAGGCGCCAGACCTTCGTCTGCAGTGCCCCGGTCGGGTTGGCCGGGGGGAGGTCCGCCCACAGGTGGTCGAGGAGCCGGTCGATGGACACCGGCTGTCCCTCGTGGGCCAGCAGAGCGGCGAGCAGGAGCCGGACCTTCGTATCGGGCACGGTGACCGGTGTGCCGTCCGCCGTCCAGACGCCCAGCGGACCGAGGAGCCCGAAACGCATGGGGCCAACCGTAACCCAGCACCCCGACAACGGCCGTGAAATCGCCGGGAGTGGACTGGGAGTGGACCGAGACTGCCGCCGGACAGGGTGGACCAGAAAGCCGGGACCCACCGGCTGCACCCCAGGAACGGAGAAGGATCG
The DNA here is from genome assembly GCF_056820975.1 of Salinispora sp. CH2A1_6. Taxonomy (NCBI): domain Bacteria; kingdom Bacillati; phylum Actinomycetota; class Actinomycetes; order Micromonosporales; family Micromonosporaceae; genus Salinispora; species Salinispora sp. CH2A1_6. Next base: position 362,549 of record NZ_JBXEDG010000003.1, read on the forward strand.
TGAACCTGCCACCGGTTGTGTCCGCCCAGGAGTGGCAGGCCGCGCGTGAGCGGCTACTGGTCAAGGAGAAGGAGGCGACCCGAGCCCGGGACGCGCTCGCCGCGGAGCGCCGCCGGCTGCCGATGACGCGCATCGAGCAGACGTACGTCTTTGAGGGGCCCGCCGGCCGGGTGGGGCTGGCCGACATGTTCGAGGGACGGCGGCAGCTGGTCGTCTACCACTTCATGTTCACGCCCGGCTCGTCGCACCACTGCGAGGGCTGCTCCATGTTCGTGGACAACCTCGGGCATCCGGCCCACCTCACCGCGCGGGACACCACACTCGCGTTGATCTCGCGAGCGCCCCGGGCTGAGATCACGCCGTTCCAGGAGCGGATGGGCTGGACGTTGCCCTGGTACTCGTCCTACGGCACCGACTTCAACCCCGACTTCGGGCTGACGTCGGAGGCGGGGGAGTCCTTTGGCCTGAGTGTCTTCCTGCGCGACGGCGACGATGTGTACCGCACATACTTCACCACCGGCCGCGGCGTAGAGGCCCTCGGCAGCACCTGGACCCTGCTCGACCTGACCCCGCTGGGCCGGCAGGAGGCCTGGGAGGACACTCCGGACGGGCGGCCGCAGGGCACACCGTACAGCTGGTGGCGGCTGCACGACGACTACGACGGGTAGAGCTGGGGCCGGTGCGGGTACCCGACGGAGGCCCCTGATGGACATCAATGAGAGCCGGGCTGGCCGGCGGGAGTGGGTTGGGCTCGCGGTGCTCGCCCTGCCCACGCTGCTGCTGGCACTTGACCTCAACGTGCTCTACCTGGCATTACCACAGTTGAGCGCCGATTTGGCGCCGGACGCCGCCCAACTGTTGTGGATTATGGACAGCTACGGGTTCATGATCGCCGGATTCTTGGTAACGATGGGCACCCTCGGTGACCGGATCGGTCGACGACGGCTGCTGATGGTCGGAGCCGTTGCCTTCGGCCTGGCCTCCATCGTCGCCGCGTACTCGCACAGCGCCGAGATGCTGATCGGCACGCGGGCGCTGTTGGGGGTCGCCGGCGCGACGCTGATGCCGTCCACCCTGTCGCTGATCAGCAACATGTTCCGCAATCCGCAGCAGCGCACCATGGCCATCGGGATCTGGATGAGCTGTTTCATGATCGGCTTGATCCTCGGCCCACTGGTCGGCGGGGCCCTGCTCGAGTCCTTCTGGTGGGGCTCGGTGTTCCTGCTAGCCGTACCCGTGATGGCCGTACTGCTGATCGCCGCGCCGGTCCTGTTGCCGGATTATCGAAACCCTGACGCCGGCCGGTTGGACCTCGTGAGCGTCGTGCTCTCCCTGGTCACCGTCCTACCGGTCATCTGGGGCCTCAAGGAGCTGGCCAAGGACGGCCTCGGTGTGGCGCCGCCGTTGGCCATGCTGGTCGGCCTCGTGGTCGGTGCGGTCTTCGTCCGCCGGCAGCGCCGGCTCGCCCACCCGCTGCTGGAGGTCCGCCTCTTCGCCAACCGCACCTTCAGCGCGGCTCTGCTCATCATGCTGGTCGGTGGGACCACCATCGGCGGCATCGCGCTGCTCTTCGCGCAGTACGCCCAACTCGTCGCGGGCCTCTCCCCGCTGCGAGCCGGCCTGTGGATGGTGCCATACGCGGTCGCCATGCTGCTCGGGTCGATGCTGGCGCCGCTGCTCGCACGGCGCGTCACACCGGGCTACGTGGTGGCCGGCGGCATGGCGCTCGCGGCGGTCGGCTACTCGCTGATCAGTCTGGTGGGCAGTGCCGGCGGGCTCGGCCTGGCCGTACTCGGCCTGGTGTTCGTCTATTTCGGGTTCGGCCCCGGTGCCGTGTTGGGTACCGACCTGATCATCGGGGCCGCCCCACCACAGCGGGCCGGGTCCGCATCCTCGATCTCCGAGACCAGCACCGAACTCGGTGTCGCGCTCGGCGTCGCGCTGCTGGGCAGCATCGGCACAGCCGTCTACGGCAGTGCGCTCGCCGCCGCCATCCCGGTGGGCCTGCAGGGAGATGCCGGCGAGGCGGCGGCGGAATCCCTCGCCGGCGCCATCGTCGTCGCCGAGCAGCTGCCCGAGCCGGCTGGCGCGGCGCTGCTGGAAGCGGCGCGAGCCGCGTTCACCAGTGGCTTCAACACCGCCGGCGGGGTGAGCGCCGGGCTGGCGGTGCTCCTCGCTGTGCTGTCGGCGTCGCTGCTGCGCCGGGTTCGTCCGACGCCGGAGCGGCTAGCTTCCTCCAGCTCGGCCCCACCGCGCATCGATCAGGACAAGGCCGTCCCTACTGGCCGACCCAGCTCCGGGTCTCCGCCAGGACGGCCGCACCATTGAGGTCCGACAGTGACTGGCCCACAAAGTCACGCGCCTCGGTCGAGGTCTGCGTCCGGAAGGGCATCTCCGACGCGGTCAGAACCTCCATGACCACAGTGGCGACCTCGTCGGACGTCTGGGGCCTGCCGGTGTCCGCCTCGTACATCGTCTGGACCCGCTGTACGTACGCGGTCAGCGCCGGCGCGTACGGCCCGGCCTCCGCCACCATGGCCGCGACGTCCACCTTGGCGTTGGCCACGAACTCGCTGGTCACTGCGGCCGGCTCGACGACACCGACCTGCACGCCAACCGTCCGGGCGACCGGCGCCAGCGACTGCATGTAGCCCTCGACGGCGAATTTGGCGGCACAGTACGCCTCGTTGAACGGCTGACCAACACCGCCGCCGACGCTGCTGATGGTCAGGAGGCGGCCGCTGCTGGCCCGCAGGTGCGGCATCGCCGCCTGGGATACCTGGATCACGCCGAAGAAGTTCACCTCCAGGCAGGCACGGATGTCGGCGAGGCCGTCGTTTTCCAGCGTTCCGAGGTGCGCGGCACCGGCGTTGTTGACCACTGCATCGAGTCGGCCGTGCTCGGCCGCCACCGCGTCGATGTATTCCCGGACCGATCCGTCGGTGACGTCGAGAGCACGGATGTCCAGGGACACCCCGGCGTTCGCCGCGGCGGCGTTCAGCGCCTCCGCCTTTGTGGTGTCCCGCATCGTGGCCACGGTCGTCCAGCCCGCTCGGGCGCAGGCGATGGCGGTGGCCAATCCGATGCCGGAGGACGTTCCAGTGATCAGGACGCAGCGATTCGTACCCGTACTCATGTCGCACTCCCAGTCGGAACGGGGCTTCCGGTCGCCCGAGTAAGCGCGATGCGTCTGCCATGGGCGTCTGTTCAGGAAGACAGTACGCGGTGGGCCTGGTCGGGGCCGCCGAGTTGCGGGAACCGACGGCCGCCCGACGCACGGGATGGGTGGGATCGCTCCGCCGCCTCGCGGCTCTTGATGGTACGTCTGCCGTCCCTGTTACCGTCAGGCCGTCGCCTTCGTGCTGGGTCCGGTGGTTCGCCCTGGGCGACACCTCAGCGAAAGGAGTGTCGCGTGCCGGATGTGCAGCGGTCAGAGCTGGTTGCACTGCTCGACCTCGAGCCCCACCCCGAGGGCGGCTGGTACCGAGAGACGTGGCGCTCGACGCAGACGCTGCGTCCCACCGGATACGACGGCAGCCGTAGCGCGGCAACCGCCATCTACTTCCTGCTGCATCCCGGTGAGCGGTCCCGTTGGCATGTGGTGCGTTCCGACGAGCTGTGGTTGTGGCACTCGGGCGGTCCGCTGACGCTGCAATGTGGCGGTTCTGGCCAGCAGCCGGCCGACGAATCCAGGGACGTCACTCTCGGTGTGGATGTCTCCGCCGGTCAGCGTCCACAGGTGCTGATTCCGGGCGGGACGTGGCAGGCCGCGATCCCCGCCGGTGCCCAACCGGTCCTGGTCAGCTGTGTGGTGGCGCCCGGGTTCGACTTCGCTGACTTCCAGCTGCAATAGGTCTTCGTTGGGGGAGCGGAGGCTGCCGCGTCGTCATACCTGCGGAGGAGGATCGCGGGCGTGTACGAGGAACGGGCATCGCCGCTGCCGTACGTCGTCGCGTGGCGGAGCGTCACGGCACCGGATGGCGCTCCGGCGCGGGTGCTGCCCGACGGCTGCCTCGACCTGATCTGGCGGGACGGTGCGGTCTTTGTCGCCGGGCCGGACACGACCGCCCGGGTGGCGCCCTCCGCGCCGGGCAGTCGCTACGCCGCGCTGCGGTTCGGCGCCGGGACCGGGCCCGGTGTGCTCGGCATCCCCGCCGGTGAGGTGGTCGATCGGCAGGTGCCGTTGGAAGCGGTGTGGCCGGCGGCGTTCGTCCGCGCCATCGCCGAGGCGACGGATCCGCTCGCCGCCTTGACGGCCGCCGCGCGCGGTCGCTGGCGCGGCACCGACCGTGTGATGATCGCTTTGGCCGGTGCCGCGCGGGCTGGATTGTCCGTTGGCCGGTTCGCGGCGCGCTGCGGCCTGAGCTCCCGGCAGTTGCAGCGACGCAGCAGTGCCGCGTTCGGTTATGGGCCGAAGACCCTGCACCGGATCCTGCGGATGCAGCGGGCCGTCGCGCTGGCGCGGACCGGTCAGCCCTTCGCGTCGGTAGCAGTCGAGGCGGGCTACGCCGACCAGGCCCACCTCGCCCGGGAGGTGCGGGCGTTGGCCGGGGTGCCGCTCACTGCGCTACTGCGGTGACGTGAGCTGGGCGAAGAGGTCCACGACGTTGCCATCCGGGTCACGCACCTGTGCATAGCGTTGTCCCCACGGTGCGTCCCAGGGTTCCTGGACCGACGGGTACCCGGCGGCGACGAGGTCGGCGTGGAGCTTCTCCACCTCGGCCGCGTCCGCGCAGCGAAAGGCCCATCCGCCGGAGGGCGCTCCGGGTTCGTAGTCGGGGTCGAACGACCGCAGTGAGGCGTGGGTGTCCCACATGAGTCGGATGCCGCCGGAGACGGTCACCTCGACGTGCGGTTCATCCTCCGCGCCGGCCGGAAACAGCAGGCCGAGTCGGCGGTAGAAGGACAGGGATGCTGCCATGTCGGCCACCGCAAGGCCGATCGCGTTGAAGGTGGGTGCCATGGCCACGACGGTACGAGTGGTTCGCGCCTCCGTCTTGAACGAATCGGACGGGCGCCCACGCGGCGTGCGGAACAGCCGCATCTAGCAGTCGTGGTGCTCAGTCAGTACGTGCAGAGCGAGTACGCCTCCGCCCTGCTCAACAGTGGTGACGGACGCCGGGGCGGCTATCGTACGGCAGCTGTTGCTCCGCCTCCGCGACCCGCTCGCCGCCCTGTCCACCCGCGAACGTGAGGTACTCGCGCCGATCGCGGTTAGGTGAGCAGCGGCTCCAGGATGCTGGGGGTGGTCGCCTCGGTATTGCTGAGCACCACGAACCGGCGGTCCAGTTCCGGAATGTGCCCGACGAACGTCTTGTAGCCCGCGTTGTGGCCGCTGTGGTGCCACCACCGCCGGTTGTTGACCTCGCCCAGGAAGACGCCGTAGCCGTAGCCGCTCTCCTCCGGACCCTTGCCGGTCCGGGCCTGCTCGGTCAGCATCAGCGTGCGGTAGGGCTCGCTCAACAGCCGGCCGCGCTGGAGGGCGTCGAGCCAGGTCAGCATGTCGTTGGCGGTTGACCACACGTCGCCGGTTCCCATGCCGACCACGTCCAGCTCCCAGGTCGGCAACGGCTGGCCGTCCGCGTCGTGGCCGAGTGCCAGGTTCGGCCGTGCGGTGGGCATTCCGGCGAAGGTCTGGGTCAGACCGAGGCGGTCGAAGATACGGTCTGCCAGGAAGGCCCGGTAGGGCCTGTCGGCGGATCGTTGAACGATCTGCGCCAACAGCACGTACCCCGGGCTGCTGTATCTCCAGCCCGCGTCGGGTGGGAATTGCACCGGTACGGAGTGAAAGGTTTCAGTAGTTCGCTCGGCTCGACCCACTGCCCCAGATTGATCATGGGGTAGTCGTCCCAGTGGCCGAGGCCGGAGGTGTGGCTTAGCAGGTGGTGCAGGGTGATGTCCCGCCACTGTTCCGGGCAGCCGTCGATCCAGCGGCTGATGGGATCCTCGAGGAGTAGCGTGCCCTCCTCCACCAGCAGGAGCAGGGCAGCGGCGGTGAACTGCTTGCTGATCGAGGCGAGCTGGAAGCGGGAGTTTGTGTAGTCGGCCACGACGACCTCGTCGCCCTGTTGTACTGCTATGTCCACGTGGGCCATGCCGCACACCCTAGCGCCCTGTGGGTGAGTGGCTTGGGTGGTCGCCTGACGGCGGGCAGTGAAGTTTCGAGAATGTTTCCGAAAACTCTTGCAACTTCTTTCATGGATGCCGCATCGTGTTCGCTACCGGATGGCCGTCCGCCCTTGCCGAGCGCCCCTTCGCACGAGAGGTCCCCGTCATGGAAACCGCGAGACCACATCCAGTTGGCCGCGCCGGCCGTCTGGTGCTCGCCGCCGCGCTGGTCGCGGTGGGCGGCACAGCGGTCGTCACCGCCGCGACCACCGCCAGCTCCGCCCGCGCCGCTGTCGTCCTCAACGACAGCGAGGTGACCGCCAACCTGTGGCAGTGGAACTGGAACTCGGTCGCCACCGCCTGCACCGACCACCTCGGCCCCGCTGGCTACGGCGCGGTGCAGGTGGCCCCGCCGCAGGAGTCGGTGTACCTACCCAACAGCGCCGACGGGGTGCACCCCTGGTACGAGGTCTACCAGCCCGTCTCGTACCAGCTGGAGAGCCGGTTCGGTAACCGGGAGCAGTTCGCCAGCATGGTTACCACCTGTCACGATGCGGGTGTGCGCGTCTATGTGGATGCGATCGTCAACCACATGGCCGGCACCAACAACCCGCCGGGCACACGCGGCTACGCCGGCACCGAGTTCTCCGGCTACAGCTACCCCGCGGTTCCCTATGGCGGAGGCGACTTCCATCGCCCGGGCGACAACTGCCCGACCGACGGCTCCATCAACGACTGGGACAACGAGGCCCAGGTAACCAGCTGTGAGCTGCTCTCCCTGGCCGATCTCTACACCGAGAAGGAGCACGTGCGCGACACGATCGCGGGGTACCTGAACGACCTGATCGGCCTCGGTGTCGACGGTTTCCGGGTGGACGCGGTCAAGCACATCCGGAAGGACGACTTCGCGGCGATCCTCAGCCGGCTGGACGACACCGTCGCGGAGGGGAGACGTCCCTACGTCGCCCAGGAGATCTTCGACGGCGCCAGCAACCCCGCCCTCCAGGCCCGGGCGTTCATCGGCAACGGCGACGTGCTCGACTTCGCGTACGCCAAGGGCATTCGCTCCGCCTTCCAGGGCTCGATTGCGACGTTGGGCGACATTCCAAACTGGAACCTCGATGCGCCGAGTGCCAACGTCTTCTCCATGGTCACCAATCACGACCTGGAGCGAGACGGGGTGGTGCTGTCGTACAAGGACGGCACCGACTACGTGCTCGCCAACTACTTCGCGCTGGCCTACCCGCATGGCAAGCCGTCGGTCTTCGACAGTTTCACCTGGTCGAATCGGAACCAGTCCCCGCCACACAACGGTGGCGGGTATGTCACCGACACGGTCTGCGGTGGCGCCTGGAACTGCCTGAGCCAGAGCACCGGCATCAAGGGCATGGTGGGCTGGGCCAACGCGGCGCGTTCGGTCCAGAGCATCGCCGACTTCACCGCGGTCAATGACAACGTGATCGGCTTTCACCGGGGCGACCGGGCCTGGATCGGCATCAACGACTCCGGTGGCACCACCACCGCCACCTTCACCACCGGCCTCGCTGACGGTGACTACTGTGACGTCATCTCCGGCGCGGTCGACGGTAGCGGCTGCACCGGCGCTACGGTGAGTGTCACCGGCGGTCAGGCCACCGTGAGCATCCCGGCGAACAACGCTGTCGCCATCCACGTCAACGCCCGTCCCGGGACGACGCCCTCGCCGACGGTCAGCCCCACCGGTGACCCCACCGACGAGATCGCCACGACCTTCACGGTCAGCGCGACCCCCAGCGCCGATCAGGAGATCTACGCCGTCGGTAGCATCTCCGAGCTCGGCTCCTGGTCCCCGGCCGCTGCGGTGCGGCTGATCCCGCAGGGTGGGAACACCTATCGCGGCACGATCGACCTGCCCCCGTCCACCGCGGTCGAGTACAAGTTCATCAAGGTGACCGGCGGGGGAGACGTGACCTGGGAGCCCGGTGAGAACCGGAGCTTCACCACTCCTGCCTCCGGGACGTACGCGCTGACCGAGACCTTCCGGGGCGACTCGATCCCCGCTCCGGCGATCCCCAGCTCGTTCCACGCCACCGTCAACACCTACTTCGGGCAGAACGTCTTCGTGGTCGGTAATGTCGCGGAACTGGGCAGCTGGAATCCGGACAACGCCATCGCGCTCTCCGCAGCCGACTACCCGGTCTGGCGGGCAACCGTCGACCTGCCGCCGAGCACCCACATCGAGTACAAGTATGTGAAGAAGAATCCGGACGGTTCGGTGACCTGGGAGTCCCAGTCGAACCGGAGCTTCACCACCCCGGCCACCGGGACCCGCACCAACACCGACACCTGGCGCTAGCCGCAGCCGGGCCCACCCTCGGGATTACCTCCGCGGGTGGGCCCTGGTCACGGGTGCCCTACCTGCGCGCCAGTTCCGCCTCGATTCGGCGGACCAACGTCTTGCGGCTCTTGCCGGCGCGTTCGCGCCGAAGCGCGGACCGGAGTTGGCGGGTGTCGAGCCCGGTCAGCCGTTTCGCCGCGTCGGGGACCCGCAGGTCGAGTAGCCGGTCGACCGACGTGGTGTCGCGGCGGGTACGGCTGGCCGGCCCGGTGTTGGCCACGTACTGCCGTCCGCTCCTCGACGCCTTACGTTTCTTGGTGTCGGTGGCGCGGCGTTCCTTCTCGGGGAGTTGCTTCCAGACGCGTTCGGGTAGGTAACGCTTCGTCTCGCCGTCCTGGCGTGCCCGGGTGTCGCCCTCTCGGGTCTGCCACTTCTCCCGGCCCCACTGTCGCAGGGATCGCTGCCGTTCGTCTCGTGGCCCCTGGTAGCCCCCGCCCTGCTTCTCGTACTCCTTGACCAGCAGTTGTGACTTTCGGGCCGACCACTGTCCGGGCCGGGCGCCCTTGTCGGATGCCTTGATCTCGTCTTTGAGTCTTCTCCGCAGCTTTGGGTCGGTGTACCGCGCCATGCCCTTGGCTACCCGGTGCCGGCACACCCTACGCCCCGCACCGAGGTCGAGCGACTGGCCGGATACCCGCCTTAATCCGTTAAGCAGCGATTACGGAAAGTTTACCCTTCCGTTACGACGCCAGTCAGCTTAATCTATCTCTGGAAGCGCTCCCAACCGTCCCTCACCGCCACTAGGAGCTTCCCGTGTCTGTGAAATCACGATTTCCGGCTGCCGCGGTGGCGGCCTGCGTAGCTCTCGGGCTGACGGCCGCCGCCCCGGCCGCGTTCGCCACCAGTGCGCCCGAGCCGGAGGCGCAGGTCGTCTCGACCGCACCGACGGCCGACTGGCTGCACACCGACGGCAACAAGATCGTGGACGAGGCGGGCAACCCGGTGTGGTTGACCGGCGCGAACTGGTTCGGCTACAACGCCACCGAACGGGTCTTCCACGGACTCTGGGCCGGCAACATCGAGACCATCACCCGGCAGATGGCCGAGCGCGGAATCAACATCGTACGGGTGCCGATCTCCACGGAGCTGCTGCTGGAGTGGAGGGCCGGTCAGACGGTGCTGCCGAACGTGAACCTGTCGGTCAACCCGGAGCTGGCCGGCCTGGACAATCTGCAGATCTTCGACTATTGGCTCGCCCTCTGCGAGGAGTACGGGCTGAAGGTCATGCTCGATGTGCACAGTGCGGAGGCGGATAACTCCGGCCACTTCTATCCGATGTGGTACAAGGGAGAAATCACTCCGGAGCTGTTCTACCAGGGCTGGGAGTGGGTCGCCGCACGGTACCGGCACAACGACACCATCGTGGCGATGGACATCCAGAACGAGCCGCACGGCACCCCGAACAACCCGCCCCGAGCCAAGTGGGACGACACCAGCGACATCGACAACTTCAAACACGCCTGCGAGACGGCGGGTAATCGAATCCTCGCCATCAACGCGAACGTGTTGATTCTCTGCGAGGGCATCGAGGTCTACCCGCGCCCGGGGGAGAGCTGGGAATCGCCCAACACCGACCCGGACCAGAGCCCCAACTACTACTACAACTGGTGGGGTGGCAACCTGCGGGGGGCGAAGGACCACCCGATCGACCTGGGCGCCCACCAGGACAAGTTGGTCTATTCGCCGCACGACTACGGGCCGCTGGTGCACGAGCAGCCGTGGTTCCAGAAGGACTTCGACAAGACCACCCTGACCAACGACGTGTGGCGACCAAACTGGCTCTACCTCCACGAGGAGGACACCGCGCCGCTGCTGGTCGGCGAGTGGGGTGGCCGGTTCGGGCAGGACGAACGGCAGGACCGGTGGCTCACGGCCCTGCGGGACCTGATGGCCGAAGAGCGAATCCACCACACCTTCTGGTGCCTGAACCCGAACTCCGGCGACACCGGCGGCCTGCTGCAACATGACTGGCAAACCTGGGACGAGGTCAAGTACGAACAGGTGCTCAAGCCGGCGCTCTGGCGGTACAACGGCAAGTTCGTCAGCCTGGACCATCAGGTACGCCTCGGTGGCGAAGCCTCGACCAGCGGCATCAGCCTCACCGAACGCTACGCCGGCGGCGGGAACGACACCGTCGCGCCGACCGCACCGGGGCGTCCCGTGGCCAGTGACCTGACCTCCTCCACGGTCACCCTGACCTGGGAAGCGTCCACAGACAACGTCGGAGTCGTCGGGTACGAGGTACGGAGCGCGACCGACGGCGGTCCGCCGAGCACGGTCGCCACCGTCGCCGGCGCCACCTATCAGGTGACCAACCTCGCGGCCGAGACCGAATACATCTTTACCGTGCGGGCTCGGGACGCGGCCGGAAACGTCTCCACCGCCTCCCCGGCCCGTGCCTCCACCACCCCACCGGGCGGTGGTGGAGGCGGCGGCTGTACCGCCACGTACCTGATGACGAATACGTGGTCGGGAGGTTTCCAGGGTGAGGTCACAGTGGCAAACACCGGTGCCGCCGCCATCGTGGGCTGGCGGGTCACCTGGACCGACCCGGGCGGGACGGTGATCAGCTCACTGTGGAGCGGCAGGTGGACGGTCACCGATGGCGCGAATGTGGTGCTCAACGAGTCGTACAACGGTCAGTTGGCGCCCGGGAGCAGCACCACCTTCGGCTTCACCGGCACCGGCACCGGCGCTACGCCGGTCGGGCTGACCTGCTCCGCGCCGTGACCGGAGGGCACCGCGCCCGAAGGGAGCAGCTACGCAACTATTCTGCGTGATCGCGTGGTAGCCCGCGGGCGTCCACATTACATCTGGTCGAGGTCGTCCCTGCTTGTGCGGGGGCGACCATCGCATTCCGGTTGCTGGAGCTCGGTGAGCTCTGGTTCGCCGTAATGATCAAAACTGGTGGAATCAATGCCCCTGCTATAACCTGTTCTAGATTAGATTTCGAAGAGGAGGTCACGATGGCTGCAGTGACGGTCGAGGCCGACGCGAAGGCGGATCCGACGCAGGTCTGGAAGCTCGTGGTGGCCCTGCCGAGGGTTGGCGAGTGGAACACGATGCACGAGGGCTTCGCCGGCGAGGTGCCGGAGACTCTCGGCGAGGGGACCACGTACCAGCAGCGGGTGAAGCTGATGGGCATGCCGGCCGAGATGGCCTGGCGGGTGACGAAGGCGGAGGCGCCGGGGCGCCTCGAGCAGGCGGGTGACGGCCCGATGGGGGTCAAGGCCAAGATGGTGATCGCGGTCGAGTCGAGCGGTGGGGGCTCGCACATCACCTACGGGATGGAGTTTGCCGGCCCGGCGCTGAAAGGCGCGATGGACGGCATGCTGCAGAAGCAGGCCACCACGGCGTGTCAGCAGGCGTTGGCGAAGCTCGTCGCGCTGCTGGACTGAGGTCGCCTCCGGCCGGCCACGCTGTGGTTCCACGAATCCTGCGGCCCTGGATCGCGGTGTGGCTGGTCTTGGTGTTCGTGCCCGCCCTGGTGATCAGAAAAGGTGCCTGTCGGCCTGAATTGAAACGTGTTCTAATAGCCGAATGGGACCGAACTTTGAGCTCGACGATGCCCAGCAGTCGATCGTTCGTCTCGCCGACGAGGTGCTGAGCGACAGCGAGGGCACGCCGGAGCGCTTGTGGAAGGCCCTCGGCCAGTCCGGCCTGATCGGCCTCGCCGTGCCGGAGCGGTTGGGCGGCGCTGGACTGGGCGCGATGGCGATTGGCGTGCTCCTCACCGAAATCGGGCGGCGTGCTGCCCGGGTTCCCGCCTGGTCCACGTTGTCGCTCGGTGTCCTCCCGGTGGCTCGCGCGGGCAGTCCCGAGCAGCAACGTGAGCTGCTTCCGGGTGTGCTCGAGGGTCGGGTTCTGACGGCTGCCCTGGGGACGCCGCTGCCGGTCACCGACGACTGGCGGATCACCGGGGTCAGCGGCCCGGTTCCGGACGCGGACGCGGCCTACCGGATTCTGGTCCCGGTGCGAGTGCGCGGGGGCGGGCCGACGGTCGCCCTGGTCGATCCGGCCGGGCCGGGGGGGACGCTGCTGCGCACCCCGACCTCGGCCGGGACCGACGAGTTCATGGTGCGACTCGAGGGTGCCGCGGCGGAGCCACTGGGCGATGCAGAGGCCGACCTGCGCCGGTTCGCCGTCTCCGGAGCCTGTGCGCTGGGTGACGGCGCGCTGGCCGGTGCCGTGCAGCTGACCGCCGACCACGTGCGAGACCGGCAGCAGTTCGGCCGCCCGCTGGCCACGTTCCAGGCGGTCGCCCAGCAGATCGCCGACGTGTACGTCGCCGCTCGCACGACGCACGTGGCCGCGCTCGCCGCCAGCTGGAGTGCCGAGGTGGGCCAGGACGCCGACGTGTGGACCGGAGCGTACTGGCTGAGCAGCACGGCCCTGCCGGCGCTGCGCACCTGCCATCACCTGCACGGGGGGCTGGGGCTGGTCGCCGACTACCCGCTACACCGACATACCGCCCTGGTCCGGGACCTGGTCCGGCACCTTGGCGGCACCGAGTACTGCCTGCACCAACTGGGAGCCCATGGTGTTCATCGATTTGACTGAGAAGCAGCACGCGCTGCGGGCGCGGCTGCGCACGTACCTCGCCGAGGTGTTGCCACCAGCGGAGCGCGCCATCCTGCTGCGCGAGCGGCACGGCGGGGTTTACCGCGATCTGATCCGTCGACTTGGCCGGGACGGCTGGCTGGGTCTGGGCTTCCCGACCCGGTTCGGCGGTGGCGGGCTTGGCCCCGTAGAGCAGCAGATCTTCGTCAACGAAGCCGCCCGCGCCGACGTTCCGCTGCCCGCGGTCACGCTGCAGACCGTGGCGCCGACGCTGCTCGCCCACGGCTCGCCCGAACAGCAGGAGTTCTTCCTACCCCGCATTCTGGCCGGGGAGCTGCACTTCGCGATCGGCTACACCGAGCCCGAGGCCGGCACCGATCTCGCCGCGCTGCGCACTCGGGCGGTGCGCGACGCAGACGCGTACGTGGTGAACGGTCAGAAGACCTTTACCACCGGGGCGCACGACGCCGACTACCTCTGGCTCGCCTGTCGCACCGACCCCGGCGCACCCCGGCACCACGGCCTCTCCATTCTCATCGTGGATACGAAACATCCCGGCTATTCCTGGACGCCGATCATCACGTGCGATGGGGCACACCACGTCAACTCGGTCTACCTGACTGATGTGCGCGTGCCGGTAGCCCGGCGAGTCGGTGCCGAGAACGACGGCTGGCGACTACTGACCACGCAGCTCAATCACGAGCGGGTGATGCTGGGCCCGGCGGGGCGGCTCGGTGCCCTCGGTGAACGGGTGCACGACTGGGCGTACTCGAGGAGCCTGCTCGAAGCCCCGGATGTCCGACGCGTCCTCGCTCGCGTCGCCGCCTGCCAGCGCATCAACGAACTGCTCAACTGGTCGGCGACCGGGGACGAGCCCAACGCGGCGGATGCCTCGGTCACCAAGGTCTTCTCGTCGGAGTGGCTGCTGCAGCTCAGCCAGGAGCTCGAAGAGGTCGTGTGGCGGCGCGGTGATCCCGCTGACCCGGCGACGGCTGAACTGCTGACCTGGCTTGACGTCCAGACCAAGCGGAACCTCGCGCTGACCTTCGGTGGCGGGGTCAACGAGATCCAGCGGGAACTGATCGCGTCGGTGGGGCTCGGTCTGCCCCGGGTGCCGCGCTAGTCCTCAGCGGAGGGTGATGCTCACGTCGGAGAGGGCCGGGGCGTCGTTTCGGTCGGCAACCGCGGCGCGTAGCAACAGCTGACCGTCTTCCCGCCACATCTCGGTGCGCAGGGTTTCGCCAGGGAAGACGACGCCCGCGAAGCGGGCCCGGTAGCCGGCCACCCGTTCCGGATCGCCGTCGAGCAGGGTGTCGACCGCCGCCTTCGCCACGATTCCGTACGTGCAGAGCCCGTGCAGGATCGGCCGGGGGAACCCGGCGTGGGCGGCGAAGTCCGGGTCGACGTGCAGCGGGTTGCGATCGCCGCAGAGCCGGTACCAGAGGGCCTGCCGCGCATCGGTGGGGGAGAGCGCCACCGCATCGGCTTCCCGGTCGGGCACCGGCACCCGAGTGGTCGGCCCCCGTTCTCCGCCGAATCCGCCCGCGCCCTTGACGAAGATGCTGATCCGACTGGTGAACAGCTCGGTGCTGGTCTCGGTGACGATCACCGCCGCGCTGCCCTTGTCATACACGGCGGCGATCCGCGAGCGGGCCGCACAGCTGCCCTTCGCCGGAATCGGTTGGTGTAGTTCGAGCTCCTGCCGACCGTGGACAACCTGGGCCAGATCGATGTCGATGCCAGGCATGGTCAGTGTGGGTGGCTCGGTATCCCGCAGGGTGGTGGCCACCGTGGCGAAGGTGGGCAGGACCCCCCGCAGCGCGCCCTCGTAGACGTAGGACAGCTCGTCGGGGCCAGCTCCGACGGCGAGGTGGTACAGCAGTACGTCGGTGCTGTCCCAGCTCAGGTCACGGCCGGGAAGTTCGGCGCCGACGGCGACGGCGGGGTCGATGGGCATCAGTCCTCCTGCAGGGGGGTGGGGGCGGCGGCCGTCGTGGCCAGGTCGAGCGCGGCCAGGTAGCCGAAGGCGAGGGCCGGGCCGAGGGTCGCGCCGGCGCCGGCGTAGCTGCGCCCCATCACCGAGGCGCTGACGTTGCCCGCCGCGTACAGCGCGGGCACGACTGTGCCGTCCGGGCGCAGCACCCGGGCTCGTTCGTCGGTTCGCAGGCCACCCTTGGTGCCCAGGTCGCCCGGGACCATGCGGAACGCGTAGAACGGGGGCCGGGCCACGGCGCCCAGGCACGGGTTGGGTCGATGTCGCGGGTCGCCGTAGTAGCGGTCGTAGGCCGAGTCCCCGCGGTGGAAGTCGTCGTCCCGACCGCGCTGCGCGAACTCGTTGAACCGGCGGACGGTGCTGCCCAACGCGGTGGCGGGCACACCGATCTGCCCGGCCAGTTCGTCCAGGGTGTCGGCGCGGTGCGCTGCCCCCGAGGTGAACCAGCGTCGTGGAAGCGGGGAGCGTGGGGCCCGCCCGCCGAACAGGTAGCGGTCTCGGTAGGTCTGGTCGGCCACCAGCCACGCCGGTTGGTCCACCCCCGGGCTGAGCATGGCGTGCACCGCGTCCACGTAGGGGGCCGCTTCGTTGACGAAGCGCCGGCCGGTGGCGTCAACCATGAGACAGCCGGGCTGGTTGCGTTCGGCGAGACAGAAGTAGGGCCCCCCGGGGAGCGGAATCGACGGCCCCCACCAGGCCTCATCCATCAGGTCGAGGGCGGCACCGAGCCGTTTGCCCGCCTCGATGCCGTCCCCCGTGTTGCCGGCCGCGCCGGCGGTCCACTCCGTGCCGATCCCCGGCTGGTGCTCCTGGCGCATCGACTGGTTCTGCTCAAACCCGCCGCTGGCCAGCAGCACACCTCGTCGGGCGTGGAACAGCACCGGGGCCCCGGCGTGCTGGGCGGTAACCCCGGTGACCCGGCCCCGATCGATGAGGAGGTCGGTCATTGGCGTGTTGAGCCGGACCGGGACGCCGGCGCCGCGCAGGCCGGCGCGGAGCCCGGCGGCGAGCGCCTGGCCCATGGTGAGCAGCTGCCGGCGCCGGATCCGGGCGCTCAGGCCGCGGGCGGCGAGCCGGGCCACGGTGCGGATCGCCCGCGGATGTCGGAGGCCCAGCGACAACCACCGGTAGTCGACCTGGGTCACCGCCACCCCCTCCGGCGCTGCCCGGTACGGCGCGGCCAGCGTCGCCAGGTCAGCGCGGACCAACCGGGTGTCGAGCAGGAGCGGCTCGATGCTGCGCCCGCCGGGAAGCCCACCGGGAGCCTCGGGGTAGTAGTCCGGATAGCCGGGCACCCAGGCGAAGTCGAGTGGGGTGTGGTGGCGGACGAAGGCGACGACCTCCGGTGCGGCGGCGAGGAACGCGTTCTGTCGAGCCGTGGTGGCGTCTGGTCCGGCGACGTACGCCAGGTAGGTGCGTGCGTCCTCAGCCCGGTCGGCGACCCCAGCCCGGGTCAGTACCTCGTTGCCGGGAAGCCAGAGCCCGCCGCCGGAGCGGGCGGTGGAACCGCCGTATGTCTCGGCCTTCTCCAGCACGATCGCGCTCAGCCCCCGGTGCGCCGCGGTGAGGGCCGCGACCATGCCGGCGCCGCCGCTGCCGACGACGACCACATCGAACTCTCGCTCTGGAATCGACACGAGAACAGGTTATAGTTTTATCCGGCTCGCCACCACCGATCGGCGACGGTGTCCGCCT
Source organism: Salinispora sp. CH2A1_6 (assembly GCF_056820975.1). Taxonomy (NCBI): domain Bacteria; kingdom Bacillati; phylum Actinomycetota; class Actinomycetes; order Micromonosporales; family Micromonosporaceae; genus Salinispora; species Salinispora sp. CH2A1_6. Next base: position 379,282 of record NZ_JBXEDG010000003.1, read on the forward strand.
CGTGGTCGGCGCCACCGACCACGTTGACCTGCGGAACACTACGGAGGCGCGGTGACCGAGGAGTGGGACCAGACGGCCGACGTCGTGGTGGTCGGCTTCGGCGCGGCCGGAGCCTGCGCCGCGGTCGAGGCAGCCGGCACGGGAGCGCGCGTCCTGGTGCTCGACCGGTTCTCCGGCGGCGGCACCACCGCGTTGTCCGGTGGGGTGATCTATGCCGGCGGCGGCACCCGGCAGCAGCGCGCGGCCGGAGTCACCGACACCCCCCAGGCGATGCTGGACTACCTGCGCGAGGAGGTCGGCGACACCGTCTCTCCCGCGACCCTGCGCCGGTTCTGCGAGCAGAGCGCCGACACGATCGACTGGTTGGCCGGCCTCGGTGTGCCCTTCGCGGCGAGTCTCTGTCCATACAAGACCTCTTACCCGACCGATCGCCACTACCTGTACTACTCCGGAAGTGAGCAGTCCCTCGCGCACCGGGCACCACCAGCGCCACGCGGCCACCGGGTGCACGCCCGCGGCACCTCCGGCCGGCTGTTCGCGGCCCGGCTCGCCGCTGCCACCCGCGACCGCGGCGTCGAGCTGCTCGCGCAGACCCGGGCCGAGCGGCTCGTCACCGGCGCCGACGGCCGAATAGCCGGAGTCGAGTGCCGGACCCTGCGCGGTGCCGCCCGATGGGTCCGGCTCGCCCATCGTCTGCTGCACCGATGCTCGGTCCGGCCGGGTGTCTACCTGCCGGCCCTGGGGCGCGCGCTGCACCGGCCCGTCGCCTGGCTGGAGCGGCGGTACGGCCGCCGGTTGCGCGTCCGGGCGGCCGGCGGCGTCGTGCTCTGCGCCGGCGGGTTCGTCTTTGACCGCGACCTGCTTCGTACCCACGCGCCGGAGTACCGCGGTGGGCTGCGGCTGGGCACGCCCGGTGACGACGGCTCCGGGATCCGGCTCGGCGTGGCGGCCGGCGCGGCCACCGCCCACCTCGACCGGATGAGCATCTGGCGCTTCCTCGCCCCACCCGCGGCGATGCTCGGCGGCCTGCTCGTCGACCGGGACGGCCGACGGATCTGCGACGAGTCCCGCTACGGCGCCGCCGTCGGCGAGGCGATCCTGCGCGCGCCGGACGCGCGGGCCTGGCTGCTGCTCGACGGCGCGTTGCGCGCCGAGTGCCGCCGGCAGCTGCGAGCCCAGACGCTCTGGTTCCAGCGCTTGCAGGCCCGGTGGCTGCTGACCTTCGGCCGGGTCACCGGGGCGACACCAGCGGCGGCCGCGCGTCGCGCCGGAGTGAATCCCGAGCAACTGGTCGAGACCCTCGCGGCCTATCAGGCGGCTGGCCCCGACCCGGCCGGCAAGCCCACCGACCAGGTTCGGCCCTTGGCCGTTCCGCCGTACTCGCTGGTCGATGTCTCGGTGCGGGCCCGGCTCCTCGCGCCCGCACCCATGCTCACCCTCGGTGGCCTCCGGGTGGACGAAGAGACCGGGCAGGCCCTGGGCGCCGACGGGGCGGGTGTACCCGGCCTGTACGCCGCCGGCCGCACCGCGGTGGGCATCTGCTCCCGTAGCTACGTCAGTGGGCTGTCGTTGGCCGACTGTGTCTTCTCGGGGCGGCGGGCGGGTCGGAGCGCCGCGATCCGGAGCCAGGAGAGCGGCGGCTGACTGTCGGGCCGCGCCAACCGCCCCTCGGGAACGTGGCGGCGGGTGGCCATCGGTCAGTAGTAGGTGATCGACACCTCGTCGCTTCGGGCCACGGCCTGGCAGGCGAGGATGTAGCCCTCGGCGAAGTCGTCCTCCTCCAGGATCTCGTTGTGCGCGAGGTCGACCTGGCCGTCCAGCAGCCGGCAGGCGCAGGCGCCGCAGTGACCCTGGCGGCAGGAGAACGGCGCGTTCAGCCCGGCGGCGATGAGCACGTCCAGCAGGCGGGCACCGGCCGGCCATGGCATTCGGTGGATCTGACCGTCGAGTTCTACTTCGAGGGTGGCGTCGCGGTCGTCGGCCGAGCGCCGTTCGACCTCGAAGCGTTCGACCTTGACCCGGTCCGCCGGCACGCCAGCGCGCCGTAGCGTCTCCTGGGCTACCACGACGAAGGGCGCCGGACCGCAGACGTAGCTCTCCCAACCGGCATAGGGGCTGATCAGAGTTGCCAGCGTGGTGGGATCTGGGGTGCCGCGTTCGCTGTCCAGCCAGTGGGTCACGCTCAGTCGGTGGCCGTGTAGCTCGCTCAGCGTCACCAACTCGGTGGCGAAGATGATCGAGTGCGGGTCGCGGTTCGCGTACACCAGGGCAAGCTGGCCACGGCCGGCCGCGAGTACGGACTTGATGATGGACATCACCGGGGTGATGCCGCTGCCTCCGGCGAGCAGAAGTAGGTTGTCGTCGAGCGAGTCGGGGGTGAACGAGCCGGCCGGCGGCATGAGCTCCAGGTTGGCTCCGGCGCGGATGTCGTCGCAGATCCAGTTCGATGCCGGCCCGCCGGGTACGCGTTTGACGGTGATCCTCAGGTCGGTCTCGGTCTGCGGAGAGCTGGACAGCGAGTAGCAGCGGGCCACGATTCCCTGGCCGTGCGGCACGCGGACCGTGAGGTACTGGCCGGGGCGGTAGGTGAACTCGGTGGCCAGCTCCGGTGGCACGCGCAGGACCAGGGAGTGGGCATCGGGCGTCTCTTCGATCACATCGGTGACGCGCAGCCGGTGGTACATCACGCCACCCCCAGGCTTCCGGTACGCACCGCGTGCTGAATGCTCGTGCGGAGGTCGGGGCAGGTCGGCACCGGTGCGGGCCGCTGTTCGTCGCTGGTCAGCGCGGGGCATTGGCGGGCGGCGCGGGTGCTCCACTGCACGCTGGTCTGCTGCGGGCTCGACTTGCGTACCCGGACCTGGGCGGCGCAGCGGGCGCAGGAGAGCTCCACATAGCCGCCGACCAGATGTTCCTGCCGTTCGGTCGGCGGGTCGGTGCGGTTCATGACGCGGAGTCGGCTTGTCGGTCGAGGTTGGCCGCCACCTCGGCGGTCCAGGTCTCGACGGCCCTGCTGGTGTCGACCTCGAACTCGTAGCGGGCCACCATGTCTTCGGTGACCTCTTCCACGTCCACGTAGAACTGCTCGTACCAGCGGCGGAGCTGGTACACCGGGCCGTCTTCGGCGCAGAGGAGCGGATTGTCAACCCGGCTCTTGTGCTTCCAGATCTCGACGTCCTGCTGGAAGCCGACCCCGATCCCGGCCGCGAACTTCGCTGCCGCCTTGTCGGCCTGCGCAGCGGTGAGGCCGGGTAGCTGTTTGACGATGATGCCCCACTGCAACATGAACGAGTTGGCCGAGATGGGGTAGTGGCAGTTGATCAGTACGGACTCCACCTCGGTGCCGTGGTAGTCGTTGAAGAGGTAGTCGATCATGTAGGAGGGGCCGTAGTAGGCGGCTTCCGAGCGGAGCGTCGCCTCCCCGGACTGCCGCGTGGCGGTCGGTACGTCCGGCCGGGGTCGGGTCTGCAGGTACTGCGCGGCTACCTGGCCCTCGAACACGTTCTTGAAAAACGTCGGGAACGCGAAGTGGATGTAGAAGAAGTGCGCCATGTCGACCACATTGTCGATAACTTCCCGGCAGTTGGCGCCGTCGATCCGGATGGAGTCCCAGGTCCAGCTGGTCCACTCGGGGGAGAAGGCGGCGTCGATGCGTGGGATCGCCGCGGACGGCGGTGGCGGGGCACCCTGCGGGTCGTTCCAGATGAACAGTTGGCGGTTCTCCTCGCAGGTGGTCCAGGAGCGGGTACGGGCGCGGGGCGGAACTCGATGGGCGTACGGCACCGCGGTGCAGCGACCGTCGCCGCGCCAGCGCCAGTCGTGGAACGGGCAGGCGATCTCGTCGCCCTTGATGGTGCCCATCGTCAGATCGCCGCCCATGTGGCGGCAGTACCCGTCGAGCACGTGCAGGGTGCCGGTCGAGTCGGCGAAAACCACGAGTTTGGTGCCGAATGCCTCCACGACGTGCGGTTTGCCGTCGCGGAACGAGTCGGCCAGTCCCAGGCAGTGCCAGCCGCGGGCAAACCTGGTGGGCAGAACCCCGCTGTCTATCGTGCGTACTGCCTCGACGTTGGTCATGTCGCTCCTCAGTTGTGATGGAACGTGTTACAGGTCCTGCTGCTTGCATGGTAGCCGTCAAGTAGAACGTGTTCTATTATAGGGATCGTCACGTTCGTCAGCCAAGCCACCGGAGGGGATCTCATGGAGGGCGCCGAACTGGTCGCACGGGGGGTGCGGGAGCTGTTACCCGTCCTGCGGGAGGCGGCCCAGGAGACAGAGGACCGTCGAACGCTCTCCGCCGAGCACCTCAAATCACTGGCCTCCACCGGCTTCTTCCGGCTGCTGCAGCCGGCCTGGTGCGGTGGGCTCGAGGCCGACCCGACGGCCTTCTTCAGCTGCGTTCGCGACATCGCCAGCGCCTGCGGATCGACCGGCTGGGTCGCATCGGTGATCGGGGTGCACAACTGGCAGCTGGCCCTCTTCCCCGAACGGGCCCAGCAGGACGTCTGGGGCGCTGACCCCAGCACCCTGATGTCCTCCTCCTACGCCCCCACCGGCAAGATCCAAGAAGTCGACGGGGGATACCGGGTGACTGGACGGTGGAGCTTCTCGTCCGGATGCGACCACGCCAACTGGGTCCTGCTCGGTGGCATCGTGCCCGGCCAGGACGACAGCCCCGCCGACTTCCGCACGTTCCTGCTTCCCGCGACCGACTACACGATCGAGGATGTCTGGCACACGATCGGTCTGCGGGGCACCGGTAGTAACGACATCGTCGTCTCCGACGCGTTCGTCCCGGCCTATCGGTCGCTCAGCTTCGGCGACACCGCTCGGTGCGTCTGCCCCGGCCAGGAGCGCAACCCCGGACCGCTCTACCGCATCCCGTACGGCTCGATCTTCCCGTACACGATCACCACTCCGATCATCGGGATGGCGACCGGGATGTACGAGGCCCACGTGCACCACATGCGGGAGCGGGTCCGCGCCGCCTACGCCGGGGTACGGGCCGCCGAAGACCCCTACTCGCAGGTGCGGGTCGCCCGGGCGGCTGCCGACGTGGACGCGGCCTGGCTCACGCTCACCGCCGACATGAGCGAGCTGATGGGCCTGGTCACGGCGGGGGAAAAGCTGCCGATGCGGCTGCGCCTGCGGGCGCGTCGCAACCAGGTTCGGGGCACGGAACTGGCGATCCAGGCCGCGGACCGGCTCTTCGAGAACTCCGGTGGTCGGGCGATCTACACGAGCCACCCGATCCAGCGCTTCTGGCGCGACGCACACGCCGGGCGGGTGCACGCCATCAACGACCCCGAACGTGCCCTGTCCATGTATGGCAGCGGCGAGTTCGGGCTGTCCATCGCGGACGCGATGGTGTGAGGACGCCATGACGACCAGCACAATCATCATCGAAGCCACCGCCGCCGGGCTGCACTACCACCGGGCCGGACCGGCGGGCGTACGCCCGGTCGTGCTGCTGCACGGCGGCGGGCCGGGCGCCTCGGCATGGAGCAACTTCGGGCGGACGGTGCCGGTCTTCGCCGAGCGATTCGACACCCTCGCCGTTGACCAACCGGGATACGGCGGGTCCGAGAGTTGCCCGAGTGGCCGGCAGTACTTCACGCACTCGGCCGACCGGCTCGCGGCCCTGCTCGACGAGGTGGGCCTGGACCGGGTCGACTTCATCGGCAACTCGCTCGGCGGCGGCACCGCGGTCCGGTTCGCCCTGCGCTACCCGGAGCGGGCCGGCCGGCTGCTGCTGATGGGGCCCGGCGGGCTCAGCCTCAACGTCTTCGCCTCCGACCCGACCGAGGGGGTCAAGCGGCTGACCGCGTTCGGCGCCCCACCCGGCCCCAGTCGGGAGAAGCTGGCGGAGTTCCTGCGGACGCTCGTCTTCGACCAGTCCTTCGTCACCGACGAGTTGATCGATGAACGGATGCGCGCCGCGACCGACCCGGACACCCTGCGCGGCATGCGTGCGCTGGGCGCCTCGTTCACCGACCCGGGCCTCTACGAGGAGGGTCTGCTCTGGCGCGACGCCCACCGGCTGCGCAACGAGGTCCTTCTGGTCTGGGGTCGGGAGGACCGGGTCAATCCGCTCGACGGAGCGCTGGTCGCGCTCAAGCTGATCCGCCGCTGCCGGCTGCACGTCTTCGGTGGCTGCGGACACTGGGCACACCTGGAGAAGTTCGACGAGTTCAATCGCCTCGCCTTCGATTTCCTGGAAGGGAACCGCCCGTGAGTATCATTCGATCCCTCGGCTACCTCCGGGTCGAAGCCACCGACGTTCCCGCCTGGCGGGAGTTCGGCGTCAAGGTGCTCGGCATGACCGAGGGCCGTGGCCCCGACCCGGAGGCCGCCTATCTCCGCATGGACGACCTACCCGCTCGGATCGTGGTGGTACCCGGCGAGCGGGACCGGTTGGCCGCCAGCGGTTGGGAGCTGGCTGACCCCGCCGCGCTCGACCAGCTGACCGGCGTCCTCGAGGGGGCCGGCACCGTGATCAAGACGGCCGAGACCGACGAACTGGCCAACCGTCGGGTGGCGCAGATGATCAGCGTTGACGACCCCTCCGGTAACCGCCTGGAGTTCTACTGCGGGGCCGAGCTCGACAGCCGCCCGGCACACAGCCTGTACGGCACCCGCTTCGTCACCGGTGCGCAGGGCATGGGGCATGTGGTGCTGCCGACCTTCGACGACGCCGCCGGGCTACGTTTCTGGACCGAGGTGCTCGGCTTCCGGCTGCGCGACTCGATGCGACTACTTCCCGAGACCATTGGCCTGCCGCCCAGCGACCAGCCACTCTGGATGCGCTTCCTCGGCTGTAACCCGCGACACCACAGCGTCGCCCTGGCCCCGATACCAGCCCCCAGCGGCCTGGTCCACCTGATGATCGAGACTGAGACGATCGATGACGTTGGTCGGGCCCTGGACCGTGGCACCCGAAACAAGACCCCGATGGTCGCGACCCTGGGCCGGCACGCCAACGACGGCATGATCTCGTTCTATCTGCGCACACCGAGTGGGTTCGACATCGAGTACGGCACCGACGGCGACACCGTGGACGACCGCACCTGGATCGCTCGGCAGACGACCGCACACAGCGTGTGGGGTCACCAGTTCCAGCGAGTCGGGTGACGACCGCAGCCGTGGTGGACACCCAGCAGTTTCGGCGGGTGTTCGGCCACTTCTGCACCGGCGTGACCGTGATCACGACGCTCGACGACGAAGGCCCGGCGGGGTTCGCCTGCCAGGCCTTCGCCCCACTGTCGCTGGACCCACCGCTCCTGTTGTTCTGCCCGCAGGCGGGCTCCACCACCTGGCGTCGGATCCGTGACACCGGGGTGTTCGGTGTCAACGTGTTGGCGGAGGCGCACGGGCCGCTGTCCCGGGTCTTCGGCGCATCGGGGGCGGACAAGTTCGCCGAGGTCGCCTGGGCTCCCTCCCCGGCCGGTATGCCGATCCTTACCGGAGCGTTGACCTGGGCCGACTGCCGGGTCGAGGCCGTGCACCCGGGCGGTGACCACGCGATCGTGGTGGGCCGGGTAACCGCGCTCGGCGAGTGCCGCGACGACGGCCCACTGCTGTTTTTCAAGGGTCGCTACTGCGCCGTCGCGCCGATGCCCTCCGGTGAGCCGCCCGAGGTGGTCGACACGCTGCTGGCGTGGCCCCGGCACACCGACTGGATCTAGCGCGCCTCGGCAGCCATCAACTCTCCGCGCGGAGCAGATACTTGAGAATCTTGCCCGAGGCGTTGTGCGGCAGCTCGGACCGGACCTCCACCGATCGCGGCACCTTGTAGTTGGCGAGTCGGCTCCGGCAGAACTCGATCACCTCAGTCGCGTTGACCGAGTGACCCGGGCGGCAGATCAGGTAGGCCTTGCCGACCTCGCCGAGCCGTGGGTCCGGCACGCCGATCACCGCGGACTCGGCCACTCCCGGAAGCTGCGCGAGCGCCCGTTCGATTTCAGCCGGATACACGTTGAAGCCACCGCAGACATACATGTCCTTGAGCCGGTCGGTGATGGTCAGGTAGCCGCGCTCGTCAAGGTGGCCGATGTCGCCGGTGTGCAGCCACCCCTCGGCGTCGATCGCCGCCGCGGTGGCGCCCGGGTCGTCGAGGTAGCCGAGCATCGTGTTCGGTCCCCGCAGCAGCACCTCGCCGCCCGGGTCGGCGATGCGGACCTCGAATCCGGCCGCTGCGCGTCCGGAGGTCTGCGCCACGGTCTGCGCGTCGTCGCCGGCCCGGCACATCGTGGCGACCACCGCCTCGGTCAGCCCGTACGCGGTGAGCACGTCCGCGCCGAGCTCCGTGCGGATCTGATCGACGAGGGCCGGTGGCACGGTGGCCGCCCCGGTGACGGCCAGGCGCAGGCTCGACAGGTCGAAGCGCCCAGCGTCGGGATGACCGATCAAGCTGGCGTAGAGGGTGGGCGGCCCGGGTAGGACGGTGATCCGCTGGTCTGCGATCAGGGCCATCGCCTGGGGTACGTCGAAGACCGCCTGCGGCACGATGGCGGTCCCGCTGACCAGACAGGCGAGGATGCCGGCCTTCAGGCCGAAGCTGTGAAAGAAAGGGTTGATCACGAGGTAACGGTCGTCGGAGGTCAGCCCTGCGATATCGGCCCAGGCGGAAGCGACGGCCAGCGACTGCCGGTGCGCGCTCATCACGCCCTTGCTGCGACCGGTGGTGCCCGAGGTGAACAGGATGTCGCTCAGGTCGTCGGGGTTGACCGCGGCGGCGCGGGCGTCGGCCTCCAGCCCGGGAACCGACCCGCCCCGGGATACGAACTCCTCCCAACCGGAGGGCACCCGCACGACCAGGCGGGGGAGCTGTTTGCCTTCCGCTATCGCGGCGGCTCGCAGCGCGGCGAGTCGGTCGGTGCCGAGGAACGGGTCCACCACGACGAGTCCGCTGGCACCGCTTCGATGGATCACGTCGAGCGCCTCGATCCCGGTGAACCGGGTGTTGACCGGCACCAGGGTGAGGCCCGCGAAGCTCGCGCCGAGGGCGGCCAGCACCCACTGCGTCGAGTTCGGTGCCCAGAGTGCGAGCCGGTCGCCCGGGCGTAGCCCCGCGGCGATCAGGGCCTGTGCCGCGCGCCGCACCTCGGCGAGGAGCTCCGCGTAGCTCAGCGGCGCGACGCCGGGCTCCACCAGAGCCGGCGCCGAGCTGAACTCACGCGCCGCCCGGTGCAGGGCCGCTGGGATCGACGGCATCATCGGGACCTCCCGGCATGATGTGGGCCAAGCAAGTGCTTGGTCAGCCTACGCGGGGGCGGGTATCGGCGCCAGTGGATGACGCTTCGGCGAAAGGTGTGTTGCCGAGGGGTTTCCCTGTGGGGTGTGTCGCAGTATATTAGAACAAGTTTCACCTCAAGGGAGGGTGTGCTGATGCGACAGAAAATCGGCGCGGCTCTTTTCGGCCTGGGGCTACTCTGTGTTGTCGCAGCCGTGGGTCTGGTATGGCTGATCGTGCCCGCGCTCAAGCAGGTGCCCTACGATGTGACACCGCCAGACATCGTCGTTGTCGCGCCATCAGCCACCTTTGTCGGCGCCTGGACGCTGCCCGGCGGTGACCCTGCGGTGACCGTCGAAACCGGCACTCTGCGTTCGGTCACCGGCATCAAACCAGACAACGAGACCGCCGCAGAGCTCACCGGCAGCCTTGCGGGTGAAACCCTGATCTGGAACGTGTATCAAGCAACCGACTGGGTCGATCGTGACCTGCCGGTCGAGCGCTCCGAGAGCCGCATCGCCCTCGACCGGGTATCCGGCGCCGCCGCCGAGTGGGAAGGCCAGTGCTACAACGACGAAGCAGTCGAGGAGCTGGGTGCCACCGGGTGTAAGGCGGGGAGCATCGCGTACACCGGGCAGCTGTACCTGTTCCCCTTCGATACGAAGAAGCAGACCTACCAGTACTTCGACAGCACCCTGCAGCAGTCGTTGCCGATGCTGTACCAGGGCGCGGAGGAGATCGCTGGCCTGGAGACGTACCGTTTCGAGCAGACCATCCCGCAGCGGGGCCTCGACCTGGACGAGGAGACGCTGACCCAGCTGCTTGGCTTCCTTGCACCGGAGGCGACAGCCGCAACGATGAGCTACCGCGCCTCCCGCACGCTCTGGGTGGAGCCGATGACCGGTGGCATTCTGGGCTACCGCGACCAGCAGCACCACGAGCTGGTGCCAGACGTCGGGCCGCCGGTGGTCATCTTGAGCGCCACCTTCCAGTACGACGACGTGACCGCCGACGCGGTGATCGAACAGGCCAAGGATGGTCGGGCGCAGTTGCTCCTGTTCGGTCGCTACCTGCCGATCGGCATCCTGGTGGTGGGGTTCCTCGCCGCCGGGGCCGGGTTCGTGCTCGTGCGCCGGGGACGGCCCTGGGGGCCCGGACCAGCAACCGCCGCTCAGGTGGATTCCTGATTTGCGCGACGGCAACAGCTGAACGAGCTCCACCACGCTCTGTATCACCGGTTGGTTTACGCTGCGCGCTTCCGTTCGTCGCGGCGGTCGCCGAGGATGTCGACGAGGCAGATGAGAAGAGCGGCGACGATGACGCCGATCTCCACGGCGAGTGCGTATCGAAGTGCGGTCGACCAGCGTCCGTCGTTGGCGGCCACCGCCGCGAGCAGGGTCGCGGTGATCATCGCCAGCCCCACCGCGGCTCCCACCTGTCGCGTGGTGCGATACATGCCGGCGGCGCTGCCGGCGTCGGGCTTGGGTACCTGGGCCAGTGCCAGGGTGTTGTTCGGTGTGATGACGAGGCCGCTGCCGATTCCGGCGAGGAAGAGCGGGAACACGGTCGCGGCCGAGAAGGCGCCCCCCTGCAAGCCGGTGAGAGCGGTCATGATGGCGAGGCTCGCCAGGACGATGGTGAGTCCGATGACCAGCAGGGCACGGCCAAGCCGACCAACGTAGCGTCCGCCGAGCACGGCGCCGAGGGTGGAGCCCACCGCGAGCGGTGCGAGCGTCAGGCCGGTGTTCAGTGGACTGGTGCCGAGCCCGTACTGCAGGTGGAAGCTGAAGATCAGCGGTAGGGAGACGAACCCGGCGTAGAAGAGGAATCCGAGCAGCAGCCCCAGGCGGTACGGCCGGTGGGTGAACAGGCGAAAGTCAAAGACCGGCGGGTGGCGCCGGATGGTGGAGGTTTCCCAGGATCGGAAGGCGACGAGGACACCGAACCCGGCTGGCACCAGCAGCCACGGTAACCACCCCATCCACTGTTGCCATTGCAGCGCCGGCAGGATCACCAACATGATCCCGAGGGCGAGCAGCAGCGTCCCGACCAGGTCGTGGTGACGGTCGGCCTGGCGACGAGGCGGCCTTTTCGGAAAGAAGCGCCAGATGAGTATCGCCGCCGTGATCCCGATCGGGACGTTGATCAAGAAGACGAGCCGCCAGCCGTGGTCCGTTCCGCCCTCGGCGATGACCAGGCCGCCGATCAGTGGGCCGACGGCGGTGGCCGCGTTGGAGGTGGCACCGACCGCGCCGAAGGGGCGTCCGCGCTCCCTGGGGGGGAACAGTCGCTCCACGAGGGCGGTGATCTGGGGTGCGAGGACGCCCGCCGCCGCGCCCTGGAGGAGTCGGGCGACCACCAGTACCGCGCCGGAGGTGGCCAGTCCTGCCATCGTGCTGGCTCCGACGAACATGGCCAGGCCGATGAGCATGGCCTGACGGCGGCCTTTGGCGTCGCCGAGTCTCCCGGCGGGGACGAGGGCGAGCGCGAACATCAGTGAGTAGCCGGAGACGACCCACTGGAGAACGTTGTCGTCGGTGCCGAGGGCCTCGTCGATGGAGGGCAACATCACGGTGATGGCACCGATGTCGATCCAGCTGATGAACGAGACGACCAGCGCGATGTTGAGGACTCGCCAGGGTCGGGTGTGCGCGATCCCTACCGGCGCTTCCCACCGTGACATCCTTACCGCCTGGTTTCGTGGCAGCGGCCGGTACGAGCATGCCGGCGTAGTCCAGTCGCGGGTTCCAAGATGGACTGTGCCGACCGGGGTTACCGGATGGCGGTGTCCCGTCGCACGGCCGACACCGACGCGAGTTCGCCAGCCGGCGGGGTCGGTGGGCAGATTGGCAGTCGTGGTTGTCGGCGGTGGTGGGGGCGGCGGCACACACGGATTCGCCACCGAGGCTGCCGTCTATGGTGGCGCCCGGACGACGGTCCATGCGTCCTGGATCGGTTGGGCTCACGGTGGCCCGATTGCCACCGTCAGCGGCCGGTCCTGCCGCCCCCTCCGCCCCACTTAGGCCGGCTGGGCAGCCAACGTGCCGCGCAGGTCGGCGGCCAGGGACCCTTCCTCGGCTCGGGCGCAGTGGGTGCCGCAGTAGAAGCGGCCGGAGACCTCGATGCCATGGCCCACGATCTTGACCTGGCAGTGCTCGCAGTTCATGGCGAGCTTGTGGTTGGCGCACTCGAGGCTGTCGAAGGTGTGCACGTCGCCGTTCGCCATGTGCACCTGAAATGGCATCTTGTAGTCGTTACCGCAGACATCGCACCTAGCCATATCAAACCCCTCAAATCGGATACGTGAGAAAAGTGTTGAACACCGCGTGCTGGTCGGCAACCGGAATCGGCAAACCCCTAGGGCGACCGCCCAGCGAGTCACCTGTATGGGGGAGGATGAGGTGCACCACGTGAGCCGGCGTCGCCACTGCCGGCTGGCCGAGCCAGCGGGAAGATCGAAACGGCGATCCTGCGGTGAAGCCTCATGACTTCCTCAGCCAAACCCGTCGCGGTCGCAGTGGTGGCGCCGCTGACTGTCGAGCTGCCCCGCCGGTGAGACCGACGCCCGGCTTCGCCTTCGCGACGTAGTCTGACGTCATAATCTCTGATGTCCCGAACCTGTTCATGGCAGGCCAGCGAGTTCACCGTCGAGCACATGAGCGGCTGGCACACCGTCCATGACGTCCTGGGTGTGACCTCGTCCTGTCCGGGAGGACGAGCCTGAACTCCTTCAGACGCTCTATCCCGTACCGCAGCCCCGCCCGCCAAGGGTTCACCGTTCCAGCGACGCCCGGTCCCGCCGGGAAAAGATCATGCATTGCCGGGTGATGCTCCGGTAGCGTCGCTGGGCGTGATCGAGCTTGTCGAGCGGCGTACCGTCCTCGCCGTCGTGGTCGGATCACGGGCGTACGGACTGCACGGACCGGATTCTGACTACGACCGGCGTGGTGTGTTCGCGGCGCCGACCCGCGCGTTCTGGCACCTGGACAAGCCGCCCACCCACGTTGACGGGCCGGTTGCGGAGCAGTTCTCCTGGGAGTTCGAACGCTTCTGCCTGCTCGCTCTGCAGGGCAACCCGACGGTTCTGGAGGTGCATTGGTCCTCGCAGGTCGAGACGATCACCCCGGATGGGGAACGGTTGCTGGCGGCGCGGCAGGCGTTCCTGTCGCGGCGGGTGGCCGAGACGTACGGCGGCTACGCCCGGGATCAGCTGAACCGGGTGGCGTCCCGCCGCGATCGTACCGGCGAGACGAACCACAAGCAGGCCATGCACATGATCCGGCTACTGGTGGCCGGTGCGCACGTGCTGCGTACCGGGGATGTCCTCGTCGACGTGCGTTATCTGCGCGACAAGCTGCTCGCGGTGCGGCGCGGCGAGCTGCCCTGGGAGACAGTCGCCGCCTGGGCGGCGGACCTGCTCGCCGAGCTCGCCGAGGCGGCGGCCGCCACCGCGCTACCGGAACTGCCCGACCGCGATGCCGTGGATCGGCTACTCGTCGCCGTACGGGAAGCGAACCTGTAGTGACCACCGAAGTGCCGTCGTGGGCCGCTGCGGCCGAGCGCATGCTGCCCCAGCCGCTGTTGTTCGCCACCGTCAGCGGTGCGCACCTGTACGGGTTCGCGTCCGTCGACTCCGACCTGGATCTGCGCGGCGCGCACCTACTGTCGCCAGCAAAGGTGGTCGGTTTGCGCACCGGGCCGCAGACGTTGCAGTACACCGGCGTACGCGACGGTGTCGAGCTGGACGTGGTCAGCCACGACCTGCTGAAGTGCGCCAAACTGTTGAACAGCCGCAACGGGTACGTCCTGGAGCAGGTGTTGTCGCCGCTGGTGGTCGTCACCAGCCCGGTGCACGCCGAGCTCACGTCGCTGGCCCCACGACTGATCACCCGTCACCATGCGCACCACTACCTCGGTTTCGCGGCCACCCAGCAGAACCTGTACGCCCGGACCGGGAAGCTCAAACCCGCGCTGTACACGCTGCGCGTTCTGCTCACCGGGATCCACCTGATGCGGACCGGTCGTCTCGAGACGGACCTCGGTGTGCTCGGGACCGGGTTGCCGTACGTGCCCGACCTCATCGCCGCCAAGCGGGAGGCCGAGCAGGGACCGTTGCCCACGGGCGCTGCGCCGCGACTCGCCGCCGACGTGCCGCGGCTTCGCGCCGAGTTGGAGGCGGCCCGAGACATGTCGGCGCTGCCCGACTCCGCAGCCCCGGCAGTCGTGGGCGCCCTGCACAACCTGGTGGTGCGCACCCGCCTGGCGACCTCGTGCGCTTCTGCGAATGTTTGAGGATGTTCCCTCCAGACGGCGTTGCCCGGCGGGCAGTCAAGCCCGCCGGGGCCGGCGAGGCCAGATGCACCTGGGACTCCCAATTGGAGTAGTTCTCAACTCTACACAGGAGGCCGATGGGCGGTGCGTAGGCGGTATTTGATCGGCAAGCCGACAGTCTCGGCCCCAACGCGATCATTTTCCGTAGATTGGTCGCACCGCTCGTGCAGGAGGTTGGATGGCTCGCGTCCTGGTTCAGATCGATTTCACGCCGCTTACCGACGACGACGAGTTCGTCCTCGGTGAGCTGACCGACGAGCTGGCGGAGAGTCTCCGCGAGATCGGCGGCGAGGTGGAGCGCGTTGGTAACCCCGCTGTCGACCCGGACGCCAAAGGCGCGGCAGAGCTGATGCTCGGCGTGGTAACCGTACTGACGGGCACCGACCCCGGCTACGTCCACGCGCTGGTTGACGTGGTCTTGAGCTTCCTCCAGCGCCACACCGGCCGCCGGGTACACCTGCGAGTCGGGGACATTGAAATGACTATCGACCGGCCCACCCACGCCCAGACCGATGAATTGGTCAGAACAGCGCGGGCCGCAATCGAACGGGCCCGTCTCTGATGGGACGGCACGCCCTGCTGCTCGGCACCGCCACCTGCCAGATGGACGGTGACCTCGCACCCCTTCCCTCGGTACGCCAGGATGTGGCGCAGCTCAAGACGCTGCTGGACGGTGCCGGGGAGTTCGACACCGTACGCGCTGAACTGGACCTGCCAGCGGCGCACCTGCGTCAGGTCGTCGAGGAGTTCTACGGCGCGCGACGCACGGGTGACCTGGCTTTGCTCTACTACTCCGGCCACGGGGTGCTGCACGGCGACGGCCAGTCACTGTTCCTGGCCGCGACCGACACGGTCACCGGGCAGTTGCACACCACCGCGTTCGACACCGACGGAATGCTGCGTCATCTACTCAACGACACGAAGGCCAGTCAGAAGGTGGTCCTGCTTGACTGTTGCTTCTCTGGCGCGTTCACGGCGCGGCACCGGTTCCGGGGCGGGGTGCGGGACGAGCCGCGTCGCCTCAGGCGTCAGCGTGGCACCTTCATCCTGACGTCGAGCACGCACCTGAAGGCGTCGAAGGCGCAGGGGCCGGACCACCCGTCCGTCTTCACCGAGGTGCTGCTCAATGGTCTACGGGGCGCGGCCGAGGGGCCCTCGGACGATGGTTGGATCACCACCAACGACCTCTCCCGGTATGCCCCGACGGAGATGGCCCGGCGCCGCCAGCACACGCCGGTTGAGTCGAGTGAGGGTGTCACCGAGCCGATCCGACTGGTGACGGCGCCGGGCTCCGCCGCCGCGGCGCGGCAGGTCACCGCCGTTACTTCGCGCCCGACGGACGAGGCGCCGTTCGACGCGGATCAGTGGCGTCGCCTGGTGACCTATTACATCAACTGCATGCAGCGTTCAACCGTGTTGCAATCGTTCATCGACCCGCAGGCGACCGGGACGTACGTCGCGGCACCACCAGGGTCCGAAGTGGTCTTCTCCTCGGCTACGCCCGTGCAGCTGGCCGGGTCGGCAGCCAAACTCGCCGCTCGGGCCCGCGCCGAGGGCCGGGAACTGCAATACGGCTATCCGGTCGTCGCCGTTCGGCCGGCCCGGCACAAGCCACTCCGGCTCGCTCCGCTCCTTGTCTGCGATGTCACCGTTGGCGCGGACCACGTCCTGCACGCCTCCTTTCCGCCCCGCCCCAGCGCCGCACTCGTCGACCTGTTCCAGCTCTCTGAGGTGGAGGGCGACGAACTACGGCAACGTGTCGAGCAGGCATTCGCGCCCGGCGATCCAACCTCTCTCGCTGCCAGCGTTGATGTCTTGGTGAAGACGTTCGGGCTGAGACCGGTCACGGAGTTGGACCCGGCCGTGCTCGGCGGCACCATCAGGTCGGGACCGGTGAACGGGGTGCAGAACGCCGCAATCCTGTACACCGTCGATGCTGCCGAGTCGCCGCAGCGGCAGCTCGTTGACGATCTACGGGGCATGGTGAAGAATCCGCGGCTCATCCAGGGGACGGCACTGGGCGCGCTGGCTCTCCGCCCGGACGAAGCCGCGGCTACGCCAGTCGTGACGGTGGCGATGAGCGCGGCGAACGAGGCGCAGGAAGAGATCATCCAGGCGGCGATGTCCCAGCCGTTGACAGTGGCCCAGGGGCCGCCCGGCACCGGCAAGAGTCAACTCGTCACGGCCCTGCTGGCGACCGCCACCGCCGCCGGACAGAGCGTGCTGATCGGCTCTACCAGCAACCAGGCCGTCAACTCGGTGCTCGACCGGGTGACCGACCTGATCGGCCCGGGTCTGCTGATGCGCACCGGCAACAAGGAACACCGGACGCAGGAGCCGAAGCACGTCGCTGACATTCTCGCGGCGTACCCGCCGGGTGAGCGGCCCACGACGCCGGACGACCATACGCTCCGACACGAACTGCGGCTCCTGGGCGAAGAAGCTGCCAGACTCCGCGCGACGCTCGACCAACAGCGGTTGCTCGAACGCGACCTCGCCGATCTGGCTGTTGAGCGTGGGACCGATGCCGGCGACGGTGTGGCACCGCTGCCCGCCGACGACAGGGCCCTGGCACACCTCGTCCGGCTGACCGACCGCGCGATAGCCAGTAGGTGGTTCGGTTGGTGGTACCGGTGGCGGCTGCGGTCGTACCAGGTCGCGGATCGCCACGCTGTCGAGGCGCTCGCGGAGCGGGCGGTGCTCGAGCTGCGTTGGCGGGAAGGCCGGCGGCTCCTCACCGAGTTGCCCGACACCGAGGCTTCCTGGCAGCGACTGGCCGACCTGATCGGCACCGAGCGACCGACCCTCAGCGTGAACCTGCTGCGCGCCCAGATCGCCCGCAGGGTGGCTGCGGGAGCACGTCTGCTGCAGGACCGAGCCGACGAGATGGCCAAGCCACAGTCGGACAGTTGGGCCTACTTTCCAGAGCTGCTCCGGGTGCTGCCGGGCTGGGCCGTCACCGCCCTGTCCGCCCGGCGGTTGAAGCGGAGTCCCGCGTTGTACGACCTCGTGGTGATCGACGAGGCGGCGCAGTGCACGATTCCCGCGATTCTGCCCATGCTCTACCGCGCCAAGCGGGCACTGCTCATCGGTGATCCGCGTCAGCTCGCACCCGTCGTGGACTTGTCCGAGGCCGACGACGTCACGGAACGGGCCCGAGCGGACCTGAGTACCGGTTGGCTCACCGCCCGGCGGCTTACCTACACCACCCATTCCGCGTACGACGCCTTCGTCACCGCCGCGGGCGCGACGTACCTCCTTGACGAGCACTACCGGTGCCATCCAGACATCGTGCAGGTGCCAAACCGGGAGGTCTACCAGGGTCGGCTCACGGTGCTGACAGATCCTGCCCGACTGGCCGCTGCGGCCGATCCCGCAGTTCGTTGGCGCCACGTGCCCGGCCAGTTCAGCCGCGGCACCACCGGGTCCGGGTTCAACCAGGTCGAGATCGACGCGGTCGTAGCCGAGGTGACGGAACTACGGACGGCGTACCCCGATGTCTCGATCGGGGTGGTCACGCCGCTCGCTGCGCACCAGTGTCGCCTGGCCGCGGCCCTTCGCGACGCCGGCCGCACAGACAACGTGCTCTGCGCGACGATTCACAAGTTTCAGGGCAGCGAGCAGGACATCATGGTCGTCTCACCGATCGGGGCGCATGGCATTCCGGACCGCACCCGGGGCTGGCTGGTACACCAGACCAACCTGTGGAACGTCGCCATCACCAGGGCGCGATCCCAGCTTGTCGTGGTCGGTGACCGGTCGTGGTGGTCGGGGCAACGCGGCCTGCTGTCCGCCTTGGCGTTGGTCCAGGATGCCGCCGAAGCTCAACCAGGCACCGCGACCGTGCCAGCAGACCGATTGCACCTGGCACTTCGGAGCGTCGGTCTTACCGTGCGACGTGACGTCCCCGTGGCTGGGCGGGCTGTTGACCTCGTGGTGGGGCGCGGAGCTGCCGAGCTGGCCGTCGTTGTTGACGATCCGGCGGGCGACCCCGTGGGCCGGGGACTACGTCGGGTACTCGCCCGCATCGATGTCATCGGTGGTGCCATGCCGGTCCGTCGGGTGCCGGCATGGCGTTGCCTGGCCGAGCCGGAGCAGGTGGCGGCAGAGTTACTCGACACTCTGACGCGGTCCGGGCAGGAATAGAACGATGGTTTGTATGTGCGTCGGTAGCCCTTCCTGAAGCACCGTGAGGGCCCACGTGGCGTAGCACATATTCGAGGCGTTCGTTCGGTGGTCCTGGCGGCCGGCCTACGTCGGCCAGTAGATCGGCCAGTTCCTCGACCGACACACGCAGAGCCGTGGCCAGCCGAGGCCGATGCCAGGGCTGTGGGTCCGTCTCCGCCCGCTCCCACCGGACAACGGTTGATCGATCGACGCCAAGCTTTTCGGCCAAGCGTTCCTGGCTCAGCCCGACCGACTTTCGGCGCTGAGCCAGCCGGTTCCGCTTGCCCGCCACGCGCCGTTCCTTCCGCCGTGGTTGCTTTCCGGTCCATTCATCCAGCTCAGCAGTCACCGCGCAACTGGGGTGCGCCACTTTTGCGCAGTTGCCGCGCTGGAGTCCCACCACGATCCACGGTTGCGTAGAGGCATGGCCCGGGACGGGTGCTGGCCGATGGCACCAAGCGGCACAGCAAGGCCGCCGTCCTCACTGCCCGCCCGCCCCGGCGCCACCTCAAGCCCCAAGAACGATGCGGAGGGACCAGTGCGTATGACGAGCAAGATGGATCCGCTCGATGCCGGCGACCACATTGCCGACGACAGTTCGTCTGACTCAGAATCGGATGGGCCAGTGTCGTCCGTTGGGTCAGAGTGCGGATCCACATACCGGCAGGAACTCGGTCCGGTCCTCGTGGCGACCGGACCGGATCAAGTTCGGCCATGACCGTGTACGTCTCGCGGTACGCCCTGACAGGCGAGCTGTCTCGGGGGACTACGGCGACTCCGCCGGTACGGTCGGACGCAGTCGATCAGCCCCTGCTGACGCACGTGTGGCGGATGGTGTTCGAACAGCAGGCCCGGGAGCGTGAACGACCATGAGCGGTACCGGAGATTGCCGAAAGGTGAACCGGCTGATGCCATCGGAGCATCTACCGCTGCGTCCACTTTGGCTGTGCCGCCGGTGCGGTCAGCCCTGGCCCTGTGGGCCGGCGCGGCTTGCTTTGGTTTCCGAATACCGCGACAACCGGTGGATCGCCGCTGCCGTTCGACAGCGCGGTGAGCTGTCAGCGGGTGCCGTAGAAGGCGGGTGGGGCGGCGGGGTCGAAGTCCTCCTCGCTGGCCATCTCTCGCGCGACCTCGGCGGCGGTCGGGCTGAGGGCTGCCATGGTGGCCGCGATGCCGAGGGCGGCGAGCGCCACACCGATCGCCGCACTGAGGAACAGGGTTTTGAAGGTGTTCATCTGGACCTCCCCATCGGAATTGGCACCTGTACCTACTTCACCGACCCGGGGTCTCGCCGACGACCCACATCGAGAAGAACTGCGACCCGCCGCCGTACGCGTGACCCAGCGCCGCTTTCGCTCCAGCCACCTGGTGCTCGCCGGCCCGTCCCATCACCTGCTTGGCCGCCTCGGCGAAGCGCAGCATGCCGGAGGCGCCGATCGGGTTGGAACAGAGCACACCGCCGGACGGGTTGACGGGCAGGCGCCCACCGATCTGGGTCTCGCCCGACTCGGTGAGCTTCCAGCCGTGCCCGGCCTCGGCAAAGCCCAGGTTTTCCAGCCACATCGGCTCGAACCAGGAGAACGGTACGTAGATCTCCGCCACGTCGACCTCGGTGAGGGGGTCGGTGATCCCGGCCGCCTGCCACAGCGCCTGGGCGGCCTCGGCGCCGGCCCTCGGGTTCACGTGGTCCTTGCCGGCGAAGTAGGTCGGCTCGGTACGCATCGCCGTCGCCCGGATCCAGGCCACCGGCCGCTCGCTCGCCTCGGCTGCCGCCTGGTCGCCGATCACGATCGCGCAGGCGCCGTCGGAGGAGGGGCAGGTCTCGTCGTACCGGATTGGGTCCCACAACATCGGCGAGGCCCGCACCGACTCCAGCGTGATCTCCGGCTGGCGCAGGTGCGCGTAGGGGTTGAGCGCACCGTTTCGCCGGTCCTTCACCGCGACCATCGCCCCGACGTGCTCAGGTGCGTTCGAGCGTCGGATGTAGGCCCGGACGTGCGGTGCGAAGTAGCCACCGGCCCCGGCCCCGATCGGCGCGGTGAAGGGCGGTTGGATGGAGAGCGCCCACATGGCGTTGGACTCCGACTGCTTCTCGAACGCGACCGCGAGTACGCGTTGGTGCACGCCAGCCCGGACCAGGCTGGTCGCCACGACCCCGGTGGCACCGCCAACCGAGCCCGCCGTGTGCACCCGCAGCAACGGGCGCCCGGCGGCTCCCAGCGCGTCGGCGAGGAACAGCTCCGGCATCATCACGCCCTCGAACAGGTCCGGCGCCTTGCCCAGCACGACCGCGTCGATCTGCGGCCAGTCGACGCCGGCGTCGGCCAGCGCCCGGTCGATCGCCTCCCGGCACAGCCCGGCCATCGACACGTCGGTACGGCGCGTCTGGTGCTGCGTCTGCCCGGTACCCAGCACGGCTGCTCGTCTCATGACCTCGCCTCCAGCACACAGATGAGGTTTTGCTGCAACGCCGGCCCACTGGTGGCGTGTCCGGCCGCCCGCCGGGCCTGGCCGGTCATGACCTGTTCGGCGGCGGCGCCGATGCGCGCCAGCCCGGCCGAGAACATGGGGTTGCCGCAGAGCGCACCCCCGGACGGGTTGATCCGGACCCGGTCGCCGAGGCCGAGTGCCGTGCGCAGCAGTAGTTCCTGGTGGGTGAAGGGGGCGTGCAGTTCGGCCACGTCGAGGTCCGCCGGCAGGGCCACCGCCTCGGCCGCGGCGGTCGCGGACGGCACCGTGGTCAGGTCCCGTTCGCCGAGGCCCTGCGGGTCGACCCGGTGCGCCACGCCGCTGATCCAGGCCGGCTGTTCCCGGTGTCGGCGGGCGCGCTCGCCGGCGGCTAGGACTAGCGCGGCGGCGCCGTCGGAGACGGGTGCGCAGTCGTGCGCCCGGAGCGGATCGGCGAGGTAGGGGGTGGCGACCAACTCGTCCACGGTGGGCTGGCCGGACACCTGGGCGTAGGGGTTGGTGGCGGCGTCGGCCCGGCTGCGGGCCGCCACCTCGGCCATGGCCTGCTCGGTGACGACCCCGGCGTCGATGGCGAGCCGGGCCTGGAGCGCGGCGACACTCACCGAGTCGGGCCAGAGCGGCGCGGCCACGTACGGGTCGAGTTGGAGCGCCAGCACCCGGCGCAGCAGGCCGGCCGAGGACTTGCCGAAGCCGTAGACCAACGCGGTCTTCGCCTCGCCAGCCAGAATCTTGACGTACGCCTCGTAGAACGCCCAGGCTGCGTCCATCTCCACGTGCGACTCACAGATCGGCGGGTACGCCCCGATCGCGTCGATCGCGTTGACGAAGGAGAACGCCCGGCCGGCGAGGTAGTCCGAGGAGCCGGAGCACCAGAAGTCCACCTCGCGGCGGTCGAGGCCGGCCGCCGACAGGGCTTGGTGGAAGAGCGGGACGAGGGTTTCGACGCCACTGGTGGTCCCCGCGGAGGGACGGCAGGGTGCCTGGGCGAAGCCGATGACGGCGACGGCAGGGTTCACAGGTGCTCCTGGTAGGACTCGTACGGCGCATCCGGTTCGCCGGTGGGGCGGAAGTGCGCGATGTTCTCCGGGGTGGTGGACCAGGTCGTCGGGTCCCGCCAGACCGCGGCCACCCGCATGCCCATCCGGGCGTCGCCGGCCTGGCCGAGGATCAGGTGGGGGATCGGGATGTCGGCACCGTCGAGGAGGACCTGGGCGACCACGTACGGCGGCTCCAGTCGCTGCCCGGCGAAGGGAACGTTGACCACGCAGAACGTGGTGACCGTGCCGTGGTCGCGGACCGGCACCTCCTCCTCGGTCGGCACGCCGTCGGCCGGGCAGACCCGGGGCGGTACGTAGACCTTGCGGCAGGCCGGGCAGCGCTGGCCGAGTAGCCGTCCTTCGGAGAGTGCGTGCAGGTATCGACTCTCCTCGACGGAGGTGGTGTGCGTGTAGGAGAGCCGGATCGGAGTCACGATGCCGGTCACGGGATCGCCGCTGCTGGCGGGATCGCTGCCGGTGCCGGGTGTGCTGCTGGTGCCGGGCGCGCTGCCGGGTGTGCTGCTGCTGCCGGGATCGTCGCTGGTGCTGTCGTTGGGCGCGTGGGGTGGGCCCGGGTCGGGCTCGAAGCAGGCGATGTCGCGGATGTGTCCGGATCGCTTCGCGGCCCAGCGGACGCGGACCCGCATGCCGGTCCGCATCGACTCCCGGGTGCCGGCATCGACGGCGTGCAGTAGCGCCGTGTCGGCTCCGTCGAGCCGGATCAGTGCCCAGCCGAACGGTCGGTCGAGGGGTTGCCCGGCAAGCGGCCGGTCGGTCCAGGTCCAACTGGTCACGGTGCCGGTGGGTGAGACGGGAACGAGCTCGGTGACCGGGGTGTGGGTCACCGGGTCGTATTCGAGGGGGGGAACGTGGACGCGGCCGTCGGCGGTGCGGGCACCGAGCACTCGACGGTCGCGCAGGCCGGTCATGAATCGCCCGAGGACCGGACCGAGGGAGCGGGTGTAGTCGAAGGCGATGTCCAGCGGGGCGGCGAGCGGGGGCGCCGAAGCGGTATCCACGAGGGTCAGTGAAACATGTTCTATCGGGGCGAATCAAGGTCGCTCCCCGTCCGCTGTTCAGGAAGTGGAACACGTTATAGAGTCTGGTCCATGACTGGCATCGGGCTGTGGAACATCGCGAGTCAGGATCCGGATGGGATCGCCGTCGTTGACCCGGATGGCCGGGTCATCACATATGGCGAGTTGGCCGCCGAGGCCGACCGGATCGGGCGCGGCCTCCAGGCGCTCGGGCTGGCACCCGGGGACACCGTGGCGATGCTGCTGCCCAACAGTGCCGACCTGCTCGCCGCCGAGTTCGCCACCCTGGAGACGGGGCTGTACTCGGTGCCGCTGAACTGGCACCTGACCGCCGCCGAGATCGCCTACATTCTGCGCGACAGCGGTGCCCGTGCGTTCGTCGCGCACCGCCGATTCGCCGAGGTGGCCGCGGCCGCCGCCGTCGAGGCCGGTATCCCGGCCGACGGGTGCTTCGCCGCGGCCGGTGCGGTTCCCGGGTTCCGGCCGCTCGCCGACGTCGGCGCCGACGCCTCCGACCGCCCCACGCCGCGCACCCTCGGTGCGTTGATGGTCTACACCTCCGGAACGTCCGGGCGGCCCAAGGGCGTACGTCGGCCGCTGACCGGCGCCGACCCGGACACCGTTCCGCCGGTGTCACAATGGTTCTTCGGGCTGTTCGGCCTCGAACCCTTCGACTCCCATGTGCACCTGTGCTGTTCGCCGCTCTACCACACCGCGGTGATGAACTTCGCGGTCATCTCGCTGCAGCTCGGCCATCCGGTGGTGCTGATGGACCGGTGGGACCCGCACGAGATGCTGCGGCTGATCGAACGGCACCGGGTCACCCACAGCCACATGGTGCCGACCCAGTTCCGTCGCCTGCTCGCCCTGCCGGAAAAGGTTCGGACGGCGTACGACCTGTCGTCGATGCGCGTGATGATCCACGGTGCGGCGCCGTGTCCGCACGAGGTCAAACGGCGGATGCTCGACTGGTGGGGGCCGGTGGTGGTGGAGTACTACGCCGCCAGTGAGGGCGGCGGCACCCTGATCACCGCCCAGGACTGGCTGGCCCGGCCCGGCTCGGTCGGGCAGGCCTGGCCGGGCTCGCAGGTGCGGGTGCTCGACCCGGACGGCAACGACGCGCCAACAGGTGAGCCCGGGACGGTGTATCTGCAGATGGGTGAGACGACCTTCGAATACCTCGGCGACGCCGAGAAGACCCGGCAGTCCTGGCGCGGCCGCATGTTCACCGTCGGCGACATCGGCTACCTCGACGACGATGGTTACCTCTACCTGTGTGACCGGAAGAGCGACATGATCATTACCGGTGGGGTGAACGTCTATCCGGCCGAGATCGAGGGGGAGCTCGCCGCTCATTCGGCGGTGGCGGATGTCGCGGTCTTCGGCATCCCGCACGACGAGTGGGGTGAGGAGATCAAGGCCGTGGTGCAGCCGGAGCTGGGGGTGGCGACGGGCCCGGAGCTGACCAGCGAGCTGCTGGCGTTCCTGACCGGCCGGCTGGCCCGCTTCAAGCTGCCCCGAAGCGTGGACTACGTCGAGGAGTTGCCCCGCGACCCGAACGGCAAGCTCTACAAGCGAGTACTGCGCGACCCGTACTGGGCCGCGCAGCAGCGCGCGATCTGACCTGGCTACCGCCCGTGGAACTGGGGGGTGCGCTTCTCGACGAAGGCGCGCGGGCCCTCCTTGGCGTCGGTGGTGCGGAACACCGCCGTGCCGATCGGTGCCTCCAGAGCGAACGCCTCGTTCTCGGCCAGGCCCTCAGTCTCCCGCATCGTGCGCAGGATCGCCTGCACTGCCAGTGGGCCGTTCGCGGCGATCATCCCGGCCAGTTCGAGGGCCTTGTTCAGGGCCTGCCCGTCCGGCACCACGTGTCCGATCAGGCCCACGTCCCGGGCCTCGGCGGCACCCAACTGGCGTCCCGTCAGCAGCATCTCCGCCGCGACGGCGTACGGGATCTGTCGTACCAGCCGGACGGCGGAGCCGCCGAGGGGGAACAGGCCCCAGCACACCTCGGAGACCGCGAAGCGGGCGCTCGCCCCGGCCACGCGGAGATCCGTCGCCTGGAGGATCTCGGTGCCGCCCGCCACCGCCGGCCCCTCCACCGCGGCGATGAGCGGTTTGGTCAGCCGTCGACCCTTGAGTAGCGCGTCGATCCGGGAGAGGTCGGCGCCGTTGAACCGGTCTCCGGGGTGGGACTGGGTCATCGCGCGGAGGTCCGCGCCCGCGCAGAAGGTGCCCCCGGCCCCGGTGAGGATGCAGGCTCGGATCTCCGGATCGTTGTCCGCGCGGTCCCACGCGTCCCGCATGATCGCGAGCATCTCGGGGGAGAGCGCGTTGCGGACCCGTGGCCGGTTCATCGTCACGATCAGTATTTGTCCACGTTGCTCCACGAGTGCGTGGGGCTGGTCGGCTGCCGATTCCACGGGCGCCTCCTTCGACGATTTCCAAGGCTTGTCAGCGACGATAACAGGTTCTACTTTTGAGTGATGGTGGCAAATATCGCAGACCTGTTTGAACATGCGGTTGACGCCTTCGGTGACCGTCCCGCCGTGTTCCTCGGCGAGCAGGCGATCAGCTACCCGGAGCTGGAGGAGCGCGCCAACCGGCTGGCCCACTTCCTACGTGACCGCGGCGTGCGCCCCGGTGACCATGTCGGCCTCTACGCGGGTAACTCGATCGAGGCCGTGGTGGCCATGATCGCCGTCTTCAAGGCGCGCGCCGCGGTCGTCAACATCAACTACCGGTACGTCGAGAACGAGCTGCGCTTCCTCTTCGCCGACGCGGAATTGTCGGCGTTGATCCACGACCGTCGCTTCGCGCCCCGCGTCGCTACCGTGCTGGCCGACGCCGCCGGTCCGCACACCGTGGTGGCCCTACCCGACGGCTCGGCGGAGGAGATCGGCGGGTACGGCGGCGTGCCGTACGCGGACGCGCTCGCCGCCGGCGACCCCGCCCGGGATTTCGGCGAGCGCTCGGCGGATGACCTCTACCTGCTCTACACCGGTGGTACCACCGGCTACCCGAAGGGGGTGCTCTGGCGGCACGAGGACGTGTGGCGCGCGCTCGGCGGTGGCGTCGACTTCATGACCGGCATTCCGCTCGAGGACGAGTGGGCCCAGTCCACCCGCGGCGCCAGCGGGACCGCGATGGTACGCCTCTGCATGGCCCCCCTGATTCACGGCAACGCGCAGTGGGCCGTGCTCGCCGCGCTCTTCGCCGGTGACACCGTGGTGCTGCTGTCGCGCTTCGACCCGGAGGAGGTCTGGCGGACGGTCGAGCGGCGCCGGGTCAACGTGCTGGTGCTGATCGGCGACGCGATGGCCCGTCCGATCATCGAGGCGTACGCCGCCGGTGGCTACGACGGCTCGTCGGTGGCCGCGGTCTCGTCCAGTGGTGCTCTCTTCTCCCCGGGGGTCAAGCGGCAGTACCTGGAGTTGTTGCCCGACGTGCTGGTCACCGACGCGATCGGGGCGTCGGAGACCGGTTTCATCGGGCTGGGCGTGGTCGCCGAGGTGCCCGGTGGCGCGGTGCAGGACCCGCGGGTCACACCTGGGCCGGACACGGTGGTGCTCGGCCCGGACGGGCGGCCGGTGCCGCCGGGCGCGGAGGGGCGGCTGGCGAAGAGCGGTTTCCTCCCCCTCGGCTACTACAAGGACCCGGTCAAGACCGCCGCCCTGCTGATCGAGGTGGACAGCGTGCGGTACGCGCTCCCCGGTGACCTCGCCCGGCTCGAGGTCGACGGCACCATCACGTTGCTCGGTCGGGGTAGCACCTGTGTCAACACCGGCGGTGAGAAGGTCTTCCCGGAGGAGGTCGAGGGGGCGTTGAAGACGCACCCCGACATCTTCGACGCGCTGGTCGTCGGGGTGCCCGACGAGCGGCTCGGGCAGCGGGTGGCGGCGGTGATCCAGCCCCGGGCCGGCGGCACGCTGGATCTGGCGGCGGTGCGGACGCATCTACGGGAGCGGATCGCCGGTTACAAGGTGCCGCGGTCGATCTGGCTGGTGGCCGAGATCTCCCGCACGATCAGCGGCAAGGCTGACTACAAGTGGGCGCAGCGGCATGCCGAACAACACCCGGCCGAGGAGGTCCGCCATGCGGACTGAGCTGTGCGACCGGCTCGGTATCGCGCATCCGATCGTCGGCTTCAGCCCCTCCGAGCAGGTGGTCGCGGCGATCAGTCGGGCCGGCGGGCTGGGCGTGTTGGGCTGCGTGCGATTCAACGACCCGGAGGAGCTCGACGCGGTCCTCACCTGGCTCGACGAGGAGACCGAAGGCCGGCCGTACGGGGTGGACGTGGTGATGCCCAGCACCGAGCCGGCCGAGGGCGCTCCGGCTGATCTGGACCGGCTGATTCCGGCGGGGCATCGCGACTTTGTGGAGCGCACCCTGCTGCGCCTCGGCGTGCCGCCACTCGGCGGCAACGGCGAGCACCAGGCCGGCGTGCTCGGTTGGCTGCACTCGGTGGCCCGCAGTCACGTCGAGGTGGCGTTGACGCACCCGGTCCGACTGATCGCCAATGCTCTCGGTTCGCCGCCGCCCGACGTGATCGCCCAGGCGCACGCGCGGGGGGTGCTGGTGGCCGCGTTGGCCGGCCGCGCCGATCATGCCCGCCGGCACGTGGCGAGCGGGGTCGATCTGGTGGTCGCGCAGGGGTACGAGGCCGGCGGCCACACCGGTGAGATCGCCAGCATGGTGCTGGTGCCGGAGGTGGTGGACGCGGTCGGCGAGCAGGTGCCGGTGTTGGCCGCCGGGGGCATCGGGAGTGGCCGCCAGATCGCGGCGGCGCTCGCGCTCGGCGCGGGTGGTGTCTGGATGGGCTCGGTCTGGCTCGGCACGGCCGAATACCAGAGCAGCTCCGCGCTGCGTGCGGCGCTACTCCGGGCCGGGTCGGCGGACACGGTCCGCAGCCGGATCTACACCGGCAAGCCGGCCCGGCTGCTGCGCAATCGGTGGACCGAGGCCTGGAGCGAGGAGGGGGCGCCCCGGCCGCTGCCGATGCCACTCCAGAACCTGCTGGTGGCGTCGGCGCACAGCCGGCTGATGGATTCTGATGACCCGACAATCGTTCCGATGCCGGTGGGGCAGATCGTGGGTCGGATGAATGCGGTGCGCCCCGTCGCCGACGTGTGGGCGGATCTGGTCGCCGAGGCGGAGGAGAAACTGGTTCACCTCGGAAGGCTGTGCTAAGGGGTGTCCCGACGGGATTGGCCAAGCGGGGCTGGGAAGGTGGTCGTGAAAACTGCACCGTGTGGTGCCGAGGACGTTCCGTTCGCGGCATCACATTGACCAATAACTAGAACACGTTCTATCATTGTTTCGTGCTTACTCAGCCGTTTTCTCAGGCCATCGCGGAAGCCGAGCGGGTCATCGCCGAGGCGGCCCACGTCCACGGCCAACAGGACCTGCTCGAGGGCTACGACTACCTGGCTGGTGGCATCCGGAGCTCGATCCAGATGGCCTGGTCCTACGACCGCGAATTCCCCTACTTCGTCCGCTCCACCGGCCCGTATACGAAGATGGGCCTCGACAATCCCGACACCCTCTACTTTCACGCGTGGCTCCACGACGACGCGGAGTATGTGGTGACCGGCCGCCGGGGCAGCACCGCCGACCTGAGCTTCCAGGTCCTCGACGGCTCCTACTCCCCGGTCAACGTCCCGGGCAGCCTCACCGCCTTCGACGACCGCGAGATCGAAGTCGCTGCCGACGGCAGCTTCGAGATTCGGTTCGGGCCGGGGCTCTCCGGCCCGAACGCGTTCCCACTCGCCCCCGGCTCGGCCATGCTCGTGGTGCGCGAGGTGTTCAGCGACTGGGCGGCCGAACGCCCCGGGATGCTGCGCATTCACCGCCCCGACACCATCGGCGGGACACCGCCGCCGCTGACCGAGGCGACCCTCGCCAAACGCTACGCGGTGGCCGGCAAGATCCTCACCGGTCGGATTCACACCTTCCTCGCGTTCGCCGAGCGGTTCTACCTGAACCTGCCGGTGAACACCCTGACCCCGCCCCGGCTCACCCCCGGCGGGCTGGCGACCCAATACTCCTCGGTGGGCCACTACCAACTCGCCGAGGACCAGGCCATGGTGATCACCGTGCCGGTCTCCGACGCGCCCTACCAGGGCATCCAGCTGGGCAGCATGTGGTACATCTCGCTGGACTACAGCAACCACCAGACGAGCCTCACCGTGCCCCAGGCTCGAATCGACCCGGACGGCATGATCCGATACGTGATCAGCGAACGCGACCCGGGAATGGCGAACTGGCTGGAGTGCACCGGCCACGATCGGGGCTACGTGCAGCTGCGTTGGCAGCGGCTCTCGCACGCGTTGACCGCCGCGGACGGGCCGCGGGTGGAGGTGGTCGCGGTGGATGACCTACCCAAGCAGGTGCCGCACTACGAGCCGATCGGGCGGGCGGCGTGGCAGGAACGCATCGCCGCCCGGCAGGCCGCGACCGCGGCCCGGATGCTGGGCTGAGCCGTGCTGCTCGCGGAGAAGATCGTTGTGGTGGCCGGGGTCGGCCCCGGGCTGGGCCAGGCCATCGCGGTGCGGGCCGCGCAGGCCGGCGCCGACGTGGTGCTCGCCGCCCGCACCGGGCCCTTCCTCGCCGAGGTCGCCGGCAAGGTGCGCGCGGTGGGTCAACGGGCCCTGACGGTACCCACCGACCTCACCGACGGTGAGTCGAGCGCCGCGCTGGTGCGGGTCGCCCTGGCCGAGTTCGGCCGCGTTGACGTGTTGGTCGGTAACGCCTTCGAGATGCCGCCGATGCGCGGTCTAGGGAAGGTCGAGTTGGCCGACCTG
Source organism: Salinispora sp. CH2A1_6 (assembly GCF_056820975.1). NCBI lineage: Bacteria > Bacillati > Actinomycetota > Actinomycetes > Micromonosporales > Micromonosporaceae > Salinispora > Salinispora sp. CH2A1_6. The sequence goes on from NZ_JBXEDG010000003.1 coordinate 409,358, forward strand.
CGGTCGAGCTTCGAGGCAAACGTGCTGGCGGCGCTGCGCCTGACTCGGCTGCTGACGCCCGCGTTGGTGGAGTCCGGCGGCGCTGTGGTCATGGTCAACTCTGCCGTGCTGCGTCACTCCCGGCAGGGCTTCGGCCCCTACAAGCTGGCCAAGGCCGCACTCCTCGCCGCCGCCCAGAATCTCGCCAGTGAGCTCGGGCCGAAGGGCGTACGGGTCAACTCGGTGGCACCCGGCTGGATCTGGGCCGACAGCCTGCGCCTCTGGTTCGACTACCAGGCGAACCAGCGGGGGGTGCCGCCCCAGCAGCTCTACGACGAGGTCGCCGCCACCACCGACCTGCGCCGGCTGCCGGTGCCGGACGAGGTCGCCGACGCCGTGCTGTTCCTCGGCTCCGGCCTGGCTCGGGGCATCACCGGCCAGTGCCTCGACGTCAACTGTGGCGAGTTCCATCACTGAACCCCGGGAGCGAGCATGAGCAGCACCCGTACGGACGTCGGCACGATCGAGGACCTCCACGCCTCGGCGACCCGGCTCACCGGGCTCGACGACTTCGGCGACGACGACTACCGCGAGGGGATGGGCGAGCTGCTCGCCGCGTACCGGACGGAGGCGGCCCTCACGCCCACCGGGAGCAAGGTCTCCCGGGCATTTCTCCGCGCGGCACTGGTGTCCCGACTGCTCAGCGAGGCCGCGTGGCGGCAGTTCCCGGAGTACGCCGAGGTCCCGGTCGCCCGGCCGGTCTTCGTGACCGGCCTGCCCCGAACCGGCACCACCGCACTGCATCGGCTACTCACCGCCGACCCCGCACACCAGGGGCTCGAGCTGTGGCTGACCGAGGTACCCCAACCCCGCCCGCCGCGGGCCACCTGGGAGTCGAACCCCGGCTACGCGAGTCTGCAGGCCGGCTACGAGCAGTACCACGAAACCAACCCGGGCCTGCGGGGTGCGCACCACACCGCGGCCGACCAGGTGGAGGAGTGCTGGCGCTTGCTGCGGCAGTCAATGATGTCGGTGTCCTTCGAGTGCCTGGCCTACCTGCCGAGCTACTCGCGGTGGTTGAGTGCGCAGGACTGGACCGCTGCCTATCGGCGGCATCGGCGCAACCTTCAGCTCATCGGCCTGCAGGACCGAGATCGCCGCTGGGTGTTGAAGAACCCGAGCCATCTGTTCGCCCTCGACGCGCTGCTCGCCGTCTACCCCGACGCCGTGGTGATCCAGACTCATCGCGCGCCGCGGGAGGTGGTCGCCTCGGTCTGCAGCCTCAACGCACAGGCGTGCGAGGGCTGGTCGGAGCTGTTCCGCGGGGAGGTGCTCGGTGGGGCGCAGGCGCAGCTCTGGTCGCGTGGGCTGCGGCGGTTCATGGCCGACCGCGAGCGACACGACCCGGCACACTTCATCGACGTCTCCTACGACGACTTCGTCGCCGACCCGCTCCGGGTGGTGGAGACGATCTACGACCGGTTGGGGACCCGGTTGACCGCTGCCGCGCGAGCTGCGATGAGCTCGCTGCACCGGCGGCGAACGCGCCCCGCACACCGCTACGATCTCGCTGACTTCGGACTGACCCCGGCTGCGGTGGACGCCACCTTCGCCTAGTGGATCTTACTGATCACCTCGTCGGCGAAGCGGCGGATGCCGTCCCGCTTGGCGGCGAGGTCGCCGTCGAAGCCGACGCCGTAGAAGCGCCAGGGCATCACGATCGCGTCGGTGACGCCGGCCTCGGCCTGTTGCTGGAAGCCCGCCAGGCCGAATCGATCAATGCAGACCGCCTGGATCTCGAACGGCTGGTCGGCCCGGTCGTACTCGACGCGTAGCCGGGCAAGCTGGTCGATCGTCGCGCGCAGCTCGTCGAAGCGCATCATGGCGGAGGACCAGCCGTCGCCCAGCCTCGCCGCGCGGCGCAACGCCGCATCGGTGTGACCACCCACGTAGATCGGGACCTGCGCGGTCGGGGCCGGGCTCATCTGTAGCCGGCCGAAGTCGAAGTGCTTGCCGTGGTGCTCCACCATGCCACCGCCCAGGATCAGCCGCAGCACCTCAATCGCCTCGTCGCCCCGCGCGCCCCGGTCGGCGAACGGCGAGCCGCACCAGAGTGACTCCTCCGGCGACCAGCCCAGCCCGACGCCGAGCCCGAACCGGTTTCCGGTCAGGTTCGCCACCGACCCGACCTGTCGTGCCAACAGGACCGGGTTGCGGGGACCGAGTTTGAGCACCTGGGTGTAGAACCGGATCCGGGTGGTGGCGGCGCCGAGCGCGGCGGCGGTCACCAGCGGGTCGACCCAGGGCGTCTGCGCGTCCCAGAACCGGCTGCCGTCCGGCGTGTACGGGTACTTGGCGCTGACCTCTTCGGAGTAGAAGAGCGAGTCGGGGAGGGCGATGGCGGAGAAGCCGCACTCCTCGGCGGCGTGCGCCAGGTCGGTGAGTTGGTCGAGCGGGCTGAGTGCGATCCCGAGGCTGAACTTCATCTATGAACTGTAACGTGTTCTACCGGGTCGTGGCAGGGTCCTGGATGGTCTGGTCGGATCGTATCGTCGGGTCGACCCGATGGATGTCCGAGAGTTAACATCCATCAATGGAGTCTCTCGATTTCACCGGTCGCGGTGTGGTCGTCACTGGGGGGACGCGGGGGATCGGTGCCGCGATCGCCGCGGCCTTCCTCGCGGCGGGTGCCCGGGTGCTGGTCTGTGGCCGGACCCCACCGTCCTCGGTGGTGCCCGATTTCGTGCCGGCTGATGTCCGTGACCCCGCGCAGGCGGCCGCCCTGGTGGCGGCGGCGGTTGACCGGTTCGGTCGCCTCGACGTGGTGGTGAACAACGCCGGTGGGGCGCCGGCGGCGGTGGCGGCCAGCGCCTCACCCCGGCTGCACGCCAAGATTGTGGAGCTCAACCTGGTCGCTCCGTTGCATGTTGCGCAGGCGGCCAACACGGTCATGCAACAGCAGCCCGGCGGCGGGGTCATCATCATGGTGGGGAGTGTCAGCGGCACGCGTCCATCACCCGGCTCCGCCGCGTACGGCGCCGCCAAGGCCGGACTGCACCACCTGGCGACGAGCCTGGCCGCCGAGTGGGCGCCGGCGGTGCGGGTGAACAGTGTCGTCCCCGGTCCGGTCGCCGGCGACGGGAGCCTCCGGCTGGACCCGGCGGCGGTGGCGCGCACGGTGCCCCTGGGGCGACCCGCCACGCCGGCCGAGGTCGCCGGCGTCTGCCTGCTGTTGGCCTCCCCGCTGGCCTCCTATGTGACCGGGGCGGCGGTGGCGGTGCACGGTGGTGGCGAGTGGCCGGGCTATCTCGAGGACCTGCGCGGCCCTACTGCTGATCAGTCTTCGTAGGTAGCGAGCTTTCTCGGCGGCCTCCGGGACGAGGGCGGCCTGGACGATCGGGGTGGCCGCTTCCGGATCAGCTCGGTCGGGGCGGATCGGGCTGCGCGTGGGCGGCGGGGATGCTGGCAAGGGCCGGTCGGCAGCACGGCGCTGGTGCTGGGCAGTGTGTCTTGGTCAATTGCCGAAATATTTGTTGTCCGGAATGTCTGAGAGGCTCCGGACGCGCCAGCTCGGGCCGGTATGAAGCGGAGACGTAGAACCTCGGTAGGAGGCGGTTCTTCCGCAGATCCTTCACCGAGGTTCTGCGTCGACATTCGTAGGCGGACTTTCTGGCGCAGGACGGTCGGCCCAGGACCGGCGTGGCGACAGTCCTGGCGCGTGTCCGCGGCGGAGGAGAAACTCTGGCCACCGGGGGGTGACTGGTGACCAGGGCGGCCCTCAGGTCACCAGTCGGCGGTGGTCCCAGCTGACCACTCGCCGCGGCTCCACCAGATAGGCCGCCCGCTTGGCTGCCGCGTGCGCGACATAGTCGTCGAGTGCCGCTGCCACCTCACCGGGCGGCAGACCGCCCGCCGCCAGCGGGCTGGGCATCCGTGCGGCGATCAGACGGCCGACCGCGGTCACCCCCGCCAGGTCGTCGATCCGGGTGACCTCGCCGGTCACCTGGACGCCGCGCAGCTCGAAGTAGCCGTCGCCCGCCTCGACCAGGCAGGTCACCCGTGGGTCGCGGGCCAGGTTCCGGGCCTTCTGCGAAACGCGGTAGGTCCAGAAGGCGATGCGTCCGCCGTGCATCGCGTAGAACATGCTGACCAGGTGCGGCGTGCCGTCCCGGTTGACGGTCGCGAGTTGGAGCTTCTGGCCGTGGGTCAGGTGTTCCTCGACGTCCGCGGGTGGCATCGCCACCGTGGCGCGCTGGTTCACGGCTCCTCGCCTTCCGCGCCGCCACCCGGGCCGGGTGCGGCCGTCGCTCGATCCAGCGAGGTCATCTCAGTATCCCGGTCCGGACAGTAGCCCGCCGTCGGCCACGAACTCGGCACCCGTGGTGTATGACGATTCGTCGGAGGCGAGGAACGCCACCAGCCGGGAGATCTCCACCGGCTCGGCGAGTCGGGCGATCGGCAGCGAGGTGAGAAACGCGTCCGAGTCAAGGGTGGGCATGGTCTCGGCGGCGGCCAGCGCCATCGGGGTCAGCACGCCACCGGGGTGGACCGAGTTGACCCGGATGCCGGCCGGCCCGAGCTCCTGGGCCGCGGACCGGGTGATTCCGCGGATCCCGAACTTGCTGGCGCTGTAAGCCGAGAGGCCGGCCGCGCCGACGAAGCCCTCGATCGACGACACGTTCACAATCGATCCGCCGCCGGACCTCGTCATCGCCGGCGCCACGGTGTGGATGCCGAGCCAGCAGCCGGTGAGGTTGACGTCGATCACGTGGCGGAACTCGGCCGGGTCCATCGTGGCGATCGCCGCGTGCCGGAAGACGCCGGCGTTGTTGACCAGAACGTCGATTCGGTCGAACGCCGCCAGCGTGGTGGCGACGGCGGCCGCCCACTCGTCTTCGCTGGTGACGTCGTGGTGCGCATAGCGGCAACGATCATCACCGAGGCTGTCGGCGAGGGCTGTGCCGCGGTCGTCAAGGATGTCGCCGATGACCACCCGAGCACCCTCGGCGACGAACTGCCGGGCATGTGCCTTGCCCATGCCGCGTGCGCCGCCGGTAATGAGCGCCACCTTGCCGTCCAGTCGCCCCATCGACCCTCCTGCCAAGCGCTTGCTTGGCACCATACCATCGGTGAGACCTCGGCGTCGAAAACGGCCGCCGAGGCGGTGAACAAAACACGCTGTCGTGGGACCTCCCGAGGATTCGTCTGTGACCTTCGGAGGTCTGCGGCGCTGAATCTGTGCCGGTAGTTGGTGTGTACCGGCAGGGGTCGCGTCGATCATTTGATCGAGGTTCACTTATTCATCGGGTGCTAACAAAGCGTTTCTAGGCTTCGGGGGATGAATCCAATCCCTGTAGCATCTGGAGGTTCCATGCCCCGCATCCGTCAGGTGATGTCCCGACTCATCGCCGCTGCGATCCTCCTGGTCGCCGGCCTGGCCGTCGCACCTGCGGCCGCCTACGGCGCTGCTCAATCGACCGAGCCTGTCACGCAGGCGAGTGCTTTCTGGTCCTGCTCGGTGCCGTCTGGATACACCTACACGGCGGTACGGCGAGAGCTCAACGTCTGTAACCCCGGCGGCTTCGCCAACTCCTACTATGTCGTTGCCCCCAGCGACCGGCTCTGGGCCTGCACCGTACCGTCTGGATACACGTACTCCTCCGTGCGGCGACAGCTCAACGTCTGCAGTTCCAGCGGCTTCGCCAACTCCTACTACCTGCGGGTGCCCCAGGCCGGGATCTGGGCCTGCACCGTCCCACCCGGCTTCTCGTACTCCTCCGTACGGCGACAGCTCAACGTCTGCAACCCCAGCGGCTTCGCCAACTCCTACCTGCTGGTCGGCTGAACAACCGCCGGACCACTCAACTCCACGTCAAAGGTTGACAGATGCGCATGCAACGTACTGCCGTCGGGCTTGCCGCTGCGTTCGCCTTAGTCGGTGTCGCGGTCGGGGCACCCGCACAGGCTCCAGCCAATCCTGACCCGGCTCACCCCACTGCGCAGCCGCCGATCAGCAAAGCTGAGGCCGAACGGGCCCGAGCGGCGCTAGCACCCACGACCAACGCGGAAATCTCATCATCTACGCAGACCTCCTACGCGGTCGTTGAGCCGACCGGCGTCCTCGCCAGGGGGTTTCAAGCCGTCTATGCCAGGCGAATAAATGTCGGCACCTACGAGGTCATTTTCAGCCGTGACCTCACCACATCCGCCTACATCGCTACCCTCGGCCTGTCCGGCAACTCGGGCACGCCCAACCCTGGCGAGATCGCCGTGATCCGTCGTTCCGGCACAACTAACGGCATCTTCGTTCAAACCTTCGACTCCACCGGCACACTCACCGATCAAGGCTTCCATATCGCCGCCCTCTCCTAACTAACACCGCGCCCGGTAACTGGCACGCCCCGGGTGATGGTCATTGTCAGGAGGCCCAGGGTCTCCGCCCACCCCTTGCGTCGGGCATGCACACCCCAAGAAAAGAAAGCTGTTGGCCGGAGCCCGAACAAGCTCCGGCCAACAGTGCTGGCGGTTGTCTGGACAGTGGCGGTGCTCCTGGTCGTGGGCCGGGTTGCGGCCGGCGGTCGCGATCGCGGCGAACCCGTCGCGATTGCCCCGGGCTGCCAGCTCCTGCGGGCGTTGCGCAGACAGCGGAGTCCGCAGCCGGGCCCCATACCGTGGGCGATATCGCGGAGCAGCCCGGACGCCCGGCTACTGAAGGCCCAGGGCGCGAGCTTGGGAAGCTCGTCAGGGGACGAGGACCACCTTGCCGATGTTGCGACGCTCGCCGATCCGGCGGTGCGCCGCCGCGGCCTCCTCGAACGGAAACACCTGGTCGATCCGGGGCTTGATCGCACCCTCGCGCCACAGGTCCAGCAGTGCGGTCAGCTCCTCGCGCAGCAGGTCGGTGCGCTCCCACAGGTGTCCCAGATTGACGCCACTGACCGTGTGGTTGCGGTCCATCATCCCGTACGGCGTCAGCAGCGGCACGCCGGTGAGCTGACCGACGAGCCGGCGAAGGCTGCGCCGCTCACCGGTGGACAGGTTGGCGAAGCCGTACGCGATGAGCTGCCCCACCGGCCGGAGCAGGCTCATTCCGCGCTTCCAGTCGCGACCGCCCAGGGAGTCCAGCACCAGGTCGAGGCCCTCGCCGCCGGTGAGCTCCCGCACCCGGGCGACATAGTCCTCGGTGCGGTAGTCGATGGGATGGGTGCAGCCCTCCTCGCGGAGCACGGCGTGCTTGGCCGTCGAGGCGGTACCGAAGGTGACCACTCCCGGTACGGTGCGGCACAGCTGCAGCACCGCGGTGCCGACCCCACCCGCGGCCATGTGCACCAGGACGCGGGCCTCGGGGCGGAGGTTCGCCACCCGAAAGAGCATGTGGTAGGCGGTCAGGTAGTTGACCGGGATCGCGGCTCCCTCGATGAAGTCGAGGCCGTCGGGCATCGGCAGCACCCGCACGGCGGGCACGCAAACGGTGTCGGCGTGGCCACCGAAGCGCACCAGGGCCAGCACCCGTTGCCCCACCTCGAGGCCGGTGACCTCGGCGTCAACGGCGTCCACGACCCCGGCCACCTCGTAGCCCACCACCGACGGCGGTTTCGGGGCGTCCGGATACAGCCCCTGCCGGGCCATGACCTCGGCGAAGTTCAACCCGCAGGCGCGGACCGCGATGCGCACCTCACCGGGACCCGGTTGCGGATCGGGGGTTTCCCGTACCGCAAGGACCTCGGGCCCACCCGCCTTGGTGATCCAGACAGCGCGCATCGATTCCTCGACCTTCAACGTTGTTACGCCGACTACTCCGCCGACGGGCATCCGCTCGCCCGGGTGTTGGCCGCAAGGGCGACCCGGGCGAGGCAGTGACCGCCAACGGCCAGCGTAAGGGGTGCTGGTGGCCCGAGACGGTTGCCGTCAGCCGTGGGACGCCTCGGCGATGTCCAACGCGGCCAGGTACCCGAAGGTCATTGCTGGACCGAGCGTCGACCCTGCTCCGGCGTAACCCTTCCCCATGACGGCCGCGCTCGCGTTGCCGGCGGCGTAGAGGCCGGGAATGACCGTGCCGTCCTCCCGCAACGCCCGGCCCCGCTCGTCGGTTCGGACGCCGCCGTTGGTGCCGAGGTCGCCGGGGACGATCCGCATCGCGTAGAACGGTGGCAGCACCAGCGCGGCCAGGCAGGGGTTCGGCTCGTTGGTGGGATCGGCGTAGTAGTGGTCGTAGCTACTCTCGCCCCGATGGAAATCGGTGTCGCGACCGGCCTTCGCGAGGGTGTTGAAGCGGGTGACGGTGGCGCTCAGGGTCGCCGAGGGGACGCCGATCTTGTCGGCCAGGCCCTTGATGCTCCAGTCCCAGACCAGGACGCCGGAGTCATACCACTCGCTGGGATAGGGCAGCAGCGGTGGGAGGTCACGGAACAGGTAGCGGTTGCGGTACCGCTGATCCGTGATCATCCAGGCGGGGAAGGCGTCCTGCGCGTACATGGTGCGGACCACGTCGCCGTAGGGGGCGGCCTCGTTGACGAACCGCTCCCCGTCCGGGTTGACGAAGATGTTTCCCGGCAGGGTGCGTTCGGAGAGACAGAAGTAGGGGCCGGTCGGCAGCGGGATCATCGGCCCCCACCAGGCACTGTCCATGAGGTCCAGGGCGGCGCCCGCCTCGGCGCAGGCCCGGATGCCGTCCCCGGTGTTCGACGACGCGCCGACGGTCCAGTCAGTGCCGGTGGGAGCTTCCTGGTACTGCTTGCGCATCGCCTCGTTGTGCTCGAAACCGCCGGACCCGACGATGACTCCGCGCCGGGCGGTGAGGAGGACCTCCTCGCCGTCCCGGACCACCCGTACCCCGGTGACTCGCCCCTCGCTGACGACCAACTCGGTCAGGGGGGTGTTCAGCCAGACCGGTACGTCGGCGGCGAGCAGTCCGGCGCGCAGCCCGCCCGCGAGCGCCTGGCCCATGGTGATCGGCTTCTCCCCCTTGACCCACGCCGCCAGGTAGCGCTGGACAATCTCGGTGGCCGTCGTCAGCCCGCGGGGGTGGCGGGCGATGAGGGCCAGCCACTTGTAGTCGACATCCATGACGACGGTGCCGGGCGGAGTGGCCATGTAGGGGGCGTTCAGGGCGGCGTACTCGGCGCCGAGGACATTGGCGTCGAGCGGTTGCGGCTCGATCGACCGACCGCTGGGCAGGCCACCGGGCAACTCGGGGTAGTAGTCGGGGTAGCCCTCCATCCAGGCGAACCGCAGCGGTGTGTGTTCCAACAGGAAGGAGATCATGGCGGGCCCGGCCGACAGGTACGCCTGCAGGCGGGCGGCGGGGACCTCGTCGCCGACGACCGCGGCCAGGTACTCGGCGGCCTTGGTCGGAGTGTCCGGTACTCCGGCATCGAGGAGCACCTCGTTGTTGGGTATCCAGATTCCCGCCCCGGAGCGGGCGGTGGTGCCGCCGTAGACATCGGCTTTCTCCACCACAACGGCCTGCAGGCCGCGTTTCGCCGCGGTAAGCGCACCCACCATGCCGGCCGCGCCGGCACCCACCACCACTACGTCGTACTCGACCACGGTCGTCATCGGACCCCCAGCCCAGCGGAAACAGATGGTGGAACACGTTACTGTATTCAGATCGGCGCCGGGAAGTACCGCATGTACATACTTCAATCAAGATATCGATCTTGGTTGCGTCAGCCGGCGGTCGTGACGATGCCCGGCCCGGACCGCCGCGAGCGACGCGGACGCGATCGAGCCGGCACCGGACGGTGTCATGATGGCCGTTAACCGGTCGAAAACGAGGTGCACGACGGTGACGATGAGTAGGTCGAATCACGAGCGTTGGCGTAGCCACCACCCCATGCGGGAGCAGCGGGACGCCAGCCCCGCTCTGCTGGACCGGCGGGAGGCCATCGCGGAGTTGGGAGACGCCTTACGTGACCTGGTCGAGCAGGCGGTTACCACGGAGGTTCCGGCAGACCAACTCCGTCAGGTCACGGCCGACCTGCGCCGAGCGGCTCGCCCGTTGACCATGCACGAGCGGGAGGTGACGCGGATACCGAGCGCCGACGACCTGTTGGGTGGAGTCCGGATGTACAACCCGGTAACCGGCGTCGGCAGTGCCCTGGCTCCGCCACTGCGTATCGACCTGGTTGACGGGGTTGCCGTCGGCGTGTGCACCCTTGGGCCGGCCTTCGAGGGGCCGCCCCGGTACGCCCATGGCGGAGTCAGTGCCCAACTGCTGGACCAGCTACTCGGCTATGTGGCGAGCGCCAGGGGCAACGCGGGGATGACCGTCCGGCTCGACACCCGCTATCGCGCACCCATCCCGTTGCGCACGCCGCTGCGCCTGACGGCCCGGGTTACGGCCGTGAACGGCCGGAAGACCACCGCCCACGGCGGCATCGCGACCGCTGCCCACCCCGACGACCTCTTGGTCGAGGCGACCGGGGTGTTCGTCGTGCCCCGACCGGAACAGTCCTGGCGGCTCTTCGGCGAGGCCCCGTACTGGGAGGCCGGCGATGCCTCCGTCGAGTACGACTGATCCGGCGCCGCGGAGCTGTCGTGGCCGGTGGAGCCGTTGTGGCCGATGGAGCCGTCGTGGCCGGTGGAGCCGCTGGCGGAGGCAGCCTCGGCGTGCTGGCTAGGCCACGACGCCGGTGCGGCAGAGGAGCATGAGCTGCTGAAGGGTGAGCTCCTGAGTGTGGGCGGCGGCGTGGCTGCTGGCCCAGCCGAAAACGGTCTCGGCCGGTCGTTGCTTGGGCGTGCCCGGGGTCACGTCGTAGCCGTCGGAGGCGACGATCTTCTCGATCATCCTGGCGAGTTCGGCCGGCCCGCTGCCCGGGTATCCGGTGCTGTAGCCGGCGGTCTGTTTCTCGGGCAGGATGTGCAGGGTGCCGCGGTCGGTGCGGGCCCAGACCATGTCGGCCTCGCGGTCGATGATCAGGGCGGTCAGCTGCTCCCCGTCGGGAAGGGCGAGGGGGGCGTAGGTGTGATGTTCCCAGTGCTCGTGGTTGCCGGTGACGGTCCGGTAGTGGTGCACGGCGACGGGCAGCCAGGTGATCGGATCACGGAAGGCGCGCCAGCAGAGGCAGCCGTCACCGGCGACCGCGGAGGGAGAGTCGGGGTCGTCGTAGACGCAGGGGTGCCAGAGCTGGGGTGCCTCGTCCGGGGCGACGAGGGTGACGTGAAGGGCGTCTGGGGTGCAGGGCGTGAGTCGGTCCCGCCACTCGGCCGCGTATCGGCTGGCGTAGGTGTCGAGCTGCCGGCCGGCGTTGATGGCGCCCCCGGTGTAGGCCGGCGGTTCGATATAGAGCATGAAGTGCCAGTAGCCCCGCTCCGGGCTGTGGGTGAGATGCAGGTCCCGGTCGTGCTGATAGGTCATCGTGGGTGCTCTCCTGTCCTTCCCGGCGGATACCCTGCATCGGCAACGCCAAGACCGGCTTCCTACCAGCGGATCCGACGCGGCAGGCCCACCAGCGGAGAGCTCAGCCCGCCCGGCGCTGCGGTCAACGGCGGCGTCGCGGACGAGAACAACGGGATCGCCGTCGTGGGCAACGATCGCGTCATGGTTCCCTCCTACGCCACATCGTTGACCCAGCCAGGATTCTGGCCCGCGTGGAGCCCGTGGTGCGCCGCCGACCTTCGCCCCAGCACCGTAGGACAAGCTGGGTGACTGCGCCACCACCTAAGGTGAGTATCTATCGATTACGACAAATCGGCCCCCGGTCGTCCTGTGGACCGGGGGCCGGTGTCGTTCGCAGCCCGGTGGCGGCGGGCCGCCCCAGCTATGTCGCCTTGTCCGTCAGCGCAACAGCAGGCGGGCGGCGAGTTCGAGGTGCTCGTGCACGTCGTTGGCCGAGGCGCGCCGGGTGACCCAGGCGACCAGGCTGGAGAGCCAGACATCACCGATGACGCGGGCCTTGGCCCGGTCGTCCGCCGATGGCTTGCCGTCCCGCATGGCCAGGATGAACATGTCTTCCATGAGTCGGGCGACGGCGTTGACCTCGGTGGCGGCGGTCGGGTCGGCGAACATGAACGCCCGGGTCATCGCTTCGGTGAGCATCGGGTCGCGCTGCATGGCGCGAGTGACCCGGCCGAGGACGAACGCGGTCCGCTCGTGTGCCGTCTCGCCCGGAATGGCGGTGCGACGGAGCCGGTCCTGCGTTCGCTCGAACTCTCGGGCCAGGGCGGAAACCAGTAGGTGGATTTTGGAGGGGAAGTAGCGGTACAGCGTGCCGAGGGCGACGTTGGCGTGTTCGGCGACGGTGCGCATCTGCACCGCGTCGTATCCACCCCTGGAGGCCAGGACGAGGGTGGCGTCCAGGATGCGCCGTCGGCGTTCCCGCTGTGCCGCCGACCCCTGCTCGGTGTCGGTCAGGCTGCCCGCGCCCGGGCTTCTGGTATGTGTTCTCGACGCCACCATCTTGCCTTCCGTGATCTTGTCGAATCGGCAGCGGCCATGCCATCCCAAGTCTAGCAACGGGCGGGCGCCGTGCGCTCGGGTGGCTAGCGGCATGCAGTAGAACATGTTCTACTAGCGGGAGGTGTGTGGAGTGGGGAGGGTCGATGCCGATCGCGATGACCACCGACCAGTTGGCGCTCCAGGACGCGATCCGGCAGTGGGCTGCCGGAGCCAATGTCCTGGCCACCGTACGGGCGCTGGAGGACGGCCCGTCCGCAGGGACTGATCGGCACTGGGCCGGCCTCACCGGCCTTGGCTGCTTCGCCCTGGCCGTGCCGGAGCAGCTCGGTGGTGACGGTGGCCGGGTCGGCGAGCTGGCCGCCGTGCTGGAACAGCTCACCGTCGCCCTGGTCCCCGGCCCGGTCATGCCCACCCTGCTCGCGGCTCTGACACTCGCGTCCACCGGGCCGGCACCCGTCGCGAAGAGCCTGTTGCCGGACCTTGCGGCCGGCAAGATCTCGGTCGGGGTGGCGCTCGCTCCAGGAGCGTTGACGGCCGTGCCGGTTGCCGGGGGAGCCTACCGGGTGACCGGGCAGGTCAACGCCGTACTCGGTGCGGGGAGCGCCACCCACCTGATGTTGACCGCCGGCACCGAACCCAAAGCACTGTCGTTCGTGCTCGATCCGGAGCACCCGGGGGTCCACCTCACCGCACGCACGCCGGTGGACTTCTCCCGGCCCCTGGCCGACGTGCGGTTGGCGGAAGTGCTCGTCGAGCCCGATCAGCTCCTGCCCACACCCGGGCCGGACCGACTCCGCGACTGCGCGGCGCTGCTGGCCGCGGTCGAGGCGGCAGCGGTGGCCTCCTGGTGCCTGCGCACCGCCACCGAGCATGCCAAGGTGCGGCGCCAGTTCGACCAGGCGATCGGGTCGTTCCAGGCGGTCGGGCACCTCTGCGCCGGGATGCTCTGCCGGGCGGAGCGGGCCAACGCGGTGGCCTGGGATGCGGCCCGCGCCTACGACGAGGCGCCGGAGGAGCTCCCCCTGGCCGCCGCCACGGCCGCCGCGATCGCCCTCGACGCGGCGGTGGACAACGCCAAGGACTGTATTCAGGTGCTTGGCGGGATCGGGTTCACCTGGGAACACGACGCCCACCTCTACCTGCGTCGAGCACTTGCCCTACGGCAGTTACTCGGCGGCGGTGCCCGATGGCGGCAGCGTTGCGCGGAGCTGACGTTGGCCGGGGCGCGTCGGCACGTGTGGGCGGTTGGCGACGAGTACCGTGCCGCGACGGAAGCGGCGCCGCCGCCGTCCGGAGCGGAGAGTGACGCTGACTCCGCGGACCGGTTGGCGGTACGCGCCGAGCTCCGCGCGATCGCACAGCTTCCCGAGGCCGAGCGCCGGGCCCGGCTGGCGGACGGCGGATACCTCGCACCACACTGGCCCGCGCCGTACGGGCTCGACGCCGCACCCGCCCGGCAGCTCCTCATCGACGAGGAGCTGGACCGGGCCGGCATCATCCGCCCGGACCTGGCGATCGCCGGCTGGGCCGTCCCCACGATTCTGCGCTACGGCAGTGCCGCCCAGCGGGATCGGTTCGCCGGCCCGTCCCTGCGTGGCGCGCTCACCTGGTGTCAGCTCTTCAGCGAGCCGGAGGCCGGTTCGGACCTGGCCTCGCTGCGCACCCGGGCGAACCGGGTGCCGGGTGGTTGGCGGTTGTCCGGCCAGAAGGTCTGGACGTCGCTGGCGGCCGAGGCGGACTGGGCGATCTGCCTGGCTCGTACCGATCCCACGGCGCGCAAGCATCGTGGGCTGACCTATTTCCTGGTCGACATGCGCAGCCCCGGCATCGAGATCCGTCCGCTGCGCGAGATCACCGGGCGGTCGGTCTTCAACGAGGTCTTCCTGGACGACGTCTTCGTCCCAGACGAGGGTGTGGTGGGCGAACCAGGACAGGGCTGGCGGCTGGCCCGGGCGACGCTCTCCTACGAGCGGGTCGCCATGGGGCGCGGCCCCGGATTCGGTGCCGACGTGGACCGACTGGTCCGGATGGTGGGGGCGGGTGGAGCCGCCAGTGAGCCGGGGATGCGGGAGCGCCTGGGTGGCCACATCGCGGACGGTCTCGCGGTCTCCCTGGTGGAGTGCCGGGCCACGCTACGGCAGCTCGGTGCTGGTGGAGGTGGGCCAGAGTCGGCGGTGGCCAAGCTGATCGGTGTCAACCATCGGCAGGCGGTGGCCGAGACGGCGCTGACGCTCTGCGGTCCGGACGGTGCGGCGGCCGACGGCGCGAGTGCGGAGCCAGTCCACCACTTCCTCCTCACCCGATGCCTCAGTATCGCCGGCGGAACCACCCAGATCCTGCTCTCCCTGGTGGCCGAACGCGTCCTCGGCCTGCCCCGGGCAACCGTGGGCTGACTGTGGATCAGGCCGGTCGCCGGGGGAGGAGGGAGGAACCGATGGAGGACACCGTCAACGCCGCCGCGGAGCGGATCCGGGACGCCGGTGCGGGGCCGGCCCGGCCGGCACGCGACCCGGTCAACCTACCGATGATCCGGAACTGGCTGGAGGCGATCGGCGACCGCAATCCCCGCTACGAGCAGGTCGGTCTGGCACCACCAGCGATGACGCAGGTGTGGACGATGCGCGGCCTGCACCCGGCCGCGGATCCCGCCGATCCGCTGTCGGCCATGTCCGCCGTACTTGATCAGGCCGGGTTCACCTCGGTGGTGGCGACGAACTGCGAGCAGACGTACCACCGGTATCTGCGCGACGGCGAACGGGTCGAGGTGCGCAGCCGGCTGGTAGACGTGAGCGGACCAAAACGCACGGCGCTCGGCGAGGGCTGGTTTGTCACCACCGACAGTACCTGGTACGTCGGTGCGGAGGCCGTAGCGTCGATGACCTTCCGGGTGCTCAAGTTCCGGCCGCCGGGCTCCACCGCGGCCGCTCCGGCATCCGAGCCGACTCCGGCGGCGACGTCCGAGCGGGCCCCGGCTCCGGCACCGGCACCCGAGCCGGCTCCGGCGGCGGCTGACGTGCTCCGGCCCGTCATCACCCGGGACACCGCCTTCTTCTGGGCCGGCACCGCCGCCGGCGAGCTGCGCATCCAGCGGTGCGGCGGTTGTGGTCAGCTGCGACATCCGCCGGGGCCGCTCTGCCGACAGTGCGGCGCCGACCGCCAGGACCACCAGGTCGCCCGGGGTACGGGTGAGGTCTTCAGTTTCGTGGTGCACCGCCACCCCCCGGTGCCGGGGCGGCGGTTGCCGATCGTGGTCGCGTTGGTGGAGTTGACCGAAGGGGTACGGATGGTGGGCGAGCTGCTCGGCGCAGATCCGGCGCGGGTGCGGATCGGCGCCGCGGTCCAGGTCGACTTCATACCGGTGGACACCGAGCTGACCCTGCCGGCATGGCGGCTGCTGCCATGAACATGGCGGTCGGCGTCGTTCTGCCGGAACTGCGGATCCCGGTCACCCCGACCTTCGTGATCAGCACCGCGGTCGCCACCCGGGACTTCCAGGATGTGCACCATGATCGGGACCAGGCCGTTCGGCGGGGCTCGAAGGACATCTTCCTCAACATTCTGACCACGACCGGACTGGTGCAGCGGTACGTGACCGACTGGGCGGGAGTGACAGCGATGGTGCACCGCATCGCTATCCGGCTCGGGGCGCCCTGCTACGCGTACGACACGCTCGTCCTGACCGGTCAGGTGACGCAGGTGTCGGCGACAGGGTGTGTGGTGGCCGTGGTGGGGCGGGTTACCGGGGGCGATCACGTCACCGGGCAGGTTGAGGTCGGGAGGCTTCCGTGATCTCGGGAAGAGCGGCGATCGTCGGGGTCGGCGAGACGGAGTTCTCCAAGAACTCCGGCCGCAGCGAGCTCCAACTGGCGGTGGAGGCGGTTCGTGCCGCACTCGTTGACGCCGGGCTGGCGCCGGCCGATGTCGACGGTCTGGTGACCTTCTCCATGGACAGCACCGCCGAGATCGCCCTGGCCCGGGAGATCGGTGCCGGGGAGCTGGGCTTTTTCAGTCAGGTCGGCTACGGCGGCGGCGCCGCCTGCGCCACGGTGCAGCAGGCGGCCCTGGCGATCAGCGCCGGGGTGGCGCGGGTCGTGGTGTGTTACCGCGCGCTCAACGAGCGCTCCGGCCGCCGCTTCGGCCGGGTGTCGCGGGACGTCTCGAGCGCACCGACCAGCTCCGGCGTCGACAATGGCTGGCACTACCCGATGGGGTTGGGCACCCCGGCCGCTACCGTGGCCATGGTCGCCCGGCGCTACCAGCACGTCTTCGGGGCCACCGGGGAGGACTTCGGCCGGGTGGCGGTGGCTGCGCGCCGGCATGCCGCGACCAACCCGCGAGCCTGGTTCTTCGAACGACCGATCACCCTCGCCGACCACCAGGCGTCCCGGTGGATCGCCGAGCCGCTTCGGCTCCTGGACTGCTGTCAGGAGAGTGATGGAGCGGTTGCCGTGGTGGTGGCCGGCGTCGAGCAGGCCGCCGACCTGCGGCAGCCCCCCGCGGTGATTACCGCTGCCGCGCAGGGCAGCGGCGCGGATCAGTACATCATGACCAGTTACTACCGCGACACCCTGACGGGCCTACCGGAGCTCGGCGTGGTCGGGCGGCAACTCTGGGAGCAGTCCGGTCTCGTCCCCGAGGAGGTGCGGGTCGCGGTGTTGTATGACCACTTCACCCCGTACGTCCTGATGCAGTTGGAGGAACTGGGGTTCTGTCCGCCGGGCGAGGCACGGCACTTCATCGCCGACGGCGCGATCGAACTGGGCGGTCGGCTCCCGGTCAACCCGCACGGTGGGCAGCTCGGGGAGGCCTACATCCATGGGATGAACGGCATCGTGGAGGCGGTCCGGCAGGTCCGGGGAAGTTCGGTCAACCAGGTCGCCGAGGCCGGCCCGGTGCTGGTGACCGCCGGCACCGGCGTACCGACCAGCGGCCTCCTGCTCGGGCGCTCAACTGGTTGAATCACGCGGATGACGCGTTTGTATCCCGAGATCGAACCCTTCGCGGCTGGCGTGCTCGACGTCGGGGACGGCCACCTCGTCTATTGGGAGAGCTGCGGCAACCCACTCGGCAAGCCAGCGCTGGTGTTGCACGGTGGCCCCGGTTCCGGCGCCAGTGCGGGCTGGCGGCGGTTCTTCGATCCGGCCGTCTACCGGATAGTCCTGTTCGACCAGCGGGGGTGCGGGCGCAGCACACCGGACGCGGGCGACGTGCGAACCGACCTGTCGACCAACACCATGCCGCACCTGCTGGCCGACATCGAAAAGCTGCGCGAACACCTGAACATCGACCGGTGGTTGCTGCTCGGCGGATCGTGGGGCAGCGCGCTCGGCCTTGGCTACGCCCAGCGGCACCCCGATCGAGTCACCGAGATGGTGTTGTTCAGCGTCGTCACCAGCACCCCGGCTGAGCATCGGTGGATCACCCGTGACCTCGGACGGATCTTTCCCGAACAGTGGGACAGATTCCGGGATGCGGTACCGGCCGCCGAACGCGACGGCAACCTGCCCGCCGCCTACGCCCGGCTGCTGGCCAGTCCGGACGAGACGGTACGGGACCGCGCCGCCCGCGCCTGGTGCGCCTGGGAGGACGCAATCGTCTCGAACCTACCCGGCAGTGGACCCGACCCCCGGTTCGAGGACCCGGCGTTCCGGATGACCTTCGCCCGCCTTGTCACCCACTACTGGGCACACGACGGTTGGTTCGCCGACGGCGAGTTGCTGGCAGGTGCACACCGGCTCGCCGGAATTCCCGGTGCGCTGGTGCACGGCCGGCTCGACCTGGGCAGCCCGGTGGACGTCCCGTGGCAACTGTCCAAGGGCTGGCCCACCGCGCGGTTGGAGCTGGTTGACGAGGCCGGTCACGGCGCCGGACACGGTGTCGGAGACGCGGTCGTCAGCGCCCTGGACCGCTTCGGCGCCTCCGGTCACGACTGAGTGCCGATGACCGCCTCCGCGAGCCGGGCGAGATGCGCCCGCGGGTGCCCGAAGAGGTGAGCTGCCCCGTGGGCCCGTTTGAAGTAGCGGTGCGCGTCGTGTTCCCAGGTGATGCCGATGCCGCCGTGTAGCTGGATCATCTGCGCGGCGGCCTGCTCCAGCGCCTCGGCGCAGTGGACCGCGGCCCCGGCGGCGAGCAGGTGGGCGTCGGGTGCGTCGGAGTCGAGGCTCGACACCGCCGCGTACGACAGGGAGCGAGCGCTCTCCACCGCGACGTGCAGGTCGGCCAACCGGTGCGCGATCGCCTGGAAGGCGCCGATCGGCCGGCCGAACTGCACCCGGCTCAGCGCGTACGCCACGGTCAGCTCCACCGCCCGGGTAGCCGCACCGACCTGCTCGGCGCTGAGCGCGACGCAGGCGATGTCCCGGACCCGCTCCAGCGGGTTCACCTCGCCCAGCTGACGACCGGTTGCCCCGTCGAGCACGACCACCCCCAGCCGGCGAGTCAGGTCCACGGTGGTGACCGGGCGTCGTCGGACGCCGGCAGCGTCTGGATCCACCTCGAAGAGTCGGACCCCCGCGGAGGTGCTCGCGGCGACCAGCAGCACGTCGGCCAAGGGGGCGTCGAGCACGTAGTGCGCCTCGCCGGTGAGCCGGCCGCCCTTCGTCGCGGTGAACGCGGGCCGGTGTGGATCCCAGTCGCCGTGCTGGTCGGTCCAGGCGAGCGCGGCCAGCCGTTCTCCGCCGACAAGGTCGGGCAGGATCCGGCGGCAGGCCGCCTCGTCCCCGCTGTGCAGCAGGGCCTGGCTGGCGAGGACCGCGCAGCCGAGCATCGGCGCGGGGGTGAGGGTACGGCCCAACTCGTCTAGCACGATATGGGCCTCGCCCAGGCCGGCACCGAGCCCACCGAACCGTTCGGGTACGGCGAGCCCCGCCACTCCGATCTGGCCACACAGCACCTGCCAGAGCTCGGCGTCGTCTCCCGCCGTCGACTCGGTCAGTTCGGCGATGGACCGGTTGGCGGTGTGCCGGGACAGCACACCGCGGACGCTCATCCGTAGGGCTTGCTGCTCCGTCGTCATGTCAGAGCTCCAGTGGCCAGTGCGGTCCGGATCCGATCGCGGTGCCAGGACTGGGTGCCCCAGGTCCGAGCCAGCGCCCAGATTCTGGTCAGCCAGGAGTCGAGGCCGGACTCCCGGGCGTACCCGATCGCCCCGTGCACCTGCAGCGCGGTGCGGGCCGCCCGCTGGGCGGCGTCGGCGCAGGCCACCTTCGCGGCGGAGACGTCGCGGGCAGCCGTGGGTGGGTGATCGGCGAGGGCGACGGCGGCGGCGTACAGCAGCGGCCGGGCGAACTCGAGGCCGATCGCCACGTCGGCGAGCTGGTGCTTGACCGCCTGGAACTGCCCGATCGGCTGGCCGAACTGGGTGCGTTGGCCGGCGTACCGCAGGGTCGTCTCGAGCAGGGCGTGGCCGGCTCCGAGCAGCTGCGCCGCGCAGGCCAACGCGCCGGCGTCGAGGGCGTGGGCGACAGCCGGGCCGACGGCCGGACCGGTCGCCAACAGCGCTCCGTCGGCCACCTCGGCCAGTCGTCGGGTGCCGTCCACCGAGCGCAACCGTGGCCCCGGCACCCCACGGCGCAGCGTCTGCTCATCCGCCCGGAGCACCAGGGACGCGACATCAGCGTCCGTCGCGTACGGCACGTGCGGCGGGACGGCGAGCGTCCCGATCACCTCACCGTTGGCGAGCCGGGGCAGCCAGGTCTCGCAGAGCGCGTCGTCGCCGAGCGTCGTGAGCAAGATGGGTAGGGCAGCGATGGACTCGGCGGCCGGACCGGGCAGGGCGTGGTGCCCGAGCTCCTCGCATGCGACGACGAGGTCCGCCGGGTGCGCGGCCACGCCACCCCACCGTGCCGGCACCGCCAGACCGGTCACGCCGAGCTCCGCCAGCCGGCGCCAGAGCGCCTGCCCGGCGGCCGGGTCACCGGCGGTCCACTTCCGGGCAACGGCGGGAATGTCCGCTTCGGTCAACATCGCGTGTATGGCGGCGGCGAACTGCTGTTGCTCCGCGGAGGGGGTTAGCTTCATCGTCGATCCCGCGGCAGGCCGAGTACCCGTTCGGCGATCACTGTGCGCTGGATCTCGTTGGTGCCGGCATAGATCGGACCGGCCAGAGAGAACAGGTAGCCGTCCAGCCAGGCCTCCGCGCCGCCGGCATCGCCCGCCCGGCCCACCGAATCCGTCCGGAGACCGCCCGTTTCGGCGTACGGCCCGAGCAGGTCGAGCGCCACCTCGTGCAGGGCGACGTCCAGTTCGGACCAGAAGACCTTGGTCATGCTGGCGGCGTGGCCACTGTCCCGCAACGCCGTCGCACCGGCCTGCGCTGGTCGATCGGATCGGCCGGGGGATGGCGGTGGCTCTGACGTCCGGTCGGCGGCCTCCCGGGTAGCCGTGCCGTAGCTGTGCAGCTGGTACGCCCGGGCGGCGATCCAGCCGGCGACGACGCGGTCGGACAGCGCCGGGTCGGCGGCGTGCGCACCGGCTCGGCGCCACAGCCGCACGAGCCGCTCGGCGGCGGCGGTGAAGCGTCCCGGACTGCGCAGTGACAGCCCGCGCTCGTGGCCCGCGGTGCTCATCGCGACGCGCCAACCCTGGTCTACCTCGCCGAGCACGTCAGCGTCGGACACGAACACCTGGTCGAGGAAGATCTCGGCGAAGCCGGCCGCACCGCCTACCTGTTGGATCGGCCGGACCGTGACGCCCGCGGCGCGGAGGTCGAACATCAGGTAGGTCAGGCCGCGGTGACGGTCCGCTCCGGTGCGGAAGAGCCCGAACGCGTGATCGGCCTGTGCCGCCCGGGTGCTCCAGGTCTTCTGCCCGGACAGGAGCCACCCACCGTCGGTGCGTACCGCACGGGAGCGGATCCCGGCCAGGTCGCTGCCGGCCTCCGGCTCCGACCAGGCCTGCGCCCACACGTCATCGGCCCGCGCCATTCGGGGCAGCAGGCGAGCCCGCTGCGCGGCCGTACCGTGGGTGAACAGGGTTGGGGCCAAGAGGAAGAGGCCGTTCTGGTTGATCCGGACCGGAGCCCGCGCGCGGTGGTACTCCTCCTCGAAGATCAGCCACTGCAGGGGTGAGACATCGCGTCCACCGTAGGTGGTGGGCCAGGACACCACCGACAGCCCGGCCGTGGCGAGGCGTCGCTCCCACGCCCGGTGGGCCCGGTCACCCTCGGGGGTGTCCACGGGCGGCAACGGGGTGGCGGGCACGTTCGTGGCCAGCCACGACCGGACCTCCGCCCGGAACGCGTGGGTCTCGTGGTCGAGGTCGAGGTTCATCGTGCCGACCGAACTCACGACCTGGACCTCGCCTTCATGCTTGCGGCGTCCATTCCGGCCAGCGAGTCGCCGGCCACCTCCGCGTTGTGCGCGTGTGCGAGGTGGTGCAGACCGAAGGCGGCGTCCATCGCCGAGCGCATTCCCATGAGATCCTCTGCCTGGTTGACGGCCCGTTTGGTCAGGGCCAGTCCGAAGCGGGGCATCTCGGCGATTCGTTGCGCGAGACCGAGGGTGTGTGAGTGCAGCTCCGCGCGGGGGACGACCCGGTTGACCATGCCGACCTCGTATGCGCGCCGGGCATCGAATCGGTCCCCGGTGAAGAGGATCTCCTTGGCGAAGCGGGGGCCCAACGTCCATGGATGGGCGAAGTACTCCACACCCGGGATACCCATGCGGACCACGGGGTCGGCGAAGTATGCGTCCTCGGCCGCGATGATCAGGTCGCAGACCCAGGCGAGCATGAGCCCGCCGGCGAGGCAGGCCCCCTGCACCATCGCGATGGTTGGCTTCGGAAGCTCCCGCCAGCGCCGGCACATGCCAAGGTAGACCTCCATCTCCCGGGCGTACCGCTGGTCGGCACCGGACCGGCCGACGTGGTCCCACCAGAGCACCGCCCGGCGCTCGAAGCTCTTCTCGACGTCTCGGCCGGGTGAGCCGATGTCGTGGCCCGCGGAGAAGTGCTCACCGGCTCCGGCGAGCACGATGACCGCGACCGAGTCGTCATTCACGGCCGTGGTGAAAGCGGAGTCGAGGGCATAGGTCATTGCCGAGTTCTGGGCGTTTCGGTAGCGGGGCCGGTTCATTGTGATCACCGCGGTTGCGCCCTGGCGTTCGAGTCGTACCAACTCGTCCTCTGTCACTGGGCTGCCTCCTGCCGAAGCACCTGCTCGAGTGGTTTGTCGGTCGGGTCGGGTGGCGTGGTTTCCTGTTCTGCTCGGCGTTCCATCGACACCTCCTCACGCAAGCAAGTGCTTGGTAGGGTGAGCCTACGCGCGCTTCGGGAGGTGACACCAGTGCACGACGACGAGTTCCGGCGGGCGGTGCGCGCCTGGCTGGCGGAGAATGTCAGCGCTGAGCTGCGGGGGGCGGGTGGACCGGGCCGGGAGCACGAGGCATACCGCGAACGGCTGGCGTTCAACCGCCGGCTGGCCGCCGCCGGTTGGACGTGTCTCGGCTGGCCGGTCGAGCACGGCGGTCGGGGCGCGACGCTCGCCCAACAGGTCGCCTTCCACGAGGAGTACGCCCGGGCCGGTGCCCCGGCGCGCGTCGGCCACCTGGGTGAGGAGCTGCTCGGCCCGACATTGATCGCCTACGGTACGCCGGAGCAACGCCGGCGCTTCCTACCCGGGATTCGCGCTGTCGAACAGCTGTGGTGCCAGGGGTACTCCGAACCGGGGGCAGGGTCTGATCTCGCCGCCGTGGCGACCCGAGCCCGACTCGTCGGCGACGAGTGGATTATCGATGGGCAGAAGGTGTGGACCTCGCTGGCGCACGTGGCGCACTGGTGCTTCCTCCTGGCCCGGACCGAGCCCGCCGGCACCGGGCCACGCCAGGCCGGGCTCTCCTATCTGCTGGTGCCGATGCGGCAACCCGGCGTTACGGTGCGGCCCATCCGCCAGCTGACCGGTACCTCGGAGTTCAACGAGGTCTTCTTCGACGGCGCGCGCACCGCGCGGGACATGGTGGTCGGCGAGGTGGGCCAGGGGTGGCGGGTGGCGATGGGCACCCTCGCGTTCGAGCGGGGCGCGGCGACGCTCGGCCAACAGGTCGGGTTCCAGCGGGAGCTGGACCGTCTGGTGGCGCTCGCCCGGCACACCGGCGTCGCCGGGGAGCCCGAGCTGCGCGACCGGCTTGCCCGCGCCGCTGTCGGGCTCTGGGCGCTGCGCGCGCACACCCTACGGACGATGGTCGAGGCGGACCAGTCGGGCTCCGCGCAGGGAGCATCCGCGGTGAAGCTGCTCTGGTCGCGGTGGCATCAGCAGCTCGGCGAGTTGGCGATGCAGGTGCGCGGTGCGGCGGGAACGGTTGCCCAGGATGCCCCCTACGACCTGGACGACTGGCAGCGCCTCTTCCTGTTCGGTCGCGCGGAAACGATCTACGGCGGGTCGGACGAGATCCAACGGGGCATCATCGCCGAACGGGTTCTCGGTCTACCGCGGCAGGCCCGCGGATGAGGCCCCCGGGCCCGACGCCGCCGCTTCGCCCGGCCGGTCGGGAACTGCTCGCGGAAAAAGTGGTGGCGGTGACCGCGGCGGCGGGATCCGGGATCGGGACGGCTGTGGTGGAGCGCTGCCTGGACGAGGGGGCACTCGTCGTGATCAGCGACCGGCATCTCCGGCGGCTCGCCGAGAGCCACGAACGGCTCTCGGCTGACTACCCGGGCCGGGTTCGGTCGGTACCGTGCGACGTGACCGACGAGCGAGCGGTCGAGGGGTTAGTCAACGCCGCCGTGGCCGATTTTGGGCGACTGGACGTAGTGATCAACAACGCCGGGCTCGGTGGCACCGCGTCGGTCCTGGAGATGACCGACGACGAGTGGTCGCGGGTGCTGGACGTGACTCTGACCGGCACCTTTCGCTGTACGCGGGCAGCGGTACGGCAGATGCTGGCGCAGGGCCACGGTGGTGTGGTGGTCAACAACGCGTCGGTGCTGGGCTGGCGGGCCCAGGCCGGTCAGGCGCACTATGCGGCGGCCAAGGCGGGGGTGATGGCGTTCACCCGGTGTGCAGCGCTGGACGTGGCACCCCACGGCATTCGCGTCAACGCCGTGGCGCCCAGCCTCGCCATGCACCCCAACCTGTCGAAGGTGACCAGTGCGGACCTGCTCGCCGAGCTCACCGGCCGGGAGGCGTTCGGCCGGGCGGCGCAGCCCTGGGAGATCGCGGCCGTCATCGCCTTCCTCGCCAGCGACTACGCCTCCTATCTCACCGGTGAGGTGGTGTCGGTCAGTAGCCAGCATCCCTGAGTGCACCCGACGGCGGACGTCGCCGCCGGAGGGGTCAGAGGCGCTCGATGATGGTCGCGGTGGACATGGCGCCACCGGCGCACATCGTGATCAACGCGGTGCGGGTGGCGGTTCGCTCCAACTCGTGTAGGGCGGTGGTGAGAAGTCGGGCCCCGGTGCTGCCCACCGGATGTCCGAGGGCGATCGCGCCTCCGTTGACGTTCACCTTCTCCGGGTCGGCGCGGTGGGTCGACAGCCAGGACAGCACGACGGCGGCGAACGCCTCGTTGACCTCGAACCGATCGATATCCTCGATCTTCATGCCGGCGCGGGCCAGCACGCGTTCGGTCGCCTGCACGGGGCCGTCCAGGTGGTAGTAGGGCTCGGCGCCGACCAGGCACTGGGCGACGATCCTGGCCCGTGGGCGGAGCCCGAGCGCGCGGGCCCGATCCGCCTCCATCAGCAGTACCGACGCGGCGCCGTCGGAGATCTGCGACGAGGTGCCGGCGGTGTGCAGCCCGCCCTCGACCACCGGTCGCAGTCGGTTCAGCGCCGCGAGGGTGGTGTCCCGCAGGCCCTGGTCCCGCTCCACCGTGCGGGTGTCTCCGGTTGGCTGCCCCTCGCTGTCGAGGACCGGCGCGGTCACCGGTACGACCTCGCGGTCGTAGTGCCGCTGCGCCCAGGCCCGAGCGGCGTTGGCCTGCGAGCGGACGCCGAACTCGTCCACCGCCGTGCGGGACAGTCCTCGCCGGACGGCGATCCGTTCGGCGGCGACGTACTGGTTGGGTAGGTCGATCTCCCACGAGGCCGGCCGGGGTGTGCCGGCGTCAACGCCGAGATTCGCGCGGAGCGGTACCCGGCTCATCGCCTCGACACCACAGGCGATGCCGACCTCGATGGCGTCGGTGGCGATGAGCCCGGCGACCAGATGTGCGGCGTGCTGGGAGGAACCGCACTGGGCGTCGATGGTGAGACAGCCCGTCCGGTACGGCAGGCCGGCGTGTAGCCAGGCGGTGCGGGTGATGTTGTTGGACTGCTCGCCGCCCTGGGTGACGCACCCACCGATGACCTGCTCGACGGTGTCCGGGTCGAGGTCTGCATGGGTGACGAGGGCGCGTTGTGCCGCGCCGAGCAGCTCGGCGGCGTGCAGCCCCGCCAGCCAGCCGCCCCGTTTGCCGATCGGTGTGCGAACCGCGTCAACGATCACCGGAGTGCCCATTGCACCGTCCCTTCGGAGAGCGAACGTGCTCCGCGCCGGAGCTCACGCTGCGTTGTCGAAACAACATGTGATCTGTTTCAATATTAGAACAGGTTACAGTAGGAGGTTCGATGACTGAGCCGCGTATTCCAGTGGGATTTGACTTCACCGACCCCACCGTCCTGGAGCGCCGGGTGCCTCGGGAGGAGTTCGCCGAGCTGCGCCGGACGGCCCCGGTCTGGTGGAACGTCCAACCAAGGGGCTCGGCCGGTTTCGACGACGACGGGTACTGGGTGGTCACCCGGTACGCCGATGTCATGGCGGTGTCTCGGGACAGCGAAACCTACTCGACCCGGGAGAACACCGCGATCGCCCGATTCCAGCCGGGCACGACCCGCGCGGATCTCGAGATGCAGCGGGTCATCATGCTCAACGTCGACCCGCCGGAGCACACCAAACTACGGGCCATCGTGTCCCGCGGCTTCACTCCCAGAGCGATCCACGCGTTGCGCGGGTCGCTGGCGGAGCGGGCCGAGCGCATCGTGCGGGACGCGGCCGTGCGTGGCACCGGTGACTTCGTCACCGACGTCGCCTGTGAACTGCCGCTGCAGGCGATCGCGGAGCTGATCGGGGTGCCACAGCACCACCGCCGGAAGGTCTTCGACTGGTCGAACCAGTTGATCGGCTACGACGATCCGGCGTACGGCGTGGATCCCATGGCCGCCGCCGCCGAGCTGCTCGGGTACGCGATGGAGATGGCCGACGAGCGGCAGCGCAACCCGAGCGACGATCTGGTGACCAAGCTGGTCAACGCGCAGATCGACGGAGAGCACCTGACCACTGACGAATTCGGCTTCTTCGTGATGCTCCTGGCGGTAGCGGGCAACGAGACGACCCGGAACGCGATCACCCACGGCATGTTGGCCTTCCTCGAGCACCCAGAACAGTGGGAACTGTTCAAGGCCGAGCGTCCCCGCAGCGCGGTCGAGGAGATCATCCGCTGGGCGACCCCGGTGAACGTCTTCCAACGCACCGCGTTGGTCGACACCACCCTGGGCGGACAGGCGATCTCCGCCGGCCAGCGGGTAGCGCTCTTCTACGGGTCGGCCAACTTCGACGAGTCGGTGTTCGAGGAGCCGGAACGGTTCGACATCACCCGTAGCCCCAATCCGCACCTGGGGTTCGGCGGTAGTGGTGTGCACTTCTGCCTGGGTGCGAACCTCGCCCGCCTGGAGATCGAACTGATCTTCAACTCGATCGCCGACCACATGCCGGACATCCGCAAGGTGGCCGATCCGCAGCGGCTGCGGTCGGGCTGGATCAACGGGATCCGAGAGATGCCGGTGCGGTATCGCTGACCGGGGGCCCGGCTCGCGGCCGGGCCCCCGTACGGGTCAGGAGTGCGCGGCGAGGAACCGGTCCATGCAGCGTTCGGCGTTCGCGGTGATGGTCAGGGAAGGGTTGGCCAGGCAGGCCGTACCCGGCAGGATCGATCCGTCGACACAGTAGAGGTTGGGGTAGTCGAGGCTACGACCGCCGAAGTCGGTCGCCTTGCCCATGACCATGCCACCCAATGGGTGCCAGGTGTTCGCCGCGCCGAGCCCGGTGCCGATGCCCCGGGCGTAGGTCGGTAGGCCGTGCAGGAGGTATCCCTTGCGGCCCTCGGTCTCCCACCACAACCGGGTAACCAGGTCAATTGCCGCCTTCTCGGAGGTGGTCTCCAGCGCCCCGTACGGCCAGTGCACCTTGCCGGTCCCGGTATCCGGGTCGTAGCGGATCTCGCCTCGTTCCGGAGCCATGCTGGTCACCAGGTGCGCGGTGGTACGCGGCATCCAACGGGGAACCGGTGCCGCCTCCCACGCCATCGAGGTGGGCGCGTACGGGTTGTCCTCGTCGATGTACTTGACGTTACCCGGACCGCCCTGGGCGTGGCCGACGTCCTTTCGTAGGTTGATCCGGGTCACCAGGAAGTCGCCGTTGTTGCCCCAGCCCTTACCCACCTCCTGGTTGACCAGGCGGGGGAGCCCGCCCTTGGCCCGGGAGGTGAGCAGCAGCGAGGTGGTGTAGACGGAGCCGGCCGCCATGAACAGGTAGTCACAGACGAAGGTCTTGGTGGAGAGGACCGTGCCGTGCTCGTCGATCTGGCGGCACCTGATCTCGAACTTGTCCTGGCCGGACACCTCATGGATGTCGGTCACCTCGTGTAACGCCAGTGTGGTCACGTTGCCGGTCGCGGCGGCCCAGGCGAGGTAGTTGCGGTCCACGCTGTTCTTCGCCCCGGAGTTGCTGCCGTACGGGCCCTCGCCGATTGTGTGGCAGGGCACGGCGTCGCCGGCGAGTTCGGCGCGGACCACGTCCCAGTCCACGGCGAACGGGATGGGCAGGGGGGTCTGCTTGAACTCCGACAGGTAGTCGAGCCAGGCGCGGGCTCCCCGGTAGGGACCGGTGCTCTGCACGTCCTCGGGGATCGGCGCGGCGCCGAGGCGTTGCCGAGCCCGGGGCCAGTAGACATTGTTCATCTCGTCGAAGCTGATCTCGGCCGGGTACGCCTGCTCCCACTCGCTGCGCCGCGGCTGCGGTAGGAACATCCCGATGGCGAGGGAGCCACCGCCTACTCCGGTTCCGCTCAGCACCGAGATGCCATCTCCGTCGTGGCGGGCGATCAAACCAGCGCGTTTCTCAATTGCCGCGCCGAGGTTGATGCCCAGTGGTGGGCGGTCCAGGAACCAGCCACACCGCCAGTCCGGCTCATTGATGCTGCAGAACGTGGTGCCGGAGCCGTCCACATCCCAGCGGCGACCCCGCTCCAGCACGGTGGTGACCACTCCGGCCTGGCCGAGTCGGTAGGCGGCGACCGCCCCGCCGAAGCCACTACCAATGACCACGGCGGTCTTTCCCGCCAACGCGGGTACCGGACCACCCGCCTGGGCTACCTGCTGGCCCAGGGCGGCTCCGGCGACGGCGGCGCCGGCGCCGAGCGTGGTGGCCCGGAGTAGGCCACGTCGGGAAAGGCTCGTACCTGTCATGCTCGGCCCCTTCAATCGTTGGTCGTGATCGGTGTCCGATGCCCATTGGTGGCGTCGGGCGTGCGCCGACCGTCCCTCGGCTCAGGTCTCCCGCCTGGTGGTGACCGGCTCGCGGTGTCGATCGCGATCGACCGCCAGGTCGGTGACAGAGTCGCCGGTGGCTGGCGGCCGACCCCGCTCGTGGCGACCGTCGCCGGGGTTAACCCGGTCGCGGTGGTCACCGCCAATCAGGTCGGAGGGGGAGTGGTTCTCGGGCTGGCGTTGGAGGCCCCGTGCGCCAATCCCCATTAAATCCACGTATGTCAATCTATGGTGTACTCTCCGCGCCGTCAACGCCTCGGGTTCAGACCCGTGCGGCGGTTGGTTCGGGCCGCCGCGGCACCCACTGGGATCAGGCGGCGGGGAGTGTCTCGCCGGCCGAGCCGTCCTGGTCCTCCAGCTCGGTCGAGGTGAGGGCGGCCCCGATCGCCCGAAGTTGGGCGGTGGCACCGCCCAACCGGAACTCGTGGTGCTTCGCGGCGAGAAAGTAGCGGTGTAGTTGGTG
This sequence comes from Salinispora sp. CH2A1_6, assembly GCF_056820975.1. Classification (NCBI taxonomy): domain Bacteria; kingdom Bacillati; phylum Actinomycetota; class Actinomycetes; order Micromonosporales; family Micromonosporaceae; genus Salinispora; species Salinispora sp. CH2A1_6. The sequence goes on from NZ_JBXEDG010000003.1 coordinate 438,718, forward strand.
GTCAAGGTCGATACCCACGCCGCCGTGGAGGTGAACGGCGGTGTGCGCGACCCGGTGCCCGGCGTCGGCAGCCCAGAACTTGGCTGTCGCCACCTCGGTTGGGCAGGGGAGTCCTTCGGCGAGCCGCCAGGCCGCCTGCCAGAGCGTGAGCCGGATCGCCTCGACATCGATGTAGGTGTCGGCGAGCCGCTGCGCCACCGCCTGGAAGGTGCCGATCGGGCGACCGAACTGGGTCCGGTTGCGGACGTACTCCGCGGTCAACTCCAGCGCCCGCTCGGTCACGCCGAGTTGGACGGCGCAGGATCCGATGGTGGACCGGGTGGTGAGCCAGGCGGCGATGGCGTCGCCGTCCGCGACCGTGCCGAGCAGGCGGTCGTCGGGAAGGGTTACCCGGGCCAGGTCCAGCCAGCCGGCCCCCTCGCCCCCCGCCACCTGCTGCGGCTCCACGGTAACCCCGGGGTCGTCCGGGCAGACGAGGAAGACCGCGGTCCTGCGGCCGAACTTGGCCGGGACCAGCACCAGGTCGGCCTCCGGCGCGGCTGGCACGGTCGTCTTCGTCCCGGTCAACACCCAATGGCCGGCGACGCGTTCGGCACCCACCTCGCCCTCCGCGAGGGCGGCGGTCAGGACGGTGGCCCCTTCCCGGGCGGGAATGACCCACCGCGTGACCTGCTGGTCGTCACCGAAGGTGGCCAGTCCGGCCGCCGCCGTCACGATGCTGGACAGGTAGGGCACGGGGGCGACGCTCCGGCCCACCTCGACCAGAACGCCGCACTGCTCCATCAGGCCGAGCCCGTTGCCGCCCGCCCGGTGGGGCAGTGCGGCGGCGAGCACCCCGGCTGTGGCGAGCTCCCGCCAGAGTGGTCGGTCCAGGCAGGTGTCCTTCGCCTCGAGGTCCCGGAGCCGGTCCGTGGTGACCTGGTCGGTGAGGATCTGCCGGGTCAGCCGGGTGAGGTCGCGGTGGCTCTCGCTTGGGGCGAATCTCATGACCACTCCTGCCGTTGGGTGCGCCGACGGGCCGCTGGCAGACCCAGGCCGACGGTGGCGATGATGTCTCGCTGCACCTCGTTGGTGCCGCCGCCGAAGGTGAGGATCAGGGCGGAGCGATGCAGCCTCTCCACCCGCCCGCGCAGCAAGGCACCGCGGGAACCCTGCCGTACCGCCGCGTTCGTGCCGAGCACCTCCATGAGCAGCCGGTACGCTTCGATGGCGAATTCGGTCCCGTAGACCTTGGTGGCCGAGGCGGCGGCCGGGTCGAGGCCGCTGGCTGACTCGGCGGCGAGTCGCCAGTTGTAGACCTTGAGGAACTCGGCCTTGGCGTGCACCCGGGCCAGGTGCAGCTGGACCCACTCCTGGTCGATGACCCGTCTCCCGCCCGGCAGGCTGGTGGCGAGGGCCCAGTCCCGCACCTCCCGTAACGCGTGTCGGATCGGGGCGGCCGAGGTGAGCGCGACCCGCTCGTGGTTGAGCTGGTTGGTGATCAGGGGCCAGCCCTGGTTCTCCACGCCCACCAGCGCGGAGCGCGGTACCCGGACATCGGTGTAGTAGGTGGCGCTGGTGGTCGGTCCGGCGACGGTGCGCACCGGAGTCCACGAGAAGCCCGGCGAGTCGGTTGGCACGACGAGGATTGACAGGCCCTCGTGCGGGGCGGCCTCCGGTGCCGTGCGGCAGGCCAGCCAGACGTGGTCCGCGTACTGGACGAGGCTGGTCCACATCTTCTGGCCGTTGACCAGATAGGTCTCACCGTCGCGGACCGCGGTGGTGCGCAGGGCGGCCAGGTCGGTGCCCGCCTCCGGTTCGGAGTAGCCAATCGAGAAGTGCAGCTCGCCGGCGGCGATCCGGGGTAGGTACTCGGCGCGTTGTCGCTCGGTGCCGAAGCGCATCAGCGTCGGTCCGATGGTGTTGATGGTCAGAAACGGAACCGGCACCCCCGCGACCGCCGCCTCGTCGGTGAAGATGAGTTGATCCAGCATGGACCGGTTGCCACCGCCGTACTCCCGGGGCCAGCCGAGCGTCAGCCAGCCATCCTGGCCCAGGCGTCGCACGATGTCGCGGTAGACCTTGCCGTCTCCGTACTCGCCATCGGTCATGGTGAGTGCCTCGCGGACCTCGGGGCTCATCAGCTCAGCGAAGTACGCGCGCAGTCGGGAACGGAGTTGTTGTTGTTCGACCGAGTAGGAGAGGTGCATAGCGCTGCCCCATTCGGTTAGATTTATAACGCGTTCTAGCATAACGGAGGAGGCGAAGATGAGCGAGGCTTACCTTGTCGACGCGGTGCGTAGCCCGGTGGGGCGGCGCGGTGGTGGGCTGGCCGACATGCACCCCGCAGACCTCGGCGGTCAGGTCATCGCGTCCCTGCTGGACCGAGTGGGGGTTGACCCGGCCGCGGTTGATGATGTCGTCCTCGGGTGCGTGGACACCCTCGGGCCCCAGTCCGGTGACATCGCCCGGACGGCTTGGCTGGCGGCAGGCCTGCCGGAGGAGGTGCCCGGGGTGACCGTCGACCGACAGTGTGGCTCGTCTCAACAGGCGGTGCACTTCGCCGCCCAGGCTGTTCTGGCCGGCACCGCAGACCTGGTGGTCGCCGGTGGGGTCCAGAGCATGAGTCAGGTGCCGATCGCGAGCGCGATGGCCCCGCACGGCCCGTACGCCGGCTCCGTCGGGTGGGCGGCTCGCTATGGCGAGGAAGAGATCTCCCAGTTCCGCAGCGCGGACCTCATCGCCGCCCGGTGGGGGATCACTCGTCCCGAGCTGGAACGGTACGCGTTGCTCAGTCACGAGCGGGCGGTCCGCGCCCGGGAATCGGGACGGTTCGCCGCTGAGATCGTGCCCTGTGCCGGCTGCGCGGTCGACGAGTGCCCGCGACCCGATACCTCCCTGGCGGCGATGGCCACCCTTACCCCACTACGTCCCGACGGGACGACCACCGCGGCTCTCGCCAGCCAGCTCGCCGACGCGGCCAGCGTCGTGCTGGTCGCCTCCGAGCGGGGACTTCGGGTGCATGGGCTGTCGCCCCGGGCCCGCGTCCACCATCTCAGCGCCCGCGGCGACGACCCGGTGCTGATGCTGACCGCGCCGATTCGGGCAACCGAGGTCGCGTTGCGGCGGGCCGGGATGACGCTCGACCAGATCGACCTGATCGAAATCAACGAGGCGTTCGCCAGCGTGGTGCTCGCCTGGCTGCGCGAAACCGGTGCGGACCTGGATCGGGTCAATGTCAACGGTGGGGCGATCGCCCTTGGGCATCCGCTCGGTGCGACCGGTGCACGGCTGATGACCACCCTGCTGCACGAGCTGGATCGTTCCGGCGGCCGGTACGGGTTGCAGACCATGTGCGAGGGGGGTGGCCAGGCGAACGTCACCGTCATCGAGCGGTTGTAAGCCGGCAAAGGCAGCCATCTGCCTCGACCATGATCCGGTCGATGAGCTCCGCGCACGAGGGCAGGTCGTCGATGAGCCCCACCACCTGCCCGGCAGCCATCACCCCGAGGTCGGCCCGGCCGTCCACCATCGCCGCCCGGAGGAGGACCGGGGTGTTGGCGGCCATCAGGGTCTGGGACCAGGAGAGTTCGCGGCTGCGTCGGGTGGCGAGGCCGTCCCGAATCAGGGTCGACCACGGCATCGCGGTGTGTCGGCGCAGCGCGAGGGCCCGGCCGAGTGCGCTGGCGAGGGTGCTGATGCGGCCCGATCGTTCGAGCCGGTCCACGAACCGGGTCCGGAGAACCCGGTGCGGTACGCCGTCGACCTGCGTGGTGACGACGGTGTCGGTGGGGCCGCTGTCGAGATAGGTCTGTTTCACTGCGGCCCCGACCGAGCTGTCGCTGGTCAACAGGAACCGGGTGCCCATGGCGATTCCCGCCGCGCCGTAGGCGAGGGCTGAGACCAGGCCGCGGCCGTCGAAGAAGCCACCCGCCGCGACCACCGGTATGTCGACCGCGTCCACCACCTGGGGTAGGAGCAGGCTGGTGGGCACCGTCCCCGTGTGCCCACCACCCTCGCCCCCCTGGACCAGGACGGCGTCGGCCCCCCAGCCGGCCACCTTCTCCGCGTGCCGGAGGGCGCCGACGGAGGGGATGGTGATCACCCCGGCGTCGCGGAGCCGGCTGATGAGGTCGCGGCGCGGCGCGAGCGCGAACGAGACGACCCGGACCGACTCCGCGATGACCAACTCGATCCGCTCCCGCACGTCCGTCGCGTCTGCGCGCAGGTTGACCCCGAACGGCGCGGAGGTGCACCGACGCACCTCGTGGATCGCGGAGCGTAACTCGTCGAGGTTCATCGTGGCCGAGGCGATGATGCCGAGGCCGCCAGCCTGGGCTGTCGCCGCGGTCAGCCGGGCACCCGAGACATAGCCCATGCCGGTCTGCACGATGGGGTACCGGACGCCGACCAGCTCGGTCAGTGGGGTGCGCAGTGCCGGGTGCATGGCGGTCTCCCTGTCGTTACCGGGCAGGAACAGCCGGACGGGCGTCGGGGATTCACCGACCCAGTTCGTGATCTCGTAACCCAGCCGGATCCAGTAGATCGCGGATGAGTCGCAGCTCGTGATCGCTGGGGGTCCTGGTCTCCGGTAGTTGATCCGGTAGCTGCAACGGGAAGCCGGTCGCGGCCACGACCTCGTCCACGCTGACGCCGGGGTGTACCGAGCGCAACCGCATCCCCCGATCTGGTGACGGGAAGTCGAGGACCGCCTTGTCCGTCACCACCATCCGGATCTCGTGGAACCGGTTGCCCGGGGGACCGAGGGCGGCGGCCCGGTCGTAGCCGATGCCGGAGACCATGTCGACCCGCTCCACGAAGACCCGTCGGGTGTGGCGGGGCACCCAGTAGCTGGTGGGATGGTTGATGGTGTTCCCCGGGGCGCCGCGTACCCCGAGCAGCTGGGCGGTGGGCTGTGCCCAGGAGCCGATGCAGGAGATGTTCTGGTTGCCGTACCGGTCCAGCTGGCTGGCGCCCATCATCACGTGGCGACGACCGGCGGCGGCGATGCCGAGCACCGCGCGGTAGGGAAGCCACCCCTCGGCCCCGTCGTCGCCGACCAACGTGGCCTCGCCGTCGCTGAGCACCAGGTCGGGAGCGAAGGTGTGGCGGGCCAACTGGGCGCCCAGTCGGGGGATCAGTCCGATCCCGCTGGCGAGGATCTCGCCGTCGCCCCGCCACGCCTCGGCGCAGGCGACGATGCAGACCTCGACGCGGCTGGCCCCGGTCACGACACGGCTCGCTGGTAGTGGGCCTCATCCGCATCGAGGTAGCGAGCCCGGAACCGGCTCCAGGCCTGCGGGCTGGCGGCGGCTTCCGCGTACTCACGCTGGAACGCCTCGTCGCGGTCGTAGTCCGGCACGCAGCTGGTGAAGTGTGCGCCACGCGGGGTCTCGATGACGCCGCTGACCATCATTCGGCTGATCAGGAGGCGCTGCGCCGGGCCGCCGGAACGTAGCTCGGCCGGGTCTACCAACCGCTCGCAGGAGATGAAGCTCCGGGCGGCGGCGAGGCAGAAGAGGTCATCGAAGTATGGGTCCGGACCCAGGTACTGCCCATTGCCCTGGCGGTCGGCCCGGTTCAGGTGTACGAGTGCGACATCCAGGGTGAGGGCCGGCATCGCCACCAGCTCTTCGCCGTCGGAGTAGGGGGACCGCACCGTACGGAGTTCGGGGTTCACCCGCAGGACATCGGAGCCCAGCCCGGCGCGGATCGGCAGGTAGGGAAGTCGCCGAGCGGCGGCGAGCAGTCCCCAGTGCAGCATCCCCTCGTCCAACTCGGTCAGCTCGACGGCCCCCTGCTGCCGGGCTCGTCGAAAGTGGGGCTCGAGGGGGATGCTGTCGAGGGAGACGAATCCGGTCACCACTCGCCGCACCCGCCCCGCCGCCACCAACAGGCCGATATCAGGTCCGCCATAGGACACGACGGTGAGATCGGTGAGGGCGGATCGTGCGATGGCCCGGACCAGCGCCATCGGCTTCCGTCGTGACCCCCAACCTCCGATGCCGATCGTCATGCCGGAGCGCAGCTCGCCGACCACCTCCGCGATGCTCATTACCTTGTCGGCCATGGGTCGGGCCCCCTCCCTCGTCGGTGGTCAGTGCCTGCCTCGGTCGAAGAAGCCCTGTCTGGCCCGGTCAGAGACGCCCGCGAGGTTCAGCTCGTAGGTGAAGCCCTGCTCGTAGCGGTAGGACCGGCGGAGGTCAATGGGGTCGATCCCGTTGAGTGACTCCTTCGCCCGGCGAATGATGACCGGGTCCTTGGCCGCGATCTCCTCGGCCACCCGGCGAGCCGTGGCCGCCAGCCGTTCCCGTGGCACCACGTCGAGCACCGACCCGAAGTCCCGCAGCTCCGGCGCGGTGATCTGTCGGCAGGTGTAGACCATCGCCCGCATGAGTTGCTGCGGCACCAGCCGGGACAGGTGCGTCGCAGCGCCCAACGCGCCCCGGTCCACCTCCGGTAGGCCGAAGGTGGCATCGTCGGCGGCCACGACGATGTCGGCGGTTCCGGCGAGGCCGACACCGCCACCGAGGCAGAAGCCGTGGACGGCTGCCACGACCGGCACCGGACACTCGTAGACGGCGGCGAAGGCGGCGTAGCAGCCCCGGTTGACGCCGATCAGCGCCGCGTGGTCGGTGCTGTGCTGGAGCTCTTTGAGGTCCACGCCGGCACAGAATCCTCGCCCCTCGGCGGTGAGGATCACGGCCGCCGCGGCGGGGCTGGCAGCAGCGGTGTGGATGGCCTCGGCCAGCGCGAACCAGTCGTCGCTCGCCAGGGCGTTGACCGGGGGAATGGCGATGACCACCTCGCTGATCCGTCCGTCGCCGCGAATGTCGATGCCCATCGTTGATGCCTCCAGCTCGACCGGATGCTCCGCAGCGGAAGTCACCGGATGCTCCGCAACGGTTGCGACACGCATGGCCGGACCGAACGTCGCCCACGCGAAACCTAGCGCTTGCTTGGCCTGAATCTATCACGAAGCCCAGCCATGTATCGATGCATCGCCCGGAGCCTGGCAGTGCCCTCGGGTTCGGCGTATCCTGCCGAGAAATAGAACAGGTTATACCTGGTCGGTCGTGGAGGTGGGCATGGTTCTCTCGATCAAGTCACGACGGGACGCGGTGGGACTGACCCGGGGGGAACTGCTCCTCGCGGGTGACTGGCGGCCGTCGCGGGACGACCGGACGTGGGTGCACCTGCATCCGGCGACGGGTGAGGAGGTGGGGCAGTTCGCGGTCGCGGACGCCGCCGATGTGGACACCGCCGTCCGAGCCGCCCGAACCGCGTTCGACGAGGGGCCCTGGCCCCACAGCCGCGCGAAGGAGCGCATCCGGGTGCTGCGGCGGACCGCTGACCTCATCCGGGAGCACGCCGACGAACTGCTTGCGCTCCAGGCGCTCGACAACAGTGTGCCGTTGAGCTTTGGTGACGCGTATGCGGTGTCGGCCGAGTGCGCGGCCGACATTTTCGACCATCATGCTGGCTGGGTCGACAAGCTCGGTGGCGAGACGCTGTCGCCCTACCAGGGGGGTGACCACATGGTGTTCACCCTGCGCGAGCCGATCGGGGTGGTGGCGGCGGTCATCCCGTGGAACGCGCCCCTCCTGCTGGCGGCGCAGAAGCTCGCGCCGGCGTTGGCCACCGGATGCACCGTGGTGCTGAAGCCGTCGGAGTACGCCACCTTCGCCGTGCTGCGACTGGTGCGGATTCTCGAGGAGGCGGGCGTACCGCCGGGTGTGCTCAACGTGGTGACCGGGCCCGGGGAGACGACCGGCGAGGCACTGGTCACCCATCCACTGGTTGACAAGATCACCTTCACCGGTAGCCGGGGCGTGGGCCGGCGCATCCTGCACGCTGCGGCGGACAGAATCACCAGGGTGAGTCTGGAGCTCGGGGGAAAGAGCCCATCGATTGTCTTCGCCGATGCCGACATCTACGCCGCGGCGGCACTGACCATGGGAACCGTCACGGTGGGACTGTCCGGCCAGGTCTGCGTGGCCCATACTCGGGCGCTGGTCCAGCGGGAGGTCTACGACGACTTCCTGGCGATCGCCGCCGGTGCGACCGCCCTGGTGCAGTACGGAGATCCCTTCGCGGCCGAGACCACCGCCGCACCACTGATCAACGCGCGGCAGCTGGACCGCGTGCTCGGCTATGTCGGAAAGGGGCAGGCGGAGGGGGCCCGCCTGGTCTGCGGCGGTGAACGGGTTGGCGGAGAGCTGGCGGCCGGCAACTTTGTGACGCCGGCACTCTTCGCCGACGTGGCCAATGATATGGCCATCGCCCGGGAGGAGATCTTCGGTCCGGTGCTTGGGGTGACGCCGTTCACCGACGAGCAGGAGGCGGTGCGCCTCGCGAACGACACCGAGTACGGACTCGCCGCCACGGTGTGGACCAGCGATGTGAAGCGGGCCATGCGCCTGACCCGAGCCGTGCGGGCGGGAACCGTCGGCGTCAATGGCTACCAGGTGGAGCCCCACGCGGCCTTCGGCGGATTCGGCCAGTCCGGTCTCGGGCGGGAGGGCGGACGTGGCTCGGCGGAGTCATTCACCGAGGTGAAGGCCGTCCTCCTGCCCACCACGGATGAGCTCATGTAGGTGGCGGCCGTCGTCGCCGACCCGGCGAAGTGTCCTGGTCGGCGATCGGCGGCGGTTGCTGGGGCCGGCGGCGGCGACCCCCGGTCCGCCGCCGTCTTGCCGCACCCGGGTTGGCTACCGGCTCTCGCCGAACGTGGTCGCCGCCAGCGGCAGGGTGGCCTCGCAGGCGTAGCCCGCTCCGGAGCCCTGCTCGTCGAAGAGCGGTCCCATGGCCTCGTGGAGGGCGGTAGGCGACCAGGACTCGCCATTGGTGTGGAAACTTGCGCGGACGGTGGGTGGGGCCAGCACCGCGGCCACGCCACCGTGGATGACGAAGACCTCGCCGTTGATCGGAGCTCCGGCCGGACTGGCGAGATACCGCACGAGCGGTGCGACGTGTGTGGGGGACAACGGATCGGTCGCCTCCTCGGGGGAGGGTCCCATGAGCTCGCTGGTCATCGCCGTGCGCGCCCGTGGGCAGATGGCGTTGGCTCGGACACCGTACCGGGCGCAGCTCCGCGCGGTCGCGACGGTGAGCGCCACCACGCCAGCTTTCGCGGCGGCGTAGTTTGGCTGGCCGGGCGAACCGAGCAGAAATGCCTCCGAGGAGGTGTTGATGATCCGGCCGTACACCGGGGTGCCGAGAGCCTTGCTGCGTTCGCGCCAGTAGGCGGTGGCGAAGCGGGTGGTGACGAAGTGGCCCCGCAGGTGCACCCGCAGGACGAGGTCCCACTCCTGCGCCGACATGGTGAAGACCATCCGATCGCGGAGGACGCCGGCGTTGTTGACCAGGATGTCCAGTCGGCCGTACGTGTCGAGGGCGGCGTTCAGGAGGGACTCACCGGTCGACCAGTCGCCGACGTCGCCCGGGCACACCGTCGCCTCGCCGCCCGCCGCCGCGATCTCGGCGGCCACCGCCGTGACGGCGTCGCCGGGAAGGTCGTTGAGGATGAGCCGGGCCCCGTTTGCCGCCAGCTCGAGGGCTTCAGCGCGCCCCAAACCGTTACCCGCCCCGGTCACGATCGCGACCGTGCCATCCAGTGTGAACTGCTGATCTGTCATTGGTGCTCCCTCGTCCGCGGGCAGTCGGTGGCTCCGCCGGGCACAGTGGTGACCAATCGCTTGCTTGGGAGCGTATCAGCTTCTCGTTGGCTTCGCCCGAGGAGAGTGATCCGCCCGTGACCCCCCAGCCGACCCGCTCTTCGGGGCCAGAATGCCGTCGAAGATCAGGCGAATGACCGCGTCGGCGATCTGGTCGGCATCCCAGCCGTTACTGCCGCTCTGTCCCCACCGCGTCGGTATCCACAACACATCCCGCAGCAGTCGGTAGGTCAGCTTGGCGTCCAGGTCGGAGCGGAAGAGTCCGCTCTGTTTCCCCCGCTCCAGCTGGTCAACCCAGAGGTGTTCGATCTCCCGGGTGGCGGTACGCAGGTAGTCGAAGCGGGGCACGGCGCGGAAGTGGTTCCAGTCGTTCTGCAGCATGGTCAGGGCGGCGCGATGCCGGGCCAGCGTCGCCGCGCTGGAGCGGACGAACTGCTCGATCGTGCGGCGTGGGTCGTCCATGTCGGCGACCGCCTCCCGGTATCCGGTGAGCACCTCGTTGAGGAATCCGGAGAGAAGCTCGTCCCCGATCGACTCCTTGGAGTCGAAGTGGTGGTAGAGGCTGCCGGAGAGGATGCCGGCCGCGTCGGCGATCTCCCGCACGGTGGTGGCGCGGAAGCCCTTCTCGGCGAACAGCTCACCGGCGAGGCGGACGAGGTGGGCGCGACGGTCCGACGGCAGGCCCGCGCTGCTGGCTTTCTTTGTGGTCACGGTCGAATTATGCCGGTCGCCCCGGCTGCGCCCCAGCCGCTTGCCCGCACCCTTGTTGACCCCTAGTCTAGAACAGGTTCCACTTTTGGAGGTGATCTCGTGCGGGCGGCGATCTTTCACACGGTGGGTGACGACAGGGTCGAGATTCGCGATGACGTGACGGTGATCGGGCCGGGTGCGGGGGAGGTGCGGATCCGGGTTCGCGCGGCCGGGGTGTGTCACTCCGACCGCTCCACGCGCGATGGGGTGCTGCCACACCCGATGCCCGTGGTGCTGGGGCACGAGGCATCCGGCGATGTCGTCGCGGTCGGCGATGGAGTGGACGACCTGGCCGAGGGGGACCGGGTTGTGATCAACTGGCTTCCCGCGTGTGGGTCCTGTCCCTCCTGCGCGCGGGGAGAGTCCTATCTGTGCTTGGCCAACGTGCTGGCGGGCTACGCCCAGCCGCGTTTCCTGGTCGGCGAGACCCCGGTCTTCGCGATGGCCGGGTGTGGCGCGTTCGCCGAAGAGATCGTGGTTCCCCGGGCCGGCGCCGTGAAGGTGGCCCCCGATGTCCCGTACGAGGTGGCGGCGCTGGTCGGCTGTGGCGTGATGACCGGCGTCGGTGCCGTGATCAACACGGCCCGGGTCGAGCCGGGTGCCGCGGTCGCGGTGATCGGCTGCGGCGGCGTGGGCATCGCCGCGATCCAGGGAGCGCGGCTCGCGGGCGCCGCCGTCATCGTCGCGGTCGACACGGTCGAGGCCAAGCAGCAGACCGCCCTACGCTTCGGGGCGACCCACGGCTGCGGCCCGGAGGCGTTGGGGGAGCTGTCGGCTCAACTCACCGACGGTGAGGGCTTCGACTCCGTCTTCGACGTGGTGGCGGTGCCGCAGACGCTGCGTGCGGCGTGGACTGCGGCACGTCGGGGTGGGACGGTGGTGGTCGTGGGTGCCGGTCGATCTGACCAGCAGGTCACCTTCAGCCCCTTCGAGCTGTTGTTCGAGGGGAAGAGCATCACTTCCTCGCTCTACGGTGCGTCGCAGGCGCCGCGAGACTTTGACCGGATGTTTGACCTCTGGCGGGCCGGCCGACTCGACCTGAGTGAGATGATCACGCACCGGCTGCGGCTGGAGGAGGTCGGGGACGCCCTCGCCGCTCTCGGTCGTGGCGACGTGATCCGGCAGGTCATCTGTTCCGACGGCGCCAGCTGACCCGCCGGTGTGGATCGACTCGGCGACCCGGTTGGCCGTGCGACGGCGCGGGGCAGCCGTCAGGTGGGCCAACCGGGGTCGCCGAGCAGCTGGACGGGTGTTCAGCCCACCACCTCGGCGATCTGTCGTAGCTGCTGGGCGTTGCCCTGGACGAGCAGCGTGGTGACCACCGTCTCGCGCCACCGCTGCAGCTCATCGCGGACCTTGGCGACCGGGCCGATCAGGGCGATGTCCTCCACCAGCGCGGTCGGCACGGCGGCGGTGGCCCGCTTCTTGTCGCCCGCCAGGTACGCCTCGGTGATGACGTCGCACTCCTTTTCGTAGCCGAGGCGGGCGAAGACATCCCGGTGGAAGTTGACTGACTTGGCTCCCATACCGCCCACATAGAGCGCGACGAAGGGTCGGAGCCGGTCCGCCGCCCGCTCGATGTCGTCGTGGACGACGATCGGTACGGTCGCGGCGACCTCGAATGTGTCCAGGTCCCGGCGGGCGCCAGGGCGGGCGAAGCCCTCGGCCAGCGCGGCCCGATAGAAGCTGTCCGCCTTGGGGGAGAAAAAGATCGGTAGCCAGCCGTCGGCGATCTCGGCGGCCAGGGCGACGTTCTTCGGCCCCTCGGCGCCGAGGAAGATCGGGATGTCGGCGCGCAGCGGGTGGACGGTGGCCTTCAGCGGCTTACCCAGGCCGGTGCCGCCGCGATGCGGTAGTTGGAAGAAGTCGCCGTCGTACGTGACCGGCTCGGACCGGGCGAGGACGGCGCGGATGATGTCGATGTACTCCCGGGTGCGGGCCAGCGGGCGCGGATACGGCTGGCCGTACCACCCCTCCACGACCTGTGGGCCGGAGACGCCGAGCCCGAGGACGAACCGCCCGCCGGAGAGGTGGTCGAGGGTGAGTGCGGCCATCGCCGCCGCGGTCGGAGTACGGGCCGACATCTGCATGATGTTGGTGCCCAGGCGGACGGTGGAGGTGCTCGCTCCCCACCACGCGAGTGGGGTGAGGCAGTCCGATCCGTATGCCTCGGCGGCCCAGACGGAGTCGAAGCCGAGTCGGTCGGCCTCGGCGATCGCCGCCGTGACGCCCTCCGGCGGCCCGGAGGACCAGTAGCCGGTCGTGTAGCCAAGCTTCATTGGGGTGTCCTTCCAGGTCCCCGGGGGTCCCGGGCGCGGGAGAGGCCGGTGGGGGCCGCCTCGTTCCGCGTGGTGACGGTGAGCAGGGTGCCGGTGGGCAGGGTGCCGGTGGGCAGGATCGACGGTCGGGAGGACTACCACCGGTAGTCCTCAATATGAATAGTCATATCATTGAGTATGGTTCGGGGGAAGGGCCGGCGACCCGGTGCCGGCCCGCCGAACTCCGTCCTCACCCGGACCGGGAGGTGTGGCCATGGCGCTGCGGCACGCGGTGTTGGCGGTGTTGCTCGATGGGGAGTACAGCGGCTACCAGCTAGCCAAAATCTTCGATGTTTCCTGCTCCAACTTCTGGTACGCGGTACCCCAGCAGCTCTACGCCGAGTTGACCAAGCTGGAACGGGCGGGGCTGATCGCCGGTCGCCAGGTCATCCAGCATGACCGCCCCAACAAGCGGCTGTTCACGGTCACCCCTGCCGGCCTCGCCGAACTGGCCGCCTTCGCCGCCGTGCCGTCGAAGCCGTCGTCGATCCGGGAGGACCTGCTCGTCATGGTCCAGGCCGTGGACCGGCTCGACCCGGCACCGGTCATCGCCCAGCTCGAGGAGCGGGCGGTCATCGCCGCCGCCAAGGTGGAACTCTTCGACCGGACGCTCCGGCAGCTGCGCGGTGACCTGACCGAGGAGACGTTCCTGCGCGAGAGCGACCGGATCGGGTCGTACCTCACCTGCCTGCGGGGGCGTCGCTTCGAGCAGGAGAATCGCGAGTGGTGTGAGCGGGTGGCGGCCCTGCTCCGCGCGCGCGTGCCAGTGTCGCGCTGACCCGCCCGCGCCGGGGTGGCCCTCCACCCAGCCTCCAGCGCGAGCCAGCTGTGGCCGATCCGGTCAGCCCACGCCGGGCAGTATTCGACCAAGCCGGGGCGCCGGGGCGGCGCGGCGTGGAATGGTGAGAGCCATGAAGCGGGACCGGGATGAGGTGTTCGTCGAGTACACAAAGTCGATCTGCCCGGTCTGCAAGGTCGTCGTCGACGGGCAGGTCAACCTCCGCGACGACAAGGTCTATCTCCGTAAGCGCTGTCCGGAGCACGGCCAGTTCGAGGCGTTGGTGTACGGCGACGCGCGGATGTACCTCGACAGTGCCCGATTCAACAAGCCCGGCACGATCCCGCTGACCTTCCAGACCGAGGTGCGCGACGGCTGCCCGGCGGACTGCGGTCTGTGCCCGGAACACAAGCAGCACGCCTGCCTGGGCATTATCGAGGTCAACACCGGCTGCAACCTCGACTGCCCGATCTGCTTCGCCGACTCCGGTCACCAGCCCGATGGGTACGCCATCAGCCTCGCGCAGTGTGAGCGGATGCTCGACGTCTTCGTGGCGAGTGAGGGCGAGGCCGAGGTGGTGATGTTCTCCGGCGGAGAGCCCACCATCCATCGGCAGATCCTGGACTTCGTTGACGCCGCACAGGCCCGCCCGATTCGGGCGGTCAATCTGAACACCAACGGAATCCGGCTCGCCAGCGACCGGGCGTTCGTGGCAGCGCTCGGCGAGCGGAACCGTCCCGGTCGGGCGGTCAACATCTATCTGCAGTTCGACGGGTTCGACGAGCGAACACACCGGGAGATCCGCGGTCGGGACCTGCGCGAGATCAAGCAGCGAGCGTTGGACAACTGCGCCGAGGTCGGCCTGACCGTCACCCTGGTGGCCGCGGTCGAACGGGGGCTCAACGAGCACGAACTCGGTGCCATCATCAGCCACGGCCTCGCGCACCCGGCGGTGCGCAGCGTCTCGTTCCAGCCGGTCACCCACTCCGGCCGACACACGCCCTTCGACCCGCTGACCCGGCTGACCAACTCCGACATCATTCACCTCGTCGCGCGGCAGCGACCCGACTGGTTCCGGGCCGAGGACTTCTTCCCGGTGCCGTGCTGCTTTCCGACCTGCCGGTCGATCACCTATCTGCTCACCTCGGGCACGCCCGGCGCCGAGGACTTCGCGGTGGTGCCGATTCCCCGGCTGCTCGATGTTGCCGAACACCTCGACTACGTCGCCAACCGGGTGGTGCCAGACCCCGCTGTCCGAGAAGCGCTGGAGAAGCTCTGGTCGGCGTCGGCTTTCATGGGCACCGACACGACCAGCGCGCGCCTCGCCCAGACTGCCGCGGCGCTGGACTGCGCCGACGCCTGCGGCGTCAACCTACCCGAGGCGGTGGCGAATCTGACCGACCGGGCCTTCATGATCGTGATCCAGGACTTCCAGGACCCGTACACCCTCAACGTGCGGCAGCTGATGAAGTGTTGCGTCGAGGAGATCACTCCGGACGGCAGACTGATTCCGTTCTGCGCCTACAACTCGGTCGGCTACCGGGAACAGGTCCGCGAGCAGATGTCCGGGGTGCCGGTCGCCGACGTGGTGCCCAACGCACTCGCGCTGCGCTCAATGATCACCGATTCCCCGTACGGGTCCAAGGTCGCCCAGCGTTCCGACGGCATCGCCGGCGGGCGGCGGGTGGCACCGGACGCCACCAACGTCGGGCGGCGGATCCGGTGACGACGGGTGAGCCCGCGGCGTACCCGAAGGGTTGCTGCGCCGCGGTCTACGGTTCGGACCTGGTCGCCCTGCTCCTCGGCGAGGCGTACCATCCCGGTGGCTCGTCGCTGACCCGCCGACTCGCCGCCCGACTGGCGCTGACCAGCGGTGAACGTGTGCTCGACGTGGCGAGCGGACGGGGTGCCAGCGCGCTGCTGCTGGCGTCCGAGTACGGCTGCACGGTGACCGGTGTGGACCTCGCCGGTCCCAACGTCGCGGCGGCCACCCGGGGAGCCCGGTCCGTTGGGCTCGCCGACCAGGTGCGGTTCCGGCAGGGAGACGCCGAGCGGCTGGGGGTCGACTCACACTCGGTTGACGTGGTGGTCTGCGAATGCGCTTTCTGCACCTTCCCCGACAAGCCCACCGCAGCGGGGGAGCTGGCCCGGGTACTGGTCCCGGGTGGTCGACTGGGGTTGGCCGACGTCGTCGCCGTCCCCGACCGGTTGCCCCCCGAACTGAAAGGGTTGGGCGCGTGGATCGCCTGCGTTGCCGATGCGCGCCCGCTCGACGAGTACGTCGCCCTGCTGGCCGGCGCGGGGCTGACGACAACCCACACCGAACGGCGCGACCCCGCCGTCACCACGATGATCGACCAGATCGAGGCGCGCCTGACCGTGCTGCGGCTGACCGCTGCGGATCAGGCGGCGGCGCTCGGCCTGGACTTCGCCCGGGCCCCGGCGGTCCTGGCCGCGGCCCGGGCCGCGGTCGCCGACGGTGTGCTCGGCTACGCCCTCCTGACCGCCAGGAAACCGGGCTCTGGCCTGGGCTGAACGTCTCGGCTCGGGCCGGAGCAACGGCGTTCGGTTCGCGGCGACCGGCGGAGGCGGGTACCGATCGGCGTGAGCCGACAGCTTGCCGTCAGGGCGGGCGCCCGATAGCCTCTCGCCGTCAAGGTGCACGGGAAGCCGGTGAAAGACCGGCGCGGCCCTCGCCACTGTGACCGGGTAGTGATCTCTGACTATGCCACTGGGCCCCGCCAGGCCTGGGAAGGCTGGAGTGAACGTCGATCCGGAAGCCAGGAGACCGGCCTTGACACGGATCTCATCCACGAGGTGCTGGAAGGGAAGGTCATTCGATGCATATCGCCGAGGGGTATCTCCCTCCGGAACAGGCGGCGGCATGGTTCGTCGTGTCCGCGCCATTCGTCGTCCACGGGAGCCGGGCCCTGGTCCGGCAGGTCCGTGCAGATCCAGAATCGAAACTGCTGCTCGGGGCAGCCGGTGCCTTCACCTTCGCGCTGTCCGCATTGAAGATCCCGTCGGTGACCGGGTCGAGCTCCCACCCGACCGGCACCGGGCTGGGGGCGGTGCTGTTCCGACCGCCGGTGATGAGCGTGCTGGGCGGCATCGTGCTGTTGTTCCAGGCGCTGCTGCTGGCCCACGGCGGGCTGAGCACCCTGGGCGCGAACATCTTCTCGATGGCGATCGTCGGCCCGTGGGTAGCGTATGGGAGCTACACAGTGGTCCGTCGCGCTGGTGGCGGCCTGGGCCCGGCGGTGTTCGCCGCTGCGGCCCTGGGCAGCCTGGCAACGTACGGGGTCACCGTCGTCCAGTTGGCCCTGGCGTTCCCCGACCCGATGTCCGGCATCGTCGGTGCGTTGGCGAAGTTCGGCGGGATCTTCGCCGTGACCCAGATCCCACTGGCGATCAGCGAGGGACTGCTGACCGTGCTGGTGGTCCGCCTGCTGAGTCGGACCAGCGGGGATGACCTGCGTCGGCTCGGCCTGCTGCGCCCGGCGGCGGAGGTACGGGTATGAGGCGCTTCTCCTTGGTCAACCTGCTACTGCTGCTCGCGGTGCTGCTCCTGGCGGTGGTGCCGCTGGCGTTCGGCCTCGGGTCGGGGGAGGAACCCTTCTCCGGGGCGGACGCCCTTGCCGAGCAGGCCATTGTGGACGACCACCCCGACTACCAGCCATGGTTCTCACCGATCTACGAGCCGCCGTCGGCCGAGCTGGAGTCGGCGTTCTTCGCCCTCCAGGCCGCGCTCGGGGCCGGTCTGCTCGGCTACTGCTTCGGTGTTGCCCGGACCCGGCAGCGGCTGCGCGACGCTGCCGGCCGGCAGCGCGGCTAGCGTGTTCGCCCTCGACATCGCCGCGCACACCGGGCCCTGGCGAAATCGGCACCCCGCCGAGAAGGCGCTGCTCGCGCTCGGGCTGCTGATCTGCGCGGTGGCCCTGCCCGCCTGGCCCGGCGCGCTCCTGTCCGGTGGTGCGGCGGTGGTGCTGCTGGCCGCCGCACGGGTACCACTGGTCGTGGTGCTGCGGGCGGCCCGGGTGCCGCTGCTTTTCGTGGTCACGTCGACGGTTCCGTTACTGGTGTCGATGCCGGCTCCGGCCCGACTGGCCATCGACCCCGCCAGCCTGCCGGTGGCGGCGCAGACCGCGGGCCGTTCCGTGGCGGCGTTGACCTGTCTGTTGCTGTTCACCGCCACCACACCGTTGTCGGATGTCCTGCCACGACTGCACCGGCTGGGGATCCCTCCGGCGGTGACCGAGGTTGCCGCGCTGACGTACCGGATGCTCTTCCTGCTGGTGGAGAGCGTGCGTGCGGTCCGGCAGGCGCAGGCGGCCCGGCTTGGCTTCCGTACCTGGCGGACCGCCTACCGCTCCCTGGCCGGTCAGGCGGGGGCGGTGTTCGTCCGGGCGATGCACCGGGCGCGGCGGCTGGAGGAGGGACTGGCGGTGCGGGGCTACACCGGTTCACTCGCCGTGCAGGTGGCGGCCCGTCGGGTGTCGGTGCCGTTCGTCGCGGCGACCGCGATGCTGCTTGGCGCGATCGTTACTTTCAGTGCTGGATTGGTGTCCCCTTGGTGAACGCCCCACTGCTGGAGTTCGACGACGTCAGCTTCGCCTACCAGCCGCGTCGGCCGATCCTGGCCCGGGTCGACCTTCGGGTCGACCCGGGGCAGCGGTTGGCCG
The DNA here is from genome assembly GCF_056820975.1 of Salinispora sp. CH2A1_6. Taxonomy (NCBI): domain Bacteria; kingdom Bacillati; phylum Actinomycetota; class Actinomycetes; order Micromonosporales; family Micromonosporaceae; genus Salinispora; species Salinispora sp. CH2A1_6. The sequence continues at coordinate 456,902 of NZ_JBXEDG010000003.1, forward strand.
TGCTGGGCCCGAACGGTGGCGGCAAGACCACGCTGTTCCGGCTGGCGGCCGGCGCGCTGCGGCCCGCCGGGGGCCAGGTCGCTGTCGGCGGCATCCCGGTCCGGTATACCCGGGCCGGCCTACGGGAGCTGCGGCAGCAGGTGCAACTGGTGGTGCAGGACCCGGACGACCAGCTCTTCTCCGCCAACGTCCGGCAGGATGTCTCCTTCGGGCCGGTCAACCTGGGGCTCCCGGCCGAGCAGGTTCGGCGGCGCTGCGACGCGGCGCTGGCGGCGCTCGGTGTGTCGGCGATCGCTGAGCGGCCCACCCATCTGCTCTCCTACGGCCAGCGCAAACGGGTGGCCATCGCCGGTGCGGTGGCGATGCACCCGCGGCTGCTCATTCTCGACGAACCGACCGCCGGGCTTGACCCAGCCGGGGTGGAAGCACTGCTGCGTACCCTGGACGACCTGCACACAGCGGGTACGACGGTGGTGCTCTCCACCCACGATGTCGACCTCGCCTTCCGCTGGGCGGACGCGGTGGCGGTGGTCGCTGGCGGCGGGGTGCGCACCGTAGCAACGGTGGATGGCCTGGCCGATCCGGCGCTGCTCGCGGCGGCACACCTGGCGCCGGCGTGGGCGCCGCTGGTGCACCGGCTCCTGGACCGGATTCCGGAGCTGGCGGGGGCCCGCCCGCGCGCGGTGGCCGAACTCTCCGCGCTACTCAACGATGCCGCGCCGCGCAACGATGCCGCGTCGGACGACCGGTGATCGCCGCAACCCGACGCGCGGCGTGGCCGGGGCAGCGGTCACGCCGTGCCGGGCCACGGCAACGGTGCTGATCCCGCTGGGACAGCGGCGCCAACGGGCACCGAGCGGTGCTCGGCGCCCGTTGGCGCCCGTTGGTCAGGCCGTGCCGCGTCGGCGGCGTAGTAGCACCAGGCCGCCGGCTAGCAGGACCACCAGGATCCCGCCGCCGATCACCGCCGCCGGGCCGGTCCCGCTGCCGCCGCCGTCGGTCGCCGCCACCGGGCTGGCCGACGCGGACTCCGTCGGCGGTGTGGTGGGCTCGGCCGCGGGGGACGACTCTGCCGGCGTCGGAACCGGCGCCTCGGCGCCAGCGGGATCGGCGACGGTGAACGCGTACGAGCCCTGGACCGGGTGTCCGTCGGCGGAGACGACCCGGTACGCGACGGTGTAGGTGCCGTTCACCAGAGGCGCATCGATGCTTATCGTGCCCGCTGCCCCGGTGACCACGGGTTCACCGGTGGGGACCTTCTGCTCTGCGGCGTCCGAGAGGACGATGGTGGTGAACGCCGGATCCAGCTTCTGGAGGAACTCCAGGGTGATCTCGGTCGGCGCCTTGTCCAGCTCGGCGTTCTTGGCCGGGGTGGTGGCCTTGAGGGAATTGTGCGCGGCGGCCGGGGAAGCCGGTACGAGTAGCAGCGCGGCGGCGGCGAGGACGGCGGCGAGGAAGCCGGCGGGTCTCGGGCGGGTGTTGGTCCGCATGGTTCTCCTGTCGAGGTCAGCCGAGCAGTTGCTGGCCGATCCAGCCGCCTTCGGGGCAGCCGGGTGGGATCGCGAAGACGGCGGAGCCGATCGGGGTGGTCCACTCGTTGAGTAGGTCCCGTTCGGCCAGGCGTCGTTGGATGGGTAGGAACTGACGGGTGATGTCGGCTTGGTACGAGGCGAAGATCAGGCCGCTGTCCGCAGTGCCGTCGGCACCGGGCACGCCGTCGTAATTGTAGGGGCGGCGCAGAATCCGGAGCCGGTCCTCGGTGACGTGGGAGCGGGTCAGGTGCGAGAAGTCCGGGATGACGGTGAGCCCGCCCGACCCGAGGGCGTCGAAGTCGGGCTCGTCGTGTTCGTCCGTGCCCGTCAACGGCGCGCCGGTGTCGAGCCGGCGGCCCACGGACAACTCTCGATCGGTGCGGCCGAGGAGGTCCCACGTCTCCAGGTTCATGCTGATCCGCCGGATGACCAGGGTGGTGCTGTCGCGTAGCCACGACGGCCCGTCCGGTACCCACACCGCGGTCTCCAGGGGAGTGCCCGGCTTCGGGTTGGCGGTGCCGTCGAGCTGGCCGAAGAGGTTGCGCTGGGTGCGCCCCGGCTCGGCTCCGGCCGCGCGCCGGAAGCCTTGCTGTACCCAGGCGACGGTGGCGAAGGGGCGGCTGTCCTTCACCAGTACCCGCTGGGCGTGCGCGACGGTCAGCGGGTCGTCGGCGCAGATCTGCAGCAGCAGGTCCCCGCCGGACCAGTGGGGGGAGAGTCGGTCGATGCGCAGTGCCGGGAGGGCGACCACCGATGGTGGCCGCCGTTCGTCGAGGTTGGCCGCCTGGTAGAAGCCGGGGCCGAAGCCGAAGGTCACGGTCAGCCGGGCTGGCAGTAGCCCGAGCTCCGGCTCGGTGTCGGCCAGGGCGGGACGGCCCTGGGTGAGGCGGGCGGCGTCGTCGGAGAGCAGTCGCAGCATCCGTCCCAGCGCCTCCCGGTCCGTCTCCGGCCGGAGAGCGAGCGCGACGAACGCCGCATGCGCCTGCGGTTCGGTGGCGACCCCCGCCTGGCGGGTGCCGTGGAACGGTTCGACGGCGAGCCCGATCTCCGCCACCGGCGTCATCTCGGCGGGGCGGGTCGCGGGGTCGTCGGAGCCGACGGCGGTGACGGCCACGGCGGCGCCGAGCGCGCCACCGGCAGCCAGGGCACCGCCCGCGAGCAGACCGCGTCGGCTCACCGCGCGGGGGCCGCTCCCAGTCATGACGCGGCGCTGGGGCTCATGGACATGTCCGGCATACCGTGCTCGGGGTTGTAGCTCTCCTCCGCACCGGTGAACGGCTTCGCCACCGCCGTGAACGATTGGGTCCGCCCATCGGCGAAGGTGAGGGTGAAGGTCAGCTCATCCCCGGCCTGTACCGGTCGCTTCAGATCCAGCATCATGAGGTGGTCGCCGCCGGGCTCGAGCATGTGGCTGCTCTTCGCCTTGATCACGATGCCGCCCTCCTTGGCCTGCATGACCATCTCCCCATCCTTCATGGCCATCTCATGCAGTTCCATCGGCGACACCTCGGTGCTGACGCCGGTCAGGGTCACGTCGGCGTCGCTCTCGTTCACCAGGGTGGCGAACGCCGCGGTCATCCCCTTGTCGGCGGCCTTCACCCACGGGTCGTTGACTCCGACCACGTCGGCGGGGGCATCCGCCGCCGGAACGGCCGACTCCGACGGGGTGGGGTTGGTCGCCGACGAGTCGCCGGACGAGCCACAACCGGTCATGGCGGCGGTCAGCAGGGCAGCGGCGACCAGGGCGGCCGGGCGTAGGCGCCGACCGGTGACGTTAATGGGCATGTAGACCTCTCTGAGTACGGTTTGCCTGTTGGTCGGTGAGGCAGGGCGGGAAAGTTCCCCGTGATTCGGTTAGCAACTTCACCGGGATCGCGACGCTCAGGCCGCAGCGTTGTCCCGATGGCACGCCGAGCCCGGAAACGGCGGGGGTACGAGCCGCAGACCCGGTGGGGGCGGCTCATCCTCGGCCGGGATGCGCCAGCGGGGCCGATCAGGGCGAAGGTCGGTGGGCGGGCCGTCCGGGTGTAGGCCTGGCCGGGACATGGCCACGACGATCGCGTAGCCAACGAAGAGGAATCCGTGACTGACCAGCCGGGCGGTCTCCACCCGGCCGGTCATCAGGTCGTTGACCGACAAGAGCACCAGGGTGCCGACGAAGGCGCTCAACATGGGTAGCAGCCCGGTCGGCGGGGTGCGGCGGGCGGCCACGAACAGGAACCCGGCACCGACGGCGATGTTCCACGCCGCTGCCTCGTGCCAGAGGTGGCCCGAGGCCAACGGCCCGCCGGCGTGGATGTGCGGGCCCGCCGCCGCCTGACCGACCTGCGTCAGACCCAGTGTGACCTGCAGCGCCCCCGTCAGCCCGAGCGCTGCCCGCAGGGCGATGACCAGCCGCTGTCGCCACGGCGGCCGCGTCGTCACCCCCGTCGGGGCCGCCGCCGGGGTCGTTGCGGGGAGCGCGGCCAGGACCGCGTCGGTGAGGTCGGGGCCGACCACGCTGACCGACAGCCGGGCCCGTCGGGTGATCGCCGCCGCCTGGTCGAACCACGTCTGGCACGCACCGCAGCTGGCCAGGTGGGAGTCGGCTGCTGCCCGCTCAGCCGGGGTCTCCTCCCCGTCCAACTGCGCCGACAACACCTCGCGCCACTGCTCACACCCCATGTACCGGTAGTCGGACCGGTGTCGGCGCTGGTTCCCGCCCGGGACGGGAAGGTCTTCAGCCGGCTGCGGGGTGGCGGTCCGATCCGCCGGAGCGGGCCTGTAGCGCGACAACCAGCTCCTCCCGAGCCCGGGACACCCGTGACCTGATCGTGCCGACCGGGCAGCCGCACACCTGTGCGGCCTCGGCGTAGGAGAGGCCGAGAACCTGGGTGACGACGAAGGCCTCCCGGCGGTCGGTCGGGAGCGCCGCGATGATCTGCTCCAGGGTCACCTGCTGGTCGAAGCCGCTCTCGTCGGCGTCGGCGAGGTCGTGTGAGCTGGTCATCGGGACCGTCCGCGGGCGGGACGTGGCGGTTCGCACGTGGTCCACGGCGACCCGCCGGGCGATGCTGAACAACCAGGTACGCGCTGAGGAGCGGCCGGCGAATGAGGGAAGCGACCGCAGCGCGCGCAGGTAGGTCTCCTGCGCCAGGTCATCCGCCTCGGCGGGGGAGATCAGGGCGGCCAGGAAGCGCCGAACCTGTTGCTGGGTCGCCCGGATGAAGGCGGCGGCAGCCGCCTGGTCACCGCGTCCTGCCTGGAGAGCCCACGAGGTGACATCGGTGTCGTCGGTCACGGTGGGTACCTCCGGGGGTCGCCGTTCGGCGCGAACGACGGGCACAAAAATGCCCGTACGGGACGGCTGAGCATCGTGCTGAACGGTAGCGTACGACCTTCCCGGCACGTCGCTCTCTCGCCGTTTCGGGTCGCCAACTGTGGGGGATCACTTTGCGGCGGCGGCTCCCGCCTCCTGGGCGGCCCGACCCATCCGGGTGACGGCGTCGGTGAGGTTGGCGGGGGAGGTGGCGAGGTTCAGTCGGACCCAGCCCGCTCCACCAGTGCCGAAGGCGTTCCCGGAGCTGAGGGACACGCCGGAAGGCCTCCTTGAGGGCCGCGAGATCGATTCGTAGGTCGGCTCCGAGCGGGGCCTCGACCACCTGCCGTCCGGCGTGGCGGGCGAACGCGTAGAAGGGCGGGTAGACGGGGGAACAGACGACCACGGTGTCGCCGGGGTCGGTCACCAGCCGGAGCACCTCGACGATGCCCAGCATCACGTCGGGTACCACCGCGGTTCGGCCGGGGGAGAAGTCGGTCCAGCCCGAGCGTTCGGCGGCGAATTCGCCGAACGCCTCCGCGTACCCCGTCGGGTGGGCGTAGCCGGTGTCGCCGAGCGCGATGGCGCGCTGGAGCGCGTCGGTAACGGCGGGGGCGAGGGGGACGTCCATCTCCACCACCCAGAGCGGAAGCATGTCCGGGGCGTATCTGCCCCACTTCACGCTGGTGCGTCGCCGGAGCTGGTCCAGCGTGAGCTGGGCAAGCGGGTTCGGTGCGGCGGTGGGGAGATCGGCGGAGGGCGTGGGGCGGGACATCAGCCCAACCTAGGGCGTCCGGCGGCGGGTGGACTGTCGGCCGCTATGCGCTTGCCCAACCATTGAACGACTGTTTAATCTAGCGGAGTGGCATCGGTTGGCGGGGGCTTCGAGACGCCGGCCCTCGGGCGTTCCACCCAAGGGCTGCACGTCGACCGCTCGATGCTCGACGACTATCTGATGTACGTCCCGGATCCGCCCGCGGCGGGCGACGCAAAAGGAACTGCGTACCGGCTGTCACGCCCCCCGGCGTGAATTTCTCCACGGCGGCCACCCACCGACTCTTCGTGGCCCTCCGCGTGACCGGCGACATCAGACCAACCCTGGGGCTTCACCGTGCCCGGGTCCTCCCCCGAACGAGGTCTACGACCATGACCACGGCAATCGACATTCAACGCATCGACAAGCTCTTCGGCCGCACCAAGGCACTGGACGGTCTCGACCTGCAGGTCGAGACCGGTACCGTGCACGGCTTCCTCGGCCCCAACGGTGCCGGCAAGTCCACCACCATCCGGATCCTGCTGGGGCTGCTCCGCGCCGACCGCGGCCGGGTCCGGCTACTCGGCGGTGATCCGTGGGCCGACGCGGTGCGACTGCACCGCCGGCTCGCCTACGTCCCCGGCGACGTGGAACTGTGGCCGAACCTGACCGGCGGCGAAGCGATCGACCTCTTCGCCCGCCTGCGCGGCGGGACCGACCCGGTTCGCCGCGACGAGCTGTGCCAACGCTTCGACCTCGATCCGCGTAAGAAGGGGCGGACCTACTCGAAGGGCAACCGGCAGAAGGTCGCCCTGATCGCGGCGCTGGCCAGCGACGTGGACCTGCTGCTGCTCGACGAGCCGACCGCCGGGCTGGACCCGCTGATGGAGGCGGTGTTTCAGGAGTGCATCCGGGAGGCCTGCGTGGCCGGCCGGACCGTCCTGCTCTCCAGCCACATCCTCGCCCAGGTCGAGGTGCTGGCCGACCAGATCTCGATCATCCGGCAGGGGCGGATCGTCGAGACCGGCTCCCTGACCGAACTGCGTCACCTGACCCGGACCTCCGTGGACGCGATCGTCGACAGTCCGGCCGCCTCGCTCGCCACCCTGGCCGGCGTGCACGGGCTGCAGGACATCGACGGGCACGTCCGCTTCGAGGTTGACGGCGATCACCTCGCCGTCGTCATCCGGCGGCTCGGCGACCTCGGCGTACGCGGGCTGACCGTCCGGCCACCGACCCTGGAACAGCTGTTGCTGCGGCACTACGGCGATGAGCCGGCCCGCCACGGGGCGGTGGCGTGATGGCCACCGTGATGGTGCGCCGTCCGGTGGTCGCGACGCGCGGCCGGGGCGGCGGCCGGGTCACCGGGACCGGCACCCTGCTGCGGTTCATGCTGCGCCGCGACCGGATCCGCTTCCCGGCCTGGACCCTCGGCCTGGCACTGCTGATGGGATACTTCGCCACCGCGCTGGAGACCTTCGTCGAGAGCCCGGCGGACCTGGAGGGGCTGACCGCCTTTTCCGGCAGCCCGGCCGGTGCGCTCTTCGGCGGCCCGGGATTCGGCTTCGACGACCTGACCATCGAGCGTTTCCTCGCCGGGCAGTACGGCCTCTACGTGGCCATCGGCGCGGGCCTGATGGGGCTGTTGACCGTCGTGCGGCACACCCGCGTGGAGGAGCGCTCCGGTCGGGCCGAGTTGATCCGCGCCAACGTGGTCGGCCGGCACGCCCAGCTCACCGCCGTGCTGGCGCTCGCCACCACGATGGCCGTGGTCGTCGCAGCCCTGATCGGTGGCCTGATGGCCAGCCGGGGCTACGACCTCGGCGGGTCGTTGCTGTTCGGCGCCGCGGTCGGTGCGGTGGCGCTGGTATTCGCCGGAGTCGCGGCCGTCACCGTTCAGCTGTCGGAGTATCCGCGGGCCGCCTCCGGCACGGCCGGTGCCCTGCTCGGAGCCGCGTTCGTGCTGCGCGGGCTGGGTGACATGGCGGCAGTGCAGGGCAGCGGCGCGTCCTGGCTGTCCTGGCTGTCCCCGCTCGGCTGGTCCCAGCAGACCGCGCCGTACGTGCACGACCGCTGGTGGCCCCTGGTGATCTCGCTGGCCTTCGCGGCGACCGCCGCTGCCGCCGGGTACGCGCTCTCCGTCCGCCGGGACTTCGGTGCCGGGCTCGTGCCGCCCCGCCCGGGCCCGGCCCGGGCGGCGGCCTGGCTGGACGGGCCGCTCGCGCTCGCGTTCCGGCTGCACCGGGCCAGCCTGATCGGGTGGACTGTGGGACTGCTCGCCGCCGGCCTCGCCTACGGCTCGTTCACCCAACCACTGCTCGACGGGTTCACCGATGCCCCCGAGGACATGGTCGCCATCATGGGCGGGGCGGAGAACCTGCTGGACGGCTACCTCGGCACCATGGGCCTGACCATGGCCCTCGCCGTCGGGGTCTACGCGGTGCTCGCCCTGCAGACCCTGCGCGCCGAAGAGAGCGAGGGGCGCGCCGAGTCGGTCCTCGCGACGGCGGTCAGCCGCTCGGCCTGGATCGGCAGCCACCTCGTGGTGACGGCGGTCGGCGTACCGTGGCTGTTGCTGGTCGCTGGCGCCGGTATGGGCGTTGGGGCGGCGGTGAGCACCGGCGACGCCGGGTCCTTCGGTGGTCTGCTGCTCGGCCACGTGGCGCACACCCCGGCGGTCTGGCTGCTCCTCGCCGCCGCCGCGTTGCTCTATGCGATGGTGCCGCGGGTGCTGCCGCTGATCTGGGTGGTGCTCGGCTACGGGCTGATTGTCGGGTACTTCGCCCCGATCCTCGAGATTCCCACCAGCGCCGTGCGGTTGTCACCCTTCGCGCACGTCGGCGAGCATCCGTTGGAGGACGTCAGCGTGGTCGCGGTCCTGGTACTAACCGGGCTTGCCGCGGTGACCGCCCAGGTGGCGCGCCTGGTGTTCCGGCGGGACGTGGTCGGTCGCACCTGACCGGATGGCCGGTGGGGCGGCGAGGGATCGTCGCCCCACGGGAACCTTCCGGCGCCCGGCCACGTCTGATCCGACATGACCAATAGTCGACTCCGCTGGACGGCGCCCGCCGTGTCGCTGCTCCTGCTCGTCACCGCCTGCGGCCCGCAGGGTGAGGCGGCCAACGCTGACGGTCCCGGCCAGCCGGAGGGGTCGCACCCCGCTGACGCGGTGGTGTTCCAGATGACCTCCATCGGTGGGTTCGGGATGCCGTCCGCGCTGGCCAGCCGCATCCCGGCCATCAGCGTCTACGGTGACGGGCGGGTGATCAGCGAGGGCCCCACGATCCTGATCTATCCTGGGCCCGCGCTGCCCAACCTCCAGGTTCACCCGATCGCCCCCGAGGCCGTGTCGACGCTGCTGGAGTCGGCGCGGGCCGCGGGCGTGGACGGCGCGGTGGACTTCGGCACTCCGACGATCGCCGACGCCCAGACAGCCCGATTCACGGTACGTGGCGCGAACGGCACCGAGCAGATCGACGTCCCGGCTCTCACCGAGGCGGGCGACGGCGCGTACGGCCTCACCGCCGACCAGCGGGCGGCCCGGACGCGGCTGCGGGCGTTCGTCGCGTCACTCACCAGCGACTCGGGTCTGCTGGCGCCGACCAAGGGGGACAGCGCGAAGCCCTACGTGCCCACCGTGGTCGCGGGCGTCGCGGTACCGTTCACCGACCCCGAGGGCCTCGGCCAGCCCGAGGTGGCCTGGCCCGGGCCGACGTTGCCCGGCGAGCCCCTCGGTTCCGACAACGGGCCGGGCTGTGTGACCGTCACCGGAGCTGAGCTGCAGACGCTGCTCGCGGCGGCGGAGGAGAGCACCGCGGCGGCGCCGTGGACCTCGGACGGCAAGAGCTGGACGGTGCAGCTGCGACCGTTGCTGCCGAACGAGACGAGCTGCGGGGACCTCGTGGCCAACGGCTGACGCGGGCCCAGGCCGGGCAGCGCGAGCCGCCCGGGGGATTGCGGCGGCGAACGTGAGGGTTGATCATGTGCTGCCATGGACTCGGCATTGACCCTGATCGGACTGCCCGTCGCACTCGGCATCATCATGCTCGGCCTGGGCCTCGGGCTGACCGTGGCGGACTTTCGCCGGGTGGCCCGATATCCGAAAGCCGCCCTCATCGCCCTGGTGTGTCAGGTGCTGGTGCTACCGGCGCTCTGCTTCGGGCTGGTGCTCGCCTTCGGCCTGGCCCCGGAGCTCGCCCTCGGGATGATGCTGCTGGCCGCATCGCCCGGGGGCACCACCGCCAACCTCTTCAGCCACCTGTTCGGCGGGCACGTCGCCCTCAACATCACCCTGACCGCCATCAACTCGGTGCTGGCCGTGGTCACCCTGCCGATCGTGGTCAACCTCTCGGCGGCGTACTTCCTCGCCGACAGCGGGGGCCTGGGTCTGCAGTTCGACAAGGTGCTGCAGGTCTTCGCCATCGTGCTCATCCCGGTCGTGATCGGCATGCTGATCCGGGCCCGGGCGCCCCACGCCGCCGTACGCCTGGACCGGCCGGTCCGGGTCCTGTCGGTTGTGGTGCTCGTCGCGGTGGTCGTCGGCGCGGTGCTGAACGAACGGGAGAATCTCGCCGACTACTTCGTCTCGGTCGGTCTGGTGGTGTTGGCGTTCAACGTGCTCAGCCTCGCGGTCGGCTACGGGGTGCCCCGGCTGGCCGGGGTTGATCGGGGCGCCGCGACCGCGTCCGGATTCGAGATCGGCATCCACAACAGCACCCTGGCGATCACCGTCGCGCTCAGCCCGGCGTTGCTCGACAACACCCGGATGGCCATCCCCGGTGCGGTCTACGGCATCGTCATGTTCTTCACCGCCGCGGCCTTCGGCTTTCTGGTGACCCGTACCAGAGCCCGGTCGGAGGGGCCGGTTGGCCAGAATCCGTAGCAGCGGGGGATGGTAGACATTCGGCGTGGTGGAGCGGAGTAGGACCGGCGAGCGTGGCATCGAGGACGCGGTTCTGGACGCCGCCCATGACTGTGTCCTCGCCTATGGCGTACGTCGCACGACCGTGACCGACGTGGCGCGTCGCGCCGGGGTTTCCCGGATGACCGTCTACCGGCGCTGGCCGGACGCGCAGTCGCTGATCGGCGATCTGATGACCCGGGAGTGGCAGCATGTGCTGCTGGCCACGGCGACCGACGAGGGCACCGGAAACGCCCGATCCCGCCTGGTCGAGCGGGTGGTGGCGGGAGCGCGGGTGATGCGGGAACACCCGTTGCTGTGCAAGATCCGCGACGTTGATCCGGAGGTGCTGATCCCGTACCTCCTCGACCGGCGGGGTGCGGGCCAGGAGGAGATGTTGCGCTTCCTGGTGGACGCCGTCGCCCATGGCCGGGCCGACGGCTCGGTCCGGTCCGGCGAGGCCGAGACCATGGCCCGGGTTGTCCTGCTGACCACGCAGTCCTTCGTGCTCTCCGCTCGGACCGTCGCCGACGGTCTCTCCGCCGCCAGCCTGGACCGGGAGCTGGCCCGGTTGGTGGACGGCTACCTGCGGCCGGACCAGAACTCATCCCGCTGATCTCCTGCATGCTCAGAGGTGGCCGGTAGCAGGCGGTCGAGGTTCGTGGGCGAGCCGGACCGCTGTCGTGAACGCTGTTGTCCAGGGGAACGCTTGCTGCCGCTCGTTGCCGCTGCCGGGCGGGTGCGGTTCCCATTGGTCGTCGGGGCCGAGTAGGACGTGTACCCCCTCGTCGCGGAGGCTGGCCACGGCGTGCCGGAACGGCGCCCGGGCGGCGAGGGCAGCGTTGACGAACGGGACGACGACGGTCGGTACCTGCCTGCCGATCAGCTCGGCGACTGAGGTCATGGCGTAGTTGTCCGCCAGACCGAGGGCGATCTTGTTGATTGAGTTGTAGGTCGCGGGGGCGATGACCAGGGCGTTGGTGGCGGGCAGCGACCGGCGGGTGCCGGGTGACGATTGGTAGGTCGACCGGACCGGATGGCCGGTGAGGCTCTCGAGTGGCTGCGGCTCGATGAAGTTCATCGCGCTCGGTGTGGCGGTGACCGTGGCTGTCCAGGATCGGCCCTGTGCGGCCTTGACCAGCTGGGCTGCGTTGGTCGCCGGGCCGGCGCCGCAGACAACGATCTGGAGGTGTCCGCCGATCACCGCGCGATCCCGGCGCTCTGGGCGAAGTCGACAGCGGCGGTGCGGGTGGAGCCGGTGGCGAGAATGGCGAGGTCGCTGGCGACGCGGTGGACGTTCGGCCGACAGCGGATCTCCTCGGGTGCCACCTCGTAGGCGTTGCGCAGCGCGTGGAGGCCGTGTTCGTAGCGGCCCCACTGGGTGTAGGCGCGTGCCACGTCCACATACAGCGATGCCCGGCGTTCTACCAGCGTCACCTTGTCGAGAGGAACGGTGCGGGCGACCGCGATGGCGGTGCCGGCATCGCCGAGGGCCAGCGCGATGGTGACCTGGTGGAGCAGGACATTGGCGGCGCCGAAACCGGTCCACCGATCGTTGCCGTCGTAGCCGAGGTGGGTCGCGGCGCGGGTCGCTCCATCGCGCATCGCGTAGGCGGTGTCCCGGTCGTCTCGGCGGGCGGCGGCGATGGCCCCTCGAAGGACGAGGGCACCGTAGACGGCCACCGCATCGGTCGACGCGAGGCGGGTGTCCCGGTCGAGTGAGTCGGCCGCTTTCGCGGCGAGGGTGACTGCCTGGTCGTCGTGGCCGTTGCCCATCAGCGCATGGGTCATGATCCGGGCGCTCGCGGCAATCGCCACCGGGTCCTGGCTCAGGGCAGCGGCGCGGGTGCTCCGTTCGGCTGCTACCAGGGCCGGCCCGCGGTCGCCCACTTTCAGCAGGACGCTGCCGACGACGTGGTACAGGTCAGCTGCCAGGACCTCGACGCGTTGCCGTTGCTCACCCGTCGCGCCCGATCGCACCGCTTCGAGGCAGGGCAATAGCATCACGAGTCGGTCGAGTACCCGTTCGTACCGGCAGGCCTGATAGTCGACCTTGGCGGCGGCGACGGATCGGGAGAACTGCGGAAAGGTGAGAGCCGCATCCGCTGCGGGAGCGGGCGAGAAGAGCGCGTCGAGCAATGGAGCGACGTTGGGCATGGCAGCGACGCCGATCGCTACTCCGCGTAGGAGGGCTCTCCGTCGCACCTCACCCCCAGAATCCGAGTCGCGGTCTCCGCCATCGCCAGTATCCGCATGCCCGCCGGCACCCGGCCGTGCGGCACCCGCAGCTGTACCGCTGGTGCCCACCGTACGCAGGGCCTCGAAGCGTTCCCGTGCCTCAGGTGTGGCTCGGGACAGCACGGTGTCGAGCGCGGCCTGCATGTCGGCGCGGGGAAGCACCTTGTCGCCCTGGCTGCTCCACTTGGCCACGGTCCGCCGCGCCGCGCCGAGGTGCTCGGCGAACCCGGTCATGCTCATCCGTAACGCATGTCGCAGCGCGTTGGCGTCCCGGCCGGTCCAGGTCGTCACCGTCGCCATTGCACGTCCTTCCGGAACGGACAGTCATCGGTGGAGGTGATGCTAGCCGCACATGGGGTGACGGTAGGTGCACCGCGGGTGCATCGCCGAGACATTCCGGCCGTGCGCCGACTGGGCCAGCCTGGTTGTGCCGACGCAACCGATCCAAGCGGTGCGCCGGTGGGCCAGCGGCAACCTTACGGCAGGGAGATCCAGATGGACGTGTCGATCGGGGACAGGTCGGAATGGGACCCAAACCACCGGCCAGGGCTTGTGCCGGGCACTCCGTCGACCGCACGGTGACTCCCCATTCGCGTACCGCCAGCGGGGCTGCGTGGGTGGGTGACCGGCGGTCTGCTCCCAGCCGCCGGCCGACGGCGGTGGGCTTGCCGGCATGCCGGCAAGCCCACCGCGCACACGCGTTGTTCGGATGCCGGCGATGACGACGTATGTGTCTCGGTACGCTGCGACCGGCGAACTGACGGCAGACCGCACAGCGCCGGTCCCGGCATCGACGCGGCCGTGCTCGGCTGATCCGCCACTGCTGACGCACGTGTGGCGGATCGTGTTTGAGCGTCAGGCGCGGGACAGCGAGCGTCGATGAGCAGGCATGGCGTGCCTCCGGTTGCGGTCGGGCCGAAGATGTCGTCGGAGCATCTGCCGCTGCGTCCGTTCTGGCTGTGCCACCGATGCGGGCAGCCGTGGCCCTGCGGCGCGGCGAAGCTTGCGCTCCTGGCTGAGTATCGAGAAGCGCGGGTGAGCCTGTTCCTCTACCTGGCTGGCTGCCTGCACGACGCGATCGACGACCTGCACCGGCACAACGCGAGCGTCACGGGCAGCGCCGCCGATCTGTTCGACCGGTTCCTCGGCTGGCCTGCCCGGGTGGCGTGCCCATCCCGCGCTGATTAGCCGGCTCGGTGTGGCCCAGCACCGAGCTGGTACGGCTACGGCACCAGGATGCCGGGGTTGAGGATGCCGGCCGGATCCAGCTGCCGCTTGACCGTGCGGAGCAGGTCAACGGCGAGCTCCCCGATCTCGGCCGCATACCAGTCGCGGTGGTCGGTGCCGACTCCGTGATGGTGGGTGATGGTGCCCCCGGCGCGGGCGATCGCGTCGCTGGCCGCCGCCTTCGCGGTGCGCCACCGGTCGATCGGATCGGAGCCGGGGGAGCAGATCACGGTGAAGTACAGCGAGGCGCCGGTCTCGTAGACGTGGGAGACGTGCGCCAGTACCAGCGCGCCCTCCGGCAGCGCGTCCAGGATCGCCGCCCGGACCCGCTCGTGCACCTCGGGCAGCCGAGACCAGTACGCCGCGGTCTCCAGGGTCTCCGCGAAGGCCCCCGCGTCCAGCAGCGCGTCGCGCAGGTACGGAGCGTCGAAGCGGTGCTGCAGCCACTGCCGTCCCGGCTCGGCGCCCAGCGGTTGGCCGCCCTGCGCCGCCAGCACCGCGGCGGCCGTCTCGGCGGTGGCGTGAACCTGCTCGCCCTCGTACCCGATGACCAGGAGGCAGCCGCCGTCGGACTGGCTCTGACCGCTCGCCCCGACCAGGGTCTCGACCTCGTCGGAGAGCCGCAGCACCGTGGCCTGCGGCCCGTCCTGTGCCAGTTTCCGGATGGCGTGCAGCCCGGCGGTGAAGGAGTCGAACCGCCAGCCCTCGTAGTGGGTCTGCGCCGGGATCGGTCGTACCCGCACGGTGACGTCGGTGATGACGCCCAGGCTTCCTTCACTGCCCAGGAAGAGCTGGCGCAGGTCGGGGCCGGCGGCGGAGGCGGGGGCGCGTCCCACCCGGATGGTGCCGCGGGGGGTGGCGACGGTCAGGGCGGTCACCAGGTCGTCGAAGCGGCCGTACCCGGTTGACGCCTGCCCGCAGGAGCGGGTGGCGGCGAAGCCACCGATGGTGGCGTATTCGTAGGACTGCGGAACGTGGCCGAGGGTGAGTCCGTGTTCGGCGAGCAACTCGGCGGCGCGGGGGGCGGGAAGTCCCGCCTGGAGGGTCGCGGTGCGGGAGATGGCGTCCACGGCGAGGACCCGGTCCAACCGGCTCAGGTCGATGGTGACGTGGGCCGGCGCGGTAGGTGTCAGTCCGCCGACGACCGAGGTGCCACCACCGAAGGGGACCACGGCCACCCGGTGCTGGGAGCAGAGCTCGAGTAGGGCGAGGACCTCGGCGTGGTCGGCCGGGCGGACCACCGCCTGTGGGGCGTGGTGGAGCCGGCCCCGGCGCCGTCGGAGTAGGTCGGGTGTGGACAGGCCGGTCGCGTGACGGGCCCGGATCGGCTGGGAGGTCAGCACGTGTTCGGTGCCGACGGTCTCCCGGAGTGCGGCCAGGACCGCGCCGCCGGGTTCGGCCGCGGGCATCGCGACGTCGGGCAGGGGTACGGCTGGGGGCCCGGGTGTCAGCTCCAGTAGCTGCGCCAGGAGCTCCGACGCGGAGTCCGGCAGGGGTTGTGCTCGTGAGGCCGACCCCCAGCGGGTCCATCGGTCGGCGTCTTCCCCAGCTCCATTCATGTGTGACACAGTGACATCCAGTGTCACTTCTTTGCAAGGGGGTGTGGGCATGGACGCCACGCTGACCGGGCCGCGCCGGGACCGGGAACTCGCCGAACTGGCCGACGGTGCCGCCGTTGACCTCCTCGTCGTCGGGCTCGGCGTCACCGGCGCGGGCGTGGCGCTGGACGCGGCCAGCCGTGGCCTCTCCGTGGCCGCCGTCGAAGCCCAGGACCTGGCCCACGGCACGTCCCGCTGGAGTTCCAAACTGGTCCACGGTGGACTGCGCTACCTCGCCCACGGTCAGGTTCGCATCGCCCACGAGAGCGCGGTCGAACGTCACGTCCTGATGACCCGCACCGCCCCGCACCTGATCCGGGCACTGCCGATGCTGCTGCCCAGAACCGACTACACCGCTGGTTGGCGGGACCGGGCCGCGGCGGTTGGGCTCCGCGTCGGCGACCTGCTACGCGTCAGCGTGGGGACCACCCGTCGGACCCTGCCGGGCACGCGGCGGCTCGGCCCGGCCGAGGCGGGCGCGATGGCGCCGGCGTTGCGCCGAGTCGGCCTCCGCGGCGCCCGGCTGTCCTGGGACGGTCAGCTCTGCGACGACGCCCGGCTCGTGGTCGGTCTGGCCCGTGCGGCGGCGGCGCGCTCCGCCCGCATCCTGTCCCGTGCGCGCGTGGTCGACCTGCACGGCGACGGCGCCACCGTCGAGGACACCCGTACCGGGGAGACCGTGCGCATCGCCGCCCGCGCCGTGATCAACGCGACCGGTGTCTGGGCAAGCAGCCTGACCCCACACGTGCGCCTGCGGCCCTCCCGCGGCACCCACCTCGTGCTGCCCGCCGCAGCGCTGGATGGGCTCTGGGCCGGTCTGACCATCCCGGTCCCCGGCGAGTTCACCCGCTACGTCCTCGTGCTGCCCCAGCCCGATGGCCTGGTCTACGTCGGGCTGACCGACGAGCCACTCGCCGGACCCATCCCGGACGTACCGGAGCCCACCGAGGCCGACATCGCGTTCTTGCTCGACGTGCTCAATGGCGTCCTCGACCGGCCACTACACCGCGGCGACGTCGTCGGCGCCTATGCCGGGCTCCGGCCGCTGCTCGCCGACGCCGCCGACCGTACCGCCGATCTTTCCCGACAGCACGCCGTCATCGACGACCCAGACGGGATCATCAGTGTTGTCGGCGGAAAGCTCACCACCTATCGGCGGATGGCCGAGGACGCGGTGGACACCGCGGTGCGTCGTCGGAACCTGGCCGCCGGCGCCTGCCGTACTCGCCGGCTCCCGCTCCCGGGCGCCGCGAGCCCCGCCCACCTGGCACGGGTCCCGGCCCCCCGGCGGTTGGTCGCCCGCTACGGGGTCGAGGCGGTCCATGTCCTGGCCCAGGCGCCGGCGCATCTCCACCGGCCGATCGGCGCAGAGATCCCGGTCACCGGCGCCGAGCTACTCTGGGCCGCCCGGCACGAACTCGCCCGTACCGTTGATGACCTGTTGGACCGGCGGACCCGTCTCGGTCTCGTTCCTGCCTACCGGGACGCGGCGTTGCCGGTGGCGGGTGAGGTCCTTGAGCTCGCCGCGACCCAGTGAACGGCGTCGCGTCGCCGACCCCCGCGGTGGCGAGCGCGAACACCACGGGGACCAGCCCGACCGGGACGGCTATCGGTCACCGGTCGGCTCGGCCCCGACCTCGCCCGCCGTCCGGGTGCGTCGGCGGTCCTCGCGGACTGCGTGTCGGATCGACTGGAGGGAGGCGTCCGGCGCGAAGATCAGTGCGTACCAGCTGTCCAGTGTGGTGCGAAGGTGGGCGATGCTGGCCTGGAGTCGACGGCTTCGCTCGTTCGAGGCGCGTAGCTGCTCCCGGATCGTCTGCGCCTCGGCCTCCAACTCGGCCATCCGGATCCGCATCGGCTGCACCAGGGTCAGGGCGGAATCGGTGATCACACCAGCCGCCTCGGCGCGGAACTTCCCCCGCTTCACCACCACCGCGGCGATGGTGGCGAATCCGCCGGCGCCGCCCAGGACGCCGAGTACCGACAGCACGACCTGAAGCCACTGTGGGGCGGCAGCTGCTGCGTCGGTCGCGGGTGGGGGTGGGGGCGGGGGTGGGGGTGTCATGGGAACTCACCAGCCAGGTCCGGGGCTGGGCGTTGCGGCTCGACCAGCCGGTACAGATCGTGTAGGAGCTCTCCGCCCCGCCACCATGAAGCGAGCGCCACCGCGGTGAGGAAGCCGACGGAGGTGACGGCCGCCAGACCGCCACCCACCCCCATGGTGATCGCGTACATGCTGGTGACAGTGCCGAGCATCAGCATGGACGCCAGTTCCAGCCCGAGCCCGGTGGCGTACCGGCCTGGCCACAACAGTCCGGCGATGCCGATCAGGCCGGCGACGATCAGCCCCAGCTGCCAGCCGATGCGGATCGGCTGCGGCATGGCGACCCCCAACGAAGGTGGCGCCCCCAGGACGAGCATCACCGTGCCGCACATGGGCGAGGTGAAGACGACAGCGTTCTCGAAGGGCCGTCGATTCCGCCAGATCAGCTTCTTCCGCACCGCAGCTCCTCAAGGGTCACTCGCCGAGCCGGTCTCAGGGACACGCTCGGACCGGCGCTGCGCGAGGAGGGGATGACGACGAGCGTCATTGATTGCCGATAACTCAGTCATATCACCCGGCGGAGCTGTCGCCCAAAAGATGCTGAGATCCGACAAAACTGCAGGTCAGAAGGGGTGTAGTGGCGACTCGCCAGACCGCCCAGCACCCGGGCGACGACGATGCCGGTGAGCACGCCGACGGGCACCCCGGCCCAGGTCAGCCACGGCTGGGCGAAGCGGGTGCCGAGATAGACCAGGGCGAGCGCGGGCGCCGGTGGCGGCAGCCCGACCAGAACAACTTGGTTCCCCTCGGTATCACTCTAGGCGGCGGCCGACCCAGTTTGCCCGACCGGCCGTACCTTGCCAACGGCAGGAAACCCTGAGAGCGGCTTCAGTTCGTCCATGGTCAGCTTGCCCTCGTCGCTCACGGTCAGCGCTGTCGGCGTCCATGCTGCGCTACTCGCAGGGTGTTGCACACGTCAGCCACGCCCGGGATATCCCACGCGAGTTCGCCCGCGACCTGCCGCGTTTCGAGGTCGGCGGTCAGGCCGGCCAGGATGATCACTCGATTCTGCACGGAGACGGTGATCTGCTGGCGGCGCGTCGTCCAATCAGTGCTGAGCCGTTGGGCGGCTATCGCGGCGAGCCGAGCGTCCTCGTCGTGGTGTGCCGCCGGGTCCCAGGCGGGGTGGAAGGGGTCGTCCTCGGGTGGGGGCCAGGGCAAGACCATGTGGCAGTCCTCATCGCTGGAGCTGGCAGCGAGGTGCGGTCGGTCGCGGGTCGCGACGCGCCCGTCCGCTGCTCACACCAGCACCTTGGGTTCGTTAGCTGTGTCTGGTTGGTTGGTCACGACGGGGAAGGCGGTGTCCAGGCGCATCGTGTGTAGCACGGTCAACACGAACCGGGAGGGCGCGTGGAGGCACAGCTCCGCGCCGCGCTGACGAGCCTCCTGCCGGGCCCGGACGAGCAAGCCGAGGCCGGTGGAGTCGATCTGCTCAACGGCGGAGAGGTCAACGACGACGCGCCCCTCGTGCTCGATGGCCTCGCTCAGCGCGGTGCGCAGCGGATCCACCGTCGTGGCGGCCTCGGTGACCTCGTCATGGTCGGGATCCCCGAGCGGCTGGACGGGAACGCCTTGGCCGGGTGGGGGCGGGGTGCATCCGGCGCATCGGTGTGGACCGGTGGCGAACGGAGATCCGCTCCAGCCATGCTCGGATACGAGTGTCCAGACCACTTCGTCGTCGGGCAGTACGACGGCCGTGCTGGCGGCGGTCTCTCCGCAACCATCGCAGATCAGGGTCATCATGTTGTCGTCTGGCACGACGGTCATGGTTGGTTCCCTTCCTGGTCCGCTGGCGTCGAGGGGTCGCCGGTGGCCCGCAACCGGCGACTGGACCGCCTGGTCGGCCCTGGCGTGTGTCGCGCCGTCACGACCGCGAGGGTAACTGCGGCGCCGGCGAAGCCAGCCTGCACGGCCAGCCGCAGCACGGAGGGAGCGGCGACATCGACGCCAGCGACTCGGGCGATGATGGTGCCGAGCAGGGCGGCGCCGACACCCACGGCGATGGCCAGCCACGCCGGGGCAGCGTCCCGGCCCGGGAGAACGAACCGCCCGAGCAAGCCGACGGAGGCGCCGATGACGAGGGCGTGGATGAGGGCGTTGCCGGTCACTGCTGCCTCCTCTCGGTGGGAAGGGGCCGGGTTGGCGCGACGAACGGCCCGACACGCCTCTCACCCTC
The DNA here is from genome assembly GCF_056820975.1 of Salinispora sp. CH2A1_6. Taxonomy (NCBI): domain Bacteria; kingdom Bacillati; phylum Actinomycetota; class Actinomycetes; order Micromonosporales; family Micromonosporaceae; genus Salinispora; species Salinispora sp. CH2A1_6. Next base: position 476,729 of record NZ_JBXEDG010000003.1, read on the forward strand.
TAAGCGGGTCGTGTAGCGGCCGGTGCAGTTGGATGACAGTCAGATGACAATCTGTCGGCTGCCCCGGAGTGGGTGGTCGCCGGGGCGCCGGGGATGATGCCGTAATGACCGCGGTACTGGTGATCGAGGACGACGACCGGATCCGGTTGGCGCTGCTGCTCGCTCTGGAAGAGGAGGGCTACACCGCGCGGGGGGCGGCGACCGCCGAGGAGGGGCTGCGGATGCAGCGGTCCGATCCGGCCGACAACGTGTTGTTCGACCTGATGCTGCCCGGTATCGATGGATTTGAGGGGATCCGTCAGCTGCGCCGCGACGACGATGTCCCGATAGTGGTCGTCAGCGCCCGGGACGACACCCACGACATCGTCGCCGCGTTGGAGGCCGGCGCCGACGACTACGTGGTCAAACCGGTCGCCATCAAGGAGTTGTCCGCCCGGCTGCGGGCGCTGCGACGGCGTGCCCGGGCGGTGGCTACCCCGCTCGCGGTGCAGGTTATCGGCGACCTGGAAATCAGCGCGGAGGCGGGGGAGGTGCGTCGTGCCGGCGAGCCGGTGCCGTTGACCCGCACCGAGTTCCGGCTCCTCTGCGAGCTGGCCGAGCATGCCGGGCGGGTGCTGTCCCGGCAGCAGCTGCTACAGCGGGTATGGGAATACGACAGTGGCGACGAGCGCCTGGTGGACGTGCACGTCGGGCGCCTGCGCCAGAAGATCGAGGCGGAACCGGGTAACCCGCGACACCTGGTTACGCTCCGTGGCCTCGGCTACAAGTTGCAGCGATGAGACATCTCGGGCTCCGCGCGCGGGTGACGGCGGGGTTCGCCGTCGGCGCCGCGTTGCTGGCCGCGTCGATGGCGTTGATCTCCTATGACCTGACCCGGCGCAGCCTGCTCGATGAGCGGGAACGCACGGCGGTGCGGGCGGCCTACTTCGACGCCGGGGTTGTCCGCATCGGGCTGAATACCGATGAACCCGACGTTGTCGAGGTGCTCCGTTCGCTGGACACCGGCACCTCCCGGCGACCCCTGCTCCACCTCGACGGCTCCTGGTACGGGCGTACCGCCGAGACGGCGGCGACGAGCGTTCCGGCGGAACTGCAGAAGCAGGTCCGGGCCGGACAGCCCGGGGTGCAGCGGGTCCGGTTGGCCGGGCATACGACACTGCTGGTCGGGGTGCCCCTGCCCGACGGTGCCAGCTACTACGAGCTGACCTCCCTACGTGAGTTGGAGGAGACCTTCCAGGTTCTCGCGCTGGCGTTGACCGCGGTGGCGATCATGGTGGCGGGCTCCGGCGCCGCCTTCGGCTGGTACGCGACCCGGCACAGTCTGCGTCCGTTGACCGCCGTCGCGGACGCCGCCGAGCGGATCTCCGCCGGCGACTTCACGACCCGGCTGGCGCCGGCCACGGACCCGGATCTGACCCGTCTGTCGACCTCCTTCAACGATATGGTTGACCAACTGGCCAGACGGATCGAGCGGGACCGGCGCTTCGCTGCCGACGTGAGCCACGAGCTCCGCTCGCCGTTGCAGACCCTCTACGCCGCCGCGAGCGTGCTGACCAGTCGGCGGGGACACCACGACGAACGGACCGCGACCGCGGCGGGGCTGGTGGCCGACGAGATCGGCCGGTTCCAGCAGCTGGTCAACGATCTCCTGGAGCTGGCCCGTACCGACCAGCCCGCCCAGCGGGAGTCGGTGGACATCGTCGCGCTCGCCGGTGAGGTGTGCCAGAGTCGGGGACTGCCGGAGAACCTGGTGCGGCCCGAACCCGGCACGCCGACGGAGTGGCGGGTGGACCGGCGGCGTACCGAGCAGCTGTTGGTCAACCTGCTCGAGAACGCGGTCCGTTACGGCGGTGGCCCGGTCGCCATCCGGCTGTCGGCCGTCGGCACCACCGGCGTCGTCGAGGTGGACGACGTCGGTCCGGGCGTACCGGTGGCCGACCGAGCAGTGATCTTCGACCGCTTCGTTCGCAGCCGCGCCGCCTGCGCCCGCGGGGGCACCGATGGCACCGGGCTCGGCCTGGCGATCGTCGCGCAGCACGCCACCGCCCACGGCGGAGACGCGACGGTCACCGACCGACCCGGGGGCGGGGCGCGGTTTCGGGTGGAGCTGCCCGGGAGCATGGAATGAACGCCCGCCTGGCGGTGGCCGCGCTGCTCGTGCTGCTGGCGGGTTGCGGCGTACCCACCGACGACGGGCCACGGGCGGTAGAGGCGCCGTACGGGCCGTTCCCGACCCCGGGTACGGCGGTCTCCGACCCGGCCGGCCGGTTCACCGAAGCGCTCTACTTCGTCCGCGATGACCGCCTGGTCCTGGTCCGCCGTCGCCTCGACCTGTTGCCCACGGTCAACCAGCACTTGGAGCATCTGCTGGCCGGTCCGAACGAGGCCGAGCGGGCCGAGGGGCTGGCCACCGCGCTCTTCGGCGCGGTCACCGTGGCCGGCATCCGCCTCACCGGGACGCGGGCCGAGGTGGACGTGCCGTCGGTGGCGGACGGCGCCGGTCGGAGCGACGAGGTCTTCGCCTTCGGCCAGATCGTCTGCACCCTCACCGCTCGCCCGGAGGTTGACGCGGTGTCGTTCCTGCGCGACGGTGAGCCGCTGGGCGTCCCCCGCGCAGACGGGTCGTTGTCGGAGGGGCCGCTCACCGCTGCCGACTACGCCGAGCTGTCCGGCTCGGATTGAGCGGTGGCGGTCGAGCTGTCCGGTACCGACGCAGCGGTGGTGGTCGAGCTGTCCGGCACCGCAGCGGTGGCGATCAGCCGGCGACCGGTACCGTCTCGCCGGGCAGGGTCGGCTCGTCGCGGTGTACCGAGGTGGCGCCGGGCAGCTCCGATGTCCCGCCGCCGTTGTGTCCGACGTCGCCGGCTGCGCCACCGGTGCCCTCGTCCGGCTGTTCTGGCTGCTGGCCGTCGGCCGAGTTGTGCGGCTGGCCAGCTGCTGGTGTTGGTGCGTCGCCGCTGGCGGGGGCGTTGCGGGCGACTACCTGCGGGTACTCCGCGGTCGCGGCACCGCCTGTCGCGGCTGCCATGACCGCCGCCGCGGCCAGGTCGGCCACCCGCTTCGCCTCACGCTTGACCCGCGACCTGACCTCCTTGGCGTGTTGGTCGGCGTAGTCGGCCGCGCGCCGTGCCTCCTCCAGCCGGTGCAGCTCGTCGGCGAGCTCCCGGCGGGTCGTGCCGAGTCGTTGTTGCTGCTTGATCAGCTCCTGATCGATGGCATTGCCGTCCTGGCGGACCTGTGCGAGCTGCTGCTGGCCGGCTTCCAGCTCGGACTGGAGCCGGCCGAGTCCCTCCCGGCGGTCGCGGATGTCCTGCTGCACCGCGGCGAGCTGCTGCTGGTGGCTGGCGGCCTGCTCATCGATTCGCTGGCGTACCTTCGCGGCGTACTCCTGCGCCTCGGCGATGAGCGCGGCGATCTCCTGCTCGGCGGCGGTGCGTTGGGCCGCGAGTTCCCGTTCGGCTGTGGCTCGCTGCTCGGTCAGCTCCTGCTCGGCGCCGGTACGCTTGTCGGCCAGCTCCCTTTCCACAGTGGACTGCCAGCGGGTCAGCTCCTCCTGGGTTCGGGTCCGGGCCGCCTGCACCTCCTGCTGGATCTGGGTGCGGGCGGAGCTGAGGAACGCCTCGGCCTCGGCCCGGGCCTGCTCGATCCGCTGGGCGCTCTGCTCGTCAACCCGGATCGCCTCCTGCCGGGCCCGCTCGTGGGCGGCCTCGCCCGCCTCCCGCAGTTGGTCGGCGGCGGCGCGGATCTCGGCCAACTCGGCCTGGGCGGCGGCCCGCCGCTCCTCGTCCACCTGCTCCTGTTCGGCGCGCCGGGCAGCCAACTCCGTTTCGAAGTCGCGCATCGTGCTGGTCGCCTGTTCCTGGGCGTCAGTGAGCGTCCGCTCCGCCTCTGCCGTGAGCTCGGCCGCCCGCTGTCCGGCCGCCTCGCCGATCACGTCGGCCTGCCGTTCGGCCAGCGCCAGGATTTCTTCGACCATCGGTCCCAGATCGCGGAACGCGGCGCGGTCGACCCGGGCCGGCCGCTCGCGTAGTTCGGCGACCTCCGTCTCCAGGTCGGCGAGCTGGGCCGTCAGTGCCTCGGCTCGGACCTGTGCCTGGTTGCGGTCGGTCACGGCCCGGAGCAGCTCGCCGTCGAGCTGGTCAAGGTGCCGCTCCACCTGCCGCTTGTCGAACCCGCGCATGGTGACGTCGAAAGCCGGCCGCGACACCTTGTAGTCGCTGGCCGCGAACGACTCGTCGCCGTGGGACATGGCTGCACCCTCCGTACGATCGCTGGCGCCACGCCGGGGCGGGGGCCACCCCACGGGCAACGGTGTGGCGACACGCTACCGCCGTCGGGGTGTGGGCTGAAGACCTGCCCCGCCCTTGGGGCAGCGATGGCGAACTGCCGGCCGGTCGAGCCGGTCGACTGCGTCGATCTCCACTTGACAGCGGTCAAGGTAAGGCTAACCTAACTGGGTCGAGTGCGGCGCGGGACCGGTTCCCACGTCCGACCCCGGAAGGCATCATGACCCAGACCCTGCCCGTTGCGCCCTGGCGGCTGTTCACCGTCGAGGTTCGCGCCGTGCGTCGGCTCGGCCCGTCGTTTGTGCGGGTTACCTTCACCGGCCCGGACCTGGACCGCTTCGCCGACAACGGCTACGACCAGCGCGTCAAGCTCGCATTCCCGCTGCCGGGTGAACGGGGAGCCGGGTTGCCGGAGGGTCCGGACTGGTACGCCCGCTGGCGCGCACTGCCGGAGTGCCAGCGCAACCCGATCCGCACCTACACCGTCCGCGCCGCGCGCCCCGAGCTCTCCGAGGTTGACGTCGACCTCGTTCTGCACGGTGACGGCGGGCCGGCGACCCGCTGGGCGTGCCGGGTGCAACCCGGGGACCAGGTCGCGATCGTCGGCCCGGATGCGGGTTACGACGGCGAACACGGCGGTGTCGAGTTCCGGCCACCGGCCGCCGCGAAACTTCTGCTCGCCGGCGACGAGACGGCCGTTCCGGCGATCTGCGCCATCCTGGAACGGCTCCCGGTCACCGCCCGTGGTCGGGTGCTGCTGGAGGTGCCCGAGGTCGACGACGTGCAGTCGGTGGCGGCGCCACCCGGGGTGGCGGTGCGCTGGCTGGCCCGGGGCGGGCACCCACACGGCGCCCGACTCGTGCCGGCCGTGTCGGCCGCGGCCGCGGAGCTGATGTCCGGCCCGTCGGTCGGGACGCCGGTCGCGGAGATCAACCTGGACGCGGAGCTCCTCTGGGAGGTGCCCAGCTCCGTTCCCCCGGTCCCGCTCTACGCCTGGTTGGCGGGCGAGGCGGGCGTCATCCGCACCCTCCGTCGTCATCTTGTCACCGAACGCGGCGTGGATCGCCGGGCGGTGGCCTTCATGGGCTACTGGCGCCTCGGTCGCCCCGACCCGGCCTGACCGATGCGGCGAGGGCGGGGGAGAAGGCGGCCAGGAAGCGGTCCCGGAATTCGTCCATCCGCCACACCGGAGCCTCCGGTGCGGGAGAGAGCCCGTCCGGCCAGCCCCATTCGTCGATCCGTGCCAACACGCCCGGATCGCGGGCGACGAGGTGGACCGGTACGTCCCGGCTGGCGCCCGGACCGGTGATCACTGGTGCCGGCTGGTGGTCGCCGACCACGATCAGCACCAGGTTGTCGTCGCCGTACCGCTGCACGTAGGAGATGAGTGCGCCGAGGGTGTACTCGATGGAGCGGCGGTACCCGACGCGGGGCGGCGTTGACGAGCTGCGTTCGCTGGCGTCGTGGAACACCCGGCCGTCGCCGACGGTGTCCCAGTCAACCAGCCTCGGAATCTGGGTCCAGGGCGAGTGGCTGGAGACCAGTGCCAGTTCGGCCATCACCGGCCGGTGATCGGTGCCGGCCAGTTCCCGCTGGTGGAAGGTGGAGAGGGTGTACTGGTCGGGCATCGGGGCGAAGCCGAATCGGGGGCCCTGGTAGCCGAGGTGGTACTCGTCGTAGAACCGTTCGTAGCCGTAGAAGGCCCCCTCCGGCCAGGGCTGGTTGACCGCCGGCATCACCCCCACCGTCCGCCAACCAGCCCGCTGGAACGCCGCGCCGAGGGGGGTGCGATCGCTGGCCAGCAGCGTACGGTGCCGCTGGTTGTTGTCGATCCAGAGCCCGGAGAGGAGCGTCGCGTGGGCCAGCCAGCTGCCCCCTCCGGCGGTGGGCGAGGTGAGAAAGGCGCTCCGGGTACCGAAGCCAGCGGCGGAGAGCCGCCGCTGCCCCTCGTCGAGCACCGCCTCGACAGTGCCGAACTCCGGCTCCTGCACCACGTCCCGCCCGTAGCTCTCTACGAAGGCGACCAGGACATCCTTGCCCTCCAGCGCGGTCAGCAGCTGATCGTCAGGGACCAGGCGGTACGGGTCGATGTTCACCCGGTCGGGGAAGCTCGCGCGGTCCTGAAGGCGTGCCTGCACCTGTGCGGCGTGTGCCCGGACCAGGTCGGTCGTGGCCGCGTCGGCCACCGGGAGAGCAGGGACGATCCGTACCCCGGTGGCGGCCGTCACCAGCCAGAGCGCCACCAGGCCCGTGAGTACCCGCCGCGCGTTGTCCGGGTGCCCGGTCAGCAGCCGACTCAGCCGGAGGACCGCCCAGGTGGTGACCGTCAGCAGCGCCACCACCAGCAGGCCGGCGCCGACGGACGCCGCGATCGCGCTCCCCCGGCCAACCGAGGTGCTGACGAAGGTGAACGTCTCGTCGAGGAGGCTCCAGTCCAGGGCCAGGTCGACCGGCCGCCCGAGGGTGGTGTGGAAGCCCAGGTCGGCGGCCTTGACCACCACCAACAGCCCGAGCAGCGTCCCCGCCAGTGCGGCCACCGGCCGCCGTAACCGGGTGGGAACGGCGAGCAGGACAGCCGCCAACGCGAGACCTTCCAGCGGGATCCGCAGTAGCGCGGCCGGTACCAGCTGACTGGGCTGCCGCGGCACGGTGAGGGCGACCAACGCCAGCAGCACCGCCAGCGTGGCGGGTACCCGCCGCCACCATGCCGGCCAGCGCAGTCGCGCTGCCTCGGTGGGTGCCGTCGCCAGCGGGGTCGCCGGCGTGCGGTCCCGGTGCCGCCACCGCCAGGCCACGTCCCGGCCAAACGACTCCAGCTGCAGCACCAACACCGCCAGCGAGAGCAGCCCGCCGACCGTGCTCGGCAGCAGTCGGGACGTCACCACCAGCAACACCACGCCGAGGGCCGCGGCGACCACCTTCCGCCAGTAGCGCGGCGGCAGCGGCCCGCTCAGCCAGGGCAGGGCCCAGCCGGCGACGAGGAAGAGGTACCGCATCGCACCGAGGACGAGCACCCAGGGCCCCACCACGGGTGCCACGTGCAGACTGAGGACGGCCACCAGGATGCTGTCGATCTCCATGTCGAACCGGGCGCCGAACGCGCTCTCGGTGCCGGTGCGCCGGGCCACGTACCCGTCGACCGCGTCCAGCGACAGCGCCACCGCGGCGAGAGCGGTGAGCAGCCCGACTGGCGTCGGGCGGCCGGTGAGCCCGTCAGCCACCAGCGCGACGACCGCTCCGATGAGCACCGCCCGGGTCAGCGTCACCCGGTCGGCCGGCCCGAGGTTCCTCGCTGCCCGGTGCAGACCGTGACTGAGCGCCCGGCACAGCACCAGCCCGTACGCGAGGCCGGCGAACCAACCGACGGCGCCGAGCCCCACCGTCCCGGCCAGCCCGACCAACAGGAGAATCTGAACGGACAGTCCGGTCAGCGGACCGCTCCGAATCGTGGCCACCACGCCTCCGCGTCTATGATCGACAACTCTGACAGGGCCTACGGACGGCGCGTCGCTCCGGTTCGCCGGTGCCGCGGAGAGGAGCAACCGGTGAACCAGACCGCACGCGCCTTCTGGCTGGCCACGCCCGGGCGGGGTGAGATCCGCTCGGTGCCGGTGCCCACCCCGGACGCCGGCGAGGTGCTCGTCCGGACCCGCTACTCCGGCGTGAGCCGCGGCACCGAGACGCTGGTGTTCACCGGCGGTGTCCCGAGCGGACAGTATTCGGCGATGCGTGCCCCGTTCCAGGAGGGTGACTTCCCGGCCCCGGTCAAGTATGGCTACCTGAGCGTCGGCGTGGTCGAACAGGGTCCGCCCGGACTGCGCGGGCGCACCGTCTTCTGCCTGTACCCGCACCAGACGGCGTACGTGGTCCCGGCCGAGGCCGTGGTGGTGGTGCCCGAGCAGGTACCGGCGGCGCGTGCGGTGCTCGCTGGCACGGTCGAGACCGCGGTGAACGCGCTCTGGGACGAGCCACCCCTGGTCGGCGACCGGGTCACCGTGGTCGGTGCCGGGATGGTCGGCGCGGCCGTCGCGGCCCTACTGGCCCGGTTCCCCGGCGTGCGGGTACAGCTTGTCGATGTGGACCCGACGCGGGCCGCGCTCGCCGGGGCGCTCGGCGTCGAGTACGCCGCACCGGCCGCCGCGGCGGCCGGACAGGACCTGGTGGTGCACGCCAGCGCGACCGCCGCCGGCCTGCGTCGCTGCCTGGAACTGGTGGCGCCGGAGGGCACGGTGCTGGAGCTGAGCTGGTACGGCGACCGCGAGGTGGCGCTGCCGCTCGGCGCGCAGTTCCACACCGGCCGGCTCACCCTGCGGAGCAGCCAGGTGGGACGGGTCGCCCCGGCCCGGCGGAGTCGGCGTAGCCCCGCCGACCGGCTCACCCTGGCGCTGGATCTCCTCGCCGACCCGGTCTTCGACACCCTGCTGACCGGGGAGTCCCGGTTCGCGGACCTGCCCGACGTGCTGCCCCGGCTCGCCGACCGGCGGTTGCCGGCCCGCTGCCACCTCATTACCTACGACGGAGAGTGACACTGTGTTCAGCGTGACCGTCCGGGACCACATGATGATTGCCCACAGCTTTCAGGGCGAGGTGTTCGGTCCCGCCCAGCGACTACACGGGGCGACGTTCGTGGTGGACGCGACCTTCCGCCGCGGTGACCTGGACGCTGACGGAATCGTGGTCGACATCGGTCGGGCCACCGCGCAGCTGCGCGCGGTCCTCGCCGAGCTGACCTACCGCAACCTGGACGACGAGCCCGAGTTCGCCGGGGTGAACACCACCACCGAGGTACTGGCCCGCACCGTCGCCGACCGGCTCGCGGCGCGGGTGCGGGCGGGGGAGCTGGGCGCGGGCGCCGGTGGATTGACCGGCATCAGCGTCACCCTGCACGAGTCGCATGTCGCCTGGGCCAGCTACGAACGGTCGTTGTGACCCGCGCCCTGCACGCGGTGCTGCCGGGCGACGTGGACGATCCGACCACGCCGAGTGGTGGCAACCGGTACGACCGGCGGGTCCTGGACGGGCTGGCGGCCGCCGGCTGGTCGATCCACGAGCACCCGGTGCCCGGTGCCTGGCCGTACCCGGCGAGCGCGGAACGCTCCGTCCTCGCCGGGGTGCTCGACGCGCTGCCGTCCGGGTCACTCGTCCTCTTCGACGGGCTCGTCGCCAGCGCGGTGCCGGAGCTCCTGGCCCCGAATGCCGGGCGGTTGCGCCTGGCGGTGCTGGTGCACCTGCCGCTGGCCAGCGCGGCGGAACGGGTCGCCCTGCGGCACGCGGCGGTGATCGTGGCGACCAGTACCTGGACCCGCCGGTGGCTGCTCGACCGGTACCGGCTGCCCGCCGAGCGGGTGCGCGTCGCGGTGCCCGGGGTTGACCGGGCCGTCCCCGTACCCGGCTCGGCAGCGGGCCAGCGGCTGCTCTGCGTCGCCGCCCTCACCCCACACAAGGGACACGACACGCTGGTGGACGCCCTCGCCATCGTCAGGGAGCTAGCCTGGCGCTGTGACTGCCTCGGGTCGCTCACCCAGGACCCGGGTTTCGTCCAGCGGCTCCGGCGACGGATCGACGACCTGGGCCTCGCCCGGCGGGTGCACCTCGCCGGACCCCGTACCGGCTCCGCACTGGCCGGTGGGTACGCCACTGCCGACCTGCTGGTGCTGGCCTCTCGGGTCGAGACGTACGGAATGGTGGTGACGGAGGCGCTGGCGCGGGGCGTACCGGTGCTGGCTACCACCGCCGGTGGGTTGCCCGACACCCTCGGCCGCGCCCCCGACGGGACGGTGCCCGGAATGTTGGTGCCCCCAGACGACCCGGCGGCCCTCGCCGGCGCGCTCCGCCGCTGGCTCGCCGACCCGGCCTTGCGGGACCGGCTGCGCCGCGCCGCGCGCGCACGCCGGGAGACTCTCACCGGCTGGACCACCACCACCATGTCGCTCGCGGCGGCGCTGGAAGGAGCGAGATGACGAAGCGGGGCGGTGACGTCGAGCTGGGCCTGCCGGCGGCCTTCGCGGACTGGCTCACCCGGCGTGAACCGGCCGACGCCGCCGCCCGCGTCGTCGACCTCGCCGACCGGCTGCGGGCCCGGCTCACCGGCACCCGCCCGGTGGTGGTCCACGACCTTGGCAGCGGTACCGGTGCGATGGGCCGGTGGCTCGCTCCCCGCCTACCCGGGCCCCAACACTGGGTTCTGCACGACGGGGACGCCGGCCTGCTGGCCCGGGTCGCCGCCGACCCGCCACCGGTCGCCGCCGACGGGAGCCCGGTCACCGTCGAGACCCGGCGGGGAGACCTGACCCGGCTTACCGCCACCGAGCTGGCCGAGGCCGACCTGATCACCGCCTCCGCGCTGCTGGACATGCTCACCGCTGAGGAGGTCGGACGGGTGGCGGCGGCCTGCGCCGGGCGGCCGGCCCTCTTTACGCTCTCGGTGGTCGGCCACGTCCGGCTCGACCCCATGGACCCGCTCGACGCGGAGGTCGCCGCGGCCTTCAACGACCACCAGCGCCGTACTGTTCGGGGACGGCGGCTACTCGGTCCGGACGCGGTGGCCCGCACCGCCGCGGCCTTCGTCGGGCAGGGCGCTGCGGTCACGCTGCGGTCCAGCCCGTGGCGGCTCGGTTCCGCCGACGCGGGCCTGTTGGGGGAGTGGTTCGCCGGCTGGCTCGACGCGGCCCGGGAGCAGCGCCCCCAGCTGGCCGGCCCGCTGACCGGGTACGCGCGTCGTCGCCGGGACGAACTCGCCGCCGGCCGGTTGTCCGTGCTGGTAGACCACCAGGACCTGTTGGCCCTGCCGACGGTGCATCGGTGACCGCTGTGGAGGGTGCCTACCTCACGGAGGTGGAGCGGGTAGAGCCGGCGGACCCCCCGGGTCGGCGACTCGCGAGGGGGGACCGGATGGCGATGGTGTCACGCACAGCGGCGGCCGACGGCCGGCTCTGGGCGTGGGCCCGGACACTGGGCGGTCTCGGTCTGCTGGCTCTGTTGCTCTGGGTGGTGGGCACCGGCCCGTTTCTCGATGGGCTGCGTCTGATCACCGCTCCGGCCTTGGCGGCGGCGCTGGCGATCGGCGGGATCACCACGGTCTGCGGCGCATGGCGCTGGAGCCTGGTGGCCCGGGGACTGGGGGTCCGGCTGCCGCTGCGAACCGCCGTCGCCCACTGCTACCGGGCGGTCTTTCTCAACGCGACCCTGCCCGGCGGGATGCTGGGCGACGTACACCGGGCGGTCCGCCACGGGCAGGCCACGGGGGACCTCGGTCGGGGTGTCCGGGCCGTCCTCTGGGAGCGGACCGCCGGCCAGGCGGTCCTCGCGGTGGTCGCGGTGGTGGTGCTGGCCACGTTCCCGTCCCCGGTCCGGCCGTATCTGCCGGTGGTGACCATCACGCTGGCCGGGGTCGGCCTCGGCGCAGCGCTCCTGGCGTGGCGGCGTCCGGCCGGTCAGTCGCGGTGGGCGCGGGTGGTCCGCGTCGCCATCGCCGACATCCGCGTCGGCCTACTGGCTCGCCGCACCTGGCTCGGGGTGCTGCTCGCCTCGACCCTGGCGGTGGCGGGGCACCTGGCGACCTTTGTGCTCGCCGCCCGAACCGCCGGCTCGACGGCGCCGCTGTCGCTGCTGTTGCCGTTGACCCTACTGGCCCTGCTCGCCATGGGAGTTCCGGCGAACATCGCTGGCTTCGGGCCCCGCGAGGGCGTGGCCGCGTGGGCCTTCGGCGCGGCCGGTCTCACCGCCGCTGAGGGCGTCTCTACCGCCATCGTCTATGGAGCTCTGGTGCTCGTCGCCAGTCTTCCCGGGGCCGCCGTCCTGGCGGCCCGTCGTGTCCGCGTGCCGGCTGGCACCCGCTGACGAGGAGTCCGATGCATCCCATTGCCACGATCAGCACCCAGGTCATCGTCCCGTTACGATTTCCAGACGGGTATGCCACCACGGCCCGGGTCTACTCCTTCGCTGGTCTGGTGGACGGTCGCGAGCACCTGGCTTTCGGGCTCGGCGACCGGACTGACCCGGCGGCTGTGCCGACGGAGCGCTCGGTGCCGCTGGTACGACCGCACAGTGAGTGCCTTACCGGGGACGTGTTCGGCAGCCAGCGCTGCGACTGCGGCCCGCAACTGCGCGAGGCGGTCGAACGGATCGCCGAGCGCGGTGGCTACCTGCTCTACCTGCGCCAGGAGGGCCGGGGCATCGGCCTGTACGCGAAGTTGGCGGCGTACGCGTTGCAGGACGCCGGGTTGGACACGTACGAGGCGAACGTCGCCCTCGGCCACCGGGCGGACGAGCGGGACTACACCGTCGCCGCGCAGATGCTCACCGCTCTCGGCGTGGACCGGGTCGCGCTGCTCAGCAATAACCCGGACAAGTGCGCACAGCTGAGCCGACACGGCATCGCCGTCAGCGAACGGGTGACCACCGGGGTCTTCCTCTCCGCGGCCAACGCCGACTATCTGGCGGTCAAGGCGACTCGCGGCGAGCACGCCCTCGACCTGTCCTTCGTACATGACTGAGCGCCCGTACGTCCTGCTCAGTTGTGCTGCGTCGTTGGACGGCTACATCGACGACGCGACCGGTCGGCGGCTGGTGCTCTCCAACGACGCTGATCTGGACCGGATCGACGAGGTGCGGGCTGGCTGCGACGCGATCCTGGTCGGTGCGGGCACCATCCGGCGAGACGATCCGCGGCTGCTGGTGCGGTCCGCGGCGCGACGGGCCGAGCGGGTCGCCCGTGGCCGGGCTGCCTCGCCTGCCCGGGTGACCGTCACCGGCGGTGGCGACCTTGACCCGGGGGCCCGGGTATTCACCACCGGTGCCACCGTACGGTTGATCTACTGTGCCACCTCGGGGATGGAGAAGGCCCGGGAGCGCCTCGGCCAGGTCGCCACCGTGGTTGACGCCGGGGAACCGGTCAACCTGGCGCCGGTGCTCGCCGATCTGGCCGCGCGGGGGATTGGCCGGTTGCTGGTGGAGGGGGGCGCGAGCATGCACACCCAGTTCCTCTCCAGTGGGCTCGTTGACGAGCTGCACCTGGTGGTCGCCCCGTTCTTCGTCGGGGACGGCCGGGCACCCCGCTTCGTGCGAGACGGCTCTTTTCCGTGGCATGCCGGTCGCCGGGCCCAGGTCGCCGAGGTGCGGCAGATCGGCGATGTCGCGTTGGTCCGCTATGCCCTCTCCGACCGCTGTCCCGGCTGACGGCAGCAGCTGGTGTGCTCGGGTGCTCGAGCTTCCGGTGCCCGAGCCTTCCGGTGTCCGGACCTTCCCGCTGCCGGTCAGTCAGCGGCCCGCGTCGGCGCGGTCCAGGAACATCAGTCGGGCCTGCTTGCCCGGCAGGTCGACCAGCGGCCCATCGACGAAGCCGGTGCGGCGCAGCCGAGCCTGTGCGCGCTCGTTGCGGGCGTCCGGCTCGGCGACGATCCGCTGGTGGGTGGGGTCGGCGAAGACGAAGTCGACCAGGAAGTCGAAGAGGTGGCCGGTGAAGCCCGGCTCGGGGCGGGCGGGGCGGGGCGGGGGGCCGATCAGAAAATGTATGCCGTGGTCGCCGGGCTGGACCGGGTATACCTCGCCGACCGGATCGGCGCCCGGCTGGTACGTCTGGAACAGCGCCGCCGGCCCCCCGTCGCGTAGCGCCAGCCAGGCCTGGTGAGTGGGGAGTGAGTCCAGGTAGCGGTAGATCTCCGCCACCCGATCCCGACCGGCGTCACGCATCCCCCAGAACCGGGCCCGCTCCTGGCTGACCCAGCTGTGGATGAGGTCCAGGTCGCCCTCCGGATCCACCGGCCGCAGCTGCACCTCGCCGAAGCCCGCGACTACCCGCCCGAAGGCCACCCGGTCACCCATCTCGCTCCTCCGTCAGCTTGTCCCAGTCGGTGACCACCGGCAGCAGCTCCCCGCGTTGCCAGGCTGCCAACTGGTCGTCGTCGTGCGCCGAGCCCGGCACGCCATCCGCGCCGAGGGGTACCACCCAGCGGCTGTTCTCGCGCCGGGCGAGGTCCCAGGCGTACCGGGCGGCCGGTCCGCGCCGGCACAGGTCGGTTACCCCCGGCACGCTGGAGGTGGAGAGCACACAGTCGTGCTCCCCGCCGAGTTCCGGTCCGGCATCCGCCTCCGAGGAGTCCGGTACCGGATTGTGCGCGACCATGCTCGCCGCGAGCACGTTGACCGGCACCGCCCGCCAGGGCGCGAGCCGGTGCCGGGCGCCCCACCGGGCTGCCTCGCCGCCGACGGCGGGGTCGAGGTCGCTGCCCGCGACCTCCAGCAGCGCGGCCCGGACCAGGGCCGGCGCGTCCAGCCCGGGGAGTGCGTCGGGAGCGAGCAGCGCGCCCAGCGCCGTCCCCACCCGAGGGGTCAGCGCCAGCCAGGGCGCGAAAACCTCCGGGTACGCCGGTGGGTCGGCGAGCGCCGCCAGCGCCGGATGCGCGGCGATCCGCCGGACCAGGGCGGCCCGGACGGCGGCGAAGGCACCCGCGTCGGCGCTGTCGGCAGCCATCCGTCGATCCCAGCGCAGCAGCCGGTCCCGCAGCGCGGCGGCCGGCGTCGGCAGCTCCGCCAGGCCCGCCAGGAGGGTCAGCAGCGGCCCGGCGGCGGCCGAGTACGTGTCGGTGTGCACGTCGGCCATTCGCTCCGCCGTCCAACCGGCGGTCGCGTCGAGTAGTTCGCGGATGCGCCGGGCCCGGTGCGGGGGTGCGAACTCGACCCCCAGCGGAGCGGAGACCGCACTCTCGTTGGCCATCACGGCGACCTCGGTGACGGTAGCCCGCGGCATCGCGCACCAGCCAGACCAGGCGTACCGGGGCTCCCACGCCGGCACGACCCGTAGGCCGTTGTCGGGTGGACGGGCCGGCACCGCACCGGCGACCCGGTGTAGCAGCCCACCGGCGGTGTCGGCGGCGAGCACCACATTGACCGGCTCCACCCAGTGCTCCACGGCGGCGTCAACATCGGCGACGGTGCGAGCCCGCAGCAGCGCCGGCAACGCGGCGAAGCCCAGTTCGCCGGTGACCCGGGGCGGGTAGCGGAGACTGATCGCCTCGGCCGACTCCGGCCCGCCGACGATCACCGGCCCCCGGTCGGTCTCCACCACCTCCACCTCGACCGGCTCGCCGCCGGCCACTGTGATCGTCTCTGCGTGGGTGCGCGTCAGCTGCCAGCCGTCCGGCCCGTACGCCTCCACGCCGCCGCCCCGTCGACGTAGCCGCTCGGCGTACAGGTCCTGGTAGTCGGCCATCGCGTTGGTGATCGCCCAGGCGACCTCGCCGGTGTGCCCGAAGTGGGCGATGCCGGGAACCCCCGGCACTGCCAGGCCGACCACGTCGTACGCCGGGCCGGCGAGGCGGATCTGCTGGTAGATGCCCGGGTCCTCGATGTACCGGTGTGGGTCGCCGGCGAGTATGGCGGCGCCGGTGGCAGTACGTTCGCCGGCCAGCAGCCAGCCGTTACTGCCGGAGCTGACCGGCGCGTCCGCCTGGAAGAGCGCGACGGCGTCCGGGCCGAGTCGCCGGGCGACATGCTCGCGCCAGAGCTTGCTGGGGAAGCCGGCGAACAGGACGTGGTGGGCCAGCCAGATCGCCAGCGGGGTCCACGGCTCCCACCGACCGGCGTCGAGCCCGGCGGTGGCGAAGCGCGGGTCGCGCGCCGCCCCCGCGGCCAGGCCGGCGTTGACTCCAGCCACGTACCGGCCCACCCAGGAGGCGGTCGCCGGGTCGAGGCGGGCGTGGCAGCGCCGGGCGGTGTCGGCGATACGGGCCTGGCGGGCGAGCCGGTCCCACGGCACCGCCTCGGGGCCGAGGAACGCGGCGCTCGCCCCCACCGATCGGTGCCGCTCCACCTCGATCTGCCAGGCCCGGTCGTACGCGGTGACCCGGCCCTGGGCGTAGGCCAGCTCGTCGTGCTCGGCGGCCCGCAGGTGCGGCACCCCCCACCGGTCGCGGAAGAGTCTCACGCCGTGACTCCGATCGGGGTCCGGCGCCGGGCCGCCGGCACCACCAGCGGGGTGCCGGTCTCCGGATCGTCGATGACCCGGCAGGGGAGGCCGAAGACCTCCTCGACGAGCGCGGCGGTAACCACCGTCTGGGGCGGGCCCGTCGCCACCACCTGCCCGTCGCGCATCGCGATCAGGTGGGTCGCGTAGCGGGCGGCCTGGTTCAGGTCATGGAGCACGGCGACCAGCGTACGGCCCTCCTCCTCGTGTAGCCGGGCGCAGAGGTCCAGGATCTCGATCTGGTGGGCGATATCCAGATACGTGGTGGGTTCGTCGAGCAGTAGCAGCGGGGTCTGCTGGGCGAGGGCCATGGCGAGCCAGACCCGCTGTCGTTGCCCGCCGGAGAGTTCGGCTACCGGACGGTCGGCGAGGTCGGTGACGCCGGTGGCCGCCATCGACTCGGCGACCACCGCCTCGTCCTGGCGGGACCACTGCCGCAGCAGCCCCTGGTGGGGGTATCGGCCCCGGGAGACGAGTTCGGCCACCCCGATCCCGTCGGGGGCGATCGACGACTGGGGCAGCAGGCCGAGGGTCTTCGCGATCTCCCGGGCGGGGCGTCGGTGGATGTCCGCCCCGTCCAACAGGACCGCACCGGCGCTCGGCTGGAGCAGCCGGGACAGGGCCCGCAGCAGGGTGGACTTGCCGCACGCGTTCGGGCCGATGACGACGGTGAATGACCGGTCCGGAATCTCAACGGTCAACTCGCGGGAGATGGTCCGCCGTTCGTAGGCCAGGGTCATCGCGCTACCGCGCAACCGGGACCGCATCTTCGGTGCTCCGTTCTCCGTCGTTGTCACAGTCGGCCCGCCCGGCGCTCGGCCGCCAGTAGCCAGATCAGGTATCCGCCGCCGATCAAGCCGGTCACGACGCCTACCGGCAGTTGGTGGCCGGGGACGGCGCGCTGAGCGATCTCGTCGGCAACGACCAGTAGGAGCGCCCCGAGCAGCGCCGAGGGCAGCAGGTTGGGCCCGGGTGCGCGGGTGAGTCGTCGGGCCAGGTGCGGCGCGGTGAGCGCCACGAAGTTGACCGGGCCGGCAGCCGCCGAGGCGAGGGAGACCAGCAGTACGGCCGCGCCGAGCAGGGCCAGCCGTAGTCGTTCGACCGGCACGCCGAGGGCGTTGGCGGAGTCATCGCCCATCTCCATCAGCCGCAGGGCGGGTCCGGCGCCGGCCAGCACCGCCGGCCCGAGTAGGGCGAGGGCGATCAGGACCGGCAGGGCGTGTATCCAGTCCCGGCCGTCGAGGCTGCCGGTGAGCCAGAGTACGGCCCGGGCGGCGTCCATCAGCGGGGCGCGGGTGAGCAGCCACCCGTTGATCCCGGTAAGGATCGCAGCGACCCCGATGCCGGCCAGCACGAGTCGGTAGCCGTGCACTCCACGTCGCCAGGCGATCACGTAGACTAGGAGGCCGGTGGCGAATCCGCTGACGGCGGCGGCGCCGGAGAGCATCGTGCTGGTACCGCCGACGACAACTACCACCAGCGCGCCGGTCGCCGCGCCCTGGGTGAAGCCGAGCAGGTCGGGACTGCCCAGGGGGTTGCGGACCAGGGTCTGGAAGACGGCGCCGGCCAGAGCCAGTGCGGCCCCCACCGCGATCGCGGTGGCGAGGCGGGGGAGCCGTAGCTCGTGGACGATGAACTCCTCGGCCGGCGTACCGTCGCCGGCCAGGGTGCGGAGTACGTCGGCGGCGCTCATCGGGTAGTCGCCGCTACCGAGTGCCAGCACACCCACGGCCAGGGTGAGCAGCGCGCAGGTCAGGCCGACGGCGAGGGCGCGCGGGTGCAGGCGCAGCGAGACGTCACCAGGAGTACGCAAGACGATCATGGCTGCCCCACCCGCCCACGGAGTACCAACCAGAGGAAGAGCGGCCCACCCAGCACGGCGGTGACCATGCCGACCTGGAGTTCGCCGGGGCGGCTGAGGACCCGGCCGAGCACGTCGGCGCCGAGCAGGAGCACGGGTGCGAGCACGGCGCAGTAGGGCAGTAGCCACCGTAGGTCCGGCCCGGTCAGCGCGCGTACCAGGTGCGGGACCAGCAGCCCGACGAAGACGATCGGTCCACAGGCGGCGGTGGCGGCGCCACAGAGCAGGGTGACCGCCGCGATGACCGCTGCCCGGATCAGCGCCGGCCGCGCGCCGAGCGCCCGTGCGGTGTCGTCGCCGAGGGCGAGGGCGTTCAGTGGGCGGGCCACGGCGAGGGCGAGCAGCAGCCCCGCGGCGACGAACGGTGCCACCGTGCCGACGATGGCCAGTTCGGCGCTGGCCAGTGATCCCACGGTCCAGAACCGCAGCCGTTCCAGCGAGGCGGTGTCGAGCAGCATGATCGCGCTCACATACGAGTAGAGGGTGGCGTTGAGCGCGGCGCCGGCGAGGGCCAGTCGCGCGGGGGTGGCGCCGCGCCCACCGCCCACGACGTAGCCGGCGGCGGTGACGGCGGCAGCGCCGATCAGCGCGAACCAGATCTGTCCGTTCAGTCCCGCGACGCCGACGAGGGCCGTGCCGGTGGCTACCGCCGCGGAGGCGCCGGCGTTGATGCCGAGTAGCCCGGGGTCGGCGAGCGGGTTGCGGGTGAGTGCCTGCATGACCGCCCCGGCCACCCCGAGGGCGGCCCCGGCGAGCAGACCGAGCAGCGTGCGGGGAAGTCGCATCTGGTGGACCACGGTGTACTCGTCCGCGCCGGGGTCGAGCAGGGCGGGCCAGACGTCGGCGAGGGGGAGGGCCTTCGCCCCGACGGCGATGCTGAGCACCGCGACGACGGCGAGCAGGAGCACAGCGGCGGCGAGGCCGCTGGCGCGGGTGACGGTGCGACCGCGTCGGCTGGGGTGCGCCGAAACCGTTTGCGCAGCGGACGGCGGTGAATGAGTGACGGACAGGGTGGGCTCCGAGTTGGTGCGAATCGCGGGGGCGGGACTTGACAGCATCATTGGTTAGGTTAGCCTAACCTCGCTATCCATGGTCACCCGCGACCCCGACCGAAAGATCTAACATGTCGCATCCCGCGTCCGCCCGTCGACTTTCCCGTCGTGGCCTGCTCGCCGCCGCCGGCGGTCTCAGCCTGGCCGCTCTCCTCGCCGGCTGCGGCAGCGAGGATACCGACACCCCCACCGCCGACACTGACTCCGGCCCCTGGTCCTTCACCGACGACCGAGGCGAGAAGCTCTCCGCCGACGCGCCTCCGACCCGCGTGGTCGCCTTCACCGGAGTGGCCGCGGCGCTGGTCGACTTCGGCGTCAACGAGCAGGTCGTTGGCGTGTTCGGCGAAACCACCCGCGCCGACGGCAGCAAGGACCCGCAGGCCGGGGAGCTGAACGTGGAGAGCGTGGAGATCCTCGGCAACACCTGGGGCGAGTTCAACCTGGAGAAGTACGCCGGCCTGCGGCCCGAACTGCTGGTCACCCACATGTACGACCCCGATGCGCTCTGGTACGTGCCGGACGAGAGCAAGGACAAGATCGTCTCCCTCGCCCCGGTCGCGGCGATCACCACGGCTCGGGTGCCGATGACCCAGCCGATCAAGCGATACGCGCAGCTCGCCGAGTCCCTCGGCGCGGACCTGTCCGCGTCGGCGGTGACCAAGGCGAAGGCCCGCTTCGACGCCGCCGCGGAGTCGGTCCGCGAAGCCGTCAAGGCCAACCCCGGTATCAAGGTGATGGCCTGCTCCGGCAGCCCCGACCTGTTCTACGTCTCCAACCCGCAGGTCAGCACCGACCTGATGTACTTCGCCGAGCTCGGCGTTGACCTCGTGGTGCCCACCAAACTGGAGGCGGGCGACTACTTCGAGGCACTCAGCTGGGAAAACGCCGGCAAGTTCCCGGCCGACCTGCTGCTGCTCGACAACCGCGGCACCGCGCTGCAGGCCGACGACCTCGCCGCCAAGCCGACCTGGGCGCAGCTGCCGGCCGTGGCGGCCAACCAGATCACCGCCTGGGACGCCGTGCCCCGCTTCTCGTACGCTGGTGCCGCTCCGCTGCTGGAGAACCTGGCCACCGCGATCAAGGGTGCGAAGAAGGTCAGCTGACCGTCGGGTCCCGGCCGGCGACGCCGGCCGGGACCGCCCGAAGCCACTCACCGCAACCGCCGTCAGCGCACGGCGGACGATGGCGGCTGCCCGCATCTGGGCACCATGAAGATGAGGATCACCGATGAACCCGTCCGCAGGCCCCGTTGCCGCCGTACCGCTCGACCAAGGGCCCAGCTCGGCCCGAACCGACGCGGGGTCCGCGTCCCCGGGCACTGTCGAGGCCGCCCAGGCCTACCTGCTCGGCAACGGCTCGGTCGACCACTATCGACAGGCGCTCGCCGACGGGGTGGAGCGGGTGGCCCAGCGGGTCGCCGCGGTCGACCGACCCTTCACCGGGGTCACCCCGGACGAGTTAGCCCCGCTCGTCGGCGGAATCGAGCTCGACCGGCCGCTCGGCGACCACACCACCGCCCTGGCCGAGTTGGACGAGCTGTGGCTGCGCGACGCGGTCTGGTTCCACCACCCCCGCTCGCTGGCCCACCTCAACTGCCCGGTGGCGATTCCCGCGCTGCTCGGCGAGGCGATGCTCACCGCGGTCAACCCGTCGCTGGACACCTGGGACCAGAGCGCTGGCGCCACCTTCATCGAGCGTCACCTGATCGAGTGGACGGCCGCCCGGATCGGCCTCGGAGCGGCCGCCGACGGGATCTTCACCAGCGGGGGAACCCAGTCCAACCTGCACGCCCTGCTGCTGGCCCGGGAGGAGGCCGTCGCGCACGCCGCCGATGCCGACGCCCGGGCCGCGCTCCTGCCCCGGCTGCGGATCCTCACCTCCGCCGCCGGGCACTTCAGCGTCCAGAAGGCCGCGAAGCTGCTCGGACTGGCGCCCGACGCGGTGATCACCGTCGGGACCGACGCGGCCCGCCGGATGTGCCCGCAGGCGCTGGACCGGGAACTGGAACGTTGCCAGCGGGCCGACCTGCCGGTGATGGCGGTGGTCGCCACCGCCGGTACCACCGACTTCGGCACCGTGGACCCGCTGCCGGAGATCGCTGGGCGCTGCGCCACCGCCGGCGCCTGGCTGCACGTTGACGCCGCGTACGGCTGCGGCCTGCTGGTCTCGCCGACCCGCCGGCACCTGCTCGACGGCATCGAGCAGGCCAACTCGGTGACCGTCGACTACCACAAGTCCTTCTTCCAACCGGTCAGCTCCAGCGCGCTGCTGGTCCGGGACCGCCAGGTGCTGCGGCACGCCACCTACCACGCCGACTACCTCAACCCGGCCCGGGCGGTCGCCGAGCGCATTCCGAACCAGGTGGACAAGAGTCTGCAGACCACCCGCCGGTTCGACGCGCTGAAGCTGTGGTTGACCCTGCGGGTGATGGGCCCGGACGCGATCGGCGCCCTCTTCGACGAGGTCTGCCGCCGCGCCGTTGACGCCTGGGCCCTCGCCGACGCCGACCCCCGCTTCGAGGTGGTCGCCCGCTCCCCGCTGAGCACCGTCGTCTTCCGCTGGTGCCCCGCCGGCACCGACGCCGAGCTGGCCGACGAGGCCAACCGGCACGCCCGGGCCCAACTCGCCGCCTCCGGCACCGCCATGGTGGCCGGCACCATGGTGGACGGCCGGGCCCACCTCAAGTTCACCCTGCTCAACCCCGCGACCACGAGCGCGGACGTGACCCTCGTGCTGGACCTGATCGCCGAACACGCCGGCCGGTACGCGCACGACCACGCCTCCGGGCGGAGCGTCCGCCCCGCCGATCTGTCCTGCTCGGTCGCCTGATCAACCACTTCGCAACACCCCGTCTGGAGAAGCACATGACCACCCACGACTTCATCGCGATCGGGCTCGGCCCCTACAACCTGGGTTTGGCCTGCCTGACCGAGCCGATCTCCGAGCTGGACGGGCTCTTCCTGGAGGCCCGGGCCGACGTCTCCTGGCACCCCGGCATGCTGCTGGAGTCCACCCGACTGCAGACGCCGTTCCTCGCCGACCTGGTGACCTTCGCCGACCCCACCTCGCCGTTCTCCTTCGTCAACTACCTGAAGGAGACCGGCCGGCTCTACCCCTTCTACATCCGGGAGAGCTTCTTCCCGCTGCGGGCGGAGTACGACGCCTACTGCCGGTGGGCGGCAGACCGGCTGTCGACCCTGCGCTTCGGGCACACCGTCACCACGGTGGAGTACGACGCGGCCAACGGCGAGTACGTGGTGCACGCGGAGACCGCCGACGGCCCGGTCACCCACCGGGCCCGGCGCCTGGTGCTCGGCACCGGCACCTCGCCCGAGCTGCCCGCCGTCTGCCAGGGGCTGGGCGGGGACGTGTTCCACAACTCCCGCTACCTCGAGCACCGGGACGCACTGCGGAGCAAGCGGAGCATCACGATCGTCGGTAGTGGGCAGAGTGCCGCCGAGATCTACCACGAACTGCTCACCGACATCGACACCTACGGTTACCAGCTCAACTGGGTGACGCGGTCGCCCCGCTACTTCCCGCTCGAGTACACGAAGCTGACGCTGGAGATGACGTCACCGGACTACGTGGACTACTTCCACGCGCTGCCGGAGGAGACCCGCTACCAGCTTGAGAAGGAGCAGGTCGGGCTGCTCAAGGGAATCAACTCCGACCTCATCAACAGCATCTTCGACCTGTTGTACGCGCGCAGCGTCGACGGCCCGGTCCGTACCCGGCTGCTCACCAACACCGAGCTGGTCAGCGCCGCCCACGACGCCGGTACATACACGTTGGGTCTGCGCCACCACGAGCAGGGTCGGGACTTCACCCTCGACACCGAGGGCCTGGTGCTGGCCACCGGCTACCGGTTCCAGGTGCCGGCGTTCGTGGACGGGATCCGGGACCGGCTCCGTTGGGACAGCCACGGCCGGTTCGACCTCGCCCGAAACTACAGCATCGACCACACCGGACGAGAGGTCTTCCTCCAGAACGGCGGCACCCACACGCACAGCGTCACCTCACCTGACCTGGGCATGGGACCGTACCGGAACGCGTACCTCATCCGGGAGCTGCTCGGCCGGGAGTACTACCCGGTGGAGAAGAGCGTCACCTTCCAGGAGTTCGGGGCCCCGGCGGCGGTGGACTCGTGACCGTGCACACCCGCCAGGACCCGCTCCTGGGCGAGTTCACGCTGCGCGCTCTCGACCCGGAGGGTCACGCCCCGCTGCTGCACCGCTGGGTAACGGCTCCGAAGGCGGCCTTCTGGCTGATGCAGGACGCCGACGTGGCGCAGGTCGCCGCCGAGTACCGGCGCATCGCCGACCACCCGCACCACGACGCGTACCTCGGGTGGCACGAGGGGACGCCGGTGTTCCTCGCCGAACGCTACGACCCGGCCCACGTGGAACTCGTGGGCCGGTACGACGCGCACCCCGGTGATGTCGGTATGCACTTCCTCTGCGCGCCCACCGAGACGCCCGTGCCCGGGTTCACCCATGCCGTCCTCACGACGGTGCTGGACTGGCTCTTCGCCGACCCCGCCACCCAGCGGGTCGTGGTGGAGCCGGACATCCGGAACACCGCTGTCCACGCCCGCAATGCCGCCGTGGGCTTCCAGGTCGTCGGCCCGGTGCAGCTACCGGCGAAGACCGCCCTCCTGAGCATTTGCACCCGCGCGGCCTTCCGCGCCGCCACCGAAGGAGCGCCCGCATGAACCCCGGCGATGCCGTCACGCACCTCACCCCGGCGCGCTGGGAGCAGGCCAACCGGCTGCTGGTGCGCAAGGCCCTCGCCGAGTTCGCGCACGAACGGCTGCTCACCCCGGAGCCGATGCCGGCCGAGCCGGGGCGCTACCGCGTCCGCAGCGACGACGGCATGATCGAGTACCGCTTCACCGCCCGGCTGCTCGCCCTGGAGCACTGGCAGATCGACCCCGACAGCATCACCCGACACGGGGAGTCCGGGCAGCTGTCCGTTGACGCCGGCGACTTCTGCCTGGAGCTGCGCGGCGCGCTCGGTCTCTCCGACCGGGTCCTGCCCGTCTACCTGGAGGAGATCACCGCCACCCTCGCCGGGACCGCGTACAAGCTCGCCCGAGGTGGGCCGGCGGCGGAGGAACTGGTCGCCGCCGACTTCCAGACCGTGGAGTCGGCGATGACCGAGGGGCACCCCTGCTTCGTGGCCAACAACGGCCGCCTCGGGTTCAGCTCTGACGAGTACCACCGGTACGCGCCGGAGGCCGCCGCGCCGGTGCGGCTCAGCTGGCTCGCCGCGCACCGGGACCACTCGACCTTCAGCTGCTCGGCCGAGCTGGACTACGACACCCTGATCCGTGCCGAGTTGGATGAGCAGACCCGGGCCCGGTTCGCCGCCATCCTGGCCGGGCTCGGCCTGGACCTCGCCGACCATCACCTCATCCCGGTGCATCCCTGGCAGTGGCAGCACAAGCTCTCGGTGACCTTCGCCGGGGAGGTGGCCCGCCGGCACCTGGTCTACCTCGGTGCGGGGCCGGACGACTACCGGGCCCAGCAGTCCATCCGGACCTTCTTCAACCTGACCGAACCCGGCCGGCACTATGTGAAGACCGCGCTGTCCGTGTTGAACATGGGCTTCATGCGGGGCCTGTCAGCCGCCTACATGGCGGCCACCCCGGCCATCAACGACTGGCTCGCCGACCTGATCGACGGCGACGAGGTGTTCCGCGGCACCGGCCTGACCATCCTGCGCGAGCGGGCTGCCGTCGGCTACCGGCATCGGCAGTACGAGGCGGCGACAGATCGCTACTCCCCGTACCGAAAGATGCTGGCGGCGCTGTGGCGGGAGAGCCCGGTGCAGGGGTTGGCGCCGGGCCGGCGACTGGCCACCATGGCCTCGCTCCTGCACGTTGACCCGGACGGCCGGTCCCACACCGCCGCGCTGATCGCCGCCTCGGGGCTGACCCCGGCGGCCTGGCTCCGCCGCTACCTCGACGCCTACCTGGTGCCGTTGCTGCACGCCTTCTACGCGCACGACCTCGTGTTCATGCCGCACGGCGAGAACGTCATCCTGGTCCTGCACGAGGGCGTGGTCGAGCGGGTGATCTTCAAGGATATCGCCGAGGAGATCGCGGTGATGAGCGCCGACGCGCCGTTGCCGCCGGCGGTGGAGCGGATCCGCGCCGACGTACCGGAAGAGATGCGACTGCTGTCGATCTTCACTGACGTCATCGACTGCTTCCTGCGGCACCTCAACGCCGTGCTGGTCGAGGCAGGGGTCTGCCCGGAGGAGACCTTCTGGCGGACGGTCGCCGAATCCGCCGCCGGATACCTGGACCGGGTGCCGCACCTGGCCGAGCGGGCCCGCCGGTACGACCTCTTCGCGCCCGAGTTCGCGCTCTCCTGCCTCAACCGGCTGCAGCTGCGCGACAACCAGCAGATGGTTGACCTCGCCGACCCGGCCGGGGCGCTGCAACTCGTCGGCACGCTGGCCAACCCGCTCGCCCCGTACCGCCCCGGCACCTGAGGGGCCCGAACTAGCCCGCCGGGTAGGCGTGCGTCTCCGCCACCCGGACCGCGGCCCACACCCGTTGGCCTGGGATCAGGCGCAGGGTCGCCGCGGTCGCGGGTGGTACGTCGGCCGCCGCCCGGAGTGGCCCGTCCAACTGCACCCGCAGGTTGTCGCCATGGCGCTGCACCCCGGCGACCGTCGCCGGCCAGGTGTTGGGTGGGCTACCGGCGGGCTGGTCGTCGTGCAGCGCCACCGCCGAGGGGCGGAACGCGACGAAGGCGTCCCCGTCGAGGTGCTCCGGGACGGTGAGCAGGAGGTCGTCGGCGACCCGAACAGAGTTGTTCTCGGCCTGGCCCCGGTGCAGGTTCAGCCCGACCAGCTGGGCGACGTAGTCGGTACGGGGCCGGGCGGTGACCGCGGCCGCATCCCCCTCCTGGACCACCCGGCCCTCCTCCACGATCACCAGCCGGTCGGCCAGCACCAGTGCGTCGAGCGGGTCGTGCGTGACCAGCACGGTGGCGCCGGGGTGGGCGGCCAGGTGCCGGTGCAGCTCGGCGCGGGTCTCCAGGCGGGTACGGGCGTCCAGGGCGGCCAGCGGCTCGTCGAGCAGCAGCACGGCCGGCCGTACCGCGAGCGCCCGGGCCAGCGCCACCCGCTGGGCCTGCCCGCCGGAGAGCTGCCCGGGTCGCCGGCGGGCGTGCTCGACCAGCCCCACCCGGGCCAGCCATTCGCCGGCGCTGCGCCGGGCCGTCCGCCGGTTGGCGCCGTGCCGGCGGGGGCCGAAGGCCACGTTGTCGCGCGCGTTCAGGTGGGGGAAGAGCAGATAGTCCTGGAAGACCACGCCGACCGAACGGTGCTCGGCGGGGACGAACGTGCGCCGGTCCGGCCGGTCCAGGTCGCTGCCCGCCACCGTGATGTGGCCGGCGGTCAGGGGCTGCAGACCGGCAAGCGCCCGTAGGGCGGTGGTCTTGCCGGCGCCGTTTGGACCCAGCAGCGCCACCACCTCACCGGCGGCGACTCGCAGTGGTACGTCCAGCCGGAAGTCGCCCCGCTCCACCGCGAGGCGCGCGTCCAGGAGGTGCCCGGTCATGGTGTGGTGATCCATCGGTCGCGTAGCCCCGCCAGGATCACGACCGAGACGACGAGCAGAACCAGGCTGAGTACGATCGCGGCCTCGACATCGGTCTCCAGCGCCAGGTAGACCGCGAGCGGCATGGTCTGGGTCCGGCCCGGGTAGTTGCCGGCGAAGGTGATCGTGGCACCGAACTCGCCCAGCGCGCGGGCCCAGCACAGCACCGCGCCGGCGGCCAGGCCTGGGCCGACCAGTGGCACGGTGACGTGTGTGAACGTGGTCCACCGGCCGGCGCCGAGGGTGGCCGCGGCCTCCTCGTACCGGCGGTCGGCACCGCGTAGTGCCCCCTCCACGGCGATGACCAGGAACGGCATTGCCACGAACGCCTCGGCGAACACCACGCCGGTGGTGGTGAACGGCAGCGTGAATCCGAAGGTCTGGTCGAGCCAGCCGCCGATCAGCCCGCGCCGACCGAAGACCAGCAGCAGGGCCACCCCGCCCACCACCGGTGGGAGTACCAGGGGCACGGTCACCAGGGCGCGCACCAGCCGCCGGCCGGGGAACTCCACCCGGGCGAGCAGCCACGCCAGCGGTACCCCGAGCAGCAGGCAGAGCAGGGTCGCCAGGGTGGCGGTGAGCAGCGACAGCCGCAGCGCGGCGAGCACCCCGGGTTCGGCGAGCCGCTGCGGCAGGGTGCTCCACGGGGTGCGGGCCAGCAGACCGATCAGCGGCAGGGTCAGGAAGGCCAGACCGAGCAGCGCCGGCAGCAGCAACGCGACCGGAACGCCACTGCCCGGCCGCCGGGCACTACGCGGCCGGCGGGAGCCCGCCGGCCGGACCGGCTGGTCGATGAGCGTCACGGCGCCTGGAACCCGGCCTCGGTGAGCACCGCCTGTGACTCGGCGGACCGGACGTGGGTCACGAACGCGTGGGCCGCGGTCGGGTTCGGCGCATCGGCCAACACGGCGATCGGGTAATCGTTGACGGCCTGGGCGGACTCGGGGAACTCCACCGCCGCCACCTCCGGGGCGGCGGCCCGGGTGTCGGTGCGGTAGACGAGGGCGGCGTCCACCTCACCCAGCCGTACCTTCGCCAGGGCCCCCCGAACGTCCGCCTCCAGGGTGACCGGGGTCGGCGCGACTCCGGCGACGTCGAGCGCCCGCCGGGCGGCCGACCCACACGGCACCTGCTCGGCACAGAGCGCCACCTTCAGCCCGGGCCGGGTCAGGTCACCCAGGCTCCGTACCCCCTCGGGGTTGCCGGCGGCGACCGCGATGACGAGCTGGTTGCGGACGAAGACGGCCGGTGTGCCGTCCGTGCCGTCGGCGGTGGTGACGGCGGCCAGGTGGTGCGGGGCGGCGGAGGCGAAGACATCCGCCGGGGCGCCTTCGGTGATCTGGGTGGCGAGGGCGGAGCTGCCGGCGAAGTTGAACACGACGGTGCTGCCCGGGTGGGCTGCCTCGAAGTCGCGTCCGATCCGGTCGAACGTCGCGGTGAGGGACGCGGCGGCGAAGACGGTCACCGTGCCGGTCACGCCACCGTCGGCGGTTTCGCCGCCCGGGGCGCCACAGCCGGCCAGGACCAGCGTGACGGCGCCCGCCATGACCGCGGTGCGCGGCCTCACGGCACCGGCCTTCCCCGGGTGCCGGCCGGCGGCGTAGCCCGCTCGACCAGTACGTTCGTCGACTTGATCACGGCGACGGCCAGCGAGCCGACCCGCAGGTCCAGTTCGTCAACGGCCTCCCGGCTCATCAGGGAGACGATGCGGAACGGGCCGGCCTGGATGTCGACCTGGGCCATCACGGTGTCCCGGACGACGCCGACGACGATGCCGCGTAGTCGGTTGCGGGCCGACGAGGCGTCGGACCGCTCGTCGCGCTCGGCCGCCTGCGCGCGGGCGAACGCCGCCAGATCCACCCCGTCCACGGCGCGGTGTCCGTGCTCGTCGCGTTCTGCCCGAATGCGCCCGGCGTCGATCCAGCGGCGGACGGTGTCGGCGCTCACCCCGAGCAGCTCGGCCGCTTCCCCGATCCGGAACCTCGTCACCCGATCACCCTAGCGTCTGCATCCAAGAGCTGTTGACCCGCTTCTTCCCGGCGGTTGCAAGGCATCAGGGTTAAGATTCCTCGCAACCACGAGGTCTGGGTTCCACTCGGGCGCCGGCGTGCCGACCTGACCCGATGGTCAGGTCGAACCGTCGGCGGCGGGATCGACGGGGCGGCCGGCGCCGCGGGTGGACGCCGCGGGCTGGGTCGACCCGACCGCGCATAATGTGGGTACGCCGGAGCTGCCCCGGCAGTCAGCACACGTGAGATGGTGGGGAGTACGGTGCCGCAGACGATTCCGAACGCAACCCGGAACACCCGGCAGCGAGCCGAGGTGCTCGCACTGCTTGGGGAAGTCGACGGGTTCCATACCGCGCAGCAACTGCACCAGATGCTCCGCGACCGCGACGCCCGGGTGGGCCTGACCACCGTCTACCGCACCCTGCAGCTTCTGGTGGACGCCGGTGAGATCGACTCCACCCGGCTGCCCGGCGGCGAACAGCTCTTCCGCCAGTGCAGCCAGAGTCGTCACCACCACCACCTGGTCTGCCGGTCCTGCGGCCGGACCGTGGAGGTGGCCGGCCCGGCGGTCGAACGCTGGGCCGACCAGGTAGCGGCCGAGCACGGCTTCACCGAGGTCGGGCACACCCTGGAGATCTTCGGCAACTGCGCCGCCTGCGCCGCGTCCTGACCGCTGTCGGGCTGTCATGAGCCGGGGTGTTTCCCGCCCCGCCGGCCGGGAAATCGGCACTGCGGCACCCCGGCAACGCGGCGTCTCGCGCGCCGCCCGACGAACGGACGCCGATCGCCATGACGTACCGTCCGGCCACCGACCGTCCCGACCTGGACACCCTCACCCTCGGGGTGGAGGAGGAGTTTCTGCTGCTGGACTCCAATACGGGGGAGAGCATGCCGGTCGCCGCTCGGGTACTCGACGGGTTGTCCGGCACCGCCTATGAGCAGAGCCGGCAGGAGTTTCGACACAGCATGGTCGAGATGGTCACGCCGGTCGTATCCGACCTGACGGAGCTGCGGCGACACCTGGTGGCGCTGCGCACCGCCGCCATTGACGCGGCCGAGGCCGCCGGCGCCCGCCTCGTCGCGGTGGGAGCGACTCCGGTGAACGAGGCGCACCGGACCGTACCGGACGAACCTCGCTACCACGCGATGTCCCGGCGGTTCGGACCGGTCGCGCACGACCCGGCGGTCTGCGGCTGCCACGTGCACGTCGGCGTGCCCGATCGGGAACTGGCGGTCCAGGTCTGCAATCACCTGCGCCCGTGGTTGCCGGTCGTGCAGGCCCTCACCGTCAACTCCCCGCTGCACGACGGCCAGGACACCGGGCACGCGAGCTGGCGAGGAATGCAGCTGGAGCGTTGGCCGAGTATCGGCCCCACCCCCTACTTCGACTCGGCCGCCGACTACGACGCCACGGTGGCGGATCTGATCAAGGCGGGGATCATGCTCGACGCCGGAATGGTCTACTGGTATGTCCGGCCCTCCGTCGCGTACCCCACGGTCGAGGTGCGGGTCGGCGACGTCTGTCCCACGGTTGACGACACGGTGCTGGTGGCTGCGTTGGTACGAGCCCTCGTCGCGACCCTCGCGGCGGAGGTCCGGGACGGTGCCCGTGCGACCCGGATCCGTGGCTGCCTGGTCTCCGCCGCCCACTGGCGAGCCGCTCACGACGGGCTCGACGGTGACCTTGTGGACCTCCGTACCGGGCACGCCCGGCCGGCCTGGGACCTGGTGGACGAGATGTTCGCCCTCGTCACGCCCGCCCTGGAGCGTCAGGGCGACCGGGGGTATGTGCGCGACCAGCTAACTCGGCTCCGGGACGAGGGCACCGGTGCGGCACGACAGCGTCGGATACTGGAGCGGACCGGCTGCGATGTCCGCGCCGTGCTGGCCCACCTGGCCGCACAGACCCGCCCCGTCCCGGCCTGAGCCGGACCGCCCGTCCTGCCGCTGGGCTGAAGCCCGTCGTAGCGGCCGCCCGCCCTACCGATGGTGTGTCTGCAGCCACAGCTCCAGCAGTCCGAGCTGCCACAGTTTGTTGCTGCCGGCCGCGGCCTGCGTCGCCGCCGGATCGGCGAGCAGTTCGTCAACATACTCGGGCTGGAACAGCCCCCGTTCCTGGGCGGCCGGTGCCCGCAGCGCGTCGAGCACCAGCTCTCGCACCCGCCCGGAGACGTTGCGCAGCGCCGGCACCGGAAAGTACCCCTTCGGCCGGTCGATCACCTCGCCCGGGAGCACCTCCCGGGCGATCTCTTTGAGCACGCCCTTGCCGCCCTGCGCCACCTTGTGCTCAGGCGGACAGGCCGCGGCGAGCGCGACCAGGTCCTGGTCCAGGAAGGGGGTGCGGACCTCCAAGCCCCACGCCATGGACATACTGTCCACCCGCTTGACCGGGTCATCGGGGAGCATCCGGTGCGTATCCAGGCGTAGCACCGCGTCCAGCGCCGTCTCCGCGCCCGGCGCGGCCAACTCGGCGACGAGCAGTTCCCGGCTGGCGTCCCGGTCATGGGCGTACGCCGGACTGACAACCCGGGACAGCTCGGCGTGGTCACGGTCGAAGAAGGAGGCGGCGAACACCTCCGCCGCCCCGTCCCGGGGTGCCGTCGCGAGCGGCTGGTGGTAGCCGTACCCGGCGAACACCTCGTCGGCGCCCTGCCCCGACTGGGCCACCTTGACGTGCTTGGCCACCTGCTCGCTGAGCAGGTGGAAGGCCACCACGTCGTGGCTGCCCATCGGCTCGGTCATCGCGGCGATCGTGGCCCGCACCGCCGGCAGGAGGTCGTTGTCGGCGAGCCGGATCCGCCGGTGGTCGGTGCCGAAGGCCCGGGCCACCTGGTCGGAGTAGTGGAACTCGTCACCGACCTCGTCGCCCTGGCTGTCGAACCCGATGCTGAACGTCTGCAGCTGGTGTTGGCCCGCCTCGGCGAGCAGGGCCACGATGAGACTGGAGTCCAGTCCACCGGAGAGCAGCACCCCGACCGGGACGTCCGCCACCAACCGCCGGCGAACCGCTGCGCGCAGGGCGTCCCCGACCGCTGCCTGCCAGTCCCGGGCATCCCGACCGGCGTGGGCGGGGTCGCGGGCGTACTCCGGCCGCCAGTAGACGTGTTCGCGGCTGCGCCCGTCCGCCTCGACCACCCGCAGCGTCGCCGGGGGCAGCTTCCGGACGCCGCGCAGTACGGTCCGCGGCGCCGGCACGATCGAGTGCCAGGAGAGGTAGTGGTGCAGGGCAACCGGGTCGATGTCGGTGTCCACCTCGCCGGCGTGCAGTAGCGCGGGCAGGGTTGAGGCGAAGCGCAGGCGACCGGGGGACTCCGCCAGGTAGAGCGGCTTGATGCCGAGCCGGTCGCGGGCCAGCAGCAGCCGCTGGCGGGTTCGGTCGAACAGCCCGATTGCGAACATGCCGACCAGGTGGTCGACGAAGGCTTCCCCCCACTCGGCGTACGCCACCAGGATGACTTCGGTGTCACTGGTGGAGCGGAAGGTGTGCCCGGCGGCTCGGAGCTCCTCGCGCAACTGCGGATAGTTGTAGATACACCCGTTGAAGACCAGCGCTGAGCCGAGGTCCTCGCGCACCATCGGCTGAGCACCGGCGTCGGAGAGATCGATGATGGTGAGCCGGCGGTGTCCGAGGGCTACCCAGCCGTCCGTCCAGTGGCCGGTGTCGTCCGGGCCGCGGGACTCCATCGCCTGGCTCATCCGGATCACCGCCTCGGTGTCCGGCCTCGATCCGTCAAAACGCGCTTCCCCGCTGATGCCGCACACGCTCAGTGCCCCTCTGGCCGCTGTCCGGCGGTCCGGGAGGGCCGATGGCCGAGCGTCGAATCCATGGCCACCGTCCCGTCGCACCGTTTCACCTGGCCACCGGGCCTGGCCCGGGCCCCGTCCCGCGGACGGGTGCGCCGGGTACCCGGGCTCGGGGTCACTCAAACCCGCCCCGGTGCCCGGCACCGGCCAGACCACGCAGTGTTCTCCCGCGGCCAGCATCGGGCGTCGTGGTCGGCCAGCCGGCGACCGGCGCACCGGTGGCGCTTCGCCGTCCGGACCGAGCGTCGAGGCGGACCCGCGACCGGTATAGCGTGGCGCGGGCCCCCTAGGGTGGTGGCGACCGGTTCACCCGGGCGGGGGTACCGACGCGCGCACCTGGCGCGAACTGACGGCGACAGGAGATCCCATGCCCGTTATCGCGATTGACGGCCTGGTGAAGAGCTTCGGCGCGGTCCGGGCGCTCGACGGGCTCAACCTGCAGGTGGAGGCGGGGGAGGTGCACGGCTTTCTCGGGCCCAACGGCTCCGGGAAGTCCACCACCATCCGCGTCCTGCTCGGGCTGCTGCGCGGTGACGCCGGCACGGTGCGGCTCCTCGACGGTGACCCGTGGCGCGACGCGGTGACGCTGCACCGCCGACTCGCCTACGTGCCGGGCGACGTGAACCTGTGGCCCAACCTCTCCGGCGGGGAGGCGATCGACCTGTTCGGGGCCCTGCGCGGTGGCTTGGACCAGCGCCGTCGCGACGAGCTGTTGGAGCGATTCGACCTCGATCCGACCAAGAAGTGCCGGGCCTACTCCAAGGGCAACCGGCAGAAGGTGGCGATCGTCGCCGCCTTCGCCTCCGAGGTCGAGCTGTACGTGCTCGACGAGCCGACCTCCGGGCTCGACCCGTTGATGGAGGCGGTGTTCCAGGAAGAGGTGCGGCGGCTCACCGGCAACGGCGCCACGGTGCTGCTCTCCAGTCACGTGCTCGCCGAGGTGGAGGCGCTCTGCGACCGGGTCAGCATCATCCGCGCCGGCCGGACCGTCGAGTCCGGCTCCCTGAGCGAGCTGCGGCACCTCGCCCGCACGACGGTCACCGTCGAGACGGTGCGCCCGTTGACCGGTGTCGCGGAGCTACCCGGCGTGCACGAGGTCCGGGCCGTTGACGGCCGGGTCCGGGTGGAGGTTGAGCCGGAGCACCTCGACGCGTTGCTCGCCCACCTGATCCGCTTCGAGGTCCGGGCGCTGGTGAGCGCACCACCCACTCTGGAGGAGCTGTTCCTGCGGCACTACGACGGGGCCGACGACGGCCAGGTCGTCGCCGACCGCGGCGCGGAGCGGGCCCGGTGAGCGCATTCACCGGCACCGGCCGACTGGCCCGGCTGGTCCTGCGCCGCGACCGGATCAAGCTCGGGGCCTGGCTGCTCGGTACGCCGCTACTCGGTTTCGCCCTCGCCGGTAGTGTCATCGAGTTCTATCCCGACGAGGCCGCTCGCCTCAGCTATGCCGACACCGCGCTCACCAGCGTGGTGGCACGCGCCTTCAACGGGCCGATCTTCAACGCCGACCTGGGCTCGATCGTCGTCGCCGAGGCGTACCTGACGTTAACCCTGCTTGCCGCCCTGGTCAGCACGTTCGCCGTCGTCCGGCACACTCGACAGAACGAGGAGACCGGCCGGGCGGAGCTGCTCGGTGCGGCGGTCGTCGGCCGGCACGCGTTGCTCACCGCCCCGTTGCTCGTGGTCGTCGGGGCCAACATCGCCGCCGCCCTCCTCCTCGGGCTGGCCTTCGCGGCCGCCGGCCTGCCGCTGGCCGGATCCCTCGCCGCCGGTGGGGCGGTCGGCGGAGTCGGTGTCGCCTTCACCGCCCTCGCCGCCGTCGCCGCCCAGCTCACGGTTACCTCCCGTGGTGCGAACGCGCTGGCCGCGGCCACCGTCGGGGTGGCGTTCCTGCTCCGCGCCGCCGGGGATGTCCTCGGTGAGCGGGACGGCCTGCACCTGGTGAGCGCCTGGCCGTCCTGGCTCTCCCCGCTCGGCTGGGGCAATCAGGTACGCGCATTCGGCGCGGAACGGTGGTGGGTTCTGGGCCTGCCGGTCGTGTTGCTGGTCGGCGCCACCCTGGCCGCGTTCGGTCTCGCCCGTCGGCGGGACCTCGGCGCCGGGTTGCTCAGTGACCGCCGGGGGCCGGCCCGTGCCGCCGCCGGCCTGCTCAGCCCGAGCGGACTGCTCTGGCGGCTGCACCGCGGTTCCCTGGTCGGCTGGTCGGTGGCGGTGGTGATCCTCGGGGTCTCGATGGGCTTCGCCGCGGACGAGGTCAACGACGTGATCGCCGAGAATCCCGCTGCCGCCGACCTGATCGCCGCGATGGGGGGCGGGGCCGACGACCTGGTTGACGCGTTCCTCGCCGCGATGCTGGGAGTGTTCGCGTTGGCCATCGGCGCGTACGTGGTGCAGGCGTTGCTGCGTACCCGCGCCGACGAGTCGGGCGGCGTCCTGGAGGCGGTACTCGCGACCGCGGTGGGCCGGGTTCGCTGGCTGGCCACCCAGGTGGTGGGCGCCGTCCTGGGCGCGGCGGTCCTCGTGCTGCTGGCCGGGCTCGCGACTGGCTTCGGCTACGGACTCGCAGCCGGCGATCCGGGCCGGTGCGCGCTTGAACTGGGCGGGACCGGGCTGCTCCTGCTACCGGCGTTGCTGGTGGTGGCGGGCCTGGTGACCGCGCTGCTCGGGTTGGTTCCCCGGTGGTCGGTGTCGCTGTCCTGGGCGGTGCTGATCGGATTCCTGCTGTTGGGGCAGCTCGGCGCGGCACTCGACCTGCCGCAGGCGGTGCTCAACCTCTCGCCGTACACCCATGTCCCGGCGGTGCCGGCGGTCGAGGCGACCGTGCTGCCGCTGGTGCTGCTCACCGCCGTGGCCGGTGCGCTGATCGCCGCCGGGCTGGCCGGCTTCCGCCGCCGCGACGTTCCCAGTTGAGCGGCGCGCAGCCCGAGTCCGGGGCGTTAGCCGGAGACCTCCGGCTCCGTTTCGGACTCCGGGCCGGTGTGGCGTTGGCGTAGTAGTTCGCCGCTCCACCGCGCGGCGGCCCGCTGCTCGGAGAGGGTCCGCTCCCGGGCGCGGGCGAGCTCCTCGCGGACCGTCTCCGGGACATCGCCGTCGGGCAGGTCGGCGAGAATCGCCGACCAGCGGCGGTTGAGCTGCTCGGCGTAGCGGGCGCGGCGTAGCAGCTCCTCGTGCCGGCAGTCCAGCGCGATCACCCGTTCCCAGTAGGGCTGGAGGGCTTGACGGACTCGTTCGTCGAGTTGCACCCACGCCTCGGGCCGGCAGGTGATCGTCTGACCGCCGCGCTCGAACGACCACGGTTCCTGGTGGGCGAGCTTCCGCTGCAGCTGCGCTTCCAGCTCACCGGCCCGGTGCGGTGCGACGGTGCGGGCGAGATCGGCGGCGATGCTGGTGAGCCGTTGGCTGGCCGGTGGCAGGAAGTAGTGGGCGTACCAGGCCAGTTGATCCGGTCGCAGTCCCTGCGAACGCCAGGTGAGGTCGGCGCGGATGGTGAAGGTGAAGACGTAGCCCCGGGCGAAGACGGTGATCGGACCGGCCGGCTCCCGCCGCTCGATCGGATCCGGTGGCGGAGGCGGGGCTGGCCCCTGCTTCGCGGCCGTGTCGACGGTACGGGCCACGGTGAGCAGCCACCGCCACAGCCGCCGGGTGGTCGGTGCCAGCCAGGTGGTGAGTCGCCGGACCGCCGAGACCAGCTGGGTGGCGAACCGACGGGCCGTTGGTGTCAGCCGGGCGGCTACTCGCCGTGCTCCGGCTGCCAGCCGTGTCGCGCTCCGTCGGCATGCCCGCACCGGCCGGGCCCAGCGGCCAGGTCGCGTGGCGCCCGGAGCGGCCTGGCGGTGCTGATCCGGATCGGGGGCTACGGGCGGCGGGGGAGCCTCCGCCGGCGGGCCGTCGGCCATGTCGCCTCCCTCGTCCGTCAACCGGTCCGCCGGGCCGAAGGGTGGTGCGGTCGGTGCCAGGTACGAGGGGAGTGCCGGCAGGTGCGGTGTCGCCGCGTACTCACGTTAACAAGGACCGGGCCAGTGGGGCGGCAGCGGCGCGGCGTGCCGATCTGCGCTCGGCTGACTGCCCGCGAGCCGGCGCGGGGAGATTCGGTGCGGGTGGAGAAGGTTCTCGGGGTGTGCTCGTGCGGCCCGGCCCCAGCGCCACCGCTCGAGTAACCGGTGTCTGTGCGAGCGCTGTCGGCTGGCTGCCCAGGGTGGCGGTGGTTCGGTGGCGGGGCGGGGCTCGGTGATCAACGAATCGTCGCTGTTCCAGGGAGCCGAGCTGGCGGAGGAAACTCTGAGGCGGACGCCGATGGCGGGTCATCAAAGGGCGCCCGGCCTGATGGTTCTTGGTCCGGCCACTGTCGAGCTGCCCCAGCAATACGACTGAACGTCGTGCGCCCGTCGTGCCCCTCCTCATGGGGCAGCTCGACAGCGAGCAGACCGGAAGTATGCCGGTTCCGCCGGGAACGACGAATGAGTCGTTCCCCGCAGCGGCCCGAATTGATGATTCCCATGGATGAGACCCGTCAGCCCTGTGGCGGCGCGACGGTCTCCAGGGCGTCGATGCTGCCGGACATGATCGTGCGAATGTGATCGGTGATGAGTGGTAGCGGCCAGTCCCACCAGGCCAGCGCCATCAGGCGGGCGACCTCTCCTTCGGGGAAGCGGCGGCGGATCACCCGGGCCGGGTTGCCGCCGACGATGCTGTATTCGGGGACATCGTCAACGACGACAGATCCAGAAGCAACGATTGCCCCGCTGCCGATACGGACGCCGGGCATTACCGTGGTGTGGTAACCGAACCACACGTCGTTACCCACCACCGTGTCTCCCCGCCCGGGCAGGTTGGTGATGAGGTCAAAGTGTTCGCTCCAGGAGCCACCCATAATCGGAAACGGGAAGGTTGAGGGCCCGTCCATGCGGTGATTGGCGCCGTTCATGATGAACCGTACGCCCTCGCCCAACGCGCAGAACTTCCCGATTACCAGTCGCTCCGGCCCGTAGTGGTAGAGGACGTTGCGAACCTCGAAAGCCGTCGGATCGTCCGGGTCGTCGTAGTAGGTGAACTCTCCGACGTCGATCAGCGGCGAGGTGATCAGTGGCTTCAACAGCACCAGCCGTGGCTGTTCGGGCATCGGATGTAGGACACCCGGGTCGGCTGGAGTGCCTGTCATCGCCACGTCCTTCTGAGGTAAAGGTGGAAACGGGATCTATTATGCGCAGTGGCGTGTTGCGTCAGCCGCTCATCCGGTGCACCGGGCGGGACGGAAAGAGCGTTGGCGGTAGGACCGCATCGCCGTTGAGTACGGCGGTCACGGCCGCTGTCGCGATTCCGGCCACCGGGTGGGTGGACGTGGTGAGCGAGGGGTTGGTCATCGCGGCCAGTGGAGTGTCGTCAAAGCCGGTCACCGCGATGTCCCCGGGGACCTGGACACCATCGCTGAGAAGCCCGTTGATCACGCCGAACGAGGTCACGTCGCTGGCGCCGACGATCGCGTCGGTGTCTGGCCAGCGGGCCAGCACCTCCCGGGCTGCGGCACGCCCTCGGCCCGCGGTGAAGTCACCCCGAACCAGCCGGGGCGGTAGCCCCGCCGCGCGCAGCACTCCCCGGTAGGCGCGTACCGAGCGGCCGGCGCAGGGCAGCCAGCGAGAACCACTGATCATGGCGATGCGGCGGCGGCCCGTCGCGTAGAGGTGCTCCACCAGCGCGGTGGTGCCGCCGCCGTTGTCGATGTCGAAGGAGGCCACCACGGGGGAGCCGACGCCGAGCGAGGCGACCCGGCCGCGCAGCGTGGGCGGCACGGCGGCCAGGACCGCAGGGGTGGTGTTGACCAGGATCAGCCCGCTCACCCCGCGCTGTTCGCCGAGTTGGCGCAGCTGGGCCAGGTTCCGGGTCGGTAGCCAGTGCAGGGCCACACCGACGCCGTGCGGGGCGCACACCCGGGCGGCGGCGCCGACAACCTGGTCGACGTACGGGTCCTCGAGCACCCGGGGCGAGGTGCCGTGGACCACCGTGACCAGCCGCACACCCGTGCCCCGGACCAGGGCGCGGGCGGCCGGGTCCGGCACGTAGCCGAGCTTTTCGGCGGCGGCGGTGACCCGGTCGCGGGTATGGGCCGCGGCGTACCCGTTGTTGGCCAGTACCCGAGAGGCGGTGGCCCGGGAGACGTCGGCCACCCGAGCCACATCCGCCAGGGTCGGCGCGCGCTGCGGTGCCGGCATCGTGGTCCCCCCCGTTCCCGTCGCCGGGGCGACGCTTGTCGTCAGGACATTATTGCTCGGCCCGACGGCGGCGGCCTGTGAGTACTTTTCGGTTTGCACTGAGAACGTTCTCAGGGGTGTGCTCGTGCAGCCAGGACCAATACTCAAGCGAAAGGAACCTGTGGTGAGCAGCGTCACAACCCCGGCCGCGCCCGCTGCCGCACACCGGTTGGTGCGCACCGCCCGCACCGGTGTCGCGGTGGTGTTCGCCCTCAACGGCCTCGCCATCGGGTCCTGGTTCGCCCGGGTGCCGGCGGTCCGGGAGGCGCTTGATCTGTCCGCGGGCCGGCTCGGGCTGCTGTTGCTCGCGATGTCGGCGGGAGCGGTACTGGCGATGCCCACCTCCGGTCTGGTCGCCCAGCGACTGGGCACCGCCCGGACGGTGGCGCTGGCGACCCTGTTGGTCTCCGTGGGCTTGGGGATCGCCGGCGTCAGCGCGAGCGCGGCGGGCTGGCTGCCCGGGGTGGCGGTGGGTCTGGTTGTCCTTGGCTACGGCACCGGTACCTGTGATGTCGCGATGAACATCGAGGGTGCCGTGGTGGAGCGGCGGCTCGGTCGTACGGTGATGCCGCGGTTCCACGCGGCGTGGAGCCTGGGCTCGGTGGCGGGGGCTGGCCTCGGTGCGGTGGCCGCTGAGGTGGGGCTGGCGTTGGCGGTCCACCTGCCGCTCGTTGGCGGAGCGGTGCTGCTCGGCACGGTGTTCGGCACCCGGGCGTTCCTACCGGTCCCCGAGCCGACGCCGGACGCCGACGGGGGCTCCCCGGCCCGCCGCCGGGCGGTGCTGGCCGCCTGGCGGGAACCACGGACCCTGCTGATTGGCCTGTTTGTGCTGGTAGCAGCGTTCAGTGAAGGGGTCGCCACCGACTGGGTCGCGGTCGCGTTCGTGGATGGCTACGGCGTCACCGAGGCGGCCGGAGCCGCCGTCTACGGCGTGTTCGTGATCGGCATGACCCTAGGACGGACCGTCGGCACCCTCGCCCTGGACCGCTGGGGCCGGGTGCCCGTGCTCGGCATCACGATCCTGCTCGCCGTGGTCGGTGTGGGCGTGGCGGTGCTGGCCGGTTCCGGACCGGTTGCGGTCGCCGGCGTGGCGCTGTGGGGCCTCGGCATTTCCCTCAGCTTCCCGGTGGGGATGAGCGCTGCGGCCAATGAGGAGGAGCACGCCGCGGCCCGGGTCAGCGTGGTGGCCGTGATCGGCTACACCGCGTTCCTCGCCGGACCACCGCTGCTGGGCCTGCTCGGGGACCGGGTCGGGACGCTGCATGCCCTGCTGGTCGTGCCGGTGCTGCTGCTGCCGTCGCTGGCGTTGCTACCGGTGACCCGCCTCCCCGCTGACCGTCCCGGCCGGGCCGGGCCCTGCTGACGTGCCTGGTCACTGCGTTCGCGGTGCTCGGCCCGACCGCGGTGCAGGTCGGCGTCGCCCACGGCCTGTGGATCCACACCTTCGAACGGTGGCCCCGCCCGGCCCAGCCCGTCAGCTGAGCTGGCGGGCGGCGGCGCGGCCGGCGACCCGGCCGGAGAAGAGGCAGCCGCCGAGGAAGGAGCCCTCCAGGGCGTTGTAGCCCATCATGCCGCCACCGCCGAACCCGGCCACCTCGCCGGCGGCGTAGAGACCGGGAAAGACGTCGCCGTCGCGGGTGCGGCAGCGACCGTCCAGGTCGGTCTCCAGCCCACCGAGGGTCTTGCGGGAGAGGATGTTGAGCCGTACGGCGATCAACGGCCCGGCCTTCGGGTCCAGGAGGCGATGCGGCGCGGCGACCCGCAGGAGCCGGTCACCGCGGTAGTTGCGGGCGGAGCGGATCGCCTTGACCTGGGCATCCTTGCAGAAGGTGTTGGTGAGCTGCCGGTCCCGTTCGGTGACGAGCGTACGGATCCGGCCTACCTCGATCGCCGGCACGTCGGGGTCGGCGATGCGGTTCATCCCGGTGACGAGGTCGTCGAGGGTGTCCGCGACGACGAAGTCCTCGCCGTGCCGCTTGAACGCCTCGACCGGCCCCGGAGCGCCGGCCCGTACCCGGGACAGCAGCAGCTTGAGGTCCTTGCCGGTCAGGTCCGGGTTCTGCTCGGAGCCGGAGAGCGCGAACTCCTTCTCGATGATCTTCTGGGTGAGCAGGAACCAGGAGTAGTCGTAGCCGCTGCGGCGCAGGTGGCGCAGGGTGCCGAGGGTGTCGAAGCCGGGGAAGTACGGAGCCGGCAGCCGGTTGCCGGCAGCGTCCAGCCAGAGAGAGGAGGGGCCGGGCAGGATGCGAATTCCGTGGTTCTCCCAGATCGGATCCCAGTTCCGTAGCCCTTCGACGTAGTGCCACATCCGGTCCGGGTTGATGATGTTGGCGCCGGCCTCCTCGGCGATGCCCAGCATCCGGCCGTCCACGTGGGCCGGCACTCCGGCCACCATCCGCTTCGGCGGGCTGCCGAGCCGTGCCGGCCACGCCCGGCGGATCAGGTCGTGGTTGCCACCGATGCCGCCGCTGGTGACGATGACGGCCTGGGCCCGGGCCTGGAACTCGCCGACCACGGTGCGGCTGCTCGGCCGGCCGCGCTCGGCCGTGGTCGGCTCCAGCCGGCTGCCGTGCACCCCGACCACCGCACCGGCCTCCACGAGTAGCCCGTCAACCTGGTGGCGGAACGCGAACCGGATCCGCCCGGTGTCGACGTGCGCCCGTACCCGTCGCTCGAACGGCTCCACCACGCCGGGACCGGTGCCCCAGGTGATGTGGAACCGTGGAACCGAGTTGCCGTGCCCACCGGGCCGGCCGTCGCCGCGTTCGGCCCAGCCGACCACCGGGAAGACGCGATGCCCGTACTGCCGCAACCAGGACCGTTTCTCTCCGGCGGCGAACTCCAGGTAGGCCTCGGCCCAGGCGCGTGGCCACCGGTCCTCGTCCCGGTCGAACTGGGCGCTGCCGAACCAGTCCTGCCGGGCCAGCTCGAGGGAGTCCCGGACGCCCATCCGCCGCTGCTCGGGGCTGTCAACCAGGAAGAGTCCGCCCAGGCTCCAGAAGGCCTGCCCGCCCAGGTTCTGCTCCCCCTCCTGGTCCACGAGGAGCACGCTCCGGCCGAGGTCTGCCGCCTCGGCGGCGGCGACCAGCCCGGCCAGACCGGCTCCGACCACGACGACGTCAGCTTCCACGGCTGCCTCCTATCGGTGCGGGCGGGCAGTGACCCGCTTCCGGGCCGCTCGCGGGAGCGGGGCGGCGCCGGGGGTTGCCCCACCGTGCCGCAGCCAACCGGGCGACGCCACCACTTCCGCGCCAGGTGAGCATGAGTATTGTCAATCCGCGCGGTCCGGGGAGGTCGTGCCGGCTGGCAGTGCGAGGGGCGGTGACCGGGGTGGGCCTCGCGGAACGCCTGGTCGTGCATCGAATGCTCACCGAGCGTAGCTCGACCCTCGTGGACGAGATGGTCGGCGCGGTCGTTGACCAGGTCCCGATCTACCGCGAACTCAGCGACACCCAACTGCGGGAGGTTACGGCCATCGCCCAGTGGGCCGTCACCCGGCTCACCGAGATGTGGGTGGATGGCACTCGGCTGACCGTCCGGGACATCGGCCGCTTTCGGGGCATCGGTGCCACCCGTGCCACCGACGGTCGACCACTGCTGGCGGTGCTGCGTGCCTATCGGGTCGCGGCGGCCATCATCACCGACGCTGTCGCCGAGCACGCCCCGCCCGGGCTGACCGTCGCCGACCTCGCCGCGCTGGTGCAGGCCCTCGTCGCCGCGCTCGACGAGCTGTCCGAGGCGCTGGCCAACGGCTACCAGCACAAGGCCGCCGAGTTGGTCACCGACCGGCGTCGACTGATCGACGAGTTCCTGCACGATCTGCTCGCCGGTCGCCAGACCTCAGCCGGGGCCCTCGCCGACCGTACCGAGCAGCTCAACGTCCGTGTTCCCGCCAGCTTCGGCCTCCTCCTCGCCGTCGGCGACCCGACGAGTCCGGAGACCCACCCGGCCCGCGTCGCCGCGCTCGTTGCGTCGCCAGCCGTCGGCGCGGACCACGGCCCGGTCGACTTGAGTACCGGTGCGCTGCTGAGCACGGTGCGGGCCGGCGCGGGCGTCTTGCTGCTCCCGGACGAGCACGATCAGTCCGCGGTCGCGGCGGCCGTGGCCGCCGGCGGTTGGCGGGCCTGCTTGATCAGTGGCGCTTCCCCGGCGACCCTGCCGCAGGACTACCGGGCTGCGGTAGCCGCGCTCGAGCATGCACCCGTGGCGGCGTTCGCCCGCCGGACCCTCCTCGACCGCGGCGACGCGCTCACCGTCGCGGTACTGCACGGCGCGCCCCCCGTTGACCGTGCCGCACTGCACGCCGCGGTCCTCGGGCCGGTGCTCACCCCCGCCAACGCCCACCTGCGCGAAGGGCTGCACGCGTACCTCACCCACGGGTCGGCGATCGAGGCCGCGGCCGC
Organism: Salinispora sp. CH2A1_6; assembly: GCF_056820975.1. Lineage (NCBI taxonomy): Bacteria > Bacillati > Actinomycetota > Actinomycetes > Micromonosporales > Micromonosporaceae > Salinispora > Salinispora sp. CH2A1_6. Next base: position 519,969 of record NZ_JBXEDG010000003.1, read on the forward strand.
GATCGGACTGCACCCGCAGACCATGCGCCATCGGCTCCGCCGGCTCACCGAGCTCACCGGCCGCAGTCTGAACGACTCCTGGGACCGGCTCGTGCTCGCGGTGACGCATGCCTCACTCCCGCCCCCGGCGCGCTGAGCCGGCCGGCCCTGCGGACCTGGCCACACCCGCTGGCGGCGCACCCTCAGCTCGGCGTCAGGGGGTGTACAGCCGGCGCTCAGCCAAGGGTGGTGCACTGGAGGCCGGCGGCACCGGAGACGCAAGGAGGAGCGGCATGGGCTGGTTCAGTCGGAAGCGGTCGCGTACCTGGGGGTCTGACGGGGTGCCGACCAAGCTCGACCGGGAGGGTAACCGTGCGGACCTGGTGGCGCTGGAGCAGTTCGTCGCCAGCCGAACCGGAGTCGAGTTCTACCTGGAGCCGGAGACGACGGCGACGGACACGACGGTGGTGGCGATCGCGCACGACGGTGAGTGGATTCGCCGCCGTACCAGGTCGCCACGGGTTGCCGCGGAGCTTGCCCGCCGGCTGGCCCTGCCGTTGTACGAAGCGGCCAAGATGGGCTATCCGGAGCGGATGCGTGCCTGGAACCGGGCCCACCCGGAGCGGCGCCTTCGGTAGTCGCCGCGCCCGGGGCCATGGCTCCGGGACCGGTTGACCTCTGGTCGCACCTCGGTTGCGTTGACCGGGACGTAGCGGTGTGGCAGAGTTCGCGGCCGGACGGCAGTGAAGGAAGCCGGTGTGAATCCGGCGCGGTCCCGCCACTGTCACCGGGGAGCGATCCTCCTTGTGGAGCCACGACCGTGCGTCGCGCGGTTGGAAGGCCGGGGGTGAGCGTCGATCCGGGAGCCAGGATACTTCGGCCGTCGGCGCACCCCAGGGCGTGGATACCCGAGGAGGACCCGATGCACATAGCATCCCATTCATCGACAGATGTCGTATCAACCTGGCGGGTGGCGGTGTGCCCGCGATCGGTCCGCGGCCCGGCGCTGCCGCGATGGGGCCCCCTGCCGTGATGGGGCCCGCTGCCGTGATGGGGCCCGCTGTCGAGAGTGGCCCCACTGCCGTGATTGGTGCCGTCGCTCTTCGCCCCGCTGCCCGCGGTTGATCGCTGCCTGACGCGCGCCCAGTCGGCCGCCCGGTCGGGTGGCCCGAGGCGGCGCCCGTGAAGCCGAATCGTCTCCCATTCCGCTGATCGCCCGCACCTCCGCGCGGGCGTCACTCTCCGGAGTTTGCCGTGCGCATTCTGCTGCTCTCCACCGCCGACACCGACCTGCTCGCCGCGCGGGCGAGCGGGGCCGACTATCGCCTGGCCAACCCGACCCGGGTCGCCGTTGACGGCGTACCGGAACTGCTCGACGGCGTGGACCTGGCCGTCGTACGCCTGCTCGGCGGCCGGGCCGCGTGGCCGGACGGATTGGCCGCGGTCCTCGCCTCGGACGTGCCGACGGTGGTGCTGGGCGGGGAGAGCGTCCCCGACGCCGAGCTGACCGCCGCCTCCACCGTGCCCTCCGGTGTCACCACCCAAGCCCTGTCCTACCTGGTCGAGGGGGGCCCGGAGAACCTGGCGCAGCTGGCCCGGTTCCTCTCCGACACGGTGCTGCTCACCGGGGAGGGGTTCGCGCCCCCCGCACCGACCCCGGCGTACGGGACGCACGGGGAACGGTCGATCAGCCCAGACCGGCCGACCGTCGGCATCGTCTTCTACCGGGCGCACGCGCTCGCCGGCAACACGGCCTTCGTGGACACGCTCGCCGACGCCGTGGAGACCGCGGGGGGCAACGCGGTGCCGATCTTCTGCGGCTCGCTGCGCGGGCTGACCGCCGGCGCGGGCCCACTGGAACTCTTCGCCCGCTGCGACGCGCTGCTGGTCACCGTGCTCGCCGCCGGGGGCACCGTGGCCGCCGACGCGGCCGGCGGGGGCGACGAGGACGCCTGGGACGTGGGTGCGCTCGCCGCCCTCGACCTGCCGGTCATCCAGGCGCTCTGCCTCACCAGCACGCGGGAGCAGTGGGCCGACAGCGACGCCGGACTGTCCCCGTTGGACGCGGCGATGCAGGTGGCGATCCCCGAGTTCGACGGGCGGATCGTCTCCGTGCCGTTCTCGTTCAAACAGCTCGACGCCGACGGGCTGTCGGTCTATGCGCCAGAGCCGGAGCGCGCCGCCCGGGTGGCCGGAATCGCCGTCCGGCACGCCCGGCTGCGGCACCTGCCGAACGGCGACAAACGGGTGGCGGTGGTGCTCAGCTCGTATCCGACGAAGCACTCCCGGGTCGGCAACGCCGTTGGCCTGGACACCCCGGCCAGCGCGGTGCGGCTACTCGCCGCGCTCGCCGCCGCCGGCTACGACCTCGGCGCGGCGCCGGTCCCGGACGACGGGGACGCCCTCATCCACGCGCTCATCGCCGCCGGCGGCCACGACGTCGAGTGGCTCACCCCCGAGCAGCTCGCCGCCGCCAGCGCGCGGGTGCCGCGGGAGACGTACCGGCGGTGGTTCGACCAGGTGCCGGCGCAATTGCGCGCCGACCTGGTCAGGCACTGGGGGGAGCCGCCGGGCGAGCTGTACACCGACGGCGGCGACCTCGTCCTGGCCGGCCTGCAGTTCGGCAACGTGGTCCTGCTGATCCAGCCGCCCCGCGGCTTCGGGGAGAACCCGATCGCCATCTACCACGATCCGGACCTGCCCCCGAGTCACCACTACCTGGCCGCGTACCGGTGGCTCGCCGCCCCCGCCGCGACGGGCGGCTTCGGCGCGGATGCCGTGGTGCACCTGGGCAAGCACGGCACCCTGGAGTGGCTACCGGGCAAGGGCCTCGGACTGGCCGCCGACTGCGCCCCGGACGCGGTCCTCGGCGACCTGCCGCTGGTGTACCCGTTCATCGTCAACGACCCGGGAGAGGGGACGCAGGCCAAGCGCCGCGCACACGCGGTCGTCGTCGACCACCTGGTGCCGCCGATGGCCCGCGCCGAGACGTACGGGGACCTGGCGAAGCTGGAGCAGCTACTCGACGAGTACGCCACCGTGCAGGCGCTCGACCCGGCGAAGGTGCCCGTCGTCCGGGGACAGATCTGGGAGCTGGTGCGTACCGCGGAGCTGCACCACGACCTGCACCAGTCGGAGATGCCGGCCGCCGACGACTTCGACGACTTCGTGTTGCACCTCGACGGTTACCTCTGCGAGGTCAAGGACGTGCAGATCCGCGACGGCCTGCACGTGCTGGCCGAAGCACCCGTCGGCGAGGCGCGGGTCAACCTGGTGCTCGCCGTGCTGCGCGCCCCACAGGTGTGGGGCGGGACCCGGGCCCTGCCCGGCCTGCGGCAGGCTCTCGCCGCCAGCTACGGCCTGGACGAGTCCGCGTTGCTCGCCGCGCCCGGAGCCCGGGTGCGGGTGCCGGCCCCGTTGGCCGAGGCGGCCGACGGGCCCGCCAGCACCGCCGCCGACGCCGTCGATCTGATCGAGGGTGTGGCCCGGCGTCTCGCTCTGGGAATGGAGACGCTCGGCTGGCCCTCCGACCGGACGGAGGAGGTCGTCTCCGAGGTCACCGGTCGGGCGATTCCGGAGGCCGCCGCGGTGCTGCGCTTCGCCGCCACCGAACTGGTGCCGCGGCTGGAGCGCACCACCGACGAGCTGGCGCACACCCTCGCCGCCCTCAGTGGGCGGTTCGTGCCCCCGGGTCCGTCCGGCTCACCCACCCGGGGCCTGGTCAACGTGCTGCCCACCGGACGCAACTTCTACTCGGTCGACCCGAAGGCGATCCCGAGCCGCAACGCCTGGGACGTCGGCGTGGCCCTGGCCGACTCGCTGCTGAGCCGGCACCTCGCCGACACCGGGGCGTACCCGCGCTCGGTCGGGCTCACCGTGTGGGGCACCAGCGCCATGCGGACGCAGGGCGACGACATCGCCGAGGTGCTCGCGCTGCTCGGCTGTCGACCCACCTGGGACGACCGGTCCCGGCGGGTGACCGGGGTCGAGGTGGTGCCCCTGGCCGAGTTGGGTCGTCCCCGCATCGATGTGACCGTCCGTATCTCCGGCTTCTTCCGGGACGCCTTTCCGCACGTGGTGGTGCTCCTGGACGACGCGGTACGACAGGTGGCCGCGCTGGACGAGTCGGCCGCGGACAACCACCTCCGGGCACACGTGGCCGAGGACCTCGCCGGACACGGCGACGAGCGCCGGGCCACCGCCCGGATCTTCGGGTCGAAGCCGGGCGCCTACGGGGCCGGGCTGCTTCCGCTGATCGACGCCCGGAACTGGCGCAGCGACGCCGACCTGGCCGAGGTGTACGCGGTGTGGGGCGGCTACGCGTACGGGCGGGGGCTGGACGGCCGGGAGGCCCGCACCGACATGGAACGCGCCTTCGCGCGGATCGCCGTGGCGGTGAAGAACCAGGACACCCGGGAGCACGACATCGTCGACTCCGACGACTACTTCCAGTACCACGGCGGGATGGTGGCGATGGTCCGGCACCTCACCGGCACCGCCCCGGCCGCGTACGTCGGCGACTCGGCGATGCCGCACGACGTGCGGACCCGCACCCTCAGCGAGGAGACCCGCCGGGTGTTCCGGGCCCGGGTGGTCAACCCGAGGTGGGTCGCGGCGATGCGCCGGCACGGCTACAAGGGCGCATTCGAGCTGGCGGCCACCGTCGACTACCTGTTCGGCTACGACGCCACCGCGGGCGTGGTCGACGACTGGATGTACGAGCGGCTCGCCGAGGCGTACCTGTTTGACGAAGAGACCCGGGAGTTCCTGGAGCGGTCCAACCCGTGGGCGCTGCGCGGCATGACCGAGCGGCTGCTTGAGGCCGCCGACCGGGGGCTGTGGGCAAAGCCGGAGCCGAGCACCCTGGACCGGCTTCGGGAGACGTATCTGGCCAGCGAGGGTGATCTGGAGGACCGCGGATGAGCACGACGAGTGAACCGGGACTGCGGGTCTCACGGCCGCCGCGACCGGAGGCCCCCGGGGCGAACTACCCGTTCTCGGCCGTACTCGGCATGGCCGACATGCGCCTGGCGCTGTTGCTGAACGCGGTCAACCCGACGATCGGCGGGGTGCTGGTGCGGGGCGAGAAGGGCACCGCCAAGTCAACCGCGGTGCGCGCCCTCGCCGCCCTGCTGCCGCCGGTGGTCCGGGTCGCCGGCTGCCGGTTCGCCTGCGATCCGCGGACGCCCGACCCCGGCTGCCCGGACGGGCCCCACCCGGCGGCGCCGGCGACCGAACGTCGCCCGGCCGCGTTGGTCGAGCTGCCGGTCGGCGCCGCCGAGGACCGGGTGGTCGGCTCGCTCGACCTGGAGCGGGTGCTCGCCGACGGGGTCCGCGCCTACGAGCCCGGCCTGCTCGCCGCCGCCCACCGGGGGGTGCTCTATGTCGACGAGGTGAACCTGCTCCACGACCATCTGGTTGACCTGCTGTTGGACGCCGCCGCGATGGGGCGCTGCCACGTGGAGCGGGAGGGCGTGTCGGTCCGCCACGCGGCCCGGTTTCTGCTGGTCGGCACGATGAACCCGGAGGAGGGGGAGCTGCGTCCACAATTCCTCGACCGGTTCGGGCTGACCGTGGAGGTGACGGCCAGCCGCGACCCGGCGGTACGGGTGGAGGTGGTGCGCCGCCGACTCGACGCCGACGCGGACCCGGCCGGCTTCGCCGCCCGCTGGGCGGGGGAGGACGCGGCGGTCGCCGGGCGGGTGGCCGACGCCCGCGCCCGGCTGGACCGGGTGGTGCTGACCGACGCGGCACTGCGGCAGATCGCCGAGGTCTGTGCGGCGTTCGACGTGGACGGGATGCGGGCCGACATCGTCACCGCCCGGACGGCCGTGGCGCACGCCGCCTGGCAGCGCCGGGACCGGGTGACCGCGGAAGACGTTCGGGTGGCCGCCCGACTCGCTCTGCCGCACCGTCGCCGCCGGGACCCGTTCGACCCGCCGGGACTGGACGAGCAACGCCTCGACGAGGCGCTGAACCGGGCGCAGGAGGAGCATCCCGATGACCCGGACGACGACACCGGTCCCGACCGTGGTCCGGGAGATGACGCCGGTCCCGACGGTGGTCCGGGGGGTGGCACCACACCCGACGGTGGCCCGGGCGGGGACACCGGCCCCAGTGGTGCGGGCGGCCCGGCTGGCGACACCGGGCCCGAGCCCGATATCGGCTCCGCGGCAGACATCCATCCCGGTGGCAGCGCCGACTCGATGGCTGACCCGTCCGGTTCGCAACGGCCCGTAGGCCCCGAGGACGGTGCGCCCCGGTCCGCGCATCCGAGCCGGGACGCGCATCCGGGTGGGGTCCCGCACCCGGTGGCCGCGCCGCAGCTCGGGCTCCGGGCGCGGTTGTTCACCGTGCCGGGCATCGGCGAGGGGGTGCCGGGCCGGCGGTCGCGGGCGCGGACCGGGCGCGGCCGCACCACCGGCGCCCGGGTGCCGGCTGGCCGCCTCGGTGCGCTGCACCTGCCGGCGACGGTCCGGGCCGCCGCCGGACACCAGGTCGCCCGGGGACGGACGCGTGGACCGCTGCAGATACACCCGGTTGACGTACGGGAGGCGGTTCGGGAGGGGCGGGCGGGCAACCTGGTGCTCTTCGTGGTGGACGCCAGCGGTTCGATGGGTGCCCGGCAGCGGATGAGTGCCGTCAAGGGCGCGGTGCTCGCCCTGCTCACCGACGCCTACCAGCGCCGCGACAAGGTGGCGGTGGTCGCCTTCCGTGGTGCTGGCGCGCAGGTCCTGCTGCCCGCTACCGCCTCGGTGCTCGCCGCCTCCACCCGGCTGGCCGAGCTGCCCACCGGCGGGCGTACCCCGCTCGCGGAGGGCCTGCTCGCCGCCGCCGAGCTGCTGCGGGTGGAGCGCCTGCGGGACCCCCGCCGGCAACCGTTGACCCTGGTCCTGACCGATGGTCGGGCCACCGCCGGCGCCGACCCGTTGCCCCGCGCGGCGCGGGCGGCGGCGGTGCTACGCGCGACCGGCACGCCCTGTGTCGTCGTGGACTGCGAGTCCGGCCCCGTCCGCCTCGATCTGGCCCGCCGCCTGGCCACCCAGTTGGCCGCCGCCCACCACCCCCTGCCCACCGTGACGACCGCCCCGTTGGCGGCCTTGGCGACCGCCGGTGTCGCCGTCGAGCGGAGCGTGCACTGATGCCACAGGGTAAGCCGACGCATGTGCCGGCCGACGGGCTCACGACCCGGCAGCGGCGAAACCGCCCGTTGTTGGTCGTCCACACCGGATCGATGAAGGGGAAGTCCACCGCCGCCTTCGGTCTCGCGCTGCGGGCCTGGACCGCGGGCCTGCCGATCGGGGTGTTCCAGTTCGTCAAGAGCGCCAAGTGGCGGGTGGGGGAGGAGAGCGCCTTCCGCGCCCTCGGCGAGGTGCACGAGCAGACCGGTCAGGGCGCCCCGGTGAGCTGGCACAAGATGGGTGAGGGCTGGTCCTGGATCCAGCGTGAGGGCGCGGCCGACCACGCCGCCGACGCCCGCGAGGGGTGGCGGCAGATCCAGCGCGACCTGGCCGCCCAGCGGTACGGCCTCTACGTGCTCGACGAGTTCACCTACCCGATGAAGTGGGGCTGGGTGGACGTCGCCGAGGTGGTCGACACCCTCACCACCCGACCCGGGTTTCAACACGTCGTCATCACCGGTCGGGACGCCGACCCGCGCCTGGTGGCCGCCGCCGACCTGGTTGCCGAGCTGACCAAGGTGAAGCATCCGATGGACGCCGGCCAGAAGGGCCAGAAGGGCATCGAATGGTGAGCGTCCCCTGGTCCCTGCCGCGGGTCGTGGTCGCCGCGCCGGCCAGCGGCCACGGCAAGACCACGATCGCCACCGGGCTGCTCGCCGCGCTGCGCCGTCGGGGCCACCTGGTCAGTCCACACAAGGTCGGTCCGGACTACATCGACCCCGGCTACCACGCCCTCGCCGCCGGCCGACCCGGCCGCAACCTCGACCCGTGGCTGGTGGGGGAGGAGCGGATCGCCGGTCTGCTGCGGTACGGCGCGGCCATGCCCCGCCCCGCCGACATCGCCGTGATCGAGGGGGTGATGGGGCTGCACGACGGTGCGGTCGGCCAGCGCGGGTACGCCTCCACCGCCCACGTCGCCCGGCTCGTCGCCGCGCCCGTGCTGCTGGTGCTCGACACCACCGGCCAGGGGCGCAGCGCCGCCGCCCTGGCCCTCGGAATGGGTGCCTTCGACCCGGCGGTGCGAATCGGCGGGGTGGTGCTCAACCGGGTCGGCTCGCCCCGGCACGAGTCGCTGTTGCGCGAGGCCCTGGCCGAGGTCGGCGTACCCGTGCTGGGCGCGGTCACCCGGGCTGCCGAGGTCGCCGCTCCCGCCCGCCACCTCGGCCTGGTGCCGGTCGCCGAGCGGGCCGCCGAGTCGATCGCCGTGGTTGACGCGCTGGCCGACCTGGTGGGAGCGACGGTGGACCTCGACGCGGTGCTGGAGTTGGCCCGAAGCGCGCCGCCACTGACCGCGCCGGCCTGGGACCCGACCGCCGCCGTCGGCGGACCGGCCGGATCCGACCGTCCGGTGGTCGCCGTCGCCGGTGGCCCGGCCTTCACCTTCGGCTACATCGAGTCGACCGAGCTGCTCACGGCTGCCGGTGCCACCGTGGTGCCGTTCGATCCGCTGCGAGATGAGGCGCTGCCCGCCGGTACCCGGGCCGTGGTTGTCGGCGGCGGCTTTCCCGAGGTGTATGTGGAGGCGCTCGCCGCCAACACCGGGCTGCGCGCTGATCTGGCCGCCTTCGACGGACCGGTGGTGGCCGAGTGCGCCGGACTGCTTTATCTGGGACGCGAACTGGACGGGGTGCCGATGTGCGGCCGACTTGACCTGACCGCCCGGATGACCGGACGGCTCACCCTTGGTTACCGGGCGGCGGTCGCCGCCGCCGATTCGGTGCCGCACGCCGCCGGGGACCTGGTCCGTGGGCACGAGTTCCACCGCACCGGCACCGATCCCGGTCATGGTGAGCAGCCGGCATGGCGCTGGGACGGGGCCGCGCACGGCTTTGTCGCCGGCCGGATCCACGCCTCGTACCTGCACACCCACTGGGCCGGCCATCCCCGAGCAGCCCGGCGGCTGGTAGCGGCGGCGACCCGATGACCGTGACGCTGACCGGGGTCGGGGTGGGCCCCGGCGACCCCGAGCTACTCACCGTGCGCGCGGTACGGGTGCTGCGCGAGGCCGACGTGGTCTTCGTACCCGTGCTGGACCGGCCGGCGGGCGCCGTGGCTCCCGGCCGGGCCGAGACCACGATCGCCCCGTACCTTCCGCCGGAGCGGCTGCGCCGGCTGCCGTTCGCCCTGGACGACCGGGGTGGGGTGACCCGCCGGCGGGAGAGCGCGTGGAACGCCGCCGCGCAGGCGGTCGCCACCGCCGTCGACGATGGCGCCCGGGCTCTGGCCTTCGCCACCATCGGCGACCCCAACGTCTACTCCACCTTCGGCTATCTGGCGCAGACCCTCCGCGAACTGCGGCCGGCGGTCGCCGTGCACACCGTCCCCGGCATAACCGCCATGCAGGAACTCGCCGCCAGAAGCGGAGTTCCACTCTGCGAGGGGCGAGAGCCACTGACCCTGCTGCCGGCAACCGCCGGGCTGGCGCTCTTCGCCGACGCGGTCGCCGGGCCGGGCACGGTCGTCGCCTACAAGGGGTGGCGGCGGCACCCGGAGTTGCTGGCCGAGCTCCGCCGGCAGGGTCGACTCACCGACGCGGTGCTGGGTAGCGGGCTGGGCCTGGCCGGCGACCGCGTCGGTCCGGCCGCCGAGGCCGGGGACGACCCGCCGTACCTGTCGACACTGCTGGTCCCGGCCCGCCGGGACCGCCGAGGGGGGAAACTGTGAGCGGCACCATCTGGTTCGTGGGTGCGGGACCCGGTGCGGCGGATCTGCTGACCCTGCGCGCGGCCCGGGTGATCGCCGCCGCCGACGTGGTGGTCTGGGCGGCCAGCCTGGTCCACGCCGACGTGCTGGCGCACGCCCGACCGGACGCCGAGATCGTCGACTCGTCGCGGCTGCCGATGGAGGGCGTGTTGCCCCTGTTCCGCCGGGCCGCCGCCGACGGGCTGACCGTGGCCCGGATCCACTCGGGCGATCCGGCGCTGTGGGGAGCGGTGCAGGAGCAGCTTGACCTGTGTCGGGCGCTCGGGCTGGCCGTGGAGATCGTGCCGGGGGTCTCCTCGTTCACCGCGGTCGCCGCCCGGATCGGTCGGGAGCTGACCGTTCCCGAAATCGCCCAGTCGGTCATCCTCACCCGGTTGGAGGGTGGGAAGACGCCGATGCCGCCGGGGGAGCGGGTGCGCGAGTTCGCCCGGCACGGCACGACGATGGCGTTGTTCCTCTCCGCCGCCCGCTCCGGTCAGGTGCAGGCCGAGCTGCTCGCCGGGGGGTATTCGGCCGACACCCCGGCGGTCGTGGCGTATCAGGCGACCTGGCCGGACGAACTGGTGGCGCACTGTACCGTCGGCACCCTCGCGGCGACGGTCAAGGAACACCGGCTCTGGAAGCACACCCTCATCCTGGTCGGGCCGGCGCTGGCGGCCGCCGGTACCCGTTCGCACCTTTACCATCCGGGGCACTTCCACGGTCACCGGCGGGCGGAGCCGGCCGCGCGGGCCGCCCTTCGTCAGGAGGTCACCGCTCGGGCGGATCGGCCGACCTGATGGCCTACGATGTGCCGCCGTTGCGTGAGCCGGACCTGCCGCGTACCGCGAAGGTCCGGCCCGTGGCGCTGCGTACCGGCTGGACCACCGGCGCCTGCGCGACGGCCGCGACGAAGGCTGCGCTGACCGCCCTGGTCACCGGCGTGTCGCCGGAGCAGGTCGAGATCGGACTGCCGGCCGGGCGGCGGGTGCGCTTCCCGGTGGCCCGCTGCGACCGTACGGCTGACGGCGCCGAGGCGGTGGTGGTCAAGGACGCCGGCGATGACCCGGACGTCACCCACGGCGCCGAGCTGACCGCCACGGTCGGCTGGCGACGGGTCCCGGGGCTGGCCCTGGCGGGTGGGCCCGGGGTGGGCACGGTGACCAAGCCGGGGTTGGGACTGCCGGTCGGCGGACCGGCGATCAACGACACCCCGCGCCAGATGATCGGCGCGGCGGTCGCCGAGCTGGTCGACCTGGCCGTCCTCGGCGTCCGGGTGGTGATCAGTGTCCCGGGTGGCGAGATCATGGCCCGGAAGACCACGAACCGTCGGCTCGGCATCCTCGGCGGCATTTCGATCCTCGGTACGACCGGCGTGGTCAGGCCGTTCTCCACCGCGTCCTGGCGGGCCAGTGTCGTGCAGGCCGTACAGGTGGCGGCCGCTCAGGGAGAGTCGACCGTGGTGCTGTGCACGGGTGGGCGGACCGAGCGGGCCGCCCGAGCGCTGCTGCCGGAGCTGCCTGAGGTGTGCTTCGTGGAGGTGGGTGACTTCACCGGTGCGGCGGTCACCGCCGCGGTCACGCACGGACTGTCCGGAGTGGCCTTTGTCGGGATGGCCGGCAAACTGGCCAAGCTCGCCGCCGGGGTGCTGATGACCCACTACACCCGTTCCAAGGTGGATCTGTCGCTCCTCGGCGCCGTCACCGTCGAGGCGGGCGGCACCGCCGAGCTGGCCGCCGCCGTCACCGCTGCCAACACCGGTCGGCACGCGTACGAGTTGTGGGAGGCCGCCGGCCTGCTCGGTCCCGCCGGTGACCTGCTCTGCGGTCAGGTCCGCGCGGTGCTGCGCCGCTTCGCCAAGGACACCGTCGCCGTTGACGTGGCGATGGTGGACTTCACCGGGCGGCGATGCGTGGCCGCCAGCGGGCGGTGGGCCCGGTGACGGGTACGCCGGGGGTGGATCGGCGGGAGACCGGTGCCGACGGCGTCGGTGACTCCGTCGTCGATGGAGCCGGTGCCGGTGCCGGTGCCGGTGCGACGGTGGTGACGGTGGCCGGTGTGGACGCCGCCGGTAACCCGGCCCACCCCGCCCTCGCCGCCGAGCTGGCGCGGGCGGGGCTTGTGGTCGGTGCGGCCCGGCACCTGGCGGCTGCGCCGGTGCCGGCCGGCGTGGAGACGGTCGTGCTCGGTCCGTTGGTGCCGGCCCTGGAGCGGCTCACCACCGCGGTTGCCGCCGGCACCCCGGCCGTCGTCCTCGCCAGCGGTGATCCGGGCTGCTTCGGGATCGTGCGGCGACTGCGGGCAGCCGGGCTGCCGGTGCGGGTGCTACCGGCGGTGTCCAGCGTCGCCGCCGCCTTCGCCCGCGCCGGGCTCTCCTGGGATGGCGCGGCCGTGGTCAGCGCCCACGGCCGGGATGTTCGGGAGGCGCTCAACGCCTGCCGGGCACTGCCCCGGGTCGCGGTGCTCACCGCGCCGGGCGCGGGGGCCGCGGAGCTCGGCGCCGGTCTGGCCGGCTGGTCGCGTCGTCTGGTGGTGGCCGAGCACCTCGGCACCGACGCCGAACGGATCACCTGGACGACCCCGGCGGAGGCGGCGGCCGGTAACTGGACCGATCCGCACGTGCTGCTGAGCCTCGCCCCCGGACCGGTCGGAGCGGCCCGGGTGGACAACCAGCCGGCCGCCGCCCCAGCCGTGGGGTGGGCGCTGCCCGAGGGGGCGTACCGGCACCGCGATTCGATGATTACCAAGGCGGAGGTGCGGGCGCTGGTCGTGGCCGGGCTGCGGCCCCGGCTCGGCCGGCTGGTATGGGACGTGGGCGCCGGCAGCGGCTCGGTGGGCATCGAGTGTGCCCTGCTCGGCGCGGCCGTCGTCGCGGTGGAGCGGGATCCCGCCGCCGTGGACCTGGTTCACGGCAACGCCGCTCGGCACGGCGTGGACGTACGGGTGGTTCCCGGTGCCGCCCCGGCCGCCCTGGACGGGCTCCCCGACGCCGACGCGGTCTTCGTCGGCGGGGGCGGCACCGGGGTGCTCGCCGCGGTGGCGGCCCGCCGGCCGGCGCGGGTGCTCGTCGCGCTCGCCGCGCTGGACCGGGTCGCCCCGGCCCGGGACGTGCTGCGTGTCGCCGGCTACCTGGTCAACGGTGTCCAACTCTCCGCCGCCCGCCTCGCCGACCTGCCCGGCGGGTCGATCCGTCTCGCGGCCACCAATCCGGTGGTCGTCCTCACCGGGGAGCTCCTGTGAAGCACGTTGAACGCACCGAGACTCGGTCGCGTCGGATCGGTCTGGTCGCGGTCACCGCGGCGGGGCGCCGGCACGCCCGTGTCCTCGCCGATGCCTGGCCACAGGCCCGGCTGCTGGAGGCGGAGAGCGCCGCCGCCGGACTCCGGGCCGCCTGGTTGGAGTGCGACCAGGTCGTCGCGTTTCTGGCCACCGGAGCGGTGGTCCGTCTCCTTGCACCGCTGCTCGACGACAAGCGTAGCGATCCGGCGGTGGTGACGGTGGACGAGGCGGCCCGGTACGCGGTGGCCCTGCTCGGTGGGCACGCCGGGGGCGCCAACGCCCTCGCTGCCGAGGTCGGGGCGCTACTCGACGCGGCGCCGGTGGTCACCACCGCCACCGATGCGGTCGACCTGCCCGGCCTGGACACCCTGGGTTGGCCGGTCGAAGGGGCGGTCGCCGCGGTAAGCCGGGCGATTCTGGACGGCGAGCCGGTCACGGTGGTCGCCGACGCGCCCTGGCCACTGCCGGCACTGCCAGCCAACGTCCAGGTCGTCCCGGCCGGCCCCGCCGGTGCCCCCGCGGCGGGCTACCGGGTGCTGGTCACCGACCGGATCGTGCCCCTGGATGAGCGGACCGCCGTGCTTCGGCCCCCCGCACTGGTCGCCGGGGTTGGGGCGAGCCGCGGCGTGCCAGCGGCGGAGGTGCGTGCCCTGCTGGATCGGGTGCTCGCCACCGCGGGCCTCAGCGCGGCGAGCCTGCGCTGTCTGGCCAGCGCCGACATCAAGGCCGATGAGGACGGTATTCGCACCACCGCCGACGCGCTGCGGATACCCCTGACGACCTGGTCCGCCGCGGAACTCGCGGCGGTTGCGGTGCCCAACCCCAGCGAGGTGGTTCGCGCCGCGGTCGGCACGCCGAGCGTCGCGGAGGCCGCGGCCCTACTCGGCGGGGACGCTGAGCTGCTGGTAGCCAAGACCGCGACCGCGATGGCGACCGTCGCGGTCGCCCGGCATGCGCCGCGCGGCCGGCTCGCCCTGGTCGGCCTCGGACCCGGAGCGGCCGAACTGCGTACCCCCCGGGCGGTGACCGAGCTACGGCGATCCGCTGTCGTGGTCGGTTTGGACCAGTACCTGGACCAGATCCGCGACCTGTTGCGCCCGGGGACCCGGGTGCTCGCCAGCGGGCTCGGCGCCGAGGAGGAGCGGGCCCGGTCCGCCGTCGCCGAGGCCACTGCCGGCCAGGCCGTCGCCCTGGTCGGATCCGGCGACGCCGGGGTGTACGCGATGGCGAGCCCGGCCCTGGAGTACGCCGACGGGCGGGTCGATGTGGTGGGTGTGCCCGGGGTGACCGCCGCCCTCGCGGCGGCGGCCCTGCTCGGGGCGCCGCTGGGGCACGACCACGCCTACCTGAGCCTGTCCGACCTGCACACCCCGTGGGAGGTCATCGCCCGTCGGGTGGCCGCCGCGGCGCAGGGGGACTTCGTCGCGGTGCTCTACAACCCGCGTAGCCGCAACCGGGACTGGCAGTTGCCGGCGGCGCTGCGGCTCCTCGCGGAGCACCGACCGCCGGATACACCCGTCGGGGTGGTCCGCAACGCCAGCCGGGACGGGCAGCGGGTGCACCTGGCCACCCTGGCGACCCTTGACCCGGCGATCGTCGACATGTACAGCGTCGTGGTCGTGGGCAGTAGCCAGACGCGCCGGGTCGCCGGCCGGATGGTCACCCCGCGCGGCTACCGGTGGCGGACGTGACCGGCCCCGCTCCGGTGCGGGTTGACGGCTGCCAGGGCTGCGGGGCCTGCCTGCTGACCTGCCCCACGCACGCCATCCGGCCGGTGCCCGGCGGCCTCGTCATCCGGGCCGACCGCTGCACCGGTTGCCTGGAGTGTCTAGAGATCTGCCCGGTTGGTGCCATCCGCACCGCCGGCCCGCGACAGGAGGAGTCGATGATCATCATCCCGGACAACGCCGCAGCGGTGCGGGAGGACGGGTGAGCCGGCCGGTGCATCCGATCGAGGTCGAGTCGTACCGGATTCTGCGGGAGCGGGTTGATCTTCGGCACCTGTCGCCGCTGACCCGCGCGGTCATCGAGCGGGTGGTACACGCCAGCGCGGACCTGAGCTACGTGACAGATCTGGTCTGTGACGAGGCCGCGCTGGCCGCTGGGCTGGCCGCGCTCCGGTCCGGTGCGCCGGTCGTGGCCGATGTGGCGATGGTCGCCGCCGGGATCACCGGCCGGGAAACGGTCTGCCCGGTTGCCGAGGCGGGCACCGCCGCGCTGGCCCGGCAGGCCGGGATCACCCGCTCGGCCGCCGCGGTGCGCATCGCCCTGGACCGGGTGGGGCCCGGTGCGGTGTGGGTGGTGGGCTGTGCACCCACCGCGCTGACCGAACTGCTCGCTCTGGATGCCCGGCCGGCCCTGGTGGTCGGCCTACCGGTGGGCTTCGTCGGCGCCGCGGAGTCGAAGGCCGCGCTGCGGGTCAGCGGCCTGCCGGGAATCTCGAACCGGGGCGAGAAGGGCGGGTCGGCGGTGGCCGCCGCCGCCCTCAACGCCCTGCTCTATGTGGAGGGGGAAGAGTGACCGCACTGGTCATCGTCGGGCACGGTACCCGCAGCGCCGAGGGGGTGGCGCAGTTCGCCGCGCTGGTCGAACGGGTCCGCACTCGTGCCGGCGGTACGGTCGGCGACGTCGAGGGCGGCTTCATCGAGTTGTCTCGTCCGCCCCTGACCGACGCGGTCGGCGCGCTCGCCGGCCGGGGACACCGGGCACTGGTGGCGCTGCCGCTGGTGTTGACCGCGGCCGGACACGGCAAGGGCGACATCCCGGCCGCGCTGGCTCGGGAACAGCAGCGCCACCCCGGCCTGTCCTACGCCTATGGCCGACCGCTCGGC
This sequence comes from Salinispora sp. CH2A1_6, assembly GCF_056820975.1. Classification (NCBI taxonomy): domain Bacteria; kingdom Bacillati; phylum Actinomycetota; class Actinomycetes; order Micromonosporales; family Micromonosporaceae; genus Salinispora; species Salinispora sp. CH2A1_6. The sequence goes on from NZ_JBXEDG010000003.1 coordinate 535,921, forward strand.
CCGCACCCGTTGCTGCACACCGCTCTCGAGGAGCGGATTGACGCCGCGCTGGGCGGTGCGGATCGGGCCGACACCTGGGTGGCGTTGATCGGGCGCGGCTCCACCGACCCGGACGCGAACGCCGAGGTGGCCAAGGTGGCCCGGTTGTTGTGGGAGGGACGGGGCTACGCGGGCGTTGAGCCGGGCTTCATCTCGCTCGCTGAGCCGTCCGTGCCGGCGGTCCTGGATCGGCTGCGCCGGCTCGGGGCGCGGCGGATCGTCGTCGCTCCGTACTTCCTCTTCGCCGGGGTGCTACCGGATCGCATTCGGGCCCAGTCCCGGGAGTACGCCGCCGCCCACCCGGGGCTGGACCTGCGGGTGGCGGACCTGATCGGTGACTGCGACTCCCTCGCCGACCTGGTGCTGGAACGCCACGCCGAGGCCATGCGGGGCGACATCCGGATGAACTGCGACACCTGCGCGTACCGGGTGTCGATGCCGGGCTTCGTCGACAAGGTGGGTCGACCGCAGACCCCGCACGACCATCCGGACGACCCGGTGGGCGGGCACAGTCACCAGCACCAGCACCAGCACCAGCACCAGCATCCCGAGCCCGTGTTGCGGCCGGGTGCGGTGGCGGTTGTCGGAGGCGGGCCGGGTCCGGCAGACCTGATCACCGTCCGAGGCCGGGCGTTGCTGGCGGTCGCCGACGTGGTGGTGGTGGACCGGCTCGCCCCGCAGGAACTGCTCGCCGGACTACGCCCGGGGGTGCAGGTGGTGGACGCGGCGAAGTCACCCCGGGGACCCTCCGTCGGGCAGGAGACCATCAACACCGCATTGGTCCGGCACGCCCGTGCCGGGCGGCGGGTGGTCCGGCTCAAGGGCGGCGACCCGTATGTCTTCGGACGCGGACACGAGGAGGTGTTGGCCTGCGCGGCGGCCGGGGTTCCGGTGACCGTGGTGCCGGGGGTGACCAGCGCGGTGGCCGCGGCGGCCCTGGCCGGGGTGCCGGTCACCCATCGCGGGACGGCGCACGAGTTCACCGTCGTCTCCGGGCACCTACCGCCGGGACATCCGGACTCGCTGGTCGACTGGGCGGCGCTGGGCCGGTCCCGGGGCACGCTGGTGGTGCTGATGGGAGTCGAGACGATCGGCGCCGTCGCCGCGGAGCTGATCGCGCACGGGCGCGCCCCGGACACCCCGGCCCTCGCCGTGCAGGACGCCGGCCACACGGGGCAGCGTTCGTTGCCGGCACGCCTGGACGAGATCGCTGCGGTGGCGGCTCGGGCGGGCGTGTGTCCCCCGGCGGTCTTCGTGGTCGGTCTGGTCGCGGCGTTCGCCGCGGAGCCCGTTCTGGCCACGTCGGGCCACTGAGCTGGCTCCCGGAGGGCGGCTGCCGCGCGGGTGACCCACTCCGGGTTGGTGAGGAGCACGGCGGGCCCGGCTCACGCCCAGGGCAGGGCGGTCGCCGCGAGGTGGCCGAGCGCCGCCGCGGCCACCGCGGCGGCGACGCCGAGTACCGCGTTGGCCGCCGCCGGACGAAACCGACCGGCGGTGGCCAGGCGCAGGGTCTCGTAACTGGCTGTCGAGTATGTGGTGAGGGCGCCGCAGAGCCCGGTGCCGAGCAGCACGCCGGCCGCCGGCGGGAGCGGGAGTCCCAGCAGGAACCCGAGTAGCAGCGAGCCGGCCACGTTGACGGTCAACGTTCCCCAGGGGAAGCGGGCACCGAAGTGGTCCTGTACCGCTCGGTCGGCGAGGTAGCGCAGCGGCGCCCCGACGGCCGCGCCGAGCGCGACGAGCAGCGCGGTCATCTGCGCACCGCCCGCTGTTCCGTCCCGGTCCCGCCGACCGATGGGGTGAACCGGTCGGTGGCCGCGTAGCCGACCCAGACGGCGAGCAGCGCACCGGCCAGGGTCGCCACGAGGTATGCCAGGGCGGTCGTCGCCGCGCCGTCGGCGGCCAACTGCCGCGCCTCCACGGCGTGGGTGGCGAAGGTGGTGTAGCCGCCGAGCACCCCGACCCCGAGGAACGGCCGGGCCAGCACCGGTGGGTCGGCCCGCTTGGCGAGCACCGCCATCAGCACGCCGATGAGCAGACATCCGCTCAGGTTGACCGCGAACGTCGGCCACGGGAAGCCCGCGGGAGCGTGCGGCAGCGCAGCCGAGAGGCCGGCACGGGCCAGCGCGCCCAGCACACCGCCGGCGGAGACGGCGGCGAGCACCGCGGCCGGGCGGGCGGGCAGCTCGGCGCGATCGGCGGGCACGGCCAGGTCGACGTCGGGGTCGACGCGTCGCTGCTCCGGTCCGGACACCCGTTCCCCCATCCACCCCGCCGTTGACCGAGCCCACCCTAACGGCGGGGCAGCACGGCCACGCGGTAGCGGGGTCCGGCCGGGCGTCGGTGGTGCCGGACCCGCGGCGGTGGCGTACGGTGGCAAGATCGTCGAAGCGTTCGTTCGGCGCAGTGAGGAGAGCGGCGATGTCGGATCGTCCGCCCCAGCCACCACGGCGCAACGCCGCGTACGACATGTTTGCTGCTGATGTCGCCTCGCGTGCGCTCGGTATCGAGCTGGTTGAGGCGGCGGCGGGGGCGGCGGTGGCCCGGATGCGGGTAACCGGGGCGATGGTCAATGGTCACGGTATCGCCCACGGCGGCTATCTGTTCCTGCTCGCCGACACCGCCTTCGCATTGGCCGGTAACAGCCACGGACCGGTGACAGTAGCGGCCGGCGGTGACATCATCTTCGTCCGGCCGGCGCGCGAGGGGGATCTGCTGCTTGCCCACGCCGCCGAACGCCTCCGCTACGGCCGCAGCGGGATCTACGACGTCACGGTCACCAGAGCCGACAATGTGGTGATCGCCGAGTTTCGTGGTCGTAGCCGAGTCCTGAACGGGGACTGAGCCGGGCGGGGCGGCGGCGCGACTCGAGGGGTTCCGCCCCCCACCGACAGCTGGCGGGAACGAAACCCCTCGGGTCCGAGGCGTTCGGATGCTGTTATCCGGCGCAGTCAGGCACGTCGCCGGAGCAGTTGTTCGGCCGGTTCTTGGCCACCACGGTGCCGGTGGCGGTGTTGAGGTTCACCGTGCCGCCGGCTTCGTTGAAGATCCCGCCACCGTCCTCGGCGGAGATGTTTTTAATGACCTTGGTGGTGAAGAGGCTGATTGTGCCGTCGCTGTCGTTGAAGATGCCGCCACCCGCCTCGTCCGCAAGATTGCTGACGATTTCGGTTTTGCGCAGTACGGCCTGGCCGTCGTTGTAAATTCCGCCACCCTCCCCAAGGGAGATGTTGTTCTTGATCAGGGTCTTTTCGGCCACCAGCGTGGAATCGGAGAAGACGGCTACTCCCGCGCCCTCGAAGGAGGTGTTCTTTACGATCTTCACCTGCTGTAGCGTGGCTTGCGCCTCGCCGAGGACGATTCCGCCACCGTCATCGGCGCCGGAGTTGCCGACGACTTCCGAGTGGGTGAGCCGGAGAATCCCGGAGTCGATGTTCAGTCCGCCGGCAATTTCCGCCGTGTTGTCGTTCACCACGCTCTTGTGCACCAGCGCGGTGCCATCCTCGCCTACGTCAATGCCGCCACCGACATCCCCGGCGGCGTTGAGGTTGATCTCTGTTTCGGCCACACTGAGGTGGCCGTTGCTCTGGATGCCACCACCCACCTGGGCTCGATTGAGGGTGAATGTGGAGCCCTTGACCCTGGTGGTGCCGTTGTTGGCGATGCCGCCGCCGTTGTCCTCGGCGATGTTGCGGGTGATGGTGCTGTGTGTGACGGTCAACTCTCCGCCCTGGTTGACGAGGACGCCCCCGCCGTCCTCCTCGGCCACACCGCCAGTGATCGACAGTTTGTTGAGGGTGAGGTTGCCGCCGGTGTCGACGCTGAGGATTCTGAATGGATCGGCGGCGGTGGAGCGTTCGATGGTGGTGTGCTTGCTGCCATTGAGCGTGATTGGGGTGGTGATCGCGGGGAGGCCGTTGCCTTCGATGTTGGTGGTGAGCAGGTAGGTGCAGTCCTTGGCGAGGTCGAGGATGCCGCCGCCGCGGGCGTTGGCGAGGGTGATCGCGGCGATGAGTTTGTCCGCGCTGCAGGGGACGGGGGTGCCCTTGGCCTTGTTCTCCTTGCGTCCCTTGCCGTCGCCCTTGTTCGCCTCGCGGTGCCCGTCGGCGGAGGGTCGGTCGTCGGGGGCGAGAGTGCGCCCGATGGCGGCGGCGGCCGGGGTGGCGGCGGCGGCGGTCAAGGCCAGGCCTGCTACCCCGGCCAGCCCGAGGGTCCACCATCGTCCTCTCGTCCGGCCTCCACCTGGCGGGGTTGGTTCGTGGTCGTGGTCGTGGTCGTGGTGCGGATGGTTCATCGCGGTCTTGGTGTCCTTCCCTGTCGCGGATGAGAAGTCAGCCACCCGGACGGAGCCGGGTGCCGTTCCTCGGCTACCAGGCAGGCGGTAGCAACCATCCTTGAGCTAAACCGACACAAACGTCAAAACAGTATGAATACGAGGATATCTCCCCAAAGTGGGATGAGGATGTCGTTTTTGGTTGTCCACGAGCCGTGGGGGGCGGTGCGGCCGCCGGCGATGCCGACCATCGGCCGGTCGGCCGCCGGTTGGCACTGCGTTCCAGAATGTGAGGTAAAGAGGTGATTTATTCACGTTGTCGAGCCCGCTCTCTCTTTGGTCCGTACCGTGACGTTCGGTGACGACCACGTGGTCGGTGCCCTACCGTCCGGAATCGTCCGGTCGGCTCAGGTGCGAGGGGAAGGCAGGAGAGCACGATGTCCACGTATCACGACAGCCAGCGACCGCCGGGGGGCCGGCGCCGGCCCCGACGGCTGCTCGCCGGCGGGCTGGTAGCCAGCGGCCTGGTCGTCGGAGCGGCGGGGTTCGCCGGCACGGCCGCGGCGCACGAGCGACCGCACGGCAGCGAGAACGCCTCCGTGGCCCAGGGTGACTCCGCCGGTGAACTCGGCGGAGAGTCCCTCGGGGCGCCGGTGCCCTGTGACAGCGCCCAGCTGATCGCCGCGTTGGTCCGGGTCAACGCTGAGGGCGGCGGGGTGCTGCGGCTCGCGCCGAGGTGTACCTACACGCTCACCGACGCCTTCCAGCAGCCCGATCTGTACGACGGTGGGATCCGGGACGCGCGGGAGGCGGCGGACGCGGCCGAGAACCCGGGCGCGGCCGAGAAGCCGCCGCGTGACCCCGCCGACGACAAGGCGGGGCTGCCGGTCATCTACCACCCGGTCACCATCGAAGGTGAGCAGGCCACGATCGAGCGTGCGCAGGATGCCGAGGTGTTCCGTTTCTTCACTGTCCGTGATGCCGGTGAGCTAACTCTGCGTAACGTCCGGCTCGTCGGTGGTCACTCGGACGCCGAGGGAGGTGCTGTCCACGTGGTGCACGGCGCATCGGCGTTGATCGAGCAGGTGACGGCGATGAACAACACCTCGTCCTCGGCGGAGGGCGGCGGGGGAGCCCTGTTCAACGACGGCAACATGGTCGTTCGGGACAGCACGCTGATCAACAACCACGCCCTCGGAGCGGCGGGCAAGGGTGGGGGGCTGCTCAACAACGGGGTGCTGGCCCTGCACTCTTCGACCTTCACGGGTAACAGCGCCACGGCCTACGGCGGCGGGCTGGGCAACTACCAGGCCGCGGCGGAGGTGCACACGAGCACCTTCGAGCAGAACTCGGCGGCGCAGGGTGGGGGTCTGGCCAGCTTCTCGGCCCGTACCCGCGTCTCCGATTCGACCGTTGTCGGCAACCAGGCGGGAACCGGGGGTGGGATCGCGAACTCGGACGCGCTGATCTTCCTGCGGGGAATGGAGATCCGGGACAACCTCGCGACCGGCAACGGCGGCGGCGTATCCACCTCCCAGGGCCTCGTGCCGCTGGATGACAGCGTGGTGGAGGGCAACACGGCACACGGCTCGGGCGGCGGCATTCACGCGGCCAAGTCGAACCTGTTGGTTCGGGACAGTGCGGTCCGGAACAACCGCGCCGTCGCAGCGAAGTCCACCGGCGGCGGGATCGCGGTCGGCATGGGCCGGATCGCGCTCTACCGCAGTCACGTAACCGGGAACCAGTCAACGCTGCCGGCCGGCGGTCTGCTTGTGGACAAGGCGCAGGCAACGCTGGACTCGCAGACTGTGGTCGGGGAGAACCAGCAGACCAACTGTCTGGGTAGCACCGGCCCGGTGCTGAACTGCTTCCGGTAACACCACCCGCGATCAGGTGGGTATCCGACCGCACCGGGGACGGCAGAGCCGTCCCCGGTGCGGTCGGACGTCCGTCGGCCGGTGTCGCCGGGCCACGCCGTTAGGTGCCCGAGCCGCTCTCGGTCGGCAGCGCACCCGCTGGCTCGGGCGCCTTCGCCAGCGCCTTCGCCTGCTGAGGCCAGGTCGGCAGGCTGGCCGCGCCACGCAGGCCGGCGGCGCGAATCATCTCCCGCAGCGCCGGCTCGTCCAACTCGGCGAGTTGCCGGTAGGTGCGGATGCCGGCGGCGTGGAGCGCCGCGGCCATTTTCGGCCCGACCCCCTGGATTCGGCGGAAGTCGTCCGTGGTGTCCGGCTCCGGTCCGGACTCCGCGGCGACCGGGGCCGGGTCCGCCGGCTCGGTGTCGGGCGCCACCGGTTGTGGGGCGGCCACCGGGGGCGCCGTCGTGTCGGCGTCGGCCGGCTCCTCGGCCTGGCCGCTGTCGGCCGTCGCGGTGTGCTCCCGGGCCGCTGGCGCCAGGTCGATCTGCTCTGTCGCCGACGCCGGCTCTGACGCGGCAGGAGCCGGGGCCGGAGCCGGTGCGGTCGCGTCAGGACCGTTGGTGTTGGCGCTGGTGTTGGTGTTGGTGCTGGTGTCGCGGTCGGTGGAGGTGGGGGCGGGCTCCCCTACGGCGATCCTCGTCGCGGGTGCCGGCGTACCATCCCCAGTGGTGTCACCCCGCGCGGCTTGACGCCGGCCGCGGACCACCCAGCCGGCGGCGGCGCCCACTAGCAGGGCCACGACAATCAACGGCCAGTCCGACCACGCCACGGCAGACCTCCCCTTTTCGATTTAGCGAGTTAGTCGAGAAAGCTCGCCGCAGCTTGCCACATTCCCGGTGCGGTACGACAGCATGGCCAGGTAACACAGCTCGTAGCCAGATCGGAGCACACCCACAGTGGTCACGGCGCAACTCAACGTCGCCTAAGGGTTGGCGTGGCCGGACCCCGGGCTGGGGTCCGGCCGTTGTGGTCAGTCCTCCTCCTCGCCTCGGTAGCTGTAGAAGTCATCGACGAACCGACGGGCGAGCCGCGGCACCCGGCTGGTGACGCCGAAGTAGCCCCGGGCCCCGAGCAGGGCGAGCCGCCCGACGACCGGCTTGTACATGGGGTCGTCGCCGCTGGTGCCGCTGCGGTTCAACGAATCCGCCACCCGCGCGAAGCCGTATGGCAGCATGGCCGCCTCGTAGTCGGCTACCGCCTGCAACAGCGTCTTCTCCCCGGCGGCGGTATGGCACAGCTGCCGGGTCAGCAGGGCGGCATCCCGCAGGGCGGTGTTCGCACCCACCCCGCGCCCCGGCGTCATCGTGTGGATGGCGTCGCCGAGCAGGGTGACAGTGCTGCTCTTCCAGGGCGGAACCGGTTCGCTGGTGGAGACCTTGACCGGCAGCGCACTGGCCGGGTCGGCGATGTCCAGCAGCTGGCGCAGGTGCGGGTGCCAGTTGCGGGTCAGGCCGAGCGCGGTCCGAATCAGCTCGTCGCCGCGTTGGCGCATGATGTCCGGCGGGAACCGCCGGGCGGTACTCCAGACCACCAGGTTCACGTTGTCGCGGGTGCTGTCGTGCGCCCGGCCGGGCCAGCGGTTCAACAGCGCCACGTCGGCCGGATCGAGGCCGTCCTTGAGGGCGCCCGAGCGGTCCCACGGAAACTCCATGACGTGCAGGACACCCATCACCCCACCGCTGCCGAAGATGAGCGAGATGCCCTGCTCGATCCGCTCCGGCAGCAGCGCCCGTACCTCCTCGGTGAACGGGACCCGGGTGGCGATGTTGATGGTGCCCGCGTTTCGGGTGACGGCGTGCGGCAGATACTGGCGCCGGACCGCCGAGTGGGTGCCGTCGGCGCCTACCAACAGGTCGCCGGTGGCACTGTCCCCGTCCGCGAAGTACGCGGTGACGCTGCCGTCATCGCGCTGCTCGAAGTGGGTGAGGGCCTTGTCGAAGTGGACCACGTCCTCCAGTCCGGTGAGCAGGACCTGGCGCAGGGTCATCCGGGCGACGGAGCGCTCGGTGTTCACCAGGTCGGTCTCCGGTCGTAGCGGAAAGGACGCGGTCTGCCGGAGCCGTTGGGTGATGACGTTGAAGTAGCGGGGGGACTTGGCACAGGTGGCCAGGTAGGTGTGGAAAAGGTCGGACGGCAGGCACTCGCGCAACGCCCGGCTGCCGGTTGGTCCGATGCCCACCCGGTAACCGAGCAGGCCATCGCCTCGGGTGCGGTACCGCTCATAGACGGTCACGGCGATTCCGGCCTGGCGCAGTCCCTGCGCCAGGCAGAGCCCACCGGTCCCCGCCCCGATGATCAGAACGTGCGGTTGGTCGCGGGACACGTGGGCGTCAGCCCGCCACGTGGGGCGCGGCGGCAGCCGCGGAGTCCCAACGGTAGAAGCAGCCGGCGATGGCGTCGCGCGGTGAGCGCCAGGTCGGCAGGTACGGGGAGGTGTGTGCGGAGAGTCGCTCGTTGACCTGTCGGTAGAGCGGATGGTTCCGGGCGCCGGCCAGGGTGTCCGGGTCCACGTCGGCGGTCTCCATCAGGTGGACGCACAGGTCATGCAGGCAGTACAGGGAGCGGTGCCGGACGCCGGTGAGGCTGGGCAACTCGGTGGCGTCGGACTCAGCGAAGATCTGGGCCACCCGTCCCTCCGCGCCGGGGACGATCCTGCTGACGATCAGTAGTCGGCTCATTTTGAAGATTCCTTCCACCGTGGTGCCCCGTGCGGCCGGTTCGGGGCGGATGCCGTCTCCACGCTGCCGAGCTCCCTGTCACCTGCCCGTCACATCCATGTCCGTCCTGGTGACGCGGGGAGTCGGCGGCTGTCGGCGTCCGTGGGGGTCACGGCTGGCCTGCCGGATCGGCCGGAGCGTGTCGTCAAGCAGGGCGGTCATCGCGGCCGACGGCTCGAGCCGTAGCTCTCGACGCAGTAGGTCTCGGTAGACGTAGAACGCGTGCACCGCCTCGAAGGCATTACCCTCGGCGAGGTGGATGCGGACCACCAGGCGGTGGGGGGTCTCGCGGAGCGGCTCGGCGGCCAGCGCTTCCAACGCCGCTTCGAGCGCCTCACCGTGCCGGCCCGCTGCCAGATAGTGGTCGGCCAGCTCCTCGAGCATGTGGAGTCGCAGCTGGCGTAGCCGCTCCCGTTCGGCCAACACCCAGTCGTCGTACCAGCCGGGCAGGAGGTCGTGGCGGCCCTTCGCGAGTACGGCCGCGGCGGTGTTCGGGTCGTCCCCGTCCCGGATCCGGGCGGCCATGCCGACCAGCGCGTCCACGTCGACCTGGACGCCGGGTCCGAGTCGGAGGGTGTCCCCACTGGTGTGCAGCGGGCAGTAGGGGTCCTGCCGTAACCGCCACAGGGCGGTGCGGAGCGAGGAGAGGGCGCGCTCCTCCGGCGTGTCTGGCCAGAGCAGCCCGGCGAGGTGGCTGCGGGTGGTGCCGGGGCGCAGGCCGACCAGCGCGAGTACGCGTTGCAGCCCGCGCGGTACGACCACCGGGGCGTTGCTGTGCAACAGCCGGAACCCGCCCAGCAGGTGCAGCCGGATCGGAGTACCCGGACGGTCCCCGGCGGTCGGCATGGACGGACCAGCGGCCATGGCGGACCCCCTGCGGAATGTTCCTCGGTTGTGTCCCCCGGCGCGGCTGCCCGTGACCCCACAGGTCGGGGTAGCTGGTCCCGCGGCACGGCGTCGGGTCACGGCCACCGGGTTAACCGTGACGGAGATTATCAATCTAGTCACGCACCGTCAACATCCCCGATCGGTGTGTGACTGCTATGAAACCCGCTCTGAACTGGGGATAGGCCACTATGTGCAGGTTGCATGTCACAGCTCCTACACAGTCAGCGTCAACGCACCGTCACCAAAGTCTGGGCTGGGGACGGCTCCGGTGACGCCCCGGTGACGGTGGCGCCGCCATGGTGCGCATAGTCATCCGGCTTTTCGGCGTACGGCGCCGCCGGCGCCCGCAGCCGTTGGGGGAGGTTCATCAATGGAGCGTTCGTTGATCGTCGCGAAGGTCGACCCGAGCGCGGAGGAGCGGATCGCCGAGATCTTCGCCGAGTCCGACGCGACCGAGTTGCCTCGCCTGGCCGGGGTCCAGCACCGGTCGCTGTACCGGCTACAAGACCTGTACCTGCACCTCCTGGAGACGGAGCTACCGGGGGAGACGGCGGTCGCCGGGGCCCGGCAGCACCCGGAGTTCGTCCGGGTCAGTGAGCGGTTGCGTCCGTACGTCTCGCCGTACCTGCCGACCTGGCGGGAACCGCGAGACGCGATGGCCCGGTGTGTCTACCGGTTCGATGCTCCTGGAACCCGGCCGTGAACCCGACCACGCCCCGGGGCGGGCAGCTCTGGTCGCGTTGCGGCGGCTGCGCCAGCCTGCTGTATCGCAAGCGGCTGCGGCGGAACCTGGACGTGTGCCCGGAGTGCGGCGCACATTCCCGGCTTGACGCGCCGGCCCGCCTGGCCCAGCTGGTGGACCCCGGATCGTTCACCGCGCTCGCTGACCCGGCGCCGGAGGTGGATCCGATCGGCTTCGTCGACGTCGTTCCCTACCCGCATCGGCTCACCGCGGCGCGCAGCGGCACCGGGCTGGCCGAGGCGGTCGTCTGCGGTACCGCCGCAGTGGCCGGCATGCCCTGTGTGATCGCCGTGATGGACTTCCGCTTCCTCGGCGGCAGCCTCGGTTGCGCGGTCGGAGAGCTGATCACCCGGGCCGCCGAACGTGCCCTCGCCGACCGGGTTCCGCTGGTGGTGGTGACCGCCTCCGGCGGAGCGCGGATGCAGGAAGGGGTGCTGTCGCTGATGCAGATGGCGACGGTCAGCCAGGCCGTCGCCGCATTGCGGGAGGCCGGAGTGCCGAGCGTCAGTGTGCTCACCGACCCGACGTACGGCGGCGTTGCCGCCTCGTTCGCCACCAACACCGACGTGGTGGTGGCCGAGAGCGGCGCCCGGATGGGCTTCGCCGGTCCTCGGGTGATTCGCCAGGTCACCGGCCGGGAGCTGCCCGACGGGTTCCAAACCGCCGAGTTTCTGCTGCGACACGGCCAGGTTGATCTGGTGGTGCCCCGGCACGCCCTCCGCGGTTGTCTCGCCACGCTGCTCGCCGCCGCATCCGGCGGGCGCCCACGGGCGGGCGTCGACCCCCAACCGGAGCGCCCACCTGTGGAAGGCCCGTCGGCACCGGGGCACGGTGCCGACGGACGGGATGCCTGGGAGACGGTCCGGCTGGCCCGGCACCCGGGTCGACCAACCACCCTGGACTATCTGGAGACGGCCTTCGACAGCTTCATCGAGCTACATGGTGATCGGCTGGGCGCGGACTGCCCCGCGGTCGTCGGCGGTGTGGCGGAGCTGGCCGGCCGCCCGGTCCTGGTGGTCGGCCACCAGAAGGGCCACACCACCGCCGACCTGATGGCGCGTAACTTCGGAATGGCGAGTCCGGCCGGGCACCGGAAGGTGCTCCGGCTGGTCCGGCTGGCCGCGCGGTGGGGGCTGCCCGTCGTCACCCTCGTCGATACCCCAGGTGCCGACCCGGGCGTGGGCGCGGAGGAACAAGGCCAGGCCGCGGCGATCGCGGAGAACATCCTGACCCTGACGATGCTGCCAACCCCGGTCGTCGCGGTGATCACCGGTGAGGGCGGCAGCGGTGGCGCGCTGGCGCTCGCGGTCGCCGACCGGGTGCTGATGCTGGAACATGCCGTCTACTCGGTGATCAGCCCGGAGGGGTGTGCGGCGATTCTCTGGCCGGACCGTTCCGCGGCGCCGCAGGCGGCCCGCGCGCTGCGGCTGACCAGCGGCGACCTCTGTCGTCTCGGGGTGGTGGACGCGGTGGTGCCGGAACCGGCACCAGCCGCGCACCACGACCCGCCGGCCGCGATGCAGGCGGTGCGGGAGGCGGTGCTGGCGCACCTGATGCCCTTGCTCGACGTGCCCACCGTGACCCTGGTTCGCCAACGGAGGCGGCGGTTCCGTCGGTTCGGTGCCGCCGGCCTCGGAGCCAAGGCGGGTGCCCGATGACCGCCGAACTGGCGCCGATCGGCGTCACGACTCTCAACGGTGACGCGACGGCGGACCCGGAACCGGGGGCCGCCGGCGCCTTCGACGCCACTGCGGCCGCGGTATCCCACGTTGCGGCGGACGCCGCGCTGACCGGGCTGCGCCGACAGGCCCGGGAGCTCCTCGCCGAGTTGGCCGGGCCGATCCGGCGGATCCGGCTGGCCAGCGGCGACGCGATCCTGGAGGTGGAGTGGCACGCGGCGGCTGACGCCGGACAACCGCCCCCGCAGCCGGTCCTCGCCGGGCCGCCGGTCGTCCCTTCGCAACCGCTCCTCGCCACGGCGCCGGTCGTCCCCCCGCAACCAGCAGCCACGCCCGTCACTCGGCACGCCGTTCGGTCGCCGATAGTCGGCACCTTCTATCGGGCGCCGGAGCCCGGCGCTGCGCCGTTCGTCGCCGTCGGCGACCAGATCCATCCCGGCCAGGTCGTCGGCATCGTCGAGGCGATGAAGCTGATGAACGAGGTGACCGCTGACCGCGCCGGGCGCATCACCGAGGTCCTCGTCGACGACGGCCAACCGGTGGAGTACGACCAGCCGTTGCTCGCGGTGGATTCGGCCTGAGGTGGGTGGGCTGATGTTCGGCAAGGTACTCATCGCCAACCGGGGCGAGATCGCGCTGCGGGTGCTGCGCGCCTGCCGCGAGTTGGGAATCCGTACCGCGGTGGTCTACTCCACGGCGGACGCTGACTCGGCCGCGGTGCGGCTCGCCGACGAGGCGGTCCTGATCGGACCGGCCTCGAGCCGCCGCAGCTACCTGAACCCGGCGGCCATCGTCGAGGCGGCCCGCCTGGTCGGCGCGCAGGCGGTGCACCCCGGCTACGGCTTCCTCTCCGAGGACGCCGACTTCGCCGAGATCTGCGCCGACAACGGCCTCGTCTTCGTCGGGCCGCCGCCGCAGGTGATGGCCGTCCTGGGCGACAAGTCGTCGGCTCGGGCGCTGATGAGCCGCGCCGGCCTGCCGCTGCCACCGGGCAGCATCGCACCGGTGCCGACCGCCGCCGACGCCGCCCGGGTGGCCGCCGAGGTGGGCTACCCGGTGATCGTGAAAGCCGCCGCCGGGGGCGGTGGCCGGGGGATGACCGTCGTCTCCGCGCCGGCCGAGCTGCCGCGCGCGTACGCGCGGACCCGGGCCGCCGCCCAGGTCGCCTTCGGTGACGACCGGGTGTACGTCGAGCGGTACCTCGGCAACGCCCGGCATGTGGAGGTGCAGGTGCTCTGCGATGCCCACGGCAACGGAGTGCACCTGGGCACCCGGGACTGCTCGGTGCAGCGCCGACACCAGAAGCTCGTGGAGGAGGCGCCCGCCCCGGCCCTGTCCGCGACCGTCCTCGACGCGATCGCCGACAGCGCGCTGCGCGGCGCGCTGGAGGCCGGATTCACCGGTGCGGGGACAGTGGAGTTCCTGGTTGATCCGGCGGAACAGTTCCACTTCCTGGAGATCAATTGTCGGATCCAGGTGGAGCACCCGGTCACCGAGATGGTGACCGGAATCGACCTGGTGCACGAGCAACTGCACCTGGCCGCTGGTGGAACGCTGCGGTGGCGGCAGGAGGAGATCGTGACGCACGGCGTCGCGGTCGAGTGCCGGGTCAACGTCGAGGATCCGGATCGGGACTTCGCACCGACTCCCGGCCGGCTGGAGCGGTTCGTCCCCCCGGGCGGCCCCTTCACCCGGGTCGACACCCACGGGTATCCCGGCTACGTCGTCGGCCCCCACTACGACTCGTTGTTGGCCAAGGTGGCGGTCTGGGCTCCGGACCGGGAGCTGGCCCTCAACCGGCTGGAACGTGCCCTCGGCGAGTTCGACGTCGCTGGCCCCGGCGTCCACACCACCATCCCGTTCGTCCGGCGGGTGCTCGACGACGCCGGGTTCCGTAAGGGCCGCCACTGCACCGGTCTGGTCGAGACGCTACTCGCCGATCTGCCCAAGCAACCGAGGAGGAACGCATGACCGTTACCGACGGCCGCCCACTGGCCGCCGACATCACCGACATCCTGGTGGCCCACTGCGGGCTCGACGCCGACGCCGCCACCCGCGCCCCGGCCGCCTCGCTGGAGGAGCTGGGCATGGACTCCCTGGCCCTGCTCGAACTCTCCGCCGTGGTCGCCGACCGGTGGCAGGTGCGAATTCCCGAGGAGACCGGCCAGCTCAGCATCGCCGGCGTCGCGGATCTGGTCGCCCGCCGCGTCGAGCCGGCCGGGCACACGGAGAACGAGATCGTGATCGCCGCACCCCTAGCGCTGGTCTGGGAGGTCACCAACGACGTCGCCGGCTGGCCCGACCTGTTCACCGAGTACGCGGTGGCCGAGATCCTGCACCGGGAGGGGGACACCGTCCGGTTCCGGCTCACCATGCACCCCGACGAGAACGGAGTCGCGTGGAGCTGGGTCAGCGAGCGCACGGCCGATCCGGATGGTCGGGAGGTCCACGCGCAGCGGGTGGAGCCGGGGCCGTTCGAGTACATGCGGATCCACTGGCGCTACGTCGAGGAGGCCGGTGGCACCCGGATGATCTGGACGCAGGACTTCGCCATGAAGCCGACCGCCCCGCTGACCAACGCCGAGATGACCGATCGGATCAACACCAACAGCGCGGTGCAGCTCGCGGTGATCAAGGAGAAGATCGAACGGCGGGCCGCGCAGGAGACGGGAGCCGGGCATGAGTGAGCGGGAGCCCGGGGTGGTGGCCGCGGCGGACGTGGCCGCCGACACCCGCCGCGGCGGCGAGCTGCGGGTACTGCTCGGTCCGCGGACGGTCGGCAGCACCTCCGGCTTCATGGGGGTGGCGACGCTGCGACCGGGGGAGCGGATCGCCGAGCACTACCACCCCTACAGCGAGGAGTTCCTCTACGTCGCACAGGGTGCGATCACCGTAGACCTGGACGACGCGCCGGTCCCGCTGGCGACCGGCGAGGCGCTCTTCGTCCCGATCAACGTCCGGCATCGACTGCGCAACACCGGCACCGTGGACGCCGAGGTCGTGTTCCACCTCGGTCCGCTCGCTCCCCGTCCCGAACTGGGCCACGTCGATACCGAACTCGTCACGCAACGAGGTGGGTCATGACCGGGAAGATCGGAGTGGCGCCGTGACCGGGCGCCGCTCGGTGGTGACCGGCGTCGGGGTGGTCGCGCCGGGTGGCGCCACTCGGGACAGGTTCTGGAAGACGATCACCGAGGGGCGTACGGCGACCCGGCGGATCTCCTTCTTCGATCCGTCGCCGTTCCGGTCGCGAATCGCCGCCGAGTGTGACTTCGAGCCGGTGGCCGCCGGCCTCAGCATTCCCGAACAGCGTCGTGCTGACCGGTACGTGCAGTTCGCGCTCGCCTGCGCGGCCGAGGCGGTCGTTGACGCCGGCCTGGACTTCACCGAGGCGTTGCGTGATCGCACCGGGGTGGTCCTGGGCACCGCAGTCGGTGGGACGATGGCGTTGGAGAAGGAGTACGTCACGGTCAGCGACGGCGGTCGGAACTGGCTGGTTGACGCCGCCCTGGGTGGCCCATACCTGTACCAGGCGTTGGTACCGAGCAGCCTCGCCGCCGACGTGGCCTGCCGACACGGGCTGCACGGCCCGGTTCAGGTGGTCTCCACCGGCTGCACGTCCGGGATCGACGCGATCGGCCACGCCCACCAACTCATCGCCGACGGGGAGGCGGACGTGGTGCTCAGCGGCGCCGCCGACTCGCCAATCTCCCCGGTCACCGTCGCCTCGTTCGACGCCATCCAGGCGACCAGCCCGGACAACGACGACCCGGAGCACGCCTCCCGCCCGTTCGACGCCGACCGGCACGGCTTCGTCCTCGCCGAGGGCGCCGCGGTGCTGGTGCTGGAGGAGGAGGAGCGGGCCCGGCGGCGGGGCGCGCACATCTACTGCGAGGTCGCCGGGTACGCCGGCCGCAGCAACGGCTACCACATGACCGGGCTCCGTCCGGATGGGCTGGAGATGGGGCTCGCCATCACCGACGCGCTCGGCCAGGGGCGGATCCGGGCCGATCAGGTCTCCTACATCAGCGCCCATGGCTCCGGCACCCGACAGAACGACCGGCATGAGACCGCGGCGTTCAAGCGGGCGCTCGGGGAGTCCGCGTACCGGGTGCCGATCAGTTCGATCAAGTCGATGGTGGGGCACTCTCTCGGTGCGATCGGTTCGATCGAGATGGCCGCCTGCGCGCTGGCCATCGAGTTCGGCGTGGTCCCACCGACGGCCAACTGGGCGACGCGCGACCCGGAGTGCGACCTGGACTACGTGCCGAACGAGGCGCGGGAACTGCCGGTGGACGTGGCGTTGTCGGTGGGCAGCGGGTTCGGCGGGTTCCAGTCCGCGATGGTGTTCCGGCGGTTGTCGGCGGTGACGTCGTGACCGCGCGGGCGGTGGTGACCGGGATCGGGGTGGTCGCGCCGAGCGGTATCGGCGCGGACGCGCACTGGCAGACGGTGCGGACCGGAACCCGCCGCACCGGGCCGATCACCCTGTTCGACCCATCCAGCTACCCGACCCGTTTCGGCGGTGAGGTGTCGGGGTTCGACGCCGCCGCCTACGCCGACAACCGCCGGTTGGTGCAGACCGACCGGTGGACGCATCTCGGGTTCGCCGCCACCCGGCTGGCCCTGGCCGACGCGGGACTGCCCCCGCGGGCTCCGGACCCGTACGGCTACGCGGTCGCCCTGGCCAGTTCCTCCGGGGGGAACCTGTTTGGGCAGCGGGAGCTGCAACGGCTGTGGGGCGGGTCCAGCCGGACGGTCGGGGCGTATCAGTCGATCGCCTGGTTCTACGCCGCCAGCGTCGGTCAGCTCTCGATCCACCACCAGTTCAAGGGGCCGTGCGGGGTGCTGGTGTCCGAGACCGCCGGTGGGCTGGACAGCCTGGCGCACGCCGCCCGGGCGGTCCGCCGGGGGACCCCGGTGGTGATAGCGGGGGCGACCGAGTGCCCGTTGAGCCCGTACGCGCTCGCCTGTCAGCTCGCCTCCGGGATGCTCAGCGAGGGGGCGGACCCGGAGCGGGCGTACCGACCCTTCGACGCGTCGGCGAGTGGTTACCTGCCGGCCGAGGGGGGTGCGGTCTTCGTCGTGGAGGAGTTGAGCCATGCCCTGGCCCGCGGGGCCCGGATCTACGGTGAGGTGATGGGGTGGGGTGCCACCCACGACGGCGCGCACACCACTGCGGACACAGCGGGGGACCCGGTGCAGTACGCCCGGGCGATGCGGCTGGCGCTGGACCGGGCGGGGGTCGGCGCGGACGCGGTCGACATGGTGGTGCCGGATGCGTTGGGGGTGCCGCGTTACGACCGCAGCGAGGCGATCGCGTTGCGCGCTGTCTTCGGGGATCGGCTGCCCCCGGTCACCACGCAGAAGTCGTTGACCGGGCGGGCCCATCAGGGGGGAGCCGCCTTGGACGTGGCGACCGCGTTGCTGGCCTTCGCGCATGACACGCTGCCCGCATCCGCGGGACCGGAGGAGGTCGCGCCGGGTTGCGAGCTGGATTTCCTGCGGGAGCAGCGGCGGCCGGTAAACCGGTTGTCGTTGGTCTGCGCCCGCGGCTTCGACGGGTTCAACAGTGCGCTGGTCCTGCTTGGGGCGGCGCCGAGTGACGGCGGTGAGTAGTGACCGAACTGGACGAGCGAAAGGCGTTGACCCGGTCTGGCGTCGGTGCGGCGCAGGCGCGGGTGGTGTTCCTGGTGCGGGTGCCGGTCGAGCGGACGGAGGCGTTCCTGGCCGCGTACGAGGCGGTGCGCCACCTCGTCGCGGACGGGGTGCCGGGACACCGGGTTGACCAGGTGTGCCGGTCGGCGGCGGACCCGGAGCAGTGGTTGATCACCAGCGAGTGGGCGAGTCTGGCGGACTTCGAGGCGTGGGAGCGGAGCCCGGAGCACCGTGACCTGGTTCGCCCGATGCGGGAGTGTTTCACCGATGCCCGCTCCCTGCGCTTCCACATTCTTGCCCAGACTCCCACTCTGCCCTGACGGCACCACGGCCATCGCGCACCCTGGCTGGCCAGCTACGGCGACGCGACAGCGGGCTCCTGCCACGACTGACTGGCGCAGCGCCCACGGCCATGCCGGCCCGCCCGGCATGGCCGTGGCGTGTGCCCTTGCCCCACGCGGTCCTGTAATGGCAGTTTGCTATGACCGGTTCACGCGGTGAACACTCCTCGTGGTGCGGCTTCCGGGTGGATGTCGAGCCGGTCGAGGGCGGGAAGGTCACGGTGGTGTTCTCCCGGACATGGTGGTGCGGGCCCGGGTCGTCGAGGTCGACGAGCCGCGCCGGTTCGCCGCCTTCCTTCGACGACCTGGTGAAGTATTACTCGGAGTTGCTCGAGCAGTCGAACTGACCCGCCGGGCGCGGCCGCGCGTGCCGGCTCTCGTCGACCGGCGTGGCCGAAATCGCTGCCGGCTCGGCGTGCCGCGCTGCCCGCTCCGCGAGCATCTGCCCAAATAGCCCGTTGGGTCGTCCGCAGTCCCGACACAGGAAGTTGTCGTCAAGCCGCGGGCTACCACAATGGTCGCAGCGACCCCGGTCCCGCGGATCGTGGTATCCCCGCAACGCCGCCACCAATGCCCGGGCGACCGGGGTGCGCAAAGCCAGCCGCGACTCCTGCCCGTTCAGACAGATCGTCAGGTCCCCCAGAGGCGGCGCGCCCGGTTCCAGCGCGTCGATCCGGGCCACGAAGTCCCGCACAGCGGCCAGGACGCCATCGGGTACAGGCAGCGACATGGCCTCGACCCTACGGCAACCCCACCTGACGGTTGTCGTTCCTGTTCGAACCGCAAGCAGCCGCCCGCACCGACGCACCAGCATGTCTACCCACAAGGGTGCTCCGACAGCTTGGTTACGAAGTACGGCTGCCCTATTACCCGGCTTATTTGGGCAATAGGTGTGGAAGAATAAATGTCATATTTGAGGATGGGTATCCCCGCACGCGGATGCGATCGGCGGGGGAGGCGGTCGTGGGGGCGGCGCATCATGCGTTCGGGTATTGAAGGTCCTCCTAACGCATGAAGGGTCACCCGTTGGTTTCGGTGTGGGTGCACGCGCGCGATCCTGCACGGCGAAGTGGTTGCCGGCAATCCGGCCACCCGCTTTTTTTGATCTATCCTTTCGCACCTGTTAGCGGATCTGAAGTCTGCCGTAGGGTCGGCCTCAGCATCTCAGTGAAACTTCCTCAAGGGCAGGAATGCCCTTATTTGCGCTGGGCGGTGAACGGCAGTGAACGGGAAACCCTCCCCCCACTATTCCAATTCGACCGATCCCGACTGGGTGGACGATTTTCTGTTTACCGGCAAACCGGCCGACGTCTGCTTCCGGCTTCCCGCCCCGGTTGACCGCGGCACTCTACACCGGCTGGTCACCGAGGCGCAGACCCGCCTCGGCGCCGCTGGACTGCGCCCCGGGGGTGCCGTCGCGCTACGGCTGCCGCCGTCCCTGGCGTACGTGGTGAACCTGCTCGCCACCTGGCGGAGCGGTGCCCAGGCCATCCTGCTGGACCATCGCCTCACCGACCACGAGGCCGACCGCGCGCTGCGACGGCTCACCCCACAGGTGGTCGTGGCGCCGGTCCGCACCGGTGGCGCGGCACTACGAGTCTTCGTCGAGGTCACCGAGGGAGTCACCGCGTACGGCGACCGCCCGGCCGCCACCGACCACGCGGTGGTCCAACTCAGCTCCGGCTCCACCGGGCCCGCCAAGGTGATCGGTCGGACCGCCGCCGACCTGATCGCTGAGGTGCGTCGCTACACCCAGCTCGATGGTGTGGCCCTACCCGGCGAACGACTCATTTTGCTTCCGTCCATGGTGCACGTGCTCGGCCTCGTCGGTGGCCTGCTCTACGGGCTGCACGCCGGCGTCGAACTGGTCCCACCGGAACGACTCAGCGGCGCGGCGGTGCTCGATGCGATCGGCGCCGCCGACAGCCCGGCCACCGTTCTCGGCGTTCCCTTCCATATCGGACTACTGGCCGCGACCCAGCTCGACCGGCCACTGCCCATGTTTGCCCGGATGATCACCGGCGGGGAACTGGTGCCGGCCGCCACGGCTCGCTCCTTCACCGATCGGTTCGGCGTGCCGCTGGGCAACATGTATGGGATGACCGAGGTCGGAGTCATCGGCACGGACCTGCATGGACGACACCGGCCAGGGATCATCCCCGCCCCCGGCGTCGAGGTTCGCGAGATCGCCGGCGAGCTACGGGTGAGCTGCCCCGCCTCCCCGTATCTCGGCGGCACCGATCCGTCCCGCTGGTCCGAAGGTTGGCTACACACCCGGGACGCGGGCACCGTGGACCCGGCCAGCGGCCTGGTGACCATCCGGGGCCGGCTCGACTCCCAGGTCTCCGTCGGCGGGATGAAGGTCGATCTCACCGAGGTGGAGAACACGGTCGCCGACCTTCCTGGGGTCGCCGCCGCGGTGGTGGTCTGGGACGACGGCATCACCGCGTACGTGCAGCCGGTGGGCACCCTCACCGAGGCGGCCCTGGACCAACAGCTCGCCGAGCGGCTCGCCAGCTACAAGCGGCCCCGTACCCTGCGGCTGCTCGACCAACTGCCCCGCACGACCACCGGCAAGCTGGTCCGCTCGGTGGACACACTGCGGACGGCAGGGACATCGTGACCAGGTTGCTCCGCCTCCCCGACGACGACCATCTCAGCTTCGCCGCCGACCGCCGCCACCGCCAGGAGCAGCGTCCCGGGACAGTGGGGATGGCCGACCCAGACATCGGCGACAGCTGGCACCGGGCGCATCCCTCCGGGGCCGGGGATCGGCATCCGCCGGGCCGGACCCCCGGCGCGCAGACCGAGGCCGAGTGCCTTGCCGACGGCCTCCTTCGCGGTCCACAACCGCAGGAAGTCCCGACTCTGTCCGGCTTCGGGGCGGGCGGCGAGCCAGGCCACTTCGGCCGAGTCGAACCAGCGGTGGGCCAGGCCCAGCGCGGGCAGCTGACGGCACTGCTCGACGTCCACCCCCACCGGCCCGCCGGTCCGGACGGCGACCACCGTCACGCCGCCGCCACGGCTCACACTCGCCGGCACGGTGACCCGGCCCCGGCCCGTGTCCCTGGTGACCAGCGCAGCCGCGCCAGGCCGGTGGGTCACCACGAGGTCCGCCTTCGGACAGTCCAGCACACCAGCGGCGGCCTGTCGCAGCAGCCACTCGGCTGAGGCCGGCTGACCGCCGACACCCCGACCGATCCAGACGTAAACGGTGTCCCGACCGGACACCGGTGACAGGTTCACGGAGAGAGGTTAACCATGCGAGCCGAGGTCCGCGCCTTCGTCATCGAGCAACTTACCGACATGAACTACGACGTGGAGGGGATCGACGACGACGCCACTCTCGGGCCTGCGGGAGTGGACCTGGAGTCCCTGGCCCTCGCCGACCTGGCTGTCCGGGTCGAGGACCGGTACGGGCTGACG
The DNA here is from genome assembly GCF_056820975.1 of Salinispora sp. CH2A1_6. Classification (NCBI taxonomy): domain Bacteria; kingdom Bacillati; phylum Actinomycetota; class Actinomycetes; order Micromonosporales; family Micromonosporaceae; genus Salinispora; species Salinispora sp. CH2A1_6. Next base: position 557,597 of record NZ_JBXEDG010000003.1, read on the forward strand.
TTCGCCGAGGAGGAGTCGGAGCAGCTGGCTCTGATGACGGTGGGCGAGTTCACCACGATGGTCGCCAACCGGGTTGCCGGGGCGCCGAGCGACCGCTCCTGATGGCCGGTCAACCCGACCTGGTGCGAGGCGACCTGGTGGCCATGCTCGCCCAGCTCACCGACCGACCCATGGGCCAGCCCGAGCGGATCGGCTCGATGGAGCTGGCCTGGCTCGTGCACCTGGTCGAGCAGCGCTATGACCGGCGACTCGACCTCACCGACGACCAACTCGCCGGGATGCGCACCGTTGACGACGCACTGGTGGTGTTCCAGACCGCCCTGGCCGCCGCCAATGGGTGAGCCGGCCGATGTTCTCCTCACCGGTGTCCACGCGACCAGTGCACTCGGTCGGGGTGCCGCGGCGCAGGTGGCCGGGGTGCTTGCCGGAATCCCCGCGTTCCGGCCGGTCCGTCGGTTCAACACCAGCCCCCGGCGGATCAACGCGGCGGCCACCCTGCCGGACACCGGTTCGCTCGCCGACGAACTGACCGAGGCGGTGATGATGGCGTGTCGTTCGGCGGGGCTCACCGCGTCCCAACGCGCTGAGGCGGCTCTGCTGCTCGCGATGCACGGCGGGAGGTCCGTACCGGCGTTGAGCGCTGGCCTCGCCACGGCCACCGGTTTCCCCGCCGTGCGCACATACACCACGGCGTGTGTCTCGGGAACCAACGCGGTCGCCGACGCGGCGGTGTTGCTGCGTCGCGGCGAGGTCAACCGGGCCGTGGTCGCCGCCGGCTACCTGGTCGAGCCCGACCAGTACGCCCTCTTCGACGTCGGCCGGGCACTCGCCACCGATGCGGCGGTGCGACCGTTCAGCCTCGGGCGGACCGGCCTGCTGCTCGGCGACGGAGTGGCGGCGGTGGTGCTGGAACGCGCCGACACCGCCCGGCAACCGATCGCCGGCCTGCTCGGCTGGGGACGGGCGGGTGACGCCTTCCATCCGTGCCAGCCGGAACCGAAGGGCCGTGGCCTGGCCCGGGCGATCACCGCCGCGCTGGTCCGCGCCGGCCGTGACCCAGCGGAGATCGGCTACGTCAACGCCAATGCCACCGGGTCCGGGCCGGGCGACGCGGCCGAGGCGGCGGCGCTGCGGACCGCGCTGGGCCCGACGGCCCAGCGGGTACCGGTGAGCTCCACCAAAGCCCTGCACGGGCATGCCCTGGAGGCGTCCGGCCTACTGGAACTGGTGGTGACGGTGCTCGCGCTGCAGCGCGGCAAGCTGCCGGTGAACGCCGGCTGGCTTGGACCGGACCCGGACTGCCCGCTCGATGTCATCCGGGACGCGCCCCGACCGGCGGCTACCGGCTACGCGCTCACCCTCAACGCCGCCTTCGGCGGCGCGAGCACCGCGCTGCTGGTGGGGGCGACGTGACCGGCCCAAGTGGACTGTCCATTCGAGCCCAGGCGGCCTGGCCGGAGCCGGGCGACGACGTGGTACCGCCGCTACCAGGATTCGTCCACTCGGCGTTCAACCCGCTGGTGGCGGCGGTAGCGGATCGGTGCCTGCGCCGGGCGCACCGTGCCACGCCGGCCCGTGACGCCGACGCCGACGCCGAGCGTACCGCGATCGTGCTGGTCAGCCCGACCGGCGACGAGGCCAGCGCGGCGCACGTGCGGGCCGCGGTCGCCGCCGACCGTCGGCCGGGACCGCTGTTCTTTTTCCAGTCGGTGCCGAACAGCGTGGCCGGTCACGTGGCCGCCCGCTGGGGGCTGGGTGGACCGGTGGTCTGCCTCGCGCCGACCGACGACCCGCGGGCGGCCGGGTTCGCCCAGGCCGACCTGTTGCTGTACGACGGCGACGCCGACGCGGTGTTGCTGATCCTGATCGACACGGCACCGGACGACGGCGATGTGGAGTCAGCTGTCGCCGTGCTGCTGGGGGGAGGAGACCGACCATGAGACCAAGGGGAATTCGTGGGCCGCTCGCCGCGGATAGTCAGATTGGCGCCGGGAACGTGCTCGAGCGGGTGCTTGCGCACGGCACCGACCCGGATACGCCCTGCCTGACCTTCGACACAGCGCTGGACGGGCACCCGGCCGAGACGGCGCTCACGCTGGGACAGCTCGACCGTCGGGTGGCAGCTCGGGCCGCCTGGCTGCACGAACGGGGAATCGGTCCCCGTGACCCGGTGGCGGTCTGGGCCACCGCGGTTGCTGACATGGTGCTGAGCTACCTCGCGTTGACCCGGCTGGGCGCGATCCCGGCGCTGATGAACGGGCAGCTGCAGCCGACCATCGCCGCCGAGTACATCCGGCGGTTGCGGGGCGTCGCGGTGCTCGCCGACGAGGCACACCGCACGCTGCTCGCCGAACACGACCTTGGCGTCCCGGTGCTGGGCACCCCGGCCGAGGCCGGCAGCGGTGACCCGGACGCGGCGCCCGCCCACTACCGGCACCACCCGGACGACCCGATCGTGATCACTCACACCTCCGGCACCACCGGAGTGCCGAAGGCGGTGCTGCACTCGCACGCCAGCCTCTTCGCGGCGACCCGGCACCTACTGAGCATGCCGCAGGCGCAGGGCACCAGCCGGATCCTGAGTGCCTTGCCCGCCCCACACACCGCCACCGTCCTCATGGTCAACCAGGTGCTCGGCAACCGCGCGGAGATGCTCCTCCTCTCCGAACAAGGTGGGGAGCGGGTCCTGGACGCCATCCAGCGCTGGCGCCCGGACGGGGTGTTCGGCTTCTCGGTCACCTGGGCCGAGCTGGCCCGGTGTGATCTGGCCGGGTACGACCTGGCCTCGGTACGGCTGTGGTTCAACACCGGTGACTCGTCGCACGAGCCACACATCCGGCACCTGGTGGCGGTCGGCTCCCGGGACATGATGACCCGCACGGGGGTCACCCGGGTGCCGGGCTCAGTGTTCATCGACGGTCTCGGCTCCTCCGAGATGGGACACTCCATGTTCCACATCACCCACACCCGGGAGACCGAGCGGTACGGGCGGTGCATTGGTCGGCCGTACCGGTTCACGAAGGTCGCCGTGCTGGACGCGGCGGGCGAGCCGGTGCCCACCGGCGAGGCCGGCTGGCTGGGTATCGACTCGCCGTCGCTGTTCCGCGGCTACTGGAACGACTCGGTCACCACCCACCGCCACCGTCAGCGTGGCTGGTACCTGACCGGAGACCTGGTCTACGCCGACGCCGACGGCTGGTACTACCACCTGGACCGGGCGGTCGACTCGGTCGACTCGGTTGACGGAAAGCGCTTCTACACCGCGCTCTCCGAGGAACGAATCCTCGCCGCCTGCCCCGAGGTCACCGACTGCACGGTGGTCATGGTGCGCCAGCCGGCCGGTGTCGTCACCGACGTGCTGCTGGAACTGGCCACCGACGCGGACGAGACCACGGACCGCACCGCGGCGGTTCGGGAGGCGCTGGGTGGGGAGGTCGGGGCGACCCTACGGCGGGTGGTTCCGGTCCGCTCCGCCGACATTCCGGTCACGGTGACGGGCAAGGTTCGCAAGGTGGCGCTGCGGGAACGCTACCTGAGCGAGGCGTCCCGATGACCGCGGTCATCACCGGGATGGGTTTGTACACCCCGGTAGGCCGGGGGGCTGCCGCCACCTTCGAGGCGCTGTGCACCGGCCGCTCCGGGCTGGCCCGTCCGCCGGCCGACCACCCCGCCGCCGCAAGCCTGGAGGTCGCCGGGGTGCTACCGGCGATCGACCCGCGGTCGGTATCCACCGGTCCGGACACCAGGGTCCTGGACCGGATCGTGCTGCTCGCCCTGCTCACCGCCGCGGACGCCCTCGCCGATGCCGGTCTCGAGGTGGGTCGGGACGTTGCCCCAGAGCGGGCGGCGGTGATCGTCGGCGGGGTCGGCGGGCTGGCCACCCTGGAGACGCAGGTGCTCACCCGGGCGGCCCGGGGGCGAGCGGGAGTCAGCCCGTACCTGCTCACCGGGGTGCTGCCGAACATGCCGTCGGCCCGGATCGCGATCCGGCACGGAATCCGGGGCTACAGCTCTTCGGTCGGCACCGCCTGCGCCTCCGGTGTCCAGGCGGTCGCCGACGCCGTTCGGTTGATCCAGGCCGGCGAGGCGGACGTGGTGCTCTGCGGGGCCAGCGAGGCGCCGCTCTTCCCGACCTTCGCGGACACCTTCGGCAACGCCCGCGCTCTCGCCCGCGGGTGGGCCGACCCGACGGAGGCCAGCCGACCGTTCGACCTTCGCCGGAACGGGTTCGTGCTCGCCGAGGGAGCGGTCCTGCTGGTGCTGGAAAGCGCCGCCCACGCCGCGGCCCGGGGTGCCACCGGGTACGCGGAGATCGCCGGGTACGGCGTGACGACCGACGCCTACCATCCGACCGCACCCAGGCCCGACGGCACCGGCGCGGCGGAGTCCATCCGGCGGGCGCTCACCGGCCGTCGCGTGCCGGTGCCGGCGGCCGAAGTCGGCTACGTCAACGCGCACGGCACCGGGACCACACTCGGCGACATCGCCGAGACCACGGCACTCGCCGAGGTCTTTGGGGCGAACGGGGTACCGGTCAGCTCCACCAAGGCGCTCACCGGCCACCTGCTCGGGGCCTCCGGAGTACTGGAGACGGCGGCGACCGCCCTGGCACTTGGGCGGGGCCTGCTTCCGCCGACCTGGAACCTCGATGACCCGGACCCGGCCTGCCCGGCTGATCACATCCGGAAGGAGCCCCGGGCGACCGAGACCGGCTATGCGCTGACCAACTCCTTCGGGTTCGGGGGGCAGAACGTGAGCCTGCTACTCGCGCGAGCCACCCGGCCGCGGACATGACGGTGCGACCTTCGCGGGCGGAGCGCCCGCACGACCAGCGCGGGGGATCTGTGGGAAAGGCTGGGACATGGACATCCGTGGAATAGACCACATCGAACTCTACGTAGACGACACCCGCGAGGCAGCCGCTTACTTCGGCAACGCGGTGGGGCTGCGGCCGCGCGGCCAGGGTGGCCCGGAGACCGGGCTGACCGGGCAGCGATCGCTGCTGCTCCGGCACGCGGACATCCGGTTGCTGCTCACCTCCGGGCTGACCGCCGATCATCCGGCGGCGGCGTATGTGCGGCGGCATGGCGACGGCATCGCGGTGGTCGCCCTGGCGGTTGACGACGCCGCCGAGGCGTACGCCGAACTGCTGGCCCGGGGGGCAATCGGTGAGCTGCCGCCGACCACCATCACCAGTGCGGACGCCGAGGTCGTCATCGCCGAGGTGGCGGGTTTCGCCGATGTGCGGCACCGGTTGGTCGAGCGCCGTCGAGGCGGTGGTGACTTCCTGCCGGGCCTGGCGGAGCTGCCGCCGGTACATGCCGCCGAGAACCTGCTTGCCGAGATCGACCACCTGGCCGTGTGCGTGCCGCCCGGGCAACTCGCCGAGACGGTTCGTGGCTACCGCGAGGTCTTCGGCTTCGACGAGATCTTCCACGAGTACGTGGAGGTTGACGGCCAGGCGATGAACTCCACCGTGGTGCAGAGCCGGTCCGGGCGGGTGACGTTGGTGTTGCTCGAACCGGATACCCGTCGGCGGGCCGGGCAGATCGACGCCTTCCTCGCCCAGCACTCCGGTGCGGGCGTGCAGCACCTCGGGTTGCGCACCGACGACATCATCGCGGCGATCGGCGCGCTGCGCCAGCGCGGGGTGCGGTTCGCGCGCACGCCGGCGGCCTACTACGACGACCTGGAGAACCGGGTCGGCCAGGTCGACGGGTCCGTGGAGCAGTTGCGGGAATTCGGGGTACTGGTTGACCGGGACCACGACGGCCAACTGCTGCAGATCTTCACTGAGTCGATGCACGTGCGCCGCACGCTCTTCCTGGAGCTGATCGAGCGGCGTGGAGCGCGGACCTTCGGCAGCGGCAACATCAAGGCGCTCTATGAGGCCAAGGAGCGGGAATTGGCGGTGGTGGCCTCCGCCGGAGGTTTGGCCGCTACCCAGGAGGTGACGGGATGACTATTACCGATTTCGAATCATGCCTGACCGATGAGGAAAGGTCGCTGCTCCCGTCCGACGAGGACGTGGAATTCTATGCCGAGCACGGCTGGTATCTGTCGAAGAAACTGCTCACCGACGACGAGGTGGACGCCCTCGCCGCGGCTACCGACCGGTACTACGCCGGTGAACGGCACCGCCGGCTACCGGTGCGGCCCCCGAAGCTCGCCTACTGGGAGCCGGCCAGGGGCGCGGTGCAGCGGCACAACGACTACGTCCACCACGAGCACGACGGGCTCGGGGCGATCCTGCGCAAGCGGCTGATCGGGGCGGTCGCCGCCCGGCTGGCGCAGGCCGACGAGATCCGGATCTTCCAGTCCACGTTGATCCTCAAGCCGCCCATCGACGGGGAGCCGTCGAACATCGTGCCCTGGCACTTTGACAAGCACTACTGGGCGTCCTCGTCGTCGGAGCGGATGCTGACCGCCTTCATCCCGTTCCACGACTGCGGGGAGGAGTTGGGCACCATTGTCATGGTCGACGGCTCACACCGGTGGGTCGAGGTCGGCGCCGACGACACCGTGGTGCGGCACTTCGCTGACCGTGACCGCGACCAACTCGACGACATGCTGGCCCGCAACGCCGGACACAACGACGCCGAAGTCCGGAAGATCCCGATGGTGATCCCGAAGGGGCACATGAGCTTCCACCACTGCCGGACCTACCACGGCAGCGGTGCGAACGTCAGCGGACAGCCCCGCCAGGCGATCTCGCTGCACCTGCAGGACGGCGACAACCGGTGGCGGGCGTATCCGCTCTCCACCGGTGAGAACGCCGCGTACAACCACGACGTGCTGGTTCGCCGTACCGACGACGGGCGGCCGGACTACGCGGACCCCGAATATTGCCCGGTCATCTGGCGTCACCACGCCAAGCAGGGAGGCTGAGTCATGTCACGGTACGACTGGGGAAAGACGCACCCGGGGATCGAGCGGCTGGAAAGGGCGGTGGCGGACAGCCGAGACCGGGTGGTCAAGCATCCGCTGTACGCCAGCCTTGACAACCATTCGGCGCTGGTCACCTTCATGGAGCACCACGTCTTCGCGGTCTGGGACTTCATGTCCCTGCTCAAGTCGCTGCAGCGGCAGCTCACCTGCGTGACGGTGCCGTGGATCCCGACCGGGCCGACCGGCAGCCGCCGCCTGATCAACGACATCGTGATGGTCGAGGAGAGTGACGAACTGGGGTCGGGCTACCTTAGCCACTTCGAGCTGTACATGCAGGGCATGACCGAGGCCGGCGCCGACACGAAGCCGGTGGAGGAGTTGATCGAGTCGTTGCGCGCCGGCCGCTCGGTAACCGAATCGTTGGCGGCGGCCGGGGTGCCCGCCCCGTCCATGGCGTTCGCCAGCACCACCTGGCGGATCATCGACACCACGCCGGTGCACTGCCAGGCCGCCGCGTTCGCGTTCGGTCGGGAGGATCTGATCCCGGAGATGTTCACCCAGGTAGTCGCCGTCAACCACCAGTCCGGACGACTGACCCGGTTCGTGGACTACCTGGAGCGACACATCGAGGTCGATGGCGAGCAGCACACCCCCATGGCCATGCAGATGCTCGCCGACCTCTGTGGCGACGACGACACCAGGTGGCAGGAGTGCGCGGATGTCGTCAACACCGCGCTCACCGCCCGCGCCCGGTTGTGGGACGACATCTTTGCCGCGGTCAAGGGGGCCCCGGCAGCGGCTTCGGGGCGCGGGTGAGCGGAGCCGACCCGATCCGGCTCTACCGTACGGTGCGGCTGATCCGCCGGTTCGAGGAGCGGGCGATCGCACTCGTCCGCTCCGGGGACATCGTCGGCGGCATCCATCCGTACCTGGGCCAGGAGGGGATCGCGGCCGGGGTGTGCGCGGCGCTGCGCCCCGACGACGTGGTCGCCGGCACCCATCGGGGGCACGGGCACGTGCTCGCGAAGGGCGCTGACCCGGGCCAGATGATGGCGGAGCTGTGTGGTCGGGTGACGGGCCTGAACCGGGGCCGGGGCGGGTCGATGCACGCCGCTGACTTCGCCGCCGGCGTTCTCGGGGCCAACGCCATCGTCGGCGCGGGCGGTGCGATCGTGACCGGCGCCGTCTGGGCTCGGCGTCGGCGCGGCGAGGACCTGGTGGGGGTCAGCTTCTTCGGTGACGGCGCGGTCAATGAGGGGATGCTGCTGGAGGCGTTCAACCTGGCCGCACTCTGGCGGGTGCCGGTGCTGTTCGTCTGCGAGAACAACGGCTACGCCACCACCATGCCGGTGGCCGACGCGGTGGCGGGCAGTATCTCGGCGCGGGCAGAGGCCTTCGGCATCCGGGCGAGCACGGTGGATGGTCAGGACCCGGCAGCGGTGCACGCCAGCACCGCTGCCGCCCTCGCCCGGATGCGCGCCGATGGGGGTCCCGAGTTCCTGGAGGCCCGCACGTTTCGGTTTGACGCCCACCACACCTTCGAACACGCGGTCCGCCTCGACTATCGCTCACCGGAGGAGGTCGCGCGGGGGCGGTCCCGGGATCCGGTGCGAATCGCCGGCTCCCGGCTGCCGGCCGCCGATCGGGCGGCGGTCGACGCCGACGTGGAGGCGGTGCTCGAGGCGGCGGTGGCGCAGGCGCTCGCCGCCGCCGAGCCCGACCCCGCCACCGCGCTGGAGTATCTGTATGCCAGTGGGCTGACCGCCCGTACCGGAGGTGGATAGATGCCGCGGCTGTCCTACCGCAAAGCGCTCAACCGGGCGCTCGCCGACGAGTTGGCCCGCGACGAGGAGGTGTTCCTGCTCGGGGAGGACATCCGGGTCGCCGCGTCGGCGGTCACCGCCGGTCTACTGAAGCGCTTCGGCCCCGAGCGGGTCCGCGACACCCCGCTCTCGGAGCAGGCGTTCACCAGCTTCGCCACCGGTGCGGCGTTGGTCGGGGCTCGGCCGGTGGTGGAGTTCCAGATCCCGGCACTGCTGTTTCTGGTCTTCGAACAGATTGTCAACCACGCGCACAAGTTCCCGTTGATGACCGGCGGCCAGTGCGCGGTGCCGGTCACCTACCTGGTGCCCGGGTCCGGGTCGCGTACCGGGTGGGCGGGGCAGCACTCCGACCATCCGTACAGCCTCTTCGCCCATGCCGGGGTGACCACTGTGGTGCCGGCCACCCCGGCGGACGCGTACGGACTGCTGGTGTCGGCGATCCGTTGCGACGACCCGGTGGTGGTGTTCGCCCCGGCCGCGGCGATGGAACTCCGCGCCGAGGTCAGTGACCCGGTGCCGGTGCCGTTGGGGCGGGGGCGGGTGCATCGGACCGGCGACGATGTGACGGTGGTCGCCGTCGGGCATCTGGTGCACGATGCGCTCGCTGTCGCCGACGAACTGGCCGGCGAGGTCTCGGTGGAGGTCTTCGACCCGCGCACCCTGTACCCGTTTGACTGGGACGGACTGCTCGGCTCGGTGGCCCGGACCGGGCGGCTGGTGGTGGTGGACGACTCGAACCGTTCCTGCGGCATCGCCGGTGAGGTCATCGCCACCGTGGTCGAACAGGTCCGACTGCATGCGCCGCCGCGTCGGGTCACCCGCCCGGACGGCGCGGTGTTGCCGTTCGCCCCGGTCCTGGACCGAGCCGTACAACCGGGCCGTGAGCTGTTGCGGCACGCCATCGCCCACGTCAGCAAGGATGGATGACCACATGACCGATGTTGACTACCGCTGGCCGTCCACCGCGCAGGCCTGGCTGGACCTGCCCGCTGACCTCCGCTCCGACCTGGTCTCTGCCGGGGTGGAGTCCTGGCGCGAGGTCTTCGACGGCCGGGCTTCGTACAACCAGCAGTGGCGGCTGGCCCGACCACCGGTGATGGACCGCGTCTCGCTGCGGGTGCTCAACTCCGTCTGTGACCGGCTCGCCCAGCTGATCTTCGAAGCGTGTCAGCGGCGGGCCAGGACGGCGGGGGAGTTGCGTCACCTGCTCGGCATGCCCGTGGGGCAGAACCGGTTGCTCGACGAGGCCGAGCCGCTCACGGAGGCGTTGCTCGCCGGCTTCCGCCCGGATGTGTTGCTGAGTGACGGGGTGCCGCGGGTGGTGGAGTACAACATCGACAGTAGCCTCGGTGGGGTACTCGATGCGGACACGACAGTACGCCGTTTCGTTGATCTCTACCGGCGGCGCGGCCTTGACCGGGTCCGGATGGAAGCGGCGCCATCTGCGGTGGACATGCGGTTTGCCGCGATTCGGGACGGTCTTGGCTTGGCGGTCGGGGCGCGGCTCGCATTGTTGATCGACTTTGACGGCGAGTATCCGGGGCTGGAGAACCCGGAGCGCTTCTACCGGAAGTTGGCGCCGCTGGTTGACCGCGCCGCCGTCGCCGGCCTGGATCTGGTCGTCGCACCGGTTGGCGAGGCCACCCAGGACACCGAGGGGCGACTGGTCGTCCGGGGCAGCCCGGTTGACGGGCTGTTCCGGCTCTTCGTGCCGAACCGGGTTACGCCCAGCGCCGGGGTGGAGGCCCTGGAAGCGGCGGTGCGGGCGGGAACCGTCCCGATGTGGGTGTCGGCGGCAGCGTGGCTGCTGGGGAACAAGCAGGTGCTCGCCTGGCTCTGGGCGGACGCTGATGCGTTGCCGGCAGTCGACCGGGATCTGATCCACCGGTATGTGCCGCAGACCTGGCTGTTCACTCCGGACCTGGTCGAGCAGGCGGTGGCGGACCGGCACGACCTGGTGGTCAAGCCATCCGGTGGATCCGCCGGGATGAACGTGCTGATCGGCCGGGAAACCGAAGCGGACGCCTGGCGGGAGGCGCTGGGCCGGTTCGCCCCGCAGGGCGGGTTCATTCTGCAACGCTATGTGCGCGCTGACGACGTGCCGGTGGAGTTCGTGCACATGGAGAGCGGGGAACTGGTCACCGCGGAGGTGCCGTACAGTATCGCCCCGTATCTCTTCGGCCGTAAGCCGGCGGGCGCCTGTGTTCGCATCGGCTTCCCCGGTAGCCAGGGAGTGCTCAACCTGGCCCGCGGCGTGCTCATCTCCGGCCTGCTGGTGACCGACCCGCCGCGGTCCTGACCCCCCGGGTCGTGCGGGACTTTCACCGGGAGCCGGCCCCGCCAAGGCTGACCACCGGCCCGCCTTGGCCACCCGTCAGCGGAGACTGCTCCGGTCAGTGCCCGTCGCACCGAGATGGTGGGCGAGGCGACGGAGCGTCTCCGCCGCGGCGACGGCGTCGCTGCGGGCACTCCCGTGGCGGCCGTCGCTGCTGTAGATGGAGGGGTCGGCGGTCAACGGATGGTCGGTCAGGTGTACGTGGACCGTGTCGAGTCGGTTGGCCACCGCACGGGTGTGTTCGGCCAGCCGGCGCAGGCGTAGACCGAGGCCGGCGCGGCGCACCTGCGGTATGGCGGGGCTTTGCGAGACGTCGAACATGCCCACCGTGATGACCGTCGCCCCGGCGTGCTGTAGCGCTTCGACCATCTGGGCGATCTCGGCGTCCACCGCAGCGGGGTCATAACTGGGCCGGAACGCGTCGTTGCCGCCACAGACGACCAGGGCGAGATCCGGTGCGAACTCCAGTGCCGGGCCGAGCTGGCTGGCCCGGACCTGGTACGCCCGCAGCCCGCGCAACCCAAGATTGCGGTAGGCGAATTCCGGCGCCCGGGCGCGTAGCTCGGCGGCGATCCGGTCGGCCAACTGCACCTCCGGGTAGCCGTCTACCGGCTCACAGAGTCCTTCCGCGACGCTGTCGCCCAGCACCACGAAGCGTCGCCACGGATGTCCCTGGAGCAGGGCATGGCTTTCCTGTGCCGAAAGGCAGTAAGGGTCGGTGGCCTCGCTCTGCGTCGCTGCCATCTTCGGACGTTAGCGCAGGAGACGCCGGGGCGCTAAGCGGAGATCCGTCCTTGGTCGGAGGAATCGATCAACGGCGCTTCCGTCCGGATCCGGCGCAGAACAGCGGCGAGGGGAACAGCGGTGGCGGCGAAGATGAACAGGGCCGCGATCAGCAGCGCGGACTGGAGGCCGAGGGTGGTGACGGACGCGCCACCGAGCAGGGCACCCAGGGGTAGGCCGGCGAAGGCAAGCGCACCGGCCAGCCCGATCACCCGGGCCTGGAGCTCGGCCGGGGGACGTTCGTAGAGCGCGACGCCGAGCAGCGGGTTGACCACGGCGATGCCGACCCCGGAAACGAAGGTCACCACGACCACGACCGTGAGGTTGTCGCTGAGGGCCAGGACCAGCAGCCGGGGTGGGCCACTGACCGCGGCGCCGACCGCGAAGGTCAGGTCCCGGCGGAGCCGCGAGCCGAAGCTGGTGAACAGCACGTTTCCGAGCAGGGATCCGGCGGCGAAGGCACCGAGCACCAGCCCCAATCCGGCCGGGTTGCCCAACACGTCGGCCACCCAGAGCGGGATGTAGACCGCGATACTCGCGTTCACCACCATGTTCAGTGCGGAGATCACCAGCAGCATGGTGAGCACCATCCGGTCCTGCCGGAGATACCGGAGGCCGCCGGCGAGTGCCCGTGAATAGCGTTCCGGCGTCGAACTGGCCGGCCTACCGGTGCTGCGACGTACCAGGGTGGAAATCAGTAGCGCGCAGACCGCGAAGGTCGCCGCGTCAACGAGAATCGCCAACGTGGCGCCGAGCCACCAGATGAGCAGGCCACCAACGCTCGCCCCGAGTAGGGTCGTCAGCCGGGACATCCCGTCGTAGACCGAGGTGAGCCGGATCAACCGGACCCCGGCAGCTAACGCGGCCGGGCGGAACATCACGTGCTTGACCCGGTCGCCGACGCCGCGCAGCGTTCCCACCAGGGCCACCAGGACCAGCAGCGCGCCGAAGCCGAGCCACGGGGTGAGTGCCACCGCCACCATCAGCGCGGCGCTACCCAGATCGGCGAGGATAGCGGTGCGGCGAAGGCCGATCCGGTCGGCCAGCGGAGGGCCGAGGCCGCTGGAGAGTAGGTAGGGCAGGGTCTCGGCGGCGGCGACCAGCCCCATCTTCGCCGGGCTGCCGGTTGTCTCCAGCACCAGCCAGGGAATGGCGAGGATCGAGATTCGGCTACCGAGGTTGGAGAGCAGGTCGGCGCCGACGAGCGCGACCAGTTCTCGCCGTGGGGTCACGCGCGACGGCCGATCGACGCCTCCGGGTGCACGACGGCCGACGGGTGGCTGGCCGCGTACCGCGCCCGAAGGACCCGTTTGTCGACCTTGTTGGCGCGGTTCAGGGGTAGCGCGGCGACGAACTCCACCCCGCCGGGTGCCCAGGTGTCGCTGAGCGCGGCGGTCACCACGTCGATCAGCTCCGCGTCGGTCACCGCCGCACCGGGCCTCGGCACCACGTAGGCGTACGGCAGTTCGCCGGCCACCTCGTCGGGTACTCCGATTACCGCCGCCGCCCGGACGTCGGGATGCCCCGCCAGCGCGTCCTCGATCGGCCGGGAGTAGATCGGCCAGCTACGCCGGCGGGTGAGGATCCGGTCCTGCAACCGGTCCACCAGGTACAGGTAGCCATCCCCGTCGAGGTGGCCGACATCTCGGGTGCGTACCCAACCATCCACCAGGGTGTCTGCCGTCAGGTCCGGGTTGCCGTGGTAGCCGGCGAAGCGAAGTGCGGTCTGTACCCACACCTCACCGTCCACATCAGGGGGGAGGACAGTCCCGTCTGGGCCGCGGATCTCGATTCGTACGTCGCCGTAGGGCTCCCCGCAGGAGCGCAGGCGCTCCGGGTGCGCCGGGTCCTCGGTCAGGCCCGGTTGCGCGGTGACCACCACCGCCTCACTGAGCCCGTACACGATGCGCAGCACCGGACCGAATCGAGTGATCGCCTGGCGCAGCCGGGCGGGTGCGGCGGGACCGGCGCCCACGTTGAACATGAACATCGAGGAGAAGTCGACCCCGGGCAGGGTGGGGTGATCGAGCACCTCGTAGAGCATCGGTGGGGTCAGGAAGGTGGAGGTGATCCGCTCGGCCGGCACGGTCTGGATGAACTCCACCGCGTCCCAGCCCTCCCGGGGAAACAACACGCCGCCGGTGAAGAGATTGAACAGGGTGGTGATCTGGCCACTGGCCAGCCACATGGGGGAGTAGGACAGGTGGCGCAGCAGCGGCAACCCGGCGGTGCGGAAACCGGCCGCCAGAGCGAGGACCTGGTCGTAGAAGCTCTCCTGGTGCCGCACCAGCTTCGGGGTGCCGGTGGTGCCGGAGGTCTGCAGGAGAGACTCCGCTGCCGGCACCTGGATGGGCAGGTCGGCGGCGGCTGGGGTGGGGACCAGGTCTACGCCGAGGCGGAGCACCGGCCGGTCGCGCAGCCCTTCGGCCAGCTCCGCACCGACGTTGGCTGGGTCGCGGGCGTCGTAGAGCAGCGCGTCGGGCTGGGCGAGTGCGACGAATTCCTTGATCTCCCGGTGTGAGGTGACCGGAGCGATCCACATCGTACGGCAGCCGAGGAGGTGTAACGCGAGCTGTAGCAGTGGGCCTTCCACGGGATTTCCGAGCGATAGCAGCACCGCGCCGCCGGGTCGGACTCCGTGGCGGAGCAGCGTCGTGGCGAATCCGCATATCTGGGCGTGTATGTCGGTATAGGTCAGCCGTTGCGCACCGTTAACGATTGCCGCGCGGTCCCCGAATTCGGCGAAAAGTGCCAATGCCTGGTGCACATAGCCCGGCTGCGGTCGGTCGGCCATCCGGACGCCCCCATTCACGGCAGCGATGTGCCCGGGACAGGTGCCCGGGGCACGGTGCGGGCCACGGGCGACCGCGCCACCAGCTCTGAGCCTAGGGCAGGCAACGGAAATGACACACGAGCCGAAGGGGGCCTTCGATCAGTCCGGCAGGACACCTGATCACGCCGGTCAGGTTGATTGACGCCTCCACGCGGCGACGGATACGTTCCGCAGCACGCCCAGTTGAACGCCGGCAGTGGCCGGAACGGACGCTGGGCTGCCAACAATGGAGGTTCAATGTCGACCCCGAAAAAATGGCATTTTGTGGCGGCGACTGCCGCGCTACTGATGGTGGCCACTCCCAGCGTGGTAGCGAACGCGGATTCATCAGCCGAGGTGGCAAGGCATGGCAAGAACACCTGGGCCGCGAGTTGGGCGACCGCGGTGGCCCGGGGCAATTCGGGCGGCCTGACCAACAGGGGCCTTGAGGACCAAACTATCCGGAACATCGTGCACACCACCGTCGGTGGGTCGGTGCTGCGGGTCCGGCTCAGCAATATGTACGGTGAGCAGCCCGTCCAGGTCGGTCGGGCGACGATCGCTCGACCGGACGAGACAACTCCTGACGATCTGTCCGACATCGACCCCAGTACGGTGCGAGAGCTGACCTTCTCTGGGTCGACCTCGGCGACGATGAACCAGGGCGCTGAGTTGATCAGCGACCCGATCGACTTTTCGATCGGTGACCAGCAGGACCTGGTGGTCACGGTCTACTACCCGGTCCTGACCGGGCCGGTGACCTTCCACGGCACCTCCCGCCAGACGAGCTTCATCGGTGATGATGATCTGACCTCGGATACTGGTGCCGGCCTGTCGAGGCTTGCGGACTGCTGCTGGTTCTTCCTGTCTGGCATCGATGTGCAGCGCCGTAAGAGTCCCGGCTCAGTGGTGGTTTTCGGTGACTCGATCGCCGATGCCAACGGCAGCACGCTCAACGCCAACAAGCGCTGGCCGGATCTGTTGGCCGACCGGTTTATCGATGCCCGTCCGGACTCCCGGACCCCGGCCGTGCTCAACATGAGTCTCGCCGGTAACCGGCTCAACCACGAGGGTGCGGAGCCGGGAGCAGGCGGATTCCCCGGTTACCATGAGTTGGGGCCGAACGCGCTCGCCCGGCTCGACGAGGACATCTTTGCCCAGAACGGCGCTCGAGCCGTGATTACCCACCTGGGTATCAACGACGTCTGGATGTCCGACGACTCCGCCGAGGCGATCATTACCTCGCTCCGGCAGATCAACCAGCAGGTCAAGGCACGTGGCCTGCGGAGCCTGGTGGGCACGTTGACGCCGTACGAGGGGCACGGCGAGCCGGGTGTGTGGACGCCGGAGAAGGAGGCGACCCGGCAGACGGTGAACGAGTATCTGCGCACCAGTAAGGAGTTCGACGGGGTCATTGACTTCGATCGGGTGCTGCGCGACCCGGCGCAGCCCAGCCGACTGTTGCCGGCGTACGACTCGGGGGATCAGCTTCACCCGAACGACGCCGGCAACCAGGCGATGGCCGGCGCCGTCTCCTTGCGCCTGCTCGGTCTGTGACATTGGTTCGGGCGGCGGAGAATTCCGTCGCCCGAACCGCCGTATCGTGGGGAGGTGCCGTGCCGGACATCGAGGGCCTACTAGCCCGTCTCTACAGCGCGCGGGGCCGGCAGGATCCCTATCCCGTCTACGCCGACCTCCACGCGCAGGCAGCGATCGCCGCCCTGAGGCCGGGGCCGGGGCGGCAGCGGGTCGCCGCGGTGGCGGTCGGCTATGACCTGGTCGC
Source organism: Salinispora sp. CH2A1_6 (assembly GCF_056820975.1). Lineage (NCBI taxonomy): Bacteria > Bacillati > Actinomycetota > Actinomycetes > Micromonosporales > Micromonosporaceae > Salinispora > Salinispora sp. CH2A1_6. Next base: position 574,021 of record NZ_JBXEDG010000003.1, read on the forward strand.
TGCGGTGCTGCGGGACCCGGAGTGGTGCAAACAGCCGCCGCCGGGCTGGAGGGACCAGGAGATCCTCCGGATCCTCCAGTCATCGATGATGTTCATCAATCCTCCCGATCATGGCCGAATGCGGCACGTGTTCGCCGGCACCTTCACACCGCGTCGGCTCGGTGCCCTGGAACCGGTGATCAACCGGGTGACCGACGAACTACTGGACCGGATGGCCGACGCCGGGCCGGGTGAGGTGGACTTCGTCGCCGAGTTCGCATACCCACTGCCAGCCCGGGTGATGGCCGAGTTCATCGGTATTCCCACGACCGAGCTGGCCTGGTACCGGGAGCGGGTGGACCGGGTTGACGCGTTCCTGGACGTGGCCGGCAAGACGCCAGAGCGGCTGGCAGCGGCGAACGCCGCCGGGGCCGAACTGCGAGCCTTCTACCGGGAGTTGCTCGCGCGTCGTCGCCGGACGCCGGGCGAGGACCTGATCAGCGGCCTGGTGGAGGCGGTTGACGCGGGCGGTGTGGAGCTGACCGAGGATGAGTTGATCAGTAACCTGATCGTGCTCTTCAACGCCAGCTTCGTTACCACCGTCTACCTGCTCAGCAACGGCTTGCCGGTGCTGCTGGCACATCCGGAGGTGGCGGCAGCGCTGGCCGACAACCCGGAACTGGCCGCGGGGGCGGTCGACGAGATTCTGCGGCTGCAGACGCCGGTGCACCTGTTGGCCCGCGCCGCGCCGCGGGACACGGTGCTCGGCGGGGTGTCGATCCCGCAGGGCCAGAACGTTCTGTTGCTGATCGCCGCCGCCAACCGGGATCCGGCCCACTTCCCAGACCCGGACCGGTTCGACCCCCGACGGTCGGGTCCGTCCTCGCTGGCGTTCGGCCTCGGCCTGCACTACTGCCTCGGCGCCGCCGTCTCCCGGCTGGAGGGCCGGTTGGCACTACCCCGGCTGCTGTCCCGTTTCCCGCGGCTGCGAATCCTGGAGCAGCCGGTGTACAGCGGCAGCCTCTTCCTGCGTGGAATCGACAAACTCTCGGTCAGCCCGGGGGGAAGGGAGTATCCGTGAATGAGCGACCAATCGGTATGGGGTGGTGGCGTGGGCCTGCATCCTGAGGCTGAGGCGTACCGGGCGGGCCGCGCGGCGGCCGGTACCCCGCCGCTGTACACGCAGACCCTCGCCGAGGCCCGCGCGGCCGACCTCGCTGCGATCCGGGCCGGCTCCGGCCCGGTCGAGCCGGTCCACGAGGTACGCGACGCGTGCCTCCCCGGACCGGCCGGTGACCTCCCGGTCCGGGTGTACCGCCCCGCCGAGCCCGGGCCGCTGCCGACACTGCTCTACTTTTTCGGCGGTGGGTGGACGCTGGGCAGCATCGACACCGCGGACGGGGTCTGTCGGCGACTGGCCAATGCGGTGCCCTGCCAGGTGGTCACTGTCGGCTATCGGCTGGCCCCCGAGCACCCGTTCCCGGCGGCCGTGCACGACTGCCACGCTGCCCTGCGCCACATCGCGGCGCATCCAGCGGAGTTCGACGCAGACCCCGAGCGGCTCGCGGTGGGCGGGGACAGCGCGGGTGGCAACCTGGCCGCCGCGGTCACGCTGCTGGCCCAGAAGGACGGTCCCCGGCTGGTAGCGCAGTTGTTGGTCTACCCGAACACCGACCAGACGATCGAGCCGCCCGGTGGCGAGGATCCGCTGCTGTTCAACCGCCGCTCGGTCGCCTGGTACCGGTCCCACTACCTGGCCGACCCGACCGACGCCCAACACCCGCTCGCGTCGCCGCTACTCGCCGACGACCTCACCGGCCTGCCGCCGGCGTTCGTGGTCACCGCCGAGCACGACCCGCTCTGTGCCGAGGGCGAGCAGTACGCCGACCGGCTTCGCGCTGCTGGCGTGGAGACCGTCCTCACCCGGTACGCGGGCATGGTCCACGGCTTCTTCACCATGCCCGGTGTCTTCGATGCCGGGCGGGAGGCTCAGGAAGCGGCGGCGACCTTCCTGCGCCGCCGCCTCCGTCGGACACCGGCCGACGATGGCTGAGCGGCCGGGGGTGCTGCCCGGCGGGCCGCCGGTGGCGCTGGCCGACTTCGCCGACCTCGCCCGCGCGGTACTACCGCCGGAGGTGTGGGACTTCGTGGCCGGTGGCAGCGGCGCCGAGACGACGCTGGCGGCGAATCGACGGGCCCTGGACCGGACCGGTGTGCTGCCCCGCGTGCTGTGCGGTTCGTCAACGCCGCCGACCGACGCCCGGCTGTTGGGAGCCGTCCATGCGCTGCCGGTGGCGGTCGCGCCGATGGCATATCAGCGGCTGCTGCACCCCGACGGGGAGGTTGCCCTTGCCGCGGCGGCCGGCGCGGCCGGCATCCCGTATGTGGCCAGCACGCTCGGCAGCGTTCCGATCGAGGAGGTCGCGCGAGCCGGCGGCGACGTCTGGTTCCAGCTCTACTGGTTGCGGGACCGGGGGCTCGTCGCCGACCTACTGGACCGGGCCGAAGCGGCGGGCTGCACCGCGCTGGTGCTCACCGTGGACGTGCCGATTCTCGGCCGTCGGCTGCGGGACCTGCGTAACTCGTTCGTCATTCCACCGGAGGTGATCGCCGCGAACCTACCCACCGGCCGGGACAGCCTCGCCCACACGGCGACCCCGGGCGTATCCGCGGTGGCCGCACACACCGGCGCGGTCTTCGCGCCGGCCGTGAGCTGGGACGACCTGGAGTGGCTGCGGGAGCGGACCGCGGTCCCGCTGGTCGTCAAAGGGGTGCTCGATCCGCGTGATGCCGCTCGCGCGGTGACGGCCGGAGCGGACGCGGTGGTGGTCTCCAACCACGGGGGGCGCCAGCTTGACGGCGCACCGGCCACCGCGACCGCGCTGCCCGCGGTCGTTGACGCCGTGGGCGACCGCGGCGAGGTGTTCCTGGACAGCGGTATTCGGGGCGGAGCGGACGTGTTGCGGGCCCTCGCCCTCGGTGCGCGGGGCGTCCTGCTGGGCCGCCCGCTGCTCTGGGCGTTGGCGGCCGGTGGCCGGGCCGGGGCCGAGACGGCCCTGTCGCTGCTGGCTGAGGAGCTTCGGGACGCGCTCGCGTTGGCGGGGTGCACCGACGTGGCGGCGGCCCGGCAACTGCGGACGACGACGGTGCAGTGATCGTGGAACTGCAGCTGGCCGACCTGCATCCGGCGCTCGATGATCCGGCTCTGCACTCGATGAACTTCCTGAACGAGGTGGCGCAGGACTACCCGGACGCGGTGTCACTCGCCGCTGGCCGGCCGTACGAGGAGTTCTTCGAGTTCTCGGCACTGCACCGGTACCTGGACATCTTTCGGCAGCACCTGGTCGATGACCTCGGGCAGGATCCGGTGCAGGTGCATCGCACCCTGTTCCAGTACGGGCGGACCAAGGGGATCGTGCATCACCTGGTCGCCCGGAACCTCGCCGTGGACGAGGGGATGACGGTCGACCCGGAGGCGATCGTGGTGACCGTCGGGTGTCAGGAGGCGATGTTCCTGGTGCTGCGGGCGCTACGCGCCGGCCCCCGAGACGTCCTGCTCGCGGTGGCGCCGACCTATGTGGGGCTTACCGGAGCCGCGCGGTTGCTGGACTTTCCGGTCCGCCCGGTGGCGACGACCGACTCCGGGGTGGACCTGGCGGACCTGCGCGGTCAGGTGCATCGGGCCCGGGCGGAGGGGCTGCGCCCGCGCGCCTGCTACCTGATGCCGGACTTTGCCAATCCGTCGGGCACCAGCATGTCGTTGGCCGGTCGACGGGCGCTGCTGGACCTGGCCGCCGAGGAGGAGTTACTCCTGATCGAGGACAACCCGTACGGTCTCTTCCCGGCCACGCAGAGTCGGCGGCTGCCCACGTTGAAGGCCTTGGACACCAATCGTCAGGTGGTATACCTGGGGTCGTTCGCGAAAACGGTGCTACCCGGCGCACGGGTTGGCTACGTGGTGGCCGACCAGTCGGTGGAAGACGCCGATGGCGCGTCGGGCCTCCTCGCCGACCAGCTGGCCAAGGTCAAGAGCATGGTCTCGGTGAACACCTCGCCGGTGGCCCAGGCGGTGGTCGGCGGTGTGCTGCTCGCCCACGATTGCAGCCTGGTGGCGGCAACGGTCCGACAGCGCACCGTCTACGCCGAGAACCTGCGTTACCTGGTTGAGGGCTTGGCTCGGTGGTTCCCGGCCGGCTCGTCGGTACGGTGGACGGTGCCCGCTGGCGGGTTCTTCGTGGTGGTCACCGTGCCGTTTCCGGTGGACGACGCGCTGCTGCACCGCTCCGCCCGGGAGTACGGGGTGCTGTGGACCCCGATGGCGCACTTCTACGGCGACGGTGTGCCGGTGCACGCGCTGCGGTTGTCGGTCAGCGCGGTCACCCGGGACGATATCGACCGTGGGTTGGGTCGGCTCGCCGCGCTCGTCGCGGGGGAGGTGACGCGGCGGGACTCGGGACCAGGGGGGTGCTGACTCTTCGCGTTTGTGCCATATCGAAGGGTGACCACCCCCTGATGCGTGGTCCTCGATGGACACCCATAATGGAGTCCATGGTCGCTTGGGAATACGCACTGCTGGTCCGCCGCTACCAAGGGCAGGGCCGCAACTTTCACGTCAGCTTTGTCTGGTACGGCCCAGACGGATCCCGCCGAGATGTCACCACCTACGGCGACACCGCGATCGCCCACCTCAACCGGGTCGGGCGCGAGGGGTGGGAACTGGTCGCCGCGGCCGAGGACGTGAACAACGTCCAGGGCAGCACCGAGGTGCACCGCTATCACCTCAAGCGGCCGTTGACCTGAGGCCGGGCACGGGCGGCGTGCCTTCCGATGGCGGTCGTGGTGCCGGTGTCCGATTTGCTGATCTTTATTAGCTAGGATCCCGGACGTGAGAAATCGGCTACTGGCCGCTGCCTCAAGCGTCCTGCTGCTCCCCATCGTGGTGCCCGCGTCGCCCACCGTCGCCGCACCCTCGCCGACGGTGGTGCCGTGCCCGCAGGCCAGCGTGCCGGCGGCAACGCCGTCCCGGCCGCCCCGGCCTTCCCCGCCGCCGGCGGTGGCTGAGGACCAGGTGGTCGGCGGGGCGGCGTTGGCCACCCCCGGCCTGGTGGTCCCGGCTGCGGGCGCCCAGCCGCCGGAGGTGACCGCGACCTCGTGGCTGGTCGCGGATCTTGACACCGGTGAGGTGCTGGGTGCGTGTGGCCCGCACGAGTACGCCACCCCGGCGAGTGTGCAGAAGTTGCTGCTGACCGCCGCCCTGCTGCCGAACCTTGACCCACAGCAGGTGGTCACGGTGACGAAGGAGGATCTGGACATCGAGCCCGGCTCGTCGGCGGTCGGCCTGCTCGTCGGCGGGCAGTATCCGGTGGAGACGCTCTGGCTTGGCCTGCTGCTGCAATCGGGTAACGACGCGGCGAATGTCCTCGCCCGCCTCGGCGGCGGTGCCGAGGGTCGGGCTGGGGGCGTCCGCGCGATGAACGAGTTCGCCGAGCAGCTGGGGGCTCGGCAGACGCACGCGGTCACACCATCCGGGTTGGACGGGGAGGGTCAGTTCACGAGTGCCTACGATCTCGCGTTGATCGCCCGGGCCTGTTTCGCCGAGCCGGCCTTCCAGCGGTACGCGCTGACCGAAACCCACCAGATCCCCGACCAGGAGGCGCTCGGCAGGAAGGGTTTCCAGATCCAGAACGGCAACTCTCTCATCGACCACTATCCGGGTGCCCGCGGTGGCAAGACCGGCTTCACCATGTTGGCCCGGCACACGTACGTCGGCGCGGCCGAACGTGATGGCCGACGCCTGGTGGTCACGTTGCTGGGCGCCGAGGCGCGGCCGTTGCGTGGTTGGGAGCAGGGCGCCACTCTGCTCGACTGGGGCTTCGCGCTGCCTCGGGACGCGTCGGTCGGTCACCTCGTCGAGCCGGGTGAGCTGACCGCCTCACCGTCCGCCCCGCCCGCGGCCGCCGATACCCGGGCCGCCGCCGACGATTCGCTCCCGGACGGGCTGACCGGCCCTGGGCCGCTGCTGGTCGCGGCCGTGATCGGGGTGGGTGGGCTGGCGGTGCTGTTCGTGCGTCTGGCCCGTCGCCCCCGGCGCGGGCCGGGGCGGCGTCGTCGGGGGCGAGGGCGGCGTCGGGCCTGACCAGGCCCGACGCACGGCCGGGGCGTCGCCGCCGCGGCCCGCAGGAGGGGCTCGTATCCTTTCGGGCAACACGTCGTCGGGGGCGTTGCCGTCTGCCGACGATCCGGACATGCGGACGAAAGGACACGGCGTGAGTAGCGAGACGTTGGAGTTCCAGGCGGAGGCACGCCAGCTGCTTCAGCTGATGGTTCACTCGATCTACTCGAACAAGGATGTCTTCCTGCGCGAGTTGATCTCGAATGCCTCCGACGCGTTGGACAAGCTGCGTCTGGCGTCGCTGCGGGACAAGGACCTCGACGTCGACACCGCCGACCTGCACATCGCGATCGAGGTCGACCCGGACGCACGCACGCTGACCGTGCGGGACAACGGGATCGGGATGTCCCGCGACGAGGTCGTTCAGGTGATCGGCACGATCGCCAAGTCCGGCACCGCGGAGCTGCTCCGTAAGCTGCGGGAATCAGCCGACGCGGAGGCGTCGCAGGAGCTGATCGGCCAGTTCGGCGTCGGTTTCTACGCGGCGTTCATGGTCGCCGACCGGGTTGTCCTGGTCACCCGGGAGGCGGGAGCGACCGACGGCACCCGCTGGGAGTCGAGCGGGGAGGGCACGTACACGATCGCCTCGGCCACGGACGTTCCGCAGGGAACGGCGGTCACGCTGCACCTGAAGCCGGCCGACTCCGAGGACAACCTGCACGACTACGCCGCCGAGTGGACAGTTCGGCAGATCGTCAAGCGGTACTCCGACTTCATCGCCCACCCGATCCGGATGGCGGTTGAGCGGCCCGGCACCGACGGGGGCGAGCCGACCACCGAGGTGCAGACGCTCAACTCGATGAAGGCGCTCTGGGCGCGGTCCCGCGACGAGGTGGAACCGGCCGAGTACCACGAGTTCTACAAGCACGTCAGCCATGACTGGGCCGACCCGCTCGAGGTCGTGCACATGCGGGGAGAAGGCACCTTCGAGTACGAGGCGCTGCTCTTCCTCCCCACCCACGCACCGCTGGACCTCTTCTCCCCACAGGGACGACGTGGTGTGCAGCTCTACGTCAAGCGCGTCTTCATCATGGATGACTGCGAGGCGTTGATGCCGGGCTATCTGCGCTTCGTCAAGGGCGTGGTTGACGCGCATGACCTGTCGCTCAACATCTCCCGCGAGCTACTCCAGCAGGACCGGCAGATTCAGGTGGTCCGCCGCCGTCTGGTCAAGAAGATCCTCGCCACCGTCAAGGACCTCAAGGCCAACCAACCGGAGAAGTACCGCACCTTCTGGACCGAGTTCGGTGCTGTTGTCAAGGAAGGGCTGATCGACGACACGGAGAACCGGGATTCGCTTCTGGAGCTCCTCTCCGTCGCCTCCACCCACGATCCGGCCGAGTCGACCGACCTCGCCAGCTACGTCGCGCGGATGAAGGACGGCCAGACCGACATCTACTACGCCACCGGCGAGAACCGCACCACCATCGAGAACTCGCCGCACATGGAGGCGTTCCGGGCCAAGGGCTTCGAGGTGCTGTTGCTCACCGACCCGGTGGACGAGGTGTGGGTGGAGCGGGTCGGCGAGTACGAGGGCAAGACGCTGCGTTCGGTTGCCAAGGGTCAGGTTGACCTGGACACCGAGGAGGAGCGCTCGGCGGCCGAGGCCGAACGGGAGCGCCAGCGCACCGAGTACGCCGACCTGCTCACCTGGCTGGGCAGTACCCTCGCCGACCAGGTCCGGGAGGTCCGCCTCTCCGCCCGGCTGACCACCTCACCGGCCTGCGTGGTCGGTGACGCGCAGGACATCACGCCGACGCTGGAGAAGATGTACCGCGCGATGGGGCACGAGGTGCCGCAGGTCAAGCGGATCCTCGAGCTGAACCCGACGCACCCGTTGGTCAGTGGGTTGCGCAAGGCTCAGGAACAAGGTGTCACCGAGGAGTCACTGAAAGAGACCGCCGAGCTGCTCTACGGAATGGCGTTGCTCGCTGAGGGGGGCGAGCTGGCCGACCCGTCCCGCTTCACTCGGATCCTCGCCGAGCGTCTCGCTCGTACCCTCTGATCCGCGCCCCCCGGGAGCGGTGCTCGAGGTAGCGCACCGGTCGCCGTGCGGCGACCGGTGCTCAGGCGGCGATGTCGCGGTGGTGCTGCTGCTCCGGCGTGGTGGGACGCGGCGGGCCGACGTGGGAGGCGCTCCACTCGTCCGTCCGCCCTCGCCGCGGGTCGGCGGGCCGCTGCCCGGATGGTGTCTGGGCCATCCGAAGCGCGCGCTGGGCGGACTGCCAGGCGGTGCAGGGCCAGACCTGGCCGGCGCAGAGCAGGTTCACACAATCGGTGCCCGCAGCGTCCGGCTGGTGCGCGTCCGCCACCTTGAGGCCAAGCCCCCACAGCAGTGGGTCGCTCACCTCGTTCGGACGGCCGCTGCCGGTTACGGGCCGATGGTGGGTAGTATCGGACATCTCGGGCCCCCCTTCTGAGCTGCTGCGATACTACCTCCACTCCGCGCCGCTTCTGCCGAACGGGCACGTCGGGGCGGGGGTAGTGGGAACTGGCGCGACCCCAACCACGATGATGGTCGGGTGCGAATCCTGTCTATCCAGTCGTCGGTTGCCTACGGCCACGTCGGTAACTCCGCCGCCGTCTTTCCGCTGCAACGCCTCGGCCACGAGGTGTGGCCGGTACTGACGGTCCACTTCTCCAATCACACCGGCTACGGCGCATGGCGTGGGCCGCTGCTGGCGCCTGCGGATGTCGCCGAGGTCATCGCGGGCATCGCCGACCGCGGAGTGCTTGCCCAGGCCGATGCGGTGCTCTCCGGATACCAGGGCGACCCGGCGATGGGTGAGGTCATCATTGACGCGGTCCGCCGGGTGAAAGCCGTCAACCCCGCCGCCGTCTATTGCTGCGATCCGGTGATGGGCGACGTGGGGCGGGGGATGTTCGCTCGTCCCGGCATCCCGGAGTACCTGCGTGACGCGGTCGTACCGAACGCGGACATCATCACCCCCAACCAGTTCGAGCTGGAGTATCTCGCCGGCGGTCGGACCGAGACGCTGGCGGAGCTACTCGCGGCGGTCGACAAGGTGCGGGCGACCGGGCCGCGGCACGTACTGGTCACCAGCGTGCTCCACCGGGACCTGCCGGAGGAGCAGCTGGAGCTGGTGGCCGTCTCCGAGGAGGGGGCTTGGGCGGTGACCACACCGATGCTGCCGATCAGCCCGAACGGGGGCGGGGACGTCACGGCCGCGCTCTACCTCGCACACCTGTGGACCACTGATTCGCCCGCGACCGCGCTGGAGCGCACCAGCGCGAGCATCTTCCGGATCTTTGCGGCCACGTTGGCGGCGGGTACCCGGGAACTCCAGCTGGTCGCGGCCCAGGAGTCGATCGCCAGCCCGCCGCCGGGCTTCACCGCCCGCCGACTGCGCTGATCCGGAGCTGCTCGACACCTCTGGCGGTGCATGTGCCGTTCCCGGCACACCGCGACTCTGCGTCGACCAGAGTTGGTGGTGTCCGGACCGCCCAGCGTCGGACGGTCCGGACACCCGCGGAGGAGGCGACATGACCGGTCTCCAGATCGACCTTTACGAGCTTCGGATGGCCGCCAGCTACCTGCGCCACGACCTGACCGCACCCGCCACCTTCAGCCTCTTCTCCCGCCGGTTACCGGAGTGCCGTGGCTTCCTGGTGGCCGCCGGGCTCGACGAGGCGCTGACGTTTCTGGAGACCTTCTCGTTCGCTGACGACGAGCTGGCCTACCTGCGGGAGGTCCATGGTTTCGACGAGTCGGCCCTGGCGGCGCTCGCCCCGCTCCGGTTCACCGGAGACGTGCGGGCGGTGCCGGAGGGGCGGATCGTCTTCGCCGACGAGCCGTTGCTCGAGGTCACGGCACCGCTCGCCGAGGCGCAGCTGGTCGAGACCGGTCTGCTGAACCTGATCACGTTCCAGACCACGATCGCCAGTAAGGCGGCGCGGTGTCGGCTCGCCGCCGGTGGCGCGGAGCTGGTCGACTTCTCGTTCCGCCGCACCCATGGGCTGGCGGCGGGTGCCGGTGTGGCCCGGGCGTCCGCGATCGTCGGGTTCGCCGCGACCAGTCATGTGGAGGCAGCCCGGCGGTACGGGCTGCGACCGTCCGGCACGATGGCCCACTCGTACGTGGAGGCGTTCCCGGACGAGCGGGCCGCCTTCCGCGCCTTCGCGAGCGACTTCCCGGTCAACCCGATCTTCCTGGTGGACACCTACGACACGCCCGCCGGCGTACAGGCTGCGGTTGATGTCCTCACGGAGCTCGGACGGAGCGGTCCGGCGGGGGTCCGGCTGGATTCCGGGGACCTGGCCGCGCTGGCCCGGCAGGCCCGCGAGATCCTCGACACGGCGGGCCTGACCGAGGTCAAGATAATGGCCAGTGGGGGCCTGGACGAGGAGGCCATCGCGGGGCTGGTCGCGGCCGATGCCCCGATCGACGGGTACGGCGTCGGTACCAGGATGGGGGTCTCCGCGGACGCGCCGTCCCTGGACAGCGCGTACAAGCTGGTCAGCTACGGCGACCGACCAGTGGTCAAGCTGTCGTCGGGCAAGGTCACCCTGCCGGGTGCGAAGCAGGTCTTCCGGGACCCCAGTGGCGCCGACGGCGACCTCCTCGGGCTGCACACCGAAGCGTCGTCGCCAGGTCGGGAGCCGCTGCTCGTGCCGGTCATGCGCGCCGGACGGCGGCTCGACACCGCGGCCGCGGCCCAGGCCGTACGGGCCGCGCGGGACCGATTCGAGGCGGACCTGGCATGGCTGCCCGAGCCAGCCCGACGGCTGACCACACCGGTTCCGCCGGCCGTGACGGTCAGCCCGGAGCTTGCCGGCCTGCACGAGCGGGTGGCAGCGGCGGCCCGCTCGGGTCGCACGGGCAGGCAGTCGGGATAGCGTCCCGCGCCAATCTGCCCCCGGGCCGCTGGCGCGTCGCTGGTAGCGCCGGTCGTAGCGGCCTACCTCCGACAGTAGACATCACCGGAGTTGGCGGAGTGCGGCAGGGAGTCGAGGAGCGCACCCAGCGCGGGGGCGGTCAGCCAGGCCGGCTCGGCCAGCGTCATCGCGTCCCCGAGGGCCAGGTTGAAGCGGGTGAAGCCGAGCGCGACGGCGCGGTCGAGCGCTCGTTGGGCCACCGACCGCGCGACCGTGGTGAACTCGAACGACAACGCCGGCAGTGGGTGACTCAATCCGGCGAGGACGGCATCCTCGAAGCCCTCAACATCGATTTTGACGAAGGCGGGGAGGCCGTGCTCGGCGACGAGGACGTCGAGGGTGGTGGCCGGGACGGCCAGCCGTGCGTCCCAGACCTGCCCCTGCCAGTTCTCGGCGCCGTCGGCGGCCTGGACGAAGTGCGGTGACACGGTCGAGACGGTGGGGTTGGCCGAGTTGATGTGGAGCTCCACAAGGCCGGTCGCCGTGCCGCACGCCGCCTCCACCACCGTTACCTGATCGTCGTCGCCGTAGAGGGCCCGGATGCTCCGGGCGCAGAGCGGTTGCGGCTCGACGGCGATCACCCGGGCACCCAGCCGGCGGAAGCTGGCGGTGCGGTCGCCCACGTGGGCCCCGATGTCGAAGACAAGATCGTCGGGGCGGACGAACTGGGTGTGGAAGCGATCCATGGCGGTGGTGCGACCGGGGTCACCGTATGAAAGGTCGAGCGAGGGGCGCAGGGAACTGGCGGCGGGGTCGGCCCGGAGAGCATCGACCACCTCGAGGTTGACGGGCACGATCGGACCCTAGACGCCGGGCCGGAGCCGGGCTACCTCGGCGGCACACGTGCGGGCTACTAGGCTCGGCCCATGGCGAGGTACTACGACGTGCACCCGGTCAACCCGCAGCCCCGGACCCTGCGGCAGGTCGTCGGGCTGCTCCGGAACGGTGGCCTGATCGCCTACCCCACGGACTCCTGCTTCGCGTTCGGCGCTCAGCTGGGTGATCGCCACGGGCTGGACCGGATCCGGGAGATTCGCCGGCTCGACGAGCGGCACCACTTCACGCTGGTCTGTCGGGATTTCGCGCAGATGGGTCAGTTCGTGCAGATCAGCAACGCGGTGTTCCGGTTGGTGAAGTCCTGCATCCCGGGCAGCTACACCTTCATTCTGCCAGCCACCCGCGAGGTGCCGCGCCGGATGCTGCATCCGCGGAAGCGCACCGTGGGAGTGCGGGTGCCCGACCACGCCGTCGCGCAGGCGTTGCTGGCCGAGCTCGGTGAGCCGTTGGTCTCCAGCACCCTGATCCTGCCCGGGGCGGAGGAGCCGTTGACCCAGGGGTGGGAGATCAAGGAACGGCTGGACCACGTGCTCGACGGCGTGCTGGACGCCGGCGACTGCGGCAAGGAGCCGACCACCGTGGTTGACCTGTCGGGCGACGAGCCCGAGGTGCTACGTCATGGCGCGGGGGACCCGTCCCGCTTCGAGTAGCTAGGTTGCCGCATCGATAGCCATGAACTTGCTATCGGTCAGCTATTTCGTCGAGGTGGTCTGCCTGTGTAGATCCGGGTAGGGTCCCGCCAGTGAGCCACGGGAACTTCGGGGAGCAAATTTCCGTTATGCGTACTTACCGCCGCTGGGTAATAGTGATCGCCACGGTGGTTGTGGCCTCCGTCGTTTCGGTGGCGGGATGGGCGGGTGCCTGGTCCAGCATTGACGTTCGAATAGCGGGCTCCTACTCAGCTCGTGTGCTGAACGCCGACCAGGCGCAGCAGGCGTGGGCTGAGCTGTCTCCGTACCCGCGTAGGGGAGGACTTCCGCCAGGAGAGAACGTGCTGGTGGTGGCCGAGTGGACTGATGAACAGCGGACTCGATGGCCAGCCACCGACTGTAGTTTCGTTGTCTATGTGACTCACTCTGGATTCGCGGACGTGAGGGCGCTTCAAGGTGACGGCTATTCCTGGGGGTCGTCAGGGTTGGCGGAGAGGGCGGCACGTCACTATGTGGATATTCCAGTGATGGAGGACCACCCGCGTGGCGGGTCGGCGTTCCAGGGGTCCAATTTTTTCATCTCTGCCACGCATCCCGATGTGGGGGAGCTGTCGGTCCTGCTCACCGAGGAGCATGTGGATGTGGATCTAATTCGAGTCGGAGTCCTTTTCACCTGTAACGGTCGACTGATCAAGTTCACCTGGCTTGAAACCGACACGCTGATGAGGTGATTCAGTAAACGTTGCGGTCGAGCTGCCCCTCCTACGGTGGTGCAACATGGGTGGGTCGGTAAGACCGGCCGCACCCAGGGCGTGGGCCCAGAACAGCCCTGTTGCGACCTCGCCCTAACATCGCACCCGTGACTCGGAGGGGGAGCGCACCGTGGACCTGGCCCTGATCGGATCGCTCGTCGTCCTGGCTCTGATCGACAGCACCAGCTTCGGAACGCTACTCATCCCGATCTGGATGATGCTGGCGCCGGGACGGCTGCGCCCGAGCCGGCTGCTGGTCTTCCTCGCCACGGTCGCCGCCTGCTATCTCGTGCTCGGCGTGGCGCTGCTCGTCGGTGCGGCGGCCCTGCTCGCCGCGGTGCGTCCCGTGCTGGAAACTACGCCGTTCCGGGTGGTGCAACTCGCGGTGGGGATCGGCCTGCTCGGCTTCGGCCTGGTCATCGGCTGGAAGCGAGGGTCGGCTGAACCGCAGCCGGGTCGCCTGCTGCGCTGGCGCGAGCGGACCATGGGCGGGCGCGAATCCACCTCGGCTTTGGTCGGGCTGGCCCTGGCTGCCGTGACGTTGGAGGCCACCACGATGCTGCCCTACCTGGCGGCTATCGGGCTGCTCGGCGCGTCCGCGCTGACGTTACCCGCGAGCGTCGCCGTGCTCGCCGGCTACTGCGTCGTCATGGTGCTGCCCGCACTCGTGTTGCTGGCGGCACGCCTGGTCGCGGCCGGGCTGGTGCAGCCGGTGCTCGCGGCGGTAAACCGGTGGATGGTGCGCAACGCGGCCGAGACCACCGGCTGGATCGTGGGCATCATCGGCATTCTCCTCGCGCGCGACGCCGCCAACCATCTGGAGCTCTTCGCCGCGCTGTCGCGGGCGACCTGAGGGCTGCTCAGCCGGCCATGCGCCGACTGGCCCGCCGCCATCCGGCGAAGACGCCAACCAGGACGGTCCCGAGGGCGGCTACGGTGCCGATCACGACCGACATCACCGACCGGGAGTAGGTGCCCGTCCCGGGGCCCTCATCACCGGCCACGACCACCTGCTCGTCCTTCTTTTGACCGCCCTGATCCGGGGTGACCAGGTCGCCGACCGCTTTGTCGGGGGCGAGGGCGAAGCCCCAGTCGAGCAACGCTGTGGCCTCACCCAAGCTGCCCAGTGGGGCGGTCTCCGCACCGAGCAGGGTCACCGTGAGCGTCCGGCCGTCGCGTTCGGCCACGCCGACGTAGGTCTGTCGGGCCAGGTCGGTGAAACCCGTCTTACCGCCGACCATTCCCGGGTAGCTGCCCAGCAGGGTGTTGTCACCGGTGAGGGCGAGCGCAGAGCGGCCCGGTGCGGACGGCACACTCGCCGCACGGGTGGCGATGTACCGGCGGAAGTCCTCGCGTGCGAAAGCGGCCCGCGCGATCAGCGCCAGGTCGTAGGCGCTGGTGTATTGGTCGGGCCCGTCCAGCCCGGACGGTGTCGCCGCGTGGGTCTGGTTGGCCCGGAGCCGCGCCGCCTCCTCGTTCATCACCCTTACCCCGCCTTCCCGGCCGTCGGCACCACCACCGAGCCGGGCCAGGACGTTGGCCGCATCGTTACCGGACTGCAGGAGCAGCCCCAGCCACAGCTCCTCAACCGTGTACCGGCCGCCTGCGACCACCCCCATCAGGGAGCTCGCCGGGTCGAGGTCGTGCAGATCGTCGCGGGCTACCTCGACGACTGTCGTCGGGTCGAGCCGGGGCATCAGGGCCGCGGCGAGCAAAAGCTTCTGGACACTCGCGGGAGTGCGGTGTTGGTGTGGGCCACAGCCCCCCAGGACCTGGCCGCTGTCGAGGTCGGCGACGACCCAGGAGGTCGCGGTGACCGCCGGCGCGGTCGGGGTTCCGGCCGGCACGACCAACCCGGTGGTGGCCAGCCCGGCACCGCCGACGGCGGCTTCGGCGGGGCCGACCGGAGGCGGCGAGGGCGTGCCAGCCGGCCGGGTCGCTGTCGCCACAGTGGGGCATGGCTCTGCTCCGGTGTTGGCTGTCCGGCTGTGGGCCGTGACCGGTGCGGCGGGCGACACGACGATGGCCCCTACCGCCATGACGACGGCTGACACGGTGATTCGACGGATAGTCACATGAGGGACGGTAGTGGGGGCGCGGCCGAGCCCGCGGTGGTTAGGAGAAGCGCGGCGAATCGGCGCCAGGGAGAAGGGTGTGCGTGGAGGCACCCGCCTGTTCGGCATTCACGTCGGGCGTACCGTTCCTCCACTCCGGGAGCCTCGGGGCGTATTCGACCAGAACCAGACCTGCTGCCCACCCCATTTTTGGTCTGATTTGCGGCACCCCGCCCGCGCCGCGTCTGATCGACTCGTCCGGACGACCTGCGAAGGAGAGCACTCGAATGGCCGATTTCGTTGCCGCGGTGGACCAGGGCACCACCAGCACCCGTTTCATGGTTTTTGACCACGCTGGTGCCGACTTGGGCCGCCACCAGCTCGAGCATCAGCAGATCCTGCCGCGACCCGGGGCGGGTCGAACACCACCCGGTGGAGATTTGGGAGCGTACCCAGACGGTGATCCGGACCGTGCTGTACGAGCATCGCCTCACCGTCAGCGACCTCGCCGCGCTCGGGATCACCAACCAGCGGGAGACCACCGTGGTGTGGAATCGTCGGACCGGTCGTCCCCACCACAACGCCATCGTGTGGCAGGACACCCGGACCGACCGGATCGCCTCCGCATTGGAACGTTCGGGTAAAGGCGAGGTGATCCGTCAAAAGGCCGGCCTGCCACCGGCGACATACTTCTCCGGCGGCAAGATCAAGTGGATTCTGGAGAATGTGGACGGGGTGCGGGAGGCGGCCGAGCGCGGGGAGGCCATCTTCGGCAACACCGACACCTGGCTGTTGTGGAATCTGACCGGGGGCACCGCGGGCGGCGTGCACGTTACCGATCCGACCAACGCCAGTCGCACCATGCTGATGAATCTGGCGACGCTGGACTGGGACGACGAACTGCTGTCCTTCTTCGGCATCCCGCGGGCGATGCTGCCGCGGATCCGACCGTCGTCTGACCCGGACTCCTACGGCGTCACCGCCGCCCATGGCCCGTTCACCGGCGCGGTCCCGCTCACCGGGGATCTCGGCGACCAGCAGGCAGCCACCGTCGGCCAGGTCTGTTGTGCCCCGGGGGAGGCCAAGAACACCTATGGTACGGGCAATTTCCTGCTGCTCAACACCGGTACCGAGCTGGTCCGTTCCCAGGCCGGCCTACTCACCACGGTCTGCTACCAGTTCGGCGACCAGCCGCCGGTGTACGCGCTGGAGGGCTCGATCGCCGTCACCGGGTCTGCCGTGCAGTGGTTACGGGACCAGTTGAAGATCATCAACTCGGCGGCGCAGAGTGAGATCCTGGCGCGCCAGGTGAACGACAGTGGCGGGGGTGTACTTCGTGCCCGTGTTCTCCGGCCTCTTCGCCCCGTACTGGCGCTCCGACGCCCGTGGCGTGATCGTCGGCCTGTCCCGGTTCAACACCGACGCCCACATCGCACGCGCCACCCTCGAGTCGATCTGTTACCAGAGCCGAGACGTCGCCGAGGCCATGGCGTAGGACTCCGGCGTAACGCTGGGGCGCCTCAAGGTGGATGGGGTGTCACGGAGAACGACCTGTGCATGCAGTTGCAGGCCGACATCCTCGGTGTTCCGGTGAGCCGCCCGACGGTCGCCGAGACCACCGCACTCGGCGCCGCCTACGCTGCGGGTCTGGCGGTTGGCTTCCGGGCGCAGTACCGACGAGCTGCGCGAGAACTGGAACGAGAGCCAGTGCTGGCAACCCACCTGGTCCTCGGAGCAGCGCGAGGCCGGGTATGACCGCTGGAAGCGGGCGGTGCAGCGGACCCTCGACTGGGTTGATCTCGACTGATCAGCCGAGTCTGGTCGCGCTGGACGTCTCCGGGGAGGCTGGGCGGGAGCCCGGGTGGCCGGGCACTCCCGCCTCCCGCTCTTCCCGTTCCCCCGCGGCACCGGGCGAACCGGAGACGGGTCGTGGCGGATACACCCACGCCACCAAGACCACCGAGATGATCATTAGTAGGAACCACGACCCCAGTTTGCTCACGGACACCGGATCCCAGCCCTCGGCCTGGTTGGGGTAGGTCCACGCGTGTGACCAGGTGGAGATGTTCTCGGCGAGCCAGATGAAGACTGCGACGAGCCCGAACGCGCAGAGCACCGGCATCCGCAGGTGGCGCCGGAAGACCCGGAAATGCATGATGCACCGGCCGAAGACCACGACCACCCCGGCCGTGATCAGCCAACGCAGGTCAGCGAGGTAGTGGTGGGTGAAGAAGTTGACGTAGATCGCCGCCGCCGTCACCGCGGTCAGCCACTGCCGTGGATAGCGGTCGAAGCGTAGGTCGAACAGGCGATACACGCGCACCAGGTAGGAGCCGACCGCGGCGTACATGAAGCCGGAGAAGAGTGGCACCTGCCCGAGCCGGAGAACGCCGTCGTCGGCATAGGCCCACGAGCCGACCTCGGTCTTGAATATCTCCATGGTGGTACCCGCGAGATGGAACAGGACCACCACCCGGAGCTCCCGCAGTGTTTCCAGCCGCGTGGTGACCATGACGACCTGGATCGCGAGCGCCGCGAGCGTCAGCGCGTCGTTGCGCGCCAGCGCGGCGTCGTCGGGCCACCACAGTCGGGCCGCGACAAGCACCGCAAGCATCGCGGCGCCGAACACGCAGGCCCACGCCTGCTTGGCGGTGAAGGCGGCGAGTTCAACCGCCCAGGCTCTCCAGCCGGTACGCGGAGCATGCTCGAGCCACCGGTGCACCCGACGGTCCAGGGCACGTTCCGGTCCGGTGAATACCGCATTGTCCTCGGGCGGGGGTGGGGTCATTTCGTGAACGCTATCGCTGCGGCCCTGGCCGGTGTTGACCGACCAGGGCCGCCTCGCCGTTGTCGCCCTCCCGGATTCGGGGCGGCGGCAGCCGTTGGGTTTCGGCCCCGGAGGTCGTCCGGGCCGATGCGCGGCTGCTGCCACCCCGTTCCCACGGGTTGGATCAGGTTGCTGAGGCTCAGTTCTGCTTCAGCGAGATCGCTCCGTAGTCAGCGCCGGAGACCTGGTTCCAGACGAAGGTGTCGACGTTCTCGCTGTAGAGCGCCGCCTCCTTGCGCCAGAACATCGGGATGACCGGCAGCTCCTCAGCCACGATGTCCTCGGCCTGCTGATAGAAGGCGATGGCCTCCTCCATGGTCGGGGCGGAGTCACCCTGCTTCAGCAGGTTGTCGAACTCGGCGTTGCTGTAGGTGGTCTTGTTGCTGTCGGAGTCGGTGCCGTAGAGCGGAGTCAGGTAGGTCTCCAGGAACGGGTAGTCCGGACCCCAGCCGAGCCGGAACGGGCCGGTGAAGTCCCGGGCGTCACCAACAGCCAGGTACTCGGGGAACTGCAGGTTGACCTTCAGGTCGTAGTCGATGCCCAGCGTGTTCTTGATCTGGTCGCCGACCGCCTGCAGCCAGGCGTCGTGGCCGGCGCCCGCGTTGGCCCAGAACGTCAGCTTCTTGCCTTCCGGCCAGCCGCCGGCTTCCTCGAGCAGCTTCTTGGCCTTCTCGACGTCCTGCTCGCAGTAGGTGCAGACACCCGCGCGGGCGCCGTCGAAGATGGGTGCGACGAAGCCGGTGGCGGGGGTGTACCGGCCGTCGAAGACGGCGTCAATGATGGACTGCCGGTCGATCGCCATCGAGAATGCCTGGCGGATCCGCTTGTCCTTGAAGCTGTCGTCGTACAGCGGCAGGCCGACGTAGTTGAGGCTGTCGCCCTCCTGCTCGTACAGCCCGTCGCCGTAGCTGGCCTGGGCCTCCTTGAAGCGCTCCGGCGGGATCGTGTACATCACGTCCAGCTCGCCGGCCTGGAAGGCGGAGTAGGCGCTGTTCACGTCGGCGAAGAGCCGGTAGTAGATCTCGTCGGGCTTGCCCGGCTCGCCCTTCCAGCTGTCGCTGCGGACCAGGTTGATCTCGACCTCGTGCTCCCACTGACCGTCGATCTTGTAGGGGCCGTTGCCGATCGGGGTCTCGTTGCAGGCCTCCGGATCGTCGATGCAGGCCTGGGCCATCGGGAAGAATCCCGAATATCCGACAATGGTCGGGAAGCCGCTGAACGGCGCCTTGAGCTCGACGGTGAAGGTCAGGTCGTCGACCTTCTGCAGGCCGGACAGCGTCTCGGCGCTCGGCGCCGGTGCCTTCGCTGGGCCGTCACCGTCGGGGTCCTTGGGCTGGACCGCGTCGATGCCGGCGATGCGCTTCATGAAGTAGCCGTTGTTCTGCGCGTTCGGCGCGTAGGCGGCGTAGTTCCACGAGCGGATGAAGGAGTCGGCGTTGACCGGCTCACCGTTGTCGAAGGTGTAGCCGTCCTTCAGCTTGACCGTCCAGAGCTTCTGGTCCTCCGACTCGATCGACTCGGCCAGGTCGTTCTCCGGCTCGCCGGTCTCGGCGTTGTACTTGACCAGACCACGGTAGAGCTGACGGATCACGTAGATCGACGGCTCGTCGTCGCCATTGGATGGCAGTAGGAACGCCGGCTCCGAGGCGTAGACCCGCAGCTGACCGCCGGCCTGGCCGGCAGAGTCCTCCGAATCGTCGCTGCCACCACCACAGGCGGTGGCCAACATGGCGGTGGCGGTCGCTGCGACCGCCACCTTCAGAAATTTCCCGCGCATGGGAGTGCCTCCTCAGGGCGCTTGGCTCACGAGGGGGTGTGAGGTGCCTGTCACTGTGACACCAGACACGCGATTTCGAGAAGGCGTGTTATCAACCCGATACCCGGCCGGGACGGTGCGTACATCAGTCCGGAGCGATTTGTCCGAACCACGTCCGTTGGCGGCGCCGGCGTAGTGGTCGGGGTGGCAGCAGCCGTTGGGCTTCGGCCCCGGAGGTCGTCCGGGCCGATGCGCGGCTGCTGCCACCCCCTTCCCACGGGTTGGATCAGGTTGCTGAGGCTCAGTTCTGCTTCAGCGAGATCGCTCCGTAGTCAGCGCCGGAGACCTGGTTCCAGACGAAGGTGTCGACGTTCTCGCTGTAGACCGCTGTCTCCTTACGCCAGTAGATCGGGATGACCGGCATCTCCTCGGCCAGGATGTCCTCGGCCTGTTGGTAGAAGGCGATGGCTTCCTCCGTGGTCGCGGCGGAGTCACCCTGCGCCAGTAGCTTGTCGAACTCGGAATTGCTGAAGGTGGTGTTGTTGCCGTCGGAGTCGGTGCCGTAGAGCGGAGTCAGGAAGGTCTCCAGGAACGGGTAGTCCGGGCCCCAGCCGAGCCGGAACGGGCCGGTGAACTCCCGGTTGTCCGCAACGTCCAGGTACGCGGGGAACTGCAGGTTGACCTTCAGCTCGTAGTCGATGCCCAGTGCGCTCTTGATCTGGTTGCCGACCGCCTCCAGCCAGGCCTCGTGGTTGCTGCCCGCGTTGGCCCACAGGGTCAGCTTCTTGCCTTCCGGCCAGCCGCCGGCTTCCTCGAGCAGCTTCTTGGCCTTCTCGACGTCCTGCTCGCAGTAGGTGCAGACATCCGCGCGAGCGCCCTCGAAGAGCGGCGCGATGAAGCCGGTAGCGGCAACGTTCCGACCGTCGAAGACGGCATCGATGATCGACTGCCGGTCGATCGCCATCGAGAACGCCTGGCGGATCCGCTTGTCCGTGAAGCTCTCGTCGTACAGTGGCAGGCCGACGTAGTTGATGACGTCGCCCTCCTGCTCGTACAGCCGGTCGCTGTAGCTGGCCTGGGCTTCCTTGAAGCGTGCCGACGGGATCGTGTACATCACGTCCAGCTCGCCGGCCTGGAAGGCGGAGTAGGCGCTGTCCACGTCGGCGAAGATCCGGTAGTAGATCTCGTCCGGCTTGCCCGGCTCACCCTTCCAGGTGTCGCTGCGGACCAGGTTGATCTCGACCTCGTGCTCCCACTGACCGTCGATCTTGTAGGGGCCGTTGCCGATCGGGGTCTCGTTGCAGGCATCCGGATCGTCGATGCAGGCCTGGGCCATCGGGAAGAATCCCGAGTATCCGACAATCGTGGGGAAGCCGCTGAACGGCGCCTTGAGCTCGACGGTGAAGGTCCGGTCGTCGACCTTCTTCAGGCCGGACAGTGTCTCGGCTGTCGGCTCGGGGGCCTGCGCTGGGCCGTCGCCGTCCGGGTCCTTGGGCAGGACCGCGTCGATGCCGGCGATCCGGTTCATGAAGTAGCCGTTGTTCTCGGCGTTCGGCGCGTAGGCGGCGTAGTTCCACGAGCGGATGAAGGAGTCGGCGTCGACTGGCTCACCGTTGTCGAAGGTGTAGCCGTCCTTCAACTTGATCGTCCAGAGCTTCTGGTCCTCCGACTCGATCGACTCGGCCAGGTCGTTCTCCGGCTCGCCGGTGTCGGCGTTGTACTTGACCAGACCACGGTAGAGCTGACGGATCACGTAGATCGCTGGCTGGTCATCTGCGGCGGAGGGCCGTAGGTACGCCGGCTCCGAGGCGTAGACCCGCAGTGTGCCGCCAGATTGATCTTTTTCTTCCGCTGGGTCGTCGCCGCTGCCGGTGCAGGCGGTGGCCAGCATGGCGGTGGCGGTCGCTGTTACTACTACTTTCAGGGACTTCCCGCGCATAGGAGTGCCTCCTCAGGGCGCTCGGCTCACGAGGGTGTCTGAGTGTTTGCCACTCCGACACCAAACACGATGGGGAATAGGCGTGTTATCGATTCGACCTCTGGGCGGAGCAGTGTGTTCTCCAGTCCGAAAATTGATTTTCCGGAATCTGTGTTCGGTGGTGGTGCCGGCGTAGTGGTCAGGGTGGCAGTAGTCGTTGGTCTCGGCCCGGAGATCGGCTGAGGATGATCCACGACTGCTGCTCACCTTTTCCAATGGGCTGGATCAGCCCGTTGGCTCAGTTCTGCTTCATTGAGATCTCACCGTAGGCGGCGCCGGATACCTCGTTCCAGATGAAGGTGTCGACGTTCTCGCTGTAGAGCGCCGCCTCCTTGCGCCAGAACATCGGGATGACCGGCAGCTCCTCGGCCAGAATGTCCTCGGCCTGCTGATAGAAGGGGATGGCCTCCTCCAGGGACGGGGCGGAGTCACCCTGCTTCAGCAGGTTGTCGAACTCGGCGTTGCTGAAGGTGGTGGCGT
This sequence comes from Salinispora sp. CH2A1_6, assembly GCF_056820975.1. NCBI lineage: Bacteria > Bacillati > Actinomycetota > Actinomycetes > Micromonosporales > Micromonosporaceae > Salinispora > Salinispora sp. CH2A1_6. The sequence continues at coordinate 596,402 of NZ_JBXEDG010000003.1, forward strand.
TGCTGTCGGCGCCGGTGCCATGGACCGGAGCCAGATAGGTCTCCATGAAGGGGTAGTCCGGGCCCCAGCCGAGCCGGAACGGGCCGGTGAACTCTCGATTGTCCGCCCTTTCCAGGTATTCGGCGAACTGCAGGTTGACCTTCAGCTCGTAGTCGATGCCCAGTGCGCTCTTGATCTGGTTGCCGACCGCCTCCAGCCAGGCCTCGTGGTTGCTGCCCGCGTTGGCCCACAGAGTCAGCTTCTTGCCGTCCGGCCAGCCGCCGGCTTCCTCGAGCAGCTTCTTGGCCTTCTCGACGTCCTGCTCGCAGTAGGTGCAGACACCCGCGCGGGCGCCGTCGAAGATCGGTGCGACGAAGCCGGTGGCGGGGGTGTACCGGCCGTCGAAGACGGCGTCGATGATGGACTGCCGGTCGATCGCCATCGAGAACGCCTGGCGGATCCGCTTGTCCGTGAAGCTGTCGTCGTACAGCGGTAGGCCGACGTAGTTGAAGCTGTCGCCCTCCTGCTCGTAGAGCCGGTCGCTGTAGCTGGCCTGGGCTTCCTTGAAGCGCTCCGGCGGGATCGTGTACATCACGTCCAGCTCGCCGGCCTGGAAGGCAGCGTAGGCGGAGTCTATGTCGGCGAAGATCCGGTAGTAGATCTCGTCCGGCTTGCCCGGCTCACCCTTCCAGGTGTCGCTGCGGACCAGGTTGATCTCGACCTCGTGCTCCCACTGACCGTCGATCTTGTAGGGGCCGTTGCCGATCGGGGTCTCGTTGCAGGTATCCGGATCGTCGATGCAGGCCTGGGCCATCGGGAAGAACCCCGAATATCCCACCACCGTTGAGAAGCCGGTGAAGGGTTCCTTGAGCTCGACGGTGAAGGTCAGGTCGTCGACCTTCTGCAGGCCGGACATCGTCTCGGCGGACGGCTCGGGGGCCTGCGCCGGGCCCTCGCCGTCGGGGTCCTTGGGTAGGACCGCGTCGATGCCGGCGATGCGCTTCATGAAGTAGCCGTTGTTCTGCGCGTTCGGCGCGTAGGCGGCGTAGTTCCACGAGCGGATGAAGGAGTCGGCGTTGACCGGCTCACCGTTGTCGAAGGTGTAGCCGTCCTTCAACTTGATCGTCCAGAGTTTTCGGTCGTCCGAATCGATCGACTCGGCGAGATCCATCTCCGGTTCACCGGTGTCGGCGTTGTACCTGACCAGACCGCGATAGAGCTGACGAATCACATAGATCGCCGGCTCGTCATTGGCAGCGGACGGCAGCAGGTGCTTTGGCTCTGCAGCATAGACCCGCAGCGTGCCGCCAGATTGATCTTTTTCTTCCGCTGGGTCGTCGCCGCTGCCGGTACAGGCGGTGGCCAGCATGGCGGTAACGGTCGCCGTTACTACCACTTTCAGGAGTTTCCCGCGCATAGGAGTGCCTCCTCAGGGCGCTCGGCTCACGAGGGCGTCGAAGTGTTTTGCCACTGTGACACCAAAATCGTGATGGCGAACAGGCGCGTTATCAATCCGGTACCTTGCCGGAACGGTCCGTACACCCGTCCCGGGACTGATCCAGCGCATTCGGCAACCGTGTTCTTGGAGTTGTGGAGATACCCATTGGCCAACCAGGTGGTGCCGCATCACCGAACAGTTGGTGCGGCTCGTTGATCGGTTTACGTCGCGGGCGGTGCGGCTCAGCAAAGTGGATGATCGGCGATACGAATGCAACTATGCGTAGGCTTTATCTGTGTTGATTGACCAATTAACGGAATTCGGCGAGATGGGGAACAAGGTCCGGATCGGGGGGCTCCGGTCCCGGCGCCGGCAAGATCGCGGCGGAGAGGGGCTTACGGACCACGCCCATCGACACGATCGACAGGGGTGAAGACCCGCGCCACAGTAGCCTTGCCGTACGGCCTTGCTCAGGGCTGGCATGCTGGCCGATATGCCCAGAGATTTCCAACACGTCACCTCGGTCGATGGCGGGAGCGGATCACGGCCCGCGGCCGGGCGATCACGCGAGTCGCGCTACCTCGGCGGCTGAAGGGTGCGGGTCGGTGGCCTGGAGCACGATCAAGGGAAACAAGGGGGGCTTCGCCGGGTCCTTCGTCGCGATCGTCGTCGGCTCCGCCGTGGTCGCCGCGTGTGGGGTTCTGCTGCAGTCCGGGCTCAGCAACGGCGTCACCCCCGAGCGGTACGCGGGCGCGGCCGAAACGATCGGCGCACCGCAGTCCTTCTGGTTGGATGAGAGTGCAGAGGTTCGCTACCGCGAGCGGGTGACGCTACCCGCCGACACCCTCACCGCTGTCCGAGCGCTTTCCGACCGTCCAGGTCGGTGACCGGGAGCGGTTCCTGGCGGCGCCCGGGGTTGGCGGCACCGGTGACTGGTTGGCTTCGGCCTCGGGCTGACCCAGTCGGCCGCCCCGAACTTCTCCCTCCTCGGGGTGATCGCGATTGTCGCGGTGACCATCGCACTCTCCTGGGGAGCGATCACGGTGGCTACCCGGTTCGCGATGCGCGCCGCACCCGCCGACGCGATCGGCGAACGGAGCTGCTGACGGGTGTTCTACTCTGCCCTCGTAGCCCACCGGACCGGGTGAGGAGGAGTGTCAATGACGAGCAGTACGCACTCGAACTCGATCGTCGAGGTGTTCGAGGAGGCCGCCGCCAGCTACGACCGCACCGGAGTGTCCTACTTCGAACCGTTCGGCACGGCTCTCGTCGGTTGTGCCGGCATTCAGCCGGGTGAGCGGGTCCTCGATGTTGGCTGTGGTCGCGGAGCTGTTCTCCTTCCCGCCGCCGCGGCCACCGGACCGACCGGCCACGTCACTGGTATCGACCTCGCGCCGACGATGGTGAAGCTCACCGCCGACGACGCTGCCCGGGCCGGCCTGACCCAGGTCGAGGTCCGGGTTGGCGACGCCCAACAGCCGAGTCTCCCGCCCCACAGCTTTGACGTGGTGCTGGCCGGGATGGTCGTCTTTCTGCTGCCGGAGCCGGAGCAGGCCCTGCGGGCGTACGCGCGATTGCTACGCCCCACGGGTCGGCTGGTGGTGAGCACTCCCGGCGCGTACGATCCGGCCTTCGTCGCCGCGATGGATGCCGTGGCCGCGCACCTACCGGCGGAGCAGCCGCCGCCCGCGCCGACCGCCGGCCCATTCGACGATGAACAGACGATCACGGCGACGATGGCGGCGGCCGGCCTCGACGTCGCCGCGATCAGTGAGCATCGGGTCGAGAGCAGGTTTCACAACGTGGACCACTGGATGCGGTGGATGTGGTCGCACGGCGGGCGGGCACTACTACAACACCTGCCGGCCGATCGGCTCGACGAGGCGACCGCCGACGCGGCGCAGGTGCTGGAATCCGTTCGCGCACCCGGGGGCGACCTGACGTTGACCACCATCGGACGCATCACGATCGCGGTGCCCCGGCCGGGTGGCCCGGCACCCGCGGCGGCGCTGTGAGAATGGATGCCACGTCGTCCGATCCGAGTCACTCACGAACGGAGAGCCGTCATGACGGTCGACAGTGACTCGCTCCCCAACGCAGCGTAACCGGCCCTGACGGCGCGGCTGCCACCGTTGCCGACGACGCGTTGGCCCTGCGCCGCACGTTCGGAGAACAGGATCCCCGGGGTACTGCCGACATTTGGCTGTGCCCCGGGGATCGTGTCGTTCGCTACCGTAGGCGGCTGCACAGCCGCAGTGCTGTTGGTGGCGAATGACGGCTTGTGGCTACCTGCTTGCCGCGCCATCTTCGATCCGGCCCTTCACCGTGCCCAGCGCGATGGGCAGACCTGTCCCCACCACAACCACCCGAGTGGCGAGATTCGCCACCGGATCGAGGGACCGCGTGGCTATGGTGGGCACACCCGGTCGAGGAGATTCGCCCATGCCAGCAGCACCGAACGTGTACACCCACGGGCATCACGAGTCGGTGCTGCGCTCGCACCGGTGGCGTACTGCCGAGAACTCGGCAGCCTACCTACTTCCGCACCTCGTGTCGGGTATGTCGGTGCTCGACATCGGTTGCGGGCCGGGCACTATCACCGTCGACCTGGCGACCCGCGTTGCACCCGGACATGTCACCGCCGTGGAGATCAGCGGTGATGCACTCCAACTCGCCCGCGCGGAGGCCGACTCACGGGGTCAACGCAACATCGACTTCGCGGTGTCCGACGTCCACGCACTCGACTTCACCGACAGCACGTTCGACGTCGTCCACGCCCACCAGGTGCTTCAGCACGTCGCTGATCCGATCCGGGCGCTGCGTGAGATGCGCCGGGTTTCCCGTCCCGGTGGAATCGTCGCCGTGCGGGACAGCGACTATGCGGCGTTCACCTGGTTTCCTCGTGTTCCTGCGCTGGATGAGTGGCGTGGCCTGTACCAGCAGGCCGCCCGCGCCAACGCAGGCGAGCCGGACGCCGGCCGACGCCTACTTTCCTGGGCCCACGCCGCCGGCTTCACTGACGTACGCGCGTCGGCGAGCACGTGGTGTTTCGCCACGCCGGCGGACACGCGATGGTGGGGGGAGATGTGGGCCGAGCGGATCCGGAGCTCGGATCTGGCCCGACAGTTGCTGACCTCGGGCGCTGCCACGGCTGGGGATCTGCGCCGTATCTCTGACGGGTGGCGGGAGTGGGCTGCGGCAGCGGATGCCTGGTTCGCCGTTCTGCATGGCGAGATTGTCTGCCGTTCCTGAAGCTCCGATGTGGCGTGGCGGACGGCAGGTGTCGCCAACCGGCGTGCCGCACCGGCGACGTGGCCACCGTGTGCCCAAGCCACGGGTGCGGTAGTTGGTCGCGCCGCCGATTGCACGCCCACGCCGAGGTGGGTCTGCACCTGCCCGGTGCCGCGTTCTCCGAGTGCCGGTCGCAGTTGCCCGTTGAGCACGCGGAACGTTGTAGATGCGGGCCAGGGGCAGCAGCAACTCCAGGGTCGCCTGGCGCTGCCCGCCCTCCAGGCGGGACGGTGGTGCTCTCGGATACGTCGTCCGCATCACGGTCCACGGAGCCTGGCTTGCCATAAGCGCAAAATTTCGTGTCATTCCACCCGGGCCCACCGAGACTGGGTGGACACCGACGGGAGGAGTTCGCCGATGCCAACCGCCGACGCGGTCACGTTCTGGAATGACATGTACTTGTCCCGACCGGCCGCCACCAACCCGCAACCCAATGTCCGCCTCACCGAGATCGTCGCGCACCTGCCGGCCGGTGATGCGCTGGACCTCGGTTGTGGCAACGGCGGCGACGCACTGTGGCTTGCCGGCCAAGGCTGGCGCGTCACTGCTACCGACGTCTCGACTGTGGCGGTCGAGCGAGTGGCTACCCTGGCCGGTGCGCGTGGCCTCGCCGAGCGGGTCGTTGCTGTGCAGTGTGATCTGAGTAGTTCGTTCCCACATGGTCAGTTCGATCTGATTTCTGCTCAGTATCTACACACCCTGCTTGACCTTGACAGGACGCCCATTCTGCGTTCGGCCGCGCAGGCCCTGCGTCCACAGGGACGGTTGCTGGTCGTCGACCACGGCTCCAACCCGCCGTGGTCCTGGAACCAGGACCCGAGCATCCGGTTCCCGAGCCCGCAGGAGGTCGCCGAGGACATCGCACTGGATTCGGCGACCTGGACGGTCGAACGGGCCGACACCCTCCGCAGGGTCGCGACGGGACCGGACGGGAGCACCGCAGAGGTCGCCGATCACATGCTGATCATCCACCGCACGGCCTGACACCCAGCAGGACATCACCAGCCCCATCGCACGACAGGCTTGGCCAGCCATCCCTTGACGTTGGGGTGGGTGGGTGCCGTAGTTGTCGACGATCATGTGGATCTGCAGCTTCAGCGTCGACTCTCCAGGTCCAGACGGTCGGCCAGCCCGGCGGCGGTGAAAGCGGTGACGAGGTCGTTGCGGCCCTCGGTGAAATGGGCCCAACTGTCGTAGTGGGCGGGAACCACCCGGCGAGCGCCGAGGAGTCTGGCTGCCTCAGCGGCCTGAGCGCTGGTAAGGACGATGGGCGCTCCGTCGAAGAGTAGGCCAGGGAAGCACGGGGCACCGGCGAAGAGGATGGCTGTGTCTATCGGTCCGAAGCGCTCCGCGATCTCCTTCACGAGGTCGAGCGAGGCGTTGTCGCCGCTGACGTAATAGGTCGGCAGGTCCTCGCCGGTCAAGACGAAGCCCACGACCTGGCCGGTGACCCGTTCAACATCCTCGCGCGCGCCGGGTCCGTGGATGGCGGGCGCGCCGGTCACGGTGATCGTGCCGCTGCCGGGGCGATCTAGCTTGATCGGCTGCCAGTCGGCCAACCCTGTGGCCCCGTCGCCCAGGCGTCGCGCGCCTTCGGGCGTGGTGAGCGTGAGGGGGACGTCGGCGAGCAGGGCTCGGCCGGAGGTGTCGAGGTTGTCGGGATGTTCGTCGTGCGAGAGCAGGACCACGTCGACGTGGCCGAGGTCGACGACACCGCCGGAAGGGGGAGCGGTCTTGGTCAGGATCTTTTGGCCCGCCGCGTAGTAGTCGCCCGGAGCGTCGAAGGTCGGATCGGTGAGGAACCTCAACCCGCCGTACTCGAAGAGGGCGGTCGGGCCGCCGAGGACGCGGACGGGGAACTGCCCGGCGGTGGTGTGAGCTGTGGCCACAACCAACTCCTCACGGAGGAACGTCTGTCTGTCCGTGACTTGACGGTAGTTCGACTTCGTCGCAACCGCCACGGCACTACTGCGAACAGCCGCTCGATCCGCCTCGGCGTACCCGGAGCGGTGGGTAGCAGGACCACGAGGCCGGTGATTGCTGGTACCGAGCCGCTCCAGCCCAAGAGCTACCGCAACCAGCCAGGAATGGGCTCTTGAATGGATCCGCACCCGTGGCTAGCGCAGCTGGGCCATCTCGTGTAGATGATCGAAAATGATTTGATCGACTGGGGAGACCCGGTGACGGTCGGCGTGGGTGAGCCAGACGATCTCCTCGATTTCGCTGCTGGGTTGCAGGAGGCCCTGGTAGCCGGCGGTGTAGCAGGTCATCCGGACCGTGGTTCCGTCTGGGTGTCCGTGGGCCTGCGCGCGGAAGGTTCCGACATGCGTAGCGGTGTCGGGGGTGATGGTCACGCTGAGTTCTTCCTGAATCTCGCGGACGAGCGTGTCCAGGTCGCCTTCGCCGGGTTCTCGTTTGCCGCCCGGGATGTAGTAAACGTCCTTACCACGTGATCGGGAGCTGAGGATCGCACCGTTCTCAAGGCGGATCCAGGCGATCTTGTCGATGGTGATCAATTGATACTCCGGAGTGGTCGGCTCGACTGTTCATGACCATCGTCGCGTACAGCCCGGGCGAGACGAGCTAGGGTCGCGGTGATGAAGGCAATCTATCGACCGGCAGCGCGGGTGATTTGACTGGACGCCGCGTGCCGTGTGCTTCTGCTGCGTTGGCATGATCCAGTAGACGGGGTATGGCTGTGGGAACCGCCCGGTGGCGGCATCGAGCCAGGCGAGACGCCGCTGGCGGCGGCACGGCGGGAGCTGATGGAGGAGACCGGACCGGACCCCGGGGCGGTCCTTGACCGGTCGGAGCCGGTCGAGCGGACTGTGCGCTGGAAGGGTAGGCGGTATGTCGGTCCGGAGTACTTCTTCGTGGCGCACTTCGCTGCGGACCGGCCCGCGCTGACCCGGACCGCTCTTCTCCCGAACGAGCAGGTCGAACTGCATTCGCATGCGTGGGTTTCGTGGACGGATCTAACCTCGCTTCCAGATCCAGTCGAGCCGCCGGAGCTGGTGACCGTGCTTCGCGCGTTGCAGCCGGATGGCCCCTGGTGCGAGACGCGGAGCGGCTAGCGGCGGTGGCTGTGCCACTGTGGCTGGGTCCACGCCAGGAAGCGCTGATAGAGGTCGGACGCCTTGTGGACCTGCGCGAGTTGGGCGTTCGCCTCGGCCATGAGTGCCGCCAGGTAGAGGCGGAGCGCGACACGGTTGTCGCGATACTCGGTCAGGAGGGCGACTCGGGCCGACGGGCAGGGCCACTCGGTCCGACAGGTCTCGCAGCCCCACAGAGGGCGCATCGGCAGATGCGGCCGATCGGTCACCGGAATGCCCCGATCACGATGGCGGTGACGACGACTACCACGATCAGCGCGATGACCAGCTTCTGCCGGGCGGTGGGTGGGTTGATGTCCGGCGGATACTCCGGGTGCACCCGGTCACCGTCCGGCAATCGGGGTGGGCCGGACGGGTCACGGCGGGGACGTAACTCTTCGGGTCTGTTGTGGTCGGCCATCAGAGCCTCCGCAGCCCGGTGAGCACAGCTTCAAGGACATCGTTTGCGGGGCGCTGGGTGTAGCCGACGCGGGCCCGACCGACCGCGCGAAGGCCGGACAGCAGCAGCTTGAGATCCTCCTCAGACGCGATGGGCGGATGCTGGGTATTGATCACGTCGGCGAGTGCGATCCAGCGCTTTCGTAGCGGAAGTTGCGTGGGTCGTAGTGAATCGGTGACACGTGTCGACACGGCAGACTCCAGGGTGCGTGGGTTTGGGTAGGGGCTGGATGCCCCTACCAGTTCCTCGGACGAGGCCGGTTCGACAGCGCGACCGGCGGGTCTGGGCCCTCCACCGGCTCGCGCCGTCTACAAGGCACGATGCCAAGGGTTGTGTAGCAGTAACACCGCGTAGCATTATGTAACCGAGACATCCGGGACGAACACGATGAGGTGACGGGATGAACCGCGTCGTCCAGATTGCGATGGCTGAGGCTGGCGAAACCGCTGACAGCATCGCTGCTCAGGTCGGAGTCGACCCAAAGACGGTGGCGCGGTGGGTGACTCAGGGGCGGATTCCGCAGACACGGCATCGCGCGCAGGTTGCCGAAATCCTTAAGCGGGACGTATTGGATCTCTGGCCGGATGTACAGAGACGAAGGGAACCTGCCTGGTTTCGTCCGTGGACTGAGGTCGAGCGAGACGCAACCGGCTTGCGGTGGTTCGAATCAGCGGTACTGCCAGGGCTGTTGCAAACGGAGGCGTACACTCGCGCGGTCCTCAGTAGCGGTCCCCTGATCAATGATGTCGAAAACCACATCGGCACCCGACTCCAGCGGCAGGCGGCCGTCTTCGAGCGCGCCCGACGGCCGCTGTCCGTCTTCGTGATCGACGAAGCCGCACTTCGCCGGGGAGCACCCGAGATCATGGAGCCCCAGCTTGACCACCTCGTGACGATGGCACAACAGCCCAACGTTCTGGTGCACGTGCTACCCCTCGACGCGGGTCTACACCCAGGTCAGGCCGGACCGTTCATCATCGCCACCACACCTGAGGGAGATGACATCGGCTACGTGGACGACCAGGCGGCCGGGCGCATCACGAAAGACGTGGCCACGCTCTGGGCGGTCTGGGATACCGTAAGGTCGGTTGCGCTCCCGCGCAGCCAGACCATCGAATTTTTGAGAGCGCGATCATGGCTGACCTGACCAGCGCCCGCTGGCGCAAGAGCTCCCGTAGCAGCTCCAATGGTGGGGCGTGCGTCGAAGTAGCGGACAACCTTCCTGACCTCGTGGGTGTCCGGGACTCCAAGGATCCGACCGGGCCGGCCCTGGTGTTCGGTCCGGTGGCGTGGCGGGCTTTCGTGCACCACCTCAAGCAGCACTGACCAGCCCAGGACACCCGGTTTCCGGGCTCCTGACGGCAGCGGAAGGCCCGGCCCACTCGGGGGCCGGGCCTTCGTGTCGTGCTGGGCGGCGTCCGGGTTCGGTTGACCCCGGGCGCCGCCCAGCTGGTTGCGGTCAGCCGGCCGCGATGCGCCAGGCCGCGGCGAGCTTCCACGTGGCGGTGGTCGGCTTGCCAGTCAGGAGCGCGTGCTCCGCGTCCGCGGTCAGGGTGGAGGTCCGCGTCGCCGAGGGGGCGGTGACACCCTCCCGTACGACCGCCGCCTGCGCGACATCTCGAAGCGTCGACACCAGCAGTTCGTGCTGTGCCGCGATGTCCTGGCTGCTGAAGGCCAGCAGGGTGGAGACCACCGTCAGTTCGGTGACCACCCGCCGCTCGTCGCGGACCGAGCCGTCGTCCTGCCAGGAGCTGTCGTTGCGCAGCGACAGGTCCAGCACCTGCACCGCGGCCTGGGTCCAGCCGTCCTGCTCGATCGCGGCCAGCTCGGCCCGCAGCTCGTGCAGCCGGTCCTGGGTCGCGTCGGTGCGCAGGCCCCAGCCGTACGGGTACAGCGGGTCGTAGCTGGCGTCACCGACGTTGATCGGCTCCTGGTCCAACGAACGCGGCCAGGAGACCGGCAGTTGACCGGTGAAGGGCTGCTCGCCGAAGAGTACGTCGGCGACGCCGGCCCCCTCGGTGCCGGGCAGCCAGGAGGCCACCACGGCATCGGCGGAGGCGAGCGCGTCGTCGAGCACGAGCGGACGACCGGAGATCACCAGTACGACGCACTCGTCCACCGCTGAGCAGACCGTGTTGACGGTGTCCTGCTCAGCGGCGCTCAACGTCATGGTGAAGCCGTTGTTGCCGACGTCGCCGATGCCCTCCGCGTACGGCTGCTCGCCCACCACGACGACGGCCCGGTCGTGCCCGTCCAGCGGGACGGAGGCGTCGGCGCTGTAGGTGACCTCGGCGTCCGGCGCGACCTGTTGGATGCCGTCGAGGATGCTGGTGCCGGGGGTGATGTCGCCGTTGCCGCCCTGCCAGGTGATGGTCCAGCCGCCGGCCTGCGCGCCGATGTCGTCGGCGTTGGCGCCGGCGACGTAGAGCTTGCCGGTGGTGGCCAGCGGCAGCACCTGATCGGTGTTGCGGAGCAGCACCTGGGACTTCGCGGCGGCCTCGCGGGCCACCGCCCGGTTCTCGGGCGAGCCCACATCGGCCAGGTTGGTCCGGTCGGTGAACGGCTGCTCGAAGAGTCCGAGGTGGAACTTCTGGGTCAGGATTCGGCTGACGGCGTCGTCGATGCGGGACATCGGGATGTTCCCGGCCTCGATCTCGCCGAGCAGCGTCTCCTCGAAGCGCTGGTACTCGTTCGGCACCATGATCATGTCTAGCCCGGCGTTGATCGAGATGCGTACGTCGCTGTCGTAGTCCCCGGGGATCTGGTCGATCGCGGCGTAGTCGCTGATCAGGAAGCCGTCGAAGCCGATCTCCTCCTTCAGGACGTCGGTGAGCAGCTCCTTGTGGGCGTGCATCTTGACCGGGTTGCCGACCCCGTCCTCGGTGAAGTCGACGCTGGAGTACGAGGGCATGATCGTTCCCGCGTTGTGCTTCCGCACCGCCGGAATGTATGGCTCCAGGTGGACCCGGTCGAACTCTTCCCGGCTCATGACGACCACGCCCTGGTCGATCGGGTACCCCCCGTTGCCCGGCCGGTACTCGGTCCCGCCGTCGCCGGCGTAGTGCTTCACCGAGGCGAGCACGCGGTCGGCGTCCTTCCGGTCGGCCAGCTCGTGGCCCTGGAGCCCGTCGATCACCGTTTCGTTGGCGATCACCAGCGCCGGGTCCTCCCCGTACGCCTCGTAGGTGCGCCCCCACCGGTCATCGCGAGCGACGCAGGCGCAGGGCGCGAACGACCACTGCGGACCGGTCGCCCGGGTCTCCTCGGCGGTGACGTGCCCGACCCGTTCGACCAGCTCCGGGTCGCGGGCCGCGCCGAGCCCGATGTTGTGCGGGAAGATCGTGGTGCCCTGGACGTTGCTGTGGCCGTGCACCGCGTCAACGCCGTAGAGCAGCGGAATCTGCAGTCGGGTCTGCAACGTGTACGTCTGGTAGCCGTCGACCATGTCCGCCCAGGCCTCGGGGGTGTTCGGGGTGGGCGTCGAGCCGCCACCGGAGAGCAGCGAGCCGAGTCGCCAGGTGGCCAGGTCGTTCGGCGAGTCGAGGGCATTCCGCTCGGCCTGGGTCATCTGGCCGACCTTCTCCTCGACCGACATCCGCCCGAGCAAGTCGGCGACCCGCTGCGCAACCGGCCGGGAGGCGTCCAGGTATGGCAGGTCGTGTGCGTTCAGCACGATGTTCGGTGGGTTCTCGGGTACGGCGATGCCGTTGCCGGAGAGGGTCAGCGGGATGGTCTCCGCCAGCTCCGCCTGCTCGTCGGAGCGGGTGTGGACGGTGACCTGCCGGGTGGTTCCGGAGGCGGTGCCGGCGGGGAAGACGAACTCTCCCTCGACCGGCTCGTAGTCCTCGCCGGGGGTGGCCGTGCCGGCGCCGGTGGCGTACCGCAGGGTCACCTCGTCGTCCAGCGGCGCGTCCTCGGTGTTGGTGAGCCGGATCGTGACGGTGGTCGACTCGCCCTCGTCGAGGAGACTGACCGCTGGGTCGGCCGCCACCCGCACTGTGGGACCGACCCGCGGGACGCCGTAGACCTCAACGTCGTCGATGCGGAAGGTGTCGGCGTACCCGGAGCGGGGCTGCATCGCGTAGCCCCACATCTGGTCGAGGTCCAGCTCCTGGTTGATGCCGCCGATGGGTTGATAGTCGGTGCGGTACGTGAACTGCGAGAACGGGAGCTCGACCAGGCGCCAGCCGACCCAGTCCTCGGTGAAGCTGGTGATCCAGAGCTCGCTGTGTTCGGCGTCCGCTCCGCCGTCTTTGATTTCCACGTCGATGCGGCGCCCGGCGCCGGGCGCGGCCGGTGGCACGGTCAGCGGGCTGAAGTACCAGAACCGGAACCCGCCGAAGCTGCTCCAGTCCTGCGGTTCGGTGTTGAAGCTCAGGTTCTGCCCGAAGCCGGCCCAGCTGGTGGTGGTGTCGATCGCCACGGAGAGGGCCTGGTTGTCGGCGGGCGTGCCGTCCCGGGCGGCGTCAACGTAGCTCAGCTGCGGGATGCGGGAGTCGTCGCCGCTGAAGGTGATGATGCCGGGCTCCCCGGCGGGCGGGTTGAGCTGCGGCTGCGGGGCCTCGAAGTCGGCGACCGTCGCCACGTTGGTGAAGAGCTCCACCTGGTCGAAGTGCAGTTCACCGGCGCCCTGCGGCAGGTTGACCGCGAACCCCCACATCCGGTCGAGCTGCAGCTCCTTGTCCTTCGGGCCGTCCGCTGGCTGGTAGCTGGTGCGCCAGGCGAAGTCGGGGAAGGTCGTCCGGACCTGCTTCCAGCCGGTGGAGTCGTCGATGAAGAACGACTCCCACAGCTCCGACGCCTCACCGTGCTCGCCGCCATCCTTGATCTCGAACTGGACCTGCCGGCCGCTGCCGTCCCCCTTCACCCAGAACGAGAACCCGTCGTACGCCCGCCAGTCCTGGTGGCCGTCCGGCGCGATGAAGTTGTGGGTGAAGCCACCCCAGCCCTCGATGTCGTACCGGACGGAGAAGGCGTCGTTGTCGCTGCCCGCGCCGGGACGGTCATCGCTGGCGACGGTGCCCACCTCGGGCCGCTCGGGATCGCTGGAGGCGAAGAGTAGGACCTCGGGGGGTACGCCGTCCTCGTAGTCCTCGACGGTCTGCACGGCGCCGGCCGGCGCTGGCGCGACGGCGGCGTTGGTGGCGGGGGCTGGGTCGGGTAGGGCCTGCGCGGCCCCGGGCAGGACCAGCAGGGATCCGGTGAGGGTGAGGGTGAGCAGGGCGGCGGTTCGGGTACGTAAGCCGCCCCGCCTGCGATCAGGTTCTGGATGCACGGTGCCTCCTGTGGATGGGTTCGGAAACGCTCCCATCGATTGTTGTAAGCTACAACATATTGGCTCGCATCGTTTTCAGGAAGTAACAGGTGGGTAACGAGGGACAGGGGTGGAGTGTCACCGTCCGCTTCGTCCAATGGGGCAGCATGCCGATCGGTGCACTGCTCGGCGGCCTGCTCGGCGCCCAGGCCGTACTGTTCGTCGGCGCAGTCGGGAGCACGGCCGCGTTCCTGCCGGCCCTCCTGTCACCGCTGGCGGCGGCGCGCGAACTACCAACGACGGCGGCGACCTGATCGAATTAGCCCGGTACCCCACTCACCGCATGCGGGCCGTCGCCCGGACTGCTGTGCGATCAGCGAAGCAACCCGGCGCTGTCGGCTAAGGTGTTAGCTAACCTGGGAGGTGGTTATCTTGACCGAAGCTGCGCACTACAACATGCATGACGCCAAGACCCACCTGTCCCGCATCATCGAGCTGGTGGAAGGCGGTGAGGAGGTATTCATCGACCGGGCGGGCACTCCCGTGGCAAAAGTCGTGCCGTTGGTGCGCCGGGTCAACCGCACCACGATCGGCTCCCTCAGCGGGCAGATGGACCTCTCCGGTGACTGGGACTCGCCCCACACCAATGACGAGATCGCCGGTGATTTCGGCATCAGCGCATGAGCCTGCTACTGGATACCCACGTCGCGCTCTGGGCCATCACCGGCGATGCAAACCTAGAACCGGCATTCCTTGACCGGCTTCGTCATGACCCGGACATCTTTCTTTCTCCAGTCACCCTCTGGGAGATCACCATTAAGCAGGCGGCGGGGAAGCTCGCTGGACCGCCCGACCTCGCCGAGCGGGTCCGGGGCATGGGCTTTCGCGAACTGGCGGTGACGCACGCCCACGCGATCGCCGCCGGTCGCCTCCCACCGCATCACCGTGATCCCTTCGACCGGATGCTGGTGGCACAGGCAACTACGGAAGGCATGACGTTGGCCTCACGCGACGGGTCGATCGCGCGGTACGACGTGGACCTCCTCAAGGTCTGACCGCCCTCCGCTCGGCGGTTCGGTGCCCAGCCGAGCTGGCCCTACCCGCCGCCAGCCGGAACGGGAGGGCGCTCCGGCGTCGGTGCGGCGGGGCGCCGGGTTGATACCGCCCATCGGGTCAGCCGTGGGGTGAACAGGCCGGTGACCGCGAACAGCAGCGCCAGCGCGACCCAACCGAAGCGCCCCCCGTCGAGGACCAGCAGGGTCAGTAGAGCGGGTCCCACCGCCCCGGCGAGGCCGTTGAGCAGCCCGGCGACGCCCTGGTATTCGCCGACGAACTCCGGTGTGGCCAGGTCGTAGGCCAGCCCGGTGTCACCGACCGCGTGCCACAGGTCGCCGATGGTGTAGACGGTGGTCGCGACCAGCAGTAGCGCGATCGTCGGGCCGGCGGGCAGCGCGCTGGTGCCGGCGAGGAGCAGCATCGCCGCGGCCAGCGTCAGGCCAGCCCGGCGCATCGTTCGCGCAGCCGGAGTGGCGGTCTGCGCGCCGTGGCTCAGGCGTACGGCCAGCAGCACCGTCAGCAGGGTGTTGGTCACCAGGATCGCCGCCACCATGACGGTCGGTGCCGCCGTGTGGGACACCACCCAGAGGGGAAGGATCAAGGTGAGGACGACGGAGTGCAGCGAGAGCACCGCTGAGGTGGCGCTGACGGCGATGAAGGGGGCGTCCCGCAGTGCTGGCCCGAGACCACGCTTCGGGGCAGCCGGCACCGACCCGGGCGGAAACGGAGGCAGTCGCATGATCAGCATCGCGGAGAGTGCGAACGTCGCGGCGTTGCCGAGCACCAGCAGCTGGTACGCCGCCCGCGTGTCGGCTACCAGGGCGAGCCCCGCCAGGGCCGCGCCGACACCGATGCCGAGGTTCGCCACCGCGCGCAGGGTCGCGAAGGCAGATACCCGTCCCGCTGGGCCGCCGACGGCCGCGACCAGGGCGGCGCGAACCGCGAGGTTGCCGGTGGCGAGCAGCGCACTGAGCACCGCGACCACGATGAACGACGCAACCGAGTCAACCAGCAGGTAGGACGCGGCGACAATGGCCTGCAGCAGCTGCAGGACCGCCCGCAGCGTACGCGGGTCGCGTCGGTCGGCGAGCCGGCCGAACGGCACGCTGGCGATCAGCCCGACCAGCGCGGCGATCGTGAGACCCGCGCCGACCGAGCGGGTGGACAGCCCGACGCTGCGGGTGAGGAACAGTGCCGAACCGGCAACCCAGAGCCCCATCCCCACCGTGTTGGTCAGCGTGGCCCAGGCCAGGGTCCGCAGTGGCCCGGGCGGCGGGATCGGCGAGCTTCCTGGCCAGCGGCTCATGGCCCGGCAACAGTGCGGGTGGTAGCGACCTCCTGCGGAGCCATGCACTGAATCTATGGTCGCTCTGGTGCCGACGACGGGCGACGTCGATCACAGTGGGTTTGTCGGGAGCCCTGCGGGAACAGAACACGGAACCCGACCACGTCGGCGGCGGATGCTCAGCCGCGGGCGGAGATGCGGTCGGCGCGGTGCAGCAGGGCGGCGGCGACGAGGCCGCCGACCAGGACGGCCACCGCCCCCACCGTCTGGCCGGTACGCAACGCGTCGGCGAAGGCGGCGGTGACCGCCGCCCGGTCCGGGCCCGCCGCGGCCAGGGCCGCGGGGAAGGAGCCGGCACCGGCCAGCGCGGCGGGCAGCAGCGCGGCGAAGCGGGCGTTGAGCACCGCACCCAGCACGGCGATGCCGAGACTGCTACCAACCTCGGTCATGGTGCCGTCCACACCGGCCCCGGCGCCCGCCTTCTCCGTGGGGATCGCGCTCATCACCGCCTCAACGATCGCTGGGTTCGCCAACGCGCAGCCCGTACCCATGATGAGTAACCCGGCCAGCAGCGTGCCGTAGCCCTCGGCGGGAACGTGGGTAACCAACGTCAGCCCGCCGGCGAGCAGGATCATTCCGGTGGCGATGGCGGCCGGTAGCCCCAGCCGGCGGTTTATCCGCGTGGCAATACCGCCAACGTTGAGCACCACGATGGAGAGTGCGAACGGCACCATCCTCAGCCCCGCCTCCCAGGCCGGGTAGCCGCGGACGAACTGCAGGTGCTGGGTGAGGAGGAAGAGCGCGCCCGTGGCGCCGAACGTGATCAGCACCACGCCACAGACCGCGCCGACAAAGCGGCGGTTCCGGAAGAAGTCCATGTCCAGCATCGGATGGGCGACCCGCTGCTCCCAGCGGACGAAGAGCACCAGCAGCAGCACGCCGGCGATGCCCGCGCCGAGTACCTTCGTGGAGGCCCACCCGAGCTCCGGACCGGAGATGATCGCCCAGACGATCGCGGTCAGGCCGACGGTGGAGAGCGCCACGCCGACCAGGTCGAGACGGCCGCTGGCAGGATTGCGTGATTCCGGGATCAGCGCCCGGCCGGCGAGCAGACAGACCAGCACGATCGGGATGTTCATCAGGAAGATCGCGCCCCAGGGCAGGTGGGCGAGGACGATCCCGCCGATCGGTGGCCCGGCGGCGAAGCCCAACGCGCTGGTCGCCGCCCAGATCCCGATCGCCCGGGACCGCTCGGCGGAGTCGAAGATCTGCATGGCGATGGCGAGGGTGGCGGTGACCAGCAGCGCGCCTCCCACGCCCATTCCGGCGCGCGCGGCGATCAACTGCTCGGAGGTGCTGGCGAGGCCGGCCGCCAGCGAGCCCACGCCGAACAGCACCAGCCCGACCAGCAACATCCGCCGTCGTCCGTACCGGTCCACGGCACTGCCCGCGCTGAGCAGCAGTCCAGACAGCACCAACGCGTACGCGTTGATCATCCACTGCGCGTCGGCGGTGCTGGCGCCGAGTTCCACCGTGAGTACCGGAACCGCCACCGTCAACACGGTGTTGTCCAGCACGACGACGAGTTGGGTCAGGCAGAGGATCGCGAGGATCAGCCAGCGGTGTGGGACCTTGCCGCCTGCGACGGGGAGGTCGACCGGCGCGGGCGCGGTCGCTGAAGCGCCGCTCATCGCGCCGTGGTGTCGTCGTTCGTGGTCTGGCTTCCGAGGCCCATCAGGCGACCCGCCACTGGTAGCGCCCCGGCGACCGACTCGGTGCCCAACACGGTGAGCCGAAAACCCCGGCCGTCCATGGCCCGGAGGACCAGGCCCTCCCAGTTCCTTTTCACAAAGCCCCCAGCCAAGGTCAGCCTAAGTTAGGCTAGCTTAACCTAAGCGGAAACGTCGATGGTACTGCGAAGGGCGATATTACGTGATCTATCAAGGAGTAGATCTCCGACCTCGGTGACCTGACGCTGGAGTCAGTGGATCTGGATGTGCCCGCGCGGTCGCCGGCCGCGGAGGTAGTCGTCGTAGTTGTCGAGCAGGCGCTGCGCCTCACCGGTGGCCTGCCGGAAGCGGGTGTCCGCGGACGCCTCGCCGGTCAGGACGTCGTGCATGGCCCGGGTCAGCACGGTCTGGATTCCGGCGAAGTCGCCGAGTAGCGCACCGCGCCCCGCCGGTGTGCCAGTGTTGGCCGCGAGCTGGTCCACGGCGGCCCAGTGGTGCGGGTTCTCCGCGAACCAGCCCTGCTCCTCGAGCAGCGCGACGGCGCCCCGGGTCACCGGGACGAAGTTCGTTTCCCGGTGGCGGGCGGCGGCGTTCGCCGGGTTGCTCAGGAATTGGATGAACGCCAGCGCGCCGTCCCGGGTCACCGGGTCCAGGCCGTCCGAGAGCCACAGCGAGTCGCCGCCGATCACGTTGCCGGCGTACGGCACCTCCCCGTTGTGCGGCATGCGGCACGCCCGCACCTCGAATCCGCCCCGGCGCCCGGCCTCGACCATCCGCGCCGCCACGACCGAAGTGGTCAGGGCGAACGCCACCCGCTGTCCGGCGAACGCCTGGTAGTTGGCCTCCCAGTCAACCGCGTCCGCGCTGTCCTGGTAGAGGTAGTGGCCGTCCCGGTGCAGCCGCTGCCACCAGCGGACGTACGCCAGCATCTCGTCGGAGGCCAGGTAGACGGAGCGTGCGCGCCCGTCCCGGCCGTTGTCGTGGTCGGCGAGCAGCCCGCCCTGCTGGGCCACGGACTGCTGGAACAGCCAGCCGTGATTGGGCCAGGTGATGGCGTGTGCCGGCCCGCCGGGCAGCCCGGCGACCGCCTTGCAGGCCACGTCAAGCTCGTGCCAGGTCCGGGGAACGTCGGTGATCCCGGCGGCGGCGAGCAGGGTGGTGTTGGCGTACAGCAGGGTGGTGGAGGTGAGCGGCGGCATGGCGGCAACCGCGCCGTCGTAGACGTAGTAGTCCCGGGCCGCGGGCAGCATGTCGGCGAGAACAACCGGTTCACCGAGTATCTCGGTGCGTCCGGCGATCGCCCGTTCGACCGAGGTGAACTGCGGCGTTTCGTCGGCCCGGCGGGTGTCGTACGCCTCCTGCGTCGAGGTGTAGAAGTACTGGGCGACTGTCGGTGCCGTGTTCGTCGCGGCGGCCCGGTGCACGGCGTTGGGCAGGTCGAGCCAGTCGTGCCCATCGACCTGGATCCGGTATTCGGGATGGGCTGCCTCGAAGTCGGCTGCCAGCTCCCGGACCCGGCCGGTGAACCAGGGCATCACCGGATAGTGCGGCATCCACATGGTGATGACGGTTCGGGTGTCGCGGTGCTGTCTCATCGCTTCGTCCTCAGTAGGTGACGACCGCGCGGAAGCGGACCTGTCCCTGGTCCACCCGCTCGACGGCCTCGGCGACATCCGCGGAGGTGAAGGTCTCCACGGCGGGCGTGACCTTGCCGGACGCGACCAGGTCGAGCGCCTCGGCGACGTGGTGCAGGCCGTCGTGGCCGGCGGCGGAGATCCGCTGACCGTTGGCGAAGAAGCCCTGGCCGGGATCGATGGTGAAGCTGCCGGACGGGTCGATCGAGGCGAGCACCAGCCGTCCGTTCAGCCGCAGGCCCTTCATCGCCTCCGCGCCGGCCGGGTACGACGTCCCGGTGACCAGCACGACGTCGGCGCCGCCAGCGGCGCGTAGTTCGCCGCCGTCGCGTACCACGACGCTGGCGCCGAGGGCTCGGGCCGTCGCGTGCTTGTCCGGGGAGCGGGTGATCGCGACGACCTCGTGGCCGAGGGCGCGGGCGAACTGGATCGCCAGGTGGCCGAGACCGCCGATGCCGAGCACAGCGACGCGGTCGCCCGGGCGGGGCTCGGCCGCGTGCAGGGCGCTGAGCGCGGTGTAGCCGGCGCAGAGCATCGGAGCGGCCTGGCGGTAGGAGACGCTGTCGGGAATCGGCACCGTGCTCTCCGCCCGGACCGCCACGAACTCGGCGTGGCCGCCCTGCGCCGTCATCCCGGTCAGCACCGGGGCGGCGCAGTGCATCGCGGTCTGCCCGGTGACCGGCAGTTTCATCGCGCAGTAGGCGCACGCCCCGCAGCCCGCCTGGACCCAGGTGGCGCCGACCCGGTCACCGACCTCCCGGGTGGTGACGTTCGCGCCCACCGCCACCACCTCACCGGCCGGCTCGTGACCGGTGATCATCGGTTCGATCTGTGGGAACGGGTAGACGCCATTGGTCAGCCAGATGTCGTTGTGGCACACCCCACTGGCTCGGACTCGGATCAGGACCTCGCCGGGGCCCGGCTGGGGGACTGGCACGTCACGGAGTTCCCAGCGCGCACCCGGGCGGGCAACCACTGCGGCCCTCACCGTCGCTCCCCGGTCAGCTGGGGCAGCGTGTCACCGGCGGGTCGGTGCGGGCCGGACGGGTCTATCACGACAGGACAGCGACGTCTCATGGCGGAACCTCGGCATTCGCGCGGTCACAGAGTTGGATGGGTAGAGGTGGTGACGTTCAGGCCGGCAGCCGGACCGACAGCCGGTGCCGAAAGATGTCGAGCGGGTCGTACCGCTGCTTCACCTGCTGCAGCCGTGGATAGTTGTCCTTGAAGTAGAGCGTGTGCCAGGCGACACCGGAGGTGTTCCACGTCGGGTCGGCCAGGTCCACGTCGGGGTAGCCGACATATGACCCGTCGCTGATCGCACCGGGCACCGGGACCCCACCGGTGTCCGCGTACACATCCCGGTAGAACCGGCGGACCCAGTCGATGTGCCGCTCGTCGTCGTCCGGCGAGTGCCAACCACCGGTGCTGTAGGACGCCTTGACGACACTGTCGCGCTGGGCGTTGGCGGTGGCACTCTGGCCCACCGCGTTGACCTGGCCCCCGAAGGCGGTCAGCACCACATTGGCCATCGGGTTGGCGTAGCTTTGGTCGCCCAGATACCGGGCGATCGTGGCGAGTTGGTCGTCGGCGGGCCGGCGTCGCAGATACGCCGCCTTGTGCTTGTACCGTGCCCGCGGGTCGCTGGGCCAGCTGTAGGACGGCATCCACGACGTCATCCACGGCACCACCTGCTCGTCGTCGGTCGATGGGGTCAGGCCAGTGCCATCGGCCATCGCGTGTAACTGGTCCGCCAGTAGCCGCTCCGCGTCCGGCGCCGCCTCGTCCACCACGGCTGTCATGGAGACGACGCCGCCCGAGCGGTGCATCACGATGAGGTTGCTCCACAGGTTCGCGGCCGGCGTCCCCGGCGCGCTGTTGTGCTCCAGCCACCCGCAGTAGTTCCCGATCAGGCGGGCGAGGGCGGCCTCGCTCATCCCGTCCCACGACCACAACACGTCGCGGCGCCGGATGTGCTCCGGCGCCCGCGGCAGCATCCGGGAGGGGTCGGCACCGTGTGCCTCTGGGCTGCGTAGCCAGAACCGCGTCACCACACCGAAACTCCCGCCGCCGCCACCGGTCATCGCCCACCACAGGTCCCGGTAGCGGTCATTCGGTTCCCGCGTGGCCACCAGCACCTCAGCCTGGCCGGCGGGGTTGACCACCACCACCTCCACCGCGTAGAGGTGGTCAACGACCAGCCCGTGTCGGCGGGACAAATGGCCGTATCCGCCCCCGGTAACGTGCCCACCCATGCCCACCTCGAAGCAGGTGCCGCCCGGTATCGTCACGCCCCAGGCGTCGTGCAGCGCCGGGTAGACCCGGCCGAGCGTGGCGCCGGCTTCCACCTCGATCGCACGCCTGCGGGGGTCGTACCGCACACCGTTCATCGGCGACAGGTCCAGTAGGACCGCGACGTCGGGGGAGGTGGAGAAGTCCTCGAAGCAGTGGCCGCCGCTGCGTACCCCGATCCGCCTGCCCGCGGAGACGGCCTCGTTGATCGCCTCCACGACGTGGACGGTGCTGCTCGCGAGCCGGACGTACTCCGGCCGGCCCGTGAACCGGTGGTTGTAACCCTCCACCAGGCTGGGGTAGCGGGGATCGGCGGGGGCGACGGTGGTGGCGTGCGCCGGCCGCCCGTGCTTCTGCTCTTCGATCAAAGCGTCCTCCCATGACGTTCCACCAGAGGCTCACACCCGCGCGAGTCGGTCGCATCTTCCACCGTGCCGGGTGCATGGGTCCGGTCGCCGCAGTCGCGCAACGTGAGAGAGGAGCCGGCGGGCCGGCGGTGCCACGATGGGTCGGGCCACCGCGGCGCAGGGACGAGGCGCGGGCCGGAACAGACAAGCCGAGGAGTGTGCCGATGCTGCAGGACAAGGTTGTGATCGTTTCCGGGGTTGGGCCCGGTCTCGGCCGGGCGGTCGCGGTGGGTTCGGCTCGGGCCGGCGCCGACGTGGTGCTCGCCGCCCGGGGCAGGACCGTCCTGGAGGAGGTTGCTGCGGAGGTGGAACAGACCGGCCGGAAGGCGGTTGTGGTGCCGACGGACATCACCGACCCGGCCGCGGCGGACCACCTCGTGCAGTCGGCGGTAAACGCCTTCGGTCGAGTGGACGTGCTCGTGAACAACGCGTTCGCGGTGCCCCCGCTGGTCCCACTGGCCGAGGTGGACCCGGCCGACATACACGCGGAGATGGACACCGACGTGTTCGGCGCGCTGCGGCTGACCCAGCTTGCGGCCGGACACCTGGCGGCGGCCGGCGGCTCGATCGTCATGGTCAGCTCGGTGGCGGCCCGACTGTCCCGGCCCGGCTTCGGCGCGTACAAGATGACCAAGGGTGCGTTGATCTCGCTGGCCCAGACGCTCGCCGCCGAGCTGGGCCCCCAGGGGGTGCGGGTCAATGTCGTGGTGCCGGGCAATATCTGGGCCGCCCCGCTGCGGCAGTACTACGACCACCTCGCGGCCCAGCGTGGCGTGACCACCGAGCAGATCTACGAGGAGACCGCGGCGAACCTGGACCTGCGCCGGCTGCCGGAGGCCGCGGAGGTGGCCGACGCGGTGCTGTTCCTGGCTTCGGACCTGGCCCGCGCCATCACCGGGCAGTGCCTCGACGTCAACGGTGGCGAGTACCACCACTGACCACCCCGGTGACCCCCGGTTCTGCCGATCCTTGTGGTCCCGCGATCAGGTGATGTGTGCCGTGAACTGTCGAGAACTGCCCGACGGGTTCGAGTTACTTGAGGGACCCACCCCCCACAGGGCTCGGCATCAGGTGTCACGTCCTGGACGGAATCGCGACAGCAGAGGGGGACACACCCATGCGGAAGATCATCCAGTGGGTGATGACGTCGGTGGACGGGTATGTCGACGGGCCGAATGGCGAGTTCGACTGGGCTTCGCTCGGCCCGGAGATCGGGGAGTACAGCGACCGCTTACACGAGCGGGCGGACACCTTCCTGTATGGCCGGGGTGTGTGGGAGATGATGTCCGGCTACTGGCCGAATGCGGAGTCGATCTCGGAAGACGAGCACGATCTGAAGTTTGCGCCGATCTGGCGCGAGACGCCGAAGGTTGTCTTCTCCCAGACCCTGGAGGAGGCCGACTGGAACACCCGGGTGATCGGTGGCAACCTCCACGACGAGGTGACCGCGCTCAAGCGGCAGCCGGGCAAGGACCTGCTGCTCAGCGGCGGTTCCCGGCTGCCGGCCGCGCTGACGGCGCTGGGGCTGATCGACGAGTATCACGTCGCCGTGCAGCCGGTCGTGCTCGGCGGAGGCAATCCGCTGTTCCGCGAGCCGGAGCAGCGGGTGAACCTTCAGCTGGTCAACGCCCGGACCGCCGACTCCTCGGCGGTGATTTTGCAGTATCAGCCAGCGCACCAGGCATCGGCACGCTGACTGCCTGCGGCGGCGGTGGCGTTCCTGGGCGTCACCGCCGCCGCAGGCTCGTCGGCGTCTACCTACTCGTCGGCGGTGATCGTGTCGAGGATCGGGCGTACCTCCATCGCGCCGGTGCGGGCGTCGGGCCACCGGGAGGCGATCTCGATGGCCCGCTCCAGGCTCGGTACGTCCACCGTGATGTAGCCCGCCAGGTGCTCCTTCACCTCCGCGAATGGACCGTCGGTCGTCGCCACCGCTCCGTCGACCACCCTTACGGTCCGGCTCTGGGAGACATCGGTCAGGGCGGCGCCGCCAATCAGCTCGCGATTGGCGGTGAGTTCTTTCATGATTCCGCCGACATCTGCCATGATCTTTTCCTGCTCGGCCTGGGAGAGGCGCTGCATGGCGGCGGGGTCGTTGTGGATGAGCAGCATGTACTTCAAGTCCGGGCTCCTTCTCAGCTTCCCAGCGCGCTACGCATACCGGGCAGGGAGTGCGAATTCTATGTGCGACACAGTACGCCGGCAACGAACAGCGCGGGAACACCGCGTGTCCGTGGTGCCGGGGAGGGAGATGTCGAGATCACCGGCCCGGGTCCGACTCATAAGGGAAGCAATGCCTCGCCTCACCGGGGCTCGTGCAGAGAGGAAGACTCGCATGCGAGACGCGACATCAGCTGCGCCGAATCAACGCGCCGGGCGCCGTGAGTGGACCGGCCTGGCTGTTCTGGCCGTCGCCACCCTGCTGGTGGCCTTCGACATCGGTGTTCTCTTTCTGGCGTTGCCGCACCTGAGCTCCGACCTCGGAGCCACCAGTAGCCAGCAGCTCTGGATCACCGACATCTACACCTTCCTGCTCGCCGGCTTCGTGATCACGATGGGCACGCTGGGGGACCGGATCGGCCGCCGCCGGCTGTTGCTGATCGGTGCGGTCGGGTTCGCCCTCGCCTCGGTCCTGACGGCATACTCGAACAGCCCGGAGATGCTGATCTTCTCCCGGGCCCTGCTCGGTGTCGCGGGGGCCACCATCGCGCCCTCGACCCTGGCGCTGATCAGCAACATGTTCCGGGACGACCGGCAGCGCGGAGTCGCGATCTCCGTCTGGGCGACCTGCCTGTTCGCCGGCGGTGCCACCGGCCCGGTGGTCGGTGGGGTCATGCTGGACCACTGGTGGTGGGGGTCGGTGTTCCTCATCGCGGTGCCGGTGATGGTGCTGTTGCTGGTCGCCGGGCCGTCGTTGCTGCCGGAGTACCGCAACCCGGAGGCGATCGGGCGGATCGATCTGGTCAGCGTGGCGTTGTCGCTGGCGGCCGTCCTGCCGATCATCTACGGCATCAAGAACCTTGCCGCCGACGAGACCGACCTGCCGGTGGCGGTCGGTGCGATCGTGGTCGGCCTGGTTGTCGCCGTCCTCTTCGTGCGCCGGCAGCTCCGCCTGCCCAACCCCCTGCTGGACCTGAGCCTGCTGCGGCAACGGAAGATCCGGGTGGTGCTGCCCGCGATGCTCGTCGGCTCTGGCGCGTTCGGCGGGACCAGCATGTTCACCGCCCAGTACATTCAGAGCGTCGCCGGTCGTTCGACCAGCGAGTCGGGGCTCTGGATGTCCGCCACCGGGCTGGGTATCGCGGCGGGCAGCCTGCTGGCGCCGGTCCTGGTGCGCGGCATGCGGCCGCAGACCGCGATCACTCTCGGGGTGAGCGGATCCGCGGTCGCGTTGCTGGTGCTCACCCAGGCAGGGACCAGCGGGTGGCTGATCGGGGTGGTGGCGTCGATCGCCGTGGTGGCCTTCGGCGTTGGGCCGCTGTTCGCGCTCGGCACCGGGATCGTGGTCGGCTCCGCCCCGCCGGAGCGCGCCGGCTCGGCCGCGTCGATCTCCGAGACCAGCAACCTGTTCGGTACGTCGCTGGGCCTGGCGTTGCTGGGCAGCGCCGGTGCTGCGGTCTATCGCGGCCAGATGGCCGACGCGGACCTCAGCGCCTATCCGTCGGCGGTGGCCGACAGCGCACGCCAGACGATCGGCGGCGCCACGGCCAGCGGCGATCCGGGGCTCATCGCGCTGGCGCGCGACGCGTTCACCAGTGGGATGAACGTCGCGGCCGCGATCGCCGCGGCGGTGATGGCGGCTCTGGTCCTGGCTCTCCTCATCAGTTTCCGCGGCGACGGCGCCGACGAGGCGAGCGCGGCGGAGGAGGCCGGGTCGGGCACCCAGCCGACGCCGGCCCGGTAGGCGCGACCGGGGCCGGGTGCGTGCTAACGGCGGGTCGAATTGCTGAGCCGGTTACGGCGGAGGGCCAGGTAGCGCTGTTCGGGCACGCTGTTGGTACGTTGCGCGGCCGCCTCGTAGCAGTCCCGGGCCGCGCTGAGATCTCCGGCCATTTCCAGCAGGTGCCCGCGTACCGCGTGGAAGCGGTGGTGATCACGCATCCGCTTGTCCCGGTTGAGGGGCGCCAGCAGCGCGAGGCCCTCCTCGGGGCCGCACACCATCGCCTCGGCCACGGCCCGACTGAGGGTGATCATGGGGTTGGGGGAGGTCTTCTCGAGTAGTTGGTACAGCGCGGAGATCTGACGCCAGTCGGTGTCCTGCGGCCGTGTCGCCTCCGCGTGCACCGCGGCGATGGCGGCCTGCAACTGATACTGGCCCACCGGCCCGCCGGAGGCCAGCGCACGGGTGACGAGCTCGGTGCCCTGCTGGATGACCTGCTGGCTCCAGCGGGTGCGGTCCTGCTCGTCGAGCGGGATGAGGGCACCGTCCGGGGTGGTCCGGGCCCCGCTGCGGGCATCGGTGAGCAGCATCAGTGCCAACAGGCCGGCGACCTCGCCGTCGTCCGGCAGGAGCCGGTACACCGTCCGGGTCAGCCGGATCGCCTCCCGGGTCAGCTCGCCGCGCAGCAGGTCCGGGCCCGAGGTGCTGGCGTACCCCTCGTTGAAGATCAGATAGAGCACGTGCAGCACCATCCGGAGCCGGCTGGTGTACATCTCGCCGGACAGGGGGTACTGGATGCCCGCCGACCTGATCCGCTGCTTGGCGCGGCTGATCCGCTGGGCGACGGTCGACTCCGGCGTGAGCAGGGCACGGGCGATCTCGGCGGTGGTCAGGCCGCCGAAGGCGCGCAGGGTGAGCGCCACCTGCGAGGGCGGGGACAGGTCGGGGTGACAGCAGAGGAACAGCAGCACCAGGGTGTCGTCGCGGTCCGAGGGCGCCTCGTCCGGGCCGGGCGCCGCGAACTCGGTGGGCGTGCCGAGCACCGCGGCGGTGGCCTCGCGCCGCCGCCGCGCCTGGTCGCTGTGCCACTGGTCGGTCAGACGCCGTGCCGCCACGGTGGTGAGCCACGCCCGTGGGTTCGCCGGGATTCCCTGGTCGGGCCACTGAAGAGAAGCCGCGAGCAGAGCCTCCTGCACGGCGTCCTCGCAGGCCTCGAACTGCCGGAAACGCCGGACCATGGTCGCGAGGACCTGTGGCGCCGTCTCCCGCAACACGTCCACGACCCGCGAGTCCGCCCTCGCGTGCGTGCGCACCGTACCTCCCGCATCGTTACGGCGGCCGGGCTGCCCCGACGGTAGTCGATCTCCAAATCAGCATACCGGGTGGCGGGTCCGGCCGGCCGAAGCCGGGCCCGGGCGCCGTCACCCGGACGGGCGACGGCGCACGAGCGGGCACGTACTCCGGCACAGAGGGTCAGGCCCGGCGTTCCGCGGTGATGAACAGGAACGTTCCGGGCGTGTCCTGGTGGCGAATGGTGAGGCCAGCCCGGTCCAGCCAGGTGTGCACCTCCGCCGATTCGAACAGTGGGAACCCCTCCGGCCGGGCCGGAAAGTGGTGGGAGTGCTGGAAGTAGCGGTAGACCGGGTCGGGTGCCCAGACGAAGGTCATCATCGTCAGGACTCCACCCGGACGCAGGCATCGGCCGATTTCGCTGATCGCCTGTTCCGCGTCCGGCAGTGCCTGTAGTGCGTTCCAGCAGTTGATGCGCTCCAGGCTGGCGTCGGCGAACGGGAGGTCCACCGCGCTGGCGCGCACCGCCGGGATGTGCGGCAGCCGGGTCCGCAGGTCCAGCAGCATCTCCTCGCTGAGGTCCAGCGCCAGGACGTGCTCCGGGCGCACCGCATCGGCCAGCACCGAGGTCCAGCGGCCCGCGCCCGCAGCCAGGTCGAGCACCGTCCCGGTCGCGCCGCGCGACCGGGACGTCAGGTACTCGTCCTCGTCGGCGGGAGTCACGGCGTCGTTCCAGTTCATGCCCATGACGTTCAGGAAGGCCGGACGCATCCCGCTCTCGTAGTGGAAGCCGATCCCCCGCATCGCCGCAGCGTTCTGCAGTACGTCCTTCTCGACGTCCGCTGGGGTCTCGCTGAGCGCGGTGCCGGGGCGCAACCGCTGCGAAAGGTCCAGCACGCCGCGGCGGACCGCGTACCCGGCGTGGCAACTCTGACAGGTCAGCCGGCTCGGGTCGGGCCGAAGCCGGCCGCCGCAGTGCGGGCAGCGCAGCGCGTCATGTCGGGTGTAGGCCGACGGCGCAAGCTCCTGCGGGGCGCCGGCCGGTACCGTCGCGCGCGGTCCGGCGGAGGCGGTGTTCTTCGGCATCCCGTGCTGGATCGCCCAGTACGCCTTGGCACCCATGTACGCGTACACCGACCGGGTGTCCCAGTGCCAGGTGCGGGTGACCTGCTCGCGGCTGAGGTCGGCGATCCACCGTCGGTCGAATTCGCGCTCCTGCCCGGTGAGTCCCCAGTCCCAGGGTGAGGGCCAGGCCCGGCCGAGGTCCGGGTCGTCGTGGTCGAGCTCGCTCAGGCACCGGTCCAGCCGGGTCCGGTCGTCCGGTGCCAGCCGGATCCCCCGCACCGCGTCCAGAATCCGGTCGCGGTCGGCGGGGAAGTGCGCGAGTAGGTACAGAATGGCGAAGGTCAGCGGCTCGTCGCCGGTCACGCCGCGCGCCAGGTCGAGGTAGTGCTCCATCCCGTCCCGCACGGCGGTGTGCACCGCGCCGTTGGTCTCGGGATACTCCGCCTCGACCAGCAGACCCAGCAGCACCAGCAGGTAGCCCTGTTGGGCCGCCTGCGTCCGGTCGAGGGCCGCCCGCAGATCGCCAACGGCCGCGGCGGCGTGGTCGGTGAGCGCGCCGTCGCGCCAGACCGTCTCGGTGAGCCGTCGGAACTCCACCTCCCGGCGCTCGGGTGGCGCTGTGGTGAATGCGTCCACCAGGTCACGGGTGGTCGATCGTACGGTGGAATAGGTCATGGATGGGTCCTCTCCAGGTGCTGGCCGTCCGGGCGGTTCAGTGCGAGGGCTTGCTGACGGTGATAACCGCGTAGCCGATCTGGCGCGCGCCTGGTGTGAAGAAGTGTTCCAGCGTCTGGCGCAGTTCGTTGACGGCGTCCTTGCCGAAACGGCGGGTCAGTTCGGCGCGCCGGATTTCCACGGCTTGCACGTATTTGGGGCCCATCCCGAAGACCCGTGGCCCGCACTGCAGGTATTCCACCAGTTCGAAACCGGTTTCCCGCAACGTGTCCAGCCAGTCGTCCACCGACAGTAGCCGCTGGGCCCCGAAATTGGTGGCGAAGCGGCTGGCGGCCACGACGCCGAGCTCCTCCCGGGTTGTCTCGGTCAACGACAGCCGTCCGCCGGGACGGAGCACCCGATGTAGGCCCCGGAGCGCGGTTTCGAGGTCGCTGGTGTAGACGAGCGACTCCATCGCCACCACCGCGTCGAAGCTCCCATCCGGGAATTCCAGCGAGGTGTAGTCACTGCACAGGAACGTCACCCGGTCGGTCAGTCCGGCTTCCCGGGCCCGGGTTTGCGCTTCGGCCACCTGACGGGTGCTGATGTTGATGCCGGTGACCCGCACCCCGTACTCGGCGGCGAGCTGGATCGCGGGGGTGCCGAGGCCGCAGCCGACGTCGAGCACCCGCTCGCCCTCGCGCAGCCACAGCGAGTCCGCCACCTTGCGGGTCAGCCGCTGTGACGCTTCGATCAACGGTGCCTGATCCTCGTCGTCGTACCAGTAGGCCAGGTGCACCTGACCGTCGTTGAAGGCGTCCGACATGTCGGATGACCCGTCGAACATCGCCGCGATCTCGTCGGACTCCGGCAGATCACCCGTGGTTGTCGAGCTCTGCATGGCTCCACCTCTCGCCCTGGGGCTGGGCCATCCGAGCCCTCGCTCCATGCTTACGGCGGCGGTGGGGCCAGACATCTTCATGAATGCGTCGGTCGTGGCGGCGACCGACGAGCGGCGTCCCGGTGCGGCCTGCCAGGGAACCCTCCGCCGGCTGGCGGTCAGATTGGGCAACCTGGAAGAACTCGGCGGTCCCTGGTGGCAATAACCTGCCTCAAAGTTCATGACATCGAGAGTTGGTCATATATGGGCGTCAGGGGTATCTCCGTAGGAGCCGGATCGGGCCGGCTTGACTCATTGACCGGCCTGCGGTTCGTCGCGGCCTTTTTGGTATTTGTCTATCACTGCACGGTCCTGTCGGTCTTCGCTGACAGTGGCGTGCAGAGCGCCTACAGCTTCTGGGCGGGCAACGCGGGCGCTCTGGGCGTCTCGTTCTTCTTCGTGCTGAGCGGCTTCGTGCTCACCTGGTCGGCTCAGCCGGGTGACCGGCCGCGGCGATTCTGGCGGCGGCGGGCCGTCAAGGTCCTGCCCAACCACGTCGCCGCCTATGCGCTCGCCCTCGTATTGCTGTTGGCAGCCGGTGCGTCGATCCATCCGGGGTCCGCGCTCGCCACGCTGTTTCTGGTCCACAGCTGGATTCCGGACCCCCACTTCGTGGCTACCTCGATCAACGGCGTGACCTGGTCCCTCTCTGCCGAGGTCGTCTTCTACCTGTTGTTCCCCTTCGTGCTGCTACCTTTGGTGACCAGGATCAGAGAGAGCAGGCTGTGGTACGCGTTCGCGGGCGTGGCGGCGGCCGCCCTACTGATGCCGGTGGTGGCGCTCACGCTGCTGCCCGCGGACCCCCCGAGCCCGTTTATGCCGGACACCTCCTGGCCGCAGATGTGGTTCACGCACTTCTTCCCGCTGGTCCGGGGGCTGGAGTTCGTGCTCGGCATGGTCATGGCCCGCATCGTCCTGAGTGGTCGGTGGTTCAACCTCGGTATCGCGCCGGCCGCGCTGCTCGCCGGGCTGGTCTACGTGGTCTCCCTGCAGCTGCCGACCATCTACGGGTTTGCCTCGGTCTACCCGTTGCCGCTGAGCTTCCTGATCGCGGCTGCGGCGACCGCGGATACGCGGGGACGTCCGACCTGGCTGAAGAGCCGTCCGATGGTCTGGCTCGGCGACATCTCCTATGCGTTCTTCCTGCTGCACCTGTTCGTGATCCTCAACCTGCACGCCGGGTTGGGCGGCGACTGGGCGGCCAACGCCTCCCAGCGGCCGGCGTGGAGCACCCCGGTGGCGCTACTGTTCCTGGTCGGCGCGCTGCTCTTCTGCCTCGCGCTGGCCGGGCTCCTGCACCGGTTCGTGGAGGTGCCCGCGATGCGCCGTTGGTCCGGCTCGCGGCGCTGGGCAGCCGGCACCGCGCCGGCTGACACCCGGCCGAGCCCGTCGGGCAGGGAATCGGTGCCTCGGCCGGCCCGGCCCGAGGACGCCCGGTCGGAGACCGCCGGGTCGCCACCCGCGCCGTAGCGGGAGTCCGTGGAGCGGCGCCGGGATCGGGTCGATGTGCGATGTCGAAATCCCCTTCCCGGCTCCGACCATTGAGTAGGTGCGCGCCTGGGCTGATCCGGCGCCAGGAAATGGGAGGCGTTACATGCGGGACACGACGGCAGTGCCGACGAGCGGGCTCGCGAGCCGGGTGTCGCAGTTGCGGGCGGAGCTCACCGGCCAGGTGATCACGCCGGACGATGCGGACTACGAGAACGCGCGTGGGGTGTTCAGCGGGAACATTGACCGGCGGCCGGCCGTCATCGCCCGCGCGGCAGACTCCGCCGACGTCGCCCGCGTCATTGCGTTCGCGAAGGAGACCGGCCTGCCGTTCGCGGTGCGTAGCGGTGGACACAGCACGTACGCCGTCTGGGACGACGCGCTGGTGCTCGACCTGTCCGCGCTCCGTGAGCTCGAAATCGACGTGGCCGGGCGGACCGCCTGGGCCGGTCCGGGGCTGACCTCGCTGGAGTACACCCGGGCGGCCGCCGAGCACGGGCTGGCGACCGGGTTCGGTGATACCGGCTCGGTGGGCCTGGGTGGACTGACCATCGGCGGTGGCGTGGGATACCTGGTACGTCGGTATGGGCTGACTATCGACAGCCTGCTCGCGGCCGACGTCGTCACCGCCGACGGCGAGTTGGTCCGCGCCGACGCGGACAACGCCCCCGACCTGTTCTGGGCGATCCGTGGTGGCGGCGGTAACTTCGGCGTGGTCACCCGGCTCCAGTTCCGGCTGCACCCGGTCCGTGAGGTGCTCGCCGGCATGCTCGTCCTGCCTGCCACCGCAGAGGTGATCGTGTCCTACCTCGAGGCGGCCAAGGCTGCGCCGGACGAGCTGTCCAGCATCGTGAACGTCATGCCGGCGCCGCCGATGCCGTTCTTGCCGGAGGAGCACCACGGCCAGTTGGTCGTCATGGCGGAGTTGGTGTATTGC
The DNA here is from genome assembly GCF_056820975.1 of Salinispora sp. CH2A1_6. Classification (NCBI taxonomy): domain Bacteria; kingdom Bacillati; phylum Actinomycetota; class Actinomycetes; order Micromonosporales; family Micromonosporaceae; genus Salinispora; species Salinispora sp. CH2A1_6. Next base: position 628,574 of record NZ_JBXEDG010000003.1, read on the forward strand.
GGCGACGATCTCGAGGCCGGGGAGCGGGCCATGGCGCCGTTCCGCGCGATCGCCCCGCCGGTGGCCGACCTGATCGAGGCGAAGGCGATGCCGGAGGTCTATCCGCCGGAGGACCCTGACTACCACCCGGTCACGGTGTCCCGGAACCTGTTCATCGACGACTTCGACCTGGCCGCGGCCAAGCGGGTCCTGGAGTTGCTCGGTACCTCGACCGCGACGATGCCGGTGGCACAGTTGCGCGTGCTGGGCGGGGCCATGGCGCAGGTGCCGGCGGACGCGACCGCGTTCGCACACCGGAACCGCGCGATGATGGTCGTCGCCGCGGCGGTGTACGACGACCTCGCCGAGACCCCGGTGCACTGGCAGTGGACCACCGAGTTCATCACCGCCATGCGGCAGGGCGAGAACGCCGCGTACGTCAACTTCCTGTATGACGACGGCGCGGAGCGGGTCCGGGAGGCGTACCCGGAGGCGACGTACCGGCGGCTGGCCAGTATCAAGCGCCGCTACGACCCGGATAACGTGTTCCGGCTGAACGTCAACATCCCGCCCGCCGAGTAGCGGGGCCGGGTGGCGTGAAGGCGCACTTTGGGAGATGAGCGCCCCGGGCGGGGAGTGCGAGAGTCGAATCGCACTGTGGATCAATGCACCCACGACCCCGAGGGACCGCCATGCCCCAGAACGCGGAGAAAATACCCGTCAACTTCACCGAACCACCCGTGCCGCCACCGCCCCCGGCCACCGCCCCCGAGCGGCCGGGGGCGTGGTGGCGCCAGCGGTACCTTTGGCTGGTACTCACTCTCGGCCTCGTCGTATTTAACGTTGTCTACGCGATGCCGCGGTATCTGAGCCTCGACCCGAGTCAGTCACGCAGCGTGCTTGACCCGTCGGCGCCGGCGCACTTCGGGTTGCTGGTGGCGCACGTGGTCACCGGGAACGTGGCGATGGTGACGGTGCTGCTGCAGCTGTGGCCGTGGTTGCGCCGCCACTACCCGCAGGTGCACCGGGCCAGTGGACGGGTCTACATCCTGGCCGGCGCGTTGCCCTCGGCCGCGCTGGGAGTGTTCGCGCTGATTCCGCTGCGACCGGGCCCGGCCGGCAGCATCGGCCTGGGTGCCATGGGTGTGCTGTGGATCGTCACCACCGTCATCGGGTGGCGAATGGCCCGCCAGCACCGGTACGCCGAACACCAGCGCTGGATGATCTACAGCTTCGCACTGGCGCTCGGCACCAGCTGGGGGCGCATCATCGTGGTGATCCTCACCGCGTTCCCGAGCCTACAGGTGAGCGTCGAGGTGCTGATCGAGGTCGCCAACTGGCTCGGCTGGGTGGTGAACCTGCTGATCGCGCACCTGTGGATCGAGAGCCGGGCCAAGCGGTCGAGCAAGGGCGGAGGCCAGGTCGTCACATACCCCTCGCCGCTGCGCTGATCCACACCGGACGCGCCGGCGGGACCGCTCGTGGCGGTCCCGCCGGCACGCGCGGGTCAGCGCAGCCGGGACGAGCCGGGAGTGATGTCGTCCCGGAACAACCCGTCCGGATCGACCCGCAGCCGTACCCGGTCCACCGCATCGATCACGCCCGGATCCAGATGTCCCTGTGGCTGGTCGAGGCTCTCGACCAGCGTGGGAGTGGTGCGTCCGGTGTCAAACGGCGCGAGTGCGGAGCGCACCACAGTGCAGTGTCGCTCGATGGTGGCGGCATCATCCGGGCCGAAGGAAACGGCCGTACCCAGGTAGGCGTAGGCCGCGTCCAGGTGTCGGAACGCGCCACCGGTCTCCGCCGGGACGGCGAGTGCGCCACCAAGGTGTCGCAACTCGGCGCTGACCAGTGGGGATCCCGAGTCGGGCCCGGTCGAGTCCAGGAAAGCAGCCGCGGCGCGGTCGCTCAGCTCGCTGAGGAGGAGGTGGTCACCCATTATCGGCGCCGGTTCGTCCGGGCTCAGCTGCACGCGCGCCACCTCGTCGGGTGAGCACAGCTGCCACGTGTCCAGCACCGGCCCCTCGGCCGTCCGGAGCGGACCCAGCAGCTGCTCCGCCTGCTGGCAGGCCAGCCGTGGATCCAGTTCCGTGCCCAGGACCGTGCCGGCGACCCCGATCACCGTCGTGGCCCGCAGCGGCTCCGGCACCATCGGCAGGTCCGGCAGGTTGAGGACCTGCAGCGAGGTGGTTGCCTCCGGCGGGGCATCGGCCGTCCACCCGCGCCAGCGGTCCAGCACCTCGGCGGTCCGGACACCCGGCCAGTAGGTGGCGCCGGTGTACACCCGGCGGGCGGGGAACAGAGCGATCTCGACCGCGGTCACCACACCGAACCCGCCGCCACCGCCGCGTACCGCCCAGAAGAGTTCAGGATCCTCGGCCGGGTCCACCCGGCGTATCTCGTTGTCCGCGGTGACCAGCTCCACCGCCCGCACGCTGTTGAGCGCGAGGCCCACCTTCCGGCCGTAAACGCTGATCCCGCCGCGCAGCGAGTAGCCCACCACGCCCACGTCCCCGGACGTGCCGTGCGGTGCGGCCAGCCCGTACGCGGCGGCGGCGTCGGCCACCTCGGCCCACCGGGTGCCGGCCGGCACCCGCACCAGCCGACGCTGTGGGTCCACCCGGACCCCACCGCTGAGCCGGGTCCGGATGAGTACCGCCGCATCCATGGCACGGGCGGCGCCGGCGCCATGCCCGGTGCTGTGCATCCGGACCGCCAGCCGCTCGGCGCGGGCGAATCGGATTGCGGCCTGGACCTCCTCAACGGTGTGTGCGGTCACGGCTGCCACCGGTCTCGGCTTTTCGCGCAGATTGAACACCTCTGTCGCAGCCTCGTACCCTGGCTCACCAGCCATCGCGACGACCGACTTCGGTCCATCTGCCACGGGCATGGGAGAACCTCCTGACAGGTCATTGAACGTGGCCACCGTTCACTGTCACACGCGCTCGTACGGCGTGAATCTCGTGGAGTGCGCACCTGCCCCAGCTGGTGGGACCGCAGCGATGCCGGCGAGATCCGCACCCGCACCGCGGCAACGGATTGCGCAGCGTGGAAGACGCCGTAGTACCGGGCCGCCGTACACCCTGGGATGACCTGCATCGATCCGCCCTACTGGAGGCAGACGTGGACGACGAGTCGCTGTTCGTCATCGATCCGGCCGGTGCCGACATTCACGGCGAGGGCGCCCGGCTGCGGGCCAGCGGGCCGATCACCCGGGTGCTACTGCCGGGCGGAGTCGAGGCATGGTCGGTGACCGGCTACCACGCCGCCCGGCAGGTGTTGGCGGACGCGCGCTTCGCCAAGAACGCCCGGCAGCACTGGCCGGCGTATGTCAACGGCGACCTGGGCCCGGACTTCCCGCTCATCGCCTGGGCCCGGATGGACAACATGTCCACCGCGGATGGTGAGTCGCACGCCCGCCAGCGCCGGCTCGTTGCTGGCGCGTTCAGCCCACAGCGGATCGCCGCGTTGCAGCCGCGCGTCGAGCGGGCCGTGGCCCGGGCGCTGGACGAACTGGCTGCGCAGGCGGCTGAGCGGCCGGGCGAACCGATCGACCTCAAGGAGCGGTACGCGCACCCGGTGGCGGCCCGCGTGATCGGGGAACTGCTCGGGGTGCCCGACGGTGACCCGGACGGCATTCTGGACCGCGCAGGCTACATCGAGTCGACCCCGCAGCGGGCAGCCGAGGAGTTCGCCCTGCTGCGGAGCAAGATCGAGACATTGGTCGCGGCGAAGCGCCGGGCGCCGGGGGAGGACCTGATCAGCGATCTGATCGCGGCCCAGCCGAGCGGGTGCCCGGTGGCCGGCGCGGGCGCCGGATCCGATGCTGAGCTGGTCGGTCTGGCGCAGCTGATGCTCAACACCGGCGCCGAGCCGGCACGAAATCTCATCACCAACACCGTGCTGGCGCTGCTCACCCGGCCCGGCCAGCGCGCCCAGGTGATGAGCGGCGAGGTCAGCTGGGGCGACGTGGTGGAGGAGACGCTGCGCACCGATGCGCCGGTCGCGCACCTGCCGTTCCGATTCGCCACGGAGGACGTCACGATCGCCGGTACGACCATCTCCCGGGGCGACCCGGTGTTGGTCGGATACGCCGCGACGGGCCGCGACCCGGAGCTACACGGCGCCACCGCGGGGGAGTTCGACGCCCGGCGCGCGGACAAACGGCACCTGGCGTTCGGTCACGGCGTGCACCGGTGCGTCGGCCCGGCGCTGACTCGCATGGAGGTGCGCATCGCGGTGGAGGCCCTGTTCACGCGCTTCCCCGGGGTGCGCCTCGCGGTGGAGCCAAAGGAACTGGTCGGACAGGGGACATTCGTCATGAATGGCCGCCGAGAGCTGCCGGTCCAGGGATTGTGCGCACAACCCTGACCGACCCATGATTTCACGTCTTTTTATGCCGTGGACATTGGTGTTCGCGGACCGGTGGTTCTCGCGACAGCTGTTGTCGGCGCAGCGGCGCGGCGCCGCCAGAACGGTTGCCAGGTGGGGCCGGACGGGATGCCTCGCGCCGTCGTGGCTCGGAGTGGTCGCGGGTGGCGGCAATCACGAAGATGCGTGGCCCCGGGGGGCTGATGAGAATCGGGAATGCATCACATAGCAGGGCTTCAGGAATCCATTCACAAAATTTTTAGGGGGCGTACATGACGACGGTCGGAACCGATGTCGCCGTCGACCTCAACGGCGAGACGCTCGGCCTTCCAGACCTGTGCCGCGTCGCCGAGGAACACGCCCCGGTCATGCTGAGTGCCCGGGTGTTGCAGCGCGCGGCAGTGAGCCGGGAGCAGTTCGAGGAGACCGTGCGGCAGAACATCCCGATCTACGGGGTAACCACCGGCTACGGCGAGATGATCTACATGCTCGTGGACCGGGCCAAGGAGACCGAGCTGCAGACCAACCTGGTGCGCAGCCACAGTGCCGGCGTCGGCCCGCTGTTGAGTGAGACCGAGGCGCGGGCCATGCTCACGGCACGGCTCAACGCCTTCGCCAAAGGGCACTCTGCCGTTCGGCCCGCCGTCCTCGAGCGAATCGCGCTCTACCTCAACGAGGGCCTCACCCCGGCCGTTCCGGAGATCGGATCGCTGGGCGCCAGTGGCGACCTCGCCCCGCTCGCTCACGTGGCGAGCTCCTTGATCGGCGAGGGCTACCTGCTGCGCGACGGGGTGCGGGTACCGACCGGTCCGGTGCTGCGTTCGCTGGGCATTGAGCCGCTGCAGCTACGGTTCAAGGAGGGCCTGGCGCTGATCAACGGCACGTCGGCGATGACCGGGGTCGGCTCCCTGGTGGCCGAGCAGGCCATGGCGCAGGCCCAGCACGCGGAGATCGCCGCCGCGCTGGTCATCGAGGTGCTGCAGGGCTCGCTGAGTCCGTTTCAGCCAGAGGGCCACGAGGCCCGTCCGCACGCCGGGCAGATCACCAGCGCCGCCAACATGCGTGCGCTGATGAACGGCAGCAGGTTGACCGTCGAGCATGCGGATCTCCGCCGGCAGGTCGCCGCCAGCAAGGAGAACGGCAACGGCAACGGCGCGGTGTTCCGCTCCGACGTCTTCCTGCAGAAGGCGTACTCGCTGCGCTGCGTTCCGCAGGTGATCGGGGCGGTCCGGGACACCCTCGAGCACACCAGGCTCAAGCTTGAGATCGAGCTCAACTCGGCCAACGACAACCCGTTGTTCTTCACCGACCGGGAGGTCTTCCACGGCGCGAACTTCCACGGCCAACCGGTCGCGTTCGTGATGGACTTCCTGATGATCGCGCTCACCCAGCTCGGCGTGCTGTCCGAACGACGCAGCAACCGCCTGCTGAGCAAGCACCTGAACTACGGTCTGCCGGAGTTCCTGATCAAAGGTGAGCCCGGGCTGCACAGCGGCTTCGCCGGCGTGCAGTACCCGGCGACCGCGCTGATCGCGGAGAACCGGACGATCGGCCCGGCCAGCATCCACAGCGTGCCGTCCAACGGCGACAACCAGGACGTGGTCAGCATGGGTCTGATCGCCACCCGCAACGCGCGCCGGGTGCTGCGCAACAACCACATCATCCTGGCGCTCGAGTTCCTCGCCGGTGCGCAGGCGGTGGACGTCTCCGGGCGACTCGACCGGCTGAGCCCGGCCGGCCGGGTCACGTACGACACCATCCGGTCGCTCGTGCCGACCCTCGAGGACGACCGCTACATGGCCGACGACCTCGAGCTGGTCGCCGCCGAACTCGAGCGCGGCACCCTGCTGGACGCCCTACGCAACGCCGGCATCAGCCTTCAGTGAGGAGAGATCACGCATGACCACGACCTCGGAAACTCAGCAGGCGACGGCGGAGCTCTCCCTGCAGCAGCAGTTTCTCCGTATCTTTGCCCAGGGCTTCGAGGCCGGGCCGTTCGGCCCGCACTACACGGAGGTCTTCGGGTGGCGGGTGCGCGGGCGCATTGACGTGCCGGCCATCCGCCGGGCGTTGGCCGATGTGGTCGAGCGGCACGAGGCGCTGCGGACCGTGGTGCGGCTGGAGGACAGCGGCTCGCAGCTCGTGCTCCCTGCCGTGGAACCCGAGCTGCGGGTGGTCGACCTGGACGGGTCGCCGGACGCGGACCGGGAGCGGCTCGCCGAGCAGCTCATGATCGAGGCGGAGACCCGGCCGTTCCCGGTTGACCAGGTTCCGTTGCTGCGGGCCGTGCTCGGCCGCTTCGACGAACAGGACTCCGTCCTGGTGCTGTGCGCCCACCACAGCGCCGCCGACGTCTGGTCGATCCAGGTGATTCTGCGGGATCTGGCCGAGTGCTACACCGCTCGCGCGGCCGGTGACGAGCCGCAGCTGCCTGAAGTGACCCAGTACCGGGACTACGTCGCCGCGCAGCAGCAGGAGGCCGAGGGGCCAGCGGTGGCCGCCGCACTGGAGTACTGGCGCGAGGCGCTGCGTGGTGCCCGGATCCTGACCGCGCCGGTGCGTCGTACCGGGCAGGACCCCGGGACGAGCTACCACCGCTTCACCACCGACGCGAAGCTGAGCACGGAGGTTCCCCGGCTCGCGAAGGCGACGCGAAGCTCGACGTTCATGGTGTTGTTCGCCGCGTTCACTGTCTTCCTGCACCGCCGCACCGGGGCGACCGACATCGTGGTGCCCACCTTCGCGCCGGGCCGTCGGCACCAGTTCCAGTCCACGGTCGGATCGTTCTTCAACTTCGTCCCGTTGCGGGTGGACCTGGACGGCTGCCGGAACTTCCGCGAGGTCGTCGCCCGCACCAGGACGGCCTGCATCGGCGCCTTCTCGCACGAGCTGCCGTTGCTGCACGTGCTCGCCGAGGCGCCCGAGCTGATGTCCTCGGTCGGCCCCGACGCGGTGCCGACCCTGTTCCAGGCCGTCCAGCCGCCGTACCTGATGCAGGGGCACCAGATCGGCGACCTCGAGTACACGGCGATCTGGCGGCGGGTCCTTCCGCAGCCGCTGGGCTCCGAGACCCCCGACGGGATGATCTGGTCGATGCACCTCGGCGCCACCGAAGTGGTCGGCGGGCTCAGCTTCAGTCGGCACCTGTTCGAGCGAGCCGAGGTGGAGGGGCAGGCGGCCGAGTTCCTGAGCCTGATCGGTGAGCTGGTGGCCGACCCGGACCGGGCGATCTGAGGCGCCGGGTCATGACCGAGCACACCGCGCACGACGAGTCCGGGCCACCCGAGCCGGAGGTTACCCCGGCTGTGCTGATCGAGCGGGCCAGGGCCATGGCACCCGCCCTGGTGGCGCGTCAGCACGAGACCGAGCAGCGGACCTACTATGCCGAGGACACCCACCGGGCGTTCCGGGACGCGGGCTTCTACCGCATTACGGTGCCCAGGCGCTACGGCGGCTACGAGTTCGGCTTCGACACATTCCTACAGATCGCGATGATCCTCTGCCGGGCCTGCCCGTCCACCGGCTGGATGTACTGCCTGGGTGCGGCGCACTCGCTCTTCGCCGGCAGCATGTTCGGGGAGAAAGCCCAAGCCGAGATCTTCAGCGGCGGCGATCTCATCGCGCCGCTGGTCAACGCCCCGCACGGAACAGCCCGGCGCACTGACGACGGCGGCTGGGTCCTGGACGGCGTCTGGCGGTACTGCTCCGGCGCGCCGTACGCGACCCACCTGATCGGCAACACCATGATTGTGGGGGAGGACGCGGACCCGCCCCGGCAGTTGCTGTTCATCGCGCCCCGCGACCAGTGGGAGATGCTCGACGACTGGGGTGGGCAACTGGGGCTCAAGGGCAGCGGCTCGCACAGCATCCGCATCTCCGGTGGGCGTATCCCCGAGCACTTCGGCATCGAGGTCAACTTTGAGGAGATCTCGGTGACCGAGGGCACCCCGGGTCGCGAACTGCACGAGCACCCGCAGTACGGGGGAGCGCCGGCAAGTTCGATGGCGTTGGAGGGTGCGCACATCGCGGTCGGCATGTGCCAGGGCGCGCTCGACGCGTACACGGAGTTGATGTTCTCCCGCACCACGGTCTTCCCGCCCTTCCCGCCCCGGGCGGAGGACCCTGACTACCAGCTCTGGTACGGGCGGGCGTGCGGCATGATCGACGCCGCCGAGACGCTCGTGCTGGCAGCCTCGCGGCGCTGGCACGAGTTGTCCGAGCAGCCGGTCGGCGCGTTCACCGCCGAGGAGGACCTGCGGATCGCCGTCACCTGCCGGGAGGCCACCGACCTGGCCTGGCGGGCCGTTGACGAGATTCTGCAGCCGACCGCCGGCAGCCCGGCCGTACGGGAGGGGACACGCTTTGAGCGGGTCTGGCGCGACCTTTCCACCGGGCGTACGCACGTCAGTTCCGCCGTACTGCTCACGACCGTGGCCAACCGGGGATACGCCCAGCTGAAGCTGCGGAGCGGAAGTCGTTGATCCCGCGCTGGCGGGGTGATGGGGCAGCTCGGGAGATGCGTTGCGAAGGCCACGGCTGCGAAAGTGGAGATCGAAGGCTCTAGAGCTCGAGGAGATTTAATGGATGCCGGCACAGTGCTGTCGCGAAACGAATTGGTGAAACGCGCAGCAGACCTCGGCCCGGTGCTGAGGGAGAACGCGCAGTCGTCGGAGGAGCAGCGGCGACTCAGCGCTGAGATTCTCGAATCGCTGAGCGGTTCTGGCCTGTTGCGGATGCGGGTACCGCGTCGTTTCGGCGGTCTCGAGTCGGACGCGCGGACCGTTGCTGACGTGCTGGCCGAGCTGGCTCGTGGTGACGGTTCCACGGCGTGGACCGCGTCGGTGTGGATGATCAGCAGTTGGATGGTCGGCCTGTTCCCAGATCCGGTGCGGGAGGAGGTTTTCGCGGACCCGGATGTGCGGATCAGCGGCATTCTCAGTCCGACGGCGATGGCGGTGCCGACCGAGGGCGGCTACCGGGTGAACGGCAAGTGGTCGTTCAACACGGGCTGCCTGCAGAGCTCGTGGAATGTGAACGCCGCCGTGCGGCCGGCTCCGGATGGTCAGTTTGAGCCGGTGATGGTGCTGATCCCGATGAGCGAACTGCACATCGTCGATGACTGGCACACGGCGGGGATGCGGGGCTCGGGGAGCGTCTCCACGGTCGCCGAAGAGGTGTTCGTGCCGGAAGAGCGGCTGTTGCCGATGGGACCGGTGATCGGCGGAGCGCACCCGTTGCAGCAGGACCCGTCGGCGCCGATGTGGCGTGCGCCGTTCATGCCGATTGCGTGCACGACGGTGGGGGCGGTGGCTTCCGGGCTGGCGCAGGGGGCTCGGGACGCCTTCCTGGCGCGCCTGCCCGGGCGGAAGATCACCTACACGGACTACGCGGAGCAGGACGCGGCGCCGGTGACGCACCTGCAGGTGGCCGATGCGACGGTGCGGGTGGACGAGGCCGCATTCCACATTGGTCGAATGGCCGACCTGATCGACGAGAAGGCTGCGACGGGGCAGGCGTGGTCGCTGGAGGAGCGGGGTCGGGCCCGCCTCGATCTCGGTGCGGCATGTCTGCGGGCGAAGGAGGCCGTGGATGTGCTCGCGGGCGCCAGCGGCGGATCGTCGCTGCAGCTCGACGTGCCGATCCAACGGATCGAGCGGGACATCAGAGCGCTGAACCTGCACGCCATCATGCACCCGAACACGAACTACGAACTCTACGGGCGAATGGCCTGCGGGCTCGCCCCCAACACCCAGTACCTCTGAAACCGTGCGAGGAGCAGCGACATGACCACTCAGCAGCAGCCGGCTACCGTGGACGTCGCCCAGCGGGTCGCCGCGATCTGGACCGACGTGCTCGGGCCGGGCTCCAACCGGCCCGGCGCCACGTTCTTCGAGTTGGATGGGCAGTCGATCGCCGCCGTGCAGATCGTCGCAGCGGTCGAGGAACAACTGGGCGTCACGCTTGACATCGGCGATCTGTTCGAGGATCCGGACCTGGAGACCCTTACCCGGGACATCCAGGTGCGCGTCGGGGGGTGAGCGGGGTGGCCGAACTGACCCACGTCAACCAGGCGGCCCCGCTCGACGCCGTCGTTGAGGCCCTGGAACGCGACGGAGCGGTGATCGTCGAGGACTTCGTTGACGCTGAGACGCTTGCCGGGCTCCGGGCCGACCTCGGCGCCGGCCTGGAGGCAGCCGGCTACAGCGAGAGTGGCTACGACGGGCAGAAGACCAAGCGGCTGTCCAGCCTCTTTCATCGGTCACCGCAGCCCATGACCAGCGTGGTTCTTCAGCCGCAGTTCCTCGGTGCCGCCCGACGTCTGCTGCAGCGGCCCACGCACATGTGGATCGGCAAGGTCCGGATGGACGTGACGCCGAGCATCCAGGTCAGCTTCACCCAGGCGATCCGGATCGATCCGGGCCAGGGCCGGCAGCCGTTACACCGCGACGACGCGATGCATCTGTGGCGGCACCCGGGTCCACCCTGCCGGCTGCAGCTGATGCTGGCCCTGACCGACTTCACCGCCGCCAACGGTGCGACCCTGGTCATTCCCGGCAGCCACCACTGGGACGACGAGCGGGCGCCGACCTACGCCGAGACGGTTCCGGCCGTCATGCCTGCCGGCTCCGCGCTGCTCTGGCCGGGCGGTGTCTACCACGGTGGTGGGGCCAACACCACGGCCGAGTCGCGGCACAGCCTCTCCGTCGCGCTGGACCTGGGCAACCTGCGGCAGGAGGAGAATCAGTACCTCGCTGTGCCGCGGGAGACCGTGCAGCAGTTGCCGGAAGAGGTGCAGCGGCTGCTCGGCTGGGACCGCTGTCCGCCCGGCCTCGGACAGGTCGAGACGCAGGACCCACACCTGCTGCTGGAGCGGACTCAGCAGGAACTCTCCGTACGGCCACGAGGCGCGAACCCGTTGAGTTAGGCGTCCTCGCCCGGGGTTTCCACCCGACCCGGGCCGGCCCGGTAGCAGCCGGTGCGCTCCGCGACAGCAGGCGCACCGGCTGCGTGGTCTGCGGCGTTCGACGGCGTCGCGGTCGCGGTCGAACCGCACGAGTGAGCACATCCGGAGAACGGAATGAGCGACTGAGTGTGGCCGGCGCTGAGCATCGCAGGAGATGCCCGGTCGTCGAGCCGGTGTGAAGGTGAGGGCATGAGCGTCAATGTGATCTTGGTCGAGTCGGACCCCAGCAGCTCCGGAGCGCAGCGGTGACCCGCCCGCTGACCGGCGAGGAGTACGTCGAGAGCCTGCGTGACGACCGGGCGGTCTATCTGCACGGGGAACGGGTCAAGGACGTCACCACCCACCCGGCTTTCCGCAACCCGGTGCGGATGACCGCTCGACTCTACGAAGCGCTGCACGACCCGGCCAACCGTGCGGTGCTGACCGCACCCACGGACACCGGCTCCGGCGGCTTCACACACCCGTTCTACCGCACCCCGCACACGATCGAGGAGATGGTCGCCGACCAGCGGGCGATCGCGGCCTGGGCGCGGATGAGCTATGGCTGGATGGGTCGCAGCCCCGACTACAAGGCGTCGTTCCTCGGGACGCTCGGGGCCAACGCCGGCTTCTACGCGCCGTACAGCGACAACGCTGAGCGCTGGTACCGCGAGTCGCAGGAGAAGGTGCTCTTCTGGAACCACGCCATCGTGCACCCGCCGGTGGATCGCAACCGGCCGCCGGACGAGGTGGCCGATGTCTATATCCGGGTGGAACGGGAGACGGACTCCGGCCTGGTCGTCAGCGGGGCCAAGGTGGTCGCCACCGGGTCGGCGCTCAGCCACTACAACTTCATCGCGCACTTCGGCCTGCCGATCCGCAAGAAGGAGTTCGCGCTGATCGCCACCGTGCCGATGGGTGCAGCCGGAGTGAAGCTGATCTGCCGCCCGTCGTACAGCGCTACCGCGGCCGCGGTCGGCACGCCGTACGACTATCCACTGTCCTCCCGACTGGACGAGAACGACACCATCCTGGTGCTGGACAGCGTGCTGATTCCCTGGGAGAACGTGTTTGTCTACGGAAACCTCGGCAAGGTGCAGATGTTCGCCGGCCAGTCGGGTTTCGCCGAGCGATTCACCTTCCACGGTTGCACCCGACTCGCGGTCAAACTGGAGTTCCTCGCCGGGCTGCTGGCCAAGGCGTTGGAGCTGACCGGGACCAAGGACTTTCGCGGGGTGCAGAGCCGGCTCGGTGAGGTGCTCGCGTGGCGCAACCTGTTCTGGGGCCTCTCTGACGCCGCCGCCCGTAACCCGGTGCAGTGGAAGAACGGCGCGCTGCTGCCGAATCCGCAGTACGGTATGGCGTACCGCTGGTTCATGCAGGTTGGCTACCCGCGGGTCAAGGAGATCATCCAGCAGGACGTGGCCAGTGGGCTCATCTACGTGAACTCCAGCGCCGAGGATTTCCACAACCCGGAGATTCGGCCGTACCTGGACCGGTACCTGCGTGGGTCGGACGGCTCTGACGCCGAGCAGCGAGTCAAGGTGATGAAGCTGCTCTGGGACGCGACCGGCACCGAGTTCGGCGGCCGGCACGAGCTCTACGAACGTAACTACGCCGGTAACCACGAGAACACTCGGGTGGAACTGCTGCACGCGCAGACGGCGAACGGTCTGCTCGAGGGCTACAAGAGCTTCGCCGAGCAGTGCCTTGCCGAGTACGACCTGGACGGCTGGACGGCACCCGACCTGTGGGCACCGGAACGCTGAGGCCTCGCCGCGTGCTCTCCTTCCGGGCGAGCACGCGGGCGGGAGACTGGCGCCCGGAATGAAAGCAGACTCAGGCCATGACTGTGCAGATGGTAGAGCGTCTTATCCGGGAACGCGCCCCCGAGGAGATCGCGCTCCGGTGGGAATCCGAGGATTTTGCCGTACGGGACCTGCGCTCCCGTGCGGGCCGGGTCGCCGGTGCGCTTGCCGGTCTCGCCGGTCGCCCGGTGGCCGTACGGGTGCCACCGGGGCCGGACCGCTATGCGGCGCTCCTCGGCGTGCTGCGGGCCGGTGCGCACCTTGTCTGGTTCGGCACCGGAGCGGCCGGCGAGCGCGGCCGAATGATCCTGGACGACGTACGCCCGGCTGCCGTGCTCACCGCCGGCGTCCTGGACGACCTCGTCAGCTGGTACGCCACGCACACGGGTGCTACGCCGGTGGACGTGACGAACCTGCCCGAGGTGCCCGTACCCGAGCCGGGCGTACGGCCGAACGATTGGGCCTACCTCGCGCACACGTCCGGGTCCACCGGCCGGCCCAAGGGGGTACCGCAGACACACGCGGCGCTGGCCCAGTTCAGCCGATGGTTCGCCGCCGCCTTCGGGCTCGCCCCCGGCGTCCGGGTCGCCCAGTGGGTGCACCCGGAGCACGATCCAGCGATCTGCGAGACCTTCGCCGCGCTGGTCTCCGGGGCTGTGCTGTGTCCCGTGCCGGAGAAGGTCCGCGCGCACCCCCGGCGGATGCTCGACTGGCTCGCTGAAGAGCGCGTCAACGTGCTCCAGACCGTGCCGAGCTTCGCCCGTGAGCTGGCTCGTGCGGGCGGTACGCTGCCGCCGCCGTTGCGCCGGCTGGTGTTGATGGGTGAGGCGGTTGCACCTGACCTGGTGGCAACGCTGCACGGCGCCTCCCCGGAGATCGAGCTGTACAACCTCTACGGTCCCACCGAGACGGTCGCGGCGACCTGGCATCCCATCCCGCGGGGCGGGTCCGGGGCGGTGCCGATCGGCCGTGCCATCCCCGGGCGTGAGGTGCTGCTGCTCAACGACGCGGACGCCGAGGCAGACGAGGGGGAGATCGTGGTCCGCAGTCCGTATGTCACACCGGGCTATCTGTCGGGCGGGCGCGATCACCCCGCATTCCGTCCGATCGCCGGGCGTGGCCCCGGTCCGTGGTACCGCACCGGCGATCGGGGCCGGCGGCGCCCGGATGGGCTGCTGGAGTTCCGCGGTCGCAACGACCAGCAGGTGAAGGTCCAGGGCCACCGGATCGAGCTGACGGAAGTCGAGGCCGTGCTCTGTGCGCACCCGTCGGTGCGTGAGTGCGCCGTGCTGTCCGTCCCCGCCGAGGACGGAATCGTCACCTCGCTCGTGGCCTATGTGGTGTCGCGTGAGGACGACCCGCCGCAGAAGCAGTGGCGGGCGCTCGTACGGCGGCGCTTCGGCGACGTGCTGCTGCCGCTGCGGTTCCGGGTTGTCGCCGAGGCGCTGCCGCGTACCGCGACCGGCAAGGTCGACGGCCGGCGGCTGCAGGCCGGCTGATCGCGTCCCTCCTGTCGCCGCGACGACCGATGCCCCGTCGATCAGGGCCTGTCCCTGACGGCGGGGCACCTTCGCGGGTCATCCTGGCGTGAGCGGAGTCAGCCCGGGCCGTCGGGCGCGGGGCGCGACGGCCCGGGCGGGCTCGGCGAGGCTCAGGTCGATGGAGTGAGGGTCGGTTGGCGTGACCGGCCGGCGGAGGAGGTCCGGGCGAGGGCCCCGCGGAGCACGCGCCACAGCGTCGCGGGCCGCATCAGCGCCTGCGGGTTGTCGACCATGCCCGCGGCCCGTAGGTAGGCAGTGGTGACCTTCGGGTCGCGGGTCGCCGCCAGCTGCACGAGCCGCAGGTAGCGCTGCGTCAGGCGCATCTTGAGGGAACGGTGACCGGGTACGTCCGGGAAGATCAGGTCAACCGTCGTGGTCATCTCCCACGGGGCGTCGATACAGTCGCGGGCCAGGTCCCGGAAGTACGCCGCCGGGTCGGGCTCGTCGTTCGGGCTCAGATGCTGGCGCAGGGTCAGCGCGGCCACCGCCGCCACCGTCATGCCCTGGGCGTACACCGGGTTGAAGCTCGTGACCGCGTCGCCGGTGACGAGCAGGCCGGCGGGCAGCCGGGTCATTCGCTCGTAGCGCCGGCGCAGAGTGATCGGGTAGTGGAAGGGGACGGGCTCATCGATCGGGCGGGCCGACTTCAGCGCGTCGGCGATGTCCGGGATGGCCAGCGACCGGATCCACTCGTAGAAGCCCTCCTGGTCGGTCGGCGGGTGATCGCCGAGCAGGCCGTACGTGGTGAGCTCCACCTTGCCGTGGTCGGTCTTGGTGAAGATCGCACCGCGTGGGGACGCGGGGAAGGCCACCGGGATGATGGCCAGGTCGCCGTGCCACGGATCATCGTCCAACTCGTAGTGCTGGGTCACGTAACCGAGGTTGATCTTGATGCGTTCCTCGGGAACCCGCTCGTAGCCGAATCGCGCCAGCATCGCGGGGGTCCGTGAGCCGCGCCCGGTGGCGTCGATGACGACGTCCGCCTCGATCAGCACGTCCTGGTCGTTGTCCAGGTCTCGGAGTCGGGCGCCGATGATTCTCGATCGGTCCGGCGAGGCTTCCAGTCCGGCGATGTCGTGACGCTCGACGAACCGTACGCGGGGTAGCTGCTCTACTCGCTCCCGCAGGTGGCGTTCCATCAGCGGGGCCGTGGCGGGCACCGCGGGGTAGCCGATGTCCTCACGGACCAGCGGCTGGCCGTTGAAGTACCAGCGGCACGACCCGGCATAGTCGCCGCTTGGGCAACCATCGGCTTTCATCTCGTCGATGAAGCCCGGGAACAACTCCTCGGTCACCTGCAGGCCGCGGACGTGCATGGCGTTGATGTGCTTGTCCTGCGGGCGGCCGCGGCGTGATCCGTGCGTACCGACCAGCTTGTCGCGGTCAACAATCAGGACTTCGTCGTACTGCTCGGTCAGGACCCGCGCGGCGAACAGGCCCGCATAACTGCCGCCGAGCACCAGCGCCCGGCGTGGCTTCTTCCCCATCGGTCGGTCCACCTCTCTTTGCGCGGCTCGGCTGTGGCCGCGGTCTCCTGGCGATGAGCGTCGCAGTCAGGCCGGTGAGCTCACATCTCTCCGTATGCCTTTATGTGGGTTCGAAGCGGGCGACGATCCGGCTGGTGGCGGCGAACACTGCCCCCGTGCCGCAACTGGACAGAAGTCACCGGCCGCCGTCTCTCGGGCGGCGGCCGAGCTGCGGACTCCCGGATGAGAAGGTGCGCCCGCGGAGGGTCAGGAACGGTCGCGCGGGCAGTTCTGGTAGACCGCGAGCACCCAGTCGTCGTGCTCCTTGACCAGGATCCAGGACGCCCGGATCGCGTTCTCCGGCGCGAGTTCCTCGGCGCCCGCCGCGATCACGCCGCCCTCGGTCAGCACCGCCACCGCGCCGGGGCCGAGCGGCCGGATCGCGACCGGCGACCCCGTAACCGTTGTCCCGCGGTAGGGGCCGGCGTAGGCGTTGGTCATGAACTGCCTGATGGCGTCGCGGCCCTGTACGAACACGCCGGGCAGGATAAGCGTCCCGTCCTTGGCGAACAACCCGGCGAAGGCGTCCGCGTCGTGTTCGCGCCAGGCGGTGATCATACGTGCCGGAACGGCGGCGACGGCGGCCTGGTCAGCGGAGTCGAAACTACTGGTGGAATTGGTCGGAGTCATCGTCACACTCTTTTCGGCGATGCCGGCAGCTGATGTCCTCATGGTGTCGAATCCCGGCCGGCCTGGCCTCTCCACACGTGCGCAGCGTGGTAAGTCGCGGGCGAGGACCTCGAATGGCGGCGCCAGCATTGCGCCCCGGTTCACCGGTGCCGGATCCGCCGACGAAGGTGGCCCGCCGATGGGTTAAATCCAGCGGCGCAGTGCCACTTCCACGCCGGCCTGGAACCGACTCTTCACCTCGAGGCGTCGCATCAGGTCATGGACGGTGCGACGGACGGTCCGCTCGGAGAGTTGGAGTTGGCGGCCAATCGCCTCGTCGGTGAGCCCTTGCCGGAGTAGCCGGAGAATGGCGACGGTTTGGTCCGTGAGGCCGTCCCCGTCGGCCGTGGCGGACCTCGGGAACTCTCTGCTCTTCTCCCAGAGCAGGTCGAAGAGGAGGCACAGCGTGGAGACCAGGGAGCTACCGCGGATCTCCAACGCGCCCCGGCGGGGTTGTGGCCCGATCGGGATGAGGGCGAACTGTCGGTCGACCAGGGTCATCCGGATCGGCGCTTCGGACATCACCCGACTCTCCTCGCCCTGCTCCGCCATCAGCTCGGCGTATGCTCGGGACCCGGCGTCGTCCAGTGTGCTTTCCTGGTATATGTGGCGGATCGTCACCCCTCGGGAGAGGGCGATCCGGGTCAGCGTCTTGGCGGTCTCGATGCTTCCCGGGGGCATCGCCCGGCCGGTGGTCAGCGTCATGATGCTCTCGGACGCGGTGCAGGCGTGCTCGGTCAGGCGTTCCCACACGGTGTCGGCCCCCTCCAGCCGCACGATCTCCTCCCGCCCGCGGTGGGTGTCGTGACTGGCAGTGTGGGCGAGCACCGAGGCCCGGGCCGCCAGGAGCTTCGCCTGCTGGGTGATCGTCTGCTGCTCGGCCTGGTGCAGCAGGGCGAGCAGGCCGAGCCGTAGGCTCACCGAGCGCAGAGTGCCTTCCTGGTGGGGCGGCGGTGGGATGATGGCCTGGTCGGCCAGGGCGGAGAAGGCATCGCGGATGACCGCCTCCGGAACGTCCAAGCTCGTAGCGAGTTCATCGACGTTCCAGGTCGGATGCTCCACCATCGCCCAGTAGACGGCTTCGATTCCCGCCGATATGCCTAGCCTGTCGAGCAAGGTTGCCTCCACCAGTCCTACCAGGTGTTCACATTAGTGAAATCTGCCCCCTTCGCAAGGCTCAGATATTGAGGCCCGCCTTTGGTTGGTATCGGGCGACCTTCGCGGTGCGACCCGTGCCCAGGTCGGTCGGCATCCGGTGCCCCGGGTCGCTCCGGGTGCCCGGCTCGGTGTCGTCCTCGCTTCCCCATGCCGGAGCATCGCTGTCGTCCGGGCCGGTCCATCGGTCCTGGCTGCCCGGGCGTTGCCAGGAGACAGCTGGCAGCTGAGGGGAGGTGCCCGATGCGTACCGGGCAGATGTGGATGGTCGACACATTCGTGAAATCAGTGGTGAAACAATCGCGAATCCGATTAAGTAAACGGGCAGTGAGGCCACTGTATCGCGCTATCCAACCGCATTTTCTTATTTGCTCCAGATTGTGCAGTACCGCCGCACGTGCCGGTCGGTCTCAGACCACATCGGGCAGCAGGAGGCGATCCTACGCAGCACATCGTGCCGCTACCGGGGTCAACGAGTACCGGGCGTTGGTGTGGACGGGAGAGTGCGATGGCGCCTGTTGCAATGCGCCCACCCGTCGATGACCGGCCAGCCCGACCGGCGGTGTTCCGGGTGCTCGGCCCGTTGACCCTCGCCAGCGGCGGGGACACGCTGGTACTGCCACCGTCGAAGGTGACCTCGCTGCTCGCCGCGCTGTTGTTGCACCCCGACGAGGTGATCTCGGTGAGCACGCTGCAGCAGGCGGTGTGGGGCGACGCACAGCCCGCCTCGGCCAAGGCCGCGTTGCAGACCTGCACGCTGCGGCTGCGGCAACTCTTCCACCGCCACGGCATCACCGGCAGCGTGATCAAGACGGTGCCGGGCGGCTACCGGATCACCGCTAGCGCCGCCACCGTCGACCTGATGCGCTTCCGCGAACTGATCGGCCACGCCCGCGACGCCACGGAGCCCGAGACCGAACTGGCGAGACTGGAGGAGGCGCTCGCGCTCTGGAGTGACCCAATGCTGGCCAACGTGCCCTCCGAGACGCTGCATCGGGACGTCGTACCGCGGATCAGTGAGGAGCGGGTCCAAGCGATCGAGCGGGTGTGTGACCTGAAGATCAGCCTCGGTCAGGACCGTTCCGCGCTGGTGGACCTCTGGACCGCCAACCGCGCGTACCCCGCGAACGAGCGCTTCTCCGCACAACTCGCCTCGGTGCTCTACCGCACCGGTCGGCAGGCGGACGCCCTGGCCGAACTGCGCCGGATCCGGGAACACCTTCGCCACGAACTCGGCATCGTTCCTGGCCCCACCCTGCGTGCGCTGGAGCTGACCATTCTGCGCGGCGAAACGTCCACTCCGGTCGCGCCGGTGGGCCGATCCACCGCCGTCGCGGCGCCCCGGCGCCCGGTCGCGTCCAGCCTCATCGGACGGGACACGCTCGGGGAGACCATCGCCCACCGCCTCCGCGCGGACTGCCCGATCGTGGTGCTCACCGGCCCACCCGGCGTCGGAAAGACCGCGCTGGCGCAGTACGTTGGGCAGCTCGTAGCCCCTCACTTCCCCGGCGGCCAACTTCGGGTGCCCGCCGCATCACTGCACAACGCCCAAGGGCAGCTCCACACCCCGGTCGACCAAGGTCACGGTGCCCAGGTGGGCAGACGACTGCTGATCGCCGACGACGTGGTCAACGGCAGCCACCTGCGAGGAATGCCGACCCTGCTGGCACCCGGCGACGCGCTGCTGCTGACCAGCCGACAAAGCCTCTCTGGTCCCGTTACCCGACTTGGCGGCTGGCTGCGCCGGGTGGAACCGCTCGACCCCGCTGACTCGCTCCAGTTGCTCCGGTCCGTGCTGGGACCCGAGCAGGTCGATGCCGACCCGCAGAGTGCCGCCGAGATCGCGGCGCTCTGCGACCACCTGCCACTCGCACTGCGCATCGCCGCCACCCGCATTCTGCTGCGCACCCGGACCGGACTCGCGGCGGCGGTGGAGTGGCTGCGTGCCGACCCGCTGAATCGGCTGAGTCTGCCCGGCGAGCCGGACATGTCACTTGGCCACCGCTTCGACGAGGCCCTGGCCCGAGCCGGCGAAACACTGGCGGCGGCCTTCGTCCGGCTGGCCACCGCGACGCCTACCGACCGCACCGCCGCAGCCGCCGCCGAGCTGCTCGACGTTGACCCGGACACGGCTCGCGACCTGCTCGACGGGCTGGTGGACCACAGCCTGGTCGAGGAGACCGCGGAGCACTACTGGATACGCCCCCTGCTGCGGCGACACGCCCAGCTGGTGGCCGAACGGCACGCCCCCCACCCCGGTCCACCGGGACAGCCGCACCGAGCGAAGGGATCCCCGCGATGAGTACGGCATACGACACGGTGGCGCAGACCCGGCCGCGAGTGCGCCACGACGTGCTGTTCACCCGGGCCGAGGACGGGGTGGTGTTCCACAACGCCACCAGCGGCTTCCGGTTCTCCTCCGCGACCGCGTACCGGCTGGCATCGTTGCTCGTCCCGCATCTGAACGGGCGTCATCAGGTCGCGGACATCTGTGCCCGGCTGCCCGCCGGGCAGCGAGCCGTGATCGGTGAGCTGGTGAAGGCGCTCTACGCGCGCGGCTTCGCCCGGGACGTCCCCGAGACGGAGGTCGACCCGGCGACGATCCTGGGCCCGGCGGTAGCCGCGCACTTCTCGAGCCAGGTCGCCTATCTCGACCATTACACCGACCGCGCACCGCAACGCTTCGCCACCTTTCGGAACACCTCGGTCGCGGTACTGGGCAGCGGCCCGGTCGCCACCGCCTGCGCCACCGGGCTCCTGCGCAACGGCGCCGCCACGGTGAGCGGTTCGCCGGCGGTCCTACCGCGACTCACCCCGGAGTTGGCTGAGCTGCACGCCGCGGGCTGTGCCGCGACCGCGGTGCCGCTACTCGGTGCGGACGCCGAGGTCGGCTGGTCCGCGCTGGCCGCGGCGGAGATCGTGGTCGTGGCCGCCGGGGCCGACGCGCCCCGCGACACCCTGCGGCTACTCGCGGCCGGAATTCCCCCCGGCCAGCTCCTGCTGCCCGCCTGGGTCGCCGGCGGGCGGATGCTGGTCGGCCCGGTCCAGGGTGTCGGCCGGACCGGATGCTGGTGCTGCGTCATGCTGCGACTCGCCGACAACGACGAGACCGGTGGTGCCGGGCGGGTGTGGCAGGCGGCGGCGTTGCCGTCCGGTGCCGCGCCAGCCGCCGCCGAGCCGGACGGCCCCCTCGCCGCGATGATCGGCAACCTACTGGCGTACGAGGTGTTCCGGCTGACCACCGGCGCGCTACCCGCCGAAACCGACGGGAGCGTGATCGTGCAGCACCTCGCTGCACTCGATGTGCTGACCGAGCAACTGCTCCCGCACCCCCGGTGCGCCTTCTGCCGGCCGGCCCCGCCGGAATCGGCCTGGGTCACCGGTGACCTGGACGACGCACCTGTCGAGACCGGCCCCGGAGCAGACCCGGGCGCCGAGGCGGAGGAATCGCTCGCCCGGCTCGAGGCCCACCAGCCGTTACTCCAGCCGCACCTGGGGGTGTTCCGCCGCTATGACGACGAGCGTTGGGACCAGACCCCGGTCAAGATCGGCGCGGTCGAGCTCACCGACGGCGGCGGCCAGCGTCGTACGGTGACCGCGTTTGATGTCCACCACGTCGCGGCCGCCCGGCTACGGGCACTGCGGATCGCGGCCGTCGTCAACACCAGCAGGATCGCGACCGTCGTCCCCGCCTCCCACGACCTCCCACGGGTCGATGCCACCCGGCTCGGCCTCGCCTCGGGCTGGGATACCGCCGAGCCGGACGCCTGGGCCACCGCCCGGTCACTGTTCACCCGCGAGGCGGTGGCAGTGCCGAGGTCCGTACTGGAGCCGTTTGGGGCGGCCAACCGTCGGCACGGTGTCGAACCGACCAACGCCGGCGGGGGAGCGGGCGAGGACCTCACCGAGGCCGTCCGGGCGGGCCTCGCCTCGGCGCTCGCCGGGCAGCGGCTACGACAGGTCGTCGTCGGGCAGGAAGCCGTCCACAAGGTGCGGACAGCCACTATCGGCATCACCCCCGAGCTGCACTTCCTCACCAGGTCAACGGCGAACCTGGGCATCACCGTGGAACTGCTCGACCTCGGTGGACAGCGCGACACCGCAGTGGCGGTGCTGCTGGCCCGCTCCTTCGACCCCGG
Organism: Salinispora sp. CH2A1_6; assembly: GCF_056820975.1. Classification (NCBI taxonomy): domain Bacteria; kingdom Bacillati; phylum Actinomycetota; class Actinomycetes; order Micromonosporales; family Micromonosporaceae; genus Salinispora; species Salinispora sp. CH2A1_6. The sequence continues at coordinate 650,705 of NZ_JBXEDG010000003.1, forward strand.
CCGCGGCCAGTGGACGTACGCGCTCACCGCCGATCCGGACTGGACGACGGCGGCCGCGGCGGCGCTACGCGACCTGCTCGGTCAGGCCCAACTGCGGGCGCAGGACCCCGAGGTCGTACCGGACACCGGCGACCCGGTGCTGGTGGACTTCGACGCCGGCACGGTGCCGGTGCACGGGGAGGTGGACGCCGCCGGAGCCGGCTACCGCTGGGCCGATGTGCTCCAGCGACTACCGGACCTCGGCTACGACGTGCTGGTGGCCCCCGTCGGGGGTGCGGACCTGGCCGCGGGTCGGCTGGTGGCGGTCCGGGTGCTGCTGGCCGCCGGAGGCGACCGGTGAGCGACGGTGCGGCCGCGACCGATGACCTGGTCTGTGCCGGGTTGACCCGGCTGCTCGCCGAGCGGGGCTGCGCCGCGGACGTGGTCGCGCTGGGGGTGCGGGACGAGCTCCGCGCGACCGTCCGCCCGGAGCGCGGACCGCGGGTGCTGCTCTACGGGCAGCTGGCGTTGATCGCACCGGTGCCGCCGGCAGCGGCCTGTTCGACCTGCCTCGCGCGGCGCTGGCAGGCGGTGCGCCACCGTGACCTGCGCGACGCGGTGGAGCTGGGCGGTGACACGGCCGCAGTGGGTCCCTGGCCGTACGCGACCCCGCTCGTCGCGGATTTCCTGCATGCGCTGATCGTGGCGGGCCGTACCCCCGGGACCGGACCGGCCAGCACCGGGGCGGGGACGCCGAGCACGGTGTTTCAGGTTGACCTGTCGACCCTGCGGGTGCAGCAGGTGCCACTGCTGCCCGATCCCGAGTGCCCGGGCTGCGGCACCATGGTCGCCGATGCCCGGGAGCTGGCGGCGATCGAGCTGCCCGCCACCCCGAAGTCGGCGGCGGACCCGTTTCGTGGCCGGGACCTGGATGACTACCCGCTGAACGTCGCGGCGTTCGCCAACCCGGTGTGCGGGGCGCTCGGCGGCGGCCTGTGGCAGGACGTCACCTCGCTCTCCACCTCCCCGGCGGTCGGCTCGTTCACCCTGCGTTGTGGCCGCTTCCTCCGGGAGACGCTCTACGGTGGGCACGCCGACGGCTACCGACGCAGCGCCCGGATCGCGGTGTTGGAAGGAATGGAGCGCGCCGCCGGCCTGCGCCCGCGGGGCAAGCGCACCGCGGTCACGGCGACGCTACGCGAGCTGGGCGACGACGCCCTGGACCCACGCGAGTGCGGGCTCTACCCCGACGCCGTCTACCAGGCCAATCCGTACCTGCACCGGTTCGACGTGGATCGGCCGATCACGTGGGTCTGGGGCTGGTCCCTGCGGGACCAGCGCACGCTGCTGGTGCCGGAGGTGCTCGCCTACTACCACGCGGCGAGTGTCGAGGAGCGTTTCGTCCAGGAGACCTCGAACGGCTGCGCCTCCGGCGGATCCATGGTGGAGGCGATCTACCACGGCCTGATGGAGGCGATCGAGCGCGACGCCTTCCTGCTGGCCTGGTACGGCGGCCGTGCCCTACCGGAGCTCGACCCGGCCAGCATCGACCGACCACGGGCCCGGATGATGGTTGACCGGCTGGCGATGTACGGCTATCGGGCCCGATTCTTCGACACCCGGATAACCTTCGACATCCCGGTGGTGACCGCGGTGGCCGTCCGCGAGGACGGCGGTCTCGGTACCCTCGCCTTCGGTGGCGGGGCGAGCCTCGACCCGCAGGCCGCGATCACCGCGGCGCTCTGCGAAATCGCCACCGACTCGGTGATGGTGCGAGTTCGCGCCCGCGCCGACGAGACCCGCCTGCGTCGGATGACGACCGACTTCTCCCGGGTGCAGGGCCTGCACGACCACCCGCTGCTCTACGGCCTGCCGGAGATGGCGCGACACGCCGCCTTCCTGCTCGATCACGGCACCGCACCGGTCCCGATGACCCAGCTGTACGAGCGGGACCGTCCCGCCCCACCGGTCACCCCCGATCTCCGCGACGACCTCGAAGGCTGTCTGAAGCAGGTGACCGCGCAGGGTTTTGATGTGATCGCCGTGGATCAGACCACCCCCGAGCAGCGCGAGCTGGGGCTGACGACGGTGAGTGTGTTGGTCCCGGGACTCCTGCCGATCGACTTCGGCTGGCTGCGCCAGCGCGCACCGCACGCGCGGCGGCTGCGGACCGCGTTCCGCACCGCCGGGCTCCTCGACCGCGACCTGCGCGACGACGAAATCCACTCCGTTCCCCACCCGTTTCCGTGAGGTGCCGCCATGACCACCGAGAACCCCGGCCTCGCCCACGCGTACGCGACCGCGATCCTGCATCGCAGCCGTGAACCGATGCCTCCGGCCGACTTCGCGCCGAACTGGGCCGACGCACCCCGCCGCGGCAAGTACTACCCGCAGGCGACCGCCTTCGGGCTGCCCGCCCCGGCGAGCGCCGACGCCGACCTGGACACCGCGCTGCGGGGCCCCGGCGACGCCGACGAGCCGTTCACGCTGCCGCTGCTGGCCGGTCTGCTCCACCACTCGTACGGGCTGCTCGGACGGCGGCTGGGCATCCAGGCCAACTCCGACCTGGGAGTGCTGCCGTCGTACGCGTACGCCAACTGGCACCGCGGCGCCGCCTCCGGCGGAGGTCTCTACCCGTGCAGCGTCTACTGGGTCGCCGGGCCCGGAGCCGGAGTCACCCCCGGTGTCTACTACTACGCGCACACCCGGCACGCGATGCAGCGGCTGCTCGGTGGTGACGTCAGCGCCCGGGTGAATGCGGCGGTAGCCCCACCCCGCCCCGCCAGCCAGTTTCTGATCGTCGGGGTGAAGTACTGGCAGAACGCCTTCAAGTACAACAACTTCTCGTACCACGTGGTATCGATGGACCTGGGTGCTCTGCTGCAGTCGTGGCGGCTCTGGGCCGGCGCTCACGGCCGGCAGATCCGGCCCGTGCTCTGGTTCGACCAGGCGGCCGTCGCCGACCTGCTCGGGCTCACCCCCGAGGATGAGGCGCTCTTCGCCGCCGTACCCCTGACCTGGGCCGCACCCACGCCCGCCGCATCCACGCCCCCCGCATCCACGCCCCTCGCCCCCACCGGTCGCGGGGAGTCGCCGACGGTCCGGGTACGGCACCACGACCAGGAGCGGTCCCGGACGCTACTCCACTTCGACACCCTACGGCGGGTCAGCCGCAGCACCGCCGCGTCGGTCGACCGACCCGCCATCGGGGCGTTGGCGTCCGCCGCCGCCCACCCGGTGCCGCCGGGCGGAAGCCGCCGGCCACTCCCCACCGCCGCGCCGCTGACGCTGCCCGTGGCGGCCGCCCTCACCGCCCGCCGCAGTAGCTTCGGCCGGTTTCTACGGAACCGCCCCATGGCGGCGGAGCACCTCGCCGCGCTGCTGAAGGCCACCGCCGCCAGCACCGTGCCAGCCGAGATCGACGGTCCCGCCGATCGTCCGCTGGCGCGGATCTACGCCTTCGTCAACGCCGTGGCCGCCGTGCCCGCCGGAGGGTACGCGTACGACCCGCAGGAGCACAGCCTCGTCGCCATCACCAGTGGCCCACCCGGGGCGTTCCTGCAACGCAACTACACCCTGGCCAACTACAACCTGGAGCAGGCAGCGGTCGTCCTCGTCGCGACGGTCCGCACGCACGCGGTGCTCGACGCCACCGGCGACCGGGGCTACAACCTCGCCAACGCCACCATCGGCGCGATGGCCCAGACCTTCTACACCGTCGCCGCCGCGCTGCGGCTGGGCGCGGGAGTCGCGCTGGGCTTCGACGGCGTCTCCTACGTCAAGGAGCTGGGACTCACCGGCAGCGACGAGTTCCCGCTGCTCATCATGCTCGCCGGCGAGGAGCGCGGGCAGCTCGGCAACTACCGATACGAGCTGCGGTGAGGCAGGCCGTGCCAGCGCCGGGCCCGCTACCGGACGTGGCCGCCCCCGCCGGCTGGCGTACCGGTGCGTACTTCACCGCCCGGATCGCCGGTCTTCCCCTCTCGACGGTCGACCTGCTCCGCTGCCCGGCAGCCCGCACCTGGGCCGACGAGGCACTAGCCCTGGAGCGTCAGCTCCGCACCGACGGGGCGCAGCTCAGCCAACTCCTGTACGAGCTGGTCAACGACAATGAGGACGAGTCGGTCCGCCGGCGGCTGCTGACGCTGCGCCGACAGGTCTTCAACAACGCCCTGCCGGCCGCGCCCGGGCCGGCCCTCGCCGCGGTCGAGCAGACCCGACCGGCGGCCCTGCCGGTCGTTCAGCGCTGGCTCCGGCGACGCACGCAGCTCGCCCGGCACCAGGACGAGGGCAGCGCGATCCTCGCCGCCGACCTCGCCCAGGCCCGTGCCGAGCTGTGGCGGCTGGCCGACGAGCCACGCCTGCGCGGTGGGCTCCAACTCGCCTCACCGACCCTCGACGAACAGCTGGCCGCCGGGAGCGCACCGGAGCTGACCCGGCCGGCGAACAAACGGACCCGCCGCGTCGAGCGCTCGCTGCTGTCCTACCTGTACCGCACCGCCGGTAAGACCAGCCCGTTCAGCACCTTCACCGCCGTTGCCCTCGGCCACTTCACCGACACCGGATCCCAGCTCGACTTCCCCGTCAACGCGCAGTGGCATCAGCACGTACGCCTCAACGTCGTGCTGGTCGCCCGGCTCGCCGAGCTGGTCACCGCCGACCCGCGGCGGCGCGGCGACCTGATGGTGGAGCTGAGCCCAGGGTGGCGCCGCGACGCGGACCGGATCCGCTACGTGCGGCACTGGGTCACCGCCGGCGACGACAGCGCCACGGTCAGCTTCGACTCGGTCCGCGACGGTCTCTTCTTCCTTCGCCGCAGCGGCGTCCTGGACGGGCTCACCGCCCTGTTGCAGCAGCGCCGCACGATGCGCTGTGCTGAGCTGGTGGACCGGCTCTGCCGGGACACCGGGGCCGACCGGCCCGATGGCGAGACCTATCTGTCGACGCTGCTGGAGCTGGGAATGCTGCGGCTGGTCGGCCTCGACACCGACGTGCACGCCACCGACCCGATCCGCGCCCTCGCCGACACCCTGGGGCGCCTGGACCGGCCGTGGGCCGGACAACTCGTCCACCAACTCCACGAGATCATGCGGCTGGTGGACGCCTACCGGCAGGGAGACCTCGGCCGGCGTCGCGACCTGCGGCACCGACTGCGGGACGGGGTACGCGCGGTGATGCGCTCCCTCGGCGAGGAGAACCCGACCCTGCCGCAGACGCTCCTGTACGAGGACAGCCGGGTGGCCGGTGCACCGGTCGCCATCGCGGCCCCACCCTGGCAGCGGTTGGTCGGCGCGAACCTCGCCGCCGTGGAACGGATCCTGCCCGCCTTCGACCAGAACCTGTCGCACCGGATCATGTTCCACGGCTTCTTCCTGGCCCGGTTCGGCGTCGGCGGCCGCTGCGACGACCTGCTGCGGCTGGTCGAGGACTTCCACGACGACCTCTACGACCAGTACTCCTCGTACACGGCGGGGCGCCGCCCGTTCGCCGCGGACGGTAGCTACACGCCGGAGGAGAACTGGCTGGGCCGGCCCGAGATGACCGCGCTCGACCAGGCCCGACAGCTCTTCGCCAAGCGGGTGGCGGCGCTCGCCGACGCCGACCCCCGGTGCCCCGAGCTGTCCCTGCCCGTCGAGCTGTTCGACGAGGTGGGCGCGCTGCTCGGCGCCACCGCCCACCAGGTCCACCCGATGGGGCACTTCGTTCAACTGGCCCTCCGCGAGCCCGACCCGCTGCTGGTGCTCAACCAGTCCTTCGGTGGACTCTCCTTCCCGTTCAGTCGGTTCACCCACTGCTTCGACGCCGACACCCCGACCCTCGCCGAGCGGTTACGTGCCCAGACGGCGGAGCTCACCCCGCCGGGCGTGGTCTTCGCCGAGCTGACCGGGGGAGCGGCCACCACCAACCTGAACCTGCACGCCCGGCTCACCGACCACGTGATCGTGTGTCCCGGCGACACCAGCAGCGTCCCGGCCGACCGGCAGCTCACCCTCGACGACCTCTACCTGGCCCACGATCCGGAGACCGACCGGGTGGTCCTGCGCTCGACCCGCCTCGACAAGGAGGTCGTCGCCGTGTACCTGGGCTACCTGGTGCCGATGGCGCTGCCGCAGATCCCGCGGACCCTGCTGCTGCTCTCGCCGGCGTCGCTGGTGCGGCTCGACGTGTGGCGTGGGGTGCCGGCGGCCACCAGCGACGGTGTTACCGTCCGACCCCGGCTGCGCCTCGGCAACATTGTGCTCAGCCGCCGAAGCTGGTCGGCGCCGGTCCGCGGGCTTCCCGACTCGGGTGACCCCGGCACCGACCCGGCGGCGTTCCTGGCCTGGCGTCGGTGGCAGGCCCGGCACGGCCTGCCCGAGCAGGCGTTCGCCACCATCTACCCGGCCCGTTCCGGTCCGCGCACGGCCAACCCGAAGCCGCAGTACGTCGACTTCGCAAGCGCGCTGTCGCTGCAGGCCCTGCGTGCCGCGCTGACTGATCCGGACGACCAGGTCGTCCTGCGCGAGTTGCTGCCCGCCGCGAGTGAACTGGCTGCCCACAGCGCGCGCGGTGGACACGTCAGCGAGCTGGCCGTGGAGACCTTCCGGGTCAACGCGGAGACCTCTCGTGTCAACGCGGAGACCCTCCGCGTTCCCGCGCGGCGAACCGTCGCCGCACCACGATCCGGAGGTAGCAGCCGATGACCGCGTCCGCCGCCGCGCCCACCAACGCCGAGGAGACCGCCGACCGGCGGGGAGAGTGGGTCTCGCTGCACATCTTCTACGCGGCCAACCCACAACCGTTGCTGGTGGACTGCGTGGCGCCGCTCATCCGGGAGCTCATCGAAGCGGAGCTGCTCGCCGGCCACTTCTTCATCAACTACTGGCTGGAGGGGCCACACGTGCGGCTGCGGCTGCGGCCGCGTACCCCGGCCGACGAACCGGCGGTGCGGGCACGCGCCGAGGCGGCGGTGAGCCGCTTCCTCACCACCCGCCCCGCGCTGTACGCGATGGGCACCGGCTACCTGCGGGAGCTCTACGACATCCTCTTCGCGCTGGAGTTCCCCGACGGGCGGCCGGCGGAGCTGGTCGACGCCGCCGGACAGATGCTGCTCAGCCCCAACAACTCATACAGCTACCGGCCCTACGCACCGGAGTACGGCAAGTACGGCGGGCCGGCGGGTATTGAGGTCGCCGAGTGGCACTTCCAGCACTCCAGCGACACGGTGCTGCACGCCATCTCGTCGATGAACCTGCACCTGCGCCCGGTGCTGCTGGGCACCGCCGCGCAGCTGATGACGGTACACGCCGGCACCTTCCTGCCCGACCGGGAACAGCTGGTGGACTTCCTCGACCGGTACCACCACTACTGGCACCAGGCCTTCGCCGGCACCAACCTCATCGGCATCGACGAGTACACGCGAATGTATGACAGCGTCGCCGGTGAGCTCGGCCGTCGTGTACGACAGATTCTCGCCCTCGTCGGGCAGGGCGAGACACAGCGACTCCCCGGCTTCCTACGCGGGTGGGCCGAGCACACGGCCCAACTCCGCGAGAAGGTGCTCGCCCTGGCCGCCTCCGGCGAGCTGACGGTCAGCGCGTGGAGCGGCGACGACCGGGTCATCACCGACCCGGGGGAGGCCCTCCCGTTCCTGCTCTCGCCGTACCTCCACATGACCAACAACCGGCTGCACGCCACCATCCGCGACGAGGCGTACCTCTCCTATCTGCTCGCCCGGGTACTGCGGGAGTCGGCGGTGTCGTCGTGACGCCTCCGGGCCTGCTGGCCAAACGCCCCCGGCTGCGCGAAGACCTGATCTTCTCGCGGCCGTTGCGGCGTGGCCCCGACACGGTCTATCTGCTCAAGGACCGGCGCACCGGCCGGGCGTTCGAGATCCCGCCGAAGGAGCAGTTCCTGCTCCGTCGCCTCGACGGCGTCCGATCCCTCGGGGAGGTCGGCACCGAGTACGCCGACGAGTACGGTCGCCGTCTCGGTGCCGCGCACTGGACCCGGCTGCTGTGGCTCCTCCACGAGCGGGACCTGCTGGCCGTTCACCCCGCCGAGCCCGCCACCGCGTCGGGCGACGGCGAGCGGACGACGGCCGACCCGAAACGCTCCGGCGCGCTGGGATGGTGGGCGCACCGGCTGCGGTTCCTGCTGCGCCCGGCGGTCTTCGCGCTGGTCGCCATCCTCGTCGTCGCGCTGCTCGTGCTGGTCGGGCTGCGGCTCGGCCCGCTCTGGCAGACCGCCCGCCCGGCCTTCACCGACCCGGTCAGCCTGGTGGCGCTGGCGTTGCTCGCCTGGTCGAGCGCGGCCCTGCACGAGTTCGCGCACGGGGTGGTGGCCGTCCACTTCGGTGCCACCGTCAACCGGATCAACCTGGTCACCCTCACCTGCAAGGTCGAGGACTACCTCTACCTACCGCATCGGTCCCAGCAGGTGCTGATCGCGTCGGCCGGCGCGGTGGCCAACGGGCTGGTCCTGCTGCTCGCCGGCGCCGCCCTCATCGTGCTGACCAGCGCCTTCGCCGACCGGATACTCAGCGCGTTCATGCTGGTCGGGGCGGCCCAGACGCTGGTCAACGTCATCGCCCTGCCGCCACTGGACGGCTACAAGGTCCTCAGTCACCTGCTGGACCAGCTGGACCTGGCCCCGGAGAGCCGCCGTTACCTGGCGACCCTTCCCCGGCGCCTGCTGCGCCGCCCCAGCCGCCGTTACCCGCGACGGGCCGCGGTCTGCCTCGGGCTCTTCGCCGCCGGCTGGCTGCTGGCGAGCGTTGCCGCCGCCAGTTTCGTGATCGTCTACCTGGGCGCCCTGCTTCGGCCCGCCCTCGGCGCGCTCGCCTACGTCCTGCCGGCCGCCATCGTCGGTCTGACCGTCGCCGGCTGGCTGGCCCGACCCGGTCGGCCCCGGCCGGCGGACCGGATTCCCGCACCACCAACCAGTGAGAACAACCAGTGAAAGGCGAGCCGATGTCATCCATCGACAGTCCGGCGATCGTGCTGGACGCCGTGAGCAAATCGTATGGCGAGGTGCGGGCGGCCGACGAGGTCTCCATCTCGATCGGCCGCGGCGAGTTCTTCGGGCTGCTCGGCCCCAACGGTGCCGGCAAGACCACCCTCATCGAGATGATCGAGGGACTGCGCCTCCCCGACACCGGCACCATCACCGTGCTGGGCATGGCACCAGCGCCACGCAACCTCGACCTGCTGCCCCGGATCGGCGTGCAGACCCAGCGCTCGGCCTTCTTCACCCGGCTGACCGCCCGCGAGCACCTGGTGACCGTCGCCGCCCTCTACGGCCTCCCCCCAGCCACCGCCGAGAAGGCGCTGGACCTGGTCGGGCTGACCGATTCCGGGGACATCCGGGTCACCAAGATCTCCGGCGGTCAGCGCCAGCGCCTCGCCATCGCCTCCACCCTCGTCCACGACCCGGAGGTGGTCTTCCTGGACGAACCCACCGCCGCGCTGGACCCGGAGGCCCGCCGCGACCTCGGCCAGATGCTGCGCAACCTGAAGGCGATCGGCAAGACCATCGTCTACACCACCCACCACCTGGACGAGGCGCAGACCCTCTGCGACCGGGTCGCGATCCTCTCCGCCGGGCGCGTCCTCGCGCTCGACAGCCCCCGCGAGCTGATCGCCCGCTCCGGCATCGGTACCCGACTGGTCATCCCCGCCGGCCGGCTCAGCCCGGAACAGGCCGGCACCCTCGACGGCGTCAACGGGGTCGCCGTCGAGGACGGCATGCTCGTGCTGCAGACCGCGCACACGGCCCGGGTGCTCGCCGCCCTCGACGGTGAAGCTGACCTGGACGACGTGGAGACCCGGCCGGCCACCCTGGAAGACGTCTACCTCGAGCTGATCGGAGCGCCGCAGGCATGAGCGCATACGCCGCACTCTCCCGAGCCGTCTACAAGGCGGCCGTCCGCGACGCCACGACGGTCTTCTTCACCTTCGCCTTTCCCCTGATCTTCCTGGTCATCTTCGCGCTGATCTTCCGCAACCAGGAGGTCGCCGACACCGGCCGCGGATACGTCGACTACATCGCCCCGGGCGTGCTCTCCTGGGGCCTGGCCAACGCCGCCCTCTTCGGCGTGGCCTTCACCCTGATGCAGTGGCGCAACGACGACCTGCTGCGGATCATCCGGCTCTCCCCGACCAGCATCTGGTCGGTGATCGGTTCCCGCTACGTGGTCGCACTGGGCATCGGGGCGGCGCAGTGCGTGCTCTTCGTCGGCGTCGCCATGCTGCCGGTCTTCGGCATGCGCCCGGACGCGACCTGGCCGCTCGCCATCCCGATCATGCTGCTCGCGGTGACCGCCTTCCTCGCCCTCGGCCTGATCGTCGGATCCGCGGCCAACACCCCGGAGGCCGTCGCCGCGATCGCCAACTGCGTCGTGGTGCCGATGGCCTTCCTCTCCGGCTCGTTCTACCCCCTCGAGCTGATGCCGACCTGGCTACAGGAGGTCTCCCGGGTGCTGCCGATGCGCTACGTCAACGACGGCATCACGTACGCCTTCACCGGCTTCGGCACCATGACCGATTACCTGATCTCGTGCGCCGCACTGGTCGTCTTCACCGCCGTGTTCGCGGTCGTCGGAGTCCGGACCTTCCGCTGGAGCAACGACTCATGACCGGCACCGCGGCGGCAGCGCACCCCACCCCTCTCGCCGCCGCCGCGGCCCAACTCCGACAGCACCTGTGCCGCCGTTGGCTGGCCCAGCCGACCGGTGCCGCCGAAGGCCGGCGGGCCCGGCGACCCGCAGGGGCGCCGCGGGTGGTGACGCTGGGCGACGTCGCCGCGCCCGCCGTGGCCGACCCGGACCGGTGCGCCGCCACCGTGCACCTCACCGCCGCCGCCGTGCTGATCGGACCGCTCGGCGGCCCGGCGGACCGGGCCTGCGGGCACTGCCTGGCCATCCGGTGGCAGCGGCTGCGTAGCCGCAGCCAACGGGACGCCCTGGAGGTCGGTGACGAGACGACCGCGGTCGGCCCGTGGCCGCAGCTGACCGCCTACCAGCTCGATGCCGTCTGGGAGCTCTACCGCGCCAGCCACACCGGCCCACCACTGCCGCCGCCGCCAAGCTGGGACCGGCACAGCACCCCGCTGCCCCGGGTCAGCCAGCTCGACCTGGCCAGCCTGAGGGTTCGCACCTACCCGCTGCTGGCCGAGCCGTGCTGCCCCAGCTGCGCCCCGCAACGACCCGACACGCCTGACCCGCTGGTGCTCGCGCACCAACCCCGACCCAAGCCGTGCCCCGACACGTACCGGCTGCGTACCCCCGACGACTATCCGTTGCCAGCGGCTGCGCTGGTCAACCCGGTCTGCGGCGTACTCGGTGCGGGTACCGCGCTCACCATCACGTCACCGACCACCGCACCGGTGACCGGCAGCGTCTTCATCCGCGGCTACGGGGGGCTGCTCGACGTCTCCTGGAGCGGCCAGTCCAGCGGCTACGACGCGAGCCGCGCACTCGCCCACCTCGAAGGGCTGGAGCGCTACGCCGGGACCCACCGACGGCGCAACGTCACCCCGGTCCTCGCCGCCTACGCCGACCTCGGCCCGGAGGCGCTACACCCGGACCGCTGCGGCCGGCACCCCGACGAGGTGTACGACACCGACCCGATCCTGCGCCGGTTCGACCCAGAACAACCGATCCCCTGGGTGTGGGGCCAGAACCTGCACACTGGCAGGCCCGTACTGGTGCCGCGCCGGCTGTGCTTCTACAGCTCGCCCGCCGCCGGCGACACCTTCGTCCTCTCCTCCTCCAGCGGCTGCGCCACCGGCAGCTGCCTGGCGGAGGCCGTCCTGTTCGGACTACTGGAGCTGATCGAGCGGGACGCGTTCCTGCTCGCCTGGTACGGCAACCTGGCCCTGCCCCGAATCGACCTCGACACCTGCCCGCCGGTCGTGCGCGCGTTGGTCGACCGCGCCGAGCTGCAGGGCTACCGGCTCTACGCCTTCGACAACCGGATCGACCTCGACGTACCCGTGGTCACCAGTCTCGCCGTCCGCCACGACGGCGGTCCCGGGCTGCTCTCCTTCGCCGCCGCCGCCCACCTCGACCCGCGGCAGGCGGTCACCGGCGCGCTGGCCGAGGCGCTCACCTACATCCCGCACCAGCCCACCACGGTGCGTCGGCGCCGGGCCGAGCTGGAACGGATGGCCGACGACTACACCCTCGTCCGCCGGCTGCCGGACCACGCGGCACTCTTCGGCCTACCCCGGATGGCGGGGCACGCCGCGAGCTACCTCGACGACCGTGGCGCGCTCCCCATCGAGCACCTCTTCGCCGGCTACCGGCCCCCCGGCACGCCGGACCTCCGCGACGACCTGCGCCGGGTGCTCGACCTGCTGGCGGCGCGTGGGCTTGAGGCGATCACGGTGGACCAGACCACACCAGAACAGGAGGCGGTCGGACTCCGGTCAGTCTGCACGATCGTGCCCGGCCTGCTTCCGATCGACTTCGGCTGGCTTCGGCAGCGGGCTCCGCACCTGGCGCGGCTGCGGACCGCGCCCGCGGTGGCGGGCCTCACCGACGCCGAACTGACCGACGCCGACCTCCGCCTCGTGCCGCACCCCTTCCCGTAGCGGCCACGACGCACCCGTCAGAAGCGACCGCTCGTGCCGGCCTTTCGACGTTTCACTGCCACAACTATTGTGGGTCATTCGGCCTATCTGTGCCGAACGGGTTGTCGATGACGTACCGCCAGCGGCCGTCCGGCCCTCGCCGTGCCACGTCGGTAGCCGTGCCCTCCAGGTGCACATGCTTCCCGTCGGGACCCTGGCCGTCTATCGTCCAGTCGACGATCAACAGGGCGATGTCGTCGGCTACGTACACATGCCGTGGGCGAACGTCGATGGGTAGCCCCAGGCCGAGGAATCGTTGATTGGCCGCGGCCCGGGCGGCGCCGGTGACAGGTTGGCCCGGCGTGGCGACAAAGACGCCGTCCGGTTCGTAAACCTGCTCAACAGCACCGACGTCCCCGGAGTTGAAGGCTCGAGCGAAGACCAGCGGGTGCTGGCTGGCGTCGTCGGTGAGAGCGACAATGACAGGATGGTTGGTGGAGTCAGTTGGCATACGGTCAGTCAAACCGAGCCCGTCGCAGGTAACCAAACGGTGAGCGACGGCTGGGATCGTGACCTCGTTCTAGACACCCGAGGTGAAACGAGACATCCGGAGCCGACCTGCCCGGTGGAGGTGGCACTCGCTGCCGTCGCCGGCCGATGGACGACGCTGCTCCTACGGGAACTGATGCACGGGCCCCGTTCCTTCAGTCAGCTTCGGGTCGCACTGCCCAGGCTGAGCGCAAAGGTCTTGAGCGAGCGGCTCGCCACGCTGGCGCGGGCCGACCTGGTCGAGCACGAGCGCCAAAAGGGCTTCCCCTCTCATGTCATCTACCAACTCACCCCAGTCGGCCGGACCCTCAAGCCACTCCTGATCGAGCTGTACCGGACTGGCGACGCGCTCCTCCGGGAGAGGGCGGCCTGGGGGATTAGGTCCGTTTCAGGGCGAGGGTGAACACTCCGGGGTCCGTCCTCGGCCAGGGCGTGGCGGTAACCATGCTGTCATGTGGGTGGTTGAGCCACCTTGGGTGCGCGGCGAGCACCCCGCCCAGGTTCATGCGTGCCTCGCGGGCAGCCCAGCGGCGTTCTTCGTCGGTCAGGTGCGCCGGAAGCTCGAACGCCGTCGGGCGCCGGTAGTAGGCGCACCCGAGGTTGTGCAGCGGGGTGCGGTGGCCGGTGGGGCGAAGGCTGCTGTGCCAGCCTTCGCCCCACCGCGCGACGAGCGTCAACCGCTGCGGGAAGTCGCCGGGGTCGCACCGGAACACCGGCACGTCCCGTGCTGCCAGCTCCGCCACCACATAGTCGGCGGTTACGTCGTACGGCTGGGTCGGCACCAACACCGTACGCTCGTCGCCCACCGGTTCAGTCCTCGGTGTGATCGGTGTCGGAATCCATGCTCTTGTGCCCGTCCGAGGTCCGGGTGCTGGTTGCCCCGGTCGAGTGCTTGCCCAGGACCGGGGTTCCCGTGGGGTCGACCGACAGCTGTCGGTCCGGGTCGTAGCGAACCGTGGTCAGGTTCACCGGGATCGGCCGTGCTGGCACGGTGGCGAAGCGGAGCGAACGGACGCCGGTCGGTGGGGCTAGACTGCACGTCGTCGTCGCCGCCAACAGCATCCAGCGGGCGACCCAGAGGTAGGTACCCGGGGGCCGGGTACAGCGGGTCGTCGGTCACCGGACGTGACAGAACTGGGCTCGTCGGGGACATGAAACCTCCTGGCAGGTCGATGAGGACAGATCGACGAAGTGGCCTCCGCGGTGCGGGGGCGCCCGCGCATGGTCTACGTTGGCCTGGCTCATGCGGCACTCTCGGCGGAGAGTTCGGTCGCGTCGGTGCTGCCGAATCGCTTTCGGACGGCCTGCGCCCATCGGGCCTGTTCACACGGGACCGGTGCCAGCCGCGCCCACCAGTCGAGGCACCCCGCGCAGATTCCATCGCGGCTGGTGTGGGAAGCGATAACCGCCTCGGCGCAGGCCAGCAGTTCCCGTACGTCAGGGATTGTGGTCTGGGATCCCACTGTGACCGAAGGGTTCGGCGCGCCTCGCCGCATCAGAGCCTCCCTCTCGATTGGCGCGGCCAGGCCCCGGAGCGGGGAGACACTTCAACGGTGTGCGGCACCACCTCGCCGGAGCGCGACATTGATACCGGCGGCACTCGACGCACCGCCTCGAACCAACCCGGTCTGTCCAGGTGCCGGACGCCGATCAGGTGCGGCTCGGTCAGCCCTGGCACCCGGCGGGGCAGCCGCAGCGCCTTTACGACCATCGGTGATGCGTGTTCCTGATCGGCACAGGGGCCGGGAACGTCGCATGCCCGGCACCGGCCGTGGGCGCTCGACATGCTATGCCGCTCCAGCACTGTCTGTGCGCGTTCGATCTGATCATTGCGGAAGTACGTTGCCATCTGTACACCTCCCAGGTGGCGGGCGCGCGCCGTTGCCGCAGCACGGCAGCCCGCGTCCGACGACGCGCGCCTCACTCTCACCCACCACCACGGCGATCAATACGACACGAAGCAGCGGGGGGCCATTAAATGTTCCGTTGAGCACTCCTGATAGGACGACTCACGTCTGCCGGCGCTTGACGATCCTTCCGGAGTGATCGGCGGTACCTGTAGCGAACCGCGAATCATGCTCTGTGGGTATGCTCTCGAGCATCAAGAACCGGTAAACGTGGTGAAAGATCACCAGTGGTGCGGGAGGCGACCTGTGGCGCGCAACAGCGTTGGCAACGCCAAGCTCGTGGCGGCGATTGCCGAAGCAGGCCTGTCCCATGCCCACATTGCAAGGGTCGTCGCACAGGTCGCGATCGAGAGTGGAGTCACGGAGTACGCTGGTATTGGCCGTTCCCATGTCTCGCACTGGGTCCGAGGCACGATGCCATCGGGACCGGCGTCGCTGATCTTGGTCGGAGCTCTGTCCAGGAAGCTCCAACGCGTCGTAACTCTCGAAGAGATCGGGCTACCACCTCAACCGTCGCTCTCCCAGGACGGGCTTGACTGGCACGTCGATACGTTGTTCTCCCATGTGGATCAACGCCCTGGTGGGGGTCATGCACGTACCGCTGTTGTTCAGTACCTCACGGCGGACGTGTCCGTGTTTCTCCGGGGCCAGTATGCGGACGAGCAGGTACGCCGAGACATGTTTACGGGGGCAAGCGAACTAGCCTATCTTTCAGGATGGATGGGGTTCGACAACGGGGAGCGCGCGTTAGCCCAACGCTATTTCAGTTCCGCTGTCAAGCTTGCGGCCGAGGCCGGTGATCCAGCAATGGCGGCGCATGTCCTCCGCGCAATGGCCCATCAGGCGGTAGACCTGGAGCATCGCAGAGAGGCGCCGGGGCGGGTCTTCTTTTTCGGTCAGGCAAGCCTCGGTCACGAGACGGCTTGCGCGCTGCGTGACACCGGAGATCTCAGAGCTGCGATCAGCCAATTTCGCCTGAGCGTACGTACCCGCCAGGCGTCATCCTTCACCCGCACGCACGCGGTTACGCTCGGCTATCTCGGAATGGTGCAGGCTCGGCAGGGGGACCTAGAGGAAGCGTGTGCTACCTGGTCAAGATCGCTTGAGGCTATGGAGGGCGTTCGTTCTGGTAGGGCTCGACAAGTCGCAGCCGAGATGAGGGCCGCACTCTCGCCATTTCGGCAGACGAGGAGCGGCGCTGTTGCTGAGGTCGATGCGCGCGCGGAACGCTATCTAGCCATCTTCTCGTAAGGTGCAGCATCTGCAGATCGGGGCAGGGAGGTTCGAATGGGCGAGGCTTTCACCGTGGAACCAATCGCACACGTCGTGGGAGGAAGGACCGAACCGACTGACGACTACTGGGGAGGGGTGCGGGCGATCGTTCGAATCGACGAGAAGCGCTTCACCCCTGAGTCTACCAAAGGGCTTGACGCGTTCTCTCACCTCGAAGTCGTCTTTCGCTTTCACCTTACCGACCCGACGGACCTTAACCTCGGCGCCCGCCGGCCACGAGACAACCCAGACTGGCCGGAAGTGGGTATCTTTGGTCACCGAAACATGAGACGGATCAACTGGCTTGGTGTGTCGCGCTGCCGTCTACTCAAAGTGGACGGGCTAGACCTACACGTTGAGGGGCTTGATGCGGTTGACAGCACCCCGGTGCTTGATATCAAGCCATGGTTTGTTGAGTTCGGTCCCCGTGGCGAGGTGTGTCAAGCGCACTGGACGACCGACATGCTCGGTCACTACTTCGCCACGCAGTCACCCCGCAAGGAATAGGGAATCGGTCGCATTGACCCTTCGGTGTGCTGAGGACGGCGGGGATCGGAGAGCGTTCTCGCCGCTAGAGCGAGTCACGCGTGCTGTCATGACGTTCCGTTACCTGCTTCGCGCGCAGTCGACCCGTGGCCGTCGATGAGCTGGACGAGCGCTCGTCTCCCCCGTTCGGAGGGGAATTGGTTGATCGGGGCAGCGCCACACTTCCCCGGTGGACGCCGTGGAGTTGACCCCGACGCAGCGTCATGGTTTGCGATGATCGTATGAGCAAGGTGTCGTGGGCCTATTTGGCTTCCTACGTCCTATCTATGCTGGGTAACTCCATTGCTGGGGTGGTCCTGCCGTTGCTGGTCCTGCAGACCACCGGCAGCGTGCTCGCCACCGGTGCGGTCGCCGTTGCCTCGGCGCTGCCCGCGGCCGTCGCGGGACTGGTCATGGGCGTGGTGATCGACCGGATCAACCGGCGTACAGCGGCCGTGCTCACCGATGTGATCTCCGCGCTCTCGATTGCCGCACTGCCCTTGGTCGATGCCACCGTCGGGCTCGCGCTCGGCTGGTTCGTGCTGTTCGCGGTGATTGGCTCGTTCGGCGACGTGCCGGGACTGACCGCCCGGGAAGCGATGATCCCGGGCATCATCCGGACCGGGCGGACGAGCGCCGAGCGGTTGCTGGGACTACGCGAGGCGCTCGGCGCAATGGTCATGCTGATCGGGCCGGCGGTCGGGGCGGTGCTGATCGCGGCGTTCGACGGAGTCGCCGTGCTGTGGGTGACCGCGGCGACCTCGGCCTCGGCCGCGATGGTCACGATGCTCATCCCGCGCGAGGCCGGCGTGGTTCCGGCTGCGGTGATCCCGGCAGACGGGGCCGTGCCGCAGCGGGTGGTGCTGCGCGACGGCTGGCATACCCTGCGCCGTTCGCCGTTCCTGCTGGCCACCACCCTGATCAGTGCCGGTGTGGTGGTGGTTCTGGCCGGCTTCCAGGCGCTGGTCCTGCCGGTATACTTCACCCTGCAGCAGCGGCCTGAGCTGCTCGGACTGGTGCTCAGCTCGCTCGCTGTCGGACTGCTGATCGGCGGCGGGACGTACGCCGCGGCGGGCAGCCGGGGCCGGCGGCGTACCTGGTTCCTGACCGGATTGCTGATCATGATTGCCGGCTTCAGCGCTATGGCGACGCTGGCGAGCCCGTGGATCGTGCTCGGCGCTGCGGCCCTGGTCGGGCTCGGCAACGGGCTGTTCGGCAGCCTGATCGGCGTGCTCATGGTCGAGCGAATTCCAGACGCGATGCGCGGCCGGGTGATGAGCCTCCAGAACTCGCTGCTCACCCTCGCCCCGGCACTCGGCATGGCCGGCGCCGCACTGCTGGTCGCGGAGTTCAGCGCTCGCACCGGCGCGATCGTCCTCGCCCTCATCTGGCTTGTCACCGGTGTCGCCGCGATCGGCGCACGGGCACTGCGCGACCTGGAACCAAGGCCGGCACCCGAGGCCGAACTAGTAAGTTGACCTGGAGGAACGATGAACAGCGGTGAGATCGCCCGGCTGGCCGGAGTCAGCGTCCGCACCCTGCGGCACTATCACCAGATTGGGGTCCTTCCCGAGCCGGCGCGGCGGGCGAACGGCTATCGCGAGTACACGGTCCGCGACCTGGTGCTGCTGCTGCGCATCCGGCGGCTGGCCGAGGTCGGCATCCCCCTGGACGAAATTCCGCCGATACTGGAGGCCGGCGGTCGGGCCCACGCCGTCCTCGACGAGCTCGACTGCGCACTGGCCGACCAGATCGATCGGCTCACCGCCCGCCGCGAGGTGATTGCCCAGCTTCGCGCCGCCGGAGCCGCCGCGGACACGCCGTCGGAACTGGCCGGCCTGCTTGCGAGCATCGGCAGCAGCAGCGGTCCGGACCTGCCGCCAGAGCTACTCAAACACGACCGCGAAGTGATCTTGTTGCTGCACCACCTTCTGGACAACAAGGGCCGGGCCGAGTTGATCGGGCTGCTCCGTCAGGCCACGGAGCCGGGCGTGCTGGCGGCCACCACCGCGCTGGCCGCCCGGTTCGCCGCGCTCGGGCCGGACACCGGCGATGAGGAGATCGACCGGCTGGTCGTCGACTACCATCTCGCCCTGGGCCAGCTGAGCGTCGACGGGTGGACGGATCTGGATCCGCGGACCCGTGCGCTGCTCATGTCGTACCAGGAGATGGCTTTCAACGACACCCAGCGTGAGCTTCTCGCCCGGCTGGCCAATGTCTATCAGCCGTGAACGACTGCGCGACCTGCCCGCCCCAACACCAGGAGGGTAAACAGCCCAACCGAACCCGACGACGAGGAGTCACCCTCTCGTAGGGGGATGTGGAGGTTATGGGCCGTACCTTGACGATGAGCTCAAGGCGGTCTTCGATTGGGCGGAGCTCTTCTCTCCGGAATAGGCCGCCCAGCATGCGACGTCGGGCCGCCCTCTCCGGACGGCCCGACGTCGTACTGCTGTTGCTCAGGCCGAGCAACTGGTGGTGGAGGTGGTGCTGCTGCAGGTCGAGGTGGTGGCCGACGAGGAGCAGGAGGCGAGGATCGCCTCGGACGCGTCGGCGTAGTCGGAGATCGCGAAGGTCTCCGACTCCAGCTCCATGATCTCCTCGGCGAGGGCGTTGAGGTCGGTGTCGTGCTCCATGATGGCTCCTCCCGGTCGGCGGCCGGCCGGCTTCTCCGGTCGGCCCACCGCAAGCACACCCCAGGGCGCTTACCGATCGCGTGGCGTCGCTGTCACACCTCACTGTCGCCCGATGTCAGTGGAATGACAGCGGCGTCGGCTTGGCTGACCCCATGGCGTTCGTAGCAGCCGATGCCGCCGAGCTGGCCGGCCCGCCGGTCGGTCGGGAGATTGTTGCCGCCGCGGCCCGCCTCTACCGTGACCTGCATGCGCATCCGGAGCTCTCCGGGGCGGAGGAGCGCACCGCGGCCCGCTTCGCGGATGCGCTACGCGGGGTGGGATACCAGGTCACGACCGGAGTCGGTGGGTATGGCGTGGTCGGCGTCCTGCGCAACGGGGCCGGCCCGACCGTCCTGATCCGGGCAGAGCTCGACGCGCTTCCGGTGGCCGAGGAGACCGGCCTGCCGTACGCCAGCACCGCTACCGGCGTAGCCGCCGACGGCCGGACCGTACCGGTTATGCACGCCTGCGGACACGACCTGCACCTGGCCGCGGCGGCCGGCGCCGCCGCCCACCTGGCCCAGGGCCGGGACGGCTGGCGGGGGACGCTGCTGATCCTGGGACAGCCGGCCGAGGAGACCCTGCACGGTGCGGCGGCCCTGATCGCCGACGGCCTCTACGAGCGGTTCGGCCGGCCCGACCTGCTCCTGGCCCAGCATGCCGCCCCGCTACCGGCGGGAATGGTCGCCCACGGCGCCGGCGCGATGACAGCCGGCTGTGTCACTGTGGACGTCACCGTAACCGGACGGGGCGGGCACGCGGCCACCCCGCATCTCTGTGTGGACCCGGTGGTGCTCGCCGCGAACATCGTCGTGCAGCTGCAGGCGCTGGTGGCCCGCCAGGTCAACCCGGCTGATCAGGTGGCGCTCACCGTCGGAACGCTGCGCGCCGGGCACCATGCGGGAGTCATCGCCGACGAGGCCGCCCTCGGGCTGACGATTCGGGCGTTGCGTGAGCAGACCCTGGACCGGGTGCTGGACAGCGTGACCCGAATCGTGCGCGCCGCCTGTGTGGCCGCCGGCACTCCGCGCGAGCCGACGATACGTGTCGTCTCGCGCACCCCCGCCTATGTGGGGGATCCGGCGGTGACTGCCCGGGTACGGGACGCTCACGCGGGCGTGTTCGGGTCGGAGCGGGTGGGCTGGTGGCCACCGTCCCTGGCGGCGGAGGATTTTCCGCTGCTGGCCGCCGGAGGCATACCGAGTAGTTACTGGATGCTCGGCATGGTGGGGCCACGACAGTGGCGGAAGGCGCCCGGGGCCACCGCGGCCGAGAAGCTGGGCAGTCTGCCGACGAATCACAGCCCGGCCTTCGCTCCCAGCCTTGGGCTGGCGCTGCCGACCGGGGTGACGGCCCTGGTGGCTGCGGCCCGACCGCTGCTCGCCACCGGCTGACCAGCAGCCCACACGTCAGCGTGGGCGGGGTGTGGATCGGCGTCGGTGGGTTAGCTGGATGAGGACAGCGCCGGTGCCGATGAGCAGGCTGGCGGTGCCGATGGTGGTGATCAGCTTGGGTCCGGTGATGGGGAGGTCAGGATCGTCGGGTGGTGGCTGGACGGTGATGCTGGTGGGGATGGACTCGCTGTCGGGGCAGGTGTTGATGCTGGTGTAGCTGGCGGTGAGGGTGTGGGTGCCGGCGGGCAGAGTGGTGGTGTGGGTGGCGGTCGTACCGGTGGTCAGGGGGTTGGTGGCGAGGGCGGTGGTGTTGGTGCGGAAGGTGACGGTGCCGGTGGGGGTCTCGCTGGTGCAGGTGACGGCGGCGGTGAGGGTGACCTCCTGATCCGCCGTCGGGCTCGGTGGCGCTACCTGCAGCGCGATGGTGGACGTCGGTGGCGCGGCCAGGGCCAGGCTGTGGCCGAAACCGCCGGCGACGGTGGTGCTCACCGGCAGGTCAACCGCCTGGGGAGTGGTGCGGTTGGTGGTGGTCCCGTCGCCCAGCTGGCCGTCGATGTTGATGCCCCAGGCAAGGGCGGCGCCGGTGGCGGTGACCCCCAGACTGTGGAAGCGGCCAACGGCGATGGCGGTGATCGTGGTATCGGGGGGAAGGTTGATGGCCACGAATGTGTTGCTGCCGGTGTTGGTGCCGTCGCCGAGCTGACCGTAGAGGTTGTCGCCGGCGGCGAGGGCGGTGCCGGCGGAGGTGACTGCCAGGCTGTGGTCCTCGCCGGCGGCGACGGTGGTGAACGTTGTGCCCGTGGGCGGACTTACGGTCACGGGTGTGGTGCTGCTGGTGTTGGTGCCGTCGCCGAACTGACCGTGGACGTTGTTGCCCCAGCCGAGGGCGGTGCCGGCGGAGGTGACCGCCAGGCTGTGAAAGCGGCCGGCGGCGAGGTCGGTAACTGTCGTGCCCGGGGACAGGCTTACGGTCACGGGTGTGGTGCTGCTGGTGTTGGTGCCGTCGCCCAACTGGCCGACGCTGTTGCTGCCCCAGGCGAGGGCGGTGCCGGCGGAGGTGATCGCCAGGCTGTGGTCCTCGCCGGCGGCGATGGCGGTGACGGTGGTCCCCGGGGGCAGCTTCACCGCCACCGGCTTGGTCCTGTCGTCGGTGGTGCCGTCGCCGAGCTGACCGTGGAAGTTGTCGCCCCAGGCGAGGAGGGTGCCGGCGGAGGTGATCGCCAGGCTGTGGGAGCGGCCGGCGGCGATGGCGGTAACCGTGCTGCTCGGGGGGAGGCTCACCGATACGGGGGCGGTGCGGCTGGTTTTGGTCTCGTCGCCCAACTGGCCGAAGCGGTTTCTGCCCCAGCCGAGGACGGTTCCGGTGGACGTCAACGCCAGGCTGTGATTGTCGCCAGTGGCGATGGCGGTGACGGTGGTGCCGGGGGGAAGACTCACGGGAATGGGTGTGCCACGGTCGGCGCCAGTCCCGTCCCCCAGCTGACCGTACAGATTGTCGCCCCAGGCGAGGATGGTGTCCGACGCGGCGGTGGACGGTGACAGCGTGTGCTGGGCGGCCGTGGGCGACACGGCGATCGCCTGCGTGCCTGCTACCGCCGTCGTGAGCAGACACCATCCGGCGATGGCCCATCGCGTCCAGCGCGCGCCGGCGCCATGGACTGACCGCTGGCCGAGTTTCCGCATCGCTCCCACCTTCAAGTGGACAAGAGCCGCTAACAGGACAGGCGCTATTGTCAGCCAGCTATCCATTCTGTTCGTGGAGAAATGCCGCAGCAGTCGACCACGTTGGCGGCTACCCGACGACGGCTGCGTCATAGCGGTGAGCGCGGCCAACGCCGTGCTGTTCGCCGCCTCAGCGCGTTGCGCCGCCGCGCCTCTCCCAGTCCTGCCACCACTGCCGTTCATCCGGTTCGCCGGCGGCGGACACCAGCGCCTCCAGTGTGCCGATCAGCCCGACGTCGGGCGCGGTGCCGGTCACCGCGACCAGCCGCCGGATCTCGGCGCTACGGCGTCGAACGACCTCGCCGACCAGGTCTCGACCGGCGACGGTCAGGCTGAGCCAGGACACCCGGCGATCGCTCTCGCCGGTCCGTCGGGCCACCAGCCCCCGTCGGACCAGACGATCACAGGCGCGGGTGACGGTGGAGGGATGGACGTGCAGGCTGGTCGCGAGGTCAACGACCCGGACCGGCCCCGGGGAGACGAGGAGGACCAGGATTCGGTACTGCGACATCGTGAGGTCGACATCGAGAGCGTCGAGTGTGCGGACGGTGACGCCGACCAGTGAGCGGCACAGCGCTGCCAGCGCGTCTACCAGGGGTTCGTCTACCTGAGGCTCGTCCACCGCCGTCGACGACCCCGTTGGCTCCACGTAGAGTCGCATCGGCCCATAGTTACACGGACACTCGCACCACGGTCGGGGAGTGATCATGGAAGACACCGGCTCCATCAGCCGGCGGGAGCAGCGGGCCGCGAGCTGGGAGCGCCTGACTGCGCTACCGCTGACCGTTTTCTCCCTGGTGTTCCTGGCCGCATACGCGGCGCCGATCCTGGATCCGCAGCTCAGCTCGGCGTGGATCACGGTCTGTCAGGTGACCACGTTCACCACGTGGCTGGTGTTCTGGCTCGACATGGCTGTCCGATTCATCCTGCACACGCAGCGGCGACGCTTCCTCCGGGAGCACCTGTTCGACCTCGCCGTCCTGCTCCTGCCGATGCTCCGTCCGCTGCGGGCGCTGCGGTTGGTGACGGTGGTGCTCTCGCTCAGCCGGCGCACCGAGGCCTGGGTTCGCGGCCGGCTCGGCATCTACGTGGCCGCGACCACCGTGCTGTTGGTGGGGGTGGCCTCCCTGGCGGTCCTGGACGCCGAGCGGGCGGCGCCCGACCCGTCCATCACCAACTACGGCGATGCCCTCTGGTGGGCGGCCGTGACCATCACGACCGTCGGCTACGGCGACTTCTATCCGGTCACCCCGGAGGGGCGGCTGGTGGCGGTCGGCCTGATGATCGGCGGCATCGGGCTGATCGGTTTCGTGACCGGCTCGCTCGCCACCTGGATTGTTGACCGGGTGACCGGTCGGGACCGGCACCCGGCAGCGACCGCCGAGGACGTCGCGGCGCTGCGCCAGGAGATCGCGGCGCTGCGCCAGCAGCTCGACCCGTCGGCGGGCGCCGGATCTGCCGACGTGGTGGCCCCGCCGGTGCAGCCGGCCCGCACGACCCACACCTGACGGGGGACCAGCGGCGGATGACACCGCCCGGCGGGGCGGACCGGCCGACGGCGACGCGATCGGGTGTTGTCCCGGCGTCCGGCGCTCGCGCCGCCAGGGAGCCGCTGGTATGGATGGCATGGCCGACCAGCATTGGTTCTTGGAAGCGGTGGACCTCCTGGTGCGAGTGGTGGAGGCCGCCGGCATCGTCATCATCTTCGTCGGGGCGATGCTGGCGTTCGTCCGGTTCCTGCTCGCGGGGTTGTGGCACCGGCGGAGCCGGGCGTTCGTGCCGATCCGGCTGACTCTCGGCCGGTTCCTGACCCTCGGGCTGGAGTTTCAACTCGCCTCGGACATCATGCGGACCTCGGTCGCCCCCACCCTGGTGGACATCTCCGAGTTGGCCGCGGTGGCGGCGATCCGAACCGCTCTGAACTTCTTCCTCGCCCGTGAGCTCAAGCAGGAGCGCCACGAGATCGCCGAGTTCGGCTCGCCCCGGTCCGCCGACCCGAACCGGGCGGGTAAGAAGCCCACCACGTGAACGCCCTGGTCGAGTACGCCACCCTGGCCTGTATCGCCGCGGGCATCGGCTCGGCCGCGGTGGTCCTGCTGGTGTCCCGGGATGGGCGCCTGGCCCTGCACGTCGGCCTCGACCTGTGGTTGGCCGCCAGCCTGCTGCGGCTCGCCCCGGCGCCGGTGGGGGAGAACCTGCTCTACGTGGTGGCGATCATGGTGATCCGCCAGGTGGTCCGAGTGGGCTTGACCGCCGGCGGGGGCCAACCAGGGCCAGCGGAGCGTGGGTTGTCGCAGCGCCCTTCGGTCCGCTAGGCGCACCGTCGTCAGTCATCCTGCCGCCAACTGCCCGGCGTACGCGACGGGTCCTGCCCCAGCCCGTAGGCGGCGTGGATCTCGACCGCGCTCACCCCGAGCGCGTTGAGACCTCGGTTGAGCTCACGCTCCGCCCGGAACTCGGCAGTCACGTACTGCTCCCCTTCGACCGCGGTCGCGGGAGCCCAGCCGCTACGACCAAGCGCGGTCATGGCCGTGTGCACCGCCACCCACGGGCGGTGCCCGGTGACACCGACCAAGGCGTACACCCGGGTGAATGACACGGGTCGGCTGATCTCGGCAGGACCGCTGCGATCACAGGTCCGCCTACCGACCCGGTTGGCGAGTGTCGTGGCGACCTCGATGGCGTGGTCCGCGTTACTGTTCGGCACGTCAACGACCAGCGCCACCCGTGCGGTCGCCTGCTCTCGCAGCCAGCTCTGGATCCACTGCGGGACCTCTTCCGCCTCGGCGTCGGTGCCACCGTCGGGATCCGTATCGGTCTCCTCCGACCCGTCGGTATCGACGTCACCCGCCGCGTCGGCATTCGCCTCGACGTCCCAGTACCCGGTGTCCCGGAAGCGAGCGACCGCGTCGCTCCAGGCGAGCGGGGCCGGTGCGGTGGGGCTGTCGGATTCTGGCGGTGCCGGCTCATTGCCGGACAGGAACCCACGGACGAAGTACCGGGTCTGCGTGGAGCAGTCGCTGATCTCACCCTTCGACACCCGGGTACGGATACCTCGCTCGGCGCAATAGGCGTCCATCCGTCCGGGGAACGTGTGGGGGTTGCCGTCGAGGAGATAGTGCCGGCCGCACTGCTCGGTGTCGAACCACAGCTCGGGGTCCACGTCCGGCGGCAGTGGTGGGCGAGAGGGGAAGGGCATCCGCGAAAGATAGCCCGCTCCGATGGCGGTGCCGAGCGCTTTTCCAGCGCTGACCGCGTCATACCACGTCGGCGCGGCACCCGGGTCGGTTTGCCGGTAGTTCCGCCGCCGGTGCCGCTGCCGGTCGCACGATGGGCGGTAGGAGCGCCGGCACGCCAGGTGCCGGTGGTGAAGCTACCGGGGGTCGCAAGGTGCAGGAGGTCGTGGCCTCGCCGGTGGAGGAGATCGGCGGGGTGTTGCCGGGGCTGGCCGAGCAGGTGTGGACCAACGCCCGGGAGGAACCGGAGGCGGTGCAGTTCGTCCGGCCCGCACCGGTGTCCCGCGCCTGGCCCGCGCGGCGCTCGGTGCG
This sequence comes from Salinispora sp. CH2A1_6, assembly GCF_056820975.1. Classification (NCBI taxonomy): domain Bacteria; kingdom Bacillati; phylum Actinomycetota; class Actinomycetes; order Micromonosporales; family Micromonosporaceae; genus Salinispora; species Salinispora sp. CH2A1_6. The sequence goes on from NZ_JBXEDG010000003.1 coordinate 676,828, forward strand.
CGGTGGGGATGTGCCGGTGACGTGCGCCCAGTTCCGGGACGACGTGCTCAGCCTCGCCCGTGGCTTCCTCGCGGCCGGGGTGGGGCACGGTGACCGGGTCGGGCTGGTCAGCCGCACCCGGTACGAGTGGACCCTGGTTGACTACGCCCTCTGGGCGATCGGGGCGGTGTCGGTGCCGGTCTTCGAGACGGCCAGCGCGGACCAGCTCGGGTGGGTCCTGTCGGACGCGGGCGTGGTGGGCTGCGTGGTGGAGACCGCCGGTCAGGCCGAGTTGGTCGCCAGCCAACGTTCGGACCTGCCGGCGCTGCGCGACGTGTGGCAGATCGACGCCGGTGATCTGATCAATCTGGCTGGCCAGGGCCGTGCGGTTGACGCCGCGGTGGTGGACGGCCGGCGCCGTCGGGTGACCGGCGGTGACATGGCCACGATCGTCTACACCAGCGGCACGACCGGTCGGCCAAAGGGCTGTGTGCTGACCCATCGTTCCATCCACTGCGATGTGAGCGCCGCGGTCTCGGTGTTGCCGCAGCTGCTCCACGCCGGGGCGACCACGGTGTTGTTCCTGCCCCTGGCCCACGCGTTCGCCCGGATGATCCAGGTCGGGGTGGTGCAGACCCGGAGCACCATGGTGCACAGCGCCGACATCGCGGGTGTGCTGGAGCAACTGCGCCGGCACCGGCCGACATTCGTCCTGGCGGTGCCCCGAGTCTTCGAGAAGCTGCACAGTCGGGCCCGGCAGAAGGCCGAGGAGAGCCACCGGGGCTGGTTGTTCCGGCTCGCCGAGCGGGTGGCGGTGCGGTACAGCCACGGCCTCGATCGTTCCTGGGGACCGAACCCCCTGCTCCGGCTCGCCCGAGGCGGGTTCGACCTGCTGGTGTACCGGAAGCTGCGGGCCGCCCTGGGTGGTCGGTGTTCCGCGACGATCGTGGGCGGCGCGCCGCTCGGCGAATGGCTGGGACATTTCTTTCGGGGCGCCGGCCTGCTGGTGCTGGAGGGGTACGGACTCACCGAGGCCTCCCCGGCGTTGACGGCGAACACGCCGACGACACAGCGGATCGGCACGGTCGGACGTCCCCTGCCGGGGGTGCGGATCCAGATCGCCGACGATGGGGAGATCCTCGCCCGGGGCGACCCGGTCTTCCCCGGGTACTGGAACAACGCGGACGCAACCCGGGCGGTGTTCACCCAGGACGGGTGGATGCGGACCGGTGACCTGGGAGAGCTCGACTCGGACGGATTTCTGCGGATCACCGGGCGGCAGAAGGAGATCATAGTTACCGCCTCGGGGCAGAATCTCGCGCCCGCCCCGATCGAGGAGGCGATCCGCGCGCACCCGTTGGTCAGCCAGTGCATGTTGATCGGCGACGGTCGCCCCTACGTCGTCGCGCTGATCACCATTGATCCGTCCGCCTGGGATCGCTGGCGTTCCGAGCACGGCCGCTCGGACGACGAGACCGTGGCCGAGCTGCGAGACGACCCGGAGCTGTGTGGCGAGATCCAGGCGGCCGTTGACCGCGCGAACGCGGCCGTTTCCCGGGCCGAGCAGGTCAAGACCTTCCGTATCCTGCCCCGGGACCTCACCGAGGCCGATGGCGAACTCACCCCCATTCTCAAGATCAAGAAAAGTGTGGTCGAGGAACACTTCAGCGAGGACGTCAACGCCCTGTACCAGGGCCACTGAGCTGGGTGGGCGTACCGGAAGGGGTGCCATGGCAGCCGGCTTCATCGGCGCGGTGATCGTGCTGGTCGTTCTGGCGCTGCTCGGCGCCCTGAGCCTGCGAATCGTGCAGCAGTACGAACGCGGGGTGGTCTTCCGCTTCGGACGGGTGGTGCTGCCCGTCCGGGAACCCGGCCTGCGGCTGATCATTCCCATCGTGGACCGGATGGTCCGGGTGAGCATGCAGACCACGGTGATCGACGTCCCGGCGCAGGGGGCGATCACGCGGGACAACGTGACCCTCAAGGTCGACGCGGTGGTCTACTTCCGGGTCGTGGACCCGGTGAAGGCCCTGGTGAACGTGGAGAAGTATCCGGCGGCGGTGCTCCAGATCTCGCAGACCGCGCTGCGCTCGGTGATCGGCAAGGTGGACCTGGACACCCTCCTCGCCGACCGGGACAAGGTCAACGCCGACCTCAAGTCGGTGATCGACGACCCGACCGAGGGGCCGTGGGGGCTCAACATTGAGCGGGTCGAGGTCAAGGATGTCTCGCTGCCGGAGGGGATGAAGCGGTCGATGTCCCGGCAGGCCGAGGCCGAGCGGGACCGGCGGGCCCGGGTCATCGCCGCCGACGGTGAGTACCAGGCGTCCCGGCGGCTCGCCGACGCCTCCCAGACCATGGCCAACACCCCGGGGGCCTACCAACTGCGGCTGCTCCAGACCGTGTCGGATGTGGCGGCGGAGAAGAACAGCACCCTGGTGATGCCGTTCCCGGTGGAGCTGCTGCGCTTCTTCGACAAGTACGCGCGCGGCGCCCCGACCGACCAGGACGAGACGGTGGCGGAGCAGGCAGCCGCGGTGGCCGGTGACGGGCACCGCCGCGACGACGGGCCGCGTCCGGCCCGGTGAACGGCTACCATCGGCCGCATGACCTGGCGACATTGATCCACCGCTGAGTGCCCTTCCCGTGGGCCACCGCGGTCGCCCTACCTCCGGCGTCCGCACTCACCCCACGGGAAGAAGCGATGATCTCCGACCCGACCCCACCGCGAGGTGGCCCGCACCCGGGCCCGATCGCCTTGCCCGACCGGCAGGTCCGATCCCTCGCGGCAACCCTTTACGGGTATGCGTTCCTGCGCGACCTCGTCCTGCTCTACCCCGTCTACCCGCTGCTGTTCACCGACACCGGTCTGACGGTGTGGCAGATCTCGACCCTGTTCGTCATCTGGTCGGCCAGTTCGATCGTGCTGGAGGTCCCCTCCGGGGCGTTGGCCGACGCCGTCTCCCGGCGACTGCTGCTCTGCCTCGCGCCGCTGGTCACCGCCGCCGGCTTCGCGCTCTGGACACTCGTGCCCTCGTACCCGGCCTTCGCGGTGGGTTTCCTGCTCTGGGGAGTCGGCGGCGCGCTCGCCTCCGGTGCGTTGGAGGCCCTGGTCTACACCGGCCTGGACCGGCTCGGCGCGGCCAGCCGCTACGCCCGTGTCATCGGCCGGGCCCGCACCGCCGAAACCCTCGGCGTGTTGGCCTCCCTCGTGTTGGCGGCACCGGTACTCGCCCTCGGCGGCTACCCCGCCCTCGGCGTGGCGAGCGTCCTGGCCTGCCTGGGGGCCGCCGCCGTCGCCACCTGCCTACCAGAGCACTGCGAGCCGGCCGCCGGGCCGGGCGCCGACCCCGACGACGGTGAACCCGGCTGGTGGGTCTCCCTGCGGGGCGGGCTGGCCGAGGCGCACACCGACCGGACGGTGCGCGCGGCGGTGCTGCTGGTCGCCGCCGTCGCCGCCGGATGGGGGGCGCTCGACGAGTACCTTCCGCTGTTGGCCCGAGACGTCGGGGCGAGCGGGCCGGCCGTGCCGTTGCTGCTCGTACTCACCTGGGTCGGTGTCGCCGTCGGCGGCCTGCTCACCCCGGCGGGGGAGCGGCTGGGCCGTCGCGGGTACGCCGGCCTGCTCGGTGGGTCCGCCGGGGCGCTCGCCGCCGGCGCGCTGACCGGTCACCCGGTCGGGTTCCTGCTGGTGGGCGTTGCCTTCTGCGGTTTCCAACTGGCCACTGTGCTCGCCGACGTCCGGCTCCAGGCGCGGATCGTCGGCCCGGCCCGCGCCACCGTCACCTCGCTCGCCGGGATGGCGACCGAAACGACGATCATCGCGTGCTACGTCGGGTACGGCCTGCTCGCCACCGTCGTCGGCAACCGGGTTGCGTTCGCGGTGACGGTGGCGCCCTACCTTGTCGTGGCGCTGCTGGTGGCCGTCGTACGACCGGCCCGCCGATGATCCAGGCCGTGGAGGTGACAGCGTACGCGCGCGGGCGCCCCGCTCCGACCAGGACGAGGCCCGGGCGGAGCGGGGCGCCCCGTACGCGTCAGACGGCCGATGCCGTACGCAGCGGTCGCCAGGCGATGACGGCGATGAGCGCCAGCACGACGGCGGCGGCCCAGAACGGTGTCGTGAGTCCCCACGCCCCGGCGAGCAGGCCGCCGAGGAGTGAACCGAGAGCCGCTCCGCCGAGATCGAGTAGCGAGTAGACGCTGCCCACCCGGCCGAGTAGGTGGGCGGGCACGACGCGTTGGCGCAGGGTTACCACGATGACACCCCACACCATGGTGTGGATCCCGAAGACGACCAGAATGGCGGCGGCGACGAGTGGGGTTGTGGTGATCGCCAGGGTGACGTGGGTGACGAACTCGACGACGAGGCCCGCGCGGAGCAGGGTGCCGGCCCCGACGATTCGGTGTAGCCGTGGCGCGAGGACGGTACCGACCAACCCGCCGACGGCGAAGGTGGTCAAAAGGAAGCCGAAGCCGAGGTCAGACAGGCCCAGTCGCTGCCGGGCATAGAGGACCAGGGTGGCGAAGGCGGCGCAGAACGCGAGGTTCGCCAGCCCCATACTCACCGCGAGCGTACGCAGCAGTCGATGTCCGAACAGCCAGCGGACCCCGTCGGTGATCTCCACCCGCAGGCTCCGGCGCGGTGCCACCGGCGGGAGCGCGGGGATCGGCCGGATCGTCGCCACCAACGCCGCGGCCACGGCGAAGGTCAGGGCGTTGACGCCGAACGGCGCGGCGGCGGCGATGACGAAAAGCCACGCCCCCAGCGGCTTGGCGACGAACTGGTTGGCGATGGTGAAGGTCGCCATCAGCCGGGCGTTGGCGCTGGCCAGCTGGTCCGGTGCCACGATGGCGGGCAGGAACGCGCCGGCGGCGGTGTCGGCCAGGGTCTCCCCGGTGCCGAGGAGGAAGAACACCGCGTAGACCAGAGCGACCGTGGCGGTGTCGGTGGCGACGGCGAGGGTCAGCGCGGTGAGTGCCGCGGCGCGCAGCGCGTTGACGGCCACCACCAGCTTGCGGCGGTCCAGCCGGTCGACGTAGGCGCCGCTGATCAGGGCGAACAGCAGCCAGGGCAGTTGTTGGACGAAGACTGCGCCACCGATGAGCGCCGGATTGGTGGTGATGGAGGCGACCAGCAGTGGACCGGCCGCCATGGTGACTCCGTCACCGATGTTGGACACGGCCGAGGCGGTCCACAGTTTGGTGAAGTCCGCGCCGAGACGCGCGGATACAAGGGCACGCAAAATAGCTCCTCGAGCAAGGGAAACGGTCGTCGTGGGAGCGACCGCTTCGCGGCGAGGAGTGCTACACCGTGGGGTGCGAGCCCGTCGGTGGGACCGGCTAGCGCGCGGTGTGCTCTCGCGGCGAAGCGGTGACCGTGACCTTGCCCTGGCGCATGCCAACTCCTAACTGTGGATTGCGGGCAGGATAGCAGTGATCGGCGGGGATGCGAGCATCGCTCGACTGGCCCGGCGACGCCGGTGGCTGCCGCCGGTCCGGCCGGCGAACCCGACCGTGGGTGTGGCAGCGTGTACGGGTGCCCACCGTCGACGTTGACCTCGCCCTGGTCGGAGGTGGCGGCGCGGGCTCCCTCGTGCTCGCCGCCCTGGACCAACGGGGTGTGCGTGGCCTACGGGTGGCGGTGATCGATCCGGTGCACCGTCGCGGGGCGGACCGGACCTGGGCCTTCTGGGGCCGACCCGACGACGGGCTCGACCCGCTGCTGACGGCGAGCTGGTCCCGGGTGGAGGTGACGACCCCCGAGCGGCACCGCGTGCTCGACCTCGCCCCACTGCGGTACGCGATGCTTCGCTCGGCCCCCGTCTACGAGCGGGCCGCCCGCGCCGAGCGGCGGCTCGGCGCGGTCCGCGTCGGTGCCCCGGCCGAGGCGGTCGAGGACGACGGCGACCGGGTCGCCGTCCACGCCGGCGGATCGACGCTACGGGCATCCTGGGTCCTCGACTCCCGGCCGCGCCCACCCGGGCGGGCCGGGCGTACCAACTGGTTGCAGCACTTCCGTGGCTGGTGGCTCGAGGCCGACCGGCCGCTCTTCGACCCGGGTCGGGCGGTGCTGATGGACTTCCGCACCCCGCAGCCGATCCGGGGAGTCTCGTTCGGGTACGTGCTGCCGGTCAACGACCGGTACGCGTTGGTCGAGTACACCGAGTTCACCCCCGGCCTGCTCACCGACGCCGGCTACGACGCGGCGTTGGCCAGGTACCGGGACCGGCTCGGGCTGGACCCGGCCCGGCTGCGAGTGCGGGAGGTGGAGAACGGGGTGATCCCGATGACCGACGGTCCGTTCGACCCGCGGCCCTCGCCCCGGGTGGTCCGCCTCGGCACCGGCGGTGGCGCCACCCGACCCTCCACCGGCTTCACGTTCGCCGCCATGCACCGGCAGGCGGGGCAGATCGCCGATGCCCTCGCCGATGGGCGGTCGCCGGTGCCGGCACCCGCCTACCCCCGCCGGCACCGGTGGCTGGACGCGGTCGCGCTGCGCGCGTTGGACCGTGGCCCGCTGGCGGGCCCCGACTTCTTCGACCGGCTCTTCGACCGCAACCCGGCCGAGCGGGTGCTGCGCTTCCTGGATGGGACCACCAGCCCGGCCGAGGAGGTCGCGCTGATGGGCACCACCCCGCTGGCACCGATGCTCACCGCCACCGCCGGTGACGCCGCCGCCCGGCTGCGGGACCGGCTCCTGCCGTGGCGGCGTCCCGCCGCCGGGCAGATCCCGCCGCCGGTCACCGGCGCGACGCGGCGCTCCCAGCCGGGCGGGTGACCGCCGCCGCCGGACTCACGTGCCGGGGTTCACTCCTGGTTCGGGTCGACGGCCCCGGACACGTCAGCAACGTCGTAACCGGCCCGACTGATCTCCCGCGCCGATCGCCGGTCTTCGGCGGGCAGGTCCGCGAAGTCGTCACCGACGTCGTCGGTCTGCGGCAGCGACTCGCCCGGCGGCCGAAGCGACGCCTCCATCGCCGTGGCGCCGTCCGGTTCGTCCGTGTCGGCCAGGTCGAAGCGGTGTTGCTCGGTCATGGCGCACTCCCGCCCGTCGGCTCGCGGTGACCGCCCGGCGTACCTGCCGCGGCGACCGTAGTCGGCTTACCCGGGCTCACCTACCCGGACGCCGCCCGGAGAAACGCGGGGAGCTGCCCCGGGCGCGCGGCGGGGCGGCCCAGTGCGCGGGTCGGGCGCGCCGCGGTGAAAGACGGGTGGCCCGGTCGCCTCGGGCCGCCTCCAGCTGTGACTGGTGCAGGAAGAGAGCGCCCGACAGGTCCGCACCACGCACGTCGGCCCCCCGTAGGTCCGCGCCGGTGACGTCCGCGCCGGTCAGGTCGGCTCCGCGCAGGTCGGCACCGACCAGCTGGGCGCCGCGCAGACTCGCTCGGCGCAGGTCGACTCCGCGCAGGTCGGCGCCGAGTAGGGCGGCACCGCGTCGGTCGACGCCGGGTCGGCCGCCCCGGGCCCGGGCATGGTCACTGGCCTGGGCCAGCAGCGGAACGACTCTGCTCCGGTGGGTGTCAACGGTCAGCGACCGCAACGACTCCGGGTCACCGCCGGCCAGCCGGTCGGTGTCGGCGAGCGCCTCGGCCAGCGCGGCCCGCAGTGGTGCGGGCAGCTCCAACGTCAGCGCCTCGGTCAGATGCCAGAGCAGTTCGTGGAGCGCCTTCACCACGGTGAAGGTGTCGAACATCGCCTGGGCGGTGGGCTGGTCGTTCCGCCAGTCCCGCCCCCCGAAGGTCACCTGGGTCACCCGCTGACCGGCGCCGAAGCAGTCGAAGACGGTACAGCCGGGGAAGCCACGGCTGCGCAGGTCGGTGTGGATTCCGCAGCGCAGGTCCGGGCGCAGGTTCGGGCAGGGACGCCCGGCCGGTTTGTCGATCGCGAAGTCGGCCGAGGCGGCGAAGGCGGGCGCCACGCAGCAGATCCCTGCGCAGCGGGAGCAGTCGGCGCGCAGCTCCTCCGGACCGACCGCTGTCATGCTGACCGATCCTCCTGCCGTGGCGCGCGATGCGAACCTCCAATGTTGTCACGGCGTCGGAGGTGTGCCGCTATGGGGCGGTCGCTGACTCCACCATCAATCATCGACCGGGTTGCGGCAGGGGATTGTGCCTGCCGCGTCTCCTCTGACATCCTCCTGGATGGACCGCTGCCAGTGACGGTTGCCAATCCCGGAGGCCGCGCTGCGGCGACGCCTTCTTCGGGAGGAACCTTTGAAGCGCAGACGTCGCCAGCTACTCGCAGGACTAGCGATCGTCGCCCTCGCCGCGACGACGGGTGTTGCCGGAATCCACCTCGCCGGCACGGAAGTCCCGGCCGCCACGGCGGCGACCGGGGACGGCGAGCTACCGAACGCCCTCGGGGCCCACCTGGAGCAGATGCGTCGGTCGATACCGGGCAACGACGGCATGTCGCTGGACGGTCCGGGCGGTGCCGCGCAGCAGGAGTTCCTCAAGCGGGCCTACCCGGCCAACGAGGTGAGCCTCGCCGAGGTCGACCGCTCGAAGGCGGCGTTCTCGGCGGCGGAGCGTCGCTTCCGGGGCGGCCAGTGGTGGACCACTGTCGGGCCGAGTGAGGCGGTGTACCCGTTCACCGAGTACCGCAACGCCTTCAGCTACGTGCCCAACGAGTACGTCGCCGGTGGCCGGGTGACCTCCCTCGACATCAGCCCCGACTGCAACCGGTGGCTCTGCCGGGCGTACGCCACGCCCTCCGGTGGTGGCGTCTGGGGCACGCTCAACATCCTCGCCGCCGAGCCGAAGTGGTTCTACCTGGGCGGGCCGCTCGGCATCAACGCGGCCGGATCGGTCAAGATCGACCGCAATGACCGGACCGGGCTCACCATCTACGTCGGTACCGGTGAGGCCAACATCTGCGGCTCCGGATGTGTCGCCGGTGTCGGTCTCTACCGGTCCACCAACGGCGGTCTGACCTGGCAGGGCCCGCTCGGCAAGGAGGTGCTCGCCGGCAAGGGCATCGCCGAGATCACCATCGAGCCGGACGACCCCAAGACCATCTACGTCGCCACCACCACCGCGCTGCGCGGTATGTCCAGCGCCTGCTGCACGGGCGTGACCCGGCCGGTGCCCGACGCCGAGAAGTGGGGTCTCTACAAGACCACCGACGGTGGCGAGAACTGGAACTTCATCCACAACGGTTCGGCCGCCGCCACCGACTGCACCGGCGACGCCGAGGAGTTCGGCAACAATGCGGTCTGCTCGCCGCGCGGCGTCCGCTACGTCAAGCTCGACCCCAAGAACTCCGACATCGTGTACGCCTCGTCGTACGCCCGTGGTGTCTGGCGCTCCCCGGACGCCGGAGCCAGCTGGACGCAGATCAAGCCGTCGCTCAACCCGGACCTGTTCCAGACCCGGGCCGCCATCGACGTCACCGCCCTGCCCGACGGCAAGACCCGGATGTACGTCTACGAGGGTAACTTCGGCAACCCGTACTCGCGGTTGCTGCGCAGCGACGACGTGGCCGGCGGAACCCCCACGTTCACCGACCTGAGCAGCTCGAACCCGGCAGACCCCGGGTACGCCACCTACAACCAGTGCACCGGCCAGTGCTGGTACGACATGTTCGTGCACACCCCGGCGGGGCATCCGGACATCGTCTACACCGGTGGCTCCTACGTCTACGGTGAGACGGTCGCGCACAAGCGGGCGGTCGTCCTCTCCACCGACGCCGGGGTCAGCGGCACCGACATGACCTTCGACGGCACCGACGAGCTGCACCCGAACGGTCTGCACCCGGACCAGCACGCGATCGTGACCAACCCGCGGGACCCGTACCAGTTCTTCGAGGCCAACGACGGCGGGATCATGCGCTCCAGCGGTGACTTCGTCGATCGGTCCGCCTGGTGTGACAACCCGGACCGCAACCTGACCACGGCGGCCCAGCAGGATCGCTGCAAGCAGATGCTCTCCCGGATTCCGAGCAAGCTGGAGAGCGTCAACAAGGGCATGAACACGCTGCAGTTCATCAGCCTGTCGGTCAGCCCGCACGACGTGAACCTGCTGCAGGGCGGCACCCAGGACAACGGGACCTGGGAGAACAACGGCGAGCGGCGGCGCTGGTCGAACACGATGATCGGTGACGGCGGCGCCTCCGGCTTCGACGTCGGCAAGCCCGATTTCCGCTTCCACACCTTCTTCGACGCGTCACCGGAGGTGAACTTCGCCGGTGGTGACATCGCCGAGTGGATCTGGACCGCGGATCCGATCTACGGCCAGCCGGGCACCCTCTTCTACGCGCCGGTGATCAGCGACCCGGTGGTCAGCGGCACGATGTTCGCCGGCACCGGTCGCTCGGTGTACCGGACGAAGACCTTCGGTCTGGGCGACCGCAGCATCGAGGAGGCCAACCGGATCTGCAACACCTGGACCGGCACCTTCGAGGAGCAGTGCGGGGACTGGGAGGAGTTGGGCTCCACGCCGCTCACCGACGGGGCGTGGGGGGACCGGGCCGGCGGCGCGGTCTCGGTGGTGCAGCGGGTCGACACCGACTCCGCCACCGCCTACGCGGCCACCAGCACGGGTCGGGTCTTTGTCAGCCACAACGTTGACGCCGAGTCGGCCGCCGAGGTGACCTGGACCCGGATCGACAACGCGGAGACTCCGAACCGCTTCGTCACCAGTGTCCACATCGACCCGGCTGACCCGAACCGCGCGTGGGTCTCCTACAGCGGCTTCAACTCGAACACGCCGGAGACGCTCGGGCACGCCTTCGAGGTGACGACCGCCGGCACGACGGCGACCTGGACCGACCGTTCGTACGACTTCGGTGACCAGCCGATCACCGACCTGGTCCGAGACGATGTCACCGGTGACCTGTACGCCTCGACCGACTTCGGTGTGTTGCGGCTGGTCGAGGGGCGGACCAGCTGGACCAAGGCTGGTGGTGGCATGCCGAATGTGGAGGTCGCCGGGCTGACCATCGTGCCGGGCGAGCGGGTCCTCTACGCGGCCTCACACGGCCTCGGCGCCTGGCGGCTCAACCTGAAGTAGGTCGATCATTCACACCACCAACCGGGTGGGGGGCCGCGCCAGCGGCCCCCCACCGCTGTCCGGGAGGATCGGTCGGATCTGGCGCGCCCTGGGCTCGCTCTTCGTCCTGCTCGTCTTCGTCCCGCCGCTCCTGCTACTGGTCTCGGGCTCGCTCACCGAGCCCGGCCTGCCACCGTCGCCCACCCCGCAGGTGATCCCCGATCCCGTCTCCACCGCCGGCTACCGACAGGCCCTGGCGGTCGGCGGGGTGCTGCGGGCCGCGCTGAACTCGCTGCTGGTCGCGGTCGTCGCCGTGCCGCTGAGTGTGGTGGTCGCCGCGCTGGCCGGCTTCGCGTTGGCCCGGCTCGCACCCCGGCGGGCCGCGCTCATCGTGGTGGCCTCCCTGGTAGCCCTGATGGTGCCGGCCACCGCACTGCTGGTACCCCGGTTCGCGATCTTCCGCGTGCTCGGGCTGACCGATACGCTGGTGCCCTTGATCGCTCCGGCGCTGTTGGGTACCTCCCCGCTCTACGTCCTGGTCTACTACCTGGCCTTCCGGGCGTTGCCGCGGGACCTCTACGACGCCTGCCTGGTGGAGGACATGACGCCGATGGGCATCTGGTGGCGGGTCGCGCTCCCGATGGTGCGTCCGGTCACCGCCGCGATCACCGCCCTAACCTTCGTGTTCACCTGGTCGAACTTCCTCGATCCACTGATCTATGTGTACGACCGTGACCTGTTCACCCTGCCCTTGGCGCTGCGTTCGCTGTCGGTGCTGGATCCGACGAACTTCCCGGTGTTCCTGGCCGGGGCGGTCCTGGCAACCGGCCCCGCCGTGCTGGTCTTCGGGTTAGCCCAGCGCCGATTTTTCCACCACGACGACCAGACGACAGGACGGAACCGGCCATGAGAAGACCCAAGGCGCTGCTGGCGGCGCTGCTCGCGACTGTGCTCCTCGGGTCCGGCTGCGGGGCCGGATCCGGGGCCGCCGCCGACGGGCCGGTGCGGCTGTTGGTTTTCGGCGCGCCGGAGGAACTGGCCGCGTATCGCACGCTGATCGAGGCGTACGGTCAGGCGAGGCCCGGGAACGAGGTGCAGCTGATCGAGGCCAGCGACCGCAAGGACCTACTGGCCCGGCTCGCCACCTCGGTCGCCGGGGGCGCCCCACCGGACCTGTTCCTGATGAACTACCGCTTCTATGGCCAGTTCGCCGCGAAAAACGTGGTGGAGCCCTTGGACGAGCGGATCGCCGCCTCCGAGAAGGTGGATCCCGCTGACTACTATCCGGTGGCGATGGAGGCCTTCAGCTGGGGCGGCAAACAGCTCTGCCTGCCGCAGAACGTCTCCAGTCTCGCCGTCTACTACAACCGCAGCCTCTTCGCCCAATACCAGGTCCCCGAGCCGAAGGCGGGCTGGACCTGGAACGACATGGTCGGGACCGCCATCGCGATGACCCGGGACGACCGTGGGGTGGTGGTCAAGGGCACCGAGAGCGAGGGGGCCGTCGCCCGCCCGGCCGTGCACGGGCTCGGCATCGAGCCGTCGATCATCCGGGTAGCCCCGTTCACCTGGTCCGCCGGCGGTGAGATCGTCGATGACCCGGACCGACCGACGCGGCTCACCCTGGACACCCCGATCGGCCGGGAGGCGCTGAAGAACCTGGTTGACCTCCGCCAGGCGTACGGGGTGGTGCCCACCGACGAGGAGGTCGAGGCGGAGGATGACGAGTCCCGCTTCGCCAACGGCCGACTCGCCATGCTGATGTCCTCGCGGCGCTCCACCACCACCTTTCGCTCGATCACCGACTTCGAGTGGGACGTCGCTCCACTGCCCGTCTACCAGGACCAGGTCGGGGTGCTGCACTCGGACGCGTACTGCATGACCCGGGGCGCCAAGCGTAAGGACGCGGCGTGGCGGTTCCTGGAGTTCGCCATCTCCGCCGAGGGACAGCAGATCATCGCCGCCACCGGGCGGACGGTGCCGTCGCATGTCGGTGTCTCGCAGTCCCCGGTATTCCTCGACTCCGCCCAGCCGCCCCGCAACGCGACGGTCTTCCTCGACACGATTCCCACTCTCCGGACGTTGCCGACCATCTCCACCTGGCCGGAGGTGGAGGACGTGACCGCCGGGATCCTGGAGAACGCGCTGTACCGGGGCGACCGGTTGGACGAGGTCATCCGCGCCCTCGATGAGCAGACCCGCCCGCTGTTCGCCCGTGGTGAGCACGGGTGAGCGAGGTCGGTCTGACCCACGACGCCGGACTGACTCTGGACGCAGTGAGTGCCGCCTACCGGGGCGTCACCGTGCTGCAGCAGCTGCGGCTGACCGTGGCGCGGGGAGAACTCCTGGTGGTACTCGGCCCCTCCGGTGCCGGCAAGTCGACGCTGTTGCGGGTGGTGGCCGGCCTGGAGCCGGTCACCACCGGGCGGGTCCGGATCGCCGGCCGGGATGTCACCGCCGACCGTCCGGGCCGGCGCAACGTGTCGATGGTCTTCCAGTCGTACGCGCTCTTCCCCCACCTGACCGTCGCCGAGAACATCGCGTTCGGCCTGGTGGTGCGGGACGTCCCGAAGGCGGCGGCCCGGGAGCGGGCCCGGACCGCCGCCGAGCAGGTCGGCGCGGCGCACCTGCTCGGCCGGCGCCCCGGGCAGCTCTCCGGTGGTGAGCGACAGCGGGTCGCGTTGGCCCGGGCGTTGGTGCGGGAGCCGGACGTCTTCCTCCTCGACGAGCCGCTGTCCAACCTCGACCTTGCGCTGCGGGTGCAGATGCGGGCCGAGTTGCGGGCCCTGCACGACCGGCTCGGCGCCACGATGGTGCACGTCACCCACGATCAAACCGAGGCGCTGGTGCTGGCCGACCGGATCGCGGTGCTGCGCGACGGCCGGGTGGAGCAGGTCGGTACGCCGGACGAGATCTGGCACACCCCGGCGAGCCGGTTCGTCGCTGGCTTTGTCGGCTCCCCGGCGATGAATGTGCTTCCCGGCTCCGGCCCGATCCACCCGTCCGGTGCTCCGCCGGCGGAGGTGGCCGGCGACCGCGAGATCGGGTTCCGCCCGGAGGCGGTGGTGTTGGGGGAGCCCGACGGCGCGGCGGCGACCGTTGACCGGGTGGAGGTGGTCGGCACGGACGCCTACGCCTACCTCACCCTCCGCGCCGGCAACCCGGTGGTGGCCCGGGTGCCCGCCGCCCACCGGCCGGCACGCGGCGACGCGGTTCGAGTCGGGGTCCACTGGGCCGATACGCACGTCTTTGACGCCACCACCGGGCTCCGGTGTGCCGCTTGAGGGCGAGCAGGGAGCGGTCGCGCGCCGGGGTGGGGCCGGCGGCGCGCGGGCACCGGCAGGTGGCGGTGATGCTCGCGCCGTATCTGGTCGGCCTGGTCGGTCTGGTGTTGTTCCCCGCCGCGGTCACGCTCGCCCTGGCCTTCACCGAGTACGACCTGGTCAATCCGCCGAGCTGGGCCGGGTTGGCGAACGTCTCCGAGTTGGTGACGGACCCGGTGTTCCGGGTCGCGCTGACCAACTCGCTGGTGTTCGCGTTGGTGGCCGTGCCGCTTCGGGTGCTGCTCGCACTGGGCCTGGCGCTGCTGCTGCATCGCCGGTCGTTCGGGAGCCGTCCCGCACGGGTCGCGGCGCTGCTGCCGACCGCGGTACCCGAGATCGCCTATGGCCTGCTCTGGCTCTGGCTGTTCAACCCCTTGTATGGCCCGATCAACCAGCTGTTGCGGGTCGGTGGCGAGAACGGGTTGACCGTGCTCGGTCGTACCCCGCCGCAGTGGCTCACCGACCCCACTGACGCCCGCGCCGCGATCATCCTGATGAGCGTCTTCACCATGGGGGAGACCTTCGTGGTGTTGCTCGCCGCCCGGCGGGCCCTGCCAGCGGATGTCTATGAGGTGGCGGCCCTGGAGGACGCGACCGGTTGGGACGTCTTCCGGCGGGTCACCCTGCCGCTGATGGCGCCGGTGTTGGCGCTGCTGGTGGTGCGGGATCTGATCGCCAGCCTGCACTTCTCCTTTGTGCCGGCGTTCGTGGTGACCGACGGTGGCCCACCGCCGTATGCCACCACCTACCTGTCGTTGTTCATCTACCGCACCGGGTTCGAGTACCTGCGCTACGGCTATGCCGCCGCCGCGACGTTGGTGATGATGCTGCTGACGGTGGCGGCGGTGGTGCTGCAGTGGCGGCTGTTCCGCCGCTACCGAGCCTTTTATCGGCTGTGATCACTCAGGGCCTGTCGGTTCCGTGGCTTCCGTGGGACTCTTCATCCGCGGGTTCGGGTTCGAGTCCCTGGCGGCGCACCAACGAGCAAGGCCCTGACCTGGTACTTATGTGCCGGTCGGGGCCTTTTCGCGTACGGCGGTGGTGCTGGTCGCTCAGTGGGTGCTCGGCAGCCGTTGGACTTCGCGATCGTCCTGGCCGTCGCCAACCTCCTGGTCTTGTGGTGGCCGGTGGCGTGGTGCTGGAGTCGGCGGTGTCGTGTTGCGCTGCTCCCCCTACGCTGGCGGTATGAGGGGATCCAGCGGACCGGACTGGTAGGTGCTGATGGACCGGCGGGCGGCAGCTGCTGCCGAGGTGATTCCCGACGCTGTTCGGGCGGACGTGGTGGCGCTGTGGCGCTACCACGACCTGCGTCACGAGTTGCGTTCGTGTGATGTGGGGATCGGGCTGGGCAGTCATGACCTTGGGGTGGCGGTCGTCGCGACCCGTCTGTTCCACGAGGGCCTGTTCCCAAGGATCCTGTTTACCGGCGCGAATGCTCCGACGACGGTTGGGCGGTTCCCGCGCGGAGAGGCGGTGCACTACCGCGAGTACGCCGTCGAGCAGGGCGTACCGGCGGGAGCGATTCTGGTGGAGCCGCGTGCCACGAACACCGCCGAGAACCTAAAGTTCTCCCGTGCGCTGCTGGCCGAACGCCGGATCCCGGTGGAGTCGGTGCTGATCATGTCGCGGCCCTACCAGCAGCGTCGGGCTTATGCGACGTGCCGGCTGGTGTGGCCGGAGGTCGAGGTGGTGTGCGCGTCGAATCCACTCGACCTGGATGACTACGTGCGCAGTATCGGCGATGCGCGGCGGGTGGTGGACATGCTGGTCGGCGACACGCAGCGGATCGAGGTGTACGCGCAGCGTGGGTTCGCGATCCGGCAGGAGGTGCCGGATGCGGTGCGGGCGGCGTTCGAGCGTCTGGTGGCGGCCGGTTACACGAGCCGGCTGGTCTGAGCCGGGCTACCAGCGCGGCCCTGCTGGCCGGACGCCCATCCGGTCGCTGAGTTCGACGGCGAGTCGAGGTGGCCGGGGGCGGGTGAGGATGTCCCGGACCAGGTCGCGGGAGAGCCGGTGGTAGCGCACCTGGTCGGGGCCGATGACCTCGGCGCCCAGAAGCGTGGCGAGCGCGTCGTCGATGCGGTTCCACCGGGCGAGGGCTCGGGCGGTTTCGATGGTGTGGCGGACCTGCCGCTCGACGGGCACGGTGCTGGTGTCGAGTGGGGCGCCGAGGGCGATGGCGCGTTGTGCGTCACCGAGTTCTATCGCGATGGTTGTCTTGTGGATCGACACGTTGGTCGGCCCGAACGCGGTCCACAGGTGGTTGCCATCGGCGCCGAGCCGCTGCGCGGCGGCATCGGCCTCGGCGATGTGGGTGTCGGCGGATGCGCGGTCGTCGCTTCCGGCGGCGGCCAGCGCGCAGACGAGGTGCAGGCTCCCGTAGACCGACAGGAGCTGCGGAGTCGGCTTGCCCAGCCGTGGTGCCAGGAACTGCGCCGCCGTGGCGGCGAGGCCGCGGGCTTGGGCGTACTCACCGATAGCTGCCAGCGCGTGCGCGGCGGAGCGACTGAGCGAGCCGATGACGACGTGGTCCTGGCTGGCGTTGGCGGCGGCCAGCCCTCGGCTGGCGGCGGTCCACGCGAGGTCACCTTCACCCAGCTTGGTAAGGAACAACGCGGCGAGTTGGTGCGCGTAGGCGGTCATCGCATGCGCGCGCCGACCGTCGTCTCCGTCGTACGCCTCGGTAGCGGTGAGGCAGTCATGGATGAGGTGGGGCAACCGGCGGGCGAGGAGGCCGTACCGCGAGTGCTGGTAGGCGGTCCAGATCTCGGCGACGTCGTTCTCGATCTCGCGCAGCGCAGGAGCCTCGACATTCCCCGCGCTGGCCAGAGCTGGCGCGAGGTGACGATAGTCGTGAAGCGCGGCTCGCAAGGCCGGGATGGTCTCGCGTCCTGAGTCGTCCGACCACTCGAACAGGCTTGGTGCACCGATGAGGTCGCCGAGGGACACGTCGAGGGCCTTGGCGATCGCGCGGATGACCGACAGCCGGTCCAGGTCGGCCCGGTTCGTCTCGACCTTGCGTAACCACTCCTGCGTCTTGCCGACCAGACCGGCCAGCACCTCCTGGGAGAGCCCGCGCCGACGCCGGTAGAAGGCGACGCGCTGGCCGATCGTCATGTCGTCCGTCATCCCTCGCACACCATCACCCTGCCCGCTGAAGCCCGCTGGACCCGGTACGGATTTTCCCGGTCCTCCGCACGGACCGCCCCTACGTTCAGTTCACCCCCGATCACCGGCCTGTGTCGATGCTGATGGTGGGTGACTGACAGGGAACTGCAGATGGAGGGATCGATGAGCGGCGCACCACACCACGGCTTGGGCCGCTGGCCCGACCCGTCCGAGAGTGAACTGTCTCGAGGCTTTCCCCGCCTGCGTACCGCCATGAGGGCTGCGCGGGTGGGTGATCGGCGGTCTGCTCCCAGCCGCCGTGGTGCGGCGGCGGGCTCGCCCTTCCCCCGGCGAGCCCGCCGCCCATCGTCCCTGGTGGAGATGGCGGCATGACGGTGTACGTCTCGCGTCACGCCATGGCCAGCCAGTCCCGGCACCCCGAGCCTGGGTGGACGGCCTCGCCGGGGCAGGTGTGGCCCGCTGATCCGCCGCTGCTCACCTTCGTGTGGCGTCGGCTGTTCGCGCAGCAGGCCCGCGAGGGCGGTCGCCGGTGACCGGGCCGCAGCGCCGCCTCGCGACGAATCGGCTCGCGCCAGCCGAGGTCGAACACCTGCCGATGCGCCCGCTGTGGCTGTGCCGCCGGTGCGGGCAGCCGTGGCCCTGCGGCGCGGCGAAGCTCGCGCTCCTGGCCGAGTACCGGGACGCTCCGGTGAGCCTGTTCCTCTACCTGGCCGGCTGCCTGCACGACGCGATCGACGACCTACACCGGCTCAACCCGAGCGTCACGGGCAGCACCGGCGACATGTTCGACCGGTTCCTCGGCTGGCCCACCTGCCACACTCCCGCCTACCGCGTCAGTACCACCACGGCCGTCAGGATCGCGGAGGCCACCTCGTGAACGGCATCGGCCTGATCAACGCCACCGGTCAGCCGGCGGTCGCCGGCAGCTTCCACACGTTGGTCGTGCAGCCAACGAGCTTCTGCAACCTTGACTGCACCTACTGCTACCTGCCCGACCGGAGATCCCTCCGTCTGATGGGCGGCGCGGTCGCGCAGGCCTGTGCCGAGTCGATAGCCCAGCAGAACAGCGGTCATCCGGTGAGCGTCGTATGGCACGGGGGCGAACCCACCGCCACACCCATCGGGCTGTTCCGGGGCCTGCTGGCCCCGTTCGAGCAGCTGCGGCGCGTGGGGCTGGTGCGTCACGAGATCCAGACCAACGGCACACTGATCAACCGCCAGTGGTGCGAGCTGTTCACCACCTACGGGTTCGAGGTCGGGGTCAGCATCGACGGACCGGGCGCGTTGAACCGTAACCGCCTAGACCGGGCCGGTAACGCGACGGATGCCCGTACCCTGCGCGGCCTGCAGACCCTGGCGGAAGCGGGGCTGGGGTACTCGGTGATCTGTGTGGTCACCCCGGAAACCATCGACCACGCGGGAGCCCTCGTCGACTTCTTCACCGGCCTGCCCGGCTGCGAGTCGGTCGGCTTCAACATCGAAGAGCAGGAGGGCGCCGACCGGGTACCGGTGTCGGTGGATGCCGCGTACCGGTTTTGGCAGCTTCTCATTGCACGTCGTGTCGGTGGTAGCCCGCTGCGGATCCGCGATGTGGATCGGCTGGTTGACTATCTAGCCGCTACCCGCGCCGGGCGCGTTGACCATGCGCCGTACGAGCCGATTCCGACCGTTTCTTGGGATGGGCAGGTGGTGCTGCTGTCACCGGAGTTGCTGGGCATCACCGAGCCGCGATACGGCGACTTCATCGCCGGCAACGTTCTCCAGCAACCCATCACCGGCATGCTCGCTGGCGCCGGCGACCTGGGCTACGTCGCCGAGTTCGTCACGGCCCTCAACGACTGTGCCGACCACTGCGCCTTCTACGACTTTTGCCGTGGTGCCCAGGCCGGCAACCGCTACTTCGAGCACGCGACGTTCACCGCCCGCGAGACCACCTACTGCCGAACCACGCGACAGGCTCTGGTCCGCGCCGCCGCGGCCCAGCTCACCCCTCAAGGAGAAGCGCCATGACCAGTGCTCTCGCGGTCCTCGTCAACGCCGCACCCGAGTAACTAGCCCGCCTCGGCGTCGACCCGCAGTGGTCGATAGCGTCTATCGATGCGGCGAAGTTTGACAACCGCCCCACCTGGGACAACCGAGGAAGATTCGACAGTCGGCCCGGCTGGGACAACTGGAACAAGAGAAAGTAGCCCTACTACGGGAGGCGCGGGGGCGTGCCCATCCCGCGCCTGCATAGGTTGAGGACATATGCGTACCACCACGGTCGGCGAGGTGCAGGTCTTGCTGCCGGACCTCGATCCGGATGACCTTGATGCCACGACAGACCTGGACGGCGATCTGACCGAGGCATTGGTCGAGGGTACGGCGTGGCGCGGTTCGCAGCTTGCGGATGTCAGCATCCGCAGCAGCCTGCTCACCGGCGTTGACCTAGGCGAGTGCACCTGGGAGGCGGGGAGGCTGTTTGGCTGCGAGGTCACCCGGACAGACTTCTCCGGAGCCACCCTGACCGGCATCACCATCGAACGATGCGCGATCACCGGCTCCCGGTTCACCGGCACCAGGTTCACCGACGTACGTCTCAAGGATGTCCTGTTCGACGGCTGCCGCTTCGACTACGCCACCTTCCACCGCGTCGCCGCCGCCGGCTCGGTCGCGTTCACCGACTGCACTCTCAGCAACGGCGAGTGGTCTTCCTGTCGGCTGCCGCGTATCGCGCTGCGCTCCTGTGACCTTGTCGATCTGGAGTTGGACGCCTGCCACCTCGACGGTGCCGATCTTCGCGGAAGTCGCCTCCACGGGCTCAGGGCGCCGTTGGAGAATCTGCGCGGCGTCACCCTCGGCGAGGACCAACTTCCTGACTTCACCCGGCTGGCCATCGCCGCCGTCAATCTGACCGTCCGCAACGACTGAAGCCGAGGAGGCATCGTGCCCGCTGAAATCACGGGTAGGCCGGACACGATCCTTGTTTGCGTGCGGGGTAACTCCGGCTCGGGTAAGAGCAGCATCGCCGGTGAGCTGCGACGCCGGCACGGCCGGGGTTGCGCCCTGGTCGAGCAGGACTACCTGCGCCGCATCCTGCTACGCGAGCGGGACAAGCCTGGCGGCGCGGCACCGGCCCTGATTGGGCAGACCGTTCGGTTCGCTCTTGACCACGGCTATCACGTGGTGCTGGAGGGCAGCATGCACACCAGCCGCTACCGCAGCATGCTGACGGCCCTGCGATACGGCCACAGTGGCCGGTCGCTGTTCTGCTATCTCGATGTGTCCCTGCCCGAGACGCTGCGCCGTCATCTCATGCGCCCGCAGGCCAGCGAGTTCACCGCCGAGCAGATGAGCGGCCTGTACACCGCCCATGACGTCTTGGGCTGGCCCGGCGAACTCGTCCTGCCCGAAACCACGGGACTGAACGATGCCGTCGAGGCCATCGCCGCTGCCGCCCATCTTCCCCAGACCGGACGCGACGATGACCTACTTCCACACGCTCCATTCCCATAGTGCAGCCCAGCCGGCCAAGGGTTCCGCCGTTGTAGCGAGGCTGGCCGCCGGACACGCCCGCCTGTGCACCGCTGTCCTCACTCCCGCGGGAGCCCGATGATGACCGCTGTCCCGACTTCTGGTTTCTCCGCTTTCGCGCTGGAACCTTTTCCCGAGCTTCAGCCGGGTGTGGACCTGGCGGGTGCCATCACCGGCGTTTTGGCCTGTACTGGCATCGAGTTGCAGGACGGGGACGTGGTGGTGGTGGCTTCCAAGGCCGTGAGTGTCGCGGAGAAGCGGTACGTGGATCTGGCCGGTGTCGTCCCGGGTCCGGAGGCGCTGGAGTTGTCGGCTCGCACGGGCAAGCCCGCCGAGGTCGTGCAGCTGATCGTGGATTCCAGTGACAGCTATTTTCTGGCCACCGACAAGGGCCCGATCATCGCGCGGCACAGGCTCGGCTTCCAGCTCACCTCCGCCGGGATTGACCGGGCCGGCGCCGAGGGTGCGTGGCTGTTGCCGGTGGATCCGGACGCCTCCGCCCGCGCCCTGCGGGATACGTTGATCGCTCACGCGGGCGCGGAGGTGGCGGTGGTGGTCGCGGACTCCGACGGTCGTGCCGACCGGCGTGGGGCGACTGTCATCTCAATCGGCGCGGCGGGTGTGGGGCCGCTGCGTGTGACGGAGTACGGCGGTAAGCGGCAGGAGGAGACTTTCACCGACCTGATCGCCGCGGCAGCCGGGATCATCCTCGGGCAGCGGGGTCGTGGGGCCCCGGCCGCCGTCCTGCGCGGCGTCGGCTACGAGAGCAGTGATGCGGGCGTGGTGTCGATGCTTCAACGCCGGCCGTGAGGCTGCTGCTCACGGGCGCCGCCGGGAGCCTCGGCACCCGGCATGGGCCTCGCCGCCGGCGTCCAGATGAAAGTCGTCTCCAACCGACTCCGCCACTCCAGCCCACACGTCACCGCCAAGTACTACGGTGACGTCCTACCCGAGCTATCCCACGCCGCCGCCGAAGCCACCGCTGCGGTCGTCCCTCGGAGCGGCGGCGCGACGAAGCCGGCGGTAGACCCGGAGGCCGCAACCCGTCGTCGGCAGATCCTCGATGGGACGTAAACCGGCGCTCCGGGCTTCGACACCGTCGGTGCGGTCGGTGGGCGTTGTTTCCGTTCAGTCGAGCAGGTTCCGCATGGCGGTGATGAACCCTTCTTCCCGCTTCCGGCCGCGTTGCCGTTCCCGTTGGATCCATTCCTTGCCCTCCGCGGCGACACCCTCGAGGACGTGCAGGGTGGTCGTGAGGCCGCTGGCGTCCAGGGCCGCTTCCGACAGGGTCAACGGGCTTTCACCCTCCTGCAGCTTGTCCGTGCTGGCCTCGGTCACGTTGACCTCGGTGAGTTCGCCGTTGACCAGCGCCAACTCGAAGGTCCGGGCATGTTTGTCGGATTCGGCCACCCGTACGGCGGCCACGGCCTCGAACCGGTAATTGGCCCGGCGCAGGTTGTGGAAGGTCGCCTGCTCGAAGTTGAGCTGGGCACTCATCTGCCGCACACCGTCCGGGGTGAGTAGAAACACTAGCAGCTCGTACCGGCCGTACCGCCAGGGGCCGTTACGAACCCGGCCCCGTTTCATGTAGGGCTTGGCGGGTGCCTCGATGACCGCGTAGGCGATCACGTCGGTCGGGCAGAGCTTGTAGTGCGCCATTGCCTTGTCGATCAGGAGGCGGCAGTCGCAGTCCAGCCAGGCCGCCATCTCCGCGTCCTCGGGCTTGCTGTCGAGTTTGCGGGTCCACCGCTCGTGGGCCGCCCAACTATCGGCCATCCGCTGGTCGTACTCCGCCTGGTCGGCGGCGGAACGTCGAGCCTCGAGTACGATCCGCAACCATCCCCGCAACGCGGGCCAGGCGGCGACGAGCAAGACGACTGTGGCGGCGATAGCGGTGAGAGGTTTCTGCGGCACCGCGGTGGCGATCACGAGTAGCCAGCACGCCGCAGCGACGAGGCCGCTGAAGACGACGAGGGCGCGGGTGCGGATCGGGGTGCGCAGCTGCTCGCGGTAGGCCCACAGGGTGCCGTTGGTCCACCGGGTCTTGAGGTCGCCGACGCGGTGGCGGATCAGCCAGGCGATCTGCTTGTCACCAACCCGGGTCTCCCGGTATGCCTCGACGATCTCGTCCCTGAGGTGGCGGCGAATGCCGGCGGTCACCTTCAGCCATTCGGATCGGTCGACCCTATCGGGAACGTATCGTCCGGCGTACTGCTTGAAGAGGCGGTCGACCCGGTTGGCGAAGCCGCCGGATGGCGCCGCCTTCCGCTGCTGGGGCGGCCGGTGCAGGGCGTCCTTGGCCCGCCGCCGTTCCATGTTGAAGCGCCACGTAACACCGTGGACTGCGCAGAGGTAGCCGGCTCCGATCGACAGCAGCAGAGCCACCGTCGGTACGACCCGGCCTGAGGTGAGAACGACCCAACAGAGCCAGCCAGCCGCCGTGGCGGCCACCGCTGTCGCGACGGCCGCTAAGGCGACGTCCCAGCCGGTCGTGGCCGCGGGAACGGGCTTCCGGGCGCGGGGGCTCGCGGGTGCCGGGTAGAAGAACCGCCACACCCGCTCAGAGCGACCGTTTGCGCGTTGCGCATTCCTGGCTTCGGCGACGCTGACCGTCCACATCTCGTCCTCAACTGGGCCGCTGAGGAACAGCTGAAGATGCCGCACGATCTTTTCCCGGAGCAGCGGGTCCAGACCGGCGAGCTCCTTGCGGACGAGCCGGCGCAGCTCCGCTTGCTGGGAACCCAGGGCGTCCAAGAGCCGGCTGATGACCCGTAGACCATCCGCCCAGACGTCCTGCCTGTGCAGCGGGAGCCGGCTGCGGGCAACGCTCAGTTTGGCAATGTCCTCCTCGGACAGCTGACGCAGGGTTCGCCCGCTCATCACGGCCAGCAGCCAGTGAAACCACGCCTCGCTGCTGGTGTGTCCGCTCATCAGGACGTCGTAGATGAGCTCTCCGGCCTTGCTGGGCATCCCGCCGTTGAGGTAGTTCACACCGACCCGGAGCTTCTCCTCCGGCCCGGCACCAGGTGGGAGGAAGTAGACGGTGATATCACCGTGCACCGACTCGGCCTGGACGCCTACGTTCGCGGCGTTGTCGTGGATGGGCATGGTGACCTGCCGTACCGTCATAGCACGCCCCGGCTTACTGCGATAATGGCGGCGACCTTCGCGGCCAGTTCGGCCACGTCCCCGACCAGCCCGCGGAGCCGCTTGAGTGCCACCACCAGTTTGCTGCCGTCGCGCGGGTCGTCGAGTGCTTTGTCGGCGGCGGTGAGTTCGGTCTCGGCCGCCTCGTAGGTCGGCTGGTCAAGGTGCCCCGACCGGTGCGCCCGCCACAGCTGCTCTCGCAGCTCGGCGAGGTGGCTGGACAGATCCGAGGACGCCGACAGCGGCGGGCCACCGACCCAGACGTTGCCGTGAATGTGTCCGGCCTGTACGCCCACCTGGGCCGCGCTACTGGCAGAATTGTTCACCGTCGGGATCGTCATTGGGGTTCTCCTCGGCTCGGCCTGGGGTCGGGGTGAACTGGTGTGTGTCTCCCGTAGCAGTTCGACGGCGAGGGTGGTGGCGAAAGCGGCGGCGTTGGCCACCGCCTTCGGCTGCCAGTTGGCGCCGTCGGTATTGGTCTTCGTGCCGTCGGCGCGGTCGCTGATGCCGCGCACCACGACGACCGGTGAGCGGTTGAGGTGGCCGGCCTGGGCGACGCCGGCGGCTTCCATCTCGATTGCCAGCGCATCGTTGTAGTGCTGCCGCACCCACCGGGCATGGTCGGACACCGTGGAGTCCTGCACCACCTCACCTGCGGCGATCGGCCCGAAGTGCACCCGGGGAGCCGTACCCCCCGAGGCTGGTTGCCTGGTCCAGGCGCCGGTCCGCCCCAGGTGCCGTGCGATCTGGTCCGGGCCATGGGGGATCTCCCACACCCGGGGCCGCGCCTTGAGGCCGTCGTCCTCGCTCGTCCCACCGTGGTAGGCGTAGACGTGCGTGGCGACGACGACGTCGCCGAGCGCGAGTTTTGGTCGCAGCGCCCCCGCCACACCGACAAACAGCACGGCGACCGGATCGAACTCGGCGATCGCCCGTTCGGCCAGCACGGCCGCCGGATGGTTGCCCTTGCCGACGAGGCCGAGGGCCACCTGGCAACGACGGCCGGCCAGCCAGCCGGTCTCGAACCGGGTCCCCGCCCGGTGCCGGTGCAGCTGCGGGTCGGTCAGTTTCTCGCGGACCGCCTGGTATTCCAGGTCGAGTGCGGTCAGGATCACCACGATGTCATCTGTCACCGGTCTTCTCCTTGTGCAGTCCGGTCCGGGCGGACCAAGGGCGGATACAGGACAGTGGTCGGGCCGGCACGGAAGAGCCGGGCGGGTCGCCCGCCTTCTGTCTTTCTGATGGGCCCTGCCGGCATCACGAAACCGCGTACTCCCTGTATCTTGCGGTAGAAATTGCGGGCGTCGAGGCGGGTGTCCCACACGACTTCGTAGACCCGTTGCAGCTCGGAAAGGGTGAAGGTCTGCCCGCAGAAAGCGGTGGCGAGGGCGGTGCTCTCCAACTTTGCGCGGGCGCGTTCTACCCCATCGATCACGATCTGGAGATGGTCGAAGGCGAGGGGGGTTGATTCGTCGAGCACATGGTCAACGGGTATCCAGCGGGCGTCTGCGGCATCTGTACCCGCTACCGGTTCCGGAAGTCGGGGAGCAACCGCCAGGTGAGCTACGGAGACAACCCGACCACGGGGGTCACGACCCGGGTCGCCGTACACCGCGAGTTGCTCAAGGTGCAGCGTCCCGGCGTCGAGACCGGCCTCCTCGGACAACTCCCTCGCTGCCGCGGCGAGGATGCCCTCCGAGCGGTCCCGGAGGAAGCCGCCGGGTAGGGCGAACGCCCCCTGGTACGGCTCGTGACCGCGCTCCACCAGCAGAACTCGGAGACGGTCTTCGCGCAGGGTCAGGATCACCAGGTCCACTGTGAGCAGCACCCCTGATGATTGCCATCGATCTCGCATGGTGCTTACGCTACCTTCTTGTCAGATCGACAAGAAGTGCCTGCGGTGGAAAGTTTTCTTCGCGTTGTCGAGTGTCTGTGTCGGACGTGCATAGGCGATGGGAGATCGATCGTCATGGCTGACGCTCCCAGGATCAGGGTGGGCGTGGGTGCTCAGCGGGTGCTCGGTCGCCGTGGACAGGGCCGGCGGCGGGTGGATCGTGCGGTACGTGCGTCCGGTAGCACCGGCCGAAACCTGCCGGTGCAGGGACCGATGGGACACGCAGGGACGGCGAAGCATGGATCAACGCCGGCTCTTAATCCGCGGGTTCGGGGTTCGAGTCCCTGGCGGCGCACCAACGAGCGGGGCCTTGCCCTGGTACTTCCGTGCCGGTCAGAGGCCTTTTCGCGTACGGCGGTGGTGGCTGGTGGCTCGGTGGGTGCTCGGGAGCCGTTGGACCGGGTTGGTGTCGGTGGGACGGGGTGCGATGCCAGCCGGTCGGATCCATGGATTAATCGGGTGCGCCGCTGTCCGGTCGCGGGGTCCGGGCGTGGTTAGGGTCGGTTGTGCGGCGGATCGTGCATAGGTCGGTGCGGGCCATCCTTGTCGATGGTGACGGCCGTCTTGTGCTGATCAAGCGGATCAGGCCCGGGCAGGTGCCGTACTGGACGACGCCGGGTGGTGGGGTGGAGTCGACGGATGTTTGTCTGGAGGCTGCGCTGCGTCGTGAGTTGCGTGAGGAGCTTGGTGGCGAGGCCGGTCGGCTGGTTCCGGTGTTCCTGTTCACTGCTCCGGTTGGTGCGGGTGTTTCGGTGCAGCACTTCTTCGCGGGTCGTTTGCTTCGGTTGCGGGTGGAGGCGCGTAGTGGGCCGGAGTTCGCTGATCCCGCGCGGGGTGAGTATCAGCTGGACCGGGTGGCGATTGACGAGCTGCACGCGGTGGAGTTGAAGCCGGATGTGCTCAGGGAGTTCATTGTCGCCAACGAGGAGGCGTTGCTCTCGGTCCGCGGCGATCATGCAGGGTAGTGCGGTTGAGAAGGTCGAGCACGCTGTCCCAGTGGAAAGGTCCGTCTGGGGTGTCGGGTCGTAGGGCTTCGGTGGCGGTGAAGTGAACGCCGGCGTTGGCGAGTAGTTCGAGGTTGCGGTGGAAGGCTGGGTGTGCGGCGAGCGCTGCCTTGGCGTAGGGCGAGACGATGATCGGTGTTCCGGCTCCGAGGGCTTCGTTGAGGGTGCCCAGGGCTGCGGTGTTGTTGATGCCGGCGGCCCATTGGTTGATCGTGTTGAAGGTGGCCGGGGCGACGATGATGGCGTCAGGCCGTGGTAGTGACTTCGGCTCCTGTGGTCCGCGCGGTTCGCTCCGGACGGGGTGGCCGGTTGTCTGTTGCAGGGCTGGGAGGTCAACCCATGCGGTGGCGGCCTCGGTGACGACGGGGTGCACGTCCCAGCCGTCGTGGCGGAGTCGTTCGGCCAGCTCGGTTACTTTCGCGGCCGGTGGGGCGGCGCACACGACGAGCAGGAGGACGGGGGTGGCCTTGGTCATGCGTCTTGGACTCCTGCTCGGTCGGCGAGGGCTCGTAGCCCGGGGGTGCGGCTGGGGTGTTCCCGCCGGAGCAGCTTCGTGATGAGCCCAGCGGCGGTGGCGTTGAGCTTGATCGCCTCAGGGACGAGGCGTTCGTACTCCAGGAGGTGGAGCATCGCTTGGGGGGCTGAGCTGTCCGTCGCGCTGTGCGCCACGGCAAGGTCGAGGTGCGCTTGAGCGCGCCGGCTGGCTAGCGTCAGTGGGAGCTGTGCGGTGTCGAGCTGGTCGGCGAGCCGGAGTGCCTGTGTGTTCTCGTGTAGGGCGACCGCGACGGAGATGTGGTGTAGCCGGACGTTGGTGGGTCCGAAGGCTGTCCACAGTTCGTTACCGTTGCGGCCGAGTTCATCGGCGGCTGATTCAGCGGCTCGCAGGTGGCGCAATGCGCTGCGAGTGTCTGCCTGGCGGGCTGCCGCCACGGCCGCGTGGAGCAGGAGCGCTCCATACGCCGAGAGGTAGGCGGGGGTGCGGTACAACTGGTGGCCGGCGATGGCCTCGGCTGCGGCTACCGCGACCTCTTCCGCTTCGGCGGCACGGCCTGGCTGCTTGGCGAGCGCGCATGCGGTCTGGTAGGCCGCGATGGCGGTCCGTGCTGGATCAGCGGCTATCAGGCCGAAGCATCGGGCGCGGTCTGCGGTGGTCCAGGCGAGTTCGCCGTCACCGAGTTTGGCAGCCAGTTTTGACGCCAGCAGGTAAACGCCGCTAGCGGCTCGGGCAACCCTGGGCATCTCCACAGCCTTCGGCTGTTCGGCGAACAAGGACTCGGCCCCGTTGATAAGGATGGGTAGCTGCCGCAGTTTGCTGTACTGAGCGCCCTGGTAGGCGAGGTTGCCGATCTGTAGGGCGGCTTCCAGCTCAGGTAACGGCAGCAGGACCTGCCCGTTGTCGCGAGCGAGGACCGCGCGCCGCAGCCCCGCACGCCATTGGCTGGGCGAGCCGGAGGCATCGAGCGATTGGCTGGTCTGTGGCGACTCGGGCTCGTATATCTCGGGCCGTGGGTGGGTGGGGGCCATCCCCTTGTGTTGGTGACGAGAGTGCGGCTCTGTGGGTTCCGGGAGTTCGTCATTCTTGGCGTTGTCGGGCCGGTCGATGTAGAGCCCGAGCGAACGCTTGTCGGTTTGCAGAACCGTGCAGAGTGCCCATCGGTAATCCTCATTGGGCCACCGGATCTCGCCGCGTTCCAGCGCGCCAATGGCCTTCTCGGTGAGTCCTGCCCAGCGCGGCCTGCGACCTTGCCTGCCGTGCATCGAGGCCAGTTCGGCGTTGCAGGCGTCGGCCAACTCCTGGCGAGACATCGGGCGGCCGGAACCAGAGGGGGACCGTAGCGCCTTGCGGGCAGCCCTGAGGTGACTGTTCGGGACGCTGTCCCTCCCCACGATCTGCCCCCAGGATCGACCCAGCAATGACGTGCCCTTGCGTCACATTGTCGCAGCACTACGCTCCTACATGGTCCCAGTGCGTCCCTGCCCGGTTCAAGCGATACCGATGGTCGTCGGCGGCGTGGGCCACTTCCTGGCCTTGCGGTCGGCGCCGCAGGGCTGGGTGCCGCGGTGGGGCCGCCACCCCGCGAGCGCGGCTGGCGGCTGCAACCCGTGCCGGTCAGGCGTCGAATTCGCCGTTGCGAACCCCCTGGATGAACTCGAACCAGCCATCCGGGCCGAACACAAGGACACCGTCGTCGGGGTTTTTGGAGTCCCGGACGCCGACCTGCAGGTCCGTAGCGGTCGCGACTTCGACACAGTTGTCGGCACCACCGCTTCGGGTGGACTTCCGCCACGGGCAGAACTGCCTGTCATTCATCGTGAATATTCCTCCTGATTTCTTCGGCCGTTGCGGTGAGGAAGTCGAGGCTTTCGCCCGGTGGCATGGCGGCGTCCGTCAGCCTGCCGTACAGGTCGAGGTAGCGGTTGACGTCTGCTACCTCTGTCAGTACGAGGTCGTCGGTGGCTGTGTCAACGGCAACGACCACGGGGTCGTGCGGGTCCGGGTACCGGTAGGTGAAAAACGCCGAGCGGGGGACAGAATGCTGGCGGATCTTGGCGGCGATTGGCAGTACTCGGATGCTGATGGTTCGGCGGTGGTGTCCGACGAGCGTTAGGTGGTCCAGTTGATCGGCGATCACCGGCGCGGGCGCGGCAAAACGGCGGATGGCCAGTTCGTCGATGATCACCTCATACCGAGGGCCGCCCGGCCGCTCCAGCATGCGTTGGCGGCCGGCGCGTGCTTCGAGTGCTCGGGTGTGGCTGTAGGTGGCACCGTTGGAATCGTCCATTGTGGCACCCGGCCGCGCTCTCCGGCGTACCCGGCGTGCCAGTCGCCGGGGTCGCTGACCCCGACCCGTGCGTCGATGTCCTCAGGGGCGTGCCGGTGTTTGCTTCGTGGCGGGCGGCGCTGAGCGCCGCGACGCCGGATCTGGTTGTGGTGGCCACCCCGCCGGGGACCGCGCTTTGTGCAGCCCGGGAAGCAGCCCAGATCGGAGCCGCCGTGCTCGTGGAGAAGCCCTGCACCACCGAGCCGGCGGCCCTGGTGCGGCTCGGGGGTCCGGGGCTGGCGAGCCTCCGGGAGACGCGAATATTCCCGGCGGCGGATGCTGCGGTAATGCGAGGATCGCCGTTCGGATCGGGACGGATGGGGAGGACGTTCGTGGAGGTACGGCGGATCGGGCCGGAGCAGGTCGAGGCGGCGGCCGGGGTGTTGGCCGAGGCGTTTGACGGCTATTCCTGGACCGCGTGGACGGTCGGCGCGGATCGGCATCGGGAACGGCTGGCACACCTCTTCGCGATGACCCTGACCACGGTTGGTCTGCCGTACGGGGATGTCTGGGCGGCGCTGGACACCCACGGCCACCCGCAGGCGGTGGCGGTGTGGCTGCGGTCGGACCGGTCGGTGCCCGACGAGGTCTGGGCCGAGGTGGCCGCCGGGAACGCGGAGCATGCCGGGGACCGCCACGCGGCGATGCTCGCCGCGGAGGCCGCCTGTGCCCCGCTGCGGGCCGCGGAGCCGGCGTTCCTACTGGCCACGGTGGGGGTGCGCCCTGCGGGCCAGGGCGGGGGAGTCGGCTCGCGGCTGCTGCGTCCCGGCCTGGTCGAGGCGGACCGGGCCGGCCTGCCCGCGACGCTGGAGACGTCCGCTTCGGCGAATCTGCGGTTCTACCGACGGTGTGGGTTCGAGGTGACCGGGGAGGTGACCGTGCCGGGCGGGGGACCGCGGGTGTGGGCGATGCGTCGTCCTCCGGCCCGCGTGTAAGCCGGACCGGACCGGGTAGGTCGCGCGGGTGGAGCTGGTCGAGGAGTCGCCGTACCGTTTCCGGATCGATCGGCGGGACCCGATGCGGGTTTCCGGAGTGGTCTTCGCGGCCGAGGCGCTGCTGCCGGAGATCGGGGCGGACGGGTCGTTGGAGCAGGTCGCGGCCGTCGCCACGCTGCCCGGCATCGTCGATGCCTCGTTCGCCATGCCGGATGTGCACCTGGGCTACGGCTTTCCGATCGGTGGGGTGGCCGCCACCGATGTGGCGGCGGGCGGGGTGGTGTCTCCGGGCGGGGTGGGCTTCGATATCTCGTGCGGTGTGCGGCTGCTCACGGCCGACCTCGATCTGGCGGGGCTTCGTCCCCGGCTCGACGCGGTCATGGATGGGCTGGCGGAGGCGACGCCGCGGGGGGCGGGACGGGGCGCGGCGTGGCACCTGGCGAGCCGCGCGGACGTGGACGGGGTGCTGCGCGACGGGTCGCGGTACGCGGTGCAGCGCGGCTTCGGCGTCGAGCGGGACCTGGAACGCTGCGAGGACCAGGGTGCGCTGGGCGACGCCGACCCGGAGGCGGTCGGTGCACGGGCGATCGCGCGCGGCGCGAAGCAGGTGGGCAGTCTCGGCTCGGGCAACCACTTCCTCGAGGTGCAGGCCGTCACGGAGGTGTATGACCAGCGCGTCGCGGAGGTGTTCGGGCTCCGATCCGGCCAGGTCTGCGTGATGATCCATTGTGGCTCTCGGGGGCTGGGGCACCAGATCTGCGCCGACTACGTGCGCCGGATGGAGAAGGCGATGCGCCGCTACGGCATCGAGGTGCCGGACCGGCAGCTCGCCTGCGCCCCGGTCTCGTCTCCGGAGGGGCACGCCTATCTCGGTGCGATGGCCGCCGCCGCCAACTACGCCCGGGCGAATCGTCAGCTGCTCACCCACGTGAGCCGGCTGGTCTTTCGTCGGGTCACCGGCGCGAACCTCGACCTGGTCTACGACGTCTCACACAACCAGGCGAAGATCGAGACCCACGGGGTGGATGGCGAGCGGCGTTCGCTCTGTGTGCACCGCAAGGGTGCCACCCGAGCGCTGCCTCCGGGGCACCCGGACCTGCCGGCGGAGCTGGCTGAGGTCGGGCAGCCGGTGCTCATCCCCGGGTCGATGGGCACCGCGTCCTACGTGCTGACCGGGGTCTCCGGTGCCCCGGCCTTCGCCTCCAGCTGTCACGGGGCCGGGCGGGTGCGCAGCCGGAAGCAGGCGGTGCGGGACGAGCGCGGCCAGGATCCGCGCGAGCAGCTCGTCGCGCGGGACATCGCCGTACGCGGTGCTTCCCGGCGTGGTCTGGCCGAGGAGATGCCGGCGGCGTACAAGGACATCGACGCCGTGGTCGAGGCTACCGAGGGCGCCGGGCTGTGCCGCAAGGTCGCCCGGTTGGTGCCGATCGGCGTCGTCAAGGGCTGATGCCCGCTCGGGGGGTCGCGCGGAGCTGGCGGTTGTGCCGGCTCACACGTCCACGGTGAGCGCGCAGGACCAGCGGGGACCTTCGGGGCCGAAGCGCAGCTCGTGCAGGGAGATGGCCTTCGGCACGGCGCCGATCAGCTCCACCGCGTCGGCGTCGGTGGTCTGCCAACGTATGTGTAGCCCGCCGGCACCGTCGTCGCGGATCTCGGTCCGTAGTGGCAGTTCGCCCCTGGTCTCCATCCGGAAGATCACCTCCTCGAGGATGTTCACCAGGAGGTCTGCGTCCTCGTCGGCGGTGGCGTGGTATACCCGTTCGGCGGTGGGTCGCGCGGGGCCCGGGTCGACGAAGGTGTCGACCAGGGCGGTGACCGCCTCGGCCACGCACTCCCCCCGCGTCGGCGCCCACGCCTCGATCCGTACGTCGGCGGTGTGCGGCAGGCAGTGGTGGCCGCGTTCGGGTCGTGATTCCACGCCCCCGATCATCCGCTACGACCGCTTGCTCCGGACCCGGTTCGTCGCGGTTGGCTGCCGGGGCCGGGGTGGCGCTGCCGGCTCGTCGTCGCGGAGGCGACATATCAGACCTGTTCAATGTGTTGAATGCGTTGATGGTGGTGGATAGGGTCGAGTGCACCGGCTCGTTGACGGGAGACACCATGGCGACGACCGACCATGTTGACGTGCTCATTGTTGGTGCTGGTCTCTCCGGCATCGGTGCGGCCTGCCACCTGGCCCGGGAGTGTCCCGAGAAGACGTACGCCGTGTTCGAGGCGCGTGACGCCATCGGCGGCACCTGGGATCTGTTTCGTTATCCAGGCATCCGGTCGGACTCGGATATGTTCACTCTCGGCTACTCGTTCCGGCCCTGGAGCGACCCCACGGCCCTCGCCGACGGCCCGTCTATTCGGGACTACGTCCGGGACACCGCCCGCGAGTACGGCGTCACCGAGCACATCCGCTTCCAGCACCGGGTCGTCCGCGCCGACTGGGACAGCAGTACCGCCCGGTGGACGGTGTACGCCCGCCGGGCAGGTGGCGAGGAGGTCGCCGTCACCTGCTCGTTCCTGCACACCTGTGCCGGCTACTACCGCTACGACCGGGGCTACACCCCCCAACTGCCCGGGGCGGAACGGTTCGCCGGCCGGATCGTGCACCCGCAGCACTGGCCCGCCGACCTCGACCACACCGGCCAGCGGGTGGTGGTGATCGGCAGCGGCGCCACCGCGGTGACCCTGGTGCCCGCGTTGGCCGAGCAAGCCGCCCACGTGACGATGCTGCAACGCTCACCCACCTACATCCTGGCGCTGCCGGCACGGGACACGGCCGCCGCCGCGCTGCGCCGGGTGCTGCCGGAGGGGGTGGTCTATCCGGTGGTGCGCTGGAAGAACATCCTGCTGCTCACGGCGAACTACCAGCTCAGCCGACGGGCCCCCAACCTGGTCCGGCGTCTGCTGCGGCGCGCCGCGCGAGGCCGACTCCCGGCCGGGTACGACCTCGACCGGCACTTCGCGCCCCGCTACAACCCGTGGGACCAGCGCCTCTGCGTTGTTCCCGACGGTGACCTGTTCCAGGCGATCGCGGCGGGCCGGGCCTCGGTCGTCACCGACACCATCGACACCTTCACCGAGACCGGGCTCCGGCTGGCCTCCGGCGAGGAGTTGGCCGCTGACGTGATCGTCACCGCCACCGGCCTGGAGTTGCTTGCGCTCGGCGACGCCCAGCTCACCGTGGACGGTGCGCCGATCGATCTGGCCAACTCGGTCGCCTACAAGGGGATGATGCTCTCGGGCGTGCCGAACTTCGCGATGACCATCGGCTACGTCAACGCCTCCTGGACGCTCCGGGCCGACCTGATCGCTCGTTACGTGTGTCGGCTCCTCACTCACCTCGACCGCACCGGACAGCAGGTCGTCACCCCGTTGCCCCCGCCCGACGACGAGCGGCGCCCTCTTCTTGACCTGAACGCCGGCTACGTGCTGCGCGACCTCGCCGCCCTGCCTCGGCAGGGGGTCCGCGCGCCCTGGCGGCTGCCCCAGAACTACCCGCGGGACCTGTTGCTGATGCGGTACGGCCGGCTCACCGACGCGGGAGTCCGGTTCTCTCGGGCGGGCAGGCCGGAACGGAGTCCCGCGCGTGCGTAGGTATGACTACCACCGCGCGACCGCCGTGGTCACCGGTGCCGCCAGCGGGATCGGCGCCGCCCTCGCCCATGGCCTGGCGGCGCGCGGCAGTGACCTGGTCCTGCTCGATCGCGACGCGGAACGCCTGGCCACCGTCGTGAGCGCGATCCGCGCCGCGTACCCCGACCGGCGGGTGGACCCGGTCGTCGTGGACCTCGCCGACGCGGCGGCCACGGCGGGGGCAGCCGAGCAGATCCTCGTCCGCCATCCCCGAATCCGGCTCCTGGTCAACAACGCCGGCGTGGCACTGGGCGGTCGGTTCGACCAGGTAACCCTGGACGAGTTCCAGTGGGTGGTCGACATCAACTT
Organism: Salinispora sp. CH2A1_6; assembly: GCF_056820975.1. NCBI lineage: Bacteria > Bacillati > Actinomycetota > Actinomycetes > Micromonosporales > Micromonosporaceae > Salinispora > Salinispora sp. CH2A1_6. The sequence goes on from NZ_JBXEDG010000003.1 coordinate 711,498, forward strand.
CCGGGCGGTCGTGCAGCTCACGCACGCGTTGCTGCCCGCCTTGAAGGCGGAGCCCGGCTCGCACCTGGTAAACGTCTCCAGCCTGTTCGGGCTGATCGCCCCGCCCGGGCAGGCCGCCTACTCGGCGACCAAGTTCGCCGTCCGTGGCTTCACCGAGGCGCTGCGGCACGAACTGATCGCCGACGGTGTCGGTGTCACCTCCGTGCACCCCGGGGGGATCGCCACCCGGATCATCGAGAACGCGCGGGTCGGCAGCGAGGTCAACCGGGACGACTACGAGGTGGGCCGGCGGCAGTTCCATCGCCTGCTCCGCATCCCACCCGCCCGGGCCGCCGAGGTGATCCTGCGCGGCGTGGCACGCCGCCGGCCCCGGGTGCTCATCGGCTGGTCGGCGAAGCTGCCCGACCTGGTCGCCCGAATCGCGCCGGCCTCGTACGGGAGGCTGCTGTGGGTCGGGCTCAACCAGACCGCCGGTGCGCCGACTCGTCGGCTGACCACCGGGGCCGCGCCGACACCGCAGCCGGCCGACCAGCCGCCGGCGTCGCCGTCACCCCCGGCGGACGACCGGGTGTGACCGCCGACGTCTGGCGCGGGCAGCCGCTACTCCTCGCTGGGCATGGGAATCGCCGAGTTCGGGGACGTCGCCACGTCAGTTTTGCCATGGCCGCCTACGGAGTGGGAGGTCTGGCCGGGTCGGGGCTGGGTGGTGCCATGGCAGGACACCCTGATGATCGTGGCCTCCGGGTTCTTGATCGCGCAGGCCGGCGTGCGCTGGATTCTGCTGGCCGGCCTCTGCGCGCTGCTGTTGGCGGTTAGCAGGGAGCTGTTTGGCTGGCGGCGTGCGGGCCGGCAGGACGACCCGCGCGCCGCCGCGCCGCTCCCACCGCAGTCAAAGGCGGGGGCGTTGGCGGAGAGCTGACCGCGATCAACCGAAGCTGCCGCGACGGCCGCAGGACGGTCTGGCCTTCCGTGGCAAAACGTCCGGTACGGCGGTTTTGGGGCCCGCAAGGTGCTGTTGCGTCCCTTGCCCGATTTGCTGCGGGGATATCGCCGATCGCCTGTGACCTGGGCCGCAGCTGCTCTCATTCAGGGCGATCCCGGAATGACGGACATGGCGACCGGGTTGTGTCCCCGGTACCGCCGGAACCCAAACCCCGTGTGGCGGTTCCCCGAGGAGTGCTCACCCGGAGCGCTTCGCCTGACCGAAAGGGCACATCGTGAAGGATGACTTCACCCGATGGCTCCCGGCCATTGCGAAGACCCCGTACCAATGGCTCTCGACCGAGCCGAACCGCAAGCTCGTCCTGAGCGTGGCCGGCGTCGCAGCGATCGGAGGTCTCGCGCTCGCGCCGACCACCGCCGCGGCATCGGTGACCAGCGGACCGCATCCCGGCGCCGTAGCCGCCATCGAGCTGGCCACCGGCCAGCAGGCCGGAGACGGTGAGTCGGACCCGGACCTCCAGCCGGACCCGACCGAGTCGACCACCGACCCGGACGTCGAGTCGGGCCCGACCGAGTCGACCCCGGACCCGGACCGGAGCCCCGAGACGGCAGCGAGCGACACCGACAGCACCGATTCGCCCACCCGGGAACAACTGATCCCCCACGGTGTGCAGGGCGCCCAGTCCTACATCCAGGTTGACGACGCCCAGCGTGCGAACGCCAAGGAGATCATCGAGGTCGCCAAGGCGACCGGGGTCGGCGAGCGGGGTGCGGTCATCGGCGTGGCGACCGCGCTGCAGGAGTCGAAGCTGTACAACCTCGGCCATCTGGGCTACTACAACGACCACGACTCGCAGGGCCTGTTCCAGCAGCGCCCGTCGACGGGATGGGGCACGCCCGAGCAAATCACCGACCCGCAGTACGCCGCGACGGTGTTCTTCGAGGCGCTCAAGAACGTCAACGGCTGGCAGGAACTGCCGCTGACCGTCGCGGCCCAGACGGTGCAGGTGTCGGCGTACCCGTTCCACTACGCGCAGTGGGAGGAGCTGGCAGCGGAGCTCGTCGCCGAACTCTGGTGACAACCGGCCGGCCGTTGCCCACGCGGGCAACGGCCGGCGCTGCGGTCAGCTCAGCGGCGAACTCTCCGATTGCAGCCGGGACGAGCCGGCGGACACCGACCAGCCCGCCACAAAGCGGCTACCGGTGCTGCGCTGGGTCCGGTCGATCAGGTGGAACCAGTCCATCCGGCACTGCTGCGGCGTCACCTCCAACACCCCGTAGCCGTGCCCGTCGAGTTCGGTCCAGCGCACGTGTGGGTTGGTCGAACGGATCACGCCCGACGCCAGCTCACTGAGCGCGTTGCCTTCCCGCATTCCCAGGAAGTCGTTGATGTTGTCGCTGGTCATCGACGGCACTACGAACTCCGCAGCGGCCGGGGTGTCCCGCCCGGTCGACTTCGTCGTCAGCTCGCTCGCCCACGAGGTGTGGATGTCACCGGTCAGGAAGACCACATCCCGGGTGTCGTTCGCCAGCAGGTGGTCAATCAGCTCGTTGCGGTCGGCGTTGTAGCCGTCCCACTGGTCGGTGTTGAGTACCGCGCCGTTCTGCGGTATTCCCAGCAACGTGCCCAGCGGCCCGAGTAGCCAGGCGGGGAGGGCGCCCACGTCCAGCCGGGAGATCATGATGGGGTTACCGACCAGCTTCCACTGGGCGTCCGAGGTGGCCAAGCCCGTCTTGAGCCAGGCCATCTGCGCCGCGCCGGTGATCGTTCGCTCTGGGTCGTCAATGTCCAGACCCGATGCCGGCTCGGACCGGTACGTCCGCAGGTCCAGCATGGACAGGTCGGCGAGTCGGCCGAAACGCAGCCGCCGATAGATCGCGCCGTCCGCCCCGGTGCGCACCGGCATCCACTCCGCGTAGGCCCGGCGCGCTGCCGCCACCCGATCGGTGAAGCTACCCTCGGTGCCGGGGGTGTGGTTCTCCGCGCCGCCCGACCACTGGTCGTTGGCGACCTCGTGGTCGTCCCAGGTGATCGCCCACGGCACCGACGCGTGCAGGGCCTGGAGGTCAGGGTCGGTCTTGTACAGGGCGTGCCGGACGCGGTAGTCCTGCAGCGTCAGCGTTTCGTGCGTCGGTTGGACCTCCCGCACCACGGTTCCCCCGGCGGCGAACTCCCCGGTGCCGTACTCGTAGAGGTAGTCGCCGAGGTGCACCACCAGGTTCAGGTCGCCGCGTTCGGCGAGGTGCCGGTAGGCGGCGAAGTAGCCCGCCTCCCAGTTCGCACATGACACCACGCCGAGCCGGATCCGGTCGATGTCGGCGTCCGCCTCCGGGGCGGTCATCGTCCGACCGGTGGGCGACCAGGTGCCGGCGTGACCGAAGCGGAACCAGTACGTGGTGGCCGGCGCGAGCCCGCTGACGGGAACCTTCACCGTGTGGTCCCGAGCCGGGCCGGTAACGAGGGTGCCCTGCGCCGCCAGCGCGGCGAAGTCCGGGTCGGTGGCCACCTGCCAGGTCACCGTCGCCTCCGGCCCGACTCCCGAGCCCGGCTGGGAATCCTCGGTCGGGGTGAGCCGGGTCCAGAGCAGAATGCCGTCGGGCAGCGGATCACCGGAGGCAACGCCGTGCCGGAAGGCACTGCCGGTGGCCCCGGCCGGGTTGGCGAGGGCGGCACTGGCGAGGACGGCGGTGCCGGCGGAGGCACCGGCGATGCGCAGGAGGGTACGACGGTCGAGGGTGTTCGTCATGGACACTGTTTCTACCTGCCAGTGGGGTCTGGCCGCTGCATCGCCTCAGCGTGTTTCGTAAATTTTTTCAATCGGGTGTCGTACTTTTTCAATCTGGGGTATCGATCTTCGCCGTTCCGCGACGGCCGAGGGCGATGTCGGTCAGCGCCAGGAAGAGCGCGAGAATGGTGATTCCGCTGATCAGGAGCATCGCGTGGTGGAAGGCGACCGACCAGTCCCCGGTGGCCCCCTGTGCCGCGAAGATGACGCTGCCGACCGTGGCGATGCCGGCGGCAGACCCGATGCGCTGGCCGGTCTGCAGCATGCCCGCGCCGCTGCCGGCACGCGACACGGGCACCTGGGCGAGGGTGAGAGCCTGGTTCGGGGTGACCACCAGTCCACTGCCGAGCCCCGCCACCAGCAACGGTGTGGCGGTCCACCACGAGACGGTGGCGCCCGTGGGGACCCGGTTCACGACGAGGACCACGACGACGAGGCTGACGGCGACGGTGGCCAGACCGAGGGCGACCAGCGGCCGACCGACTCGGCTGACGATCCGGCCGCCCACCACGGAGGCGATGGCGAAGCCAGCCGTGAACGGGGTGCTGGCCAGCCCGGCGGCGAGTGCACTGTGCCCGAGGCCGTTCTGCAGGTACACGGTGAGGACGAAGAAGATGGAGGTGAACCCGCCGAAGTACAGCAAAGCGATCAGGACACCGAACCGGTACGAGCGAATGCCGAGTAGGCGCGGGTCGAACAGGGGCTCGCGGCGGCGGCCGTACCACCGCTCCCAGGCGGCGAAGGCGGCCAACGTCAGCAGACCGGCCGGGAGCGTCAGCCACCTTGCCGGACCCTGCCAGTGCTGTTGGACCAGGGGCAGCAGGACAAGCAGGACACCCGCGCCGAACAGCAGCAGCCCGACCGGATCGAGTCGGTGCCGGTCGGGGGCTCTCTGGGGGCGGTGTGGGAGAAGGCGCCAGCCGAGGACGGCGGCGAACACACCGATCGGCACGTTGACGAAGAAGACCCACCGCCACCCGTGCTCGGCGCCGCCGATGTGGATGAGGAGGCCGCCGAGTAGTGGCCCGACCGCGGTGGAGATGGCGACCGCTGCCCCGAGCAGCCCGAACGGGCGGCCCCGCTCGACACTCTGAAAGAGTTCCTGGATCAATCCGGTGACCTGTGGGTTGATCAGTCCGGCGGCGGCACCCTGGAGCAGGCGGGAAGCGATCAGCCAGGGGGCGGTAGGAGCCAGCCCGGCTGCCACGCTGGTAATGGTGAACAGCGCGACGCCGACGACGAAGACGGTCCGCCGCCCATGCCCGTCGCCGAACCGGCCACCGGGCACCAGCATCAACCCGAACATCAGCGTGTAGCCGGAGAGGACCCACTGAACGTCACTGGGAGCGACATCGAGTGCCCGCTCCATCGACGGGATAGCAACGTTCACAATGCTCACGTCGAGCACCGTCATGAACACTGCCACCAAGCCGACACCGAGCGCCGCCCCGCGGTCCTGTCGCCCGACCCGGGCAGCACCGGGCCGGGAGGTCCGCGGACCCCGGGAAGGGTGGTCATCCATCCGGCGGCGGTTGCCCGCCCGCGCCGGGGTGCCGCGGCCTCACGTCAGCTGTTGGGCGCAGAACCGAGGGCCGAAGTCCAGGCCGGCCATCGGCGAGTCCTCGCGGTGCAGCAGGTTCTTCTCGGTGAGTTGGTGTAGGGGAGCGATCAGTTGCTCCTCGGTCAACCCGGTCTCCTCGGCGATCAGGTCCGGGTACGGTACCTGGCCGCGGGCCTCCAGGACCGCGACCGCGTCGTACACCCGTTCCTCGAGTTCCGACAGTTGCACCTGCTGCATGTCGTCCTCCTTCGGAAACCGCCTCGCGGGGCGGTCGGCCTGGGCGGTGGATACCCGGCTGGCGACCGAAGATGCTCCCCCGATCGGGTATGTCGCCCAGGTCCGACGGTCGGTTGGGGCGGGACCTGCGCCGAGCCCTGGTCGCCGGGCCGCGACGGTGCCGGGAACCCGCCCGCGCCTCGGCCAAGAACGTTGACGTGAGCCCTAGGCTGGCAACGGTGACGGTCTGGGATCTTGCGGTGGTGGGTGCGGGCCCGGCTGGCCTGTCCGCCGCCTACGTCGCGGCGCGGGCGGGTCTGGCGACCCTCGTGCTGGAGCGGGCTGTGCATCCGCGTTATAAGACCTGTGGTGGCGGCCTGATCGGCACCTCGTTGGCCGCACTGGCGGACCGGATCGAGGTGCCCGCGCAGGATCGGGCGGAGCGGGTGACCTTCACCCTGGATGGGCGGCGGGCGTTCACCCGGCGGAGCGCGACCGGCCCGCTGGTGATCATGGTGCGCCGGGACGAGTTTGACGACCGGCTACGGGCCGCTGCGGTCGCCGCCGGGGCCAAGCTGCGTCAGCGAGTCGCGGTCCGGGCGGTGGAGTCGGACCCCGACCGGGTCCGCCTGCGGCTGGCCGACGGGGCGACGGTGACCGCGCGGGCGGTGATTGGCGCCGACGGGTCCTCGGGGGTGACCGCACGGCACGTGGGGGTACGACACCGGCAGGTCGACCTGGGGCTGGAGTTGGAGCTGCCGGTGGCACCGGCCCAACGGGCCCGCTGGCGGGGTCGGGTGCTGCTGGACTGGGGCCCGCTACCCGGCTCGTACGCCTGGGTGTTTCCGAAGGACGACCTGCTGACGGTGGGGGTGATCGCGGCACGGGGGACGGGGGAGCAGACCCGGGCTTACCTGCGGTCGTTCGTGGATCGGCTGGGTCTGGCCGGGGTCGAGCCAGCGCACGATTCCGGGCACCTGACCCGGTGTCGGCGGGAGGACTCGCCGCTGCGCCGCGGGCGGGTGCTGGTGGCGGGGGATGCGGCGGGGCTGCTGGAGCCGTGGAGCCGGGAGGGGATCAGCTACGCCCTGCGTTCCGGTGCGCTGGCGGGGTCGGCGGTCGCCGCTGACGATCTGGGCCGGTACGAGTTGGCGGTTGCGGGGGAGTTGATCCCGTCGATGCGGGCGGGCCAGCGGCTGCTGGAGACGTTCGCTCGCCGGCCGGGGTTGTTTCACGGACTGTTGGCCACGCCGCCGGGTTGGCGGACCTTTGTTGCCTTCTGTCAGGGGCGGATTGGCTTCGATGACCTGCTCTCGCGGGTGCCGGTGCGGATGGCACTGGGAGTGCTCGCGAGGCCGCCCCGGCGCAGTAGCGCCCGCCCGCGTTGACGCTGTGGTGTCCGTGTCTCGCGGGCACCTCCGCCTCCTCACCCATCCAGGATCCTAGGATGCTTTAGCGGTAGTGCTGAAGCCCACCGAGACCAGCGGGGGAGCACCCCAACCTGTTGTTCGGCACCCGCAACGGTGGCGACTGACCCGTGCTGTCGCCCCGGGTGCCGGTTCCGGCGGTGATCGCGGTCACGGGCCCAGCGGGAAGGGTCGGGGCGGGTACGCTGTTGAGACGGGTGTCGGTGTGTCCAGTGTCCCCGGGCCTCACCAATAAGCCGTCGCGGAATACCGTTCGGCTGGAGCCGCCACGCGCCACGCGCCGAGAGGCGACCTGCACATCGGCAACCCGCACCGCCCCCGAAGCCCAGGCTTCGGGGGCGGTGCTCTTTTCGCCGAAGCCGAAGCCGAAGCCGAAGCCGTGCTGGGCTGCCGGCCGGTCCCGGAGCTGGCCCCACCCGCGTGGCCAGCTCGGTAGCGTCTGAGCATGGACCCTTCAGCGATCTGGCGGGACCGGCAACACCGGTGGCGGATTGAGGCCTACCGCGCGCCCGACCTCCGGTTCGCGATCTTTGCTACCAGTGGGACGACCGAGTCGGCGCCGCTGTGGCTGTTCGGAATGTCGGCGTTGGCGCGCTGGCTGATGAGCCACAAGATTTCGCTCGACGACCTGGAGGTCGACTGACCTTGTTCAGGGGAAAAAAGTAGTTTGCCACCCTTTGTGGGCGGCGCTGGCTAGGGTCACCGAGTGTGAGAGACCGAGGAGTACGTACCGCCGTGGCGGTACTGGCCGGGCTAGCAGTGATCTACTTTGGAACGACAGGCCGGGATCAACCGGACGGTGAGGGCGTCACCAGCGGCCTGATCGCGCTGGCCGTGCTCGCTGCGCTGCTGGTGTGGTACCTCACCCGGCCTCGCGGCGACGCGACGAAGTGACCGGTCACCGGCGCGCTGCTCGCGTCACCGCACCAGCGGATTCCTCGCCGAGCGCGACCCGCACCAGAGCGGAGGCGAAGCGGCCGAACTCCGCCTCCGCCACCAGGTCGGCGAGCCGCCGCGGGGTTTGCGGCAGGCCCAATCTCTCCGCGCCGCTGAGGGCACGCCGGTCGGCGAAGGGACGCAGGTCCGGCCAGACCGCCTGGGCCTCGCGGAGGAAGATGTCCGCACCGGCGGGCCCGATGCCCGGAAAAGCGGTGAGCAGGCGGCGTAGCTGCGCCGGCTGGCCCTGCGCGGCGTGGTGTAGCCGGCGTAAGTCTCCCTGCCAGCGGTCCAGACAGAGTCGTGCTCCCGTGCCGAGCAGCGTGGCGGTCCGCTCGTCGTAGCGCCGGTAGTGCCCGCGACCGAGCGCATCAACCCGGTCCTGCCAGGTCGCTGCCTCCATCGCCGACGGGGTGCGGTAGCCGGCGGCGAAGAGCTCCCGGGCCGCGGCCACCGCGACGCCGGCGCGGATTCGTGCACTCAGCAGGGTGGCGAGCACCAACAGCTGATAGAGCGGGCCGGGCCGGTCGGCCAGCCGGATCCCGGCCTCCTCGGTGTAGGTCTGTCCTCGTCGTTCCAGCAGCACCCGTGCTGTTTCGTGACTGTCTCCCACCCGCGGGGGGTACCCGTCGTAGGCCGAGTTAGCCCGCTGCATGTCCGGTGACGTCCGTGGGTATTCACACGTGGCGGCAACCGCCACGTACGTTGCCACCCAGCGGAAGGAGACAGCGGTGACGAACCCGCAGCAGCAGGAGGCCCGGCGTAGCGCCCGGGGCTCGAACGTGCAGGACACCAAGGGACCCGGTCCGACGGGTCATCCTCGTAACCGTGGCTCGTCGCAGGGCGACCGGGGGCGTCCGGTGCCCCGGGGTCAAGTCTCGGGCTATGGGCCCTCGGGCGAGCCGGTTGCTGAGGACGACAGCTGATCCGGGCCGCCCGCCCTGCGTGTGAAGGGCGGGCGGCCCGGTGGTTGAGCCTCAGGTGGGTGGCATCCGGAGTCGGTTCCAGGTCGTCGCGGCGACCAGGCCGTAGGCCAGGTGCGGGATGAGGTCGGACAGCCAGTCTCCACGGCTCCAGGTCCGTGGGTCGCTGACTCCGAAGACGGCGTACGAGCCGCCGGAGGCGGTCATCACCCCGCCGCCGAGCAGTCCACTGGCCAGGGCCGGCGGCATTGGTCGGCCCCGGGTCAGCAGGGCGAAGCCGACTCCGGCGGCGATTCCGATGCCGTACCCGAGTAGCGGGCCGAGTCCCGAGCGGCGGTTGGTCGCCTGGGGTTCGGGGCCGAGGTTGAGGTGGGCCACCTCGGCGACCCGGCCGGCGCTGCGTTCTGGGGTGTTACTCGCCGGCCGGGCTCGTAGCGTCATGTCCAGATAAGTGACGACGTTGAGGGCGGTGGTGCCGGCCGCGCCGGCGATCGCTCCGTCGGCTAGGACTCCGGCTCTCATATCGGGTCGCCGCCGGGTCGGCCGCACGCGTCGCTCGCTGGTCGTGGTGCTGGCATCTGGGTACCTCCTCGCTCCGCTCACCAGGGTTGTCCGCCGGGCGTCTACCCGTCCCGGGTGGTGACCAACCAACCGCGTCGAGCGGATCAGCCGGAAGCACGGACAATCGCGACGGGGCAGTCGGCGTGGTGCAGCGCGGATTGGCTGACCGAGCCCAGCAGTAGGCCGGTGAGCGCACTGCGTCCGTGCCCGCCGACTACCAGTAGCTGAGCCTGCTGGGACGCTTCGGTGAGGGCCGGCGCGGGCCGGCCGCGGACGACTCGTTGCTGGACGGTCAGATCCGGCCATCTCTCGGCCAGCCCGGCGACGGACTCGGCGAGTATCTGGCGTTCCTCGTGGCGTAGCTTCTCCTCGTCGTAGACGAGAGGCTGCATGTCGCCGGGTTCGCTGGCGACCGGGTGTAGGTAGGCGTGTATCGCGATGAGGTCGCTGCTGCGCAGCGATGCCTGCTCGGCGGCGAATTCGATGGCGGGAGGGGACACCGCGGATCCGTCCACCCCGACGACCACCGGCCCTGCGGTGCGGTCCGTGCCGCGGGCGACCAGGACCGGGCAGTCGGCGTGGGTGGCGACCTGTATCGCCACGGAGCCGACGACCAAGGCCGCGAAACCGCCCATACCCCGGTCACCCAACACGATCAGCGCGGCGTTCGGTGCTTCGCCGACCAGCACGGCGGCGGCCTCGCCGTCGATGATCTCACCGCCGACGCGGAGGCCGGGCGCGGTCGCTTCGGCTTCGGCGACCGCGTCGGCGACGAGCTGCTCCGCTTGGTGGCGGAGGCCCGATCCGGGTGGTCCGCCGGGTGGTGCTCCCACCGGTACGTGGAGGAGCGGCCAGATGAAGCCGTGGACGATCCGCAGCATTCGGTTACGGCGGACGGCCTCGGCGGCCGCGAGGCGTACGGCCCGCAGCGCCTGCTCGGATCCGTCCACGCCGACTACCACCGCGGCACCGTTCGACGAGTTCACCCCTTCACCCCCGCGGTCAGTATCGCGGCCGTGGGATGGCCGGGAGCCGTAACCAGTGGGTTCGCCCCAGCTGGGCGGCAGCCCAGCGCCGCCGGTGAATTAGCCCTAGTATCCTAGGTTGCCCTAGACGACGTGGGTCATCACACACCCGGACACTGCACGTATCCGCCCTGACACAGCGCATCAACGCCAGGACAGGGCGGATATAGTGGCAGCGCAAACTGGACCGGCCCGCGATCCCAGATGATCGCGGGCCGGTCCAACGGGTCGGTCCCGCGCTGGGGTCGCAGTGTCGGTGCCCGCCGACCCGGCAGCGCGGCTGGCAGATGTTGGGTCGGGCGCCGAGGCGCGCGGTGGAGGAGGTCCGGTGTCGCAGCGGCCAGCTCGAGTTGGCACTCCGCAGGCCTCCGGCCATCTCACCGACCGGGTCTTCACGCTGCCGAATGTGATCAGTTTCGTCCGGCTCCTCGGTGTGCCGGTCTTCCTCTATCTCCTCCTGGTGGCCCGCGCCGATGTCGCCGCGATCGCGGTGCTGGCGGTCGGCGGCACCACCGACTGGGTGGATGGCTGGGTCGCCCGGCGGCTCCGGCAGGTGAGCCGGCTGGGCGAGCTACTCGATCCGTTCGTCGACCGCCTCTACATCTTGGCCACACTCGTCGCGTTTACCGTCCGTGAGGTGGTGCCGTGGCAGTTCACGGTGGCGCTACTCGCCCGTGAAGTGCTGCTGTTGGGTTCCCTCGGCACGCTACGTCGCTACGGATACGGGCCGCCGCCGGTGCATTACGTCGGCAAGACGGCGACGTTTCTGTTGTTGGCCGCGTTTCCAGTCCTGTTGCTGGCGAAGGCGGTGCCAGCAACAGCTATCAGCGCGGTTGGTTGGAGCCTGGCCGGGTGGGGCCTGACCTTGTACTGGGTCGCTGGCGCGATGTACGTGGTGCAGGCCGGGCGGCTGGTGCGGGCAGCGAGGGCACGATGACCGGCTCGCAGCTTCGACCAGAGAGCCGGGAGCCGACCGGCCGCACATACGCGCCGGACTTCCTCACCGAACTGTTTCGCAATCCGCTTGATCCGGGGTACGGCGACGCGGCGGCACGCCGGCGGCAGGGGGCCAGGGTGAGGTGGCGCCGGTCGGTCCGGGCCGTGAGCCTCGTCGTCATCGTGGTGCTCGGGTTTCTGTTTGCGGTGGCGTACCGCCAGACGGTGGCGGCGGCACCGGGGCGCCAGCAGGCCCGGGAGGGTCTGGTGGCGCAGATCGAGCAGCGGGAGGGCGAGACCGACCAGCTCTCCGAGCGGGCCGACGAGTTGCGGGCGGAGGTGGCCCGGCAGCGGGCCGCTGCGCTGGGGACGGAGGCGGCGCTGCTGCACGAGTTGGAGGCGGGCACCGGCTTGGGCCGAGTGAGTGGGGATGGTGTGGTGGTGCGGTTGGCCGATGCGCCGCCCGACGAGCAGATGGTGCCGGATCCGGCTCTGGGGCCGTCGCGGGTGATCTACATCGACCTTCAGGGGGTCGCGAACGGGCTGTGGGCGTCGGGGGCGGAGGCAATCTCGATCAACGGGCAGCGGTTGACGGCAACGTCCACGATTCGATCGGCAGGGCAGGCGATTCTGGTTGATTTCAGGCCGGTGACGGGACCGTACGAGGTGTCGGCGATCGGGCCGGACGCGTTGCGGGAGCGGTTCGCGAAGACCCGGATTACGGCGACGATGCGGCAGGTCGCGGCGGATACCGGGGTGGCGTTCGAGGTGCGGGACGCCGACGACCTGATACTGCCCGCTGCGCCGGATCCACGGCTAGAGTACGCGCAGCCACCGGCCAGTTCGACGCCGTCGGGCCGGCCGGTCAGTTCTGGGACGTCTGCTCCCAATTCCGGAGGTGGTCGATGATTGCGGCGTTGGCGTTGGTTGCGGGCATGCTGCTCGGGCTGTGGCTCGATCCAACGGTGCCGGGGGCGTTGCAGCCGTATCTGCCGATCGCCGTGGTGGCGGCGCTGGATGCAGTGTTCGGTGGGGTGCGCGCGAAGCTGGACCGGATTTTCGATGACAAGCAGTTCGTGGTGTCTTTTATCTCCAACGTGTTGGTGGCTGCGCTGATCGTGTATGTGGGGGACCAGTTGGGGGTGGGTAGCCAACTCTCCACGGGTGTCGTGGTGGTGTTGGGGGTTCGAATCTTCGGGAATGTGGCGGCGATCCGTCGGCACCTGTTCCGGGCGTAGGTTGTCGTGATGAGTGGTGACGAGCACACCGAGACGGGGACGGGCTGGCCGAAGCAGCCGGGGACGCAGCCTCCGACGGGGCCCGCGGGGGAGCCGGATCCGCGTCCGGACGCGCCGGACCCGGACGAGTTGAGTCCGCTGGCGCCGGAGGTGGAGGTGGATCCGGAGCCGCCGCCGACCACGGCGGGTGAATCGAGGCTGGACCGCGCGGCGGGGCGTCCGTTCACCTCCGTTCGTGCCCTGTTCGGGGGCTGGCGACGGACGAGCCCGGCCACCGTGATGATCTTCGTATTGCTGGCGTTGCTGGGGTTCACGCTGGTGGAGCAGTTGCGGACGACATCAACGGACCCGACTACCTCGGCGGCGCGGCAGGAGGATCTGGTGCGGATTCTCTACGACCTGAACTCTCGGGAGGACCGGCTGCGGCAGGACATCGCGGCGTTGGAGGACAGCCAACGTCAGCTGTTGTCGGGGGAGCAGGGCCGGCAGGCCGCGTTGGAGGAGGCGGCGCGGCGGGCGGACGAGTTGGGGATCTTGGCGGGGACGTTGCCGGCGCGGGGTCCGGGGTTGGTGGTGCGGTTCGAGCCCGGTGGCGCGGGGGCGATTTCGGCGATGCGGGTGCTGGATGCGGTGCAGGAGCTGCGGGGCTCAGGCGCGGAGGCGATGCAGATTTCCGGTGCGGACGGGGTGACGGTGCGGATCATCGCCTCGACGTATTTCCTGGATGGGGAGAATGGTTCCCTGTTCGTGGATGGGCGGTTGTTGACGGGCCCGTACACGATCACGGTGATCGGGGATCCAGCGACGATGCGTACGGCGTTGAACATTCCTGGCGGGGTGGTGGCGACGGTCGACGGTGACGGCGGTACGGTGATCGTCGAGGATCGTGAGGTGACCGAGGTTTCGGCGCTGCACGCCCCGATCGAGCTGGAACACGCCCGTCCGATCACGTGACTGGTGGCGCGGCTGCGCCGTCATGTGGGGTTGGCGCACGATGGGATGAAGGACGCAGCTGGTGATTCCTGAGGATCTACGGTATACCGCCGAGCACGAGTGGGTTGCGGGTGGTGGCGACGGCGTGGTGCGGGTTGGTATCACGCATTTCGCGCAGGACGCGCTGGGTGACATCGTCTTCGTCCAACTGCCCGAGGTGGGGGCGGCGGTGTCCGCTGGTGATTCGGTGGGTGAGATCGAGTCGACGAAGAGTGTGTCGGAGATCTACGCTCCGGTCGCCGGGACGGTGTCGGCGCGCAATGAGGCGCTGGGCGACACTCCCGAGTTGATCAACAGTGATCCGTATGCTGCGGGTTGGCTGTTCGAGGTCACCGTGGCTGATCAGGGCGGGCTGGACGGCCTGCTGTCGGCGGGTACGTATCGCGAGCTCACCGAGGGCTGAGTGGTGCCCTTATGCCGGTGCGGGGGTTGGTTCCGCGCGTCCGGTTGCCCTGCTTTTCGGCGCTGGCTAGGCTCGCCCAGTCGACCGAGAATCCGATAGTTGAGCGTTGTGTAGTTGCCTTCCTGGCACGGGGAGCCAGCCGCCGGGTGCGAGAATGCCCGGCGGCCAAACCCGCTCTTACCCGACGCTGACCGAATAGATCCGTGAGGTGGTCCCATGACGCGCCCAGACGACGAGTTTCCCCCACTCGACGTCACTTCGACGCTCAATCTCGGCTCGCTCGAAGAGGCCCTGGAGGGGCCGGATCCCGATGTGATGCCGAACCGGGTGTCCGGTTCGTTGCCGCCGGGGATGGCTCTGCTGGTGGTGCGGCGGGGGCCGAATGCGGGTGCCCGGTTCTTGCTGGACCACGATGTGACGACCAGTGGGCGTCATCCGGACAGTGACATTTTCCTGGATGACGTGACGGTGTCACGGCGGCACGCGGAGTTCCACCGGGATGGTGGGACGTTCACGGTGCGGGACGTGGGGAGCCTGAATGGGACGTATGTGAACCGGGAGCGGGTCGAGGCGGCCACGTTGAGCAACGGTGACGAGGTGCAGATCGGCAAGTTCCGGGTGGTGTTCCTTGCGGGTCCGCGGCCCGAGGAGGGGGCCGGCCGGGGGTGAGTGAGCCTGCGGCGTCCGCTGCGCCGGGGTCACCCCGGCCGCAGCCGTTGATGAGCATCGGTGAGGTGCTGGCCCAGTTGCGGGTGGACTTTCCGGATGCCACGTTGTCGAAGTTGCGGTTCCTCGAGGCTGAAGGCTTGGTGGAACCGCAGCGGACGGCGGCGGGGTACCGGAAGTACAGCTGGGATGATGTGGCGCGGTTGCGGTTTGTGTTGACCGCGCAGCGAGATCAGTACCTGCCGCTGCGGGTGATCCGTGAGCAGCTGGCGGTCTGGGATGCGACCGGTGAGCAGCCGGGTCGTTCTCGGCCGGCGTTGGTGGCGGTGGGCCCGGGTGGTGAGGTGCCGGGGCAGCCGGCGGAGGCCGAGTCGTCGCGGGTGCGGTTGGATCGGGCCGAGTTGATTGCCCGCAGCGGTGTGGATGAGGCGACGCTGGCGGAGCTGGAGCGGCTGGGTGTGATGGTGCCGGATCCGCCGGGCTGGTATGACGGGGATGCGTTGATCATCGCGCAGGCGGTGGCGGGTCTGGCGGCGTATGGGTTGGAGCCGCGGCATCTGCGGGGGTATCGGTTGGCGGCGGACCGTGAGGTGGGGTTGTTTGCCCAGTTGGTGACGCCGTTGGCGCGGCAGAGTGATCCGGCGGCGCGGGCGCGGGCGGCGGAGACGGCGCGGGAGTTGGTGGCGTTGTCGCAGCGGTTGCACGCGGCGTTGGTGCGGGTGGGGTTGCGCTCGACGTTGGGGCGGTGAGACCGCCACCCGGTGGTGTCTGGCCGGGTGGGTGTGTGCGGAAAGATCTGTCTGTTGATGCGTGCCGTAGGCTTGCCGGGGTAACCCCTTTGCGGTGCGTGCCGCGCGTGGGACGGCCGGGTCGCGGTCCGTGTACGGTGCAGAAGGGGTGCGGCGTAGGTGACAACGACACGGAGGCGGCGGTGCGCGAGCTGAGTGTGGTCGGGGTTCGGGTGGAGCTGCCGGGCAACCAGCCGATCGTCCTGCTTCGGGAGGTCGAGGGGGACCGCTATCTGCCGATTTGGATCGGCGCGGTCGAGGCGACGGCGATCGCCTACGAGCAGCAGGGGGTCAAGCCGACGCGGCCGTTGACGCATGATCTTCTTCGGGATGTGTTGGCGGCGTTGGAAGCGCCGTTGCAGGCGGTGGAGATCACCGAGTTGAAGGAGAATGTCTTCTTCGCTGATCTGTTGCTCGGTGACGGGGTGCGGGTGTCGGCGCGGCCGAGTGATTCCATTGCGTTGGCGTTGCGGGTGGGGGCGCCGATTCGGTGTGCTGACGAGGTTCTCAGCGAGGCCGGGATTGTGATTCCGGACGAGCAGGAGGACGAGGTGGAGAAGTTCCGGGAGTTCTTGGACCAGGTGAGTCCGGAGGACTTCGCCGGCTGACTCGGCTGACCGGTTGATCCGGTGGTCATGGGCTGTCGTGCCGCCGTCACGGTTGGTGACGGTCTCTTTGGCGTGTTGTGCGCACGGCGTGTCGCGTTGTTGTTGCCTGGTAACCGTCGGGTGCGGCGTTAGGGTGACCGTATCGAGGGGTGCTCGTCTCAAGGTGGACGTGGTACCGCACGGCGGGGAGGTTATCCGGATGCAGGAGCCGTGGGATTCCGATTCGGGGCCGGGTGTGCCGGCGATCGACGGTGACGGCGAGGTCGGCTACCGGGGTGTGACGGCCTGCCATGCGGTGGGTATCAGTTACCGGCAGTTGGATTACTGGGCGCGGACTGGTCTGGTCGTGCCGGGAGTGCGGGATGCGTCGGGTTCGGGGACGCAGCGGTTGTACTCGTTCCGGGACCTGGTGGTGTTGAAGGTGGTCAAGCGGCTGTTGGACGCTGGGGTGTCGTTGCAGAACATCCGGAAGGCGATCGAGGCGTTGCGGTCGCGGGGGGTGGCGGACCTGGCGGGCATCACGTTGATTTCCGACGGGACGACGGTGTACGAGTGCCGGTCGCCGGAGGAGGTGGTTGACCTGCTGCAGGGCGGTCAGGGCGTGTTTGGGATCGCGATCGGTGGGGCGTTCAAGGAGATCCAGGGGTCGTTGTCGCATCTGCCGGCGGAGTCGGTGGCACCGCAGCCGGCGGTTCCGGCTCCGGTGCAGGTGGCGGGGGATGAGTTGGCGGCGCGGCGGGCACGGCGGCGGGTGAGCTGAGCGGCGCGAGTGGGCAGGTGGCCGTGGACGCGGCAGCATGGTTCTGGTGAGCGAACAGGTGGAATTGCTGGCGGGGCTGGTCTCGGCTGGTGGGGTGGTGGTGCTCAGCGGTGCTGGCCTGTCCACCGAGTCGGGGATCCCGGACTACCGGGGGCCCAGTGGTGCGGCTCGGCGGCACTCTCCGATGACGTATCAGGTGTTCACGCGGGATCCGTTGGCGCGGCGACGGTACTGGGCGCGTAGTCACCTGGGGTGGCGCACGGTTGCCCGGGCGGTCCCCAACGCCGGGCATCGGGCGGTGGCTCGCTTGCAGCAGGCCGGCGTGGTTGATGGGGTCGTGACGCAGAACGTGGACGGGTTGCACACGGCGGCGGGTAGCAGCGGCGTGGTGGAGTTGCATGGCCGCCTGGATGAGGTGGTGTGCCTGGATTGTGGGGTTGGGGCGTCGCGGTGGGAGCTGCATCAGCGGTTGGCGGAGGCGAATCCTGGGTTCGCGGCGCGGGTGTCGGCGGTTAATCCGGACGGTGACGTGAATCTCGATGATTCGGCGGTGGCGGGCTTCCGTACGGTCGATTGCGCCCAGTGTGGTACGGGGACGTTGAAACCGAACGTGGTGTTCTTTGGTGAGTCGGTGCCGGCGGCGCGGGTGGCCCGGTGTTTCGCGATGGTGGAGTCCGCGCGGATGCTGTTGGTCCTTGGTTCGTCGCTGACGGTCATGTCGGGGCGGCGGTTTGTGGTGCGGGCAGCGAGTTTGGGTATTCCGGTGGCGATTGTTAACCAGGGCGCGACGCGTGGCGATGCGTATGCGGCGGTGACGGTGGATGCCCCACTGGGGCACGTGCTGCCGGCATTGGCCGATCACGTGGGTGCCGTCCAAGACGGCGCGGATCACTTCGGTGCCGCCCAGGACAGCGCGGGGGGATCGGTGGTGGTGGGCTGACCGTGGTGGGCTGTTGTGCGGTCGGTAGTGGCCCGGGTGGGGACGCCCGGGTGGGGATGGCCGCTGGTAGCGTTGGTCGTGCCGGTCGCACCCGTGTGGGAGAGACCGCCCGGAAACCACCCGGTGCGGCGCCGAAGGGGCAAATCCTCCCCGGAACCTCTCAGGCAAAAGGACCTCACGGGTAGGCACTGTGGAGCGTCTGCGGGCGCGACAGAGGGGGAGGCCGACCTGTCGACCTCATCCCCGGGGAGCGCCCCATGTCCCTTGAGCAGTTCGCCGCCCGTCATATCGGTCCGGATCCGCAGGACGAACGCCGAATGTTGGAGGTCGTCGGCTACGGCTCTGTTGACGAGCTGATGGATGCGGCGATTCCGGAAGCTATCCGTTGGTCGGGCACCCTGGACCTGCCGGCGCCGGCCAGCGAGTCGGAGGCGTTGGCGCAGCTGCGGGCGCTGGCCGAGCGCAACACCGCTGCGGTGTCGATGATCGGTCTTGGCTACTACGACACGCACACGCCGGCGGTGATCCGGCGCAACGTGTTGGAGAATCCCGGCTGGTACACCGCGTACACGCCGTACCAGCCGGAGATCAGCCAGGGACGGCTGGAGGCGTTGCTGAATTTCCAGACCATGGTCACCGATCTGACTGGGTTGGCGACCGCCAACGCGTCGATGCTCGATGAGGGCACCGCGGCGGCCGAGGCGATGACGCTGGCGCGGCGGGCGAGCCGCAGCCGGAGCCAGGTGTATGTGGTGGATGCGGACACGTTGCCGCAGACGGTGGCGGTGATCGCGGGTCGGGCCGAGCCGCTCGGTATCGACGTCCAGGTGGTTGACCTGGATGGTGCGGAGCTGCCGGCGGAGTTTTTCGGCCTGCACGTGCAGTATCCGGGGGCGTCCGGGGCGGTGCGGGACCACGCGGCGGTGGTTGACGCCGCCCATGCCGCGGGGGCGTTGGTGACCGTGGCCGCCGACCTGTTGGCGTTGACGCTGCTGCGTCCGCCGGGGGAGATCGGTGGTGACATCGCTGTCGGCACGACCCAACGGTTCGGGGTGCCGATGGGCTTCGGTGGCCCGCACGCTGGCTATCTGGCGGTCCGCGCGGGCTTGCAGCGGATGCTGCCGGGACGGTTGGTCGGTGTGTCGCGGGACGCGGACGGGGAGTCGGCGTACCGGTTGGCGTTGCAGACTCGGGAGCAGCACATCCGTCGGGAGAAGGCGACGAGCAACATCTGCACCGCGCAGGTTCTGCTCGCGGTGATGGCCGGGATGTACGCGGTCTACCACGGCCCGGACGGGTTGCGGGCGATCGGGGCGCGGACCCATGCGATGGCGGCACGGTTGGCGGCCGGGTTGCGTGCGGGTGGGGTGGATGTTGCGGATGTTCTGTTCTTCGACACTGTCTCGGCGGTGGTGCCGGGTCGGGCGGCCGAGGTGGTGGAGGCAGCCGCGCGGCGGGGGGTGAGTCTGCGGCTGGTGGACGCCGACCGGGTCGGTGTTTCCTGTGACGAGACCACGACGGAGGCGCATCTCGCGGCGGTGTGGGCGGCATTCGGGGTGCCGGTCTTCACCGGCGCGGTGGATACGGCGTTGCCGGCGGCGCTGGCCCGTACGTCGGATTTCCTCACCCACCCGGTGTTTAGCGCCCATCGGTCGGAGACGGCGATGCTGCGGTATCTGCGGCGGTTGGCGGACCTCGACTATGCCTTGGATCGGGGCATGATCCCGTTGGGGTCGTGCACGATGAAGCTGAACGCGACCACCGAGATGGAACCGGTGAGCTGGGCGCAGTTCGCGCAGGTGCATCCGTTGGCGCCCGAGTCGCAGACCGCCGGCTACCGGGAGTTGATCGCCCAGTTGGAGGGCTGGCTGGCGGAGGTGACCGGGTACGACGCGGTCAGTGTGCAGCCCAACGCCGGATCGCAGGGGGAGTTGGCGGGGCTGTTGGCGATCCGTGCGTATCACCGGTCACGGGATGCGGGGCTCCGCAACGTGTGCCTGATTCCGTCGTCGGCGCACGGCACGAACGCCGCGTCGGCGGTGATGGCGGGGATGCGGGTGGTGGTGGTCGGCTGTGACGCCGACGGCAACATCGACCTGGTTGACCTCGATGCCAAGATCGATGCGCATCGGGAGACGCTCGCCGCGATCATGGTGACGTATCCGTCGACGCATGGAGTGTATGAGACGGGTATCGCGCAGGTGTGCGCGAAGGTGCACGACGCGGGTGGGCAGGTGTATGTCGATGGGGCGAATCTCAACGCCCTGGTCGGGTTCGCCAAGCCGGGACGGTTCGGTGCGGACGTGTCGCACCTGAACCTGCACAAGACGTTCTGCATCCCGCACGGTGGTGGCGGGCCGGGCGTGGGGCCGGTGGCGGTGCGTTCGCATCTGGCGCCGTTTTTGCCCGGTGATCCGCTCGCGGGGGATTCGCCTCGGCCGGCGGTGTCGGCGGCCCGGTACGGGTCGGCGGGGATCCTGCCGATTCCGTGGATGTACCTGCGGATGATGGGTGCGGCGGGGCTGACCCGGGCCACGGGAGTGGCGGTGCTGGCGGCGAACTATGTGGCGGCGCGGCTGCGGGGCGCTTTCCCGGTGTTGTACGCGGGTAACAAGGGCCTGGTGGCGCACGAGTGCATTCTGGACCTGCGGCCGTTGACGAAGGCGACGGGCGTCAGCGTCGATGATGTGGCCAAGCGGCTGATCGACTACGGTTTTCACGCGCCGACGATGTCGTTCCCGGTGGCGGGAACATTGATGGTGGAGCCGACGGAGAGCGAGGATCTCACCGAGCTGGATCGGTTCTGCGACGCGCTGATCGCGATCCGGGCCGAGATCGACAAGGTGGGGTCGGGGGAGTGGCCGGCGGAGGACAACCCGTTGGTGAACGCCCCGCACACGGCGGCGATGGTCTCGGCCGACCAGTGGTCGCATCCGTATCCGCGGTCGGTCGGGGCCTACCCGGCGGGGAATCGGCTGGGGAAGTACTGGCCGCCGGTGCGGCGGATCGACGGCGCGTACGGTGACCGGAACCTGGTGTGTTCTTGTCCCGCACCGCAGGCATTCGAGGAGTGAGACGCGGCCGACGGGCCGGGCGGGGTGTGGCCGCCCGGCCGGTTGGTGTCGACTCCCAGGCCGGTGACCTGTTCGGGCGGCTAGCCTGGGGCGACGGAACCAGATGATTACTGTGAGTTGTCGTCAGGCGACCAGGGCGTGGCGGGCGGGGCCGCGGTGCGGGGCGATGCTGCGTCCGTCGGGGAGTATCTCGCCGGTGTCCTCGAAACTGATGACCCCGTTGCAGAGCAAGCTCCAGCCCTGTTCAGGGAAGCAAGCGATGACTTTGGCGGCGTCCCGGTCGGTGGCGTCGGCAGAGGGGCAGGTGGGTTGGTGCTGGCACATCGGGGTTCTCCGGAGGGTGGGGGAACTGTGTGATGGTTCACATGGCCAGTGACGCACAGTACCAAGTTCGAGTGACCAGCATCGAGCGGGTGTGCGCGTGCCGCGTGGAAAATCCACTAAACGGTGGAGGCGGAATGGACCGGAGAGCGTGGAAACGCTTCCAGCGAAGGTGACAGCTGCCCCGCCGGGGGCGCCGCCGGACTGCCGGCGCGCCCACGTCGAACGCGCCCGCTGGGAGTGGCGCGTCGGTGACGGCGGTGACCCGATGGTGCGCGTCCAGGAGTTCCTCGCCGCCCACGGCCTCACCCTGGATGACCTCGCTCGGCCGGCGGCGCGCACCCCAGAGCGGGTCTGCGGGGCCGCCCTCTACGTCTCGGCCGCGGCCGGCGCGCTGGGGGTCGGCCGCGGCCCCGGCCCGGCCACACCGGCTCCCGCCCTGCCCGACGTGGCTGTCGTCGTCTACGGCCACGCTGCCACGGCCCACCGCCGCCCGGCCCACCGCCGGCCGTCGGCCTGGTGGCTCGGCGCCTGGGCGGAGAGTTGGACCCCACAGCAGCACGCCGACGCGGTGCGTGCCGTGCGCGCGGCAATCGGCCGCGGGGATGTCTACCAGGCCAACCTGGTGGGACACGCCGCCGCCCGCTATGCCGGGGATCCGCTGCCCGCCCTTGCCCGCCTCGGTTCGCTGCCCGGCGCCCGGTACGGGGGCGTACTCACCGGTACCGGGTGGGCGATTGGCTGCGCCTCCCCGGAGACCCTCGTGGAGGTCACCGACGGGCGGATGATCACCCGGCCGATCAAGGGCACCCGCCCGGCCACCTCGGCTGGCCGGGCGGCGCTGCTGTCCAGCACGAAGGAACGCGCGGAGCATGTGATGATCGTTGACCTGCAGCGCAATGATCTGGCCCGCCTCGCCCGTACCGGCACCGTCACTGTTGATGACCTGTTTGCCGTCCGTCGCTGGTGCGACCTGTGGCAGGCGGAGTCGACCATCTCCGCGGCGGTCGGGGAGGGGCTCGGCGTAGCGGACCTGCTACGCGCCATCTGCCCCGGCGGGTCGGTCACCGGGGCCCCGAAGCTCGCCGCCCTGGACCACATCGCCGCCCTGGAGCCGGTCGGTCGTGGGGCCAGCATGGGCGCGTTGGGCTGGGTCACCTCCGGCCGGGTCGACCTGGGTTTGACCATTCGCACCGCCGCGGCTGACGACGATCACCTGCACGTGTGGGCCGGCGGTGGGATCACCTGGGGCAGCGACCCGGAGGCCGAGGTCGCGGAGGCGGCGGCGAAGGCAGCCCCGGTTCGCGCCGTACTGGCCGCCGGACCCTGACGGCGAGCCTTCGGCTCCTCGCCCAGGGATGTCCGCGCCGCCCGGCCCGCTGGGCGGCGCAGACCCCTGATCCTGGACACGGGGTCTATGCGGCCGGGGCCAGCGTAGCTGGCGCTGGCCGGGTGCTCTTCTCGTAGGTGATCGGCGATTGCTGTCCGAGCCGTGAGTGGCGTCGGACGGTGTTGTAGCGGTGTAGCCACCGGAATGAGGTCAGTCGGGCCTCGCGTTCGTCAGTGAAGGCGCGGCGGCCCTGCAGGGTCTCGCGTTTGAAGGTGGCGTTGAACGACTCCGCAGCGGCGTTGTCGGCGGAGCTACCGACCGCGCTCATCGACTGCCGGACCCCGGCTGCGGTGCAGGCTTCGGCGAAGGCCCGAGAGGTGTACTGCCTGAGCTCCGTGGTCGGTGTGCATGCGCGCCGCGCGCAGGCTGCCTCGGTGCGCTGGGCGGCGTGCAGGGCGTCGATGACCAGGTCGGTGCGCATGTGATCGGCGATCGCCCAGCCCGCGAGGCGCCGAGAGTGCAGGTCCAGGACGGTGGCCAGGTAGAGGAAGCCGCGGTCCCCGACTGGTAGGTAGGTGATGTCACCGACGTAGCGCTGATTCGGCTGCCCGGCGGTGAAGTCCCGCCCGATCAGGTCCGCAGCCTTCGCCGCAGCCGGATCCGGCACCGTCGTACGCGCTCGTCGGCGTAGCCGTAGTCCTTGCACGCCGAAGCGGCGCATCACCCGTACGACCCGTTTACGGTTGATCGCCAGGCCGGCGTCGCGGAGTTCGGCGGTGACCCGTGGCGCTCCGTACCCCACTACGACCACCGCGACGGCTTCACGATGCACAGACCCGACCAGGGGGCTCGGGACAACCGAGCATTCTGGGAGGCCGCCAACCGAGTAACGATCCCCGAACAGGCGAACGACCTGAACGGCCTACTCGATCAGGTTCTCCATTACCTACGAGCGGACACCGTCGTGCGCAGTGTCGACTGCGACAGCGACCTGGATCGGCTGCCCAGCAGCCCTACCCGGTAGCCGAGTTTCCGCAGTTCCCCCGGCTGGCCATCCGTAGAGGCCTGTCCGACTGGCAGAGTCGTGTAATCCAACCGTCTGGTATTCCGATCAACGAGCCAAGGCTTGGTGACTCTTCGTGCCGGCGGCGGGTGGTGAGCTCGTCGAGGTTAGATGTGCCGGTGACGGTTCATGACGTGGCGGGTGCCCTGCCGGACATCCTGACCCGGCGACAGCACCCCCGGATCATCCGAACGACAGGGCGGTAGGTCATACCGGGCCGGGCGACCGAGCAGGCCCCGGCCAGTCGGGACCATAACAAGGTAACGGAGGGTCCATCTCCTGGATCTCGATGATTCCGGGCCAGCGTCGGTCGACCGGGTCGGTGCCACGGCGTAGCCAGAGGGTCGTGCCGTCGGCGGCCGTCGCGGTCTCGATGACATGGTCGGCGTCCCCCTCGATGCGGCCGGTCTCGACCGGGCCCAGGCCGAGCCGCTCCGCCTCGGTTCGTAGGCCGCTGCGGGCGACATGCAGCAGGGCGGCCCGGCCCGGATCCACGCAGGCGCCGCTGGGCTCGACGTGGGGCAGCCACGGCTCCAGCGCCGCCACGGTTCCGGTGATGGTGGTGGCCGGGACGGTGACGAAGAGCCGGCCGACAATGTCGGATTCGGCCGGCCCGATGTCCAGGGTGCGGTCGGGGGTGCGGCCGGTGCCGTGGGTGGCGCCTTCCCAGCCCATCTCCTGGTCGGCTCGGTCGATCACCAGGCGGGTGGCCGGCGGGCCGGACGTAGGTCTTCGCGTAGCGGACGTTCGGCGAGTAGACGAAGTCCTGTTCAGCCCAGCCGAAGCGGTGCAGTAGTGGGCGTGCCATGGCGTGCATGGCGTGTTCCTCGCTCACCGCGACGAGAGATTCCGACAGCAGCAGGTACGCGCGTTCGTCATCGACATCTATCCCGTCGGCGCCGATCTCGTCGGCGAGGGGGGCGTATCGCCGCAGCGTTTCGATGGCGCTCGCGGTGCCGCGTTCCAGCCGGAGCATCGCCTGCATCCCGAACAACGGCTTGGACTTCGCCACAAATCGCTCCCTATCGAATTACTGCTGTCACTTACCACCATGCCGCCGGTCGGCATCGTCAGCCCTGGTCCGACCAGCATCGAGACCGGCGGCGTTGTGAATGCGCGCGATCGCATCCTAGTCGTCGTCGTTGGTGTAGGGCCGAATCTCGATCTCCACCTGCGGGTGTGTACAACAACTAACGGCTGATCGACCGATCAAGGGAGAGACGCCAGATGACGACCGAGACCACCGTGGGACAGTAGGCGATCGACATCGTTTGAGCAGGCGGGTTACGGTTCAGCGTTACGGCCTCCGGTGTAGCGGTTCCAGGTTCCGCCAGCGGCGGCGTGATGGCGGTGGGTGGTGGTGTAGTGGAAGCCGAGGGCGTGGGCGACGACCGGTGCCGGGGCCTGGAGGACAAGTTGGTGTAGTGCCGCCAGGCGACCGGGAATGGAGGGGACGCCGAGGTCTCGGATGAGTGGCCCGATCGTGCTTGTGGTCAATGGCTGGCCGGCGCGGCGGCCGGGGAACAGCCAGGGGGAATCACGATTCGTGGCGGTGCGCACAATAGATCACGGAGGCACGGACGACCCGGTCGAGAGCACTGCCAGGTGCACTCTTCTGCCGCAGGCCGAGTGTGGTGGCCGGCCGACGACGTGTTCGAACCGATCAGCTCACCGCAGGGCCGTCGAGATAGCCGACCTCCGCGGAACCCGATGCGACATGGACGCGATAGCCCCAGTGCCGTAAGACCTGTGCGATCTTCGCAGCGCCGCCCGGGTTGGAGGAATGGACATTGACAACGCCGATGTCGAAGGGGCGCTTCTCGAAGGAGGCCTGTTCCAGGATCCTCACGACCGGCCAGATCGTGTCGTCACCGCCCAAGTCGTGGTCCAGCCACAGCTCGTCCAGGCGCCCGTCCCGGTACCGGCCGAGGAGCTTGACTCCGGCTGCACTCGTACGGGCCACCTCCGCTTCGCGACCATCCACGAACGAACGAAGGTCATCGACCAGAACGATCGTTCGGCGGGCGTCCACGCGATGATGATGACTGACACCGTCACGATCCGCCATCCGGATCTGCCGCGATCCGCTCGCTACGTAGCGTCACGCGCTGTGTGGCCGCGCGGGTCCGGGGCCGTGCTCTCTCACAGCGGTTCGAGGTCGTCCTCGTCGTCCTCGTCGGCCTAGTCGACTGGCAGGGTCGCGTAAACTAAGTGTCTTGTATTCGTGTTAGGGCTCGTCCAGTAATCACGGTGAGTTACGCCGAGTATGGTGCTGGCAGCGAAATCTGCATCCACGATGCCATTGGATGCCAATGTTGTGCAGTTGCGGGGCGCGGGCGTCCACGGTGGCGGCGAAGTCGTCGAGGTCCAGTTCCATCACGCTGGCGATGTTAGGGCGGTTACGGGTCTGTGCTGGTAGGGGACCTTGTCGCGGAGCATGGCGAACAGGACGTCAACGCGGCGTCGGCGTTGAGTTCCCAGGACGAACCATGGGTTGTAGCCCAGCACCGGGCCGGTCACGGGGTTGGCTGGGCGGATGACGCGGTACTGTTCGGTGCCGAGCCGTCCCTGATGTACCCGGACCTTGAGGGTTATCCGGTGGCGAGCTGCGTGCGTGCGTGCATCAGCGCGAACCCGAGAAGGTTGCGCCCACGCCATCGGGCAGGATCGTGTGCGCGGGGGTCCGTGGCGGACAGGCCGATGCCCCAGACACGATCCACCGGACTGGCTTCCACCAGTACCCGGTTGCCCGTGCGAGACAAGTACTGCCCGAGGTCAGGGTGCTGGCTGAACTTGGCCACGTTGCCGGCGACGACCAGGTCGAAGCAGTGCGCATCCCAGGTGGCCTGGTCGAAGCCGCGGACCTGCCGGCCCAGAGCCTTGACCGCCCCCGGGTGCGGCGTCGTGAGTATCCGCGCGGCAATCGCTTCGTCGCCGAACAGGCGGGCCTTGCCGACCATCATGTAGTGCTCGGCCGTGGCGTACCGGATCCCGTCGACGACGAATGGAGCCAGCCACCACTGGCTCAGGCACCCCGGTCCGATGCTGCCGTCCGATTGGGGCTGGTGCCCCCAGAACAACAGGTACTTGACCCGACCGCCCGCAGCGGCGCGCGCCCGCAACTCAGACAGGCTCCGCGGCGGGGAGGCGGTCTTCGGGCATGTCCCGCAGGGTGCCAGATTCGGGCGGTCACGCGCCATCAGGTTTGCCTGCCATGCGTGTCTCCAGGCTGCGTACCCGTTCCCGCAGTAGGAGCCACTGAGCCCCTTCCAAGCTGATCTTGCAGCTCAGGACGGGTGCGGTGGGCCCGGTAACCTCCCGCATCTCACATCCGATGCGACCCACCTATCGAACATGCAGGTCAGGGTGGGCGGATTCGCCCCCCCCCTCGCAGCAGGGAGCCATCTCCACCAGGTCTACAGTCGTCGAAACCGCTACTCGCGCGACCAGCAGCGCCAACCTTGGCCATAGGTAGCACGCAGACTGTCTTGTTTTCGCATCAGACTGAATACGCGGCGGTTGTAGTAATCGACCGAAAATCAACGGCGGCGCGGACCTGCAGCTGCACCGACACGACCAGCATCAGTGTGGCGGCTAGGGAGATCAAGTTGGGCGTCATCAGGGTGATGCCGAGGCTGGTGACGGTCATCGCGGTGAAGATCGGGTTGCGGGCGAGGGCAAAGACGCCGGTGGTGACGAGCGCGGTGCGCTCGCCGGGGTCGACCCCGATGCGCCAGGAGGTGCCCCATCTGCAACTGCGAGACGAGGGTGGCCAGCACCCCGGCCACAGCCAGGACAAGTCCGGCTGTGGCCGCCACCCGGCGGTCGAGCACGCCGAGCGGGGGCAGGCCTGCGATCGCGGCGACCGAGCCAGCCGGGCCGAGCAGCAACGCGGCGGCGAACAGTAGCTTCGCCCATCATCGGAGGGTGCCGGCCGGCCCAGCGTCCAGGCGCAGCCCGGTGTCGCCGGTGCGGCGCCATTGCACGACGATGCGCCATCCGAACGCCAGCGCCAGCCCGGCCAGGTAGATGCTCAGAGCGGCTGCGGCCATCACCGCGCCCCGGGCTCGGTCGTGTCGCCGCAGCCGTCGCCGCAGCCACCGGCGGTCGCGTCACCAGTGGTAGCGACGGCCGGGGTGGCGTGCAGGGCGGCGTTGGGCGCGCAGCAGGTGTCGCCCTTCCACGCCTCGCGGCCTTCCTTGACGGCGACGGCGGCGATAACCAGGGCGGCGATCGGGTCGGCCCAGGACCAGCCGAACAGGCTGTTGACCGCCAGGCCGACGAGTAGGACCGCGGACAGGTAGGTGCACAGCAGGGTCTGCTTGGAGTCGGCCACCGCCGTGCGGGAACCGAGTTCGCGGCCGGCCCGGCGCTGCGCGTACGACAGCACCGGCATCACCAGTAGCGACACCGTGGCCAGCACCAGGCCGACGCTGGAGTGCTCAGCCTCGGCGCCACCGAGCAGCGCGCGTACCGACTCCACGGTGATGTACGCGGCGAGGACGAAGAACGACACGGCGATGATGCGCAGCGCTGTCTTCTCCCGCGCTTCGGGGTCTCGGCCAGCGAACTGCCACGCCACCGCGGCCGCGGAGGCCACCTCGATGATCGAGTCCAGGCCGAAGCCGATCAGCGCCGTCGACGAGGCGAGGGTGCCGGCGGTGATCGCCACGACCGCCTCGATCACGTTGTAGCTGATCGTCGCGGCGACGAACAGCCGCACCCGGCGGGCGAGCACCGCCCGCCGGGTGCGTGTCGGTCCGGCCGGGGTGAGCTGGATCAGGGGCAGGCTCATCAGCAGCAGCCCTTCGAGTCGGAGTCCGGGCACGCGGCCGGGTCCACGGCCAGGACCAGGCCGAGCAGGTCACCCAGGGCGTGCGCCAGCCGCGGGTCGGCCAACTCGTAGCGGGTACGTCGGCCCTCCGGCGCGGCGACCACCAGGCCGCAGCCACGCAGGCAGGTGAGATGGTTGGACAGGTTCTGCCGGGTCGTGCCCAGCAGCTCGGCCAGCTCCGCCGGATATCCGGGCCCGTCGCGCAGCGCCAGCAGCAGCCGCGCCCGGATCGGATCCGACAGCGCGTGGCCGAAGCGGGCCAGCACTTGCCCGTACGTCAACGTCTCCACACCCACAACAGTACATCAGATGCTGTACTAACGGCAGTGGGATGCGTACTGCCTCACAGGGAACCCCCAGGAACCCCCAGCAGCCGCTCAGCCCTGGTGACGACCTGGACACGGACATTCCGCGACCGTGACGATCGCCGGCTGCTTCGAAAATCGAAGGTGCCAGGCCGCACTTTGGGTTTGGGTGCACCATGAGCATCATTCTGAGTACCCCGAGCGTTGAGGAGCTGTCACCAGCGGTGGACACGCTCAAGCGGTGGCAGCACGACGGGGGACCGCCGCATCTGCATTCCGGCGATCTCGGGTGGCACTCGTTACGTGGTGCCGAGGCTACGGCGGCTGCCGTCCGGATGTGGTTGCGCGACGGGGAGGTTCTCGCGATCGGGCTGCTGAACGGCCCCGAACTGGTGCGCATGGCCGTCGCTCCCGACTGGCGTGATGACGAGGCGCTGGCCCGCCGGCTCGCCGCTGACCTGGACGACCCAGGGCGTGTCCTGGATTCCGACGGTGCGACCGTCGAAGCCCGAGGTGCGGAGCGTCTCACCCAGTTGCTGCTGGAGCGGGGTTGGGAGCGGGATGAGCCGTGGACAACGTTCCACCGCAGTCTCTCGGAGCCGGTGAAGGACTGCGGTGGACGCATCGAGACGATCGAGCCCGATCGCGCCGAGGTGTGGGTCGGTGTCCACTGGTCCGCGTTCCGCGGCTCACCCTTCACCGATGCCGACCGGCGCCGCACGGTCGGGCGTTGGCTCGCCATGGCCGCTGGCCCGTTCTACGCTGACGCACGCTGCCTCGCCGCATTCGATCAGTTTGACGACGCCGTGGCAGTCGCGGCTGTGTGGTCAGCCGGCCCGGGGCGACCAGGACTGCTGGAACCGATGGGCGTCCACCGCAGTCACCGAGGCCATGGGTACGGCACGGCGATCACGCTTGCCGCCGCTGCGGCCCTTCGCGACATGGGTTCGTCCAGCGCGAGTGTGTGCGTGGAGAGTTCCAACGTCGGCGCCGTAGCTACCTACGCCTCGGCCGGCTTCACGCCGTCAGACGAGGTGGCCGATCTGCGCCGCGGCTGCCGATGAATACCGCGACGCCGCCTGCCAGGACCCGGCCGACAGCGGACTGATCAAGCTCACGGTCATCGAGGTCCGCCCCTGATCAACATTGCCTCATCCGCCCGATCAGCGACCTCGCCCTCCGGTCGTATTAGTGCATACGAATCCGGTCCGGCCAAAGGTATGAACGCGACTGCACCAACCCGGCGCCACCTCGGCGGTTCGTGCACAGGAGTTCGGACTCCGACATCCGCAATCCACGGCACAGCCGCCCGGTGGAGGACCCCTAAACGGGACACCAGCACGAACACCCCTCGGCCGCGGCCGCACCGCCAATCAAGATCAACTATGTGGCGGCTGGTGCCACGTTCGTTACCAGCACCCCTGGTAGCGCGTTGGCTGGGCTCTCCGACGAGAGCCCAGCCCACGTCCGAAGGGGCCTCAGCCGAGGAACGCCTTCAGGTGCTGGACGACGGCCGCCGGCTGTTCGTCGATGAAGTAGTGGCCGGTGTCATCGATCTGCGCGGTCTGAAGGTTGGTCGCCTGCTCGCTGAGGGTCGCGACCAGGCTGGGGTAGAACGCCGGGGATGCCAGTCCCAGAGTCGGGGTGTCAATCTGCCCGTACGTGTCGTTGTCGATGATGTCTTGACCGAACGTCTTGTACCAGCCGTTGCCACCCCGGATCGCGTCCGGCGTCGCGTACGCATGGGCGAAGATAGCGCGGTCGGTATCGCTGATCGCATCCCGGTTCACCAGGAAGCTGTCGAACATCCAGTCGACGAGGATGCGGGAGCGGCCGGTGACGAGCTGCTCGGGCAGGCTGTTCACCTGGTTGAAAGCCCACCACCACGGATGCAACCCACCGCCCGGTGCGGGCAGCATGCGGAATTCGTAGTATCCACTGTTCGGGTGGGTGACATCCAGCATCACCAGCTTGTCCACGAACTGGGGCATGTTCACCGCGAGACTGAAGGCGACCATGGCCCCGATATCGTGACCGGCGACATGCGCCTTGGTGTAGCCGAGCGCGGTGATCAACCCCGCGATGTCGGCGGCCATCGTCTTCTTGTCGTAACCGGACTGGGGCTTGCTGGAATCGCCACCGCCACGTAAATCCACGGCGATGACACGGTACTGCTCGGCGAGATCGGGCATAACCGTGCGATACTCCCACCACGTCTGCGGCCAGCCGTGCAGCAAGATCAGGGGTGCTCCGCGACCGCCGGCAACATAGTGCAGGCGTACGCCATTGGTCCACACGTGCCCGCTGGTGAACGATCCAGAAAGACTGGCCGCGAGATAGCTCGACGATGGCCCTCTTCTGGCCTGTCCTTCCGCTGGCGCGGCGTGTGCGCCGGCGCCGGTGACTACCGCGGCCGCCGATCCGGCACCGATTGCGAACAGCTTCCTTCTCTCCATAGAGGACAGGCTAGGCGGCAAACCCGCGTACGTCACGCTGTCGGAGCGAACTCCCGGTCGCTGTCAGGGAATGCCGGATATTGCCCGCGGGCAGACCGACGTGCTTGCAGATCAGGGCAGCACGCGTCACCTTCCACCGGCCCTGGAGGACGCCCCTTCGTGGAGTTGTCGATCGCGGTGCGCGAGTCTGCCGCGTGGTCGCAGGAGGGGCGGGGCCGCCGTCGATGGGCACCCCCCGTCACCGGCGCCGAGCCTCCACGTCGGCGTTGGGAGAGCGGCGGCGATCAGCTGGCACCGGTGACAAGACCACCAGAAACATCGAAAATATGGGGGGTGTTCACACGTCTGGTTCCTTTTTTCGCTCTCTGGGTTGTTTGTGAGTCTTCGTGTTCTTAACTCCTGCTGTGGCGTCAGCACCGCTGCCACCGCACCCGGACCGTCCGCACAGAAAGCGATGAACGATGTTGCAGAGCAGGAGACCCCCCCGCCCGTCCGGGGGGCGCGGTCGGCGCCGCGTCCCGCAGGCTGTCGCGGCGGTCAGCGCCGTGGCCCTCACCGGAGTCGCGGGTCTGGCCGGCGCCGGACCCGCCACCGCATCCCAGCCCTCGCCGGAGCGCGCCGTCGCTGACGGCCAACCACACCGGGAATGGTCGAAGGTTGACGGCGAGTGGGGTGGCCACTGGGGAAAGGCCGGCCACTCGGGTTGGCAGCGGGATGCGCATGACGACGGGAAGGACAAGGGCACCCCGGTGCCCTGCGACCCCAACGCGCTGATCGCCGCGATCACCGCGGCGAACCAGGCCGGCGGCGGCACGCTCCGCCTGGCCGAGAAGTGCACCTACACCCTCACCGTCAACCAGGACGACAACGGACTACCCCAGGTCTTCCAGCCCATCACGATCCACGGCCAGGGCGCCACCATCATCCGGGCCGCCGCCGCCGACAACTTCCGCATCTTCGAGGTCGTCACCGGCGGCGACCTCACCCTCAAAGACCTCACCGTCGCCGGCGGAAGGCTCGTGGGCGGCAACGACGACGGCGGCGGCATCTTCGCCGGCGAAGGCACCCGGCTAACCCTCGAACGGGTAACCGTCCGGGACAACATGACCCTCGGCAACAACGGCGATGGCGGCGGCATCTCCGGTGACCGGAGCAAGGTCACGATCACCAAGAGCACCATCACCCGCAACACCGCCACCGACGAGGGCGGCGGCGTCTCCAGCGACAACGGCACCTTCACGATCAGCAAGTCGAAGCTGACCCACAACACCTCCGGCACCACCGGCGGCGGGTTCTCCAACGACCAGGGCTCCGCCACCATCAGCCACACGCTGATCAGCGACAACACCGCCACCGACGGTGGGGGCGTGGACAACGACGGCAACCTCTCCGAGATCGTCCACAGCACCATCGCCCGTAACACCGCCAGCGGCCTCGGCGGCGGCATCTACGACAACGGCAACGAATCCCTCCTGCTCCAGCACGTCAAGGTCGCCGAGAACACCGCCACCACCGGCGGGGGGCTCTACCTCGTGGAGGACATCGGCGCCACCATTGAGGACAGCAAGATCGTTTACAACACCGCCACCACCGGCGACGGCGGCGGCATCGCCATCGTCGGCGATGCCGTGGTGGCCCTGCGCCGCACCACCGTCTCCGGCAACCAGGCCGGGGAAGCCGCCGGCGGTATCTTCTTCGACCCGTCCGACCCGACCACCATCCTTACCCTCACCGACGTCCGCGTCACCGACAACCTCGCCCAGAACGAACCCGGCGGCGTCTACAACGGCGGCGTGATCAACGTCTTCGGAAAGGTCATCATCATCAACAACCGACCCACCAACTGCACCGGCAGCCCCAACCCCGTACCCACCTGCTTCGGCTGACCGGCCGACTCGAGGCGCCCCGGCGGCTACCGCCGGGGCGCCTCGCTGCCCGCGCCGGTGCCGGGCCGCCCTCCCCGCCCGGCGTGGGGCGATAGTCTCTGGGCCATGACGATGCGCCCGATCCGGATCATCGGCGACCCGGTGCTTCGCACTCCCGCCGCACCGGTCACCAGCTTCGACGCCGAGCTGCGCGCGCTGGTCGCCGACCTGATGGACACGCTGCTCGGCGCCCCTGGCCGCGCCGGGGTGGCCGCTCCGCAGATCGGCGTCTCCGCCCAGGTGTTCGTCTACGACGCCGACGGCCACCGCGGCCACCTGATCAACCCCACGCTGGAACTCGGCGAGGACCGCCAGGACGACGATGAGGGCTGCCTGTCGATTCCCGGCCTGTATTTTCCGACCCCGCGAGCCCTGCGCGCCACCGCACGCGGTGTGGACCAGTACGGGCAACCGTTGACCATCACCGGCACCGGCTTCCTCGCCCGCGCTCTGCAACACGAGACCGACCACCTCGCCGGTCGCCTCTACGTGGACACGTTGCGCGGGGAGACCCGCCGCCGGGCCCTGCGGGAGATCCGCGCCGGCAGTTACGCGCCGCGTAGCCGGTGACTGCCGGCCCTCGCCGGGGCACCTACCGGTTGGCCGCGCTCACCTCATCGCCCTCGACGCTGCCGCAGCAACAGGCCGAGTGACCCGATCGCCACGAACACCAGCACAGAGCACATGAACACCTTCACCACCGGCTCACCATGCCACGCCCTACGCTGACCTGGTGCGCCTGGCCACCTTCAACCTGCTGCACGGGCGGTCGCTCACCGACGGGCTGGTCGAGTCGCACCGGCTCACCGCTGCCGTCGCCGCTCTTGACGCCGATGTTCTCGCCCTCCAAGAGGTCGACCGGGGTCAGGGCCGCAGCGGCAACCTGGATCAGACCGCCCTCGCCGCCCAGGCCCTCGCCGCCGACGAACACCGCTTCGCCGCCGCCGTCGTCGGTGAGCCCGGCGGAAAGGTCCGCCCCCTGACCCACGACGACGACGGCCAGGACGAACCCCGCTACGGCGTTGGCTTGGTCAGCCGTCACCCGGTCCTCTCCTGGCAGGTCATCCGGCTGAAACCGGCCCCGGTCCGCGCACCGATCTACGTCCCCGGATCCCGCGGTGGCCTCGTGCTGCTCCGGGACGAACCCCGCGTCGTACTCGCGGCGGTCCTACGCACCCCGCACGGTCCCTTGACGGTCGCCGTCACCCACCTGTCGTTCGTCCCCGGTTGGAACGCACGCCAGCTACGCCAGACCGTCCGTGCGTTGCGGGCCCTGCCCGCACCACGGATCCTGCTCGGCGACCTCAACCTGCCCGCGGGGGCGGCCCGACTCCTGACCGGATGGCGTCCCCTTGGCCGTCAACCCACCTATCCGGCTGGGCAACCCCGCATCCAACTCGACCACGTCCTCGCCGACCGGCAGGACGACCATCGACTCCCACCGGTGACGGCCGTGCGGACCCCACTGTCGGTGATCTCCGATCACCGGCCCCTCGTGGTTGACCTCGGCTGACCGGCGGCGCTGCCTCGGGGGTTGGGTTCACGTCGACCGGGGACCGGGCAGCAGGTGCCCGAGAAGCAGCTTCAGGATCAGCAGCGGCGCCAGCCAGGCGAGTGCTGGTGGGGCGGGTAGGAGCGTGACCGCCGCGACCAGTAGCCCGGCCGCGGCGGCGAACGCCAACGGGCGTTTGGCTGTCGGAGCGGCGGCGGCGACCAACACGGCGGCGGCGAGGGTGCCAAGGTAGAGCGCGATCGCGGTCGACCACGGGTACGTGGGCAGGATCAGCGCCAGGACGGGCAGGTGGACGTGGGCCGCCACGAAGAGCACCTGCCGGCGAGCGGCTGTCCCGCCGGTGTGGAACCGGCGCGACACCGACGCGGTGGCATTGACCACGGCCCCACCGAAGAGGTCGAATCCGAGGACCGCCAGCACCACCACGATCGGGGGCGGGTAGCCCGCCGCGGCGCCGATGGCGGCGGCGACGCCGGCGCCGACGACCGCGGTGAGATAGCTGAGCCACACCTCCACTCGGGTGGCGCCGGGGGCGATGAGCAGGTCGTTGAGCCGCACGGTGGCACGTCGCGGCAGGGGCGTGGGAGCTGTCATGGGCATCTCCAAGTTCACACGAGTCGATGCATATTCGTTTACCTTAGTGAACAGACGTACACCTGTCGAGGGTGGGCCACCGCGCGCGGGCTGGCCGCTGTCGATGACCGGGGTGGTAGCAGCGGCATCCGCTCCCCGACGCACGGTGCATGAACGCGGCCGGGACCACAGCTGGCCACCGCGCTGCTGCACGACGAGGCGCCACCGGCGGCACCAGCCGAGCCCGGTCCCGCAACCGTCCCGGCAGCACCCACGGAAGCCACTGGCGACGTCTTCGTCGTGCCAGCCCAGCTACCCGCCGACATTCCCGACTTCACCGGGCGCGGCGCCGAACTACACCACCTGGACCGACTCCTCGCCGAACGGCCCGCACGGCCGGAGCCGACCTCCGCCGGTGCGGCTCCGGCCGCGCTCGTCACCGTCTCCGGTACGGCCGGGGTGGGCAAGACCGCCCTGGCCGTTCGCTGGGCCCACCGGGTACGCCGTTGGTTCCCCGACGGCCAGCTCTATGTGGATCTGCGGGGGCACGACGCGGACCCGCCGGTGGCGGCCCGGCAGGCCCTCGCCGGGTTCCTCCGCGGGCTCGGTGTCACCGGTGCCGACCTTCCACCCGGTACGGAGGAGCGGGCCACGGCGTACCGCAGCCACCTGGATGGCCGGCGGATGCTTGTGGTGCTCGACAATGCCGTCTCCGCCGAGCAGATCCGTCCGCTGCTACCGGGCTCGCCGTCCTGCTTCGTCCTGGTGACCAGCCGAGACTCACTCGCGGCCCTGGTGGCACGGCACGGTGCCCGGCGCATCGAGTTGGACGTGCTGCCGCAGGACGACGCCGTGGTGCTGATCCGTCGGTTGACCGACCCCCGGCTCACCGACGAGCCGGGCGCGACGGCGGCGCTCGCCACGCAGTGCGCCCGACTGCCGTTGGCGCTGCGACTGGCGGCCGAGATGATCGACAGCCGACCGGGCGCACCGTTGACCGAACTGGTCCAGGAACTGGCTGACCAGCGCCATCGACTGGACCTGCTCGACGCCGGTGGTGACCGGCGAACCGGGGTGCGGGCGGTGCTCTCCTGGTCTTACCGGCGGCTGCCGGCGGATGCCGCCCGCGCGTTCCGGCTGCTGGGCCGGCACTGCGACCCGGATGTGGAGCCGCAGGCCGCGGCCGGAATCCTCGGCACCACCGTCACGGAGGCGTGGCGACTGCTGGACCTGCTGGCCCGCGCCCACCTCGTGCAGCGCGGCCCGGGGTGCCGCTACGGCATGCACGCGCTACTGCGGGCCTACGCTGGCCACCTGGTGGAGACGGAGCACGCGCACACCGAACGGCCGGCCATGATCGGTCTGTCCGGCTAGCATCCGACTTGCCGGCGAGGAGCACGAACGTTCCGGTACCGAGGTCATGACGGGCGACGGTCTCCTTGAGTTTTCCCGACGAATACGGCATCTAGTTCGCGGTGGAAGCCCGCGCACAGGGCCTACACGCCGAAATGGGCGCTGAGATGCGGGTCTGGGACGAAGCCTGGCTTCCTGACTTCATCAGTCAGCTCGCCGCCGACTACCGCGGCTGGGCCGACGAGCGGACCTGGCAGTCCAACCATCCCCAGGGCCCGGCAGCGCTGCCGCCATCACCCCGACAAGCAGCCCCACACCGTGCCCGGCCTGGTCCGACCCCGAGATCTGAGCGGGGGCGGGGAAGCGCAGCGATGAGGAGGACGAGGTAGTGCCCGACAACGAGATGGCCGAGATCCACCAGCGGGCTACCGCGGCGGTCACCGCCATGATCCAGGCCGCCGGCGAATCATCGAGGCCCGCATCATGCAGCTGCAGCGCGCGGCGCGTGCCAGCGACGAGCAGGCCCGCCGGATACGCGCCCAAACCCGTGCCGCGCAGCAGGCCGACGCGGCGGTGTGGCGGCCAGCGATGCGGACGGGGTGGTGGCGCACTGCGGGGACGGAGGACATCGCCCGGGTGTGGCGTGCCGCATCCACGTGGCACCACGTCGACCCCCGGGCGCGGCAGGCGCGGCAGATGGTCGTCGACTAACTCGCCAAACGGGCGGGCCGGGTGGGGCCCGAGACACACAAGCCCGCAGCGGAACCGGACGGCATTGAGGCGCTGTCTGATGCCGTCGACCGTGCGGTGTCCGAGGACACGGAACAGTCTCAGCGGCTGCCGATGTCCGCCGAGGCGGTGAGCGACAGGCACGAGCGGATGGCCGCTGAGGTGCACAAGGCATGGCCTGGGCAGCGAGCCGACACGGTGATCGGGTGCGAGGCGTGGGGTGCCCTGGCATACACCCTGGACCAGGCGCAGCACACTGGCCACGACGTGCAGCAGCTTCTACGCGGCGTGTCCAGGTTCGTGGACCGGGCCCAGCGGCCAGCCGCCTACGCGTGCCGGGTGGTGCAAGACCAGCTCGACGACACCGTTGATCTCGGCACAGTGCGGATGCAGAGCCGACACGGCACCGAGCCGGCAGCGGTGGCCGCGTCCGCGTTTCCGCAGTCAACGATCTCGGCGGTCACCGAGGTCGCCTCAGCCAGTGAGGAACAGCAGCCCACTGTCCGCCCAGCCCCGATCTATCCAACTGATCGACGCTGCCCTAACGCGGCAGGATGGGTGATGCGCTGTACCCCGCTGTCCATCCGCAGGACCTATCCGGGCATGTGGATCACGGGTAGGCCGTCGCCGTAGCGGTGCCCCTCGCTGGTCAGGATCGACGCTTGATGTTCCAGCGCTGCCCGTACCGTCGTGGCCAGGTCGGCGCGGCTGGTGACCTGGCGCCAGTAGGCCAGCTCCAGCCAGTCTTCACCCCAGGTCGGCAGTACCACGCAGGCATCCATACCCAGCAGCGCGTGCAGGTCTTCGCGGCCTTTCGGATCGGCCAGCAGCGCCAGGGCCTCGGCGACGGTGACGCTGGTGACGCCTACCCGCTGCCGGTCGGTGACCACCTCCGCTACCGGCTCGACAGCGTGGATCGACCCGGCCACGTACGCCAGCACCGCTGACCGGTCCAACACCAGGGTGATCGGAGCCCCCTGGTCCTCGGCGCTCACGCGGCCGGTGCCTGCTGGTCGCCGTCGGACAACCCGCGCTCCATGTGCTCACGCACCTGCTGCTGCAGCGCGGCGTACCGCTCGGGCGTCCACTCGGCCTGCACCCCGTACCGGCGCGCGCGAGCTGCCGCCATCCCTTCCTCAGTGATAGCGACGCCCCGCCGAGCCTGCTCGGCGCGGAACTGCTCCCACGCCCGCTGCGCACGCACCGCCCCCGTCACATAGGCGCTCGCCCGCCCCTTGCCCTGGCTCTCCAGGGTCTCGGCCACATCCGGAGGCACGCTGATCGACAACTTACGGAACTCAGTCATACCGAAAACCCTACTTCGGTAGCACCCGCGATGGCGGCAAGCACGCCAACGGGTGTTGACGGCCCGTACCTCGGCTCCCTATCCACAGCATGTGGATAGCACATGTGTACGAATGTTTCCCGGTCGGTGCCAGCAGCCGTGCCTGCCGCAGGTGGGCGGGCCGCGTGCAGCTAGCCGGCGGATCAGGTCGTCGAGGCAGGTGGTGAGGTCGTTGAGCGCGGAGATTTCGTACACCTCGGCGCGGCACTGCAATCGCCGGTCAGGACCGGGCCGGCGCCTGGATCGGCGTCGCGCTGATCGAACGCGGTGGCGACGACCACTACATCGTTACCGGCGCCCGCCAGCTCGACAGCAACGAGATCAACGCGATCACCCGTATGAAAGGGGACCAGCCGTGAGCACGTTCGATGAGGCCAACGCCGCACTGGAAAGCCGCGACTGGTCCACCGCCCAGATCGATACCGCCCGACCTCGCGGCGTCAGCATCGTGCACTCCACCCGCATGAGCCACCACCTCACCGAGCGGCTGTTCGCCGAAGCGCAGCGACACGACGTGACCCCCAGTGAACTCATCCGCGAGTACGTCGAGGCCGGACTCAGCACCGCCGACAGCGGCAAAGAGGAAACCGTCACCATCCGCGTGGCCGACCTTCACCGCGCGATAGACACCGCAGTCAAACGCGCTGCGTGAGTAGCCCGAACACGGCCGTGGCGTCGTCGCTGCGCTTATTACGAGGCCATCGAATCCCGTCCGGGTCACTCCGCTCAGCGCCACGTACCTGGCGGATCAGCTCGGTTGCGCCCGCTGCCTGCATCAGCTCCAGGGCGCTGGTCCAGTCGTGCAGGCCGAAGGTGACTGCTCGCGCTGCTCCTGCCATGCCTATCGCAGGTCGGCGAAGAAGTCGGTGATGTCGCCGGCCAGCAAGTCCGGCTCTTCGGCCGCAGCGAAATGGCCGCCGCGCGGGAAGACCGTCCAGCGCCGGATCTGATAGAGCCGCTCGTACCAAGAGCGTGGCGGTTCACCTTCGGGCACGAACTCGTTGGCGAAAACCGCCATCGCGGTCGGTACCCGGACGACGTCCGCCGGCCCGATCGGCGTGCCGTGCCAGCGGTTGTCGTAGTAGTCCCGCATCGATGAAGTGATCGACCCGGAAGCCCACCAAATGGTCAACATCGTCAGGAGGGCGTCGCGGCCGAACCGGGCGTCAAGGTCGCCGCCGCTGTCCGACCACGAGCGCCACTTGTCCAGCACCCACGCCGCGAGCCCGGCGGGAGAGTCGTTCAGCCCGTACCCCAAGGTTTGCGGCCGGGTGGACTGCACGGCGCTGTAGCCGCGCTCAGTCTCGTCCCAACGCGCGACGTGGTCGACGTACGCCTGCTCCTCGACCGACAGCGGCGGCGTGTCCGGCCCGGTGTACGGCCAGATCTCCGGCGTGCTGAGATGGATGCCGATCATCCGATCGGGCTGTGACAGCGCCATCTGGGTGGCGACCCCGGCGCCGAAGTCGCCACCATGCGCGCCGTACCGCTTGTACCCCAGGCCCTGCATGAGCCGGTGCCACAAGCGGGCGACGAACGCCCGGTCAACGCCCGTGCGCGGAGGGCGCTGCGAGAAGGCGTAACCCGGCAGGGACGGCACGACCAAGTCGAACTGGTCGCCGCCGAGGCGGTCCACCAACGGGAGTAGCTCCACGAACATGCTGGGCCAGCCGTGGGTGAGGACCAGCGGTACCCCACCGCCGGCACCGCGGTGGTGGACGAAGTGGATGCGTACGCCCTCCACCTCGGCCACGCGGTGCTCGTATCGGTTGAGCTGCCGCTCCCGTGCCCGCCAATCGAAACCGTCCGCCCAGTAGGCCAGCAGGCCACGCAGGTAATCCAGGTCGGCGCCCTGGCCCCAACGTTCCCCGGGCGCCGGGTCCGGCCAACGGGTGCGTCGGATGCGCTCCCGGAGATCGTCCAGAACCGCCTCCGGCACTGCGACGGCGTACGGCTCAGTATGCACCTTGCGATGGTAATGACAGCCACGTACTGCATCTACTCGGACCCTGCAACGGCTGACCGGCGAGCACCAGTTCCTCGGCTGGCATCTGCCGTTCGACGACCCTGCCTTCCTCACTTCGCCGCGGGCCGCTCTCGACGTCATCTGTGTCTGGTTGATGCCTGTGTGGGGTGTGATCGGGGGCGTGGTGGTGGAATCTCGGCGGGCGGCGGGGCGTTACAGCCCGCGTACGGCCGAGGAGGCGCCCCGCCGATGGCGGGTGCCGCCCGTGCGTGAGCCCCGGAATGGTGGCGGCCCCCCGGTCGTTACACCTGGACCCGGCACCGTAAGAGCCCCGCAGGGCCGCGGTCGCCTGAGGATCTCTTTCTTGTTCTGTTGAGCGCCGGACGGTGCTCGCACCCACCCTGAACCCCCTTTCGGGCGTGGGCGTCGACCCCCGAATGGAGCAACCCTCATGAACACGATTCTGCGTCGTAGTGTGCTTGGTATCGCTGGTCTGGCCCTGTCCACCGGTGTCGTCGCCGGCCCCCTGGCCACCCTCACCGACACCACCCCCGCCGCCGCTGCCGTGCAGGCGGAGAAGCCCGACACCAGCACGCTGATCCCGCACGGCACCCAGGGCAAGCAGTCCCGCATCGACCTGGGCGACGAGCAGGTATCGAATGTGAAGGCGATCATCGAGGCCACCAAGAAGGCCGGCATGGACGAACGCGCCGCCGTGGTGGCGATCGCTACCAGCTTGCAGGAGTCGAAGCTGGAGAACCTGGGTCACCTGGGTGCGCGTAACGACCACGACTCGCAGGGCCTGTTCCAGCAGCGCCCCTCCTCCGGTTGGGGCAGCGTGGAGCAGATCACCGACCCCGAGTACTCCACCACCGCCTTCCTCAACGGGCTCAAGCAGGTCGACGGCTGGCAGGAACTGCCGTTGACCGAAGCCGCCCAGAAGGTCCAGGTGTCGGCCTACCCGTTCCACTACGCCCAGTGGGAGACCCAGGCCGCCGACCTCGTCGCCGCGCACTGGACCAACTGACCCCACCGCAGCACCACACCCCCCGCCCACAGACCTGACCCAACCAAGGGGGAAAGAAACTGTTGGCCGGCACCCGGTTCGGGTGCCGGCCAACAGCCGTCTCCGGCG
This sequence comes from Salinispora sp. CH2A1_6, assembly GCF_056820975.1. Classification (NCBI taxonomy): domain Bacteria; kingdom Bacillati; phylum Actinomycetota; class Actinomycetes; order Micromonosporales; family Micromonosporaceae; genus Salinispora; species Salinispora sp. CH2A1_6. The sequence goes on from NZ_JBXEDG010000003.1 coordinate 753,129, forward strand.
GTTTCTGACCTGATTCTGCCTCTGCGGCGCCGGTCAGGATCGGTTAGCGTTCCGGCATGCCCATCGCGGTTGTCACCGACTCCACCGCCTACCTTCCCCCTGGGCTGCTGGCCACGCACCAGCTAACGGTGGTGCCCCTGACCGTCGTGCTCAACGGCAGGGAAGGGCGTGAGGGGGTGGAGACCTTTCCCGCCGACGCTACCCGGGCCTTGAGTGCGCGGCGAGTGTCAGTCAGTACCTCCCGGCCGGCCCCCGCGCAGTTCGTCCGCACGTACCGCCTGCTTCTCGACGGCGGCGCCGATGGCATCGTTTCGGTGCACCTGTCCGCAGGGCTCTCCGGCACGGTCGAGTCCGCGCGCCTGGCCGCCGCGGAGTTCGGTGACCGAGTGGCGGTGTTGGACAGCCGCTCCTGCGGCATGGGCATCGGATTCCCCGCGGTGGTCGCTGCCGAGGCCGCGGCAGCCGGGGCTGACCTGACCGCGGCTCATGCTGCCGCCCAGCAGGCCGTGGCGCGGACCACCATCTACTTCTACGTCGACACGCTGGAGTTCCTCCGTCGGGGCGGCCGGATCAACGCCGCCTCGGCGTTGCTCGGCACTGCTCTCTCGGTAAAGCCGATCATGCATATGCCCGATGGCCTGATCGTCCTCCGGGACCGGGTGCGTACCGCCAGCCGGGGCGTCGCCCGGCTGGTCGACCTCGCGGTCGAGGCCGCCGGGGACGCCGACGTTGACCTGGCTCTGCATCACCTCGCCGCGCCGCAGCGCGCCGAGGCACTCCAGGTGGCGTTGGCGGCACGGCTCGGTGACCGCCTGCGGAGTACGTACGTCTCTGAGGCCGGTGCGGTGGTTGCCGCGCATGCGGGGCCCGGCCTCGCGTGCGTGGTCGTGTACCGCCGTCCGCCTGCCGACGGCTGACCCAGCTACCGCCCGCTCCGGCGGCTGGGCTGTCGCAGCCGCGATCGGTAGCACATCGCGACCATGGTCAGGGGGCTGTCCACAAGCCCGCTCTCATCCACAGCGGAGCCTTGTGCGGAGGGCGCTCATTCCGCCCGTCGGCCTAGCGTCGCGCCGTGTCATACGACGAGGAGAGGGCGGTCCGAGACCGCCTGCACCGGGTGGTGCTGCCGGCAGGCGAGCTGTCCGGCGCCGGCGAGCCGATGGCGGCGGCCCCAATGGTGGTGACGCGACCGGCGGTGATGGCGGGCCCGGAGGCGCCGGACGGTCCGCGACACACCCCACCGGACAGGTCGGAGGGGGTGCCGGTGTCGTCCGCCCAACTGGACGGAGAGCCATCGAGTCGGGCCTTGTCGGGGCCGGGCGCATTCGATCCGGGGCGGCGGGGGGTGCGGGCATTGGCTCTCGTCGCCGTGCTGGTGGTGCTCGGGGCGGGCTTCTGGGCGTGGCAGTCCCGGCCTCAGGTTGAGCCGGTCGAGTCGGTCGCAGCGGTGACACCGGTCGCTCCGTCCGCCTCCGTTGACCCGACGGAGGCGGACGGTGAGCTGGTGGTGGCGGTCGCTGGCAAGGTCCGCCGGCCGGGACTTGTCCGGGTGCCGGCCGGTGCCCGGGTCGCCGACGCGGTACAGGCGGCCGGCGGGGCGCTGCCCGGCGTTGACGTCGCCCTGTTCAATCCGGCCCGGAAGGTAGCCGATGGGGAACTCATCCTGATCGGTGTCACCGCGCCACCGGGGGCGGCCCCCGCCGGTGGGGAGGCAGGAGTGGTGCCCGGCGGCGGCAAGGTCAACCTCAACACCGCCACCCTGGCGCAGCTCGACACGCTGCCCGGAGTCGGCCCGGTGCTCGCGCAGCGCATCCTCGACCACCGTGCGGAGCATGGCGGTTTCCGGTCGGTGAGCGACCTGCGCCAGGTCGGCGGCATCGGCGACACCCGGTACGAGCAGCTCAAGGAACTGGTGACGGTGTGAGAAAGTATCGCGACGGGCGGCACCCCGGGCCCGTTCGTGGGGCGCCGAGCGCATCCGACCCGCCGGACCTGCGGCTGGCTGGCTTGGCCGTCGCCGCGTGGCTGGCCGCGTTGGCCGGCCTGTACCTGCCCGCCAGGGGGTCGCTGCTCGTCGCCGTAATCGCCGCTGTGGCGGCCATCGGGGGTGGGGTCTACCTGTCTGGACTTCTTGGCCGGCCACCTGCATCTGTCCGCCGGCACGGCTGGGCGGCCATCGCCGTCCTGCTCGGGGTGGTGTGCGGAGCGAGCGTCACCGCCGCCCGGGTAGCCGTGCGGGACGCCAGCCCGGTGCGTGCCCTCGTTGAGGAGCGGGCCACCGTAACCGTCGACCTGGTCGTCCGGGACGACCCCCGGCTGGTCCGGTCCGGTTCCGGGCGACCCACCACGCTCTTGGTGGCAGCGGAGTCGATCCGCATCAGTGGCCTTGACGGGCACCGGGTCGAGGCACAGGTCCGGGTGCTGGTCCTCGCCACCGACCCGGCCTGGCGAGCGCTGCTGCCGGGGCAGCGGCTGACCGCCGAAGGTCGGCTCGCTGCTCCGCGGGGCGGCGATCTGACCGCTGCGGTCCTGTGGTCCACCCGGGCCCCGGTCCCACACGGGCCGCCGCCGGGCTTGCAGCGTGCCGCCGGCACGCTCCGCGCCGGCCTCCAGGACGCCTGCGAGCCGCTACCGGACGAGCGGGGTGGCCTGCTGCCCGGTCTGGTGGTGGGCGACACGAGCCGGCTGCCCGATTCAGTGCGGGAGGACTTTCTCGACACCGGGATGACCCACCTGACAGCGGTATCTGGGTCCAACGTAGCGATCGTCGTTGGTGCGGTGTTGCTGCTTGCTCGTTGGGGTCGGGCTGGTCCCTGGTTCGCCGCGGGGCTCTGTGTGGTGGCGTTGGTGGGTTTTGTGATCTTGGTCCGTCCGTCGCCGAGTGTGGTGCGGGCGGCGGCGATGGGCGCGATTGGGCTGGCCGCGCTCGCCGTGGGCCGGCCGCGGGCGGCGTTGCCGGCTTTGGCCGTGGCGGTCACTGTGCTGGTGCTTGTCGATCCTGAGCTGGCGGGGGACTTCGGTTTCGCGCTCTCTGTGCTCGCTACGGGCGGGTTGTTGCTGTTGGCGCCGCGGTGGCGGGATGCGTTGCGTCGTCGTCGGGTGCCGGTGGGGGTTGCTGAGGCGCTGGCGGTGCCGGCGGCTGCGCAGGTGGCCTGCGCGCCGGTCGTCGCGGGGATTTCGGGCACGGTCAGTCTGGTCGCGGTGCCGGCGAATCTGTTGGTGGCGCCGGCGATCGCGCCGGCCACGGTGCTTGGTGTCGTGGCGGCGGGGCTGTCGCCGCTGTGGTCGACGGGTGCGGAGCTTTTGGCCTGGCTGGCCAGTTGGCCGGCGTGGTGGCTGGTCACTGTGGCGCACTACGGGGCGCGGGCGCCGGCGGGGGCGTTGCCCTGGCCGGCGGGGGTCGGGGGTGCGTTGCTGTTGGCGGGGTTGACTCTGGCGTTGCTGGTGGCGGTCCGTCGCCGGGTGGTGCGGCGGCTGGTGGCGGTGACCGCGGTTGCGGCCGTGCTCGGTGCGTTGCCGGTGCGCCTGGTGGCTGCTGGTTGGCCGCCGGCGGGTTGGGTGGTTGTGGCGTGTGCGGTTGGTCAGGGTGATGCGCTGGTCCTGTCGGCTGGTCCGGGGCGGGGTGTGGTGGTGGATGCCGGGGCGGAGCCGGGGTTGGTGGATCGTTGCCTACGTCGGATCGGTATCGGGGAGGTGCCGCTGCTGGTGATCAGCCACTTCCATCACGATCATGTGGGTGGGGTCGCCGGTGTCTTCCGGGGGCGGCGGGTCGCGGCGGTGCTTGCTCCGTCGTGGTCAGAGCCGGCGTTCGGTCGGGATCTGGTCGAGTTTGCGGCGGCGGCGGGCTCCGTCGAGATGTTTTCTGCGCCGGCCGGTTGGGGCTACCGAGCCGGTGCGGTGGAGTTGACGGTGATCGGTCCCTCGGTTCCGCTGCGGGGTACCCGTTCCGATCCGAACAACAACTCGCTGGTCCTGGTGGCCACCGTCAACGGGGTGCGGATCCTGTTGACCGGAGATGCCGAGATCGAGGAGCAGCAGGCTCTGCTCGACCGGGTGCCGGAAGGCGGCCTCCGCGCGCACGTGTTGAAGGTCGCCCATCACGGTTCGGCGTATCAGGACCCTGCCTTCCTTGACGCGGTCCGTCCGCTGGTGGCGGTGGTCCCGGTCGGCCGGGAGAACACCTATGGGCATCCGGATGCCTCGGTGTTGGGTCGTCTTGCCCGCGGCGGAGCCCGGATCCTTCGCACCGACCTCGATGGGGACCTTGCCGTGGTGACCCGACCGTCCGGGCTGGCCGTCGTCACCCGCGGCGCCGAGGACCCGATCAGACGCTAGACGAGTAGTTCCGAAGTCCTTCAGCGGTCGTAGGCGAGCAGTGACTGGGTGACGGGGGCGCCGGTCTTGTTGTTGTGCCAGGTCGCTCGATGCCCTGATCGGCCAGCTGCCGCTCGAACGGCGTGGAAGCGAAGCCCTTGTCCGAGATCAGCAGAATCCCATCATGTTCGGCGACCTCGCCGGCCTCGACCTGCAGCATCGCGCCACCCAGGCACTCGTTATGTCAGTTTTCAAGGTGTAACAGCCGTAAAAGTCGTGATTTGCGCTGAGTGCGGGCTCTGACATCGGAGGGCGGACGACCGGGCTGGCGTGCTCGGCTGACCATGCGAATATGGGCGGCGTGACCGCCGCCAGCCTCGCCCCGATTCTGCTCGTCCTCGGTGACGAGGAACTTCTCGCTACGCGAGCGGTCACCGAGGCGGTCGCCCAGAGTCGGAGTGTGGATCCGGAGGTGGACGTCCGCGAATATCAAGCCGGCTCCCTCACCGTCGGTGAGATCGCGGAGATGCTCAGTCCGTCGCTCTTCGGCGGACGGCGGTTGCTGATCCTGCGGTCCGGCCAGGACGCGCGTAAGGATCTGGCGGCGGCCCTGCTCGCTTACGCGAAGAACCCCGACCCCGAGGTGCAGCTGGTCGTGCTCCACCTCGGTGCGGCGAAGGGCAAGGCGTTCGCGGACGGGCTGAAGGCGGCCGGCGCGACCGTGGTTCCGGCTGCCCGACTGAAGGGGCACCGGGAGCGGGTGGCGTTCGTCCGCGACGAGTTTCGGCGGGCCGGTGGTCGGTGTACCGACTCCGCCGCCGAGGCGCTCATCGCGGCGGTCGGTAATGACCTGCGCGAACTCGCCGCCGCCTGCTCGCAGTTGTTGGCGGACACCGACGGGAAGGTCAGCCCGGAGACGGTGGCCCGGTACTACCGGGGGCGGGTCGAGGTGTCTGGCTTCACCGTCGCCGATGCCACGATGGTGGGCGACGTGCCGGCTGCGTTGGAGGCCCTGCGTTGGGCGCTGCACGTCGGTGTCGACCCGGTGCCCATTGCTGATGCGCTCGCCGACGGCGTCCGTACCGTGGCCCGGGTCGCCTCCGCCGGGCGGGGGAGCCCCTACCAACTGGCCAGCACCCTCGGCATGCCGGCCTGGAAGATTGAGCGGGCGCAGCGGCAGAGCCGCGGTTGGACGCCGGAGGGGCTGGTGCAGGCCATGCGGGCCGCGGCCGAGTGCAACGCGGCCGTGAAGGGGGGCTCGGACGACCGGGCGTACGCGCTGGAGCGGGCCGTCTTCTCGGTGGCAGCGGCGCGGCAGGGCGGCGGCCGGTGACCGGACCGAGGTCCTGGGCCACCTTGGTGGCGGAGGAGGAGCGCTACCGGCCGTTGTACGCGCGCCTCCTGGGGTTGCGGTTCGTCAACCCCGGAGGGGTGCTCTGCTTCGTCTTCTTCGAGGGGGCTGTCGCGCTGGCGGCGCTACTGGCGCTCGCCGAACTGGTCAGCTGGTGGTCCGTGCTGGTGCTGCCGGCGATGGTTGCGGTGATGGTGAAAATCAACGACGTGGTGGCGGCGCGGGTCGTCCGCTCCGCGGCGCTTGTGCCCGACCAGGAGCGGGACCGCTTTCGCCACCAGATGGAGCCGGTGGTCGGCACCGCGCGGGTTGGCTGGATCTGGCACAGCGTGCCCGGCGTCGTCGTACCGTCCACTCCCGGGCGTCCCGGGGAACTGGCTTCGGCCGCAGCGCGGGAGTTGCCCCCGCCCGGAGCGTCCCCAGCCGAGCGTTGATCTCGGCGGCGCGACCGCTGCCGAGATCAGCATCAGAGGCTTGTGGCGGGCAGCACAAAACCCCGGACCGGATCGGGCCGGGGTTTCGTCCTAACCCGGTGTGACCGGGGTCAGGCGGAGAACGACGCCACGCGCTTGGCGATAGCCGACTTGCGGTTCGCGGCCTGGTTGGCGTGGATGACGCCCTTGCTGGCCGCCTTGTCCAGCTTGCGAGCGGCATCGCGCATGAGAACCGTCGCCTTCTCCACGTCGCCGGTCTCGGCGGCCTCGTGGAACTTGCGGATCGCGGTCTTCAGCGACGACTTGACCGACTTGTTACGCAGCCGGCGCTTCTCGTTCTGCCGGTTGCGCTTGATCTGGGACTTGATGTTCGCCACGCGACAGCCTCGTCTGATAGCTCGGGTTGGTCTGCATCCGCGCGGCGAGCATGCGTCATCGTCGCGCGAAGTGCCAGGCTACCAGGTGGCTCGGGCAGCGCCAAAAGCCGCCTCCCAACCACCGACGGTCCCGGTGCGGGGGCGGTGGAGCCTTCCCTCCGGCGGGGCTCAGCTCCAGCCCTGCCGGCGGGCGAGCCAGTCGAGCGCGTACTCGCCGCTGCGGCGCTGGTGGGCCGCGAGCTGCTCGGTCGCGGTCTCCGGAACCGTGGCCGCGGTGGTGAGGAAGTAGCCGGCCAGCGCCGCCAGCGTGACATCCAGGGCATCCGGCGGGGCATCGGCGGTAGTCGGGTGGGCCGCGAAGGCGGCGTCCAGCCAATCGGTGGTCAGGTCGGGCGCCGGTCCGACGGCGGCCTCCGGGAAGGGGGAGCTCGTGGGCTCGGTCGGGGAGCTCGCGCCGCCGGTCCCGGCCAGCGCCGCGACGGTGACCTCCTGCTGCTCCACGGTCTGCCCCCCGAGGAGGAGCGTGACCAGGTCGAACCAGGCCGGACCGCGGCAGAGCCAGGTCCAGTCACAGAACCACACCTGCCCGTGTGCGGTGAGGAGCACGTTGTCCGGCCGCAGGTCACCATGGATCAATCCGGACGCCGGGGCGAGGTACCCCGGGAGTCGGGACTCGAGCCCGACCAGTTCGGGTAGCCGCTGCTCGAGCCCGGCCGGCAGTGGCGGAGAAGGCTCCCGGCCCGCTGCCACGTCATCCCAGCGGAGGATGTCGGCTTGGGCCAGCTCGGCCAGGTGCGGCGGGTTGAGCGCGGCGAGGTCGCTGGGCGGTGGGTCCAGGGCGGCGGCGACATCCGCGTACGCGGTCAGGGTGGTGGTCAGCTCCGACGGCTCCCAGGGGTGTCCGGGTGGATAGCCGTCAACCACGTCGAGGGCGACGGCGAACCAGCCGGACTCCGCCAGTGTCCAGCGGGTTCGGGGTGCCGGCAGCCCGGGTGGGAGCCGGTCCAGGACCGTGGCCTCTCGCCAGTACCAGTTGGCCAGGTGGGAGTCGCGGGGCGCGGCCTTGACGAAAACCCGGCCACCGTCGGCGGCGGAGAGCACTCCGGCGAAGCCTCGGGTGAAGCCGGCGGTCGCGATGCGGGTGGCGACCACGGGGGCGCCGAGGCGGTCGGCGAGGGCTGCCCGCAGACCCACTGGCAGGTCGGACCAGCCGGGCCGGCGGGTGGTCACGGGGCGCGGGGGTGAACTCGGCATCTTTCCAGTGTCGTACGGATTTGCCAGCCCACCGGGCAAAGTGGGCAACGTGTCGACGTCGGAACGGCCGATGTCGTCGGCCAGCCGTGACCCGCGGGTTCGGGAAGGTGGTGGGACGTCTCTGCCCGGCGGGTCTGGAAGACTGGCGGGCCATGCGGACCGACGACTTCTGGCAGCTGATTGACGAGGCCCGGACCGGGGGCGGGGGAGCGCCGGACGCGGTCGCCGTTCGGGCCGTGGCCCTGCTCGCGGCGCGGGAGCCGGAGGAGATCCTCGGATACACCCGCCATCAGGCCCGGGTGCTGGCCGCCTCGCATCGGGTGGACCTCTGGGGTGCGGCGTACCTGATCAACGGAGGGATCTCCGACGACGGCTTCCACGACTTCCGCGGCTGGCTGATGACCCAGGGGCGCGAGGTGTTCGCGCGTGCCGTCGCCGAGCCGGACTCGCTGGCCGATCTGTCGCCGGTACGGAGCGCGTCGTTGTCGGGTGAGGAGTTCGCCTGTGCCCGAATGCTGGCTGTGCCGTGGGAGGCCTACCGGAAGGCGACCGCGGCCGAGCTGCCGGCGGACCGGGACCCGGTTCCGGTGCCGGACCTGAATGACTTCTGGGATTTCGACGACGCGGATGAGGCTCGCCACCGGCTTCCGAAGCTCGCCGCCCTCTTCGTCGAGCCGCCAGGCGAATAATTCGGATTCGCCCATTTACCACGGATCCGTTGGGCTGTCGGGCGAACAACCCGGCCGGCCGCTGAGGAGGCCTGGTTCGTCGGCGGGCGGGCTCGGGTTTGCCCGCACAGCGGACCCGCGAGCGTGGCGTGGGAGCATAGAGGGGGCCGGTGCCGCGCCGGCCCGCTCAACGTCAGTCGACCAGAACGGACCGCTGTGCCACCGACGCTCGATTCCGGCGCGAACACTCCTGGTGCCACCGAACCGGCGCGTATCCGGAACTTCTGCATCATCGCCCACATCGATCATGGGAAGTCGACCCTGGCCGACCGGATGTTGCAGCTCACCGGGGTGGTCGACCCCCGGCAGATGCGGGCGCAATACCTCGATCGGATGGACATCGAGCGGGAGCGCGGGATCACCATCAAGAGTCAGGCCGTCCGGATGCCGTGGGCGATTCGGGAGGGGGAGCGGGCCGGCGAGAGCGCCGTGCTCAACATGATCGACACCCCCGGGCACGTTGACTTCAGCTACGAGGTCTCCCGCTCCCTGGCGGCCTGCGAGGGCGCAATCCTGTTGGTCGACGCCGCCCAGGGTATCGAGGCGCAGACCCTGGCCAACCTCTACCTGGCGCTCGAGAACGATCTGCACATCATCCCGGTGCTCAACAAGATCGACCTGCCGGCGGCGCAGCCGGAGAAGTACGCCGAGGAGCTGGCCCACCTGATCGGTGGCGATCCGGCGGACTGCATCCGGGTCTCCGGCAAGACCGGCGACGGCGTGCCGCATCTGCTCGACGAGATCGTCCGGCAGTTCACCCCGCCGGTCGGTGTGGCGGAGTCGTCGGCCCGGGCAATGATCTTCGATTCGGTGTACGACGTCTACCGGGGCGTGGTCACCTACGTCCGGGTGGTTGACGGGCAGATCAACGCCCGGGACCGGATCAAGATGATGTCCACCGGTGCGGTCCACGAGCTGCTGGAGATCGGTGTGATCTCCCCGGAGATGGTCAAGGCGGACGCCCTCGGTGTCGGCGAGGTTGGATATCTGATCACCGGTGTGAAGGATGTCCGGCAGTCGCGGGTCGGTGACACTGTCACCATCAACGCGCGGCCGGCGGGCGAGCCGCTCGGCGGGTACAAGGATCCGAAGCCGATGGTCTACTCCGGCCTCTACCCGATCGACGGGTCGGACTACCCGAACCTGCGGGACGCCTTGGACAAGCTCAAGCTCAATGACGCGGCGCTGACCTACGAGCCGGAGACCTCCGGTGCGCTCGGCTTCGGCTTTCGCTGCGGCTTCCTCGGCCTGCTGCACCTGGAGATCATCCGGGAGCGGCTGGAGCGGGAGTTCAACCTCGACCTGATCTCCACCGCGCCGAACGTGGTCTACCGGGCCATCAGCGAGGAGGGCGAGGAGGTCGTGGTCACCAACCCGAGCGAGTACCCGACCGGCAAGATCGCCGAAGTGTATGAGCCGGTGGTGCGCGCCACCGTGTTGACCCCGAACGACTTCGTCGGCGCGGTCATGGAGCTCTGTCAGGGCCGCCGGGGCACGCTGCTCGGCATGGACTACCTCTCCGCCGACCGGGTGGAGCTGCGCTACACGCTGCCGTTGGCGGAGATCATTTTCGACTTCTTCGACCAGCTCAAGAGCCGCACCAAGGGGTACGCGTCGTTGGACTACGAGCCCTCCGGCGAGCAGGCCTCCGACCTGGTCAAGGTGGACATCCTGCTGCACGGCGAGCCGGTCGACGCGTTCAGCGCGATCGTGCACAAGGACAAGGCGTACGCCTACGGCACCACCATCGCCGCGAAGCTGCGCTCCCTGATCCCCCGTCAGCAGTTCGAGGTGCCCATCCAGGCGGCGATCGGCAGTCGGGTGATCGCCCGGGAGACGATTCGCGCGATCCGCAAGGACGTCCTGGCGAAGTGCTACGGCGGTGACATCAGCCGGAAGCGCAAGTTGCTGGAGAAGCAGAAGGAAGGCAAGAAGCGGATGAAGATGGTGGGCCGGGTCGAGGTGCCGCAGGAGGCATTCATCGCCGCGCTCTCCTCGGACTCCGGGGGCGGCGGCAAGACGTCCGGTAAGAAGTGAGTACGGCTGCCGCGGCGGAGCGGGCACCCGGCGTCTGGCCGTAGGCGGCGGTTTGGGGCTCCTCAGGTCGGGAACGGTGCACACCGCCGCCGGTCACACCGGACTCGCCCTTCCCGGCAGAGGAGAACGACCGTGGAGCTGACCGTCTCCGGCATCCTCATCACGCTGCTCGTCGGTCTTGTCGTCGGGGCGCTGGGCCGGTTGGTCGTGCCGGGCCGGCAGGACATGCCGGGCTGGCTACACCTGTTGATCGGTGTCGGTGCCGCGCTGCTCGGGGCGATCGTCGCTCGCTCCGTTGGCTTCGCCGAAGCCGACGGATTCGATTGGCGTGAGCTGCTGCTCCAGGTTGTCTTCGCCGCCATCGCGGTGGCCGTGGTGGCGCGCCTGGGCTGGCACCGTGGCAGCGCCCGCCGGTGATCCGGCGTCCTCAGGAGACGCCGAGGACCTCGGCTACCACCCGGGTGGGGCTCTGTTTGCCGGCTATCGGGGTCCAGACTCCCTCCTCCGCGGTCCACCGAAGCCCTTGGAAGTGGACCAGCTGGACCCCGTTGTCCTGGGCGTGTGACACCAACCAGTGCGCGTACCGCCAGCCGCCCTGTTCGTCGTCCACGGTCACGGTCAACCGGGTCGGGCCGGCCGCCGCGGACTCGGGGGCGAGCCCCCAGTCCAGGGCGAGCCCCTGGGCCAGCGCCGCGGTCGCCGCGGCCCCGCGGTGCTGCGGATCGTCGTTGACGGCGCAGGCCACCGCTCCGCTGGCCTGACCGAGCAGGGCGCGGCTCAGCACCTCCGACTCGTCGGCCCACTTCTGGTATGCCTCCGGGAAGGCCGAGCGCTGTACTGTCTGGGCGGCGTCGGTCACCCGCATCTCTTCCCAGTCGCGCACCTTCGCCAGCGCGGCGTAGAAGGTGTTCGTCGCGTACCGCGGGTCCCGGATCTCGGCTGGCGAGCCCCAGCCCTGGCTGGGCCGTTGCTGGAACAGGCCCACCGAGTCCCGGTCGCCGCCGGCCAGGTTACGCAGCCCCGACTCCTGGTACGCGGTCGCCAGCGCCACCACCACCGCCCGTTCCGGCATGCCGCGCTGCGCCCCGATGGCCGCGATCGTTGCCGCATTGGCCATCTGGCCGGCATCCAGCTCGACCTGGCCGTCTGCCTGCACAGTGCAGCTCCGTCCGGCGAACGGGAGCCGAAGCCCATCCGCGATGTGCCGGAAGGTGACGAAGAGCCCGACCATGGCGACGAGCGCCAGAACGATGCCAGTCGCTACGACTGCCCGAATTCGCACCTGCACCCCCTGTTTCAACGAGTCCGACAAGCGTAAGCCCCGTGTCCCGGTGAGCCGCCGGGCAGCCGGGGCGGCGCTGCCCGGGCGTGTGGTCGGTCGGCTGCCGGTCGGTCGAGGCGGCGGTGGGCGCCAGCGACTTCCCGTGCCGAGGCGCCCAGAAACCCGGGGCTACCGCCCGTGCCGGGCCGGCCAGCAACCCGGTTACTCGCCCGGTACCCAGCTCGCTGGCCGTTTTTCCCGGAACGCCGACACGCCCTCCAGCCCCTCCGCGGAGAGAAAGTAGTCGGTGGAGAGGGCGGCCAGGTCGGCGAGTTCGCCCCGCAGATCGGTCACGGTGGGGCGGCGGAGCAGCTGTTTGGCTCCGGCCAGTGCGCCGGGTGCGCCCCGGACCAGCGAGTCGCAGTAGCCGGCGACGACGGCGTCCAACTCCGCCAGCGGCACGGCCGTGGTGACCAAACCGACTTCGGCGGCCCGCTGCCCGTCGAAGGTGTCCCCGGTCAGGTAGAGCTCGGCCGCGGCGCGGGGCCGCAGTCGGGGCAGCACCGTCGCCGAGATCACCGCCGGGATCACCCCGATTCGGACCTCGGTGAAGGCGAACGTCGCCTCCCGGGCGCAGATCGCCAGATCGGCCGCGGCGATCAGGCCCAGCCCGCCGGCCCGTGCCGGCCCGGCCACCCGCGCCACCACCGGCTTCGGGCATTCCGCTACGGCCGCGAGCACGTCACCGAGCATCCCGGCCGGCACCGTGCCGCTGGCGTACGCGGCGGCGGTCTCCTTCAGGTCGGCACCGGAGCAGAAGACCGGCCCGGAGTGGTCCAGCACGAGCGCGCGTACGGCGTCGTCGGCGACCGCCGCGGCGAGTCCGTCGAGCAGCTGGGTCATCAGCGGGGTGGAGAGCGCGTTGCGGTTGTGTGGGCTGTTCAGGGTGAGGGTGGTCACCCCGCCGGCCGTGGCGGCCCGCACCAGCGCGTCGGGAGAGGTCATGCGGGCACACTAGTGGCCATGCCCGGTGTCCTACCAGAAGGCGAGCGCATCCCGGTGGATGGATCGCTGCCCACAGCCGCCCTGACCTCGGTGGGAACGCGGGGGTTCGGCGTGTACGTACACGTCCCCTTCTGCGCCAGCCGGTGCGGCTACTGCGACTTCAACACCTACACGTCCACCGAGTTGGGAGGTGGCGCCAGCCGGGAGGAGTACGCCGACACCGTACTTGCCGAACTCGCGCTGGCCGCCCGGGTGCTGCGTGAGAACCCTCCGCCCCGGGTCGACACGGTTTTCGTCGGCGGTGGCACCCCCACCCTGTTGCCCGCCGCGGACCTCGCCCGGATCCTCGACGCCATCGACCGCACCTGGGGGCTGGCGGCCGACGCGGAGATCACCACGGAGGCCAACCCGGAGTCGGTCACCCCGCGATCCCTTGCCGCGCTGCGGGCTGCCGGCTACACGAGGATCTCGCTGGGCATGCAGTCCGCGTCGCCCGGGGTGCTCGCGATCCTGGACCGGCGGCACAGCGCCGGCCGGGCCGTCGCCGCCGCCCGGGAGGCCCGGGAGGCCGGGTTCGACCACGTCAACCTGGATCTGATCTACGGGACGCCGGGGGAGAGCGCGGCCGACTTCGCCGCCTCGCTCGACGAGGTGGTCGCCGCGGGAGTGGACCACGTCAGCGCGTACTCCCTGATCGTGGAGGAGGGGACCCGGCTCGCGGCCCGGGTGCGGCGGGGCGAGTTGGCGCAGCCCAGCGACGACGTTGCCGCGGACCGTTACCTGGCCGCGGAGGCGGCCCTCGACGCCGCCGGGTTCTTCTGGTACGAGGTCTCCAACTGGGCGCGGACACCGGCTGCCCGGTGCCGGCACAACCTCTTGTACTGGACCGGTGGCAACTGGTGGGGCCTCGGCCCGGGGGCGCACAGCCACGTCGGTGGGGTGCGCTGGTGGAACGTCAAACACCCCACGGCGTACGCGCAGCGGCTCGCGGCGGGGGCGTCGCCGGGCTTGGCCCGGGAGGTGCTGACCGCCGACGAGGCGCACCTGGAGGATGTCATGCTGCGGCTCCGGCTCGCCGCGGGTCTGCCGCTGGACGTGTTGGACCCCGCCGGTCGCGCCGGTGCCGATCGGGCGCGGGCGGCGGGTCTGCTGGCCGAGGCGGCGTACGGCGACGGTCGGGCGGTGTTGACCCTGCGCGGTCGGCTGCTCGCGGATGCGGTGGTGCGGGACCTGCTCGGTTGATCGGCGCCGGCGTGGACCGCGACGGCGATGACACCGGGCAGCAGCGGAGCCGGCCGGCCGGAGCCCGGTCAATCGGGATCCGGCCAGTCGGGCTTCACTTGATGAGGCTGACCGACATCGGGTAGCGGTACTGCCGGCCTTCATTCGCCCGCAGGGCGGCGATGATACCGAACAGAATCTGGATTGCCACGACGGCGATGTTCGGCAGGAACAGCAGGCACCAGCCCACGAAGAGTAGAACGAAGGCGATCAGGGACCAGGTGATCTGGAAGTTGAGCGCCGCCTGGGCGTGCGCGCGGACGGTCGGTGACTGGTTGCCGCGGGCCAGGTAGGCGACCAGTGGGGCGATGAACCCGAACAGACCAAAGCTGATCAGTGCGCCGACCGCGCCGCCGAGGTGCGCGACGAGGACCCACATCCGGTCCTCGCTGTTTCCGTAACCGCTGGGTGGGCCGTATCCACCGCTGGGTGGGCCGTACCCACCGCTGGGTGGGCCGTATCCACCATCGGGTGGGTAGCCGCCGGGCGGCGGCACGGCACCGGGGGGCGGGTAGCTGCCCGGTGGCGGATAGCTACCCGGGTCGGGTGTTCCGGGCATCGGGGTGGTGGGGTCGTTGGGGCCCGGACCGGGTGGCCCAGGCTCTCCGCCGGTGGGAGGGCGAGGTGGTTCCGTCATGAGGTCACCGTAGGCGCAGCGGACCACGAGCCCCAGTGCACCGCCCCGGCTGTCCAGATGATCATGTTAGGTCGGGGTCGTCGGATCGGGCAGCAGGCCCAGCGCCATTATTCGCTGACGGCACTCGATATTTGTTGATCATCGCGTTGCCGGGCGTGCCGACGTAGACTGGCACTCGCTAGAGTCGAGTGCCAGGAAGCGCCTCGACGGCCGACGCACTGTGGGAGGAGGGGGGAAGGATGGGTCTCGACGACCGCAAACTAGCGGTGCTGCGCGCGATCGTCGAGGACTACGTCGCCACGCAGGAGCCCGTCGGCAGCAAGATGCTGGTCGAGCGCCACCAACTCGGGGTCTCCCCAGCGACCGTCCGCAACGACATGGCGGTCCTGGAGGAGGAGGGCTACATTCGGCAGCCGCACACCAGCGCGGGCCGGGTGCCCACTGACCGTGGCTATCGGCTCTTCGTGGACCGGCTGTCCCGGGTGAAGCCGCTCACCCCGGCCGAGCGCCGGGCGATCGAGCGCTTCCTGGTCGGCGCGGTCGACCTCGATGACGTGGTGCACCGCACGGTCCGGCTGCTGGCCCAGCTGACCCGGCAGGTCGCTGTCGTGCAGTACCCGTCGCTGGCCCGGTCCTCGGTTCGGCACCTGGAGCTGGTGCCGATCTCCACCACCCGGCTGATGCTTGTCATGATCGCCGACACGGGTCGGGTCGAGCAGCGGCTCGTCGAGCTACCCGGGCCGATCCCCCCAGACGACGTGATCGATCTGCGTCAGCTGGTCAACGAGAGGCTGGTCGGTACCCGGCTCGCCGACACGCCACCACTGGTGCAGGCGTTGGTTGACGAGGTGAGCGGGGAGCTGCGACCGGCCATGATCACTCTCTCCACCGTCCTGCTGGAGACGTTGGTCGAGCGGCACGAGGAGCGCATCGCCCTCGCCGGCACCGCCAATCTCACCCGCGGTGGCCTGCTCGACTTCCAGGGGTCGTTGCGCCCCATCCTGGAGGCACTGGAGGAGGAGGTGGTCCTCCTCAAACTCATCGGGGAGGCCGAGCCGAGCGCGATGCGCGTCCGGATCGGCGACGAGAACGAAATCGACAATCTCCGCGCTACCTCCGTGGTGAGCACCGGGTACGGACCAGGGGTGACCATCCTGGGTGGTCTCGGAGTGGTCGGGCCGACTCGGATGGACTATCCCAGCACCATCGCCACGGTTCGGGCCGTGGCACGCTACGTGGGCGACCTGCTGGCCCAGAACTAGGCATTACCGTCCGGCCGGATCGGGCCGGCGGTCGGCGCAAGCGAGACGAACATGAGGACACCGAACGCAGTGGCCAAGGACTACTACGGCATCCTCGGCGTGAGCCGGGAAGCCTCCGACGACGAGATCAAGCGCGCCTACCGCAAGCTCGCGCGCAAGTACCACCCGGACGTGAATCCGGACGTGGAGGCGCAAGAGAAGTTCAAGGACATCAACGCCGCGTACGAGGTCCTCTCCGACGACCGGAAGCGGCAGATCGTTGACCTCGGTGGCGATCCGCTCGCCCCCGGCGGCGGGGGCGGCGGACCGGGTGGACCCGGCGAAGCCGGTCCATTCGTGGGCTTCCAGGACATCATGGACGCCTTCTTCGGCGGGGCCGCCAGCGGCGGTGGGCGAGGGCCGCGCCCCCGCACCCGGCCGGGCTCCGACGCGATCCTGCGCCTCGAACTGGACCTGCCCGAGACCGCGTTCGGCGTGGAGGCGCCGATCACGGTCGACACCGCCGTGCTCTGCACCACCTGCTCCGGTGCGGGCACCGCAGCCGGCACCCATCCGGAGAGCTGCGAGGCGTGTGGCGGGCGGGGCGAGGTGCAGTCGGTGCAACGCACCTTCCTCGGGCAGGTGGTTTCGGCTCGCCCGTGTACCGCCTGCCAGGGCTACGGCACCACAATTCCGCACCCCTGCCCCACCTGTGCCGGGGACGGCCGGGTGCGGACCCGGCGTTCGCTGACCGTCAAGATTCCCGCCGGGGTCGAGGACGGGATGCGGATTCGGCTGGCCCAGCAGGGCGAGGTGGGCCCCGGCGGTGGCACCGCGGGTGATCTCTACGTGGAGATCCACGAACGCCCGCACGATGTCTTCTCCCGCAAGGGCGATGATCTGCACTGCCGGGTGGCTGTCCCGATGACGACGGCGGCGCTCGGCACCCGTCTGACCATCAAGACACTGGACAGCGAGGAGCCGGTGGACGTCAAGCCCGGTACCCAGCCCGGCAGCATGCTGCGGCTCCGCGCCCGCGGCGTGCCGCACCTGCGTGGGACCGGCCGGGGTGATCTGCTCGTCCACCTGGACGTGCGGACGCCGACCAAGCTGGACGCCGATCAGGAACAGATGCTGCGCGAGTTCGCCCAGACCCGGGGCGAGGAGGTCGCCGAGCTGACCAAGCAGGGCGGCTTCTTCTCTCGGATGCGGGACGCCTTCAACGGCCACGCCTGACTCGACCCGTCCCGGTGTCCCAGGCCATCGGGCCGGGACGCCGGGACGGCCGCTAGCCTGGCACCGTGTCCGCGCCGCTGTTCCTGGTCGAGTCGTTGCCCACCGCCGAGACGGCGACCCTGGACGGGCCGGAGGGGCATCACGCCGCGACTGTGCAGCGGTTGCGAGCCGGCGAGGAGTTGCTGCTCGCTGACGGCCGTGGTGGCACGGCCGCCGCCGTGGTCACGGCGGTGGGAAAGGGCGTGCTTGACCTTCGGATCACCTCCCGGGACCATCGGGCCGCCCCCGCCCACCAGCTCGTCGTCGTTCAGGGGCTGGCCAAGGGGGAGCGGGGTGAGCTGGCCGTGCAGGCGATGACCGAGGTCGGGGTGGATGCGATCGTGCCCTGGACGGCCGCGCGCTCGGTCACCCAGTGGCGGGGCGACCGGGGGGCACGTGCCCGGGGGAAGTGGGTCGCCACCGCGCGGGAGGCCGCCAAGCAGGCCCGGCGGGCCTGGCTGCCGGTGGTGACCGGCGCACCGGCCGAAGCGACCTCCGAGGTGGCTCGCCGGATCGCCGGCGCTGCGGCGGCGTTCGTCCTGCACGAGCAGGCGGAGGAGCGTCTGGTCACCGCGGAGCTGCCAGACCGCGGCGAGATCATGCTGGTGGTCGGCCCCGAGGGCGGCGTTGCCCCGGCCGAGCTGGCCGCCTTCACCGAAGCCGGAGCCCGGACGGTGCGGCTGGGCCCGTCGGTGCTGCGTACCTCCACCGCCGGAGTGGCGGCGCTTTCGGTGCTCGCCGCCCGTCTTGGCCGTTGGTAGCGCCGGTTCTCCCGCTCTGGGCGGCGGTGACCGGAGCCTTTCCCTACACTGCCCCGGTGAGCACAACTGACTGTCTGTTCTGCCGGATCGTCGCCGGTGAGATTCCCGCCACCGTTGTCCGAGAAACTCGGACAACCCTCGCGTTCCGTGACATCGGTCCGAAGGCTCCGGTGCACGTGCTGGTGATCCCGAAGGAGCACTATGCCGACGTGGCCACCCTGGCGGAGGGGGACCCGGGGCTCGCCGCTGAGGTGCTCGCCACCGCCGCCGCGGTGGCCGAGGAGGAGGGGCTGCTCGGTGACGGCTTCCGGCTGCTCTTCAACACCGGGGCGTACGGCGGCCAGGAGGTCTTCCACGTCCACGCCCACCTGCTCGGTGGTGCGCCGCTCGGGCCGATGCTGACCGGTAACGTCGGCTGACGGCGGTGCGAGCCGGCCGACAGGGGAATTGGGCGAGGTGCCGTGGCGGTTGACCCGATACGATGGGGGCAACGCCCAGCACGCCGCGGCGATCGGCCCGGCGCCGAGATCGAGAGCAGGTGGCTCAGGGCCACTCGGCCCAACCTATGACCAGCACCCCGCCTCCCGGCCCGCCCCAGGTCCAAACCAGGATCACCGTCCCGGAACCGAAGATTATGGTCAATCTCCTCGGTGCGGGGGACGAGATCCTGCGACTGGTCGAGCGCTCCGTGAGCAGTGACGTGCATGTCCGGGGTAACGAGATCACGATCACCGGCGCGCCCGCGGACAACGCTCTCGCCGAGCGGCTCTTCGGCGAATTGATCGAACTCATCGAGAAAGGTGAGACGCTGACCACCGACGCCGTTCGGCGCACCGTCGGCATGCTCGAGCAGGGCAGCGCCGAGCGGCCCGCCGAGGTCCTGACGCTCAACATCCTCTCCCGGCGTGGTCGCACCATTCGTCCCAAGACCCTCGGGCAGAAGCGCTACGTGGACGCCATCGACGCGCACACCATCGTCTTCGGCATCGGTCCCGCCGGCACCGGCAAGACCTACCTGGCGATGGCGAAGGCGGTCCAGGCGCTGCAGGCCAAGCAGGTCAACCGGATCATTCTTACCCGGCCAGCGGTCGAGGCAGGCGAGCGGCTGGGCTTCCTGCCCGGCACCCTGAACGAGAAGATCGATCCGTATCTGCGGCCGCTGTACGACGCGTTGCACGACATGCTCGACCCGGAGTCGATCCCGAAGCTGATGGCGGCGGGCACGATCGAGGTGGCGCCGTTGGCGTACATGCGGGGTCGTACGCTCAATGACGCGTTCATCATCCTGGACGAGGCGCAGAACACCACGCCTGAGCAGATGAAGATGTTCCTCACCCGGCTCGGCTTCGGTTCCAAGATCGTTGTTACCGGTGACATCACTCAGGTGGACCTTCCCGGCGGGACGACCAGTGGCCTGCGGGTCGTCCGGGAGATCCTCACCGACGTGGCGGACGTGCACTTCGCCCAGCTCTCCAGCTCGGACGTGGTCCGACACCGGCTGGTCGGGGAGATCGTTGACGCGTACGCCCGCTGGGACGTGGCGCGGGAGAATCAGCAGGCGAAGAGCGTGCAAGCGGTGCCCGGGCGGCCCACCCAGGGTGGCCGCGCCGGTCGGCGTCGCTAACGAGGCGAAGGAAGACAGTGTCCATCGAGATTGCCAATGAGTCCGGGGTTGACGTCGACACCGACGCGATACTCGCCGTCGCCCGGCACGCCCTCGACGAGATGGGGGTCAACCAGCTCGCCGAGCTGTCCGTGCTGCTTGTCGATATCGACTACATGGCCGAGTTGAACCACCGCTGGATGGGTGGGGACGGCCCGACCGATGTCCTCGCCTTCCCGATGGACGAGGGCAGCGTTGACCACGGGCCGGGGGAGAGCGGCACCGTCGGCGCCGAGCCGGCATTGCTCGGTGACATCGTGCTCTGCCCCGAGGTGGCCGCGAAGCAGGCGGCCACCGCGGGTCACTCCACCGCCGATGAGCTGCACCTACTCACCGTGCACGGGGTGTTGCACCTGCTCGGCTACGACCATGCCGAGCCGGAGGAGGAGCGGGAGATGTTCGCCCTCCAAGCCCGGCTGCTGGTGAGCTGGCGGTCGACCCGGTCACGATGATGGCCTCTCTTGCCGCAGCGACGGCCGGTACGTCCGGCCTCCCCGACGTGCAGTTGGTTCTCCTCGCGGCTGGGCTGGTGGTCCTCGCCGGCCTGATCGCGATGACCGAGGCGGCGCTCGCCGCCGTCTCGCCGGCCCGGGCGGCCGAGTTGGTCCGCGACGGAGCCCGGGGCGCCCGAGCGTTACAGTCTGTCGCCGGGGACGTGGTCCGGCACCTCAACCTGCTGCTGCTGTTGCGGTTGCTCGCCGAGTTGAGCGCGACCACGCTGGTAGCGCTGGTTGCGGTCGACTCGCTCGGCGCCGGCTGGCTGGCCGCGGTGGTGACCGCCGGGGCGATGACCGTGGTCAGCTTCGTGGTGGTCGGCGTCGGACCGCGCACCATCGGCCGGCAGCATGCCTACGCGGTGGGTCGTGGGGTGGCGCCGCTGGTGCGTTGGCTGGGTCGGGCACTCAACCCCCTCGCTTCCTTGTTGATTCTGATCGGTAACGCGGTCACCCCGGGGCGCGGTTTCCGGGAGGGTCCCTTCGCCACCCAGGTGGAGCTGCGCGAGCTGGTCGATCTGGCCGAGCAGCGCGGCGTGGTGGAGCATGGCGAGCGGCAGATGATCCACTCGGTTTTCGCGCTCGGTGACACCATCGTCCGCGAGGTGATGGTGCCGCGTACCGAGATGGTCTGGATCGAGCGGCACAAGACGCTCTCCCAGGCCCTGGCGCTCTTTCTGCGGTCCGGTTTCTCCCGCATCCCGGTCATCGGCGAGAGCGTTGACGATGTGCTTGGGGTGCTCTATCTGAAAGATCTGATTCGGCGTACGCAGGGCGGTGCCCCGGAGGATCGGCGCCTCCCGGTGGCCGAGCTGATGCGCCCGGCCACCTTCGTGCCGGAGTCCAAGCCGGTTGATGACCTCCTCTCGGAGATGCAGGCTGCCCGGAACCACCTGGTGATCGTCGTTGACGAGTACGGCGGGACCGGCGGGCTGGTCACCATCGAGGACATCCTGGAGGAGATCGTCGGCGAGATCACCGACGAGTACGATGTTGAGCGTCCGCCGGTCGAGCACCTCGACGACGACGCGGTGCGGGTCACCGCGCGGCTACCCGTGGAGGACCTCGGCGAGTTGTTCGACACCGAGCTGCCCAGCGATGAGGTAGAGACGGTGGGCGGCCTGCTCGCGCAGTCCCTGGGCCGGGTTCCGATCCCCGGCGCCCAGGTCGAGGTGGCCGGTCTGCGGCTGCTCGCTGAGGGCACCACCGGGCGGCGCAACCGGATCGACACGGTCCTGGTGCGTCGGGTGGAACCGGCCGACCAACAGCACGATCCGGGACGTGGTGAACCCGCCGACGCCCCGGGCGACACCGACCACGCCGAGGAGAGGCAACCCGCCGATGCCTGAGTCACCCGCCGTACCGACTACTGGGGCCACCCCGGTGGAGCTGACCGCCGAGGACGCCAAGCTGGTCGTCCTGGCCCGGGGGGCGCGTGGCCGGATCGGTGCCGTCGAAGGTGCCGCGGTCCGGGACCAGGACGGTCGGACGTACGCCGCGGCGAGCGTCTCGCTGCCTTCGCTGGCGTTGACCGCGCTTCAGCTCGCGGTGGGTTCGGCGGCGGCGGCTGGCTGTACCCGGCTGGAGGCCGCCGCGGTGGTGACCGAGGCGTCAACGCTGGACGGTGCTGGCCACGCGGCGGTCCGTGACCTCGCCGCCGACGCACCGATCCATGTGGCGGCCCCGGACGGCACGCTCCTCGGGACGGTGGCCGAGTGACCTCCGCGAACCCTCGGCAGCCGTACCGGGCGGGCTTTGGCTGCTTCGTGGGACGGCCGAACGCCGGCAAGTCGACGTTGACCAACGCGATCGTCGGGCAGAAGATCGCCATCACCTCGAGTAAGCCGCAGACAACCCGGCACGTTATTCGGGCGGTGCTGCACCGGCCCGACTCGCAGCTCGTGCTGGTGGACACGCCGGGCCTGCACCGGCCCCGGACGCTGCTCGGCGAGCGCCTCAACGATCTGGTGCGGCAGACGTGGAGCGAGGTTGACGTGATCGGCCTCTGTATCCCGGCGGACGAGCCGATCGGCCGGGGTGACCGCTTCATCTCCGGCGAGTTGGCCGAGCTGAAGGCGACCGTGCTCGCGGTGGTGACGAAGACCGACCTGGTCGACCGGGAGCAGCTGGCCAAGCAGCTGGTCGCGGTGAGTGAACTGGCGGACTTCGCGGAGGTCGTGCCGGTCAGTGCGGTCTCCGGGCATCAGGTTGACACGCTGGTGGACGTGATGACCCGCTACCTGCCGGAGTCACCGCAGCTCTACCCGGACGACATGCTCACCGAGGAACCGGAGCAGGTGCTGGTGGCCGAGCTGATCCGGGAGGCGGCGCTGGAGGGTGTGCGCGACGAGTTGCCGCACTCCATCGCGGTGGTGGTGGAGGAGATGATCCCCGCGGAACGGGTCATCAAGATCTACGCCGATGTGTACGTCGAGCGGCCGAGCCAGAAGGCGATCGTGATCGGGCACCGGGCCAGCCGGCTTCGGGATGTCGGCATCCGGGCGCGGCGGCAGATCGAGGAGCTGCTCGGCAGCCGGGTCTACCTCGACCTGCACGTGCGGGTGGCGAAGGACTGGCAGCGGGACCCGAAACAGCTTCGTAAGCTCGGCTTCTAGCCCGGGGCGCTCGGCTGGTAGCTGAGTGTTCCGAGTGGCTTGTCAGCCTTCGGGCGGGACTGATGAGGAATTTCACTTTTCCTCCGGCGGGTCTCGCGCTTTCCAGGTCTCGGGCGGAGGGTAGGGGATTGTGTTTCCCTCCCCTCGTCCGAAACCAGTAGCGAGCTGATGCGAAATCGTTACCTAGACCTGCTGCGTGCCCTCGCTGTTGTCCGGGTCGTGGTCTACCACGTAACTGGGTGGGCCACCATGACGCTGGTCTTTCCCGCGATGTCGGTGATGTTCGCGCTGGCCGGATCGCTGATGGCGGCGTCCCTGCATCGGTTCGGGACGGCGGCGGTCGGTCGTCGGTTGCGGCGGCTGCTGCCGTCGTTCTGGGTGCTCGGCGCGATCTTGGTGCCCGCGATGCTGCTCAGCGGCCTGTCGTTCACCCCAGAGCTCCTGCTCTGGCTCTTCCCGGTAGCCGACCCACCGCGGAACGACTGGGGAATACCGGTGCTGGGCCCGATCTGGTATCTGCGCAACTACCTCTGGTTTGTCCTCGCCTCCCCGCTGGCGTTGTGGTTGTTCCGTCGGTTCCCGCTGCCCACCCTGATCGCCCCGTACGCGCTGACGGTGGCGATCGAACTGGGGCTGTACCCGAATCCGCCGATGGTGGTGCAGCAGTTCGGCCTGTACCTCGGAGCGTGGATGTTGGGCTTCGCCCACCAGGCGGGGATGCTGCGCCGACTCGCCAACCGCGTCCTGTGGCCGACCGCGATCGCTCTGGTCGCCCTCGGCGGCTGGTGGAACCTGACCCAGCCCGGTACCAAGGGGCTTGACCTCAACGGAAATCCGCTCGCCAACGCCCTCTGGTCGGCCGGTGTCATCCTGGTCGTGCTCGGGCGGGAGCCGGCGAGAACAGCGTGGATCGACCGCAACGCGTTCTTCGGTCGGGTGGTCACCCTGGTCAACCGGCGCGCACTCACCGTGTACCTGTGGCACATGGCCTTCGTGGCAGCGCTCACCCCGCTGGTGGACGTGGTGGGTTGGTCCCACCAGAATCTGCTCGGCCTGGCCATCCGGGTCGTGCTGGTATTCGCCCTGCTCGGGGTCGTCATCATGCTTGTCGGCTGGGTTGAGGACATCGCGGCCCGGCGCCGGCCCGAGTTGATCCCCGGTTTCGGACGGCGAACGACAACCACGCCCGAGGGGGCGGCGGCTACGTCTGAGGGGGCGGCGGCCACGCCCGAGGGGGCGGCGACGCAGGCCGCAGTCGATGCGGCGGACCAGGCCGGGACGGCGCGGAAGCAGCCGGTGGTGCCGGCGCCCCGGTCGGCGGAGAGCGAGCGCGTACAGACCGGGAGCGTGGAGAGCAACGCACGATGACCATCCGGCGCCGCGTCCACCCCGAGCCGGCCCGGAGCTGTCACCCTGAGGGAGAATGATCCGATGGCCGGGTACCGCCGACAGCTCTACCGTGACGACGCGGTGGTGCTGCGCGTGCAGAAGCTCGGCGAGTCGGATCGCATCATCACCCTGCTCAGCCGTCGGCACGGGCGGCTGCGCGCGGTGGCCCGCGGGGTGCGCCGGATCACCAGCAAGTTCGGCGCCCGGCTGGAGCCCTTCGGCCACATCGACCTGCAACTCGCCGGCGACCCGAAGGGCCAGCAGGGCAGCTCGCTGCACACGGTCAGCCAGGTCGAGGGCATTGACCTGTACGGCAAGCGCCTCCTCGGCGACTACCCCCGCTACACGGCGGCGAGTGCGGTCTGCGAGACCGCGGAGCGGCTCACCCCGGTCGAGCGGGAACCGTCGCTGCGGTTGTTCCAACTCACCCTGGGGGCGCTGCGTGCGCTGGCCGACGGGGAGCATGCGGCGACTCTGGTGCTGGACGCGTACCTGCTGCGTGGCATGGCCCTGGCTGGGTGGGCGCCGGCGCTGGCCGGCTGCGCGGTCTGCGGCACGCCAGGGCGGCACCGGGCCTTCTCCGTCCCGGCCGGCGGTGCCGTCTGCCTCGACTGTCGGCCGCCCGGCGCGGCCCACCCCGCACCGGCCACCATTGACCTGATGGCCGCGCTCACCAGCGGTGACTGGCGGGTTGCCGACGCCGCCGAGAACGGCGTTCGTCGAGAGTGCAGCGGGCTGGTCGCGGCGCACCTGCAGTGGCATCTGGAGCGCGCGCTACGCTCGCTGCCGCTGGTGGACCGGGGCGGTCCGGCCGCCGGCGCGGTCGGGACGCCGGCCGGCGGAGTCGGGCCGGCCGCGGCCGGCGTGGACAGGGAGTAGACCGAGTGATCCGATCGATCAGGCGCCCCGGCCGTACGCCGGTGCCGCCCACCCCCCACCCGTCCGGTGCCCGGCCACCGGCGCTGCCCGCCGAGGCGTTGCCGCGGCACGTCGCGGTGGTGATGGACGGCAACGGCCGGTGGGCCAAGGAGCGCGGGCTTGCGCGTACGAAAGGGCATGAGGCGGGAGAGTTCTCCCTCTTCGACGCCGTTGAGGGCGCGATCGAGCTGGGCATCCCGTACCTGTCGGCGTACGCGTTCTCGACGGAGAACTGGCGGCGTTCGCCGGACGAGGTGCGCTTCCTGATGGGCTTCAACCGGGATGTGCTCCGCCGCCGCCGTGACCAGCTTGTCGACCTGGGCGTACGGGTTGTCTGGTCGGGCCGGTCCGGGCGGCTGTGGAAGAGCGTCATCTCGGAGTTGCAGGCGGCCGAGGAGATGTCCCGCGGCAACTCCACGCTCACCCTGCAGTTCTGCGTCAACTATGGTGGGCAGGCCGAGATCGCCGACGCCGCCGCCGCGATTGCCCGGGAGGTGGCTGCCGGCCGGCTCGACCCGGCCAAGGTCACCGAGAAGACCCTGGCCCGCCACCTCTACCACCCGGAGGTCCCCGACGTGGATCTCTTCCTGCGCCCCTCCGGAGAGCAACGCACCTCGAACTTCCTGCTCTGGCAGAGCGCCTACGCCGAACTGGTCTTCCTGGACACGCTCTGGCCGGACTTTGACCGCCGGCATCTCTGGTACGCCTGTGAGCTCTATGCCCAGCGGGACCGCCGGTTTGGCGGAGCGCTACCGAACCCGGTGGCGCCGACCACCTGACCCCGAGCGCCCGGGGTCAGGCTTCGACCTCACCGCGGTCGCCGGCCCAGAGGGTGTGGTAGGAACCGTCGCGGTCAACCCGGCGGTAGGTGTGGGCGCCGAAGTTGTCCCGCAGGCCCTGGATCAGGGCCGCCGGTAGCCGGTCCGCGCGCAGCGCGTCGAAGTAGGACAGGGACGAGGCGAACGCGGGGGTGGGCACACCGGCGTGGGCAGCCTCGGCGACCACGCGCCGCCACCCCGACAAACCGGCGCGTACGGCGTCGGCGAACCACGGCGCCACCAGCAGCGTGGGCAGGTCGGGTTGGTCGTCGTAGGCCTGCCGGATCCGGTCGAGGAAGCGGGCCCGGATGATGCATCCGCCGCGCCAGATCGTGGCGGTGCCGCCGAGGTCGATGTCCCAGTCGTACTCCTGGCTGCCGGCCCGAATCTGGTCGAAGCCCTGCGCATACGCGATGATCTTGGTGGCCAGCAGCGCGCGCCGGACGTCCTCGACAAAGGCGTCCCGGTCCTGGACCTGCCAGGTCGGGCCCGGCTCGGCGAAGGCGTGGCGGACGGCCGCGCGCTGGTCGGCGTGTCCGGAGAGGGAACGCACGAACGTCGCCTCGGCGATGCCGGTGATCGGGATGCCGAGGTCCAGGGCGTTCTGCACGGTCCAGCGTCCGGTGCCCTTCTGCTCCGCCTGGTCGAGCACGATGTCCACGAAGGCCCGCCCGGTGCCGGCGTCGGTGTGCCCGAGCACGTCAGCGGTGATCTCGATGAGGTACGACTCCAGCTCGCTGGAGTTCCACTGTCGGAAGATCTCCGCCAACTCGGCCGGGGTCGCGTTCAGTCCAACCCGCAGCAGGTCGTAAGCCTCGGCGATGAGCTGCATGTCGGCGTACTCGATGCCGTTGTGGACCATCTTGACGAAGTGGCCGGCGCCGTCCGGCCCGATGTGCCGGCAGCAGGGCTCGCCGTCCACCTGCGCCGCGATCCGTTCGAAGATCGGCCCCAGCTTCAGGTAGGACTCGGCGGAGCCGCCCGGCATGATGCTCGGCCCCCACAACGCGCCCTCCTCGCCACCGGAGACACCGGTGCCGACGAAGTGCAGTCCCTGCCTGCGCAGCGCCTCCTCGCGTCGCCGGCTGTCGGCGAAGTGGGCGTTGCCGCAGTCGACGATGATGTCGCCGGCATCGAGCAGCGGCACCAACTCGTCAATGACGGCGTCGGTCGGGGCGCCGGCCTTGACCATCGTGATGACCGCCCGGGGGCGCTCCAGCGCGGCGACGAAGTCGGCCAGCGAGTCGGTGGGGACGAACCGCCCCTCCTCGCCGTGCTCGGCGACCAGCCGGCGGGTCCGTTCTGGAGAGCGGTTGTGCACCGCCACGACGAAGCCGTTGCGGGCCAGGTTCCGGGCGAGATTGCGACCCATCACCGCCAGCCCGGTAACGCCGATCTGTGCCTGCCCGCTCATCCCTGCCACCTCCGCCTCGAACTCCGCCTGTGACCGTATCGCGCTCCATGTTCCGCTGGTCTGCAGCCAGTCCACCCGGTGGTGTTCTGGTCCGGCAGTCAGCCGATCAGGGGGCGGAACGTGCCGACGGCGACGCTGACCGTGAGCGCGGCACCGGCCAGTACCGCCGCACCGGCGATCAGGAGACCGTCGGCGTGGCCGAAGTGTTGGCGGCGGGCCATCGATCGGGGGGTCGTGGCGTCGAAGCCTCGGGCGTCCATCGCCACCGCGAGTCGGGTCCCGCGGCGGATTGCGCCGACCAACAGGGTGAACGCGGTCGACCCGAAGAGCCGCAGCCGGGCCAGCGGGTTACGGCCGGCGTCGACGCCCCGGGCCCGTCGCGCCATGCTGATCATCTGCCACTCCTGGGCGAGCAGCGGCACCAACCGGAACGCCGCCAGCGCCCCGTAGGCGAAGCGGGCGGACAGTCTGGCGTTCTGCACCAGCGCGTCGGCCAGGTCGGTCGGGTCGGTGGTCGCCACCACGATCAATCCCGGCAGGGCTACCGCGAACATGCGCAACACCAGACCGAGCGCGGTGATCAGCACGCCGGAGGTGACCAGGAACGGGCCGGCCTCGACCAGGATCCGCCCGGAGCGTTCGGCGGCGAAGAGCACCAGCGTGACGAGGACGCCGACCGCGCCGACCAGCAGCGGCATGGCCCGGCGGGCGAGCACCCGGAGCCGTACGCCGAACAGCGGCAGCAGGGCCAGCTCGAAGGCGATGGCGATGGCCGGCGCCACCGGGTCGAGGGTGGCGATCAGGATGACCGAGCAGAGCAGCGCCGCCGCCAGCTTCGCCACCGGGTTGCGCCGGGCCAGTGGGGCGTCTGGTCGGGTCACCGGTTCGAGGTTGATCACGGTGCGCTCCGCGGCTGGTCGAGCCGTACCTGGCGGTCGGCGAGTGCGGCGATGAACTCCGGGTCGTGGGTCACCGTGACCAGCCCGTGCCCGTTGTCGCGCAGCTCGGCGAAGAGCTCCACCAGCTCCCGCCAGGTCCGCCGGTCCTGGCCGAAGGTGGGTTCATCGCAGACGAGCAGGCGGGGCGCGGTGGCCAGGGCCGTCGCGACGCTCAGCCGCCGCGCCTCGCCACCGGAGAGGGTGTACGGGTTGGCCTCGGCGAGCGCCGTCAGGCGGAGCCGGTCGAGCAGCGTGTCCACGGTGGCGCGGACCTGCGCCTCGGTTCGGCCGGTGCGGCGTGGTCCCAGTGCCAACTCGTCGGCGACGGCGGCGGTGACGAACTGGTGTTCCGGGTCCTGGAAGACCGTACCGATCCGGCCCACCAGCGCCGGCGCCCGCCACCGGTGCGGTGGGGTGCGGGCGTCCCCGCCGGCCAGCTCCGCCGTCGCGGTGACCCGGCCCGCCGCCGGTGCGAGCAGCCCACCCAGCAGGAGAGCCAGGGTGGACTTCCCGGCCCCGTTGGGTCCGTGGACCGCGAGCGCCTCGCCGGCCCGTACGGTGAGGGAGACGCTGGCCAGCCGGGGCGGCAGAGCGAGCTGGTCGGCGGTGAGCAACGTCTCCCCGGCGGTGGTGGTGGCCGGTCGCGACGGCACCGGATGGCCCGGCACCCAGACCCCCTCGGCGGCGAGCGCCTCGCCGTGCGCGGCGAAGACCGCCTGCGGGGTGCCGTCGGCTTGGACACCGCCGCCGGGTGCCAGCACGACCACCCGGTCGACCAGCGGCAGCGCCTCCGCGAGCCGGTGCTCGACGAGGAGCAGGGTGGTGTCGGCATCGAGCGCCGCGGCGACCGCGTCGCGGATCAGCACCGCACCGGCCGGGTCCAGGTTGGCGGTCGGCTCGTCGAGCAGCAGCAGGCGCGGGCGGAGCGCGAGCACCCCGGCGAAGGCGAGGCGCTGCTGTTCGCCGCCGGAGAGGGCGGCGGTCGGCCGGTCCCGGCCGTAGCGGAAGCCAACCCGACGCAGGGCCTCGTCCACTCGGGGCCAGATCTGCGCGGCGGGTAGCCCGCGGTTCTCGGGGCCGAAGGCGACATCGTCGCCGCAGCGCGCCATCACCAGCTGCGTCTCCGGGTCCTGGAAGAGCAGGCCGACCTCTTCTCGAGCCCGGCGTGGGTCCCGGCCGTCAACCTCGACCGTGCCTTCCTGCTCGCCGGAGTCCTCCGGTAGCAGTCCGGCCAGCGCGGCGAGCAGGGTGCTCTTACCCGCCCCGGAGGCCCCCAACAGGAGGACCCGTTCGCCGTGCTCGATCTGCAGGTCGAGCCCGCGTACGGCCCACCGTTTCCGCCCCGCGTGCCGCCACCCGAAGTCCCGCAACCGGACCGCGCTCACCGACGCCGCCCCAAAGCTGGATGCTGACCCGCGGTCTGCGGTCCCAACGCCTCGGTCGACACGGCGCTCAGATGGTGGTGCGTTCGCGGCCGGCGGGGAACAGGTCCAGCACGCCCGTCCGGGCCAGGGCCCGGGTCAGCCTCTCGGCGCCGAACCCGGCGATGGCGGTGGCGCTGGCGATCGTCAGCAGCGCGTACGGGATCCGGTAGCTGCCCAGCGCGTACTCGCCGTTCCAGACGAAGAAGTCGAAGAGGGCCGCGCCGAGGCCGGTCAGCGCACCCGCCAGCAGTGCCGTGGGTAGCCGGAAGGAGCGGTAGCGGAAGGCGGCGAAAGCCAGCTCGGCGCCGATCCCCTGGGCCAGACCCTGGAGGAGGGTGATGCTGCCCCACTCGGAGCCGAGCAGGGTGGAGACGATCGCGGCCACCAGTTCGCAGAAGAGCGCCGCACCGGGGCGGCGGATCACCAGGCCGCCGAGCACCGCTGGGATCAGCCAGACGCCGTACATGATGGCCTGGGCCGGCGGGAAGAAGGCGAACACCGGGGTGGCGACGCTCCAGAGTAGCCCCCAGGCCCAGAAGATGACGCCGAAGGTGACGGCGATGACGGCGGCGACGACCACATCGACGGTGCGCCAGCGGTTGGTCGTTGTTGTGACTTTGCTCATCGGTCTTTCCCTGTCTGCTTCAGGAGACCAGGGGAGGGCACGTCCATTCCGGCCCGGCCGGACGACGGCGCGACTGGAGGCCGACCGAACTCCCTGCGCTGGCATTACCCAGATCAGGTTCGAGGGTCTGTGGGCGTTGCCCACACTCTCAGCGCTGTGCGCTCCCCTGTCGGAGGTGAAAATGTGTCACCGACGCTAGCACCTCCGAAGATCTTTCAACAAAGTGACATCGGTGCAGGTTGACCGGGGTTCCCTCGGCCGAATCCGGGTAGGCTGCGATTATGGGTGTCGATGTCCGTGGTTTTGCCTTCGATGTCCGCGTCGGTGGCCCGGCGGCCGGCCCGCCGGTGCTTCTGCTGCACGGCTTTCCCCAGCACAGTGGGGAGTGGGCCGACGTGGTGCCGCTCCTGCACGCTGCCGGGCTGCGCACGTACGCACTCGACCAGCGCGGCTACTCGCCCGGCGCCCGTCCGGCGCTGGTTTCCGCGTACCGCCTCGGTGAGCTGGTCGGTGATGCGGTGGCGGTGCTGGACCACCTCGGCGTCGCCGCTGCGCACGTGGTCGGGCATGACTGGGGTGCGGTGGTCAGCTGGGCGCTCGCTGCCGGGCATCCGGCCCGGGTGCGCTCGCTGACCGCGGTCTCCGTGCCGCATCCGGGGGCCATGGCCCACGCCCTGCGCACCGATCGGTCCCAGCGGGCCCGCTCGGCGTACATGCGGCTGTTTCGGCGGGAAAGGACGGCGGAGGCGGTGTTGCTGGCCCTGCGGGCGACCGGGCTGCGCCGGATGCTGGCCGGAGCCGGCGACGCCGACCGGGTGGCCGCATACGTCGAACCGATGCGCGCTCCGGGCGCGTTGAGTGCCGCCCTGAACTGGTACCGGGCGATGTCCTGGGGGGACCTGGCGGCCGTCGGGCCGGTGTCGGTGCCGACGACGTACGTCTGGAGCGACCGGGACATCGCGATCGGCCGCACCGCCGCCGCAGCCTGTGCCGCCCACGTGACCGGGGACTACCGCTTCGTCGAGCTGACCGGGGTGAGCCACTGGATTCCGGACCGGGCGCCAGCGCCGCTCGCCGACGCGATTCTGGCCCGGGTCCGGGACCCGAAGTGAGCCCTCAGGCGGGGGTGGTGTGCTCGCCGGCGTGGCTGACCGCGTCCGCCACGATGTGTGCGACGTGCTCGTCAACCAGCGTGTAGGCAATCTCCCGCCCGCGCCGGGAACCGCGCACCACCCCGGCCCCGCGGAGCACCCGTAGGTGTTGGGAGACCAGCGGCTGCGCCGCACCGAGCTGGTCAACCAGCTCGTGTACGCACCGTTCACCCTCGGCGAGTTGGCTGACGATGGCCAGCCGGATCGGGGCGGAGAGGGCGCGCAGCAGCTCGCTCGCCCCCTCGAAGGTGTCGTACCCGGACTCGCTGCTCACCGGGTAACGGTAACCAATCCCAGGGTTGCGGAGTTGGTCAGGACCGGCTGAGCACCACCTCGTGCGGCTCTACGGCCGGTGTGTCCGGTGCGGCGACCCGCCGTCGTCGTAGCATCCGCCAGCCCACGCCGCCGAGCGCCACCACCGCGAACGAGGCGATCGCCATCAGCACCACCGACGCGCCGGGGGCGGTGTCGGCGTTGGCCGCCACGTAGACACCCGAGCCGGCGGCGAAGAGGCCGAGCGCCATGGCGGCCGTCATCGTGCTGCGGAAGCCGCGGGTGACCTGCTGGGCGGCGGCGACCGGCACCACCATCAGCGCGCTGATCAGTAGGACGCCCACCGCGCGCATCGCGATGGTGACGGTGACCGCGGTGGCGACCGCGAGGAGCAGGTTGAGGGCGCGGACGGGCAGCCCGGAGACCCGGGCGTACTCCTCGTCGTGGCAGATCGCGAAGAGTGCTGGGCGCAGCGCCAGCATGGTGACCAGGATCGCCGCGCCGAGCACCGCGATCGTGGTCAGGTCGGTGGGGGCGATGGTGGAGAGCGAGCCGAAGAGGTACGCGTTGAGGCTCGTGCTGGTGCTGTCGGAGAGCCCGACGAGCATCACACCGCCGGCGATACCCCCGTAGAAGAGCAGGGCGAGCGCCAGGTCACCGGAGGTGCGACCGCGGGCCCGGACCAACTCGACGGTGATCGCGCCGAGGCTCGCCACGATCACCGCCACCAGGACCGGGGAGCGGTTCAGCAGCAGGCCGGCGCCGACGCCGGTGAGCGCCATGTGCCCGACGCCATCGCCGATCAGTGCCAGGCGCCGCTGTACCAGGTAGATGCCGAGCGCCGGGGCGGCCAGGCCGATAACCAACGCGCCGACCAGCGCACGCTGCATGTACGGGTACTGGAAGAGTTCCATCTCACGCGCTCCAGAGACCGGCGGGTTCGGTGGGACCGTGCGGGTGCACGTGGTCGTGGTCGGGGTCGGCGTGGTGGCCGGCCGGCTCGGGTACCGGGCCGTCGTGAACGATCCCTCCGGCGTGCACGACGACGGCTCGGGAGATCAACGGCCGCAGCGGTCCCAGCTCGTGTGCGACCAGCAGGACGGTGCCACCGCCAGCGACGAATTTCTGGAGCGCGCCGGCGAACGCCTCCTGGCTCGCCGCGTCGACACCGGCGGTCGGCTCGTCGAGGATCAGCAGCTCCGGCTCACCGGCCAGGGCCCGAGCGATGAGGACGCGCTGCTGCTGGCCGCCGGAGAGAGTGGAGACCGGGTCCCCGGTCCGGTCGGCGAGACCGACCGCCGCCAGGGCGGTCTCCACCGCCCTCCGGTCCGCGCGGCCGGGGGGCCGCAGGATGCCGCGGCGGGCCAGCCGCCCCGCCGCGACCACCTCGCGGACGGTCGCGGGTACGCCACCGCCAGCGCCGAGGCGTTGCGGGACGTACCCGATGCGGTGCCACTGACGGAATCGCCGCGCCGGCTGGTCGAAGAGCTCGACCGAGCCGGAGCTGAGCGGGACGAGCCCGAGCACGGCCCGGGTCAGGGTGGACTTGCCGGAGCCGTTGGCGCCGAGTACGGCCACCACCTCTCCGGTGGTCACGGTCAGTGAGATGTCTCGCAGTACGGCGCGGCCCTCGTAACCGATCGCCGCCCGCGTGACGGTGATGACGGGTGTGCTCATGTGCAGTCCAGCGCGGTTCGCAGCGTCGCGAGGTTGGCCTGCATCACCGAGAAGTAGTCCCCGTTGTTGTCGGCGGCGAGCCCCTCGAGCGGGTCGAGTACCGCGGTCTCGGCCCCGACCTGGGCCGCGATGGTCTCGGCGACCTTCGGGCTGACCAGCGTCTCGAAGAAGATCGTGGTGGCCTGGTGCTCCTTCGCCTCCTCGATCACCTCGGCCAGCCGCTGCGGCGACGGCTCGTGCTCCGGGCTCAGTCCGGTGATGCCGATCTGCTCCAGCTGGTAGCGCGTGGTCAGGTAGCCGAAGGCGGTGTGGCTGACCACGATCTCCCGCCGTTGGCAGGTCTCCAAGCCGGCGGTGAACTCTGCGTCGAGCTGCTCCAGCTTGCCCCGGAGTTCGGTCGCGCGGGCGGTGTAGTCGTCGGCGTGCTCGGGGTCGGCCTGGGCGAGCCGGTCGGCGAGCTGGTCACCGACGGTGGCGAGCCGGGTGGGGTCCAGCCACAGGTGCGGGTCCTTGCTGCCGGCCTCCGCCGCGTGGTCCGGGTCCGCCGGAGTCTCGGCCCCGCCTGCACCGTCGGGTCCGGCTTCGCCCTCGTGTCCGTGGTCGCCCTCGTGTCCGTGGTCGTCGTCGGGTCCGGCTTCGCCCTCGTGACCGTGGTCGTGGCCGTCGGCGGTGGCGTCGAGCAGCGGCTCGACGGTGGTGACGTCGAACGCCCGGTCGGCGGCGTTCTGCTGCACGGCCTCGTCCACCTGTGGCTGGAAACCCTTGAGGTAGACGATCAGCTCGGCCCCGGCCACGTCCCCGACCTGGCTGGGGCTCAACTCGATGTCGTGGGGCTCGGCGCCGGGCTTGACCAGGTTACTGACGGTTACAGCGTCTCCGCCGATCTGTTGGGTCAGGAACTGGAGCGGGTAGAAGGCGGTGACGACCTCAACCCGCTGTGGGTCGGCATCGGTGGGCTCGTCGGAGCAGGCGGTGGCGCCGAGGGCGAGCAGGACGGTGGAAGCGGCGGCCAGGGCGCGGGGAGCGCGGCGGTTGTTCATGAGGGCAACTGTCCGCAACAATGACAATGATTGTCAAAAACGCATGAGTGCATGTCAGAGCAGCTTGACCAGCCCGGCGGTGATCAGCAGCGTCAGCACCAGGAGCCGGACCACTCGGAGCCGTGCCGGCTGGCTCGCCCCCGTGGTGACCACCAGCGTGGCCACGACCGCCGCGAGGGCGAGGGTGAGTAGCCCGCCGAGCACCCCCGGAGTGAAGAGAGCGACCAGCACCACCACCAGGGTGATCAGGAAGACTGCCGTCGGGTTTGCCCGGGCCAACCGGCTCGTTGTCCGGCGCTGCGTACGCTGCATCCCACAGACTCTACGAGGAGGTTGCCGGTGTTGGTCACCAACCGGTTCGTGGTCGAGGTCGATGTCGTTGACGACTTCACCGCGCGGGCGCACGCCGCGCTCGCGGCGCTCGCGGCCCGCCCCGGATACCTGCGTGGGCAACTCGTCCGCGCGTTGGACGACCCGCGTTACTGGTGTCTGCTCACCGAGTGGGAGTCGGTCGGCACCTACCGGCGAGCGCTCGGCGGCTTCGACGTCAAGATCACCGCGGTTCCGCTGCTCGCCGAGTCGGTCGACGAACCGTCGGCCTACGAGGCCCTCGCCACCGCCGCGCCCGGCGCCGACGTGGTGGTGGCGGCGAGCGATCGGGCAGCCGATCCGTACCGGTGAGCGATACGCACTACATTGATCCCATGACCGCTCCCGGACCGGCCGCTCCCTCGCCGCACCCGTCGGTGCCCGGCCCGCCAGACGGCGCCGCACCCCCTGCCGTGCCCGGCCCGCCAGACAATGCCGCACCCGGCCCGCGCGACGGCGCCGCACCCCCTGCCGTGCCCGGCCCGCCTCCGGGGCCGGGAGTGCCGAATCCGCCCGCCGGCCCCGGTGTCGCACCACCGTTCGCGGCGCCGCCGGTCGAGGGCCGTCGCACCCGGCTCTGGCTGGGGCTGGGCGCCGGGGCGCTCGCACTGACGCTCTGCTGCGGCGGCGGGGGTGCGGCGGTATTCGGGCTGCTGGTGGCCGGCGCGGAGGCGTTCGACGAGCAGGGGCGCGCCGTCTCCACCAACTACTACCAGGCGCTGGTGGAACGAGAGTACGGTGCCGCGTACGACCAGCTCTGTGCGCGGGTGCGGCAGCAGGAGTCGCGGCGGGGTTTCGAACGGCGGGCCGCCAGCGGGCCGCAGGTGAACTCGTTCCAGGTCGGCGAGCTCAACCAGGCCAGTCTGACCGTGCCGGTCGAGGTCACCTTCGGTGGCGGCGACCGTGAACGCCAGCTGGTGAACCTCGAGCAGAACGAGCAGACCGGCGCACTGGAGGTGTGCGGGGTCAGCTAAACCGCTCCCGGTATTCTCCTGGGCTCAGGACATCGCCGGTCGTACCGTTGTCCCGAGCCTCGCTCCATCCCGTACTGTCCCCGCCGACCGCCAGCCGGCGTAGGAGGAAAAATGCCTGCAGACCGTATCGACTCCGTCGTCAGCCTCGCCAAGCGTCGGGGTTTCGTCTTCCCGTCCAGCGAGATCTACGGGGGTACCCGTTCGGCGTGGGACTACGGCCCGCTCGGTGTGGAGCTGAAGGAGAACGTCCGCCGGCAGTGGTGGCGGAGCATGGTCCAGCAGCGCGACGACGTGGTGGGCCTCGACTCCGCGGTGATTCTGGCCCGTGATGTCTGGGCCGCCTCCGGCCACCTGGACGCGTTCGTGGACCCGCTGACCGAGTGTCAGTCCTGTCACAAGCGGTTCCGGGCCGACCACCTGGAGGAGGCGTACGAGGCCAAGCATGGTCGTCCGCCGGCCTCGTTGACCGAGCTGAACTGCCCGAACTGCGGGAACAGGGGCACCTTCACCGAACCGCGGATGTTCAACGGTCTGATGAAGACCCACCTGGGCCCGGTGGAGAGCGATGAGGGCCTGCACTACCTGCGACCGGAGACCGCGCAGGGCATCTTCGTCAACTACAAGAACGTCGAGACGGTGGCGCGTAAGAAGCCGCCGTTCGGCATCGCCCAGACCGGCAAGTCGTTCCGCAACGAGATCACCCCGGGGAACTTCATCTTCCGGACCCGCGAGTTCGAGCAGATGGAGATGGAGTTCTTCGTCGAACCGGGCACCGACGAGGGCTGGCACGAGTACTGGCTCACCGAGCGCTGGAACTGGTACCTCGATCTCGGCCTGAGCGAGCGCAACCTGCGTCGCTACGAACACCCGCAGGAGAAGCTCTCCCACTACTCGAAGCGCACGGTTGACATCGAGTATCGGTTCCAGTTCGGGGGCACCGAGTTCGCGGAGCTGGAGGGCGTCGCCAACCGCACCGACTTCGACCTCGCCACGCACAGCAAGCACTCCGGTGTCGACCTGTCCTACTTCGACCAGGCCAAGGGCGAGCGCTGGGTCCCGTACGTGATCGAGCCGGCGGCCGGTCTCACCCGGGCGGTGCTGGCGTTCCTGCTCGAGGCGTACGACGAGGACGAGGCGCCGAACACCAAGGGTGGCGTGGACAAGCGCACGGTGATGCGCTTCGATCCGCGGCTCGCGCCGGTGAAGGTGGCGGTGCTGCCGCTGTCCCGTAACGAGGCGCTCTCGCCGAAGGCCCGGAAGCTCGCCGCCGACCTGCGCAAGCGCTGGGTGGTGGAGTTCGACGACTCGCAGGCCATCGGTCGCCGTTACCGCCGGCAGGACGAGATCGGCACGCCGTACTGCGTGACGGTCGACTTCGACACCCTCGATGACGACGCGGTGACCGTGCGGAACCGGGACACGATGGCCCAGGAGCGGATCTCCCTGGACCAGGTCGAGCGGTACCTGATCGAGCGCCTCCCCGGCTGCTGAGCTGTGGGGCTCCTCCCTCCGCTGGTAGGCCAGCGGAGGGAGGGCCAGGGCCTCCTTACACTGGAGCGGTGACCACGACGAAGGCCGTCCCGCCCCGCCCGCTGACCATCGGGCGGCACCAGGTGTGGCCGCCGGTGGTCCTGGCGCCGATGGCGGGCATCACCAACGTTGGCTTCCGCCAGCTCTGTCGGGAACAGGGCGGTGGCATCTACGTCTGCGAGATGATCACGACGGTCGCGCTGGTCGAGCGGAACCCCAAGACGCTGCGCATGATCGCCTTCGGCTCCGGGGAGTCACCACGCAGCCTCCAGCTCTACGGGACCGACCCTGACACCACCGCCGCCGCTGTGCGGATCGTCGTCGAGCGGGACCTCGCCGACCATATCGACCTGAACTTCGGTTGCCCGGTCCCGAAGGTGACCCGCAGGGGCGGTGGTGCCGCCCTGCCGTGGCGGCGTCGGCTCTTCGCCCGGCTGGTGCGGGCCGCGGTGGATGCCGCGTCACCCGCCGGGGTGCCGGTAACGGTGAAGATGCGCAAGGGCATCGATGACGATCACCTGACGTACGTGGAGGCGGGCCTCGCCGCCCAGGATGCTGGGGTTGCGGCGGTGGCGCTGCACGGGCGTACGGCTGCCCAACGGTATTCGGGGACCGCCGACTGGGACGCCATCGCGACGCTGAAGGCGGCGCTGGACGTCCCGGTGCTGGGCAACGGCGACATCTGGGAGGCGGACGACGCGCTGCGGATGGTGGCGCACACCGGAGTCGACGGGGTCGTGGTGGGGCGGGGCTGCCTGGGCCGGCCGTGGCTCTTCGCCGATCTGGAGGCGGCCTTCACCGGTTTGCCGCACCGGCGGTTGCCCACGTTGGGGGAGGTGGCCACGACCATGCGCCGGCACGCGGAGCTGTTGGTCGAGCAGTTCACCGTCGGCGCCCGGGACGCGGCGCGCGGTGAACGGGACGGCTGCACCGACTTCCGGAAGCACGTCGCCTGGTACCTGAAGGGATTTCCGGTCGGCAGCGAGCTGCGTCGGTCGCTCGCGATGATTGACAGCTTGGCGCAGCTCGACGATCTGCTCGGCAAGCTGGACCCGGCGGCGCCGTTCCCGGTGGAGACGCTGGGCCAGCCCCGTGGCCGGACCAACTCCCCGGGCAAGGTCTTCCTGCCGAACGGGTGGCTGGACAGCCGGGACGACGACACGGTTCCGCAGGGCGCGGAGTTGGCCGACTCGGGCGGCTGAACCAGGCGTCGAAGACGACGACGAGGGCCGGCCCCGTGGTGGGGGCCGGCCCTGGTCGTGTGGTTGGTGGTCAGCTGGTGGAGTAGCCGCGGGTGGCGATCCAGTCGGCGAGGGCTTCGGTGGTGATCCAGTACTCGGCGGTGTTCGGGTTCGCCGAGTCGGCGATCTTCACCTGGTTGCCGGCGTCGCGGTAGCCGTTGACGGCGATGTAGTGGCCGCCGGCGAAGGAGTGGCTTTCGCCGTTGGTGTCGGTGGCGGTGCCGGCGATGTTGGCGACGACGGCGCGGCCGTCATCGACGGTGCGGATGATGTCTTCGCGCAGGGTGTCGGTCTGCTTGTCGTCGGCCTCGGGGGTGGAGATCTCGACGCTGCGGTACACGTCGCGGCCGGTCTCGGTGTTCAGCACCGGGGTGATGTCGTTGATGGAGTCGGTGCCAGACTCGGTGGTGCCCATCCGCTCGGCCATCGAGTAGACGTCGATGTCCTTGTCCTGCACGGACAGGGCGTTGCGGGCGGCGGCGGGGCCGCAGTAGTAGAAGTTCGGCTGGGCCTCGTAGTCGACCGGGAGGACGCGGGTGTCGTCGCGCTCGCTCTGCGCGGTGGGCTGCGCGGTGGGGGCGGCGAAGGCGGCGGTCGCGGGGGCGGCGATGGCGCCACCGGTGGCGATCAGGCCAGCAGCGGTCAGGGCGGTCTTACGAAGGATGTCGGTACGCATGATGATCGAAGCCTTCCGCTCGGGGGTGCCGCGGACGCAAGGGGGGGCGCGCCAGCGGGTCGCACGAGGTGGTTCGAGAAGAGATCGAAAAACGGGGGGTCCGCCCGGCCCGGGGGTGCTACTCGGGCGGCCCGGGGGGTGTAACCAACGCCGACCCCACGGCATTCCGGGGCGGGCGACCACCGGCTGCCGGCGGTGCGGCGGGGCGCTCGCGGCTGCCCCGCATGGTTACGCCGGGTATAACCACCGGGCCCCGGCGCCGATTCCCCGCCAACTGTGACCCACACCACCCGACAATTCACCCAGGGTGGTCGATCGGGTCGGCATCTCCCCGCTCAGGCGTGCGGCGCAACCGGACCACCGACCCAGACCGGCGGGTCGGTGACACCGCGACCCCGGCCCCGCCCGCTCCGCTATGTCGTCCTGGGGCGTGGTGCGGAGCTCGCGACCTGCGCCGTCGGCCGGTCAGCGGGCATCGCGGGCCAGGGGACCTCAGCGGAGCGGTGGAAGGCGATACCGGCCGCCATCCAACGGGGGCCCTGCCCGGCCAACCGGGTACGAAACGCCGCCCAGTCGTGAGTGGCCCGCGGTGACCAGCCCAGCTCCGCGATGGCGGGCAACCGGGGCAGGAGCATGAACTCGATCTCCGCCAGCGAGGTGACCGACTCGGTCCAGAGCGGGGCCTCCACCCCCAACACCGACTCCGCCGGCACCTCCGTCACCTGCGTTGCCGGATCCCAGTCGTACGCCTGCCGTACGTCGATCAGGCCCGCCCAGTCATGTCCGATCGGGGTGTCGGAGGCGTACTTCATGTCCAGATACGCGTGGTTACCAGGGGAGAGGATCAGTCGAGCGCCGCGGCGGACCGCGTCGGCGGTGGTCGGGTCGACGCCGTCGGTGCCCCACCACTGGAGTACCCGTCCCTCGATGTGGGCGGCCGGAGCCAACTGGTGCCAGCCCACCACCGTCTTGCCGAGCGTGGCCACGATGCGCTGCGCCCGTTCGACGAATCCGGTGTATGCCGCTCCCTTCACCTTGAAGGCCTCATCCCCGCCGATGTGCAGGAATGGCCCGGGGGTGCGCGCGGCGACCTCTCCCAGCACGTCGGCGACGAACTCGTACGTCTGCGCGTTGGCGGGGTCCAGGTAGCTGAAGCCGACCTCGGTGCCGGTGTAGGGCACCGGTGTGCTCCCGTCCGGGGCCAGCTCCGGGTAGGCGGTCAGCGCGGCGTTGGTGTGCCCCGGTAGGTCGATCTCCGGGACGACGGTGAGGTGCCGCTCGGCCGCGTACGTCACGATCCGTTGATAGTCGGCCGGGGTGTACCACCCGCCGGGGGCGCCACCGACCGCCGTGTTTCCGCCGATCGTGGTCAGTCGCGGTCGGGACTCGATCCCGATCCGCCACCCCTGGTCATCGGTGAGGTGCAGGTGTAGGTGGTTGAGCTTGTAGCGGGCGAGGTGGTCGATCACCCGCAGCACGTCGTCCACCCCGAAGAAGTGCCGGGCCACGTCGAGCATGGCGCCCCGGTACGGGAAGCGCGGCCGGTCGAGGATCGATCCACCGGGCAACGTCCAGGTGGCGCGGACCGGCGTGCCGCTCTCGATCGCGGCCGGGAGCAGCTGGCGCAGGGTTTGGGTGCCGTGGTGGAGCCCGGTCGCGGTGGCGGCGCTGATCCGGACGCCGGAGGGTGTCACGTCGAGTCGGTAGCCCTCGGTGCCGAGGTCGGGCTGCTCGGCGAGGACGAGCGCGATGCCGTCGGCCAGCTCGGGGTGCGGGGCCTCGGCGATCGGGAGCCGATATCCGGTGGCCGGCCGGAGCAGGTCGGCGAGGCGTTCGGCGACGGCCCGCGCGGCGGGGTCGGGGCTGACCCGCACCGCCGTGTCGGCTGTCAGCGTGAAGTCGCCGCGGGGCTCCGGGCGTACCTGTTCGGGTGCGGGCACCACGTCGTCCAGCCGAACCGGGGCGGGGGCGAGTCGGGTGCCGGCTTCGTGGGCCGCCAGTCGGGCCAGCTCGCCCGCCGCCGGCTGGGTCACTGCTGGCTGGACGGGTGCTGGGATGGATGTCGTCGGGGTGTTCGCGTCGCCGTCGGTGGCCGGCACGGTGCCCGTCGCGCCCGAGGTCGCGGGGGCGAGCCGGTGTTCCGGCTGCTGCGGCGATGTGGCGGGGGTGGGGTGCACGGAGCTGCCTTTCGCAGGGTGTCTTCGCGGCGCTTTCGGGGGTGTATTCGCGGCGGTTGTGGCAAGCCTTCACCGGAGCGTTGCATCAAGGGTACGGCGGTCCGACGGATGCGTGATCGTGCGCGTGGAAGCGTTTCCAAACTCGGGTACAAACACGGAAAGTGGGGACGGCTGTGCCGATTGTCACCGAACGGTCCCTGGGGGTCCGATGTTCGCCTAACCTTCGCCCCACGGTCGGCAGCGTGGCCACGGACCGGCGGCGACCGGGTCGGCCCGGTGGCAGCTGAACCTTCGTCAAGTGACACATTCGACGTGCGTGGGAGGCTCTGGTGGCAGCGCAGGAGACAGTCGATCACAAGTACGTCTATGACTTCGCCGAGGGGAACAAAGACCAGAAGGAACTCCTCGGCGGCAAGGGCGCCAACCTGGCTGAGATGACCAACCTCGGCCTGCCGGTGCCGCCCGGATTCACGATCACCACCTCGGCGTGTCAGGCGTACCTCGCCACCGGTAGCGAGCCGGCCGGCCTCGCCGACCAGGTCGGCTCCCACCTCGACGCCCTGGAACAGGCGATGGGGCGAACCCTCGGTGACCCGGAGGACCCGCTGCTGGTCTCGGTGCGCTCCGGCGCCAGGTTCTCGATGCCGGGCATGATGGAGACCGTCCTCAACGTCGGCCTCAACGACCGGAGCGTCGTGGGGCTGGCCCGACAGGCCGGCGGTTCGGCGGGCCCCGACTCCACCAGCGACAGCGACCGGTTCGCCTGGGACTCCTACCGTCGCCTGATCCAGATGTTCGGCAAGACCGTCTGCGATGTGCCGGGGGAGGACTTCGCGCACGCCCTCGACGACGCCAAGCGGGCCAAGGACAGCGACCTGGACCTGGACCTGACCGCCGACGATCTCCGCGCATTGGTCGACACCTACAAGGAAATCTTCCGCCGGCACACCGGCCGGGACTTCCCGCAGGAGCCGCGGGAGCAGTTGGACCTCGCGATCCGGGCGGTCTTCGAGTCGTGGAACGCCGAGCGGGCGGTGATCTACCGTCGCCAGGAGCGACTTCCCGCCGAGGCGGGCACCGCGGTGAACGTGGTCGCCATGGTCTTCGGCAACCTCGGTACGGACTCGGGGACCGGCGTCGCCTTCACCCGTGACCCGGCCAGCGGGGCCCAGGGCATCTACGGCGACTACCTGGCCAACGCGCAGGGCGAGGATGTCGTCTCCGGGATCCGCAACACCGTGCCACTGCAGGAGCTCGAGCGGATCGACAAGAAGTCCTACGACGAACTGCTCGACTACATGGCCCGGCTCGAGCGGCACTACAAGGATCTCTGCGACATCGAGTTCACCATCGAGCGGGGCAAGCTGTGGATGCTCCAGACCCGGGTCGGTAAGCGCACCGCCGCCGCCGCGTTCAACATCGCCGGGCAACTCGTGGACGAGGGCCTCATCGACCTGGACGAGGCGCTGCACCGGGTCAACGGGGCCCAGCTCGCCCAGCTGATGTTCCCGCGCTTCAACCTGGACCACGAGTTCCAGCCGGTCGCCACCGGTATCGGCGCCTCACCGGGCGCGGCCGTCGGCAAGGTGGTCTTCACCTCTGCCCGCGCGGTGGAGCTGGCCGGCCAGGGCGAGGCGGTGATCCTGGTCCGCCGGGAGACCAACCCGGACGACCTCAACGGCATGATCGCCGCGCAGGGCATCCTCACCTCGCGGGGCGGTAAGACCAGCCACGCCGCGGTGGTGGCCCGCGGCATGGGCAAGACCTGTGTCTCCGGTGCCGACCACATCGGTGTGGACATCCCGGCGAAGCGGTTCACCGTGGCCGGAGAGACCGTCAACGAGGGCGACGTGGTGTCGATCGACGGCACCACCGGAAAGATCTTCCTGGGTGAGGTGCCGGTGATGCCGTCCGAGGTGGTGCGGTACTTCGAGGGCACCCTCGACCCGGAGCAGGCCGACGACGTACTGGTGCGGGCCGTACACCGGATCATGACCCACGCCGACGACCGGCGGCGGTTGGCCGTGCGGACGAACGCGGACACCAAGGCGGACGCGGCGCGGGCCCGACGCTTCGGCGCGCAGGGGATCGGCCTGTGCCGCACCGAGCACATGTTCCTCGGCGACCGGCGCGAACTGGTCGAGCGGCTCATCCTCGCCTCCACCGACGCCGAGCGGGAGCAGGCGCTGGCCGCGTTGCTGCCGTTGCAACGGGCGGACTTCAT
Organism: Salinispora sp. CH2A1_6; assembly: GCF_056820975.1. Taxonomy (NCBI): domain Bacteria; kingdom Bacillati; phylum Actinomycetota; class Actinomycetes; order Micromonosporales; family Micromonosporaceae; genus Salinispora; species Salinispora sp. CH2A1_6. Next base: position 796,715 of record NZ_JBXEDG010000003.1, read on the forward strand.
CGAGATCTTCCGCGAGATGGACGGGCTGCCGGTCACGGTGCGGTTGATCGACCCGCCGCTGCACGAGTTCCTGCCCCCGCTGGAGCAGTTGGCGGTCAACGTGGCGGTGGCCCAGGAGCGGGGCGAGGCCGCGGCCCGGGAGGAGGCGTTGCTGGCCGCCGTCCGGCGGATGCACGAGGAGAACCCGATGCTCGGCCTGCGCGGGGTCCGGCTCGGCCTGGTTGTTCCCGGCCTCTTCGCCATGCAGGTCCGCGCGATTACGGAGGCCGCCGTCGCGGTCACCGAGTCCGGTGGGTCCGCCTTCCCGGAGATCATGGTCCCGCTGGTCGGTGCGGTGCAGGAGCTGGAGACGGTACGCACCGAAGCCGAGAAGATCATCGCCGAGGTGGTCGGCGGCAGCGGTGTCGAGGTGTTGATCGGCACAATGATCGAGGTGCCGCGGGCGGCGTTGACCGCCGGCGAGATCGCCGAGGCGGCGCAGTTCTTCTCGTTCGGCACCAACGACCTGACCCAGATGGCGTGGGGCTTCTCCCGCGACGACGTGGAGGGAGCCTTCTTCTGGCGCTATCTCGAGCTGGGTATCTTCGGCATCTCGCCGTTCGAGTCGATCGACCGGGACGGGGTGGGCCGGCTGGTGCGGATCGCCGCCGAGGAGGGGCGGGCCGCCCGGTCGGAGCTGAAGCTCGGCGTCTGCGGCGAGCACGGCGGTGACCCCGACTCGGTGCACTTCTTCCACGAGGTGGGGCTGGACTACGTCTCGTGCTCGCCGTTTCGGGTGCCGGTCGCCCGGTTGGAGGCGGGGCGGGCCGCCGTGGAGACCGCCGGGTCGGACAGCCGCTGACGTGGTGGGCGGTGTGGTGGTCGGCTACCGCCCGCCGCCGGTCACCTGACGGCCGGCGTAGCCTGACGGCATGAATCCGGTCGGCCCGGACCAGCGGCGGTGGGTGGACGAGCCCGCGAAGGACACCGGGCAGGGCCGGTCGGCGTTCGAGCGAGACCGCGCCCGGGTGCTGCACTCGGCGGCCTTCCGGCGGCTCGCCGCCAAGACCCAGGTGCACACGGCCGGCACCGACGACTTCCTCCGCACCCGGTTGACACACTCCTTGGAGGTCGCCCAGGTTGCCCGTGAGATGGGCAGCCGGCTCGGCTGCGACCCCGACCTGGTGGACACCGCCGGGCTCGCCCACGACCTCGGGCACCCGCCGTTCGGGCACAGCGGCGAGGAGGCGCTGGACGCCCTCGCCGCGACCTGCGGTGGCTTCGAGGGCAACGCGCAGACGCTGCGCGTGCTCACCCGCCTGGAGGCGAAGGTGATCGGCCCGGCCGGCGCCTCCGCCGGGCTGAACCTCACCCGGGCCACCCTCGACGCGGTCAGCAAGTATCCGTGGCCGCGCCGGCCGGGAGAGCGCAAGTTCGGCGTGTACGCCGACGATCGCCCGGTCTTCGAGTGGCTGCGCGTCGACGTGCCGGACGGGCGGCGGTGTCTGGAGGCGCAGGTGATGGACTGGGCCGACGACGTCGCGTACTCGGTGCACGACGTCGAGGACGGTATCCACGGTGGGTATGTGACGCTGGGTCCGCTGCTGGTCGACGCCGACGAGCGGGCGGCGCTGGGTGCCGATGTCGCGGCGACCTACTCCAGCGAGTCCCCGTCCGACCTCGCTGAGGCGCTGGTTGACCTGATGGCTGATCCGCTGCTCACGGCGCTGGCCGGCTACGACGGGAGTCACCGGGCGCAGGCTGCGCTGAAGGCGACCACCAGCGTGCTGACCGGTCGCTTCGTCGCCGCCGCCGTGGCCGCCAGCCGGTGCCGGTTCGGGCCCGGCCCGCACCGGCGGTACGCCGCCGACCTGGTTGTGCCGCGCGAGGTCCGGGCCCGCTGCGCACTACTCAAGGGGATCGCCCTGCGGTACGTGCTACGTCGTCCTGGCTCCGCTGCCCGGCACGAGCGGCAGCGGCAGATTCTCGCCGGCCTGGTAACGGGCCTGGTCGATCGGGCTCCTGATGCACTGGACGCGGTGTTCGCCCCGTTGTGGCGGGCTGCCGGAGACGACGCGGCCCGGCTGCGGGTGGTGGTCGATCAGGTGGCGTCGTTGACGGATCCGGCGGCGGTGCAGTGGCATGCCCGGCTCTTCGGTGGCCCGACCGGTGCCGTCGGGGTCGGCTGACTTAGGTTAACCTAACTGTATGACGGATCGTCCGAAGAAGGTCACGTCCACCCGCGTCGTCCGGATCGGACGGCCCACTCCGCACGTCGTTCGGTTGGTCCTCGGCGGCGACGAACTGGCCGGCCTGCCGGTCGGCGAGTTCACCGACCATTACATCAAGATTCTCTTCCCGGTGCCCGGGGCGGTGTACCCCGAACCGATTGACCTGGCCACGATCCGCCGGGACCTGCCGGCCGCGCAGTGGCCGCGGCTGCGCGCGTACACCGTACGGGCCTTCGACGCCCACGCCGGCGAGCTGACCGTGGACGTCGTGTACCACGGCGATGAGGGGCTGGCCGGACCATGGGCCGCGACGTTGCGCCCCGGTGACCCGGTGCACTTCACCGGCCCGGGTGGGGCGTACGCCCCGAGCCCCGATGCCGACTGGCACCTGCTGGTCGGCGACGAGAGCGCCCTGCCGGCCATCGCGGTCGCCCTGGAACGGCTGCCCGCCGGCGCGCCGGCCACCGTCCTCGTCGAGATCAGCGGACCGGCCGAGGAGCAGCCGCTGCCCAGCCCGGGGCAGGTACGGCTGACCTGGCTGCACCGGGGTGACCGGCCGGTTGGCGCGGCGCTGGTCGCGGCGGTCCGGGCGCTGGACTTCCCACCCGGGGTGCACGCCTTCGTGCACGGTGAGGCGACCTTCGTCCGGGAGCTGCGCCGGCTGCTGCGGGTGGAGCGGAAGGTCCCGCGCGAGCGGCTCTCCATCTCCGGCTACTGGCGTCGCGGCGTGGACGACGAGGGCTGGCGGGCCGGCAAGGCGGAGTGGAACCGTCAAGTCGAGGCCGAGGAGTTCGCCGCCACCTGAACCTGACGACTGTTCCCGTTTCGCCCCGGCACCGCCGCCACCACCCGCAGGATGACAGAGGGTCATCGGTGGACCGGCGGGCAGCGGAAGGGGCGAAGATGGGTGAGGCGACTGGGCAACGGCCCCACAGCGGGAGTGTGGACCGCCCTTTGCTGGGCCTCGCCGTGGGCGTTGTGCTGGCCGTCGTGGTCTGGGGCGTCCTGGCACCCGACTCGGTCTCCCATGTCGGTGGGTCCGGGCTGAGTTGGGTCATCACCACGTTCGGCTGGTTGTTCGTCGTCGCGGCGAACGTCTTCCTGGTACTGACCTTCGTGCTGGCGTTCTCCCGGTTCGGCACTATTCGGCTGGGGGCCGAGACCGAGCGGCCGGAGTTCACCACCCTGGCCTGGGTCGCCATGATGTTCAGCGCCGGCATGGGGATCGGCCTGGTGTTCTTCGCCGTTGCCGAGCCGATCCAGCACTATGCCTCGCCGCCGCCGGCCACCGCGGCGGAGCCGGAGACCGGGGCCGCCGCCTCGGTCGCCATGCAGTTCACCCTCTTCCACTGGACGCTGCACCCGTGGGCGATCTACGCGGTGGTGGCGCTCGCCCTGGCGTACTCGACCTTTCGTAAGGGGCGGGAGAACCGGATCTCGGCGGTGTTTCGCCCGGTGCTCGGCTCCCAGGCCGATGGCACGGTCGGGCGGGTGATCGACCTGCTGTCGGTCTTCGCCACGGTCTTCGGCTCGGCGACCAGCCTCGGCCTCGGCGCGCTCCAGGTCGCCGCGGGCCTGGACCGGGTCGCCGGTATCCCCCGCAGCAGGGCGGTGGAGCTGGTGGTGATCGGCGCGCTGACCCTGGCCTTCGTCGTCTCGGCCTTCTCCGGGCTGCACCGGGGCATCAAGTGGCTGTCCACCACCAACGTGGTGCTGGCGGTGTTACTGATGGTCTTCGTCTTCGTGGTCGGTCCGACTGTCTATATCCTTGACGTGTTGCCCGCCTCGATCGGCGACTACCTCAGCAACCTGATCTTCATGTCGACCCGGACCGGGGCGTTCTCCGAGTCGTCCTGGTTGGGTTCCTGGACAATCTTCTACTGGGCGTGGTGGATCTCCTGGGCGCCGTTCGTCGGCACCTTCATCGCCCGTATCTCCCGTGGCCGTACGGTGCGTCAGTTCCTGATCGGCGTGCTGCTGGTGCCCAGCGGGGCCAGTGTGGTCTGGTTCGCGGTCCTGGGGGGCAGCGCGCTACGGGTGCAGGCCACCGGCGCCGCGGACCTGGTCGCCGAGACCGCCGCCGGCACCGAGAACGCGCTCTTCGGGCTGCTCGAGGCGCTGCCGCTGGGTGTGGTGGCCAGCGTGCTGGCCATGGTGCTGGTGACGCTCTACTTCGTCACCAGCGCCGACTCCGCCTCCCTCGTGCTCGCGTCGCTGACCTCCCGTGGCGCCCTGCGCCCGCGCCAGGTGATCGTCATCATCTGGGGTGTACTCATCGGTGGAACCGCCGCGGTGCTGCTGCTGGCCGGCGGGCTGAGCGCGCTCCAACAGGCGACGATCATGGTTGCGTTGCCGTTCGTGGTGGTGATGCTCGGCCTCGCCGTGTCGCTGGTCAAGGAGATGCTCCAGGATCCGGCGGTGCGGGCCCGCCCGCCCCACCAGCACGGGCTGGCCGAAGCCCTCGACCGTGCCCGCTCGACCAAGGAAGAGGGCCGCCACGCCCGCTCGACCAGGGAAGAGGGCCGCCACGCCCGCTCGACCAGGGAAGCGGAGGAGTAGACCCCCGCCCATCCTGGTCGCGCGCCATGGGTCCCGCGGTGGGGATTCGGTAGTGGTCGCCGTGCCCGCGTCCCCCGGCCACCGGGACGTCGGTCGGACAGGGCAGGATGTACGGCGAGGAGGTGGCGGAGATGACGGGGCGGATCCGGGACGAGGACATCGCGTTGGTCCGTGAGCGCACCTCGATCGCGGAGATCATCTCGGAGACGGTCACTCTGCGGTCCGCGGGTGGGGGCAACCTCAAGGGGCTCTGTCCGTTCCACGACGAGAAGAGCCCGTCGTTCAACGTGTCACCGGCCCGTAACGTCTGGTATTGCTTCGGCTGTGGTGCCGGCGGGGACGCCATCAAGTTCCTGATGGATGCCGAGCACCTCAGCTTCGTCGAGTCTGTCGAGCGATTGGCCGGCCGCGCCGGCCTTCAGCTCCGCTATGTGGCCAACGACCACACCACCCCCCGTGTCCGGCCGCAGCAGGGGCAGAAGCAGCGGTTGATCGCCGCGCACGCCGCCGCGGTCGAGTTCTACCGGGCGCAGTTGACCACCGCCGGAGCCCGGCCGGCCCGCGAGTTCCTCGCCCAACGCGGCTTCGACAAGGCCGCCGCCGAGCGGTATGCCTGCGGGTTCGCGCCCGACGGGTGGGACCTGTTGACCCGTCACCTGCGCCAGCAGGGTTTCAGTCACGACGAGCTGGTTACCGCCGGGCTGTCCCGGCCGGCCCGGTCGGGCAGCCTGATCGACCGGTTCCGTCGCCGATTGCTCTGGCCCATTCGGGATCTGACCGGTGACGTCGTCGGCTTCGGCGCCCGCAAGCTCTTTGACGACGACGACAGCCCGAAATATCTGAACACCCCCGAGACCCCGATCTACAAGAAGTCCCACGTCCTCTACGGCATCGACCAGGCCAAGCGCGAGATCGCCAAGCAGGGCAAGGTGGTCGTGGTCGAGGGCTACACCGACGTGATGGCCTGTCACCTGGCCGGGGTGCCGACCGCGGTGGCGACCTGTGGCACCGCTTTCGGCGGTGACCACATCGGGGTGCTGCGCCGGCTGCTGCTGGACACCGAAGCAGTCGCTGGAGAGATCATCTTCACCTTCGACGGGGACGCGGCCGGGCAGAAGGCGGCGCTGCGCGCCTTCGACGATGATCAGCGCTTCGTCGGGCGCACCTTCATCGCCGTCAGCCCGGACGGCATGGACCCCTGTGAGCTGCGGTTGGCCAAGGGGGAGCTGGCCGTTCGGGACCTGGTCGCGCGCCGTGAACCGCTGGTCGACTTTGCGCTGCGGCACGTGATCGGTCGGCACGACCTCGACACCGTCGATGGTCGGGTGGAGGCGATGCGTCGGGCGGCCCCGCTGGTCGCCAAGATCAAGGACCGGGAGAAGCGCCCGGAGTATGTCCGCAAGCTCGCCGGGGACCTCGGCATGGAGATCGAGCCGGTGCAGCGGGCCGTGCTGGCTGCCGCCCACGCCCCCGGCAAGGCCAACACCGTCTCCGGCAAAGCCAACACCGCGCCCGGTGGGGCTCCGGCGCAACCGCCGTCACCGGCGGAGAGCCCGCAGGCGGCTGTCGAGCGGGAGGCCCTGAAGCTGGCCCTGCAGGCGCCGGTACTCGCCGGGCCGATGTTCGACGCCGTGGAGGCCACGGAGTACCGCCATCCGGTGCACGTCGCGGTCCGCGCGGCGGTGGCGGCGGCCGGGGGAGCGGCGGCGGCCACCGGCGGTGCGGTCTGGATCGAGTCGGTCCGCCACGCCTGCACGGACCTCGCCGCCCAAGCGCTCGTCGGTGAGCTGGCCGTCGAGCCGTTGCGAATCGACGGGGAACTCGATCCGCGCTATGTGTCGGTGACGATGGCCCGCCTCCAGTGGGGGGCGGTGACCGGCCGGATCCGGGAACTCAAGTCGAGAATTCAGCGGATAAATCCGGTTAGCACCAAGGACGAGTACTTTGCCGCCTTCGGTGAATTGCTGTCCCTGGAGCAACATGCCCGAGCGTTGCGGGAGCAGGCCGCGGGTGGGCTGTGAGACCGACCGCCGGCAGGTGCGGAGACCGGTAGCCGTGGGAGGGTGCTAGATGGGGTTGTTCCGTCGCCGGCCGAAACTGTCGCCGGCAGACCGTCCACCGCTCGTCGCCGGGGAACGTGTGCTCGCCTGGGCCGCCGCCGGTGGTTGTGCGGAGGGCACCGTACTGGTCGCCACCAACCTCGGGCTCTGGCTACCCCGGCGTGGGGAACGACTGGGCTGGCACGACATCCTCCGGGCGGTCTGGTCTGGGCAGGAGCTGGTGGTCACCGCCGCCGAGCCCGTCGTGGAGCGGGACAGCTACCTGGTGGTGGCCGACCGCCCCACCGAGACCTACCCGTTGCTGGACCCGGGGGAACTGCCGCACCAGGTGCGGGAACGGGTGACCCGCTCGGTGGCATTCACTGAGGCGCACCCGATGCCGGGCGGTGCGGGCCGGGTGGTCGCCCGGCGGGTGCCGGGGGTTGACGGGCTGACCTGGACCGTCCGGTACGAGCCGGGCACCCCGGTTGACGATCCGGCGGTCCGTGCGGAGACCGAGCGCCTGGTTGCCGCGGCCCGCGCCGCGACCACCGCCCCGGAGGCGTGACAACACGGCCCGGGGCGGCGGGGCCCGCCATGGGACCGGCCGGCTGGACGAAAATCCGGTGGGGAGTGTCGGACCGGGTGGCTAGGGTCAGGGGGTGACCACGGCTCAACCACTCATCCAGGCGCGGGGGCTGGTGAAGCGGTTTGGCAGCTTCACCGCGGTCGACGCCATCGACGTTGCGGTCCGGGCCGGGGAGGCATTCGGCTTCCTTGGGCCCAACGGTGCCGGCAAGTCGTCCACTATGCGCATGATCGGTTGTGTCTCGCCGCCCAGCGGCGGAGAGCTACGCATCCTCGGCATGGATCCGGTGCGAGACGGGCCGGCGATCCGGGCCCGCCTCGGGGTCTGCCCGCAGCTCGACACACTCGACCCGGAGCTGACCGTCCGGGAGAATCTGGTCACCTATGCCCGCTACTTTGGCATCGCCCGCCGGGTAGCTCGGTTGCGCGCCGCCGAGTTGCTCGATTTCGTGCAGCTCAGCGAGCGGGCCGACAGCAAGGTGGAGCCGCTCTCCGGCGGCATGAAGCGACGGCTCACCATCGCCCGTGCGCTCGTCAACGAGCCCGAGATCGTGCTCCTGGACGAGCCGACCACCGGTCTCGACCCGCAGGCCCGGCACCTGGTCTGGGAGCGGCTGTTCCAGCTCAAGCAGCAAGGTGTCACGTTGGTGCTCACCACGCACTACATGGACGAGGCCGAGCAGCTCTGCGACCGGCTGGTGGTGATGGACGGCGGGCGGATCGTCGCCGAAGGCTCCCCCCGCGTGCTGATCGAGCAGCACTCCACTCGCGAGGTGGTCGAGCTGCGCTTCGCGGGCGAGTCGCAGGAGCCGTTCGCCAGCAAACTCGCCCAGCTCGGCGAACGGGTCGAGGTGTTGCCCGACCGGATCCTGCTCTATGTGCCCGACGGCGACGCGGCGGTGGCCCAGGTGACCGCGCTCGGCCTGCACCCGATCAACGTGCTGGTGCGGCGCAGCGGCCTGGAGGACGTCTTCCTGCACCTCACCGGTCGCACTTTGATCGACTGAGGTCGCGAGCAGTCGGGCCGGAGAGCCGGGCAGATGGGGAGCGAAGGCATGACACAGATCGCGGCCAAGCGGCCCCGACCGGGCCCGGCCCGGGCGCCGGCATTGGCGGTGCTGCAATACCACCTGGTCGGTTACCGGCGCACCTGGCGGGGCGGGGTGCTCTCGTCGTTCCTGCTCCCCACACTGACCGTGCTCGGCTTCGGCGTGGGAGTCGGGGGCTTCATCGACCAGGGTGTCGATGGCGTCTCCTATCTGGAGTGGATCGTCGGCGGACTGCTCGCGTCAACCGCGTTGCAGGTGGCGATCGCCGAGTCCACCTGGCCGGTCTACAGCAGCCTTCAGTGGACCAAAATCTACTTCGCCCAGTACGCGGCACCGCTGCGGGTAGCGGACATCATGGCTGGTCAGCTGGCGTTCGTGCTGTTCCGGGTGCTGACCTCGGCCGCGGCTTTTCTGCTGGTGACCGGGGTGTTGGGGGCCCTGCGCTCGCCGTGGGCGGTGCTGGCGCTACCGGTGGCGGTGCTGCTCGGCCTGGCCGTTGCCGCGCCCACCTACGCGTACGCGGCAACGGCCTCCAGCGACAGCTGGCTCGCCCTGCTGTTCCGGTTCGCGGTGATCCCGATGACGCTCTTCGCCGGGGTCTTCTTCCCGGTCGAGTCGCTGCCGGTGGGGCTGCGCTGGCTGGCGTACGCGACGCCGCTCTGGCACGCGGTTGACCTGAGCCGGGCAGCCACGCTCGGCACCGCGCCGGTCTGGTCGGTTACCGGCCACCTGCTCTACCTCGCCGCCTGGGCGGTCGGTGGGTGGTTGCTCGCCCACCGTGCCCTGCGCCGCAAGCTCGTCGTCTAGGAAGGGGCGTCATGGTCGCTCTGGTGCTGCCCCGGCTGATGGAGGTGTCGGCGGCGTCGCGACGGTCGGCCGCAGTGGCCGAACGGAACGTCTCGGCCCTGAAGTCGATCTACTGGCTGTTGTTGGTCTCCGGCTTCATCGAGCCGCTGCTCTACCTCTTCTCCATCGGGGTCGGGGTGGGGGCGTTGGTCGGTGACCTGACGCTGTCGAGTGGGGCCGTCGTCAGCTACGCGGCGTTCGTCGCGCCCGCGATGCTCGCCTCGTCGGCGATGACCGGATCATTCGCGGAGACCACCTTCAACTTCTTCGGCAAGATGAAGTACATGAAGCTGTACGACGGGGTGATCGCCACTCCGGTGCAGCCGTTCGAGATCGCCCTCGGGGAGTTGGCCTGGGCGATGCTCCGGGGCAGCGCCTACTCCGGCGCGTTCCTCGTGGTGATGGTCGTGATGGATCTGACCACCGCCGCCCGGGCGGCGGTCGCCTTCCCGGCGGCGGTGTTGGTCGGTTTCACGTTCGGGGCGATCGGTATGACGATCGCCACCTTCATGCGGAGCTGGCAGGACTTCGACGTGTTGGCGTCGGCGCAGTTCGTGCTCTTCCTCTTCTCCGGCACGTTCGTCCCGGCGCAGGCCTACCCGACGCTGCTGCGCTGGTTGGTCGAGGTCACCCCGCTCTACCGCGCGGTGCACCTGGTCCGGGGGATCACCCTCGGCGGCGGTGGCTGGACCTGGCTGCTCGACATCGGCTACCTGCTGGTGGTCCTGGCCATCGGCCTCTTTATCGCGTCCCGCCGGATGAGCCGGTTGCTCTACCGGTAACCGGTGTGCCGGCGAAGGGGTCGTCCGCGGCTGCCGGGCCCCGTCGCTGGCCGTTTCCGCCGAAGGGTTCGCCCAGCTTGGACTGCCCGAGCCTGTCGCGGCTCTCGCTGTAGAACCGGTTCGCCTGTGCCTGTGCCACCCCCGCCGCCTCCTGAACAGTCGGGTGGTCGACGATCTTGCGACCCCACACCACCAGCTCCTCGTACGCTTCCCGACCGGCGCGGGCGCCCAGGACGAACCCCAGCGCCATCCCACCAAGGAACATGATCTTTCCGCGCATAGCGGCTCCTTCCGTGCCTAACGTGCTAACTCCCCATCCTGCTCTTCGCGCTGCTCTCCGGGTGCCCTGACACTGATTTATTCGGAACATCCTGAATATTGGGTGGGATTACCGGCGGTAGCACCTACAACAGCGCGGTAACCCCCTCGACTGCGACCGCCGGTAGTCCTGTACTCTTGTCCCGTCGCACGGCGAACCGGAGCTCCCGGGAGGTCGGGCGACGGCGCGGTCCCCCGTAGCTCAATTGGCAGAGCAGCCGGCTGTTAACCGGCAGGTTTTTGGTTCGAGTCCAAACGGGGGAGCTCCCTCCCCATCAAGCCCACCGGCCCCAGGTCGGTGGGCTTTCTTTACTTTCAACACCCGGACCGTGCCGGTGGGCTTCCTGCGCTTTCGGCGCCCGGCCGATCAGCCCGGCGCATCACCTCACAGTGGCCCTTGCCGGTGGTTTTGGAACCGGAACCGGAGCCGGAGGGCAGGATGGGAGACGTTGACCAAGATCCCTAACGCGTCGGAAGGCGCATCGGGTGGGTGCGGATGTCCGGGAAAGGTGCCGCCGGCCGGGGCACGCTGGTCGCCCTGCTTATCGCGCTCGCCTGGCTGGTGGTCGGCGGCCTCGCCGGCCCATACAGCGGAAGACTCGGTGAGGTCAGCACCAACGACAACGCCGCCTTCCTCCCTACCGAGGCCGAGGCGACCCGGGCCCAGGACCTCTCCGAACTCTTCGTGGACCAACCGACCACCCCGGCGCTCATCGTCTACGAATGCACCAGCGGCATCACCGAGGCCGACCAGCAGCAGATCGCCGCGGACACGGCCGAGATCGCCGAACTGCCCGGCGTGGTCGGCCCGCTGCCGCCGCCGATCCCCAGCGCGGACGGGCAGGCGGTCCAGCTGATCGTCCCGGTCGACGACGAGCGGGGCGAGGAGATCGCCACCGTCGTGGCGGAGCTGCGCGCCATCGTCGATACGGATCGAGACGGGCTCACCGTCAACGTCACCGGGCCGGCCGGCCTGCTCGCCGACCTGATCGATGTCTTCTCGGCGATCGACGGCACGCTGCTGCTGGTCACCCTCTGCGTGGTGCTCCTCATCCTGCTGGTCGTCTACCGCAGCCCGGTGCTGTGGATCTTCCCGCTGCTCGCCGCCGGGATGTCCTTCTCGCTGGCCACGGCGATCGTCTACCGACTCGCCGAGGCCGGCATCCTGACCCTCGACGGGCAGGCACAGGGCATCCTCACCGTGCTGGTCTTCGGCGCCGGCACCGACTATGCCCTGCTCCTGGTCGCCCGGTACCGGGAGGAGCTACACCGGCACGACAAGCCCGCCGCCGCCATGCTGGCGGCCTGGCGCGGCGCCGCCCCAGCGATCGCCGCCTCCGCCGGCACCACCATCGCCAGCCTGCTCTGCCTGCTGCTCTCCAGCCTGAGCTCCAACCAGGCACTCGGGCCGGTCGCCGCCATCGGTATCGGCGCGACCCTGCTGGTGATGCTCACCCTCCTACCCGCGCTGCTCGTGCTCGGCGGGCGCCGGGTGTTCTGGCCGCGCCAGCCGCGACTCGACCACGCCGAGCCGCAGACCGAACACGGCATCTGGGGCCGCGTCGCGGGGTTCGTAGCCCGCCGGTCCCGACCGGTATGGCTGGTCACCGCGCTCGCGCTGGCCGCGCTCTCCTTCGGCCTCACCCAGCTGGGGGCGACCACCCTGGGCGAGAGCGACCTGTTTACCGAGCAGACGGACTCGGTCGCGGGCCAGGAGGCGATCGCCCGCCACTACCCGGCCGGCACCGGTAGCCCCGCCGTCATCCTGACCCGGCAGCAGACCGCCGAGCAGGTCGCCGCTGTCGCCCAGGAGACGCCCGGCGTCGTTGCGGTACGACCGGTCACCGACCGTCCCGGTGCCGGCTCGGATTCGGACGGCGGTGCAGCACCGACCGCGCCGCCGAAAGTCGTCGACGGCATCGTGCAGCTCGAAGCGACCCTCGCCGACGCACCCGACTCCGACGGCGCCGAAGAGACGATTCGCGACCTACGGGTGGCGGTCCACGCCGTACCCGACGCCGACGCGGTCGTCGGCGGCCTCACCGCGATCAACATCGACACCGCCGACGCCTCCACCCGGGACCGCAACGTCATCATCCCGGTGGTCCTCAGTGTCATCGCCGTCATCCTGGCGCTGCTGCTGCGCGCCCTGCTCGCCCCGCTGCTGCTCGTCGCCACCGTGCTGCTCTCGTACGGCGCCACGCTTGGCCTCTGCGCGCTGATCTTCAAGTACCTCTTCGACTTCCCCGGGGTGGACGCCTCCTTCCCGCTGTTCGCCTTCGTCTTCCTGGTCGCCCTCGGCATCGACTACAACATCTTCCTGATGAGCCGGATCCGGCAGGAAGCGGTGCGGCGGGGTACCCGCTCCGGAGTGCGGTACGGGCTCGTCGTCACCGGCGGCGTCATCACCTCCGCCGGCATCGTGCTCGCCGCGACGTTCAGCGCACTGGCCGTACTCCCGCTGGTGGTGCTCATCGAACTGGGGGTGGCGGTCGCCGTGGGAGTCCTGATCGACACGATCGTCGTCCGTTCGCTGCTGGTGCCCGCCCTCGCGTACGACATCGGGTCGAAGATCTGGTGGCCGAGCCGGCTGGCCCGGACCGACGGAGAGCGGGAGTCGCGCGATGCCGGTTGATACCGACGTGGTGATCGTCGGTGGTGGCCTGGCCGGGCTGGCGACGGCGCGCCGGCTGCACCGCGCCGGGGTACCCTGGCGGCTCCTCGAGGCGAGCGGTCGGCTCGGCGGCCGAGTCGGCACCGACCTCGTTGACGGATTCCGGCTCGACCGGGGCTTCCAGGTACTCAACACGGCCTACCCGCGGCTCGGCACCCTGCTGGACGTCAACCAGCTCGACCTCGGGTACCTCGTCCCCGGGGTGCTGGTGCGCCACGGCGACACCCGCAGCAGACTGGTCAACCCGCTCCGCGAGCCCGTCGGTGCGCCCGCCACCCTGCTCGCCGGAGTCGGGTCGCTGCGCGACCGACTCCGCTTCGCCGCACTCGCCACCGGCGCCGCCACGCTGCCCGCGCGGCAGCTACTCAACGCCCCGGAGACCACCACCGAGGCGGCCCTGCGTCGCGCCGGCCTCTCCGACACCATCATCGAACAGCTGCTGCGGCCGTTTCTCTCCGGTGTGTTCCTGGAACGCGAGCTGGAGACCTCCAGTCACGTCTTCGCGCTGGTGCTGCGCTCCTTCGTCCGGGGTCGCATCGGCCTGCCCGCCGAGGGAATGGCCGCGCTGCCATACGCGATCGCCGCCCCGCTCCCCGCCGACCTGATCAACCTGGACACCCCGGTCGACCACGTCGCGCCCGGTTGGGTGCGGACCCCGGCCGGTGCCATCACCGCCCGGGCCGTCGTGGTCGCGGTCGACCCACCCACGGCGACCACCCTGCTGCCGGGGCTCCCCACGGTCCGCATGCACAGCTACACGACCTGGTACCACGCCACCGAGACAGCGCCGCTGACGGAGCCGATTCTGCTCGTTGACGGTGACCGCCGCGAACTGATCACCAACTCCGTTGTGGTCAGCCAGGCTTCCCCGACGTACGCGCCGAAGGGCCAGCACCTCATCGCCACCTCGGTGGTGGGTCCGACCGTACCGCCGGAGCCGGTGATCCGAACCGAGCTGGCCCGCCTCTACGGACAGTCCACCGTCGACTGGGCGCACCTGAGCACCGTCACCATCGCCGGGGCGCTCCCCGCCGCACCACCCCCGCAGGGTCGGCTGCGGCGGCCGGTCGCACTCGGAGACGGCCTCTTCGTCGCGGGCGACCACCGGGACAGCCCGTCGATCCAGGGGGCGCTGGCCAGCGGCTGGCGGACCGCCGGCGCGGTCCTCGCGTACCTGCGGTCGGCGGCCTGACGGCTCCTCGGCCGAGTAGGCCGGGAGCGCACTGTTATCCTCGCGTTGCCCATCGTGCTACAGCGCCTGACGCCGTGACCGAGGGGGAAGCTGGTTCAAGCTGGCCAATGATCAACCAGGCGGGTACGATCCAGCGCGGTACCGGGGCGGTAGCTCAGCTGGTCAGAGCAGGGGACTCATAATCCCTCGGTCGCGGGTTCAAGTCCCGCCCGCCCCACCAGGTAGAACAGGCGAGCAAAGATCGCTAGAACTGGTGTCCAGGTGCACCGCAGGTGCACGAGGCCCAAAAATTTTGGGGGCGCGTCAACGCGGTCGCACCCCCAAAACTGTGAAGCGGGCTAGCTGCGGCCCGAGCCCCGCGACGGAAGCCGGGAGACCGTCGCTCCGTCCGTGGTGCCGCTGGTCACAGTCTGGACCTGTTCCATCAGGGTGCGGGCGGTCGCGTCGCCTTCCGCCAGGAAAAGCTCCATCGCCTGCCGGATGGCCCGCTCCTGTCGAGCCTCGTAGTACGCACGGATCTCATCGACCTCCCTAGCGCGCCGGTCCACATGGAACACGATCAGCCACGTAAGGGCGGCAGCCACGGCGGAGATGCCGAGAACAACGGACGTTGCGAGGAACGCCGCATAGTCGGAGGTCAGCGGCGCACCAGCACGGTGCTCCACGTCGGCCCGGATCCCCGCCGCACTTGGGGCCCGCTATCCATGGCCCTGGCCGGCGGCGTAGCACCCGGTCGGATCGCATCCGAGCCAGCACGCGTACCGGCAGGTCGCGTAGCAGCCAGGCCACCCCGGGCGGCGTCGTAGCCGGATCCATCACCACCCAGACCGCCGGGTCACCAGGCTCCCAGTGCCCCGCGGCGATCAGCCGGTCCACCACCGCGCGCACCTGCTCGGCGGTGACCGCGGCCAGGTCCGCACCCGGGCTGAGGCGGATGGCGTCCAGCGGCGCGGTCCACGAACTACGCCCTGACTCCAGGGCCACCACAAACGAGTACGGCTAGCCCGGCACCCCGATGTGCTGGTCCTTGCCACGCCCGTAGGTGTGACACAGGATCCGCTGCGGCACCGTGTGCGCCTCCGGCCGCAGCCAGCAGGTCACATCCACCGCCAGAACGATCCGCCCGTCAGCGGCCCGTGGAATCGGCGTCGACGCCACCACGGTCCGCAACCGCTGCACATCGATCCGACCAGCACCCAACGCGTCGTACAACGCGCCGTGACCTCGACGGGGCTCCGCCACCAGCGACAACGCCGGCAACGACCGCACCGGCCCATCCGCGCACAACACCGCATCAGCCAACTCGAACAACGCATCAGCCCTGGCAGTCAGACACCGATGCAACTCCATACGAAACGTCGCGAGGTCCCCCACCGCGCTCACGCGCCCGGCCTCATGCACACTGATCATCCCGCAGCCCTTGGTCCTGATCCTCTTCCTCCGACAAGAAGAATGATCAACCAAGGGCTGCGGGATGATCAGCCAGGGTCACTACAAATCGATCCAGGTTAAAGATCAAGTTAGTGCGTGAAAACGACCCGCCCCGAGCGCATCGCCGCAGTTCACAGCCGTGCCGCCCTCAAGATCCGTAAACCGTGAGCCAACTCAGGTGGTCCGGCTGGTCGCCGAGCGGGGCGGTGACGCGATCGCGGACGGGCGGCCGGGCCGGCAGTGGTCTCTTGACCTCGCCGATCGGGTGTTGCTGGTGGCCGTGTACTGGCGCACGAACCTGACGATGCGCCAGATCGGTCCGCTGTTCGGGGTGTCGCACTCCGCGGCGCACCGGGTCATCGACACCCTCGGCCCGCTGCTGGCCCTGGCGCCGGTCCGACGACGCCGGGTTGATCAGATCGCGATCGTCGATGGCACCCTCGTCCCGACTCGCGACCACCGTCTGGCCGCCCCGAGTAAGAACTACCGCTACTCGACGAACCTGCAGGTCGCTATCGACGCCCACACCCGCCTTGTCGTGGCCCTGGGTGACCCGCGACCCGGCAACCGCAACGACACCATCGTCTACCGCACCTCGGGCATCGACCAGAAGCTGGCAGGGCGGCCGGTCATGGCCGACGGCGCCTACCGCGGCAACCCCGACGTGATCATCCCGTACCGCAAACCCGCCGACGGCAGCGAACTACCCGACTGGAAGAAGGACCTGAACAGGCACCACCGCACCGTCCGAGCCCAGGTCGAACACGCCCTGGCCCGCATGAAGACCTTCACGATCCTGCGCGACTACCGCCGCGCCGCCCACACATTGACCGACACCGCATCCGGCATCGCCCACCTCCACAACATCATCCTCGCCGGGTGACACCAGCGCCATTGTCACACAACGCCTCCACCGAGTTACGAGACGTCCCTTAGGGTCCACCCCGGACAGACCAACGGCGTCAGCCAACTTCGTTGACCCACCAAGGAGCTTCTGAATCAAGATCGCAAACGCAACCTACCCGCCGGCTATTGCTCGGCGGGTAGGTTGACCGGGGTTCGAGTAAGCTATTCTATTGTCCCCATGGAGATTACGATATCCTCCCGGCCTGTATACGACCAGAATACTGGTTTGTCATTATAATCAAGGTCTACCTCGGCCCAAATCGGCTTGGCGGAGACGATGAACCAGTCGTGGCTGCGGGATAGTAGATAGAGGCCATAGCTGGGATCGACCTCCAGCCCATGTAGTTTGATCAGGCGGTTCGACTCGTCGTGTGTGGCCCTTCGGAGCGAGAGGCCACGCAGCATGAAGGGTGCGCATACGTGCTGAACATTTTGGAACAACACCTCGAGTCGGTAGGCGATACCCTTGCTTTGGGCGGCGTTCGCCTGGGGCCACAGTTGGGTATGTGTCCTGCCTTCGTGGGTAATCTGGAAAACCCGGCCACGAGGCGCAACTACGGAAGGGATGGCAGTAGGTCCATCCAAGCTTCGAAGTTTATCGAACATGTTTCGTGGCGACCTCGATTCGCGATTGAGCCGAGCGGAGTCAATAGGTTCTTCGCGTACCGCATATCTCGAATCTCTTCTATCGGTAACGCGCGCCAGTCCCGAACTTTAACCTGAGCAGACTCAAGCGACATTGGCATGTTCTCTAGGGCGACACGCTTAGCCTCCGCGGCCAAGTCGTCAACCTGCTCGTCAGAGTCTGAATTTGTAGCAAAAGCCACGAGCAGGTTGACAAGGTGCAAAACACTCTCGCGCTGGTTTATAGCACCACCGTCACAGGCGGCTTCGATCAGGGTTTCATATGCACGACGGAACAGTGGCAAGTCTCGGATCACTGCCTGCCGATCGGCAGCATACGTCAGCCGTGAGGTGAATAATTCGAGAATAGAACGCCATTCAGAAGGCTGAATGCTGGTCCAGGTAGGCGTTTGCTCGACAAGAAACGTGGAGAGATCGTGGACACTAAGCTTGTCCAACTCTTCCAAATTGATCATTAGAATATGATCCCCGCTTTCGCGAATGCGTCGAGGCCAACTTGCAGGCTTTCCGCGGATGGCAGGAAATGTCCGCTGTGATTGTTAATATCCAGACCAAAGTATCCCGACGACGATGATCCAGCAATATCGGCCTCGCCCGCTGCGCGAACGGGATTTCCACGGCTCAAAACAGCATGTGATATTTCAATACCGTCCACGTGTTTCGGCTGAATTACAAGGCTTCCATCTTTAAGCACTGCCCACTTAACCCTTCCACCTGATATCGCGGCGTCGAAGGCTGCGCTGCCCGGCGTAGAAACGACGACGCCGAGGTTTTCAGCCGCAGCCAATTCCCTGTCCAGCGCCTTTGGAAGCTGGTTCTCGAAGATGCCACAGGGGCCGGAATTGTGTACGAGGACCGGTGTGTTGCCGGCGAGCACATAGTACGTGTGGGTGCGATGGACGGTGAGATTGTGCATCGTCCGGTGGCCCGGGAATGAGTGAACCTCAACGACGCGCGCGCTGTCGTTTTCAGTGGTATGTAGGACGGTGCCAGGAGTGAGTTCGGCAGCATCCGTCCAGCGTTGGAGGTCTGGTGTCCAGAAGGGGTGTGCAGGGGTGGTTTCTAGAACGGCAAGCTCACCTGATGCTTGCTGGATTGTCAGGTTGGTTAGCTCGGTGTCGGTATTGACAATTAAGTTGGTAACTGGCTGGGCGTGATTTTTGCCGGTTAGCGTGTCGGTGGCTAGTACTTGATCGCCTACGCGGATGTCGGCGATGGCTTTGCTTGTGCCGTCGGCCAGCAGGACCGGGGTGGCTGGAGCGAAGCTGTTGCTGTCAGTCAAACACGATGTCAAGCCCTTGAGTTTCGCAGAGGCGAGTGTGGTCAGGGAGATTTGCAACTCGGCTTGCTTGGCGGCGCGGCTGATGGTATAGAGTTGTTTGGCGGCTTGGAAGCCGATGCTGACCAGCTTTGCGGCTCCGGCGAAGGCCAGGGCTTCTGCTGCCAGGACGCCCAGGTTCAGGAGGGTTTCGGCTAGGTCCTGGTCACCGTTTATGTATTGGTGGATGTTGTATCCGGCTGCGCCGATGCCATATAGGGTGCCGGCTACCACGCCGCAGACGACCGTCGCTAGGCAGCCGATCGCGAGGGCCCCAACTGCTGGGACCAGGGTGGCGGTGACCCCATTAAGGATATCGGTAATAACGGTCAGGATCTGGTCACCCTTGAAATCAGGGGACAGCACCGAGGCAAGGCAGTTCTTTTGATATATACTGCCCTCTATGTAAACGCTGCAGTATCCGGAGTTCATGTACGCCCGACGGGCCAACTCGGCCGGGTCGCCGACGGCGTTGCGGGCGCAATTTTCGGCGGCGTCACCCGATTCGCCGGTCAGGAGCTTGTCCCAACCCTCCCCAGCTGAGGTGTATTCAGCAATACATATCGATATATCGCTAGCTAGGTTGGCCTGGTACTTCTTGTATGCCTCCGTCGCTGCGTCGATCGCCTTCTCGGCGCTTTCGCCAGCGGCGATGGCGGAGTCGAACGCAGCTTGCTTGGAGGCTTGCGCTTCCCTGGCGGACTGGACTGCCCATTCATGAGAACGAATCGCCCAAGAAGCAGAGCGGATCGCGCTGCGTGCCGAGCCGACTGCCTGATTAGCCGCCAGCTTGGCGGTCTGGACCGCAGCTTCGGCCTTGGCCACCGACTTATTCGCCTGATCGGCGTACTGCGACGCCTGCGTGGCGTAGTTGGCCGCGGCCTGCGCCGACTCGGTGGCCTGATTCGCGTAGTCCGCCGCGGCTGCCGCGTCGTCGCGAGCTTCGGCCGCGACAGCCTGCGCGTTCATCGCGTCCTGCAGCGCGCTCTGGGCCACCTCGTTGATCCGCTCCACGAGGCTGGCGACAACCGCCAGGTGCGCGGCGGTGCTTTGGTCCCGCTCAGCGGCCGCGTAGCGCCCCTCGGTGAGGAACTTGTGGAGCCCGGGCGGCGGCCCAGTGAGGGCAATCTGTGCGGCAGTCTTGACCTCCGGGCCGCTTTCTGAGGCGGCCATGACCTGGTTGACCTTGATCCGCTGACCGATGGCGACCGCGTTGTACTGGCCGGATGCGATGAACGTGCGCAGTACCTGCCCGTCCCCGTCTTGGAGGGCCTCCTGCGCTTTCTGCATCAGGTGGGTATCGCCGGAGTTCCGCGCCGCGGCCATGATCTGGTTGACCTTGATCCGGTCCTGGATGTATCGCCCGGGGTAGTCCTGCGTAAGCAGGAACTGCGACACCTCCGCGTCACTGCCCTCTAATGCCGCGAGGGCCGCGTCACCCAGCGACGTGTTCTCGCTAATCGCCAGTTCGGCAACCACAATCCGGTCGTCCTGCCCGGCTGCCTCTGTGATGCCAGTCCGAACGAACTCCATGACCTGGGCGTCACTGCCACCCAGCGCGGCCTGCGCGGCTTGCCGCGTCCAGACGCCGGAGGCGTGCATGAGGTTCACTGCGACCTTACGAGCCGCGGTTAACGCGGCTGCGGGATCGGTGGCTGGATCCAGAGCTTCGGCGATCAGCTGGTCGGTTTCCGCGCCCCGTTGCTCGGCCTGCAGCGCGTCCCACTTGGCCGCGGCCTGTGCCTCGTCGTACAGCGCGGCGGCTTCCCGGGCCGTCTCGACACGTTCGTCCTGAAAAACGGTGAGCCGCTCGGTGTCCGCCTCCCGCGCCGCTTCGTACACCTCGATCGCCTGGCTGGCGGTCTCCACTGCCGCCTGTGCCGCTACGCTCGCTGCGTTCGCCGCCTCACTTGAGCGTTGGGCTGCCGTCGCCGCGTCACCGGCATGGTTCGCCGCGTCGATCGCGGCGTCGGCTGCATCTTCGGCATGCTGCGCCGCCCGATTCGCCGCGTCCCGCGCAGCGAAGGCCGCCTGCACCGCCACGTTCAGGTACTTCTGTGCCGCCCTCGCCGCGCGCAGCGCCCGGTCCGCGTCTGCCCGCGCCTGCTTGGCCGCCGCCACCGCCGCCGAGGCGTTCGCGCCGGCGGCGTTGGCATACTGGGCTGCCTCATCGTTGGCCTTGGCTGCCAGCTCCGCCTGTTCCGCCGCCGCCTCGACAGCGTCCACCGCTTCAATACTCGCCTGGATGGCCTGACCAGCCAGATTGGCACTTGTGGCCAGGTCCCGCGTCAGCTTGGCCTTGCTCCGCGCGTCCTGCGCAGCTTCCCGCGCCGCGTCGGCGTCCGATTCATCGATCGCTGCTTGCGCCGCGGCCTTGTACGCCTTCGCCGCCGCCCGATCCGCTTGCACTGCCGCCGATGCCGCACGCTGTGCCGCGGCCGCGGCCGCCCGCGCCGCCCGGTTCGCCGACGCCGCCGCCTGCACCGCCACCTTCGCCGCGGCCGCCGCCTTCTGCGCGGCCACCGCGGCCCGCTTCGCCTGCGCCGCTGCCTCAGCCGTGTCCTGCCTCGCCGCGTCCGTCGCCGCAGCAGCCTCCTGAGCCGACCGACGAGCCGCTTCCGCGGCTTCCTTCGCCCGCGCCGCCTCTTCCGTGGCTCGCTGCGTCTCCTGCTCGGCCAAATCACCTTGCGCCTGTGCCTGCGCCTGCAGCGACGTCAGCGTGTCGGTCTCCTGGTCCCGGGCCGCCGCCACTGACCATCCATAGCCCAGGAACATCTCGAACGCCTCGGGTGTCCCGGCCCTCAGCGCCTTCTCAGCTGCTGCTTTCACCTGCGGCCCACCTGCGGCCATCGCCTGGTTGACCCGAATCCGCTGATCTAACAGCCACCGCGACTGCCAACCTGATTCCAGAAATTCGTGCCATATGGACGGATCCAGCGATTTCAGCGCTTCCTCCGCGCCAGCCTTCACCGTATCCCCACCAGCCGCCATCATCTGGTTCACACGTATCCGCGCATCGATGTTCGACGGCTGTTCCCAGCCCGAGTCCAGAAATGTCTGTATAGCGTAGTGATCACCGTCGTCGGCAGCGGCTAGCGCCTGTTGCGCGGCCCTCCGGAGCGACGGCCCACCTTCAGCGATCACCGCCACCAACGCATCACGCTCGTCCAGCCGCTGCGCCTGCCCCCAACCCTCATCGAGGAACGTTTGTACGTCCTCATCCGAACCGATCAGGGCCCGCTCCGCCGCAGTGCGGACCTGAGAACCCCCGGCCAGCCACGCCTGCACCACTGGCGACCGATCAACAGTAGGAGGTGATAGTTCCTCAGCTCGCGCCGGATTGGCTGGCAGCAAGCTTGCCAGCAGGGACAGAATGACTAGTCCGATAAGTAAGCCTCGGTGCGACGTGCTACGCCACCAAGTCAATTTAGGATTTTCCAAGCCGGTGGAGGCTCTCATGGCCGCTCCGTAGTCAGGTTCGAGGACTTCGAGATCGTCAACATGGCAGTAGTTGGTGGGAGGTCGGGCTACCCGTCAGAGCGCGGGGCTGGGAGCTCAGGTGTCGTGAAAGGTGTGCCGGGCTGACAGCATCGACGTCCTGCGGGCGCGGCTATCCGACCAGTCAGAGCGAACCGTCAGCTGCAGGGAATTCTAGATCATGCCCGAATCTGGCGCAGTTCGGTGACTGTGGAGGGAATCAGCATGTGCTTTAAGGGCGAATCTGAGTAAAATCTGGTGGTGTGTGCGGAGCAAGGGCCCGTGCAAGCCCGACAAGATGAAGCCCGATGGCCGCGGCGGGTCTGCTGCAGCAGTAGGTGACATCTGAGTTGGCTTGCCCTGTGGGCGGGCTGGAAGGATGTCGCTGTGCCCAAGCCCTACCCCGAGAGTTGCGTGATGACGTCGTGCGGGTGGCTCGTGATCGCGAGCCAGGCGTGACGGTCGAGCAGATCGCGAAGGACTTCGGGGTCCACCCGATGACGCTGTTCACGTGGCTGCGTCAGGCCGACATCGACGCCGGCGCGAAGCCTGGCACGCCCAGTGGCGAGTCAGCCGAGCTGCGCGAGGCCCGCAAGCGGGTCCGGTTGTTGGAGCAGGAGAACGAGGTCCTGCGTCGGGCCGTTGCTGACTTGTCGCAGGCGCATCTGCCGGGAAGAGGCTCTATCCGCTCGTGAGTGAGCTGGCCGCCGATGGGATCCCTGTGGCGGTGACGTGCCGGGTATTGAACATCGCTCGTCAGCCCTACTATCGGTGGCTCGGCCGGCGGCGTCGGTGACGCCGAACTCGTCGCCGCTCATCGCGCGAACGCCCTGGTCGATGCCCACCGCGATGACCCGGAGTTCGGGTACCGGTTCCTGGTCGATGAGGCCCGCGCCGCCGGCCAGGCGATGGCGGAGCGCACCGGGTGGAAGATCTGCTCGGACAATGGCTGGTGGAGCGCCTTCGGTAAGCGCAAGAAGCGCGGCAAGGGTGGCAAGGTCGGTCCACCGGTTCACGACGACCTCGTGCAACGGGACTTCACCGCCGACGGCCCGAACCGGTTGTGGCTGGCTGACATCACCGAACACCGCACCGGCGAGGGCAAGTTCTACCTGTGCGCGATCAAGGACGTGTGGTCGAGGCGGATCGTCGGCTACTCCATCGACTCACGGATGAAGTCCCGGCTGGCCGTCAACGCGTTGCACAACGCTGTAGCCCGCCGCGGTGACGTGGCCGGCTGCGTGCTGCACACCGACCGGTTGAACCCAGGCAGGTTTCGCAGCCGAAAAGTTCGTCCACGCCCTGCACCAGCATCACCTGACCGGGTTGATGGGCAGAGTCGGCGCCGCCGGCGACAACGCCGCCATGGAATCGTTCTTCGGGTTGCTGCAGAACAACGTCCTCGACCGGCGGACCTGGACCACCCGCCAGCAGCTCAGGACCGCGATCGTGACCTGGATCGAGCGGACCTACCGCCGCCGACGACAACACTCTCTGTCCCGGTTGACCCCTATCGAGTACGAGACCATCATGACCCACCGGCCAGCCAGGCCGCGTGACTGAAACTGTCACCAATCGGTGCAGCAGACCCACCCGTGCTGGGTGCGGTGGCCCGAATGCGTTCGGCGAGGTAGTTCAGAGTGCGGCTGGACAATGGGGCCGTGGCGGGTAGGAAAGCATGGCAGGGCTCCCGGACAGGCCTTGAGTATTGGTCAACGCTGTCCTGACTGGGGCTTTGCGCTCATCGGTCACCGGGCCCATCGCACTCAGCCTAAGCTGCAAGACCAGCTTGGAAAAGGTTCAGTCTGGAGAAGGTTCAGCAGACGCAGGCGCTACCGGGAAAAATCGACCGGGTCGACCTTTCCTCTACCCGAAACGTGCCGGCGTCGCCAACTCGAATACGGGCAACCCCGGACTCGTCAGTCCGGGGTCCATTGACGGACATTCGCCGATGTCCAGCCGCGTCTGGATATCAGCCCATCGACGCCACCGCCGGACGGCGTGACCCGCGTCGAGACCGGTCGCTTCGTGATGTCCGTCAGGTCCGCGCCCGCCCGTAAAGCGGAGTGGATCGTCGAGGGTTGCCAGCGAGTCCACCAGGACACCACCGCAGCGGGCAACGCCAGCTCCGCCAGGACGTCATCGAGTCCGGATTCCGGGGTCAGAGCGACGGCATGGTCATGAAGATCGAGAAGGAGTTGGAACGGGTTAATCTCTTTCGCATCGGCGAACCGCACCGGCGGCTCGGTCGGGTGGCCCGGGTTCATCGGGTGCCGCCTGGTGCCCGTGAGCTGGGCAAAGTCAGCGGTAGCGGGTCACCGGCGATCGTGGCGGTGTGGTTCGCATGGTGGTACCTCCGGCCCACCAGGTAAAAGCTGGCGTATGCCAAGATCAGGGTGTACCTGGCGTTCCGAACAGCCGCTTTCCCATACGCTCGGCGTGCCGGCTCCGGGATCACCGGTGGCGTTCCCCCTGCCGGGCGGCTACTACTTCGGCCCCGCAGCGGGGTAGCCGGTCGGTTTCCGGCTACTACCGTCGGAAGTTCTGGGGCAAGTCCTGCCGACCCAGCCACACCCGATACCCTTTCGCCGGCTCCGGCTCCACCGGCGTCGCCGCCGCTGGCCACCCGTTCATCGGGATCGAGACCACCAACCATTACGCCCAGATCGCACGGCAGCGGCTCACCGACGCCACCATGCAGCACACGCCGGGTAGGGTCGTCGATGCGGTACCGCCGGTGACGTCCCGGCCGACGCCGACCTGCAACGCGAGCGCTCCGATCTGTAGGACGGGGGCCGCTTCGTCCGTGCCCATCGGTGCCCGTTGAGGATCTGGTATAGCCGGGCCGATGCCATACCGGCGGCTGCGGCGATATCGTCTCGCCGCAGTTTCACGACATGCGCCCCACCCAGATGGGGTTAGGTGCTAACCGAGGCGAGTGCTGGCGACTGGACATGACGCCGCATTGAATTCGCCCTCAAAATGGCCTGAGTAACGACGACCTGGATCACGGTGGGGATGAGCACAGCGACCACACTGCCGAGACTCGCCAACATTGTGCCGGTTGCCGACACGTCGGTCGCCACGGCCACGACGGCAGCATAGATCGTGGCCAGCGCGGCGGCGACGGCGAATGTGGTCAGCAACTTCAGGAAGAGGCGTGCGTGCTTCGTCGCGACCTCGCCGACCAAGCTGGCTGGGAAGAACAGCAATGGCACTAAGATGGCGCCCAGCTGGGCCGCAAGCAACACCATCATTAGTCCGCCGAGCGGACCACCTAGCGGTGCATTGGTCCACAGCGCGAAGGCGATCAGCCCGAAGTAGACAACTACCCCCTGTGCGACGAATATCGACCAGGCCGCAACCGCACCCAAAAGGTGCGGGATAGCACTATTGCGCATGGTAACTTCCCTTACGGCGGTTCAGTAGTTGCTGCCACACCATCGTACGGTTAAGTCTATACAGGACTCACAAATGGCTCCTGGAACTGGGGTGCTGGTCACAGCCCCGGCGTTGTTCTTCTATGCCCGGTCCGATCAGGGTTTGTTAGATGTCGTAGACGGCGAGGGTGTCGGCGTGGTCGTGGAGGTCGCGGCGGGCGTGGGCGATGTTGGCGCGCCCAGCCAGCCGGAAGGTGTTCGGTTGTCCACCGCCCAGTGTCGTCGCGAAGGCGAGGTCGTGGATTCCGACCGCGAGTTCACTGGACATCGTCAGCTCCGATCGTGGTGGGGCGCTCCAGGCGGACGTGGGCCCGCATCAGCTCGCCCGGGTTGGTCTGGGCGGCCAGCAGCGACAGCTCGCCGCAGAGCACCGTGGCGGCGCAGATGACGGCGAGGCGGCGGGCGTTCTCGCCGGGTGCCCGGTCGGCGCGACAGCCGAGCCGGGTCAGGTTGTCGTCGACGAATCCGAGGTCCTTGCCGTTGCCGACGGTGCCGACGATCAGGTTCGGGACGGTGCAGGAGAAGTAGAGGTCGCCGTCGCGGTCCTCGGCCACGGTGACGCCCTGCGATCCCTCGACGATGTTGGCCGCGTCCTGCCCGGTGGCCAGATAGAAACCGAGCAGCATGTTGGCGTAGTGGGCGTTGGCCGACCGGATGCCACCGGCCAGCAGGGTGCCGATCAGGTTCTTGCGGACGTTCAGCTCGGCGATCGCGGCCGCCGTGGTGTGCAGCCGGGCCCGCACGGTGTCCCGGGGGACGACGAGCTCGGTGACCACGTTCTTGCCCCGGCCCAGGATGCCGTTGACCGCGGTGGCCTTCTTGTCGGTGCAGTAGTTGGCCGAGATCGAGCCGTAGGCGATGCCCGGGACGGTGGCCAGCAGGTGGGTGAGCAGCGCGTCGGCGGCCAGCGTGGCCATGTTGTGCCCGGAGGCGTCGCCGGTGCGGAAGTCGAACCGCAGGAACAGCAGGTTGGCGGTGATCTCGTGGTGGAAGCCGAGCAGCTCGACGAACCGGCCGCACTTGCGGACCACCTCGCGCAGCTCGTCCAGGCGCGCGTCGACCTGCCGCACGGCCTGGTGCGCGGTGTGCGCGTCGTCCGCCCGGACCAGCACCGAGCGGGTCATCCGCTCGTCGACCAAGGTGGCGACGATGCCGCGGGGAACCGTCATGGAGATGCGGGCGCCGCGCCGGACCGAGGGCCAGAGCGGTGTCTCGTAGGTGGCCAGCGGGACCTCGGTCTCGATCTCGGCCACGTTGCCCGTGATCCGCATCGGCCCGACCCAGTTCATCGGTACCCCGGCGACGAGTGTCATCGCATGTCTCCTTCGCTGTCCGCAGTGACCCCGGACCGGGTGCCAAACCGGGTCAGGGAGATGTCGCGCCGGGTGCAGAACGTGGCCAGGCTCCCGCCGATCAGCACGTCGCAGCGGGCCAGGTCGGCCGGTGTCCGCGCGCCGAGGACGGTCATCAGGGCGGCCAGTTGGTCGAGCCAGGTGGCGATCAGCGCGACCAGGCCGGGCACCCCGTGCTCCAGGACGGTCCGCAGGAACAGCCCGGACGCACCGGCCGCGGCGGCGCCCAGGGCCAGTGCGCGCAGCACGTCGAGCGGGTTGCGGACACCACCCGAGGCCAGCACGGGCAGGCCGGCGCCCCGGGCGTCGAGTAGGCAGGCCGGGGTGGACTGGCCCCAGCCGAGCAGGTATGAGTAGTCGGCCCGGTCACGCCGGTCGTTCTCGATCCGGGCGAAGTCGGTGCCGCCCCGGCCGGCGACGTCGGCCACGCGTACGCCCAGATCACCGAGCCGGAGCAGGGTCTCCCGGCTGAGCCCGAAGCCGACCTCCTTGACGATCACCGGGACGTCGACCCCGGCGGCGATCTTCTCGATCGCGGTCGCCCACGCGCCGAACGATCGGTCGCCCTCGGGCATCACGGTTTCCTGCACGCAGTTGACGTGGATCTGCAGGGCGTCCGCCTGTAGCAGGTCGATCGCACGGCGCGCCTTGTCCACAGTGGCGTTCGCGTTGACGTTGGCCATGATGAAGCCGTCCGGGTTCTGGCGCCGCATCACCCGGAAGGTGTCCGCCGTGGACTCATCGGCGAAATAGGCGCTCATCGACCCCGCGGCGATCGGCACCCCGGTCTCCCGGGCCGCGGTCGCCAGGTCCCGGTTGATCCGGCCGGTCATCTCGCTGCCGCCGGTCATCGCGTTGATGTACAACGGAACCGGCCACTCTATGCCGCCGAACCGGGTGGCCAGCGACACCTCGGCCCGGTCGATGCCGGCCAGCGCGTGATGGATGAACGTCACGTCGTCGAACTCGTTGGCGCCGGCGGGCCGGCGTTGCTGCTCGTGGGCGAACCGGACGTGGTCGTCCTTGCGTTCGGCGATCATGGCGCGCTCCCGTTCGTCGGCTCGACTCGGATCGACAGGGGCCGTACCCCGGCGGCGGTCCACCCGGCGTACAACTGCTCCCGTGGCGCGGCGGCGTCCAGCAGGGCGATCCCGCAGTCGCCGCCACCGGCGCCGGATGGCTTGGCCGCGGCACCGGCGGTTTCGGCGATCTCGCACAGCGCGGTCAGGCGATCGGTGAAGATGCCCAGCCGGGCGTGTTCGTCCAGTTCGGCGAGCACCAGCCGGGCCACGCGGATCTGCTCCATCACGTCGCCGTCCGACCCCCGATCGAGGGCGCGGATGGCGGCCCGCACACAGTCGTCGCTGCGGGCGAGAAAGTCTTGTGGCCTGCCGGTCAACGCCGGGGTGCCGGCCGGTTCGCTGGTCCAGCCGACCGCCAGGGTGAGTCCGCGCGGCGGCGGCAGCGGGCGCACGGCGTGGTCCGGCCATGGGGCACGCAGCATCGCCTCGATGCCCTGATGCTCGGCCAGCGCGAGGACGGCCGTGCGGTCCGGTGCCCGGTAGGCGATCCAGCCACCCCAGATGCTCGCCGCGAGGTCACCACCGGAGGCGCGGGCGTCGATCCGGGCCGTCGCCAGCAGGGCCAGCCGGAACTGTTCCGATCGGGTCAGCTCGATCCCGGCGTACGCGGCCACGGCGGCCACCGTGGCCACGGTCACCGCTCCGCTGGATCCCAGCCCCAGCTTGGTCCCGTGGTGGTGCAGGTCGCTCTGGACGGTCACCTGGAACGGCGGCACCTCGGCGCCTCGGGCGGCCAGCAACTCGCGGGCCACGGCGATCGCCGACTCCACATGGGGTGAGCCGGGAGTCTCGCCACGGGACTCCGACACGGTGACGGTGACCCGCCGGTCGACCGCGATCAGGATGGCCGGGTGGCCCGGCTCCATCACCGCGTACTCGCCGGCGATGAACAACTTGCCGGGCGCGCTCCGCCGGATCATCGCTGCGCCGCCAGTCGTGCTGCCGGTCCGCAGTGGGCGGTGACGATCGGGCAGCCGGGAGCCGTGGCGCGCAACGCTTCGGCGACTTTTTGGGCGTCCGCGCTGCGGCAGAGGATCTTCACGTTCGGGCCGGCGTCCATCGTGGCGTACGCCGGGACACCCGCCCCGCGCAGCTGCAGCACCCGGTCGAGCACGGTCAGGGTGGCTGGCGCGAGATAGCGCACGGCCGGCCGGGCGGCCAGCATCGTGGCGTGCATCCCGAGGGCGTTGCGTTCGGCGATCTCACCCACCCGGTCGAGGTCGCCGGAGTCCAGGGCGGCCCGCATCTCGGCCAGGTCGGCCCGGCTGGATTCGGCCCACGCCTGATAGAGCGGTGATGTCTCGGTGGTCCGGCGCATGGCGCCCCGGCTGGAGATGGCCTTGGGCCCGGCGTTCAGCACCACGATGACCATGGCCGGGTCGATCCCGCTCACCGGGAGCGGCTCGGCGAAGGCGCCCGTGCCTCGATGGCAGATCGCCCAGCCGCCGATGACCGACCGGGCGGCCGACACCGAACCGCGCCGGGCCAGCCGGGACAGCTCGGTGCGGTCGAGGTCGAGGCCGAAGGCGGCCGCCCCGGCGACGGCCAGCGCGGCGAACCCGCTCGCCGAGGAGGCTAGCCCGGCCCCGGTGGGGACGGTGTTGCGGGTGTCGACCACCGCCGGGGCCGGCCGGTCGGAGCGTTCCCGCAGCAGGTCCAGAAAGGTCGCCACCCGCTTGGTCGTCGCACCGTCGGCCGGGCGGCCGTCGAGCAGCACCGTGTCGGTGCCTGCACCCGGGGTGAGCCGGACGGTGGTCGTGGTCGGGAAGACGTCCAGGGTCATCGACAGGCTGTCCACCGCCGGGATCATCAGCCGCTCGTCGGCCTTGCCCCAGTACTTGATGAGGGCGATGTTCGGGTGCGCGATCGCGGTCGCCGCCTCAGCCATGGCTCGCCGTCCCCGGCATCCGGACGATCCAGGTGCGTTCGGCGCCGGCCGCGCGTAGGGCGGCCGCCACGTCCTCGGCTGCCGTTGGTTCATCGGTCATCGCGAGCATGCAGCCGCCGAGGCCACCGCCGGTGAGTTTGGCGCCCAGGGCGCCGGAGTTCAGCGCTGCTCCCACCAAACTGTCGATTCGAGGGGTGCTGACCCCGAGTTCATGCAGCAGCCGGTGATTCTCGGTCAGGCGGCTGCCAAACCCGGGCAGGTCGCCGCGGTCGAGGTCGCCCAGGGCTCTGGTGGTCAGCGCGGCCACCTCGTCCGTAAAGGAGTCACGCCTGCTCGGGCGGCGGGCTACCAGGGCGACCGCCTCCTTGGTGTTGCCCGGGGCGCCGCTGTCCCCGATCACGAAGGTGGCTCGCGGATGGCCGAGGGGGAGTTCGCCGGCGGTGCCGGACCGGAACACCAGGAGCGATGCCGCGCCGGTGGCGACGGCGTCGATGCCGCTCGCCCGGCCGTGTGCCACCCGCTCCGACGACTGCACCAGGTCGTACACCTGGCCCGGGTCGAGCCGATAGCCGTACGCCTCGGCCAGCGCCAGGGCGGCTGCCCGTCCGCAGGCGGCGCTGGACCCGAGCCCGCGGGAGGGCGGGACCGCCGACTCGATGACGATGTCGGCGCACAGCCCGCCGGTCCGCCCGGCCAGCTTCTTGAACTCGGTCACCAGGTGCCGCAGGCCGTCCGTGGCCACCGGAGTCACCGCCGCCCGGCCTGGCCCGCCGACAGCCACCGGGGTCACCGCCGCCCGGCCGGGTTCACCGACGGCCACCGTGATCCGGTCGGGGCCGGAATTCGTGCCGGGGAACCGGGTCGCGGTCGCCGTGACGGTCAGCCGGGGGAGCGGGAGGACCAGTGCCGGGGCGCCGTACACCACGGCGTGCTCGCCGAGCAGGATCGCCTTGCCGTGCGCGTGGCCGACCCCGGGCGCGTCCGCGGAAACCCCGCGGCCGGGTCGGGGGCGTAGGTCAGTCGGTCGCATCGCGTACCCCTTGCGGGAGCAGGTCGGCCAGGGCGGTGGCCAGCTCGAGCGCCTGGCCCCGGTTGAGGCGCGGGTCGCAGGCCGACTCGTAGCGGCGGGGCAGGTCGGCGAAACCCACTCCGCCGCCGACGCACTCGGTCACGTTCTCGCCGGTCATCTCCACGTGCAGCCCGCCGACCTGGGTGCCCAGCGCGCGGTGCACCTCGACGAAGGCGGCCGTTTCGGCCATGATGTCGGCCAAGCGCCGGGTCTTGTGCCCGGTCGGCGCCGCGAACGTGTTGCCGTGCATCGGATCGCAAACCCACGACACCGGGGCGCCCGAAGCGGTTACCTTGGCCACCAGCTCCGGCAGCAGATCGCGGACGCCGCGCGCCCCAAACCGGACGACGAAGGTAAGCCGTCCCGGCCGTCGGTCCGGGTCCAGCCGGTCGATCAGGGCCAGCGCCTGCTCCGGGGTCGTGGCCGGGCCCAGCTTCACCGCGATCGGGTTGGCCACGGTGGCGAACCAGGCCACGTGCGCGCCGTCGAGCTGCCGGGTCCGGTCGCCGATCCACAGCAGGTGCCCGCTGGTCGCGTACCGCCGGCCCTGCTCGTCGGTGCGGGTCAGCGCCTCCTCGTAGTCGAGCAGCAGGCCCTCGTGGCTGGCGTAGACCTCCGGGGCGTACGTCCGCATGACACCGCGGGTCGCCCGGGACGCCTCGTAGATCCGGTGTAGGCGGGCCGGGTCCGGCCGGCGGTCGCCCGGGCCGCAACCGGTGCCGTTGACCGCGTCGCCCCGATACGCCGGCAGGGTGCGGCCGGCCACCGTCTCCGTCGGCCGGGAGCGTGGCTTGGCGTACTGACCCGCCATCCGGCCCACCGGGACGACCGGGACCCGCACGGCGTACGCGATGATCCGGGCCATCTCGCGGAGCAGCCGCAGCTTGCCGCGCACCGCCGGGATCTCGCCGAGGCGCTCGGCGCAGTCGCCACCCTGCACCAGGAATGCCCGGCCCTCGGCCACCGCGGCCAACCGCTCGGTGAGCGCGTCGCATTCGCGCGGCGCGACCAGGGCCGGTGCGGTCGCGAGCCGGTCGACGACCACCTCGAGCTCGCGTGCTGGCCACTGTGGACGCTGATGGACGGTGCGGGCGCGCCACGATGCCGCTGGCTCTGTCATCGGATCCTCTCAGCCCGCCGGGTGCACCCGGAGCGGCTCGGCCAGATCCCGGCTGATGCCCAGATCGTCGAGGAGAAGCTGCAACGGCCCGGTGTCCCGCGGCGGGACCGGCCGGGACGCCGCCCACTCGCGCAGCTGGTCGGCGCCGACCGCGAAACCGCCCTGGGCCGCCACCGTCACCCACGGGTCCAGGTCGGCCGACCGGAACGCGGCCAGCCCGTGGACCAGCGCCTCCCGGAACATCCGCTGCCGTCCGTCGTTCAGACTCCGGTAGAGCGACCCGCACAACTCGCGGAACACCACCGCGTGCCCGCTCTCGTCCCGCCGGTGCAGATCGGTGGTGATCCGGTTCATCGGCTGGATGTCGGCCGCGGTGGACAATGCTGACAAAAACCCGCTGATCGTCGTCTCGGCGGCCAGTGAGAAGGCGATGTCGACGATGTCCCGATCGATTCCGGACAGCCCGGACCGGGCCGCCGCCCGCCCCCGCACCACCGACCAGACGTCCGGCGCGAACCGGACGTCGCCCAGATCCCGCCGCCGTCGGGTCACGCCGACCGCGTTGTGGCACATCAGAATGTGGTAGTGCTCATCGATGATGGTCTGGTGCAACGCCGCGACCGCGACGTCGTCCCGGCGCACCGGGATCCGGTCGAGCAGCATCAGCCGGCAGGCGGGCAGGATGATCTCGTCCTCGATCGCCGCCGTCTTGGCGTTGTAGGCGATCCAGGCGGCCGACAGGATCCGCTCCCGGGCGTCCCGGTCGAGCCGCTCGGCGCCGGGCAGGTTCAGCACCGGGACCAGATGCTCGGGGAAGTCCGGCCGGGTCACGTCGAAGTGCCCGTCCAGGTCGAGTTCGTTCTTCTTGACGGCCACCCGGCGGCCCCACCGGCGGGTCAGCTGGACCAGCAGGTCACGCTCGTAGTCAGGCGCGGACATCAGGGTGCGCTCCTCCCGGTCGTACGGGTAGAGCCAGCGCCTCCAGCCCGGACTGCCATCGATCGGCTCTTTGGAATCGGCCCAGCCCTTCGGCGACCGGTCGGATGCCGCGCAGCGCGTTGAGCGCCCCAAACCGGACAGTTGCTGAGATCGGCCGGCGTGGCGGACTCGAGGACCACCGGGTGGCCAGCTGCGGTGGCCAGGTCGGTCAGCAGCGAAAGGGTGACTCCGGGCAGCGCGGCCGGAGAAGTGCAGAGGGTTTCGCCGCGCCACCAGACGATGCTTGTGGTGGAGCCCTCCAGGACGTGGCCGGAGCGGGTCAGGAGGAGGGCCTCGTCGGCGCCGGCCTGGATGGCGGCGGCGCGGAGGGCGGCCAGGTGGTCGAGATCGGGGCCCTTGATGGCGGGGTGGCGTCGGCGGTCGGGGTGCGGGGCGGTCCAGAGCCGGACGGCGGCGGTGCGGGGTGGTGCTGGTCGCAGCCACAGTCGCAGCTGGGTCGGTGGAAAGGTCCCGAAAGTTGTCGTATCTGGGCGCCATGACTCCGAGGCCACCGCCCGGATGAATGCGTCCACGGGCACGCCGAACCGGGCGCAGGACGCCCCGAATCGCCGGGCGTGCCGGTCGAGCCCTCGCACTCGTCCGTCCTCCACCAGCCAGGAGTCGACGACCAGCACCGTCCCGGCCACCGCCCCGGGCGCCGATGTCCAACCGCCGTCGGCGTCCCACCACCGGCGGCTTCCCGGTTCGATGGTGACGGTCATCGAGGTGCCCCGCCCACGTCCGACACCGCCGGCGCCCGCCACGCCCGCAGGGACGCTGCCGCCTTGAGCAGCATCTCGTCGTACTCCTCGGCAGGGTCGGAGCCCAGCACGATCGCCCCGCCGGCGCCGATCGACAGCCGGTCGCCGACCCGGACCGCGGTGCGGATGACGATGTTCAGGTCGGTGCCGCCGGACAGTCCGAAGTAGCCGAGCGCTCCCGAATAGACGCCCCTGGCCTCGGTCTCCAGCCGGTCGATGATCTCCATCGTGCGGAGTTTCGGGGCGCCGGTCATCGAGCCGCCCGGGAAGCACTGCCGGACGCAGTCGATCGCGCTCACCCCGTCGCGGAGCCGCCCGTGCACGGTGGAGACCAGCTGGTGCACGGTCTGGTAGCTCTCCACCGCCAGGTACGGGTCGACCCGGATGCTGCCTGTCTCGCAGACCTGGCCAAGGTCGTTGCGCAGCAGGTCGACGATCATCAGGTTCTCGGCCTGGGTCTTGGCTCCGGCGGCCAGCCCGGCCGCGTTGCGGGCGTCGCGGACCGGGTCGGCGTCGCGGGGTGCGGTGCCCTTGATCGGCTTGCTGGTGACGGTGTGGTCCCGTTCGATGCGCAGGAACCGTTCCGGCGAGGAGCTGAACACGGTCACGTCGCCGAGGCGCAGCAGGGCGGCGTACGGGGCCGGGTTGGCCCTCCGGAGGCGGCGGTAGAAGGCGGTGTCGTCGTCGTGGAAGGGCAGGTGCAGCCGGTTGGTCAGGCAGATCTCGTAGCTCTCGCCGAGGGCCAGTTGGCGCCGGCACTCCGCGATGTCGGCCAGGTATCGACTCCGGTCCCGAGTCAGATGATCTTCGAACTCATCCGATAAGCCGGAAACATCCGTATCAGCGATGCGCAGAGGGCGAAGCCGCGCCGCCGTCCGGTCCAGCCACGCCTGCGCCTCCGGCCGGCCTTTCTCGTCGTGCACGGCGACCAGATAGGTCAGCCCCTCCTGATGGTCGACCGCGACGATCCGGTCGGCGAACATCCAGACCGCGTCCGGTGTCTCGGCCGTGTGGCGGGCGGTGGCGCCGCACTCGGCCTTCAGCTCGTACCCGAAGTAGCCGACGTAACCGCCGGTGAGGTCGAACGGCAGATCGTCCGCGGGCAGCCGGCGCCGGCGCAGCCGTTCGGCCAGGACGTCGAACACGCTGCCGCTCTCCGTGCGGGTGCCGCTGCCATCGCGTACGTGTACGCCACCGCTTCCGACGCGGTAGGTCAGCACCTCGCTGAGCGGTCCGGACGTGTCGCCGAGGAACGAGAACCGGGACAGGCCCTCCTGCACGCGGCTGCTGTCCAGCCAGAAGGAGTATGGGCTGTCGCCGAAGAGGTCGAGGAAGACGGCCTCGGCATCGGCCGCGGTCGGCACCACGGTGCTGACGATCCCGAGTTCGGCCGGCGAACCAGGGGAGATGGGCGCAGCGGGGGCGGGCGGTCGCGAGAAACGGCGGCGCCGTGGGGTCAGCTCGATGAAGTTCCCGATGATTTCCCGGCCATAGCGCGACGCGACCGACTCCGGGTGGAACTGCACCCCCCACTGCGGCCGGTCGCGGTGGCGCAATGCCATGAGTACGCCGTCGTCCGCCCACGCCGTCGCGATCAGCTCATCGGGCAGCGGCTCCCGGACGCACAGCGAGTGGTACCGGACCGCGGTGAACTCGCGGGGCACCCCGGCGAACAGTGGGTCCACGTCGTGGAAGATCCGGGCCAGGTGGCCGTGCCGGGGCTCGGGGGCGGCAGCGACCGTGGCACCGGCCAGGTACCCGATCATCTGGTGGCCGAGACAGACCCCGAGCACGGGCAACGTGGTGCGGCCCAACAGGTCACCGGCGAAGCCGACGTCGCGAGGCTTCTGCGGCCGTCCCGGTCCGGGTGAGACGACGATGTTGTCGAAGTCGGCCGGCCGCAGACGGGGCAGGGCCGGATCGTCGTTGACGACGACGGTCGGTTCCGTGCCGCTGATCCCGGTGATCAGCTGGAACAGGTTGTAGGTGTACGAGTCGTGGTTGTCGACCAGCAGGGTGCGCGTCATGCGGCACCGGCCATGGTGCGGCGCAGGGCACGGAGGTCGTTCGGCGCGAGGGACACTCCGAAGACGTCCCAGATCGCCGCGAGCGCGTCGTCGCGGCTGAGGTCGCGGACGGTGCCCGGTTGCCCGGGCCGCAGCTCGGTGAGGGCGGTGCCGATCAGCAGGTGCCGCACCTTGGGTCGGGTGCGCTGCAGCACGATCTGCCGGTTGAACGGGGACTTCGGGTGCGTCAGGCACCAGTGGTTGAGCACCTCGAAGTCGGCCGGGTAACGCGGGTCGGTGGTGAAGCCGTACAGCTCGGCCGGCCCCTCCGGGTGTAGGAACCGCAGCCGGTACTCGCCGTGCGGTTCCCGGGTCAGGTCGAACGACCAGTCGCCGTCCAGCCGGGCCCCGTCGGCCAGGCGGATCGGCTCGTGCGGGCCGTACCCCCCGAAGGAGATGTCGAACAGCCAGCTGTCGCCGGCCAGGTCGACGCGGAGGGCGACGTGCACGGCGGGCCCGTGCCGGTTGCCGGTGCGGACGCGGGACCGGGCCGCGAACGCGGAGACGCGGAACCCGATGCGGTCCAGCACCGCCGCTGCCAGGACGACCTGTTCCAGGCACCAGCCGCCGCGACCCTGCCGCACGATCTTGTCCTGGACCCGGTCCAGGTCGAGCGGCACGGTGGTCCGGCCGAGCAGCGCGTCCAGGTTGTCGAAGGCGATCGCGTCGACGTGCGCGGCGTGCAGGCGGCGCAACGTGGCGAGGTCCGGCGCCACGTCGCCGTGGTGCCCGATCCGGGCCAGGTAGGCATCGAGGTCGACGGCGTCGCCCTGCCAGCGGGTGCCGGTCATCGCGGTCCCCAGGTCACCGGCAGCTCGACCAGCCCGCCGACCAGGGTCTCGTGGCGCAGCTTCAGCTCGTCAACGCCGACCGCCAGGCACAGGTCCGGGAAGCGGGTGATGAGCCGGGACAGCGTCACCCGCAGCACCATCCGGGCCAGCGGGGCGCCGACACAGGAGTGCCGCCCGTACCCGAAGGCGAGACTCCCCGCGGTCGGGCGGGTGACGTCGAGCCGGTCCGGGTCGGGGAAGGCGGTCTCGTCATGATTGGCCGCGATGATGTTCAGCAGCACCAGATCACCGGCCCGGATGGCGGCGCCGTCGATCTCGAACCCGGTCAGCGCGAACCGGGGCATCCCGCCGTTGTGCGGGTTCGGCATCGACCGGCGCAGCAGTTCGTCCACTGTGGCTGGCATGAGGGCCGGGTCGGCGCGCACGGCGGCCCACTGGTCCGGGTTGGTCAGCAGCAGCAGGACGCCGGTGCCGATCCGGGCCACCGTCGTCTCGTACCCCCCGAACAGCAGCAGTGCGGTGAGCGCCACAACCTCCGTGTCGCCGATGCCCGCGGTCGCGATCAGCCGGGAGATCACGTCGTCGCCGGGGTCCTGCCGCTTGGCCGCGACCAGCTGCCGGCAGTAGCCGAACAACTCGGCCAGGCCGCGCTGGGACCGCTCCGGATCCTGGACGCCGGCCGCGTCCTGGGTCCAGGCGCTGAACCGGTCCTTGTCCTCGGCCGGCACGCCGAGCCACTCGCACAGCACCAGGATCGGCAGCGACATGGCCAGGGCCGGGCGCAGGTCGACCGGTGGGGTCCGGGTGGCCAGCTCGTCCAGGTGCTGCTCGGTGAGCTTCTCGACGATCGCCCGCAACGGTTCCAGCCGTTCGGGGGTGAACTGCGGTTCCAGCAGGCTCCGCAGCCGGGGGTGGTCGTCGGCCAGCGGGCCCAGCAGCTTGTTGAGCAACGCGGTGCCGCCGTCCCGGCCGCCCGGATCGGACCGGCTCAGCCGGTCGTCGTCGAGCAGCTGCTGGACCTCCGCATGACCGGTGACCAGCCACGCGGGCACCCCTTCGGGGGTACGAACCCGGTGCACTTTCCCGCGCGACTGGAGCAGGCGCAGCGCCGGCGCGACGTCCAGCACGTGCGTCTGCGTGAAGGGCAACTGGGCGACGGTGTTCACGGGCGACCTCCCGTACGTGGTGAGAAGGTACACTTTCGGGATGTCTTCGAGGGCACCCTTGCATATGCCGGTTTCATCCTGCGGGATCTCCGGCTACGGTGTCAACGACCAATTTATTTACGTCATCACATATCGCGGGTGCGACGGGATGGGGATAGGGTTACTCACGGGTTGGGTGGATCGGAACGACGCGGGGAGAATGGCTCGGTGCCGGTGCCGGTGATGGGGACGCGGAAATTCAGGATTCATGAACAAACTCCAGGGTTCGCGATAGGGGGTCGAAGTCCCGAATCGACGGAGGGCTGAACCGGTGCGGTGGAACCTGCGGCTGCGTGCGGCCGAGATGGGGATCTGGAAGTCGGCCGACATGCGCCGGTTGCTGGCCGAGGCCGGGCTGGAGATCAGCGCTGGGAAGATGTCGGGGCTGTGGGCCGGCACCCCGACGACGATCCGCCTGGATGACCTGGAGGTGATCTGCGCGGTCCTCGACTGCAACCCGGCCGAGCTGCTGATCTGTGAGCCCGAGAAGGTCCGGGCGACCAGGCGGAATCGGGTGGGGTGAGGGTGATGACCGAGGACCGGCCGAACCACGTGCGCGATTGCGAGTATCACCCGGGCTGCGCCCGCCGGCACGGCTGTTGCTGGTGGCTGAGTTCCCTGCAGGCACAGATCCTGGAGGGCGTGGCGGCCGGTTTCTCCAGCGATCGGCTGTCCCGGGCGCTGTATCTCAGTCCCAAGACCATCGACTATCACGTCCGCGTCATGTCCGACAAGCTGCAGGCGCCGAATCGGGTCGCGCTGGTGTCCAGAGCGTTCGTCCTCGAGATTCTGCGGACGGATACGTGGCCACCGCGAGTGGCCCGCCGAAACCGTTGATTGACGCTTCTCTGGGGTTTTTCCTAAAGCCGATCAGGTTCGTTGACATGGTCGTAGAAGGTCCACGACGATGAAAGTTACGTCGTCGGCATCGGCCCCTGGAGAAGTGACTATGTCAATTTCCCCGAAAGAAGCATCGGTCTTTCCGGATGAGGTCAGAATTGTCGGCCAGTATTACGACGACAAGACCACGAGACTGGTTCGCAAGTACGGCCCCGGTCCCAAGATCCACTACCACGTGGGCTACTACCCGTCCGGATCGGCGCCGGTGCTCGAGGACCTGACGCCGGACGCCATCCGTGCCGGCATCCGGCGGCACCAGGAGGGTCTGCTGCGGTTCGCGGCCGAGGCCTGGGGAGCCGAGAGCCGGCTGTCCGGGCGGATCCTGGACGTCGGCTGCGGTCTCGGCGGCGGCTCGTTGTTCTGGGCCCAGGAGTACGGTGCCGACGTGACCGCGGTGACCAACGCGCCGGACCACGCGCCGATCGTGACGGAATTCGCCCGGGAGTGCGGCGTCGACGACCGGGTCCGGGCGCTCGTCTGCGATGCCATGGACCTGCCGGTGGAGGCACCCTACGACGCGGCGGTCGCCATCGAGAGCAGCGGCTATTTCGACCGGCCGCGCTGGTTCCAGCGGCTGGCCCAGGTGCTGCGCCCGGGCGCGAGCGTGTGCATCGAAGACGTGTTCACCGCCCGCCCGCACGGCGCCGACGTGTGGACCGAATACTTCTACTGCAAACCGGCCACGGTGCACGACTACACCGAGGCCGCCGCGTCCGCGGGTTTCCGGCTGGTGGACGAGGTCGACGCGACGGCTGAGACGGCGCCGTTCTGGGACGCCAGCGCCGCCTGGACCAAGGCGGTGCTGGACACCGACACCAGCCTGTCCCCGGTGGACCGCCGGCACCTGCGGATCTCGCTGATGGCGAATCAGGCCCAGGGCACCGAGTGGAGAGCCGGCGGCCTGCGCCTGTCCTTCCTGCGTTTCGAACTGACGTGACGTCCGGCCCGTTCTTATGAGGAGTTCCGCGTGACGCTCGAGCAGTCTCCCGCCCCCGGCGACGTCGCCGACGTGTACGACGGGATCGGTCAGATCTACGGGTCCACCTGGGGCCCCAACTTCCACTACGGCTACTGGGACGACGACGCTGACCAGAGCTCCATCGAGGTCGCCACCGACCGGCTGACCGACATGATGATCGCGGGGCTGGCGGCGACGCCGGGGCAGCGGGTGCTGGACATCGGCTGCGGCATCGGCCATCCCGCGCTGCGCCTCGCCCGAACGACCGGCGCGCACGTCCTGGGCATCTCGGTCAGCCACGTCCAGGTGGCCGAAGCCAACGGCCGGGCGGACGCGGCCGGGCTGGCCGGGCAGGCCACCTTCCAGTTCACCGACGCGATGAACATGCCCTTCCCGGACGGCTCGTTCGATGCGGCCTGGGCGTTCGAGTCGATGTGGCACATGCCCGACCGCGGCCGGGTGCTCGCCGAGGCCGCCCGCGTGCTGCGCCCCGGCGGCCGGCTTGCCGTGGCCGACGTGATCGAGCGCGGCCCGGTCAGCGAGGAGGGTCGCAAGGTCCTGGACCACATCTGCGAGAACTACGCGGTCAAGTCGCTGGGCACCATCGAGGAGTACCGGAACGCGTTGGCCGCCAACGGCTTCGTCGACGTCGAGATTCGCGACATCACCGACAACTGCGCCCGGACCACGGCGCTGATGGCCGACACCGTCGAGACCCGGCGCGCCGATCTCGTCGCCCTGGTCGGCGAGGAGCAGACCGCCTCGCTGCTCGACTTCATGCGGCGAGCCGCGGCGGCGGCGGAGAGCGGCTACCTCATCCTGACCGCCACCCGCGCCTGATCGTCCCCCCAGCCAGCCAGCCAGCCAGCCAGCCAGCCCGGCTCGCGCCCCTTGGCGTGGACCGGGCCGGTTCGGCCTTGCGGGCGACCGGTTGCCCAAGGTGCGTGACGTCGCCCGGTCGCTGGCGATCAACCCGAACACGGTGTCGAAGGCCTACCGCGAGCTGGAGCTCGAAGGTCTCGTCGAGGGGCGGCCAGGGGTCGGCGCCTTGGCCACCGCGCTGCTGGCCGGGCCGTACTACATGGCGCCGGTCACCGACGAGCGGCCGATCGCGAGCGGTGACGACGGCCAGGGCGATCTGGCCGGCGGCTGGGTGCTGACCAAGGAGGTCCGGCAGGCCGACGGCACGGTGGTCACCACCGTTACGGTCCGGGACCCGCCCGCTACAGACGGCGTCCGGTGCGGCGCCGACTCGGCCCTGAGGGCAGCGCCGAGCACCACCAGGTGCGCCAGTCCGGCTTACGGTCCGCAGCCTCCGCCGGATCGCGTGACCCGCAACTCGGTCAGGGCCCGCAACGGGAACACCGGCCGGAACCGTGGTGGCCGGCCCGGGGCCAGCCCCAGGTCGGGCATCCGGGCGGCGAGGACCTCCACCGCGACCCGCAGTTCGGCGCGGGCGAAACCGGCGCCCAGGCAGAAGTGGATCCCGTGGCCGAACGCCAGATGCCCGGACGAGCCGTCGCCCGGGCGGAACGCGGCCGGGCAGGCATGGGCGCGACTGTCCCGGCCAGCCGCACCGTACAGCAGCAGGAGCCGGCTCCCGGCGGTCAGCCGGATGCCGCCGACCGTCACGTCCCGGGTCGCGGTCCGGTACATGCCGGCCAGCGGGCTGTCGAACCGCAGCCCCTCCTCGACCAGGTCCCCGACCGGGATCGTCCGGTCGACCACCCGGGCCCAGCCGCCCGGTGACCGCAGCTGCTGATAGAAGATCGTGCCCAGTGCCTCGGCGCAGGTCATGTGGCCGGCGAAGATCAGGGTGGGTATCTGCACCGCGACCTCGTCGGCGGTGAGCGTGCGGCCCGCCTTGCCGTCGTGCAGCAGTTCGCTGATCAGGTCGTCGCGCGGGTCGGCCACCCGGTCCTGGACCAGGGACCGGGCGAATTCTCCGAATTCCATCAGCCCGCGGGCGAATTCCCGGAGCCGGTCGTGGTCGGCGTCGCCCTGCGCCATCATCAATTCGATGCGTTGCTCCGACCAGGTGCGGCACCGGTCGAGATAATCGTCCGGGACGCCGAGGCGGCGGCCGATCACCTCCAGGGCGAACGGCACCGCGAAGTCGGCGATGAAATCGAACTCCGGCGCGTCGCCGATGCGGTCGGCGAGATCGGTGGCGACCGCCCGCATGGTCGGTTCGAAGGCGCGGACCCGGGCCGGCGTGAAGCCGATGTTGAGGACGTCCCTGATCTTGGCGTGGGCGGGCGGGTCGAGGGATCCGACGGCCACCGCGCCGGCGCCGCGCCAGGTGCGGAACATCTGATTCACGTCGTCTGGCAGGGCCACCGCGGGACGCGGATTGTGGTCGCGGGCCGAGAAACTCCGATCGTCACGCAGTACCGCCACCATGTCTTCGCGCCGGGTGACGCACCAGGCATCCAGCAGTGGGGCATAAAAGACGCCGAGGCCGGCCAAGAAGGCGTACGGGTCGTCGCGATGCGCGCCGTACGGGTCGAATGGTCTGCCCTGCACCTGCTCGGAATCAGCCGAGATAGGCATTTAGCCACCTCCCTGTTCGGCTGAACAATAGTCCACATGGGCGCATCTGAAGAGAAGCTTTGAGGTTTTTCCTAAGGTGCGACGGAATCGTTTGACAAGTCCGGAAACGCAGGTGAGCCTCAGGACTGGGGAATTCCATTTCGCGACCCCCGGAGGGGAATCGTCGATGAGCACACTCGAAACATCGCCGGGGGCGGTGTCGTCCGTCATCCGGCAGCGTGTGTCCGCCCTGGAGCCGACCCTGGCCCGGATCTGCGCCTACCACCTGGGGTTCACCAGTGATCACGAAACCGGTGGCAAGCTGACCCGCGCCGGCCTCATGACGCTGGCGGCCGAGGGGCTGGGTCTGTGGCCCGAGGACGTCCGGTCCCCGGCCGTCGCCCTGGAGCTGCTGCACAACTCGACCCTGATCCACGACGACATCATCGACGCCGACGAGCTGCGCCGCGGCCGCCCGGCGGCGTGGCAGGTGTTCGGCGCCGGCCCGGCCATCCTGGCCGGGGACGCGTTGCAGGCGCTCAGTCTGCAGATGGTCGTCGACGACCCGGGCGCCGGGCGGGCCGAGATCGCCGCCGCGTTCGCCGAGGCGCTCCGGCTG
The DNA here is from genome assembly GCF_056820975.1 of Salinispora sp. CH2A1_6. NCBI lineage: Bacteria > Bacillati > Actinomycetota > Actinomycetes > Micromonosporales > Micromonosporaceae > Salinispora > Salinispora sp. CH2A1_6. The sequence continues at coordinate 839,510 of NZ_JBXEDG010000003.1, forward strand.
GTCCTGGCCGGCCAGTCCCGCGAGCTCACCGTCCGGCTCGGCGCCGGAACGGGGGTCGCCGAGTACAACCGAATCGTGACCGAGAAGACCTCCGCGTTGCTGGAGTGCGCGCTGGTGACCCCGGCGTTGCGGGCCGGTCGGCCGGAGCCGGTCCGGGACGCCCTGCGTGGGGCCGGCCGCCATCTGGGTCTGGCCTTCCAGATCGCCAATGACGTCGAGGACATCTGGGGTGACCCGGCGGTGACCGGCAAGCCGGTGCGGGGTGACCTGGAACGGCGGAACCCGTCCTTCCCGGTGCTGGCCGGGCTGACCGCCGGTAACCCGGCCGGCGAGCGCCTGTGCGGGCTGTGGGCGGGCGACGGGACGACGGCGGCATACCTGGCCGAGATGGCCGCCCTGATCGAGGAGTCCGGTGGCCGGCGTGCCGCCGAGGAACGCTCCCGACGGCACCTCGACGAGGCCCTGGACCACCTCGCAAGGGCCGAACTGGACCCGGCGGCATCGGCCGGACTGGCCGCACTTTTCAATCGCGTCGTCCACCGGTGATGGGATCCTGATGCTGCACAAACTTTCTGCAGGTGTGGTCACCCGGAGCCCCGACTCGATCCGCGACTACCTGCTGCTGATGCGCCTGGACCGGCCGACCGGGTACGTGCTGTACCTGCTGCCCGGGCTGTGGGCGGTGGTGCTCGCCTCCGGGAACCGCCCGGACGTCCGGGCCCTGGTGGTGCTCGCCGTGGCCGCGGTGCTGGTGCGCGGCGCCGCCTGCGCGATCAACGACGTGGTCGACCGCGAGGTGGACTCCCGGGTCGCGCGCACCGTGTCACGGCCGGTCGCGTCGGGCGCGATCGGTGTCCGGAACGCGTTGCTGTTCGCCGTCGCCCAGGGAGTGGTGGCGCTGCTGGTCCTGGCGGTGGCCAACGTGGCGACGGCCGTGGTGGTGGCGGCCTCGTACCCGCTGATCTTCGCGTACCCGTACATGAAGCGCATCTTCGTCTGGCCGTCGGCGTTCCTGGCCCTGGTGATGAGCATCTACGTGTTCGTCGGCTGGACGGCGGTGACCGGCAGCGCGGACTATCCGCTCGCGGTCTATGCCCTCTACGCCGGGGGCGCGTTTTGGACCCTGATCCACGACGCCATCTATTCCCATCAGGACAAGGAGTTCGACCGGCGGATCGGGGTCCGGTCGTCCGCCCTGCTGTTCGGCGACGCCACCAAGGTGTGGCTCGCGGTCTTCGCCGTCCTGAGCGTCGGCGGCGTGCTGTGGGCCGGTTCCCTGGTGGCCACCGACTGGGCCTTCTATCCGGTCGCCGCGCTGGCCGGCGGATACCTGGCCTATCTGATCGCCCGGGTCGACCTGGACAAGCCGAAGTCGTGCTGGGACGCCTTCGTGGCCAACACCTATTTCGGCTGGATCGTGCTGGCGGCGCTGGTCGCCGGGTTGCTCAGCTGATCGCGTACGAAGGGGGCAAGGCGCCGATCGGGCGCCCTGCCAGGGTCATTGCGTAGTTGGGTAGCCGCTGGTCACGGTGGTGATGAGGTCGTGGGGGCGGCGGTTGGCCCTGGCGATGTTGGTCTCGCCGTTGCCGCGGTGGAATCCGATGGTGGTGTTGCGCAGGACGGCCGCGACGGCGGGTCCGGTGCCGGTACCACACCCGTTCCACGTCACCCTCCACACGGGCCACGCCACCTAGTCAGGCCAGGTCAGACGCACCTTAATCGACCACGCAAAGGCCCTGGCTGCCCTGCCCCTTTCTCGGTGTGAGGGTCAGCGCGTGTAAAGGGTCCCCTCCGACCAGATGTAGCGCGTGCCACCCCACCGGGCGGCCGACTCGACGTCCGGGAAGAATCCCCGCCCCTCCAGGTTGGCGCTGGTGTTGCACAGCACCGGAATGCCACTGATCTCGGCATACGCCCGGAGAATGCGCACCGTCGTGGTGTCCTGAGTGGATTCAATGGTCTGCAGACGAGCCGTGCCGTCCAGGTGCACGATGGCCGGCACCCGCTCGGCCCAGCCCGACCGCATCCGGTGCTCAAAGATCATGTACGGGTCGGGGGTGCCCGGCTCGAACACCTCGGGTGCCCGGTCCGCCAGGCAGATCGGCGCCACCGGACGGTATCCGGCCCGGTTCTTGATGTCGTTGAGCCGGTCCTTCATCCGGGTGCTGGTGGCCGCCGCGAGGATGCTCCGGTTGCCCAGCGCCCGCGGGCCCAGCTCGGCCCGGCCGGATAGCACCACCACCGGCTCGTCCTCGGTGTGCAGCAGCGCGGCCAGCTCCCGTTCGTTGCAGGGCCGGGCCGTCCACCCGGCGGGCAGCTCGCCGGTGGTGATCCGGGGCCCGCGATAGACGTCCCACTCCAGGGCGGTGCGGCCGCCCCGGAACATCTCGCAGGCCGCCGTTCCGATCGCCGCCCCTGCGTCGTTCGGGAAGGGCGGGATGAAGACCTCCCGGAACATCCCGGTGGCCCGGATCGCGGTGTTCCACTTGATGTTCAGCGCGCAGCCGCCGCCCATCACCAGGTTGTGCCGTCCGTCCGGGAACCGGCTGCGGATCGCCGAGACGAGCCGCACCAGCAGCCGGTCGCCGAGGTAGGCCTGATAGGTGGCGATCAGGTCGGCGTTGGTCAGGCCGGGCAGCAGCTCGTCCCGGTTGACGGCCACCTTGTCGCCCAGCATGCCGACCCGGTCGACCGGATAGTCGCGGTATTCGGTCACCAGGTCGTCGAAGACCGCGAACGCGCCGGTCTCGACCCGGCCCTTGGCCGCGTACGCCATCGCCTTGCCGGCCACCGACAGGTGGTGCCGAATGGCCCGCTCGGACGCCATGTCCTCGGTCGGCCGCAGGTACGGCTCGAACCGCGCGCAGAAGGCCGCGAAGCTCCCGCCGAAGACCGGCAGCAGGACCTCGACCAGGCTCACCTCCTGGGTCGCGGCCCGCACCCGATAGAGGCGCGGGTGGATGATGCCGTCCCAGACCAGCACGAACGCGTCCTCGCCCCGGGCGGCGAATGGGCTCGCGCAGTACGTGCCGATGAGGTGGTTGGCGACGTGCGAATAGCTGACGTAGTTGCCGAGCCCGGGTGTGTGGAACGAATGCCGTTGCAGGGGGCCGGGGTGCTCCACGTACGGCGCGACCCGGAGCTGAACCGGCCGCCCGCCCGCGTCGACCGCGACGGCGGGGTCGCCGGCGGCGTCCGTGGTGTACCACCCGTCGACCACGAACTGGTCGATGCCGGCCGGCGACAGGCCCTCCATCGCCAGGATCGCGGACACCCGGTCCAGGTCACCGAGCGAGCTGTACCGTTCGCTGTTGCCCAGCTTCTCGATCTCGTAGCTGAACAGCAGGCGGCCGTCCTCGATGACGGCGACGCCGCCGTCGTGTGAGGCCTTGATCCCGCAAATGCGCATCGCGCCGCACCTCTCTAGTTGTTCAGATGGACCGGGAGGGAGTCGAGCCCGCGGATGATCGTGCTGTTGCGCCAGCGCAGGCCGGCCGGGTCGGTGGCGAGCCGCAGGTCCGGGAACGCGTCGAGCAGCGCGTCGAACGCCATCCGCACCTCGACCCGGGCCAGCGGCGCGCCGAGGCAGTGGTGGATGCCGTGGCCGAAGGCGAGATGGCCGGCGGCCGGTCGGCGGACGTCCAGCGTGTGCGGATCGGGGAACCGGCGCGGGTCCCGGTTAGCCGAGGCGATGGCCAGCAGGACGAAGTCGCCGGCCGCGATCTCGGCGTCGCCGATCCGCAGCGATTCGGTGGCACACCGGAAGGTGGCGTGCTTGAGCGGGCTCTCCAACCGCAGGAACTCCTCGACCGCGTTGTCGAGCAGCGCCCGGTCGGCCCGCAGCGCCGTCCACTGGTCCCGGTGGAGCATCAGGTGCAGGGTGCCGTTGCCCAGGGCGTTCAAGGTGGTCTCGAACCCGGCGATGAACAGCAGGTAGGCGGTCGAGACGAGTTCGGTGTGGGTCAGCCGGTCGTCCACGTCGTGCGCCGTGACCAGCGCGGTGAGGACGTCGTCGGTGGTGGCCTGGCGTTTGCGTTCGACCAGGTCGCCGAGGTAGGCGGCCACCTCGGTCGCGGCGGTGGCCGCCGCCTCGGGGGAGTGGCCCGAGACGAGTGCCCGGGACCAGGACCGGAAGTTCTCCTGCTCCGCGACCGGCACGCCGAGCAGCAGGCAGATCACCCGGATCGGCAGCGGGAACGCGAAGGCGTCCAGCAGGTCCACCGTGTCGTGTCCGGCCAGGTCCGCGATCAGTTCGTCGGTGGTCTGCTGGATCCGCGGCCGGAGCGCCTCGATGGCCCGCCGGGTGAAGGCCTGGCTGACCAGCTTGCGCAGTCGGGTGTGGTCCGGCGGATCGGTGTGCATCATGTGGCTGGCCAGGGCCGACGAGAAGCCGCCGCGGTGGCTGCGGTCGGGGTCCTTCTGCGCGAACAGCCCGTCGATCCGGTGCAGGTCGGTGCTCAGCCGGGAATCGGCCAGCGCGGCCCGCACGGCGTCGTACCCGGTGATCAGCCAGACCGGCAGCCCGCCGATCAGCGGGACCCCGGGCGGCATCCGGACCCGGTGCGCCGGGCCCTCGGCGCGCAACCTCTCGTACACCGCGTAGGGATCCTGCACGAACGCCTCGTCCAGTTCGATCGGCACCCATAAATTGTTATCAACTGCCTCCGGGCCCGGCAATTCTGTTATCAAAACCCCTAGTCATCGATTTGTGGCCGTGACTGCCGGAACGGGTTCCTGCTAGCATGTGTCGGTAAATGAATACATTGCGACTCGCGCAGGTAATGGCAGATGTCTTCGCCCGCTTCGGCGATCGGCCCGCCGTCGGGGAGCGCGCCCGGGAGTACATCCGGGACGACCGCACCGGGCGGGTCTCGGCCCGGCTGCTGCCCCGCTTCGAGACGATCACCTATCGCGAACTGTGGGGCCGGGTCGGCGCGGTGGCGGCCGAGTGGCACCACCACCCGGAGCACCCTCTGGCCGCCGGGGATCGGGTGGCGCTGCTCGGCTTCACCAGCCGGGACTACGCGACCCTGAAGCTGACGTGCGGCTATCTCGGCGTCGTCAGCGTGCCGCTGCAGACCAGCGTGTCGCCGGCGAACCTGGCCGCCATCCTGACTGAGACCGAGCCGGTCCTGCTCGCCACCGCCATCGATCGTCTGGATGTGGCGGCCGAGCTGGCCCGTGGGTCGTCCTCGATCCGGCGGGTGGTGGTGTTCGACTACGACCCGCGCGACGACGACCAGGCGGATCGGTTCGCCGCCGCCCGGGACGTCGGGGTGGTCGCCCTGTCCGATCTCCTCGACCTGGGCGTGACTCTCCCCGAGGCGCCGCCGTACGTGCCCGGTGACGATGAGGACCCGCTCGCCATGCTGGTATACACCTCGGGCAGCTCCGGCACACCCAAGGGCGCGATGTATCCCGAGTGGCTGGCCCGGGTGATGTGGGAGGACCGGGCGCGGCGGACGCCGGACGGGGGGCTGAGCACTGTGCACTACATGCCGCTGAGCCACATCGGCGGCCACTTCACGCTGATGAACACCCTGGCCCGCGGTGGACTCAGCTGCTTCACCGCCGCCGCCGACCTGTCCACCCTGTTCGAGGACCTCGCGCTGGTCCGGCCGACCGAGATGTCGCTGGTGCCGCGGGTCTGCGAGATGCTGCACCAGCGCTATCGGGGCGAGCCGGACGAGCGGGCCCGGGCCGAGGCTCTCGGCGGGCGGGTCGCGTTCGCCACGTGCGGCTCCGCGCCGCTGTCGGCCGCGCTGACCGGCTTCATGGAAACGCTGCTCGGCGTCCCGCTGCACGACATGTACGGCTCCACCGAGGTGGCCGGCATCGCCGTCAACGGGACCCTGATGAACCCGCCGGTGCTCGACTACCGGCTGGTCGACGTGCCCGAACTCGGCTACTTCGGCACCGACGTCCCGTACCCGCGCGGCGAGCTGCTGCTACGGGCGACCGGCATCCCCGGCTACTACCGGCATCCCGAGCTGACCGCAGAACTGTTCGACGCGGACGGCTACTACCGGACCGGTGACATCGTCGCCGAGCTCGGCCCCCGCCGGATCGCCTTCGTGGACCGCCGCACCAGCGTGCTGAAGCTGTCCCAGGGCGAGTTCGTGGCCGCCTCCCGGGTGGAATCGGTGCTCGGCGCCGGCCCGTTGGTGCGGCAGATCTTCGTCTACGGCGACAGCGAACGCTCCCACCTGCTGGCCGTCGTGGTGCCCACCCCGGAGGCGCTGGCCGCGCACGGGGACGACCCGGACCGGCTGGACCAGTTGCTGGGCGAGTCGTTGCGGCGGGTGGCCCGGGACGCCGGCCTGAACTCCTACGAGATCCCGCGCGGGCAGCTGATCGAGACCGAGCCGTTCAGTCACCGCAACGGCCTGCTCTCGGACAATCGCAAGCTGCTGCGCCCCCGGCTGGTCGAGCGTTACCGGGCGGAGCTCGACCAGCTGTACGACCGGATCGCCGCCCGCGCGGAGCAGGAGCTGCTCGATCTGCGCCGGACCGGCGGTGACCGGCCGGCGCTGGAGACGGTCCAGCGGGCGGTGCGGGCGCTGCTCGGCGGGACGGCGGCCGAGATGCGCCCGGACACGTGCTTCCGGGACCTGGGCGGCGATTCGCTGTCGGCGGTGACCCTGGCCAACCTGCTGCACGACATCTTCGCCGTGCCGGTGCCGGTCGACGTCGTGCTGCGGCCCGGTCACGATCTGCGGCAGCTGGCCGGGTTCATCGAGTCCAAACGCGATGGTACGACCGGACGGCCCACCTTCGGGTCGGTGCACGGAGCGGGCGCTGCCCAGGCGTACGCCCGGGATCTGACCCTCGATCGGTTCCTGGACGCCGGGATCCGCGAGACCGCCGCCCGACTCCCTGGCCCGGCCGGGGTGCCCCACTGCGTTCTGCTCACCGGGGCGGCCGGCTACCTGGGCCGCTTCCTCGCCCTGGAGTGGCTGCGCCGGCTGGCCCCGGACGGCGGCCGGCTGATCGCCGTGGTCCGCGGCCGGGACGCCGAGGCCGCCGGGCAGCGACTGGCCGACGCCTTCGCGGGCGTCGATCCGGAACCGGAGGCGGCCAAGCACCTGGAGGTGGTGGCCGGCGACCTGGCCGAACCCCGGCTGGGCCTGGACGAGGCGACCTGGGCCCGGCTCGCGTCCGAAGTGGATCTGATTGTGCACGCCGGCGCGCTGGTCAACCACGTGCTGCCGTACCCGCACCTGTTCGAGGCCAACGTGGCCGGGACCGCCGAGGTGATCCGGTTGGCCCTGACCACCCGGATCAAGCCGGTCACCTACGTCTCCAGCGTGGCCGTCGCCGCCGCTCCGCTCGCGGCCGGGACCGGGCCGCCGCTCGACGAGGACGCCGACGTGCGGGTCGCCCTGCCGGTGCAGCCGGTCGACGGCGGCTACGCGAGCGGGTACGCGACCAGCAAGTGGGCCGGCGAGGTGCTGCTGCGGGAGGCGCACGACCGGTTCGCGTTGCCGGTCACGGTCTTCCGGGCCAGCATGCTCCTGGCCCACCGTAGGTACGCCGGGCAACTGAACGCGGGCGACCTGTTCAGCCGCCTGGTGTTCAGCGTCCTCGCCACCGGGATGGCACCGGAGTCTTTCTATCAGCCCGGTCGCGCACACTACGACGGGCTGCCGGTCGACTTCACCGCGGCCGCGATCGTCGGCCTGGGTTCCGGCGCACCCGGATTCCGGACCCGGCACGTGGTGAACCCGCACGACGACGGCATCTCCCTGGACACCGTGGTGACGTGGCTGATCGAGGACGGCCGCCGCATCGAGCGGATCCCGGAGCACGCCGACTGGCTCGCCCGCGCCGAGGCCGCCCTGCGCGCGCTGCCCGAGACGCACCGGCAGCACTCGGTCCTGCCGCTGCTGCACGCCTTCCGCGAACCGGAGCCGGCGGTGCCCGGGTCGGCCCTGCCGTCGGAGCGCTTCCGGGCGGTGGCCGGGGAGATACCGCACCTGACCAGCGACCTCATCCGCCGGTACGCGACGGATCTGCACGATCGGACGGGCGGGCCGTGGACGAGGTGACCGAGGCGCGGGCGTTGCTGGAGGCGGCCGCCCGACGCCTCGGCGAGGGCGGCGACCGCTCCGACCCGGCCGGCGAGACGCTGCTCTGCCTGATCGAGTGCGCCCTGGAGTCGGCGCGGGCGGTGACCGAACCGGGTGATGCCCGGGCCCACCGGCAGGAGGCCCTGGCCGCCGCCCGGGCCGCCGTCACGTGCGCGTCCTATGCGGTCGCCACGAATGATCCGCCCATGCGTCAGAGATCCTGACGCGCAGTCGCCATTCCTGACCATTTTGCAATGACGTATGTCAATGTTATTGACACTGATAGAAAGGCCGAGGAGAATGCCACGATGTCGACGACGCCGGCACCACGGAGCCACCAGATCCGTATCGTCCTCGGAGCCGTGCTCGGGCTGAGCACCGGATTCACCCCGGTCTACTTCAGTACCCTGGCGCTGTTTCTGGTGCCGATCACCGACGACTTCGGCTGGAACCGCACCCAACTCGCCTCGGCCGGCGCGCTGTCCCTGCTCGGCGCGGCCGTCGCCACCCTGCTGGTCGGCCGGGTGATCGCCCGGCTCGGTGCCCGCTGGACGGTGCTGGGCTCGGTCCTGCTGGTGTCGCTCGGCATGCTGCTGATGGCCGCGGCCCCCGCCCGCACCGAGTACTTCCTGATCCTGGCGTTGCTGATGGGCGCGGTGGCCGGTGGCTCGTCGGCCGTCGCCTACCTGTCGCTGATGCCGCGCTACTTCGACCAGCGCCTCGGCCTGGCCCTGGGCATCACGATGACCGGTGTCGGTGTCGGCGCGTCGCTGATCCCGATCCTCACCGGCGCGCTGATTACCGGCGTCGGCTGGCGCAACGCGTACGTCGTGCTCGCCGTCATCGCCGCCACCGGTGGCCTGCTCAGCGTGGTGATCGGCTTCCCCAAGGGCACCGGCGGCCCGGAGCCGAAGGTGACCACGGCGCTGGTCGGCGCCGGGCAGACCGTGCGTGAGGCGATCCGCAGCGGTAAGTTCCTGCTGCTGTGGGGCGTGCTGTTCGTGGCCTACGCGCTCGGGCTGGGCTTCTCGGTCAACGCCGCCGCGTTCAGCCAGGACAACGGGCTCACCCTGCAGCAGGCGGCCGGCGCGGCCACCGCGGCCGGGCTCGGCCTGCTCCTCGGCCGGCTCACCGCCGGTCTGGTGATGGACCGGATCCACGCCGCCGTCGTCGGCGGGACCTTCATCGCGTTCGGCGCGTCGGGGTACGCGATCCTGGTCCTCCTTCCGGTGAGCCTGACCACGGTGACCATCTCGGCGGTGCTGGTCGGCCTGTCCATCGGCGGCGAGGGTGACCTGATGCCCTACCTGGCCCGGCGCTACTTCGGCTCCCGGCACTTCACCGGGGTGTTCGCCGTCCTGTACTCGGCCTACTTCATCGGCGGGCTGCTCGGCGCGATCGTCTTCTCGGCGACCTACGACCTGTTCGGCAGCTACGACCCGATCATCACCGTCGCCGCCGTGGGCGCCGTGCTCGCCGCCGTGGCGTTGCAGTTCGCCGGGCCGTACCGTTTCCCGGCCGGCGAGCCCGCCCCCGAAGTGGTCAAGCAGCCCGCCGCCGACCCGGCCGGTGCCTGACCGATGGGGTTCGACTTCCTCGTCGTCGGTGGCGGGACCGCGGGGTCGGTGCTGGCCCACCGACTGTCCGCCGACCCGGCAACCACCGTGCTGCTGCTGGAGGCCGGTCCGGACGAACGGCCCCCGGACATGGTCGTCCCGGGTCGCTGGCCGTTCCTGCTCGGCACCGAGGTCGACTGGCGGTTCAGCACCGTCGCGCAGCCGGGCCTGGGCGGCCGGGTGCTGTACTACCCGCGCGGCCGGGCGATCGGCGGGTCGAGCGCCATCAACGGCCTCACCCACCTGCGGGCCCCCCCGGCCAACTTCAACGCCTGGGCAGCCGCCGGAGCCAAGGGGTGGGGCGCGGCCGACCTGCTGCCGTACGTCGAGCGGGCCGAGGCGAAGTTCGCCCTGCCGAGGTCCGCGGGCACGTCCTTCGAGCACGCCGCCGTCGCCGCGATGCGTGCCGATCCCCGCCTGGAACAGGTCGCCTTCCACCAGATCGCCATGGCTGGGGGAGAGCGGCAGAGCGCGGCTGACGCGTACCTCGACTCCAGGACGCGCGACCGGTCCAACCTGACCATCCGGGCCGACACCCCGGTGCTGCGTCTCACCGTCGATCGAGGGCGCGTCACCGGGGTGGAAGTGCCCGCCGGCCGGATCGCCGCGAACCGCGAGGTGGTGCTGGCCGCCGGGGCCATCGGCTCGCCACACCTGCTGCTGCGCTCCGGCATCGGGCCGGCCGATCAGCTGCGGGCGCACCGGATCGAGGTGGTCGCCGACCGGCCCGCCGTCGGCGCCAACCTGCGCGACCACGTGCACAGCACGATCACCTTCGCGGCCGGCCGGGAACTGCCCACGACGGTTTACGGCGTGGCGTCGGTGTCGGCCACGGTGTCCCCGGACCAACCGGGCGAGCCGGCCCTGCAACTGATGGTGGCCCATCTGCCCTACCACCCGCCGGAGCTCACCGGACCGCCGGCCGGGTTCTCGATCGCGGTGGGACTCGTCACGCCGTACAGTCACGGCTCGGTCGAACTGGCGAGCGCCGACCCGACGGCGGCGCCGCTGATCAACCCCGGCATGCTCACCGACCGCCGCGACGTGGCCCGGCTCCGGCACGGGCTGCGGATCGCCCGCGACGTGGCCCTGCGCCCGAGCCTGGACCCGTGGCGCGGCGACGAGGCGCTGCCCGGCGCCGGCGTGACCACCGACGCGGCCCTCGACGACTACGTCCCAGTCTCGGCGATGACCTACTTCCACCCGATCGGCACGTGCCGCCTCGGCACCGGCGACGACACGGTGGTCGGCCTCGACCTCCGCGTGCACGGCCTCGACGGGCTGCGGATCGCGGACGCCTCGGTGCTGCCGGGTCAGGTGTCGGCCAACACCAACGCCACCGTGCTGGCCGTCGCCGAACGCGCCGCCGACCTGATCACCGGCACGCAGCCGTAGGCAATCGGTAAGATCCGCGCGGCCGCGCGCCGGAGATCCTTGCATCGACGGGAGCGTCTGATGTGGAGGAGTTCGGATGATGCATACGCGGGGGATCGCGGTCGTGCGTGCTCCTCTACCTCATTCGTAGTGGTAGCGGCACTGTGCGTATAGGGCGGCACTTTCCTCGGCTGTCCCGATGGTCTTGGCAGGCCAGTCGTGAAAGGGTGTCCCGATGAGCGTCACCTCAGCTGTGGGTAACCGGGCCGGCGTCCTGGGTGTCGGCTACGAGGGCCGCTCCATCGATGAGTTTGTGACGGACCTCGCGGACATAGGTGTTACACGCCTGGTGGATGTCCGGATGACGCCGATCTCCCGCAAGCGGGGCTTCAGCAAGTCGGCCCTCAGTCAGGCGCTCGCGGCGCAGGGCATCGTTTACGAGCATCGCCGGGAACTCGGTAACCCGAAAGAAAACCGTCCCGGATTCGGTGGCAACCCCGAGGAGTTGCGATCTGCGCGGGCGGTGTACGCCTCTCGGCTGCACCACGCCGAGTCTCTGGCAGTGCTCGACGCGCTCGCCGAGACGGCGCAACGCGAACTGGTAGCGCTGCTCTGTTTCGAGGCGGATGAAAGTCGGTGTCACCGCCAGGTCGTGATGCGCGCACTCGAAGAGCGGATCCCTATCGCCTCGGCCAGTACACGCCCAGCACGCTGAAGGCGCGCACGCGCTTGGCCTGGTTGCCGACGTAGAAGGCGACGTCACGGTTCGGCGCGCACATCTCTGCCAGAAACTTGGCTTCCAGCGCTTCCTGTAGAGCGGCATCCGAGTAGCCAGCGAGTCGGCGTTGTAGCGCTACCAACTCCCAGTCGATGACGTGCTGCTTGTGTCCTTTGCAACCGCGCTCGTGGCAGCGGTAGTGGTACGCAGCCCTGAAGCGGGGAGCCTCCAGTGGGGTCCTGCTTCGGCCGCTGAACAGGTCTGGCTGGCTTGCGTACGCCTCGGTCTTGCGTTGCTCGTCAGCGTCCCAGCCGGGGTGCGGTGTGACCTTGAGAGCGCGAACCTCCTTGGGGCGCACGAGGGCCAGAGATTGCGCGTCTGCGTGATCCTGAGCCTCGCGGTTGAGGCGACACATCGAATCCTCGACAGCCGGGTCAAGCAACGGCTGTCGCGACCTCCAGCCGTGGAGATGGCGCTCTTTCTGGATCCTGTCCATGATCGGCTTCCAGCTCTCACGCCGCTGATCCTGCCGCGCGGGTTTGGCGTCCACGGAGATGATGTCGTATTTCCTGAACGCCTCGTCGCTGTCGAGGTGCCGGAAGTTGATCGGGTAGAGGCGGACCCATGTCGGTCTCCACATGTTCGTCCGCAGCCCCGCCACACAGACGGTCTCTCCATACTTTTCTGAGGGGTTCGGTGCAGCCTTCACCGTGATCAGAAGTTGTAGTCGAACGATGCGGTCGTCGGCCGGCTTCGGGCCGGGGTCGGCCCCACTGGGACCGAAGAGTGACATCTGGACCATGCGCGCCTCCAGCGGAGGTAGCCGTAGGTAGCCGTGCGATCGCGCGAGGGTTTCAGGTTCTCACGGGATCGATAGATCGACATAGAGCGCGTGGCGTCGCAGGGTGCGGGGGCGAGGTGGCGGGGGCTGACTCCCGTGGCTGTGCGCGGTTGACGGTGGCGGCTTGATAGGCAAGTATCTGCTTGCCTATCATTGGCGGGTGAGTGATGCTGGCGCAGACAAAGGCCATCCGGCGGCAACGGGCGACGTCTTCAAGGCGTTGGCCGACCCGACCCGCCGGAAGATCCTCGACGAGCTGGCGGAGCGGGATGGCCAGACGTTGTTCGAGATCTGCTCACGACTGGCCATGAAGCACCAGCTCGGTTCGTCCCGCCAGGCGATCTCACAGCACCTGGAGGTGCTGATCAGGGCGGACCTGGTCGTCAGCCGGCGGGCGGGTCGTTACAAGTTTCACCACCTCAACACCGAGCCCTTGGAGCGCCTTACCGATCGATGGCGCAACCGCGAAGCGAAGGAGAGCTGATGCGCATCTATCTCACCAGCGTTCTGGTGCACGACCAGGAGGTGGCACTGCGGTTCTACACCGAGGTGCTGGGATTCGTGCAGAAGACGGAGGTTCCGCTCGGCGACTATCGCTGGCTCACGGTCGTCTCGCCGGAGGATCCGGGCGGCTGCGAGCTGCTGCTCGAACCGGAGGCCCACCCCGCGGCCAAGCCGTGGAAGGAGGCGCTGGTCAACGATGGGATTCCGGCCGCGTCTTTCGCCGTCGAGGATGTCCGCGCAGAAGTCGAACGACTTCACGGCTTGGGGGTCCGGTTTACCCAGGAGCCCCTGCAGATGGGTGCTGTCACCACGGCGGTCCTGGACGACACCTGCGGCAATCTGATCCAGCTTGTACAGACCACCTGAGCACGGCCGGTGGATTGGGGGAGGAGGGCGAGGGGTTCCGCCCTGCCGCCAACAGCGGCCGGGCGGAACCCCTCGTGACGGTCAGGCGCTGGGCTAGCCCGCGCACCCGGGAACGCTTACGCAGTTGTTGGGCCGGTTCTTGATGACGACGGTGCCAGTGGCGGTGTTCAGGTTCACCGTTCCGCCGCTGTTGAGGATGCCGCCGCCGATGGTGATGGCGATGTTCTTGGTTACCTTCGTCGTGAACAGGTTGACTGTCCCGAAGTTTTGGATACCGCCGCCCACATCGGCCTGGTTGCCGATGACCTTTGTCCGGCGCAACACCGTTTCTCCACTGTTGAAGACTCCTCCGCCAGTGAACGTGGTGGTGTTGTTCTCGAGGAGACTGTCCTCGACCACGGCGAAGTTGTCCCCCTCTGCGACCAACAACCCGCCTCCTGAGATGTCCGATGTGTTGTCCGACAGGTTGACGTGCCGCATCGTCAGCTGTGCGGTGTTGTCAACCCGGACGCCGGCACCACTGCCGGAGCTGGTGTTTCCGGTGATTCTGGTGCCGGTCACCACACCGTTGGCACCGAACGCGAACAACCCTCCAGTGGTGCCTGCTTGGTTGCCGGAGATGCTGCCGCCCTTGACGGTGACGGTGTTGCCGGACGCAAAGATGCCGCCGCCAGCGTTGGCGATGTTTGCATCGACGTGAGACTCCCTGACTTTCAGGTGGCCGAGACTGTGGATTCCGCCGCCGCTGTCGCTGGCGGTGTTTCGGCTGACGGTGGAGTGGTTGGCGGTCGTGGTGCCGTTGTTGCCGATGCCGCCTCCTGCGGTGGCGGCGATGTTGCGGGTGATGGTGCTGTGGTTGGTGGTGAGTGCGCCGCCGGTGTTGACGAGGATTGCGCCGCCGTTGCTGTCGGTGTGTCCGCCGGTGATGGTGAGGTGGTTGAGGGTGAGGTCGCCGCCGGTGTCGACGGTGAGGATTCTGAATTGTTCGGCGGCGGCGGCGCGTTCGATGGTGGTGTGTGTGCCGCCGTTGAGGGTGATGGGGGTGGTGATGGCGGGGAGGCCGGCGTCGTCGATGAGGGCGGTGAGTAGGTAGGTGCACGTGTTGGCGAGGTCGAGGGTGGCGCCGCCGCGGGCGTTGGCGAGGGTGATCGCGGCGATCAGGGCGTCGGCGTCGCAGGGCACGGGGGTGCCCGGCGGCTTCTTCTCCTTCTTGCCCTTGTTCCTGTCGTCCTGTTGGCCCTGTTCCCTGCCGCGGTTGTCGCTGTTGGGCGGGTGGGGTTTGCCAGTGCGGTTGTCGGTGGTGAGGGCGCCTCCACTGGCGTCGGCGGCCGGGGTGGTGGCGATGCCGACGGTGGTGAGGGCGAGTCCGGTAACGCCGGCGAGGCCGACGGCCCACCAGCGCCGCGGTGACCTCGTCTCGTGTCTGCCGGGGCGGCCCGGTTCGGGTTCGTGGGTGTGGTCCTGCTGGTTCATCGCGGTGCCGGCGTCCTTCCCCCGTGCGTGGCGAGGAGGCGCCAGCCCCGGGGCGGACCGGGTCGGTGTCGTCCTCGGCTACCGAGCGGGCGGTAGCAGCCACCCGCACGCTAAACCGACAAAAACCCCATCCGAATGTGAACCTAAAGAGCTTGCCCAAATCGGGTAAACCAGCATAGATGTTCAGTTATCGCGAGATTGGGGTTAGGCGGCCTGGGTTAGGGCCTCGAACCGGTCGTCAGTGAGCTCCACCTCGGCGCTGGCGAGGTTCTCCTCCAGATGTGCTATCGAAGAGGTGCCCGGAATCGGCAGCATGACCGGCGAGCGGCGCAGCAACCACGCCAGGGCGAGCTGCGCGGGCGTTGCGCCGTACTCGGCGCTCATCGCTGCCAGCGGCCCGCCGGGGCGGGCGAGGTCACCGGTGGCGATCGGGTACCAGGGGATAAACCCAAGGTCGTTGCGCTCGCAGTACTCCAGCACCGGCTCAGCATCCCGCTTGCTCACGTTGTAGAGGTTTTGCACGGTGGCGATCGGGGTGATCTGCCGGGCTGCCTCGATCTGCTCGACGGTCACCTCGGAGAGGCCGATGTGCCGGATCTTGCCCTCCTGCTGAAGCCGGACCAACTCGCCGAGCTGGTCCTCGAGGGGCACCTCCGGGTCGATGCGGTGCAGCTGGTACAGCGGGATGCAGTCCAGGTTGAGGTAGCGAAGGCTCATCTCGCACTGTTGCCGCAGGTACCTCGGGAGCCCGAGCGACTTCCAGTCGTTCGGCCCGCCCCGGACCAGCCCCGCCTTGCTCGCAATGACCACATCATCGGCGTACGGGTGTAGCGCCTCTTTGATCAGCATCTCGCAGACGAATGGCCCGTACGAGTCGGCGGTGTCGATGAACGTCACCCCGAGCTCGACGGCGCGTCGGAGTACCCGGACCGCCTTCGCCGGATCGTCCGGCATATCCCAGACTCCCGGGCCGGCGAGCTGCATGGATCCGTACCCGAGTCGGTCGACCGGGAGGTCGCCACCGATGCGGTAGGTACCGGAGGCCTTGACCGGCTGGTTGCTGGCGTGCGGTGACATGCGGGTGTCCCCTCGTCTCGTCGGTGGTGGCAGCAGACCTACCTGTCCGCTATACCCCTACTGGCGGGGGTCAATCGCACAGCGCCCATCGCCGTCGATCATTGGCGGGTGTGGTCGGGCGCGGCGGCCAGGCCGGCGCGAGGGTCCGATCGGTGTGAGTGGGCCGGTCGCCTCATTCCGAAGCTGGTGGGGTCTTGGGCCGGGCACGGAGGTGGGCACGCTCTCCCTGCTGGCCGAAGAGGCTGAGGATTTCGACCGGCTGATCCTCGGTGACGCCGAACCAGTGCGGGACCCGGGTGTCGAACTCGGCCGCCTCGCCGGGTGTCAGCACGAGATCATGCTCGCCGAGCAGGAGTCGTAGTCGCCCGTTGAGGACATAGAGCCACTCGTACCCGTCGTGGGTTTTGGGGTCTGGCTCCCGCCTGCCGATCGGGATGACCAGCTTGAAGGCCTGGATGCCGCCGACTCGTCGGGTCAGCGGCAGCACGGTCATGCCGTGGCGGGTGACCGGGCGCAGGTGGATGCGGGGGTCGCCGGTGGGCGGTGCCCCGACGAGTTCGTCGAGGGTGACGCCGTGGGCGCGGGCGAGGGGGAGGAGCAGCTCGAGGGTTGGTCGGCGGGCGCCCGATTCGAGCCGGGAGAGGGTGCTAACCGAAACACCGGTCTCCGCCGAGAGGTCGGTCAGGGTGGTTCCGCGCTGGCGGCGCAGGGCACGCAGCCGGGGGCCGACCGCGTCGAGAGCCTGGTTCAGGTCACCGTCCATGCCCAGTAGTTTGCCACATCGGCAACAGGGTTTGCTGGTGTGGGCAGGCTGGGGGCATCGTGGCCGCGGGAGGTGGTCAAATGACCGATCAGCTGAAGGAGAGCTACGACGTGGTGGTGGCCGGTGGCGGTGCTGCTGGCCTGAACGGGGCGGTGATGCTCGCCCGGTCGCGTCGATCGGTGGTGGTTCTCGACTCGGGTACCCCACGCAACGCCCCGGCCGGGGGCGTGCACGGGCTGTTGGGTCGCGAGGACATGCCACCGGCCGCGCTCCTCCGGCGCGGCCGGGCCGAGGTGCGCGGCTACGGTGGCCACGTCGTGACCGCTGAGATCGCGACCGCGGCTCGGGACGGTGCCGGCTTCGTCGTGACCGTGGCCGACGGCCGCTCGGTGCGGGCCCGCCGCCTGCTGGTCACCACGGGACTGATTGACCTGCTACCGAGCATTCCCGGGCTACGCGAACGCTGGGGCCGAGACGTCCTCCACTGCCCGTACTGCCACGGCTGGGAGGTGCGGGACCAGGCCATCGGTGTGCTCGCCACCGGTCCGCGCTCGGTGCACCAGGCTTTGCTCTTCCGCCAGCTCAGCGCCGACATCAGCTACTTCACCCACATGTCCGCCGGACCCGACGAGGAGCAGGCGGAGCAGCTTGGGGCCCGGGGCGTACGGGTGGTCACCGGCACGGTGGAGGCCCTGGAGACCGCCGACGACCGACTCGTCGGGGTGCGGCTGGTTGACGGCACGGTCATACCTCGGACCGCACTGGCGGTCGGGCCGCGGATGGTGGCGCGGGCCGGGTTCCTGGCCGGGCTCGGGCTACGGGCGGTCGAGCACCCGAGCGGGCTCGGCGAGCACATCCCGGCCGATCCGGCCGGGCGGACCGAGGTGGAGGGGGTCTGGGCGGCGGGCAACGTCACCGACCTGGCGGCCCAGGTGGGGGCCGCCGCAGCTGGCGGCGCTGTCGCCGGAGCCGCGATCAACGCTGACCTGATCGCTGCGGAGACCCGCCGGGCGGTCGCCGCCCTGCGGCATCCGTTCTCGAGCAGGTCCGAGGCGCGGGTTGCCGAGTTGGTGGCGGGTGAGCGTCGACACGGACTGTGAACGGCAACGGGGTGTCACGGGCGGTCGGGGGAGGGGTCAAGCAGGTGCGCGACAGTCGGCTGATCGGCTAACGGACAGGACGCCGAGCACCCCGTCGACGCACTGTTATAGCAGGTGAGAGGCGTGGATGGCGGGCCACATCCCGATCCTCGGGCCTGGCGGTGCCAGCAGCGTATCGGTCGGCACCGCCGCCATCGAGCCCGGCGCGAGCGTCGTCGCTGACGTGACCTGCGCCGTCGGCCCGCCCCACCCACGCTTGGAAGGAGCCGACCGATGGCTGCTCCCACCGTGACCGTCGCCCTGAACGCGGCGGTCTACGCTCCCGGTGATGACATGAGAATGACCGTCACCTACAGCGACGCCGATACCCGGCCGGTGACCGTCACCGTGGTGGTCGCCGACGAGCGCGGCCACAGCAGCGCCCCCGCGCAGGTCACCGCGGTTATCGACCCGCTCACCCGCACCGTCACCGATGACTCCGGTCGCGCCTGGACGATGCTGTCGGACAACGGCGCGGTGGCCGACTACCGGGCGGTGGCGTGATGCCCCGGGTCACCGTCACGGTGCGCGACTCCGGCGGGCGCACCGCCACCACGACCGCCGACTACCAGGTCAGCTCACCCGTCCTGGGGGGCTACTACCTCTCCGGCAACGGAAATCCGATGGCCGACCTGGCAGGCGGAAACATTCGATCGCTGACCCAGTACCGCAGCTTCGCCGACGGCTACCTCTTCCCGGGGTGGAACAAGCCCTGGTTGACGGAGCTCGGCAGGGCCGGGATGAAGATCAATATGGTGTTGGAGCTGAAGCACTACGGCGCTCCGCACGAGCGGGAGCAGACGTTCCGGGTCAACGGCCGGACGTACACGGTTCCGGCTCCGGCGATGACCATCCAACAGCGGCCGGGTACGACCTGGCCCCGGGCATACGGGTACGACCAGGTGCTCTCCGGGCAGTGCGACGGGCTGTTCGCGCGAGCGCTGGCGCAGTATCAGGAGATGGGTGTTGGGATGAACCTCCAACTCGCCGCGGAGCTGGACACCGACCACGAGTTTGGTACCACTGAGGCGGGTAGCGCGTACACCTGGGTGGAGTCCGACGCCCGGGCGGTGGCGGCGTTGACATACATCGTTACCTGGTTCAGGGCCCGGGGCCTGCCCACCGACACCACCTTCTCGGTGGGGGCCGGCGGCTTCGACCGGGCCTGCTATCAGCGCACCCACCCGGAGGCGTTGATGGCGAAGCTCGACTTCCTGCAGTGGAATGTCTACGCCACCAGCGCCACGCACACCGCGCTGGCCCGGTTTCGCCGTACCAAGGACTGGGCGGTCGACGACCTCGGCCCGATCGCCCTCTCCCGCCCGGTCCTGATCGCGGAGTGGGGGGTCCGGTCGGCGGAGCTTCCCGATCAGGCGGCGTGGATCGGGACTGTGCCGGCCGCCGTCGCCGCGCTCAACGCGGAGCGGGGGCCACGGATCGTGCGGACGAACTACTTCAACTCCGGCTGGGGTTGGCTGGTGCCGAAGGACGTCGGCCTGGCCGCACTCAAGGCGGCCTACACCACCCGACCGTACGTCTGAGGGGCGCGGTGCGCGCCGCCGACTCGGGGTGAGCCGGCCCGGTGCGCGGTGGCCCGATCAGCGCCGGTAGGCCTGGTGCGCGGTGGCGGCCCGGGGTGCGGCACCGGAGTCGGCGCTGGCGGCGGTGTCGGGGTGGGCTGGGGGCCCGGCGTGGTCGGTGGCGCCGGAACACGGTGGCTGCTCATCAACCGGGAGTTCCCCGCCCGGTCGGCGGTAACCGTATCCGTCAGGAACCCGGCCGTCCGGCCAACTGCTCCCGCATGCTGCCACGCTGCGCCGCCCGGCTGATGTCACTGGGCGACACGATCCCGACCAGCCGCCCGTCCTTCACCACGAGCGCCCGTCCGTCGGCGCAGTCGGTGAGTCGGGGAAGGAGGTCGTTGAGTGACTCATCCGGAGCGGCGAGCACCAACTCGTCGGTGCGGCAGGCGACCTCGGCGAGGGTGGTGGTGGAGCGGCGATCGGCGGGTACCCGGCGGACCCGGTCGAGGGTGATCAGCCCGACCGGCCGGTCGTCGGCGACCAGCGGCAGCGTCGAGTACCGGTAGGCGAAGAGGTAGTGTTCGATGAAGTCGGCCACGGTCATGTCGCCGGCGGCGGTCTGTGGCTCTGGTGTCATCACGTCGGCGATCCGGATGCCGCTCAGGGCGCTGCCCATCCGGGCCTGTCGCTCCTCCATCGTCGCGGCGCCGATCAGGAACCAACCGATCAGGATCAGCCACAGGCCGCCAAACCCGCCGCCGGCGAAGAACTGCCAGAACCCCAGGCCGATCAGGAGCGCCCCGAGGACCCAGCCGGCCCGGGCGGCCACCACCGAGGCCTTGGTCCGGTCCCCGGTGGCCTTCCAGATCGCCGCCCGCAGCAGTCGTCCGCCGTCCAGCGGGGCGGCGGGCAGCACGTTGAAGACGGCCAGCAGGACGTTGATGCCGGCGAGCCAGGCCAACGCGCCGAGCCACAGCCCGTCGTACCCGGTCATCGCCACTCCCGCCGCGATGGCGCCGAAGAAGACGCCGATCAGTAGGCTCACCAGCGGCCCGACCCCGGCGATACGCAGCTCTGCGCCCGGGTTCGGCGCCTCGCCCTTCAGCTCGGCGACACCGCCGAAGAGCCACAGCGTGATGCCGCCGACCTCGAGCCCGTTGCGCTTGGCGACGACCGCGTGGGAGACCTCGTGGGCGAGCAGGCCAAGGAAGAAGACCACGGCGGCGGCGAGGCCGGCGAGTAGGTACGCGATCCCCGGCTGATCCGGGTAGGTGCGGGGGAACTGGTTGGCGGAGAGCGCCCAGGCAATCACCAGGAAGATGACCAGGACACTCCAGTTGACCCCGACTGGTACGCCCACGACCCGGCCGAGCCGGAAGCTTGCCCTCATCTTCCGGTCATACCCCTGGACCCTGTCCCCATGCCAGAGGCGAAAGGCTGCTGGCGCGGGCCGGTGGGAGGTCAGCCCGAGCAGCCCGGGACGTTGACGCAGTTGTTGGGCCGGTTCTTGACCACAACGGTGCCGGTGGCGGTATTCAGATTCACGGTGCCGCCCGCAATGGTGAAGATGCCCCCGCCGTCGTCCTGATGGTGCATCGCGGTGTCGTGTCCTTCCCGTCAGCGACGAGAGCCGACGGACCGGGTGGCCTCCTCGGCGATCGACGTGTGTTGGTGGCAGCCACCCGCACGCTAGCTGCACGATCGCCGGAAAGAGATATGAATCTGGAAACTTGCTCGAAGTGGACATAGGTCGTCGACTCGACGACGGTCGGCCTCGGGGTTGGCGCCACGGACTCTTGTACCGATATGAGGAATTTTGCGGTGAAATAGCCTCATTATTCGGTTTCGTCGGCTTTAACTGTTTGTGCGGCTGGACGGCCGCCCCACCGCTTCACCAGGAGCGCGGACCGACCGACACGAAGGTAGATCACATGCTGGACCAAGCACGCCCAGCGGGAAGGCCCCGTCGGCGGCGCCTCACCCGGACCGCGACGACGCTGGGGGTGGCGACTCTCGCTGGCTTCGCGACCGTGGCCGCCACCGGATCCATGAGCCTCGCCCAGGCGCCAGGAGCGGTTGCCCGAGCCTCCCTCCCCGGGAGTGACGGCAGCAGCGCCCCCGGCAAAGGTGGCCCGGAGCAGCACCGAAGCGGCTCCGCAAACAGTGACCAGGGAGATGACAAGAACGCTGCCGGCAACCCAGGTTGGAAGCGGGATGCACACGGTGACGGCAAAGCCAAGGGCACCCCGGTGCCCTGCGACCCCAACGCGCTGATCGCCGCGATCACCGCGGCGAACCAGGCCGGCGGCGGCACGCTCCGCCTGGCCGAGAAGTGCACCTACACCCTCACCGTCAACCAGGACGACAACGGACTGCCGCAGGTCTTCCAACCCATCACGATCCACGGCCAGGGCGCCACCATCATCCGGGCCGCCGCCGCCGACAACTTCCGCATCTTCGAGGTCGTCACCGGCGGCGACCTCACCCTCAAAGACCTCACCGTCGCCGGCGGACAGGTTACGGACCTCAACGGGGGCGGTATCACGGCCGGCGAAGGCACCCGCCTGACCCTCGAACGGGTAACCGTCCGCGACAACATCGCCACCGGTGCGAATAGCGAAGGTGGCGGAATCTACAGTGACCGGAGCAAGGTCACGATCACCAAGAGCACCATCACCCGCAACACCGTCGGCGGCGACGGCGGCGGCTTCTACAACGACAACGCCGCTGTCTCGATCAGCAAGTCGAAAGTGACCCACAACACCGCCGACGACGGCGAAGGCGGCGGATTGGTCAACGACGACGGAAACGCGACCGTGAGCCACGCCGTGATCAGCGACAACACCGCGGTCAACGGCGGCGGAGTGCACGGCGACGGCGACCTCACCGAGATCGTCCACAGCACCATCACCCGCAACACCGCCAGCAGCCTCGGCGGCGGCATCTACGACGACGGCGACGAATCCCTCCTGCTCCAGCACGTCAAGGTCACCGACAACACCGCCGTCTCCGGCGGCGGGCTCTACCTCGTGGAGGACATCGGCGCCACCATCGAGGACAGTAAGATCGTCTACAACACCGCCACCACCGGCAACGGCGGCGGCATCGACATCTCTGGCGCAGAAGACGGTGACCCTGTGGTGGCCCTGCGCCGTACCACCGTCTCCGGCAACCAGGCCGGGGAAGTCGCGGGTGGCATCTTCTTCGACCCGTTCAACCCGACCACCGTCCTCACCCTCACCGACGTCCGCGTCACCGACAACCTCGCCCAGAACGAACCCGGCGGCGTCTACAACAACGGCGTGATCAACGTCTTCGGCAAGGTCATCATCATCAACAACCGACCCACCAACTGCGTCGGCAGCCCCAACCCCGTACCCACCTGCTTCGGCTGACCGATCCACCACAGCTGACGCCCCCGGCAAACGCCGGGGGCGTCAGGCGTGGCAATGACACCCAGCGCGACACCGCCGTCTGTTGCTTCCCGCACCTGATCGATCCAGTCCGGTCGGGTGTAGTCGACAGCGATCTCCGCGCCCAGTTGGCGGGCCAGCGCCAGCTTGGCGTCGGTGGAAGCGGCGGCTACCACCCGCGCCCCGGCGTGGTCGGCGGCGGTGATCCCGGCGGCCTCAGCGCGGGGTGAGCCGGTCGGTGCCGAGGCGGTCCCGCAGCACCTCCGGCACCAGAACACTCCCGTCGGGCTGCTGGAACTGCTCCAGGATCGCCGGGAAGAGGCGGCTGGTGGCCAGTGCCGAGCCGTTCAGCGTGTGCACGAAGCGGGTCTGTTTGCCGCCCGGCTCGCGGTAGCGGATCGCCGCCCGCCGGGCCTGGTAGTCACCGCCCCAGGAGACCGACGAGACCTCCTTGTATTTTCCGGTGCTCGGCATCCAGACCTCGATGTCGAGGGTCTTGCGCATCGCGGCGCTCGAGTCGCCGGCCGCGAGCAGGCTGCGCTGGTAGTGCAGGCCCAACCGCTCCACCAGGCCCTCGGCGTGGGTGACCATCGCCTCCAGCGCCGCGTCGGCCTGCTCCGGCAGGACGAATTGGAAGATCTCCACCTTGTTGAACTGGTGACCGCGCACGGTGCCGCGCTCGTCCGAGTGCGATCCGGCCGCCTCCCGGCGGTAGCACGGGGTGTACGCGAACACCTTCAGCGGCAGCTTCGCGGTGTCCAGGATCTCGTTCTGGTACGCCCCGAGGATCGCCGTCTCGGCGGTCGGCAGCAGGAACTGACCGCGGGGGGCGGACTGCCGGCCCAGGTGGTAGACGTCGTCGTAGAACTTGGGGAACTGCCCGGCGGCGAAGCCGGCGGTCTCCAGCAGCAGGTGCGGCGGGAGTAGGAACTCGTAGCCGGCCGCGATGTTCTGGTCGATCAGCCAGTTGACCAGCGCCCACTCCAGCCGGGCGCCCAGGCCGGTATACATCCAGAAGCCGGAGCCGCCGAGCTTCACGCCCCGCTCGTGGTCAACCAGGCCCAACAGTCGGCTCAGCTCGACGTGGTCGCGCACCTTCTCGATCGCCGGTGGCTCGCCGAAGGTTTTCACCACCCGGTTGGCCTCCTTGCCGCCGGGCACCACGTCTGCAGCGGGCAGGTTCGGCAGCTCGCTCATCCGCGCCCGGAGCTGCTCCTGCACCTCGCCCAGTTCGGTCTCCAACTCGGCGAGTTGCCGACGACCGGCCTCGGCCACCGTCGGCTCCGGCTCGCGGCCGGCCCGCTTGGCCTCCGCGTACGCCCGGGCTTCCGCCTTGCGGCGCTGCCGCTCGCCGTCGATCTCGGAGATCAGACTGCGCCGCTGCTGGTCAAGCTGCGACAGCTCGTCCAGCGCCTGGCTCACCTCCGCCGGGTCCAGTCGCTTGGCCAGCGCGGACGCCACCGCGTCGCGATCTTTCCGGATCAACTCCATGTCGAGCATGCTGCTCCGTACGCCTCCGTCCGGGTATCAGGTGGACCACCAGATGCTACCGTCGCGGGCCCACCGCCCCCGGCCTGCCCTCAGCGTCGGCTCCGGTTACCGCACGCGGAAGGTGATGCCGGCGCGTTGGAGCCGGTCGAGCAGGGCATCGCCCATCGCGGTGACCGGGGTGACCTGGCCGGTGGTCGCTGGCAGCTCGTCCAGGGCGAGGCAGAGCGCCGACTCGGCGAGCATCTTCGCCGTCTCGTCGTAGCCGGGGTCACCGCCCGCCACCTCGGTACGCACCTGCTGCCCACCGCTCGCGGCCAGGAACTGCAGCTGGAACCAGGAGCGGGCCCGTCGTTCGGGGCTCGGGCCCTGCCCGGGGCTGAGCCGACCGAACAGCCAGCGCCGGGTCGGCGGCAGCTTCACCAGCACCGTCACGGCGGCGATCCCGGCGGCCCCGGCGAGCAGGGTGGGGAGCCGCCGGACCGCCGCGAAGTGCCGGTAGCGGAAATCCGGCCCGTACTCCGGGCGGGCGGCTGCGGAGCGGCGGACCACCTGGGGGTCGATCGTCGGCAGCGGCACCATCCACATGCCGAGTTCGGGGGAGCGGGCGATCCGCCCGGACACCGCCCGGGCCCGCCGGCCCTCCGGCCGCGGCTCGACCGCCCGCCGGGCCGCGGCGGCCCGGCTCGTCTCGCCGGTCCGCGAGAACGCGGTCAGGGCCGAGTGGTAGGTGCCGCCGGAGAAGCGCCCTCCAGCCCGGACGAAGCCGTCAACGCTGATCGGCGCCCCCGTCGGGAGCTGCTTGAGCGTGAACCACACACCCAGGTCGTACGGGATCGAGTCGAAACCGCAGGTGTGCACCAGGCGGGCGCCGGTGCGTACCGCCGTCTCGTGGTGTCGCGCGTACATCAGGTCGACGAACTCCGGCTCGCCGGTGATGTCCAGATAGTCAGTGCCGGCCGCGGCGCAGGCGGCGACCAGCGGCTCGCCGTGGTGGATGTACGGGCCCACCGTGGAGGCGACCACCCGGGCGCGCTCGGCCACCGTCCGCAGCGACGCGGGGTCGGTGACATCGGCGGTGAGCAAGGGTAGCTCGGTGAGCGTTGAATCGATAGCGGCGAGTCGACTCCGGACGGCGGCGAGCTTGTCCGGGTTCCGCCCGGCCAGCGCCCATCGCAGCCCGGGTGGCGCGTGTTGGGCCAGGTATTCGGCGGTCAGGCTCCCGGTGAAGCCGGTGGCGCCGAACAGGACGAGGTCGTACGTCCGCTCCGGAGGCATCTGCTGAGTCTGCCACCTGAGGTGCTCATCCGGCAGGGGGCAAATCCGGACTGAAGACGGCCCGGACGCAGTCGTCCCGTCGGTCCCGGAACAGCGTGTACCCGCGTGCCGCCTCCTCCAGCGGCAGTCGGTGGGTGGCCAGGTGCTCGGTCCGCAACTCGTCGCGCGCCATCCGCTCCAGCAGCGTCGGTACCTGCCCGGCCCCGTGCTGCCGCACACCCCGCACCCGCAACCCCTTGGCGCCGACCGCTTCCAGCGGGAAGGCGTCCACGTGCCCGGTGAGCTCGCCGAGCACGACCACGGTGCCGCCCTTGCGGCAGGCGTACACCGCCTCGCGGACCGCCGGGGGGCGCTCCGCCGCGCCGGTGAACCGCTCGGCCAGGGAGCGCGGCCGTCCGTTCCAGGCCGGTCCGACCGCCTCCACGCAGATGTCCGGCCCCCGCCCGCCGGTTCGTTCGCGCAGCTCGGCGGGGACGTTCGTGTGCGCGGGGTCGACCGTCTCCGCGTCCGTGTACCGCCGTGCCATCCGCAACCGGTCCTCCTGCGGATCCATGACTATCACCCGGTCGGCGCCGAGCAGGATGGCCGCACGGGCGGTGAGTTGACCGACCGCCCCGGCACCCCAGACCGCCACCACCGCTCCAGGGCGGACTCCGCCCAACTCGGCGGCGAGCCAACCGGTGGGGGCGGCGTCCGCGGCGAAGAGCGCCCGTTCATCGCTGACCGCGTCGGGGATCGTGTACGCGCCGACATCGGCGTACGGGACGCGGACGTACTCGGCGTGACCACCGGCGAACCCGCCCGCAGCGGTGGGTCGCCCGAAGGCGCCGGGCACGGCTTGCCCGTATGCCAGCTCGCTCGCCTCCGGTGCCGGGTTTCCGTTGTCGCAGCACCACGGTGCGCCGGAGCGGCACTGCCAGCAGGAGCCGCAGGCCACGGTGGAGCTGACCACCACCCGGTCCCCGACCCGGTGCCGGCGTACCTGCGGCCCCACCGCGACGACCTCGCCCAGGAACTCGTGCCCGAGTACCTCCCCGTCGGCCAGGTACGGTGTCCGACCGGCCAGGAGCGGCAGGTCCCCGCCGCAGGTGCCGCTCAGGCGTACTCGCACGATCGCGTCGTGGCCGTTACGTAGCTCCGGGTCAGGCACCTGCCGGACCGCGACCTGGTCTGTGCCCGTCCAGCACAGCGCCCTCATCCGGTCGGCCCCCGGTCGGTCGGCGACCGGTCGGCGCGGAGCACCTCGCCGGTCTCGGTGAGCTGCTTGGCCTGCCGCAACGCGGCCCGTACCACCCGGTTTGGGTGGTCGCCGGCCACGTGTGCGGCGAGGCCCGGAAGGGTCGCACCAGGACGGATCCGCGCGGCCAATTCGGTACCCCGGCCCGCAGGTGCGGGCCGGCTGTCCACCTCGACGGCGCGGCCGAGTCGGCGAAGCGGTTCCGGCCATCGCCCCCCGGGCAGCACCTCGTTGGCTGGCCGGTTTACCGTCACCACCTCCCAGCCGCCGGTCGGCCGGGTATCGGGACGCGGGTCAACCGGGCGGGCCCGCCGTCGGGCATCGGCGAGTCTCGCCAGCATCTGGGCGGCGGTCCCGGCCCGCCTCGTGCTGTGTTTCACCCGCGCCTCCCGTCCGTCCGTCACTCAGTTTCGTCACCCGGTCTGACGCCCTCCTGCCAGCATCGGCTCAGCCTGGGTGAAGCGGGTTCCCCCGGAAGGGGTGAACCGCCACCGGCCGGGTAACCGCAGGGCCTGGGGAGAACGTGTCCGATGGGGGTGGGCCGATGCCGGAGGAGCGACGGCAGACCACGGCGGCCATGGGACCGGGCACGCCACTACTGGCGTCTCGGCTGGCCCCGGGTCCACTGCCCGGACCGGTGGTGCTCCGGCCCCGGTTGCTGCGGCGGCTCGACGAGGGGACCGCCGTACCGGTGACTCTCGTCGCCGCGCCGGCGGGCTGGGGCAAGACGACGTTGCTCACCTCCTGGTATCAGGCCGTCATCAGCGGTGACCCGGTCCGGGACGGGCCGGTGACCCGCGCTGCCGAGGGGGGGCGGGCCGGATCGCCGACGAGCGTTGGGACGGGGGAGCCGGACCTGTCCGAGTCAGGGGAGCCGGACCTGTCCGAGTCGGGGGCCGGCCGAGGCCGGCCGGACCTGGGCTGGGTCTCGGTGGAGGCTGGTGACGACGGCGAACGCCTCTGGTCGTACCTGGCGGCGGCGCTGCAACCCGCGGTGGGGCCGCCGCGATCGGCGGCGAGGGAGGGCCCGCCCCGTCCCGACCAGCTGGAGGTGCTGGCCGCGGCACTTGCCGCGCGGGAACGGCCGGTGCTGCTGGTCCTGGACGACCTGCACCGGGTCACCGACCCGGCGGCGATCGCCGGATTGGAGTTCCTGCTTCGCCACTGTGAGCAGCGGCTGCGTCTGGTGGCCGGGGCTCGCGCCGGGGTGCCGCTGGCGGTGCACCGGTGGCGGCTGGCCGGCGAGCTGACCGAGCTCGGTCCAGACGACCTGGCCTTCACCGGCGACGAGGTCGCCGACCTGCTGACCGCACACGGCACGGCCCTTCCGGCGGAGGGGGTCCGGCGGCTGCGCGAGCGCACTGGTGGTTGGCCGGCGGCGCTTCGGTTCGCCGCGCTCGCCCTGCCCGGGCAGCCGGACCCGGCCCGGTGGGTGGGGCAGCTCGGCGGCGACCAGCCGGACATCGCCGGCTACCTGCGGGAGGAGGTCCTTGGCGGGCTGGATTCGGACGACCGGGAGCTGCTGCGGAGCACGGCGGTGGCGGACGCCGTCTGCGCTGGCCTCGCCGAAGCGGTGACCGGCCGCCCGGACACCGGGGCGAGGCTGGCCGAGCTGGCCGGCGTCGGCGGGGTACTGCGGCACGACGACGGCCGTCCCCCCTGGTACCGCTGCCATCCGCTCCTGGCCGACCTGCTCCGTGCCGAGCTGGCCCGGCTGCCCACCGTTGACCTGCGGGAGCTGCACCGGCGCGCCGCCGGTTGGTACGCCGACAACGGGCGGCCCGCCGACGGCCTGCGGCACGCGCTCGTGGGCGGCGACTGGGCCGGGGCCACCGAGCTGTTCCGCACGACCTGGCCGGAGCTGGCGCCGTACGACCGGGAGGGTGCGGTCGCACCACCACCACCACCACCACCACCACCGGCCGAGACCATGGCGCGGGATCCGGAGCTGGCCCTGGCGTGCGCGGCGGAACGGGCGTACGCGGGGGACCTCTCGGCCGCCGAGGGGTACCTGCGCCTGGCCGGAACAGTGGGGGGCGGCGAGCGTGCCCAGGCCGATGAAGCGTCGGTGCCCCGCGGGGAGCGCTTCGCCCGGTTGGTCGCCGCGGTGGAGCTCGCGGTGGTCCGCTGGTCCGACGACGGTCCGGCGGTACGCGCTGCCGCCGCCCGGTTGCTCGCCACCCACTCGGCAACGCAGGCATCCGGGGGTCAAGACCGCCGGCCCGCCGCGCCGGCCGTCGCCGAGGCACTGGACTCCGCCGTCGAGGACGCCGACGGATGGGCTGTGGCGGGCACCGCGCTCGGCTTGGTCGATGTCGCCGTAGGCGAGCTGGACCGCGCGGAGCGACAGCTGGCGGCGGCGTCCGTGGCCGCCCGGGCCGCCGGATGGGTACGAACCGAGCTGGCCGCTACCAGCCGGATGGGGCTGCTGCGCGCGATCCGCGGTGACCTGCGGCAGGCGGAGACGGGGGCCCAATCCGCGCTGGCCCTCCCGCCCGGCCAGGGCTGGTCCTGCCGGACCGACTGCGGGTTCGCGTACCTGGCGCTGGCCGTGGTGGCGCTGCTGCGGGACCAGCGGGAGGAGGCAGCGGCGAACCTGGCGTTGGCGGAGCCGGCGACCGGGGAGCCCGCCGCCGGGGCGGTGGCGGCGCTGTGCCGATCCCACCTGTTACGGGACGCCGGTGACCTCGTGGGCGGGTACCGATTACTCGTCGCTGCCCGGGAGCAGCTGGGGGGTCCTCGCGGGGAGTTGGACCGGTGGCTGCGGGCTGCCGAGGCCGACCTGCGCGCGGCGCGGGGTGACCTGGACACCGCCCGGGAGCTGCTCGCCGGGGCGGGCCCCGAACTCGCGGTCGGCCTCGCTCGGGTGGAGCTGCGGGCCGGAGATGACCGGACGGCCGAGGCGGCCCTGCCCGACTGGCAGGCAGCCGCGGCGGCGGACTGGCCGTTGCTGGTACGGGTGGAGGCCGCGGTGCTGAACGCGGTGCTGGCCGAGCGGGCGGGGGATACCCGACGGGCGCACCGAACCCTCGAGGCCGCCCTCGACCTGGCTGGCGCGGAGGGGGTCCGGCGGCCGTTCACGCGCGGCGATTCGGAGGTGTGGGACCTGCTAACAGCCCATCTGGACACGGGTACGGCGCACTGGTCGGCGGTGAGCGAGTTGGTGCGCGGGGCGGCGGGGCCGGCCGAAAAGGCCGAGCCTGCCGGGGCTGCGCTGGCCGAGCCGCTGACCGAGCGGGAGGTGACCATCCTGCGCTATCTCCAGAGCATCCTCTCCAATGTGGAAATCGCGGCAGAGCTGTCATTGTCGATTAATACCGTGAAGACGCACGTACGGAACATCTACCGCAAACTCGACGCTACCCGCCGCCGTGAGGCCGTCCGCCGGGCTCGGGACCTCCGGCTGATCTGACAACGGCCCCAGACCGCTTCCGGATCGTGTCCCCGTCCTGGTCCCCAGCTGCACCTGCTGCTGGCCGCCGCGGGGCGGCGGCCAGCATCGGCGAAGCGCGCCGATCATTCCCGGCAGGCGGCGTCAACCGCGGCCAGCAGGTCGGCGAGCTCGTACCCGCCGTTGTGTCGGGCACCGTTGACGAACAGGGTCGGGGTGGCCTCCACGCCGCTGCGGATGCCGCCGACGAAGTCTCGCCGGACCCGGTCGCCGTGGGCCTGCTGTTCGGTCTCGGCATCGATTTCGGCAGCGGAGAGGCCGAGCTGTCCGACGCCGAGCGAGAGGTGCACCGGGTCGAGCTGGTCCTGGTGTTCGTACAACCAGTCGTGCATGTCCCAGAATCGTCCCCGGATGCCGGCCGCCTCGGTGGCGTGGGCGGCATTCTCCGCGTACGGGTGCAGGTTGGAGATCGGGAAGTGTCGGTAGACCAGCCGGACCAGGTCGGTCCGCTGGCGGAGTAGTTCGGTGAGATTGGCGTAGGCCACCCCACAGAACTGGCACTGGAAGTCCGCGTACTCAACGAGCGTCACCGGCGCGTCCACCGCTCCCCGGACGTGGTCGCCCTCCGTCACCGGGGTTCGGAGGAGTGGGGTGACCTGGTGTGGGGTCGTCATCACCGCACCACCCAACAGTTGCCGCGTGCCGACCAGGTCGGCACGTTCGGATCGGTCATACCTCCCACTGTCGCTGGTGGCGGGGTGAGGGCGGCTCACCCGGCCCGGATGGTTCCCGAGCATGCAGCGCCGGCGCGACCAGCTGGTTGTGGGCCGGCCGAGGCCCACGTGCCCGCGACCACGCCGGGCGGCCGGGGTCTGCGCGTTTCGTCGCATCGGGCCGCTACATTGGGCCGTGACTGTTTCGGGTCTCGGGCACTCCGGCCCTTGACTCGGGGGGTTGAGAACTGTTCGGGTTGACGACTGTTCGGGTTCTGAGCTGTTCGGGTTGTGAGCTGTTCCGGATGGGAGATGGTCGGGTTGGGAGCTGTTCCAGTTAAAAGTCAGCTCCGTAACCGGAGGGTGAAATATTCGGAAAAGAGCGGCCTGGCATTCGAACCCCAAGAATTGCTCATCCCAAGGGGTGGCGACCGAGTGTGCCGGAGGAATACTCTCGGTCGCGGCCCGCGTACTGATGAGGTGCCTGTTGGTGGGCGAGTGGAGGTGCTCACGTGAGCCTGTCGATCGTTAAGGCGGTCCTACCCGGGAGCGTCATGGAGATCTCGCCGCGTGGTGAGATCGATGTCGACACCGCGTACGAGGTACGTGAGGCGGTCGCTGAGGTCCTGGCGAAAGGCCGTCCTCGCCGCATCGAGTTGAACATGCGGCTGGTGACCTTTATCGACTCTGTCGGCATCAGCGCGATGGTCGCCGGCTTCCAGACCGCAGAGGTGAGCGGCGTGAAGCTGGTGATGACCGAGCCGAGCCGGTTTGTGCACCGGCAGCTCTGGGTTGCTGGTCTACTCGGCCTTTTCGGCGCCCCCGAGCCCTACATCGAGGGGGCGGCGGCCCCAGAGGTCCTGCCGGGGGCCTGAGCCAGCCTGTCCCCGGCGGTGTTCGGGCCGGGAGTTGTTCGCCAGCGGAGGGCTCCCGACCCGAACACCCGGGTCAGTAGACCGACAGGTGCACGTGGTTGGTGTGGTCGCTGGACGGGTCGCCGGCGGCCCCGCTGTACGATTTCCACCCACTGCTGGGCAACCAGATCTGTCGATACCAGATCACGTAGAGCACCGCGAGCTGGTCGGCGTTGTCCACCAGGAACGCCGCCAGGTTGTTGCCGTATGTTCGGTCGCCGCCGGTGGCGTCTTTGCCGAAGCCGTCCTGCTGAGCGGCGAAGTCGCAGGCCCGGCCCTTGGGGTGCTCGCCGGAGCTGCCGGAGCGGAAACAGGACACGTAGCGGGTGAAACCTGCCGCCTTGGCCTCGTTGAGCGCATGCAGCGTTCGCGGGGTAATGCAACCGTCCGCCGGGGTGGGGTCATTGACGCTGCACGTTTCGGCCGGCCAGGAGCCATCCGGGTTGCGTGGGGCCGGGGCCGCCTGGGCCGAGTTCTGGGTGGTGTTGGTGTTGGCGGCTGCGGCTGCGGCTGCGGCTGCGGCGCGGGCCTGCTCATTGGCGACCGTCAGCGCCTTTTCTGCCTGCTCTTTGCGCTGGGCCATCAGGGCCTCTTGCTTGCGCTGTTCGATGATCTCGGCTTCGACCGCGCGAGTGTCCTGGGCGATCTGCTCCTGGGTCTCCTGCAACTCCTGGAGGGCCTGGTTTTCGTTGGCGACCACCGCCTCCAGCGCCGCGACGCGGTCCAGGAAGTCCGCCGATGAGGTGTTGTCGAGGAGCACCGACGCCGTGCGCAGTGGACCAGTGCGATAGGCCTGGTCGGCGATCTGCTCAACCAGCTTGGTGCGCTCGGTGTGCTCGGCCTTGGTGGTCTTGAGTTGGGCGGCGAGTTGCTGCTGCCGCTGCACCGACTCGGTCAGCGCCCGCTTGGCGTCCAGGTATCCCTTGCTGGCTGCCTCCAGCTCGGCGCGAAGGGCCGGGGTACCGCCCTCCGGGTCGTCGGTCACCGCGTTCTGGCGGGCGGAGGGGGCGGCTACCGCGGGGCCGGCCGGGGCGAGGCCGGCACTGAGGGTGAGGGCCAGGATAATCAGGGCCGCCACTCGGGCGGCGCGGTGTCGTGCGGGTGCCACTGCTGGCATATGCAGATGTCCTTCCGTCAACCACCGACCGGGTTAGCTGACGGGTTCGGGACGGAAGATCCCTACCGCTGACGCGGATGCACCCCAAGGTACCTGGTTCCCCGGTTCACCCTGGCGGGTGATTAGTACTCCAGCCGGGGATTGTGATCACGGTTCGGTGAGGGCTTGTCGGGTGTAGTGGCTGGTCATGGCTCGTGCTTGGTGACGGCGTCGGCGTACGGACCAGAGCAGTGGGTCGCAGCGGCGGCGGCCGGGTTCGATGATCAGGGTGTTGAACAGGTGGCGTAGTTCGTTGACGGTCAGTGCGATCAGCCCGGCCGGGTCGGGGCGGCTGCGGTGCGTGGTCGCGGCGGCGAGGAAGGCGTGGGCGAGGATCGCCAGGGTGGTCCAGCGGTGCCAGGACGTCCAGCGGCGGTTCTGGTGCTGGTCCAGGCCGAGTTCGGTCTTTGCGGCTTGGAACGACTCTTCGATCTTCCAGCGGCGGCCGGCGACCAGGACGAGGCTGCGTAGCGGGACCACCTCGGGTGCCCAGCAGCGGTAGAAGGCCAGCTCACCAGTGCGGCGGTTGCGGCGGATCAGCAGCCAGTGGTGCCCGCCGTGGGTGTCGGCGGCGTGCGGCAGTGCCGTGAAGGACCAGTCGTAGTAGCGGTGTCCCTTCGCGCCTCGACCCGCGGACACCCGCTGCCAGGCGGTGGCAGGAAGACCGGCGGCGAGGGCGTCAACGCGGGAGACGCCAAGCCCGGTGATCACCTGATGTGAACAGGCCACGGCTAGGACGTAGCCCAGTCGTAACTGACGCAGCCGTGCGCTCAGGCGCGGATCGTTGCCGTAGGCCTCGTCGCCGGCTACCCATCGGCATGGCAGCCCGGCGGTGACCGCTGCGGCAATCATCCGAGACGCCAGCTGCGGCTTGGTCGCGAACCGCACCTGCTCAGGGACACCGGCCTCGGTACGGCGCTCGGCGTCGTCGCACCAGGACTTGGGCAGGTACAGCGCCGTGTCGAGCATCGCGTGACGAGCGTCGGTGGCGTAGGCGAGGTGCACGGCGACTTGACAGTTCTCAATCTTCCCGGCGGTGCCTGAGTATTGCCGCTGGACGCCGACGGTGTGCCGGCCCTTCTTCAGATCGCCCGTCTCGTCGATGACCAGCACAGCCTCGGCATCACCGAGGTGGTGGCCGACGAAGGCGCGGACATCGGCCCGCACCTGCGCATCGTCCCACTTCACCCGGGTCAGCAGGTCCTGCATCCCGTCCGGACCCGTGTCACCGGCATGCTCCGCGATCGTCCAGCAGTTCTTCCGCGGCAACGGCGCCAGCAAGCCCCGGACAAAGTCACGCACCCGACGGCGAGGCTCCGGCCTGCGGAAACGCTGCCCGACCGTCAGCATCAAGTCGTCGAACAACACCCGCCACCGCTGGGCGTCTACCCTGTATCCGGCAGCCACCGCTGCATCATGGTCAGTCCACACAACCGTCCATGATCGGCGGTGGCTGCCCTCGTTCCCGCATCGCATCAAACCCCAGCTCAGTCAAGGTCAACAACCCCGGCTGGAGTATTAGGCAGCGGCCCCGCCGGCACCGGTGGGTGCCGCCTGGCGCAGGCCGGCTCAGAGCCTAGCCGGTGTTCCTGAGGCGGGTGTACCCGGCAGTTGAGCACGAATTGCTACCACGCGACGGACCCGCAGTCTCCGCTGTCCGGCCCCGATTCGACCTGTAGCGTCGTGTGCTCGATTCGGAAGTCCTCCTTCAGTGCGGACCGGGCGGCGCCCAGGACCGCGCCGACGTCGGCGGCGGGGGCGACGGTGAGGTGCGCGGAGGTTACCTCCATGCCGGAGGTGAGGGTCCAGATGTGCAGGTCGTGCACCTCGTTCACCCCGGGTACGGCGACCAGCCGGTCATGTACCGCGGTGACCTTGAGGTGTTCCGGCGCGGCCTGGACCAGGATGCGTAGGGCTGCCCGGCCCAGCCGCCAGGTCCGCGGCAGGATGAACACGCCGATCGCCACTGCTACGAGCGGATCAGCCCATCGCCAGCCGGTGCCGGCGATGACCAGTGCCGCCGCGATCACGCCGAGGCTGCCGAGCAGGTCGCCCAACACTTCGAGGTAGGCGCCCTGGATGTTGATGCTCTCCTTTGCGCCCGGACGCAGCAGCGCGAAGGCGACGATATTGGCGAGAAGGCCCAGGATGGCCACCACCAACATGGGCCCGGTGCTGACCTCGGGCGGATCGCCGAAGCGGCGGACGGCCTCCACCAGTACATACACCGAGACGGCGGAGAGGAGCAGGGCGTTGGCGAGGGCGGCCAGTACCTCCAGCCGGTAGAGCCCGAAGGTGCGCTGCGGATCCCCACCCCGGCGTCGGGTAGCGGTCAGTGCGGCGAGGGCCATGCCGATCCCGAGGACGTCGGTGAACATGTGCCCGGCGTCGCTGAGCAGGGCCAGAGATCCGGTGCGGACGGCGGTCACCGCCTCCGCCACCATCAGGGCGGCGAGCAGGGCGAAAGCGGCCCAGAGGCGCCCCCGGTGCCGCTGCCCCGCGTTGGCTACCGCCCCGTGGTGGTTGTGTGCTGCACCCACTCGGACACCTTCCGCCGGCGGTCCGGTCCTGTGCCCAACTTATGTTCACATCGCGATGTGTGGAGCAACCTTCCCCTGGGCGGTGCGAAACGGTCGAGCACCGGCCACCGGACAGGTCGACCGTGGTGCGTCCGTTCAGCCGGACAGGTCGACCGTGGTGAGTCGTTGGGTGGCGCGGGACAGCGCGACGTACAACGTCCGCACGCCCGACCCCGGCTCCGCGCGGATCTCGCCCGGGGCGACCAGGACGACGCCGTCGTACTCCATGCCCTTGGCCTCCAGGCTCGTCACCACCTGCAACCGGGGCGCGTCGAGCCCGTCCAACCAACCGGCGACCTCGGCCCGGCGCGGCACCGGCGTGATCACGCCGACCGTGCCGGGGACCTCGGCGAGCAGGGTGTTGACCGCTGCCAGCACGGTGGTCTCCAGCTTCGCCGGCGGCACGCTCAGCCGCACCGGGGCAACCCCGGTGGAGCGGACGGCGGTCGGCAGCGGGAGGTCCGGGTCAACCTGGCGGATCTCGGCCGCCGCCACCGCGAAGATCTCCGCCGGGTTGCGGTAGTTGGTGGTCAGGGTGAAGTGGTGCCGGGCGCGCCGGCCGAGCGCCTGGTCGCGGGCTTGAGTCAACTCCGCCGGGTCGCCGGTCCACGCCGTCTGCGCGGGGTCGCCGACGACGGTCCACGAGGCCAACCGCCCCCGGCGGCCGATCATGCGCCACTGCATCGGCGACACATCCTGGGACTCGTCCACCACCACGTGCGTGTACTCGCGATAGTCCTCGGGGCGTTCCCGGGCTGCCTCTCGGGCGGCGCGCTGCCGATCGGCGAACGTGCTCAGCTCGCGTACCCCGCCCGCTAGCTGGAACGGGTCCCGCCGGGGCCGGGCTGGCTTCATCGGCTTGCCCAACAGGGCGTCCAACTCATCGAGCAGCGCGACGTCGGCCACGGTCAACCCCAGGGCGGCCCCGGCCCGGTACGCGTCGCCGAGCAGCCGGACCTCGTCGGCGGAGAGCACGCCCGCGGCGTACCGGCGCAGCCGCTCGGGCGCGGCCAGCCAGCCGAGTACGTGCCGCGGGTGTAGCCGCGGCCACCACGCCTTGAGAAACTCGCGGAAATCCGTCCGGTCGGCCAGCTCGTCCTCGAACGCCCGCTGCTGCGGCAGACCGGGAATGCCCAGCTGCCGGGCCTGCGCCCAGAGCGCGGCGAAGACGCCGTCGAAGCCGACCCGGCGTACCTCGTTGCGCCGCGCCCCCCGTCGTAACGCCCGATCGCGGATCGCGTTCAGCTCGCGACTGTCCACCCGAAGTAGCTCGCCCCGGTAGAGCAGCCGCAACTCGTCCGGGGTGCCCGGCGCTGCGTCCCGGGCGGCCCGCTCCAAGACCCGCCGCATCCGCAGCGAGCCCTTCACCGCGGCGACCTCCGGTGGGTCGGTACGGGTCGCACGCAGCCCCGGGAAGAGCCCACCGAGCGCGGCCAGGGTGGCGGTCTCCTCGCCCAGCGACGGCAGCACCGACCCGATGTACTCGACGAACACGGCCGACGGCCCGACCACCAGAATGCCCCCGCCGGCGTACCGGCTGCGGTCGGTGTAGAGCAGGTACGCCGCGCGGTGCAGGGCCACCGCTGTCTTGCCGGTCCCCGGGCCGCCGGAGACCACGGTGACACCGGAGCCCGGGGAGCGAATCGCCTCGTCCTGCTCCCGCTGGATGGTGGCCACAATGTCCCGCATACCGCGTCCGGTCGCCTGGGACAGGGCGGCCAGCAGGGCGCCGTCGCCGACCGTCGTCATCTCCGGTGGAGTGGCAGCCGGGTCGAGCAGGTCGTCCTCGACCCCGGTTACCCGCTCTCCGCTCGAGGAGATCATGCGGCGGCGAATCACGCCCAGCGGCTGCGCCGGGGTCGCCTGGTAGAAGGCGGCGGCGGCCGGGGCCCGCCAGTCCACCACCAGCGTCCCGGCATCCTTGTCCCGGATGCCGAGGCGGCCGATGTGCAACACCTGCCGGTTGTGCAGGTCGAGTCGGCCGAAGACGAGCCCCTCGTGCTCAGCGTCGAGCAGGTACCGGCGCTGCGCCGCGTGGAAGACCATCGCATCCCGCTCGACCAGCGCGCCGAAGTTGCCGACCCGGGCCAGGCGATAGCCGTCGGACTCGGCGCGGACCGCCGCTTGGCGCAGCTCGGCGAGGCGTGCGTACACCCGGTCCAGGTGCCGCTGCTCGACGGCGATCTCCTGCTCCAGCTCGGTCCGGTCGGTCAACGTTCGTTCCTCCTGGGCGTCGGCGACCAGCGCGGTGGTCAACCGCACGAGAGTACGCCCCGGCCGTGTCCCGGATGTTTCCGGTGCGGTGCGGCCCTACCGGACGACCGGCGTGGGGCCGTCGAGAACCTGGCCCAGCACCCCGGCCAGGGCGGAATTCACCGCGCCGGGGCGTTCCAGCATCAGCAGGTGACCGGCTCCGGGGCACACGATCCGTCGGGTTCTCGGCAGTGCGGCCGCGATGGATTCGGTACACGGCAGCGGGGTCAGCCGGTCTCGATCGCCGACCAGCGTGGCGCTCGGCAGGTGCGCCAGGGCGGTCAGGGTCGCCAGCCGGTGTTGGGCCCCGATCGAGGCGCGGAACCCGCCGATCGAGCGGAGCGACGCGTGGGCAACGGCGTGGGTGACCAGGTGAAGGTCGGCCGGGTGGTACCGGTCGCCGAAGAGTATCCAGCGGATACTGGGCCGGAGGGCGCGGAGTAACGGCCGGGGTGGCGGCCGGGTTCCGCAGCGGGCCAGGAGCCCGGCGCCGGTGCTCTCCGCGAGCCGGATCAGCCGGGCGACCCGGGGCGACAGGCCATAGACGGTGTGCGTGTCCCCCTCGGCGGTGGTGGAGACGAAGACCAGAGCGGCGACGCGGGCGGCGAAGTGCGTGGGGTGGCGGTGGGCGTACTCCATGATCGTCATTCCGCCCATGGAGTGGCCGATGAGCACCACCCGCCCGGTCGGGATGACCGCATCCAGTACCGCCGCGAGGTCGTCGCCGAGTTGGGCCAGGGTGGCGGTGGGCAGCGTCATACAGCTGGATCGCCCGTGCCCGCGCGCGTCGTAGGTCACCACCCGTACCTGAGCGCCGAAACGGTCTCGTAATTCGGCGACCTGCCGGTGCCAGATGCTTCCGTCCAGCGTCCAGCCGTGTAGCAGCACGGCGGTCACCTCGGCGTCAACCGGACCGTCGGTGTCGATGTGCAGGCGAACAGCGTCCGCGAGGTGGAGTTCCCGTACGTCCGGCATCGCCGCCTCCCTGGGCCGCGCGGATCCGTCACCCCGGCGGTACCCGGTGGCAACACCGGCTACCTGTCATGACACCACGGGACAGCTGCCGGAGGAAGATGGCCGCTGGTCCGGGTGGCACGGGCGCTGCGCTGGCCGCGGTTGCACGGCGGCCGGGTAGCACGGCGCTTGGCTAGCACGATGCGGCCCGCCGGGAGATCCCGACGGGCCGCATCGTTCGTTGCTCCCCGAGTGGGGCAGCTGGCGGAGGGTCAGCCCTCGAAGACGCCGGCCTCAACGAGGCGCTTCTCGGTGGCGTCCCAGCCGTCACCCGGGTGGGTGGTGTTGAGGGAGTTCAGCTCCGCCCGGATCTTGGCGGAGTGACCCGCGGCGGCCAGCGTCCGCATCTCCTCGACGAAAGCGTCGGAGTCGGTGCGCAGGTGCGCGGTCTTGCCGTTGGTCAGGTTACGCACGTATGCGTTCCGGCCGCCGTTGAGTGGGATCAGGTACTTGAACTCGCCCAGCACGCTGAGGGCACCACCCTGGCCAGCCTGGCCGGCCCGGACAGACGCGCGCGCGGTCTTTGAGGTGTTGCTCGCCACGGAGGTACTCCTTGCAGACGTACGGGAGGACGCGGGTAAGACGTCCGGGGGCTGGTGCGGACCTCACCCCATGGGTGATCCCGCGGAGAAGTTCGCGGCACAGGCCGCCAATGGAACTGTACACGAGCGTAGGGCCGGGTTGGCCACCGCCTCGGGCTGGTCCAACGGGCTCACCCGACCGGCTATTCCGGGACCCGAATTTTCCGAATCCCTGGCGCACCATCCGTCACACCAGTCATGATGTGCCCCGGTAGCCACCTGGCGCGACGAGGTCGTAGGGGAAGACGTACCTCGCTCCCCGGGAGGTCACCGTGCCAACGCGTGGCGTCGTATACGTCCACTCGACCCCGCTCGCCGTGTGCTCGCACGTCGAGTGGGCGATCGCGCGCGTCCTTGCGGCGCCGGTCAACCTGCAGTGGACAGCTCAGCCCGTCGACCCCGGCGCCCGCCGGGCGGAGTGCGGGTGGACCGGTCGCCCCGGAACGGGCGCCGAGCTGGCTGCTGCCCTCCGGCAGTGGCCCATGATTCGTTTCGAGGTCACGGAGGAGCCGAGTCCCGGCACCGACGGAGAGCGCTTCATGTACGTCCCGGGCCGTGGGCTCTTCCAGGCAACCATCGGCGCGGCCGGCGATATTCAGCTGGGTGAGGACCGGCTGCGCAGCATCATGGCCGATGCCCGGGCGCCCGAGGCCCTCGCACACGCCTTGGAGAAGGCCCTCGGGGCGGCCTGGGACGCCGAGTTGGAGCCCTACCGGTACGCCGGTGACGGCGCTCCGGTGACGTTGCTCACCCGCGTCGGCTGAGGGCTGCACCCACGAAGGTGAGGGCGTCCCGTGTTTCGGTGGCGGTCATTCGGCGCGGGTAGGGTCGACTTGCCCCGACCGGCGTCGAGAGAGTGGGATGGCTCGCGTGTCGATACCTGCACGACGGGGCGGTGTCGCGGTCATCGCGCTGGCCGCACTCACTGCCCTGCTTCTTGCCGGCTGCACCGGCGGCCCGGGGCGCGCGCAGCCGACCCGGGCGACGAGTGACCCGGCGGCCGGCCCGCCGCCTACGGGCCCGGTCGAGGATCCGGCGGCCAGTGCCGCCGCCCTGGCCAACACGCTGGCGGATGAGGACCTCGTCGGCCAGGTGTTGATGCCGTACGCCTACGGTGCCGCCGCTGATCAGGTCTCGGCTGGCTCGGCCGCCGGCAACCAGGAACTGGCCGGCGTCGACACCCCCGCCCAGATGATCGCGAAGTACCGCCTCGGCGGTCTCATCCTCGTCGGCTTCAGCGCGGACGACCCGACCAGCGGCAACCAGGAGACCACCAACGTCGACAGCCCGGAACAGGTCCGGGAGCTGACGACCGGGCTGCGGTCCGCCGCCGCCAGCCTGGCCACCGGCGAGGCGCCGTTTCTGATCGGCACCGATCAGGAGTACGGGGTGGTCACCCGGATCACCGACGGGGTCACCATGCTGCCCAGCGCGTTGGCCGCGGGGGCGGCCGGCAGACCCGAGCTGACCGAGGCCGCCTGGCGGGCCGCCGGCACCGAACTCGCCGCGATGGGCGTCAACGTGGACTTCGCTCCCGTCGCCGACGTGCTGGTCACCCCCAGCACCGTGATCGGGTCCCGGTCGTACGGCGCCGATCCGTCGATGGTGGCCGAGCAGGTCAGTGCGGTGGTGAGCGGTCTGCAGGCGACCGGCGTCGCGGCAACCCTGAAACATTTTCCCGGCCACGGGCACAGCGCCACCGACTCCCACGAGGAGCTGCCGGTGCTGCCGCAGCCCCGCACCGTGCTCGAGATGGAGGCCTGGCGTCCCTTCGCGGCCGGTATCGGGTCCGGTGCCCTCGCCGTGATGTCCGGGCACCTCGACGTCCGCGCGGTCGACCCGGGCACCCCGGCGACGTTCTCGCACACCCTGCTCACCGAGGTGCTCCGCGGCGAGCTCGGCTTCCAGGGTGTGGTGATCACCGACGGGATGAACATGGCTCCGGCCAGGCGCTGGTCGCCCGGCGAGGCCGCGGTCCGTGCGTTGAACGCCGGCAACGATCTGATTCTCATGCCGCCGAACGTCGGCCAGGCGTACGACGGGCTGCTCGCCGCGCTGCGCGACGGCTCGCTGCCCCGAACCCGGCTGGTGGAGGCGGTGACCCGGGTGCTGACCATGAAGTTCACCCTGGCCGGTGCGGCCACCCCGGAACTGGATGTCGTCGGCGCGCCGGCCCACCAGGCGGCGGCCACCGAACTCGCCACCGCCGCGGTGACCGCGCTGCGCGGCCCGTGTGGCAGCCCGGTCTCCGGGCCGGTCACCGTGACCGCCTCCGCCGGCCGGGAGCACACCCGGGCGACGCTGATCGAGGAGCTGACCGCGGCCGGGGTGCCGGTGGCCGACACCGGCGGTGCCGTGGTCCATCTGGTCGGCTACGGCGACAGCGCCGACGATCTGAGCGCCGACGCCGCCGTGACCGTCGCCATGGACACCCCGTACCTGCTGGCCGAGGCGGACTCCCCGGCGTTGCTGGCGACCTACTCGTCGAGCCCGGCGTCGATGACCGGGCTGGCGCGGGTGCTGGCCGGCGAGGCCGCCCCCGCCGGCCGCACACCGGTGCCGGTATCCGGCCTGCCGGCCACGACCTGCGGCAGCTGAGTTACCTGGCCGACGCCAGCCGGTCGACGCGTCAGCCCGTCGTTCGTAGCCCTTGTACCGCCAACCGGTACGCCGGCAGCACATCGGATGCCTCGGTGATGAGACCCTCGTTGACCGTGAACAGCAGGGACTGCCCATCCGCCGGTATGGCCGCCGCCCAACTCCGGCTGACCTCGTCGAGCAGGTCGTTGTGGCTGACCCAGGTCGCCTCCACGCCGGTGAGGTCACCGACGGTCAGGTCGCGGAACTGCGCCTCGGTGGCCTGCTCGAGTGACGTGTCGGCGAGGTAGGCGTCCAGGGCCGCCCGAGGCGGGACACCCTGCTCGGTGCTCCAGACCCGGAGGAAGCCGCCGCCTGCATCGCGGCCGTCCACCTCGCACCGGGCGGTGGCGCCACCGCGGAGCAGCATTATCGCCGCCATCTCGGCGGCCAGCTCCGGATCAGCAGCGGTCGCCGGGTCCAACTCGACGGTCTCGGCCTGCCAGCCCGCGGCGACCGGGAAGGTGACCGGCAGCGGGCACGGCCCGTCCGCGCCACCGGCGGCACCGTCGGCGCTGGC
Source organism: Salinispora sp. CH2A1_6 (assembly GCF_056820975.1). NCBI lineage: Bacteria > Bacillati > Actinomycetota > Actinomycetes > Micromonosporales > Micromonosporaceae > Salinispora > Salinispora sp. CH2A1_6. The sequence continues at coordinate 882,147 of NZ_JBXEDG010000003.1, forward strand.
CGGGGGAGTTTCGTCGTACCAGGGCTCGCCGACGGCCGTGTTCTCGACCGACGAGCCGGCGTCGGCCGGCTCCTCCTTCTCCGCGCCGCAGCCGGCCGGAACCAGGAGGGCGAGAACGGCCAGTGTGGCCGGTAGACGATGACGCCGCACAGTACACATCCCGAGGATCGAATTACACCGACGCTGCGCAGCGTACCGGCGACCCACCGGGATGGAGAATGCGGCAGCCCCCGGACACCGCGGTCGGCGGTGCCCGGGGGCCGTCGGATCTCCGCTAGAGCGGGATGTTGCCGTGCGCGCCACGGCCGGCCGGTGCCGCCGCGAGCGCCTCAGCGATCTGTCGGCGGGTCTCGGCCGGCTTGATGACGTTGTCGACCACACCGATCTCCAACGCCCGGTTCACTCCACCCGCGACCCGGATCTGCTCCTCGATCAGCTCGGCGCGCAGCGCCTCGCGCTCCTCCGATGGCGCTGCCGCCAGCTTCTTGCGGTGCAGGATGTTCACCGCCGCGCTGGCACCCATCACCGCGACCTCCGCGTTCGGCCAGGCGAAGACCGCGGTCGCGCCGAGGGAACGGGAGTTCATCGCGATGTACGCGCCGCCGTACGCCTTGCGGGTCACCAGCGTGACCCGCGGCACGACCGCCTCGGCGAAGGCGTGCAGCAGCTTCGCCCCGCGCCGGACCACCCCGTCCCACTCCTGGCCCAGCCCGGGCAGGTAGCCGGGGACGTCAACGAGCACGATCAGCGGTACGCCGAGCGAGTCGCACATCCGCACGAAGCGGGCCGCCTTCTCGGCGCTGGAGGCGTCGAGGCAACCGCCGAGCCGCAGTGGGTTGTTGGCGATGACGCCGACCGTCCGACCGGCGAAGCGCCCCAGGGTGGTGACGATGTTCGGGGCCCACTTGGCGTGCAGTTCGACACCGGGCGCGTCGAGCAGCGCCTTGACCACCGGCTTGACGTCGTACGCCCGGTTGGTCTCGGCCGGCATCTTCGCGGCCAGGTCGTGCCCGTCCTCGGCGGTGGCGGGCACGTCGTCTGGGCAGAGTCGGCCCTGGTGGCCGAGGAGGGCTGTGAGCCGGCGCGACTGGGCCAGCGCCTCCTCGTCGTCCCGGCACGTCACGTGTACGACGCCGGAGCGTCGGCCGTGCGGTTCGGGGCCACCGAGGCGGGCCATGTCGACCTGCTCGCCGGTGACGCTGCGGACGACCTCCGGGCCGGTCACGAAGATCCGGCCGGCACCGCTCATCACCACGATGTCGGTGAGCGCCGGCCCGTAGGCGGCACCCCCCGCGGCGGGACCGAGCACGACGGAGATCTGTGGTACCCGGCCGGAGGCGCGGACCATGGCGGCGAAGACCTGACCGACCGCGTCGAGCGCGACCACGCCCTCGGCGAGTCGGGCTCCGCCGGAGTGCCAGAGCCCGAGGACGGGCACCCGTTCGCGGACGGCGGTGTCAATCGCGTCCACGATGTGTCGGCAGCCGTCGATGCCCATCGCGCCGCCCATCTTCGTGGCGTCGGTGGCGTACGCGATGGCCGGTGTGCCCTCGATCTCGCCACGGGCACAGAGCACACCGGAGGTGTCGCGTGGGGCGAGTAGGCGGAGCGTGCCCGCATCGAACAGGGACCGGAGCCGCAGCTCCGGATCCCGATAGTCCACGGTAGACGTTTCGGGGCCGGCAACAGTGGTGGTCACGTGAGCCTCCAAGGCTGTGGTCTCAGGCCCGCGTGAAGACGAGAGCCACGTTGTGCCCGCCGAAGCCGAAGGAGTTGTTCAGCGCAGCGGGGATCTCCAGGTGGCGCGCCTTGTTAGCGGCCACATCCAGGTCGAGACCGTCATCCGGGTCGTCCAGGTTGATTGTGGGTGGCACCACACCATCCCGAATCGCCAGGATTGTGGCGATCGACTCTAGGGCGCCGGCCGCGCCGAGCAGGTGCCCGGACATCGACTTCGTCGACGTCAGGACGGGGTGGTCGCCCAGCGCCTGGCGCAGTGCCTTGATCTCGGCCAGGTCGCCGACCGGGGTTGACGTGGCATGGGCATTGACGTGCATGATGTCGTTCCGGTCGATGTCCGCGTCGGCGATCGCCTTCGCGATGGCCCGGACCGCGCCGGCACCCTCCGGGTGCGGCTGAACGATGTCGTAGCCGTCGGAGGTTATTCCGGCCCCGGCGAGCCGTGCGTACACCCGGGCACCGCGGGCCGCGGCGTGGTCGGCGCGTTCCAGCACGATCGTCCCGGCACCCTCGCCGAGCACGAAGCCGTCGCGGGCCTTGTCCCAGGGGCGAGAGGCCTTCTCCGGTTCGTCGTTGCGGGTGGACATCGCCCGCATCGAGGAGAAGCCAGCGATCGGCAGCTGGTGGATGACCGCCTCGGTGCCGCCGGCCATCACCACATCGGCGCGCCCGGCACGGATCATGTCCATGCCGAGGGTGATCGCCTCTGCGCCGGTGGCGCAGGCGCTTGCCACGCTGTGCACGCCCGCGCGGGCGCCCAACTCCAGGCCGACCCAGGCGGCGGGGCCATTCGGCATCAGCATCGGAATGGTGTGCGGGGAGACCCGCCGTGGGCCGGAGGCCTCCAGGATGTCGTCCTGGGAGAGCAGGGTCAGTGCGCCGCCGATGCCCGAGCCGACGCTGACGCCGAGCCGCTCCGGATCCAGCCCGGAGTCGGCGAGACCGGCATCCGCCCAAGCCTGGTTCGCGGCGATGATCGCGATCGCCTCGGAGCGGTCCAGCCGGCGCAACTTGACCCGGTCCAGCAGCTCAGCCGGTTCGACCGCGAGCTGGGCCGCGATCCGGACCGGTAGCTGTTCGGCCCAGTCCGGGGTGAGTGCGCTCACCCCGGACTGGCCATTGAGCATGGCGTCCCAGGTCGACGCGACGTCCCCGCCCAGCGGGGTGGTCGCGCCGAGACCGGTGACGACGACGTCAGTGTGGGCCATGGTCAGGACTGCGCCTCGATGTAGCTGACGGCGTCCCCGACGGTCTTCAGGTTCTGCACCTCGTTGTCCGGGATCTTCACGCCGAACTTCTCCTCGGCGGCCACCACGACCTCCACCATCGACAGCGAGTCGACATCCAGGTCGTCGGTGAAGGACTTTCCCTCGGCCACGTCGTCCGGGGTCACCCCGGCAACCTCTTCGAGGATCTCGGCGAGGCCGGTGGTGATCTCGTCACGGGTCATTGCTGTTGGTTCCTCTCATCGGGGTTACTTCGCCGCGGTGGCGAAGGGTGGCGTGGCGAGGCACGCCGGGTCTCAGGGGCAGCGGATGACCTGACCGGCATAGGTCAGGCCACCGCCGAAGCCGAACAGCAGCACTGGCGCGCCAGAGGGGATCTCACGCCGCTCCACCAGCTTCGACAGGGCCAGGGGAATGCTCGCGGCCGAGGTGTTACCGGATTCGACCAGGTCCTTGGCGACGATCGCCTGCGGGATGCCGAGTCGCTTGACGATGCCGTCGATGATGCGGGTGTTGGCCTGGTGCGGCACGAACGCCGCGAGCTCCGACGGGGCGACCCCGGCCCGCTCGCACGCCTGGAGTGCCAGCGGCGCCAGCGCGGTGGTGGCCCAGCGGAAGACGGCCTGTCCCTCCTGCCGCACGTACGGGCGCCATCCCTCGATCCGGACCGCGTCGCCGCGCTCTGGCACCGAGCCCCACAGCACCGGACCGATGCCGGCCGGCTCATCCGCCCCGGTGGCGGTGACCACTGCGGCCCCCGCCCCGTCACCAAAGATGATGCAGGTCGAACGGTCCGTCCAGTCGGTGAAGTCGGAGAGCTTCTCCGCGCCGATGACGATGGCGTTCCGCGCTGCGCCGGCCCGAACAGCGTGGTCGACCGTGCCGAGGGCGTACGCGAAGCCGGAGCAGGCGGTGTTGAGGTCGAACGCGCCGGGCGCGGTGATGCCGAGCCGGGCCGCGACCCGGGAGGCGACGTTCGGGCTGCGATCGACCGCGGTGCAGGTGGCCACCACGACGAGGTCGATGTCGGCGGCGGTCAGGCCGGAGCCGGCCAGCGCCTTGCCAGCGGCGGCGGCGGCCATGTCGGTGACCGTCTCACCGTCGGCGATCCGGCGGCTGGCGATGCCGACCCGGTCGCGGATCCACTCGTCGCTGGTCTCCACCAGCTGGGCGATCTCGTCGTTGGTCACCACCCGGGATGGCTGGTAGTGGCCGAGCGCGACGATCCGGCTGCCCGTCATCAAGGCTGTCCTTCCCTATGCGGCCATGGGTACCGCGATGTCATGTGTGGCCGCCGATCCGGGCCAGCGGCTGGCCCGGGGCTACCGGGTCGTCGTGGTGGGCGAGCCACTCGGTGAGCAGGCCGCTGTCGTGGGCGGTGACCTCGACCGAGCCCTGCCGGGTGGCGACGTGGCCAATGACCTGACCGGCGCGCAGGTCAACGCCCTCGGCCAGCTCATCAGCGGGGACGAAGGTGCCGGCGACGGGGGAGACCACGACCCGGAACTGGATGGTCGGCTCGTGGCCGCCGAGGCCGCTGTGCCGGGCGATCAGGTCTCGGGCGGCGGGCAGGTCGTCCGGGGTGTTGAGGGTGACGATCTCCGGGGCGGCCTCGCCCTTCAGCTCCCGCTTGACCAGCCCGGCGAGGGTCCCGGCCGGGGGCAGCTCAATCACCCCGGTCACGCCGAGGTCGGCGAGGGTGCGCAGGCACAGGTCCCAACGGACCGGGGCGGTGACCTGGCGGATCAGCCGCTGCACCATCTCCCGGCCGTGGTTCACGGCGGCACCGTCGAGGTTTGACAGCAGGATGTGAGTCGGATCGGTGGGGGTGACGCCGGCAGCCACGGTGGCCAGGGCGGCCTCGGCCGGCGCCATGTACGGCGTGTGGAAGGCGCCGGCCACCTGTAGCTGGCGGACGCGGGCGCGGGCGGGGGGCTCAGCGGCGAGCTTCTCCAGCCCGCCAAGGGAGCCGGCGGCAACGACCTGGCCGGTGCCGTTGCGGTTGGCCGGGTGCAGCCCGTGCTTCTCGATGGTGGCGAGCACCTCGTCGGGGTCGCCGCCGAGCAGTGCAGCCATCCCGGTCGGTTCCAGCGCGCAGGCAGCTGCCATCTCGCGCCCCCGGACGGCGGCCAGAGTGACGGCGGCCTCCGGCGTGAGTACTCCGGCCAGCGAGGTCGCGCCCAGCTCGCCGACGCTGTGGCCGGCGGTGAGCGTGACATCGTGCATCGGCAGGTGCTCGGCGGCGAGCAGCGCCGCCGCGACGAGCAGCGGCTGGGTGCGGGCGGTGTCCTTGATCTCGTCAGCGTCCGCGGCCGTGCCGAGATGCACCAGGTCGACCCCGGCCAGCGCCGACCACCAGCGCAACCGCGCCTCGGTGCCGGGCAGGTCGAGCCAGGGGGTCAGGAAGCCGGGTTTCTGTGAACCCTGGCCGGGGGAGAGTACGGCGAGCACGGATACGACTCTCCCGGATTCGCGCGGGTAGCGCTCTGCCGCCTTGCACCAAACCGCACTAGAACCTTTGGAGGATTCCTACAAAGGTCCATCAGCCCGGTCAGGTTATTGCCCTGTTCTGGGAGTATTCAGGTTTGTTGTCCGATTCGCTGTCAGGGTGGCTACCGGGTCGAGCCGGCCGACGGTGAGCGCCACCTGGAGCGCGTACGCGTCCCGGGCCGCGAGGGGAGAGAGCCCGGTCACCTCCGCCACCCGGCGCAGCCGGTACCGCACCGTGTTCGGGTGCACGAAGAGCGCCCGGGCTGCGCTCTCCAGCGTGCCGCTGGCGGTGAAGAAGGCATCCAGGGTCTCGAGCAGCTCCCCGCCGGCGCGGGCCAGCGGGGCGTAGACGTCGTGCCGCAGCCGGCGGCGGGCCTCGGCATCTCCGGCCAGCGCCCGCTCCGGTAGGAGGTCGGCGGCGGGCACCGGTCGGGGCGCGGCCGGCCAGGCAGGGGCGGCCCGGAATCCGGCGAGAGCGGCCCGGGCGGAGTCGGTGGCCTCGTCCAGGCTCGGCACGGCCGGGCCCACCACGACCGGGCCGGTACCGAAGGCGTCGAGTAGCTTGCCGGTGGCGGCCACCGGATCGGCCACCCCGCCGAGCACGATGACCAGGCGGTCGCCGTGCACGCCGCCGATCACCTCGGCGCCGATTCGCCGGGCCAACCGGTAGACGGTGTGCAACACGGCGGAGACCTCCCCGCCGGGGGAACGGCCTACCGCCACCGCCACCGGGGGCGCGTCCGCCCAGCCCAGCGCCGCCGCCCGGCTGGCCAACACGTCGGGCGAGTCGCCACGTAGCAGCGCATCAACCAGTAGGGCCTGGAGCCGGGCATCCCAGGAACCCCGCGACTCGGCGGCCCGCGCGTACACCCGGGCGGCGGCAAACGCGATCTCCCGGGAGTAGCGCAGCACCACATCCCGTAACTGCTGCTCCTCGCCGGGAGCGGCGAGGGTCGGGACCCGTTCCTCCACCACGTCGATGGTCACCTTGATCAGGGCTACCGTCTGCTGGAGGCTGATGGAACGGGCCAGGGCCTGCGGTGCGGTCGCGAAGACCTCGTCGGAGACCTCCTGGTTGCTGTCCGCGGTGCCGCCGCCCGCGCGCAGCCACTGCACCAGGGAGCGGGCACCAGCCTGCGCCACCAACATGACCCAGGAGCGCTGGTCGGCCGGGAGCTCGCGGAACCAGGGCAGGGTCTCGTCCATCCGCGCCACGCTGGCGGTGGCGAGCGCTCCCGCCGCCCGCTCGATCCGGCGCAGCGTGGCCGCCAGCTCGGTTCCCGGCTCGTTCACCGCCCTAGCCTGACACGTCGTCACCTGTGGTGTTGTGCCGGGTGAGCGGGCTGCGGCGGCCGTGGTCGGCCTTCCCCCGTGGCTCTGGTGTCGGCCGCGCCCCGCCTCGATGACCCACCTGGTCGGTTCGCCCGAGCTCGGTGATTCGCGTCGATTCCAAATGTGACCTGGTACGTGCGTCGCACCGCCCGTCGGTCCCGGCCAGTACGGTGACAGGGCACGCCGGGCAGCGCCGGTGGGCGACGGCGAGGGTGAGGAGACCTGAATGGCGCACGGGGAGGCCGAGCGCGGCTGTGCCCAGGACGGGCACTGTCGGCCGGGCCACCACGAGTTGCCGGCAACCAAGAACCACCGGTGGCTTGGCGGCGGTGCGCCGGGCGAGACACCGAGCGGCCCCCTACCGGAGCGCGTTGACGACGATTCCGCGGTGCCGCGCCAACGGGCCGCCGAGTCGCTCGGCTCGCCGCCGGGCCCGGTTCAGGGCTGTCTCAGTGGCCTGCCGGGCTGGGCGGGGGCGCACCGGCACGGTCCGGTTCGACCCCGATCGCGAGCTGGGCGACCGGGTCGACCGCCCAGCCGCTGGTGCTGACCCAGCGGCGGGAAGCGGTCGTTGACTGGAATGGCCGTGCCCACGGGCGCGGCACCGGCGTCATCCCCGGAGGCGTCAGCGGGTCCGACGCCGGATCAGCAGTGCGATCCCGGCCAGCCCGAGGGTGATCGTCAGCACGACGGCTACGTTGACCAGGAGCAGCCGGGGAAATCCGCTGAAGGCCTCGTCGATGTTTCCAGCGGGGTCAAGCGAATCTTCCGGGATCATCCGTTCGCTGCCGCCGGCCCCACCGCCGACCGTGTCCACCTGCCGTTCCAACGGCACGCCAGCTGTCCGCAGCGTCTCCGACATGGTGAGCCGGCCGAAGAACCAGCCGGCGGTGGTCTGCTGAGAATCCGGCTGCTTGGCCGGTCGGTAGATGCGGGGCCCGCCGGTGGCCTTCGGGTACAGGTCGAAGGTCTGCGTGGGCTTGTCGCCGGAGAGCACGACGATGGTGTACTTCGGACCGAGGTCGGCCTTCTTGGGTTCGCTGCTCTGGCCAGCGCCACCGAGGAAGTTGACCTGGTCGATGACGGCCGCCAGTTTGTTCGGCTGGGTATCGGCGCGTAGGTGTAGTGGCTCGGCGATTCCGGCACCGGTGATATCGACGCCAGCGGGCGGTGGCGTCGACGTCGTCGCTGATGCGGGTGTGGTCAGGCCGAGTGAGAGCACTCCCGCCGTGATACCACTGGCCATGATCACGACCAACCGCCGTATCCTACGGACCATCGCTGCCTCCTCGCCCCCGTTCGATGGATGGCATCGCTGCGGCTTCGTGCGCGCGAATCGCCGTGGACCCCCGGATGCTGGGCCGGGCGCCCCCACCTCAATAGACTCCGTCACGCGACAGCTGGCCACACCTCCTGGTGAAGAAATTTCAGCTATCTGTGATCTTCCACCGAGGAGTCACCAATCGCGGTCGGTCGACCCGCGCATTTTACCTACCGCGCCGGACAATCGGACGGCAGGGTAGGTACCTTTCCCTCAGGGAAGGCGGAGCCGGGCAGCCCGTAGGCGGGTCAGGGTGCGTTCGCGGCCCAGGACCTCAAGCGACTCGAAAAGGGGGAGACCGACCCGGCGGCCGGTCACCGCGACCCGGACGGGTGCCTGGGCCTTGCCCAGCTTCAGGCCGTGCTCTGCGCCGACCGCCTCCAGTGTCGACTTGGTCGAGTCCGCGTCCCACGAAGGCACTGCGGTGAAGGCGGCGATCGCCGCGTCGAGTAGGTCGCCCGCGCCCTCCTTCATCGCCTTTGCCCACGCTCCCTCGTCGATCAGTGGCGAGTCGAGGAAGAGGAAGTCCACGTTGGGCACGATCTCGCTGAGCACCGCGATCCGGGTTTGCGCCAGCGGTGCCACCGCGGCGAACATCTCGGCGTCGAACTCGTCCGGCTGCCACGGCGGAGGCGCGATGGTCGCGGTGCCGGTCAACCATGGCTGGCATGCCGCGACGAAGTCGGCGACCGGCAGCGCTCGGATGTACTCGCCGTTGAACGCGCGTAGCTTCTTCTCATCAAAGAAGGCCGAGGAGGGATTCACCTCCTCCAGCCGGAACTCCTCCTCAATCACCGGCCAGGGCACGATCTCCCGGTCGCCGGCCGGCGACCAGCCGAGCAGCATCAGGTAGTTGCACATCGCGTCGGCCAGATAGCCCTCGTCGCGGTACGCCTCCAGGGCGACCTTGTCGCGGCGCTTGGACAGCTTCTGCCGCTTCTCGTTGACGACGACCGGGACGTGCGCCCACACCGGCGGCTTCACGCCGAGCGCCTCCCAGAGCAGTTGTTGCTTCGGCGTGTTGGGTAGGTGCTCTTCGGCCCGGATAACGTGGGTGATCCCCATCGTCATGTCGTCCACCACGTTGGCGAGCAGGAAGACCGGCGAACCGTCGCTCCGGGCGATCACGAAGTCCTCGATCAGCCCGTTGTCGAAGGTGGGCTCACCACGGATCAGGTCAACCACCACGGTCGTGCCTTCGTCCGGCGTCCGGAAGCGGAGGGCGCGGCCGGCGCCCGGCTCCAGATTCCGATCCCGGCAGAAGCCGTCGTAGCCGGTGTGTGCTGAGCCGGTGCGGGCCTGTACGGCCTCCCGGGTGCAGTCGCAGTAGTACGCGCGTCCGGCCTCGTGTAGCCGGTGGGCGGCGGCGCGATGCTCGGTCGCGTACGAGGACTGGAAGTAGGGACCTTCGTAGCTGCCGCGCGCGATGCCGATCCAATCCAGCGCCGCCAGAATGCCCTCGGTCCACTCGGGCTTGTTGCGGGCCGCGTCCGTGTCCTCGACCCGGAGTACGAACGCCCCGCCCTGCTGCTTGGCGAAGATCCAGCACTGTAGGGCTGAGCGGGCGCCGCCGACGTGGAACATTCCGGTCGGGGAGGGGGCGAAGCGTACACGTACCGTCACGCCCCCAAGCCTACGGCCGGCCGTACCGGCGTCCGGAAGGGCCCCTCGCCATCAGTGGTGGCCATACCCGTATCGCACGGATGGAGGCAAGGGTTTTCGGCGTGTCTTGGACCCAGCTGTCCGTTTAAGTCCGAAATAACGCATAGAGTGCCGATATCGTGGGTTGTTCGCACTGGAGGAAGACGGAAAATGATCCTCGTGGAACGCAGCTCGCACGTAACCGCGCCGATCGAAGCGGTCTGGGGTGTCGTGCAGCGGGCTGAACAGCTACCGGCCTGGCTGGCCGGGGTCCGGGCGGCGGAAGTGCTCTCCGGGGAGGGCTTCGGCCGGCGGCAGCGGGTCCAGGCGGGGCGGGGCGCGGCCCATGAGGCCGAGGTGATCGCCTACCAGGAGCCGACCCTGATCGGCTGGCGGGAACGGGCCAAGGGCGCCGGTGCCCGAGCGGAGGCGCGCACCGAGATCTACGTCCAGCTCACCGCTGACGAGGCGGAGGGCGGGACGGTCGTGCGGCTGATCGTCGTACGCTGGCCGGCTGGTCCGGTCAAGGCCGCCCTGCTCCGGCTCGGTCTGCGTCGGGTCGGCGCCGACCTGGAGGACTCGCTCGCCCGGCTGACCGACCTGGCCGCCGTCGGCTGACCGGCTCGTCCTGGCGTCAACCCGTCCGGCGGTGGCCTGAGGTCCTAGCCAGGGATCCGGGCCACCGCCACTGTGTAGCAGCTCTCCACTCCCGGGGCGCGGTGTCGTCGGATCCGCACGAGGGGGTGCGGACGGAACGCCCGAGAGACGACGCCGGCCCGGCGCGGAACACTCCACGCCGGGCCGGCCGTGACCGTCGGTCAGCTGTCGCCGCCGGTCTCACCGACCGGGGCCGCTCCGATGTCATTGATCGCGTACTTCTTGGCCGCCTCGGCGGGAACCTCCGCCGGGACCGCGCCGCGGAGCGCAAGCTGCCGCAACGTCGCGACCACGATCGACTCCGCGTCCACGTGGAAGTACCGGCGCAGCGCGTGCCGGGTGTCCGACATGCCGAACCCGCAGGTGCCGAGCGAGGTGTAGTCGCCGGGCACCCAGCGGGCGATCAGATCCGGCACCGCGCGCATCCAGTCGCTGACCGCGACCTTCGGTCCGTCGGCGTCGGCCAGCTTGGCCGTCACGTACGGGACCTGCTGCTCCTCGGTCGGGTTGAGCAGGTTGTGCTCCTCCGCCTGGACGGCGTCGCGGCGCAGCTCGGTCCAGGAGGTCACGGACCAGACGCTGGCGGCCACCCCCCAGTCCCGGGCGAGCAGGTCCTGCGCCTTGAGCGCCCACTGCACGCCGGTGCCGGAGGCGAGCAGCTGTGCCGCCGGGCCGTCCACCTGGGGCGCCGGCGCGTACCGGTAGATGCCCTTCAGGATGCCCTCGACGTCGACCTCCGCCGGCTCCGCCGGCTGCACGATCGGCTCGTTGTAGATCGTCAGGTAGTAGAAGACGTTCTCCTGCGCCTCGCCGTACATGCGGTGCAGGCCGTTCTCCACGATGTGCGCGATCTCGAAGGCGAACGCCGGGTCGTAGGCGACCACCGCCGGGTTGGTGGCGGCGATCAACAGCGAGTGACCGTCCTCGTGCTGGAGGCCCTCGCCGTTGAGCGTGGTCCGGCCGGCGGTGGCGCCGAGCAGGAAGCCGCGGGCCATCTGGTCGGCCGCCGCCCAGAGCCCGTCCGCGGTCCGCTGAAACCCGAACATCGAGTAGAAGATGTACATCGGGATCATCGGCTCGTTGTGCGTGGCGTATGCGGAGCCGGCCGCCGTGAAGGAGGCGACCGAGCCGACCTCGTTGATGCCCTCGTGCAGGATCTGCCCGCCGGTCGCCTCCTTATACGACAGGAACAGCTCCCGGTCAACCGAGGTGTAGCGCTGGCCGTGCGGCGAGTAGATCTTCCGCGTCGGGAAGAGTGAGTCCATCCCGAAGGTGCGGGCCTCGTCCGGGATGATCGGCACCCAGCGTCGGCCGAACTCCTTGTCCTTCATCAGATCCTTGAGCAGCCGGACGAAGGCCATCGTGGTGGCCACCTTCTGCTTGCCGGAACCACGTTTCACATCGGCGAAGCTCTCGGGGCCGGGGATGGTGAGGCGCTTCGTGCCGGACCGCCGCGAGGGCAGGTAGCCGCCGAGCTGCCGGCGCCGCTCGTGCAGGTACTCGATCTCGTCGGACTTCGCCTCCGGCCGGTAGTACGGCGGCAGGTAGGGATTCTCCTCCAGCGCCTTATCCGGGATGTCGAGATAGAGCCGGTCGCGGAAGGTCTTCAGGTCATCCAGCGTCAGCTTCTTCATCTGGTGGGTGGCGTTGCGCCCCTCGAAGTGCGAGCCGAGCGTCCACCCCTTGATGGTCTTGGCCAGAATCACCGTCGGCTGCCCGGTGTGCTCCACCGCGGCCTTGTACGCCGCGTAGAGCTTCCGGTAGTCGTGGCCACCCCGCTTCAGGTTCCAGATCTCGTCGTCGCTGAGGTGATCGACCATCTTGCGGGTCCGCGGGTCGCGGCCGAAGAAGTGCTCCCGGATGTACGCCCCGGACTCCGCCTTGTAGGTCTGGTAGTCGCCGTCGGGCGTGGTGTTCATCAGGTTGACCAGCGCGCCGTCGGTGTCCCGGGCGAGCAGCGGGTCCCACTCGCGACCCCAGACAACCTTGATGACGTTCCAACCCGCACCCCGGAAGAACGCCTCCAGCTCCTGCATGACCTTGCCGTTGCCGCGGACCGGTCCGTCCAGGCGTTGCAGGTTGCAGTTGATGACGAAGGTGAGGTTGTCCAGCTCCTCCCGGGCGGCCGTACCGATCGCGCCCAGCGTCTCCGGCTCGTCCATCTCGCCGTCGCCGAGGAACGCCCACACGTTCTGGTCGGAGGTGTCCTTGATGCCGCGGTGGTGCAGGTAGCGGTTGAACCGGGCCTGGTAGATGGCGTTGACGCCGCCGAGGCCCATCGAGACGGTGGGGAACTCCCAGAAGTTCGGCATCAGCCGGGGGTGCGGGTATGACGGCAGCCCACCCCCGGGGTGCGACAGCTCCTGGCGGAACCCGTCGAGCTGGTGCTCGCTGAGCCGCCCCTCGAGAAACGCCCGCGCGTACATGCCGGGGGAGGCGTGCCCCTGGTAGAAGAGGTGGTCCCCGCCCCCCGGGTGGTCCTTACCCCGGAAGAAGTGGTTGAAGCCGACCTCGTAGAGCGATGCCGAGCTGGCGAACGTCGAGATGTGCCCACCGACGCCGATCTCCGGCCGCTGGGCCCGGTGCACCAACATCGCGGCGTTCCACCGGATGTAGGCCCGGATGCGCCGCTCGACGTGTTCGTCGCCGGGGAACCAGGGCTCCTGCTCCGGGGCGATGGTGTTGATGTAGTCCGTGGTCGTCAGGGATGGCACCCCGACCTGACGCTCGCGGGCTCGTTCCAGCAGGCGCAGCATGACGTAGCGGGCGCGTTTCGTCCCGCGCTCGTCGATGACACCGTCGAGCGACTCGACCCATTCGCCGGTCTCGTCCGGGTCGATATCCGGAAGCTGGCTCGGCAGACCGGCACTGATCACCGGGCGCTTGCGTTCCGTGGCCACAGGCGTTCCCTCGGTTGGATTTTGGTCAGGTTATAGCGCCATCCTGCCTTCTCGGGGCACTCCCCGTCACTTCACCCGCAGGAGACGCGACGCTCGACACAGGTACTCGTCGGTAACCTCATCCGGGGTGGCCCGCCGATGTCTCGGTGTCCCGGGTCGGCCGGTGCGGCCGCGGGCAGAATTCAGACATGCGTACCGAAGTGATAACCGTGCAGACCGGGTCGCGTCTTACCGTCCGGAACATCACCACCGAGGCGGACCGGTTCGTGGTCGGGCAGGGGGACGGGCTGCTGCACGTCTTTGTACCCCACACCACCGCCGGGCTCGCGCTCATCGAACTCGGCTCCGGGTCCGACGACGACCTACGCCAGGTGCTCAACGACCTACTGCCCGCCGACGACCGGTGGCGACACCGGCACGGGAGCCCCGGCCACGGGCGGGACCATCTGCTGCCCGCCTTCCTGCCGCCGTACGCGACGCTGCCGGTGTGTGCCGGGCAGCTCATGCTCGGCACCTGGCAGTCGCTGTGTCTGGTTGACCCGAACGGGGACAACCCGACCCGCCAGGTCCGCTTCTCGTTCCTGCCCGGCTGACCGGCCCGGAGTCGGCGCGGCGGAGTAGACCGGGCCGGCCCCCGTCGTGTCCCACTGGGCGCGCCGGGCTCCGGTCGGCAATGCTGTCCGACGTGAACACCCAGTACGACCTTGACGAGCGGCTCCGCGCGACTGTGGGGGCACTGGTCGCCGCCGGGCATCGTCGGGACCCGTCCCGGCCCGTCCGCGAGGGAGCGCCGCTGACCGGCGTGCGGCTTTTGGAGCTGTTCGACGCCCAGATCGTCAGCCGCCAGCTTGATCTGGCCGGCCGCTGGCTCCGCAGCTTCGGCGAGGGCTTCTACACCGTCGGCTCGGCCGGCCACGAGGGCAACGCCGCCGTCGCCGCCGCGCTGGCGCCGACCGATCCGGCCCTGCTGCACTACCGCTCCGGCGCGTTCTACTGTGTCCGCGCTGCCCAGGTCCACGATGAGCGCAACCCGGAGGAGCGCGATCATGCCGCGGCCACCGCCCCGGCAGGCGCGGTCGCGGGCACCGGCGCGCTGGCAGACGGCGCACGTTCCCTCGCCCCCGGGTATGCGGGGGCGGCCCGCGACGTGCTGCGCGGGATGGTCGCCTCGGCTCGGGAGCCGATCGCCGGCGGCCGGGACAAGGTCTTTGGCCGCGCCGACCTCGCCGTCGTGCCAACCACCTCCACCATCGCCTCGCACCTGCCCCGCGCGGTCGGCCTGGGGCTGGCGCTGGAGCGGGCGCGCCGGCTCGACGGGGCGGACCAGCACACCGCCCCCGACAGCGTGCCGTGGCCGCCAGCGGCCGTCGTGCTCTGCTCCTTCGGCGACGCGTCGGTGAACCATGCCAGCGCCACCGCCGCCCTGAACACCGCCGGCTGGTACGACCACACCGGGCTACGCCTGCCCGTCCTGTTCCTCTGCGAGGACAACGGCCCCGGCGCCGGCGTGCGGTCGCCGCAGGGCTGGGTCGGGGCGGTCCTGCGTGCGAAGCCGGGAGTCCGCTACTTCACCGCCGACGGCACCGACCTGGTCGAGACGTACGCGGTGGCGGCCGAGGCGGTGCGGTGGGTCCGTCGACACCGTCGGCCGGCCGTGCTGCACCTGTCGACCGTCCGACTGATGGGGTACGCCGGTGCGGACGCGCAGAGCGCGTACCGCACCGGCGACGAGATCACCGAGGACCTCAAGCGGGATCCGCTGCTGGTTACCGCGCGACTGCTCACCGGGGCGGGCGTCGCCACCGGCGCGGCCCTGCTGACCCGGTACGACGAGATCGGCTGGCAGGTTCGCCGGATCGCCGAGGAGGTGCTGGCGGAGCCGAAGCTGGCCGACCCCGCGGAGGTCCTCGCCCCGCTGGCACCACGGCGGCCGGGCCGGGTCGCCCGGGCCGTCGCCGCGGCCGCGGCCCGCGCCGAAGGCACCGGCGCCGCGGCCCGCGCCGCGGCCTTCGGCGGAGAGGTGCCCGAACTGGCCGGCCCGCTGACTCTCGCGCAGAGCATCAACGCCGCCCTGGCCGACGGTCTGCTCGACCACCCACGAATGGCCGTGTTCGGCGAGGACGTCGGGGCGAGGGCGGGCTGTACGGGGTGACGAAGGGGCTACGGGAGCGCTTCGGAGCAGCCCGGGTCTTCGACACCCTGCTCGACGAGACCTCGCTGCTCGGGCTCGGACTGGGCGCCGGGCTTGCCGGGATGCTGCCGGTCCCGGAGATTCGGTACCTCGGGTATCTGCACAGTGGCGAGGACCAGCTGCGCGGCGAGGCCGCCACCATGCAGTTCTTCGCACAGGGCGCCTACCGCAATCCGATGGTGGTCCGGATCGGCGGGCTGGCGTACCAGCAGGGGCTCGGTGGTCATTTCCACAACGACAACTCGGTCTCCGTACTCCGGGATGTCCCCGGCCTGGTGGTCGCGGTGCCGGCGCGGCCGGACGACGCCGCGGCCATGCTGCGCACCTGCCTGGCGAGTGCGGCGGTGGATGGCAGCGTCTGTGTCTTCCTGGAGCCCATCGCCCTCTACCACACGCGCGACCTGCGCGCGGAGGGCGACGGGGAGTGGCTCGCCGAGTACGCGGGGCCGGGCTCCTGGGCGAGCGCGCAGGTGCCGATCGGCCGAGCCCGCGGTTACGGTGTTGGCTCGGCCGGAGACATTACGATCATCACCTTCGGCAACGGGGTGCGGTTGTCGCTGCGGGCCGCCGCGGTGCTCGCCGAGGAGGGGGTCGGCAGCCGCGTGGTTGACCTGCGCTGGCTGGCGCCGCTGCCGGTCGCCGACCTGATCCGGGAGGCTACCGCCACCGGCCGGGTTCTGGTCGTGGACGAGACCCGGCGGTCCGGCGGCGTGGGGGAGGGGGTCATCGCGAGCTTGGTCGATGCGGGCTACGTCGGAGCAGTGCGGCGTGTTGCGGCAGTTGACTCGTTCGTACCATTAGGCCCGGCGGCCCGTCAGGTACTGGTCACCGAGGATGCCATCACCCAGGGTGCCCGCACGCTTCTGGCAGGGTAAATTCCGTTCCACCCGGTGTGCCACTTGCGCGCCGAGCCGCAACTGTGTGGACTTGGCTCACGGCGTTGACCGACGCCGTGAGCTGGATGAAAGAGGAGGCACGCGACAGTGAGCGCGACCGCTGGTCAGGCCGCCGACGGGGTACGCAGCCTGGCGGACCGGTTCGGAATCGAGCCGGGGATGGTCGTCATGGAGATGGGGTACGACGACGACGTCGACCAAGATCTCCGAGACGCACTGACCGACCGCTGTGGGGAACTGGTTGACGAAGACACCGACGAGGTGGTCGACGCGGTACTGGTGTGGTACCGAGACGGCGACGGTGACCTTTTCGAGCTGCTCGTTGATGCCCTCGGCCCGCTGGCGGACAGCGGAATCGTGTGGCTACTGACGCCGAAGGCCGGACGCGAGGGGCACGTGGAGCCCAGCGAGATCGCCGAGTCCGCACCCACCGCGGGTCTGCAGCAGACCTCCACGATCAACGCTGGCCGGGACTGGAGTGGCGCCCGGCTGGTGCTGCGTCGCGGTTCGAAGAGCAAGAAGTAACTGACTCCGTAACGCTCAGCTCCTGCCGTGTGGCAGGCTTTCCTGACGTTGACCCGACCGCAAGGAGTTCCGCATGCCCATCGAGGTTGGCGCGCAGGCGCCGGACTTCGTGCTCAAGGACCAGAACAACCAGGAGGTTCGGCTCGCCGACTTCCGTGACAAGCGGGCGGTGCTCCTGGTCTTCTACCCACTCGCCTTCACCGGTATCTGCCAGGGTGAACTGTGTGAGGTCCGGGACAACCTGAACCAGTACGTCAATGACGACGTTCAGGTGCTCACCGTCAGCGTTGACTCGGTGTACGCCCACAAGATCTGGGCCGATCGGGAGGGCTACCAGTTCCCGCTGCTCTCCGACTTCTGGCCGCACGGCGCGGTCGCCCAGGCCTACGGGGTCTTCAACGACATTGGGGGCGTCGCCAACCGGGGCACCTTCATCATCGACAAGGCGGGCGTGGTCCGCTTCGCCGAGATGAAATCGCCGGGCGAGGCCCGTGACCAGCAGGGCTGGCGCAAGGCGCTGGCTGAGGTTGCGGCCGTCTGACACCTGGTCGACCGTTGGAGGCGGGCCGGTGGCGGCAGGGTAAGCTTGCCACCCTCCGGCCCGTCTCACCGGCGCCCGGGGCGCGTAGCTCAGTGGGAGAGCACTCGCCTTACAAGCGAGGGGTCGCAGGTTCGAAACCTGCCGCGCCCACCCTGAATCACAGAAGGCCCGATGACCTGCGGAAACGCAAGGTCATCGGGCCTCTCTTTTCTTCTTGAACGCTGTCTCGATCTTGCTTAGCCGCTGATACAGCGCTCGCTTAGAAGAATTCATGGGCGTATCATGTGTCGATGGTGAGACATTCCCGGCCCGACCCGGGCCACCTTCGCCCCTTCATCGACTCGTTCGTCTTGGACCTACGGATACGCGGCAGGAGCGCCCGAACCCGCGAGATGTACGCCGACGCTGTTTCCTGGTTCGGTGGCTGGCTGATCCAGCACAAGCCCGTGCAGTCCTGGGCGGACGTCACTCGTGATCACCTTCGCGCGTTCTTCCTATGGCTCGCCGACCAGGAGTACGCCGCGTCCTACCGCAACAACATCGCTCGTTGCCTCCAGCAGTTCTTCAAGTGGTACGCGGAGGAAGAAGATCTACCGAACCCGTTTGAGCGGTTCGTGCCGCCAGCCGCCCCGAAGCTGGGGGAGAAGCTGGTCCCGGTCTTGGAGCTGGCCGACATGCAGCGCCTGGTCAAGGACGCCGAGGATGGGCGTGACTTCGAGTCTCGTCGGGATGCTGCCATGTTGCGCATGTTCGCCTGCACCGGGGTTCGCCTCACCGAACTCGCTGGCCTGGAGGTTGACGACGTATCGGTAGCGGACCGGACCGCAATCGTCACTGGTAAGGGTAACCGGCAGAGAACAGTCAAGTTTGATTACAAATGCGCCCAGGCGGTTGACCGGTACAAGCGAATTCGAGCCAGTCACAAGGCAGCCAATCTGTCTGGACTATGGCTGGGGGTACGTCGTCTTGAGCAGGGAATGACGCCGTCTGGCATCTACCAGGTCATCGCCCGCCGTGGCGAACGACTCGGCATCAAGCTGCACCCGCACATGTTCCGACACACCTTCGCGCACCGCTGGCTGGACGCTGGCGGCGCGGAAGGCGACCTGATGGAGCTGACCGGGTGGGACTCGCCGCAGATGCTGCGGCACTACGGAGCGTCCGCTAGGGCGGCCCGGGCCCGACGGGCGTACGACCGTGTCGACGTGATGGGCGGCACGTAGCGCGTGCTACCCACCTCAACCGCGATCGGCTGACATGGGAAGCGCGCCGCGGTCGGTGAGGTCCTTGACCGCGGCGCTGTAGCCACACCACCAGCGGATGTCGCCCGCCTCATCAATCCACCGACGGATGTGTCCGGCCACGAGCAGGGCACAGCTAGCGACGCCAAGAAGTGCGTCAGCAAGCATGAGAGTCCCCATCTCGGCAGTCATGGCGGCATCGTGGCTGTACGCGGTGGCCAGTACCGCGAGAAGCGCGATCGTAAGGAGTCCGGCGAGACTGCCAGCGAGCGTCAGAGGCGGGCGGTGGCGGGGTGGTTGAGGCTGGCGCATGGCGTGGTTGATGACCTCCGCTGAGTACTGGACAAGGAACGCGCTAGTCGAACACATGTGCTAACAGATGGGAAGACTTCTCGCGGCGTGTCGAAGGACAGACGGTGATGGTGCGCGATCGAGGGCCACACGACCCCCACGTGGAGGCTCCTCGTCACCGATGCTCAATGATCGTTGATCAGCGGGATCAATTGTAATACCAGTTCCACAAACGACAAGCAATATCCGCGAACGAGATTCGCGCCTTTCGTGGCTTGAGAAATGTCCGACACCTATCTCCGGCCGACGGCATGACCGATTTGGAGACTAGCCAGAATTGCGGGTCCGTGTTATTCCGCGCGAGGCATCCACAATACAACACGGTCTGTTGCTGACGGCGTGACGTGGTGGGCGGGGAGTACCGTCGACTGTGGCGGCCCGCCGGGTAGAGGTCGGCGGTGCCGCCTTCCAGCCTCTACCTGGGAGACGAGCATGGAACCGACAATTGGCGAGCACCTTGCTCATATACGGCGGCGATCGACGCTGACGCAGGAGCAACTGGCGGAGCGTGCCGGCGTCAGCGTCGAGACGATTCGGAAGTTGGAGCAGGGTGAGCGGCAGGGTGCCCGTACTGCCACCCTGAACAAGCTTGCGCGTGCCCTTGGAGTGTCTACCAGCGCGCTATTCGGAAACGCGGCCCGCGCTGCTACCGACCGGGAGCCGGACGCTCGGCCGCTGAGTCTCGTTGGTGTCCGCCGGGCGCTCACCCCAGTCGTCGGGCTGGATGGCATGCCGCTCGACATCGATCTCGGCGACCAGCCGCCGACGCTTGCCAGCGCGCGGTGCACTGTCGCTAACGCGAACGCGAGCTATCACGCCAACGACTACGCAGTAACCCTGGCGACGCTGCCCGCCATGCTGGGCGAGTCCCGGGCCCTTGTTCATGCCGCGGCTGCCGACGACCAACTCCTCGCACACGCCATCGCGTCTCAAGCTCACCAACTTGCCGGGCGGCTACTGATCCAGCTACGCCAGGTCGACCTGGCGCACGTTGCCCTGGCCGGGGCGCTGGATCATGCTCGGCTCTCGGGTGACCAGGTGGTTGGCGCTTCAGCGGCGGCGCCGATGTGTTGGCTACTGATCAGGCAGGGGCGCTTCGCTGAGGCTGAGCGTTTGGCGGTTACTACCGCTGACCGGGTCGAGCCGCGCATGAGTACAGCGTCTGCGGCCGAGTTGACCGCGTGGGGGTTCCTGCTGATCAAGGGCGCGGGCGCGGCGGTTCGGGATGCCCGGGACGATGATGCCGCTGAGTTGCTGGAGTTGGCGGCCGCCGGCGCGCAACGGCTCGGTGAACGGCCGAATCCGCATGCCGACGTCGCGGGGAACGACTTCTCCACCGAAGCGGTACGGCTGATGCAGGTCGAGTGCGCGGTGATCGCCGGCCAACCCGATAGGGCACTTGACCTGTCGGAGGGTGTGACCCGCTCGCCGCAGGTGACACCGTCATCGCGGCAGCGTCACCGGCTGGATGTGGCCTGGTCTCATGTGCAAACTGGCCGGTACGCGGACGCCACCGACGTCCTCGTCGACCTGCGCACTGCGGCGCCAGCCTGGCTGAGGCAGCAGCAGTACGCGCGGGACATCGTCCACTCGATCACGGAGCGGAAGCGGCGGGCTATGTCCGCTGAGTTGGCCGATCTCGCCTCGCTGGTCGGGTGTACGACCTGAGTCGTACACCGTGTACTAGCTACTCCATCGATTCCTGCGTGTGCCACGGAACGTACCTGGAGCATCACTAGTTCACTCCGCATCCTCGAAGTGACGTCCCAGTCACCCGGCGCTACCCCCGTTGCGTCGGGTGACTGGGACCATCGAGGGTGAGGGAGTCCGCGCATGTTCCGGCTGTTCCGCCAACGCCGACGCCGCCGTTCCGGGCGGTTGGACGCCACCGGTCCCGCCACCGTGTACGCGGCGCGGGCAGGCGCCTACCGGCCACTATGCGACCAGCCGACGGTCATCCTGGATACCCGGCCGTTGATGACCCGGTTGGCCCGGCAGCGGGCCAACCAGCGGTGATGGCCACCCACGCCCGGCCTACCCCGATCGGCCTGTCGGCGGTCCAGCTGCGCAACCGGATGATCCTGTCCGCCCGGCGGATCATCGTCGAGCACTGGCCGCGGGTGGACCGGTGCCCTGTGTGCGGATGTGGATGGCCGTGCCGGCCCACCGACACCGCCTACGACTACCTCGCCACGGTCGGGCAGGACAACTGGGCGCCTCCCGCAACGCGCCGGGAGTAGGCGTTGACGGCTATGGCTCAGGCCGCAGCTAGGCCGGCGGCGCCCGGCTACAGGTTGCGGGCGGGGGACGCAATCCGTCTCGACCGGCATGCCTCTCCGCAGTTCGTTCGCCCGATCACGGTTCGGGTGATCCGGGTCCTTGATCGGCCGACCTACCCCGGGTGGGTGTGGCTGGAGGGCTACGAGCTGAACGACGCGGGCACTGCGGTGCGCCGTCGCCAGTTGTACGTCAGATGCGACGGGATCGTGCCGCACAACCAGTAGACGACCGACCGCACACGGCGGCCGGTGAACGAAAGGAATCATCATGTTGAGTTCCACCCCGCTGCGGCTGCACCGAGGTCCGCGTACTGAGTCTCCGACCGTCGCCCCGGCAGCACCGGTGTCGTTCGGTTTCGGTCAGGCTCGGCCGATGCCGGCCGGCAACGTCCTGGACCTGACCGGCGTCGCCTACGACGACGAGCTCCAGGTCGCGACCGTCAACGGCCTCCCGTACGCCGAGCTTGGCGGCCCACTCGCGGCGACCGTGCGGCAGACCCGCGAGGATGGCCAGCTCTGGGACGACAAGGACTGACCAGCAGTGGGCGGCCCGCCACGGTCATCACGTGGCGGGCCGCCGCCCGCCACCCCGCCGTACTCTCGGAAGGACGGACATGGCAGTCCTCATTCTCACCCACCCTCTCGACATCACCGTGGACCCGGTGATCAAACATCTCCACGACACGGGCGCAGAGGTGGTCCGCTTCGACACCGCCGACTTCCCGCAGCGTCTGCACCTGTCCGCGACATGGGATGGCGCCTGGATCGGGGCCTTGTGCGGCAAGCACCGGACGGTGCGGCTGTCTGACATCACCGCCGTCTACTACCGGCGACCCACCCAATTTGCGCTGCCTGATGGCATGTCCGATGAGGAGCGGGCGTGGGCATCCGACGAAGCGCTCCACGGGTTCGGGGGCGTCCTCACCTCTCTGCCGGCGGTGTGGGTGAACCGTCCCGATCGGGTCGCCGCCGCTGATTTCAAGCCACGACAACTGGCCGTAGCCCACGGCGCGGGTCTGACGACTCCCCGCACGATCATCACCAACGTTCCCTCCGCTGCTCGGGCATTCGCTGAGTCCTGCCCCGGTGGGCTGATCTACAAGACGCTCACTGGCAGCCCGAAAGATGCTGGCCTGCTGCACACCACCAGCACGGTGACGGTCGAGCAGGCGGGCAACCCGGGGATAGCCCACACCGCGCATCTACTCCAAGAGCAGGTGGCCAAGGCGTACGAGGTGCGTCTAACCGTTGCCGGCGAGGCCCTGTTCGCCGCGCGGATCGACACGCACTCAGACGCCGCCGCTTTGGACTGGCGTTCGGACTACGACGCCCTGACCTACCAGCCCATCACCGTCCCACCACGGGTGGATGCGGCGGTCCGCCGGTTCATGGCCGCGCTCGACCTGCGTTTCGGGGCGCTCGACTTCATCGTTACACCTGATGGGGAGTGGGTGTTCCTGGAGATCAACCCGAACGGGCAGTGGGGATGGATCGAACAGGAAACCGGCCTACCGATCGCCGCAGCGATAGCCGCCGAACTGAGTAGGGAGCGTACATGATCGACCCGACGACAGGGCCACGACACGAGCTAGCTGCCAAACTCACCACCGCCGGTGCCCTCCGGTCGCCGGCATGGATCTCGGCGTTCGAGCAGGTGCCGCGGCACCTGTTCGTCCCCACCTGTTGGCACCGCACCAACGCCGGCCTAGAACGGCTCGACAGCACGGATCCCGGGAAGCGCGACCACTGGCTAGCTATCTGCTACTCCGACACATCACTGGTGACCCAGGTCGACTCCGCCGGGACCGCCACCAGCGCATCCAGTCAGCCGTCTGTTATGGCCGTGATGCTCGAGGCGCTTGACGTCAGCCCGGGTCACACCGTGCTGGAGGTCGGCACCGGCACCGGCTACAACGCGGCCCTGCTGTGCCATCGACTCGGTGACGACCGGGTGTATACGGTCGAGTACGACCAGGCCCTGTCCGCCACCGCTGCCGCCGCCCTTGCACAGGCCGGCTACCGCCCCACGATACGGGTCGGCGATGGCGCAGCAGGCTGGCCCGAGCAGAGGCCATACGACCGGATCATCGCCACCTACGGCACCGAGCGGATCCCGCCGACATGGCTGCGCCAGTGCACGCCCGGTGGTGTCATCGTTGCCAACCTCGGCCTCGGACTCGTCGCGCTCCACCGCGACCAGCACGGCGCGACAGCTTCAGGCCGGTTCCTATCCCGGGCGGCCTTCATGAACTCCCGGGCCGACCCCGCGGCGGCGATGATCCCCGACGCAGCGTTCGACC
Source organism: Salinispora sp. CH2A1_6 (assembly GCF_056820975.1). Taxonomy (NCBI): domain Bacteria; kingdom Bacillati; phylum Actinomycetota; class Actinomycetes; order Micromonosporales; family Micromonosporaceae; genus Salinispora; species Salinispora sp. CH2A1_6. The sequence continues at coordinate 905,778 of NZ_JBXEDG010000003.1, forward strand.
CTGCGGCCCTGCGCGACGGGAGCCCAGCAGACGCCCCATCCGACCTGAGAGCCGACAGCTGCGTGGCCTGGCTGCACCTGCACTGTCCCGACATCGTGCAGATCACCATCCCCGGACCGGACGGCATCGGGGACCAGGCCGAGCACATCTACGCCAACCGCGCAGGTTCCTGGGCACGAGTCGGGCGCGGCCGGTTAACCGAGGTAGGGCCCGTTTGGGGAGATGTGCACAACGCGTACCGCCGTTGGGTCCGAGCCGGCCGTCCCGAGGTCGAGCAACTCGGACTCACCGTAAACGACGAGGGTCATCACACGCTGTGGGTGGATAGCCCATCCAGCACACAGCGATGGAGCCTCACCCCATGACCAGCTTTGACCCCTCCGGCGGATACGACGGCTGCCGTGAGCCGGGTTGCGACCCCCGGGCTCCGGACAGCCCACCATGTGACAAAGGCGGCCCCGCTCTCCCAGCTCGGGAGGGCGGGGCCCGCGTCGTGTCGTAGTCCCGACTGGTGCGCTCCCAGGTCAGGGCGTGTCACGGCGGCCTGGTTTGACAGCCCGTAGGGTCCGGTAGTGACCCGCACACCAATCGTGATCACTGCTGTGGCAGTAGCTGCACTGGGTGCCGGCATCACCGGCACGGCCCTCTACCCGGCGGATACCCGCGGGGACGTACACGGCCTGGGGCATCGAATTTGAGGGGATCTACGGCACCCACCTGACACCCGCCCCGGACCGCGAGCGCGCCGAGCGCTACCTCGCGGAACTGCTGTCGGGGCGTGGCATCCAGGGGCGGCTGGTGTCCCGCACCGTCGTCATTTCCGACAGCGGGTGGCAGTGACGTGCGCACCCGGACACGACGAAACGCCCCGCCTGGCCCTGAGGCTAGGCGGGGCGCTGTCTACAGCACGAACCCCCGCCCAACTAGGCCATGCATGGCCAGAGCCCGGGGGCTCTTTCGTCAGACGGGGTCGCGCGGCTTGGTCGGCGCCGGCCGGGAGGTCACCGCATCGAGGGCGCCTCATACCGGGGCGCGGCCGGCGTACCCAGCAGGACGCCCAGCCGTGGCCACCGTGCCTCGGCCACCCGGACGAGGGCGTAGTAGCCGGCCATCGCCAGCGCGACCACGCCGGCCGTGAGGGTGGTGGACGAGTCGGCGTCGAGGACGATGCCCGCCGTCGAGGCCATCCAGGCGAGCAGGGCGCCGACGGCGGCGGGGACAGCGGTACGGATCAGGCTGATCAGGTAGTCGTGAGTCATCGGTCCTCCTGAGTTTCGGGGATGGGGGCGTCGGCGCCGGTGGCCTGGGCGATCCGGTCGACCTGGTCCTTGATCGATTGGCCGCCGTTGGGGCGCAGCTCCTCAAGGGCGGTGAGCCGGCATTCGATCCGGCCGACCCGAGCCATGAGTCCGGGCCGCCCTTCAGGGAGGCCGGCGCGGGGCGGCTCGCCGAGTAGGTCGTCGACGAGACGACCGAGCCGGCGCGCACCTAGGCCGACCTTGTGTAGTACTTGGGCGGCGGCGCCGATGGCGACGATCGCCGCCGCCACATACAGCAGCGCCTCCACGTTTCGGCCCTACCGGATCGGGTTTCGGTAGGCGGCGTCCCAGGTTTTGCGGCCCAGCAGCCCATCGCGGGTGAGGCCCTGGTCGGCCTGAAACGCCTCGATCAGTTCCCGGTACTCCGGCCCGTAGAGCCCGTCGTTACCGGCGGTGCGTAGGTACCGCTTTCCCTTGCCGGCGGGCCAGCCCCGGCGGACCAGCTGGGTTGTCCACACGGTCAGCCATTGCCGGTCGGCGCGGGCCCCAAACCGGCGACGGTAGTAGCCGGAAACCGACCGGCTCCCCCCGTTGCGGGGGCCGAAGTAGTAGCCGCCCGGCAGAGGGAACGCCACTGCCGGGCCGGGTGCCGGCCGCACCGGCGCCGGTGCCGGCGCGCTGAGCTGGTCCAGCTGCCAGTCCGTGCCCCGCACCGTGTCGGCGGCCTGGGTGAAGTCAGAGTTCACGTGGCAGTGGGTCGTGTGCCGGTTCGAGCCGGTGTAGGTGTGGGTGGCGAAGCCATGCCGGCGGTGCCAGATCCGGCCCTGGTAGATGATGTACCGCACCCACCACAGGGCGCCGGAGCGGGCGAGGGTCACCCACAGCTGCACGACCTGCTCCATCGTGACCCCGTGCGGGTCGTGCAGGTCGGCGTCGAAGTCTCGGGCCCGTACCTCGTCGAGGCTGTCGCCGTCGCGATGCTCCGGCCGGCCGGTCCGGTCCGGGTTGTGGCTTGACGGGGAGCTCTGGTGGGCGGTGTCGCCGATCGCACCGTCCGATCTGGTGTCCCGTTTGGGAAACCGCTCGGTTAGCTGGTCTCGTGCCTCATCCAGGTTCGGTACCACGGTCCACGCCATCGGTGTTCACCTCCACAATTGGCCAGTCGGTCTGCTCGGAATCGATCCACGGATCGGGGATCTGCTCCCCGATCTGCTGCTCCGGGTTCTCATCCGGGATTAGATGTGGATCTAACATCTAGATACCCCTCCTGTTTTCAGCGCGACACCCATTCGGCCTCTAGGTGCGCCGGCCACCCGAAGCGATCATCCAGTCCGAGGCTGCTGCCGCTGTCCTGATAGGCCCAAAGCCTCAGTTCGTCCCCGACCTCCAGCCGGAGCAGCCCAGATGCGGACAACGCGGTGAAGTAGCCATCTGCTGCCGGCACCAGAATCCCAATGGGTGTAGTGATTGCATTGTTGTAGTCACGGATGAACACTCCCCGCGACCCAGAGGAACGCTCTTTGAACACGGCTGAGCAGGTGACGCGATACAGCCCGGCCGTCCGGCAAACAAACCGCCAATTGACCTCGTCGCCCATACCGTCGGTATCCTCCATAATGGTTGTGAGCCGGACCTCGGTATAACCGCCGGTATGAATGAGCGCGGCAAGAGAGGTCATTACACACAGCGGCACCGGCTCGTGGAGCCGGCTCACGGGTAGCCATTGCGAGCCGGTTGACACCATGAGCCTGTCTGTGTCGGTCTCCCAAAGTCGCTGTCCGGGGGTGTGGGGCGGTCGGGTCGACGACGTGCACAGGTAGCCGCCGGGGCCGATGGACCAGGCACGGCTACGCACCTGAGTGTCGGCGATGGTGGTCGCGCCAGGCCCGACATCTACCTCCGCCAGGGGTAGCTCCCAAACACCGGATGCGCCGGTGTTCATGGTGGGCGCGGGTGCTCCGGCGCCGGGGGTGCCCGGCACGACGGCGTTACGCACGGAGTAGTCGGCGCGGTCGAAGCGCAGCACGACCAGGTCCACCCGTGTCGAGCCGGCGGCGTTATCAGCCAGGGAGAACACGATTTCGTCGTTGTCGTTTTCCCATCCGTAGCCCAGCACACTCGCCCGCCGGTCGGCGCGGATGCGGATCTCGCGGGTGCCGGAGCCAGGCGCATACACCAGAGGCGGGTCTTGTGGATGCCCCACGACACCGGTGGGCACGGCGAGGGCGATGAGGTGCTCGTGCTGCAGCTGCGTGACACTGGGGTTCGGGTACCAGGTCTCCATCAGATTGTCTCCAATCGGTCGATCCGGCGAGCCACGTCCCGTAGGAATCTGACCCATCTCGGGTCACTAGACGTGTCCTGCGACCCCACCAGCGCGGTCACCAGCTCACCGGCATCCGGGGTCACCTGCATGTGCACCGCCCGGACCACGTCCGCGACCTCCACGCCGGAGGCCAGCTCCAGCGACACCCGGTCGCCGAGGTGGTAGTGCACACCGAACCGCTGGTCGTCCGTGTCGACCGTCACCGACGACAGCTGGGCCGTCTCCGCCGCTCGCGCCAACTCTTCATCGCCGGCCTGATCGAGCTCGGCGGCGATGGCGACCTGGCGCCGGTCCACGAACCGCTCCATTCGCCCCCACGCCGCTTCCGCGGCCGTGTCGACTCGTTCCACTACGAGTCGCGACGTGCCGACATCCTGCCCGCCGACAATCGCCGTCGTCGTCGGCGCCTGCGGGTCATACCGGTAGGAGTGCAGGTTGCCCAGCCCTGGGCTGAACCGCACCGTCCCGCTGAGGTCTTGTGGCGCATACACGTCGAAGACGATCTGCGCGGCGCCCGTGTCTTGCCGGGTGCGGAATCCCAGCCCGCCGCCGGCGATGGCCGCCGACCGCAGTGCGTCCCCGAGCGGCTCGAATCGTGTACCGAAGGTGATCTGTGCGCCGATACCAGCGCCGGTACCGAGAGCCAGCTGCGGCACCCGCCGTGCCGTCAGAGCCCCCGGACCCGCGTTCAGGTCCACTAGCGACCGGATGACATCGCCGGCCTCATTGGTGGCCGTCCACCGCGCGGTGGATGTCTGGGCGGTTGCCGGCGCCGCCGGGTTCGGGTAGGTCACCCGCGACACCACTGCGGCAAGGTCGTCGGCGAACCGGACCTCCACCTGACCCGGCCCGGAGGCCTGACCCTCCACCGACCAGTCCTCCGGGCCGGGGGCCTCGATTGGGCCGGCGCAGAACACCGCACCGTTCCGGATGACCACCACCCGCCGCCCAGCCGTCAGCTGGGCGGCAGTGACTGCCGTGCGCGGCGCCCTGAACCCACCCGACGCGACATCGTTGAATTGCAGCGTTACGTCCAGGCCAGTCCAGTCACTGATCGGGTCACCGATGACATTGAGATTCCGGTCGGTGATCAGCAGAGTGATCCGCGCAGGCTGGGACAGCATCAGAGGCATCAGTCAGGCCGTCTCATATCGAGGGGTGTAGGAGAGGGCGATCTGCGTATCGGCGGCTGATCCGGACACCGCGAAGTCGACGTCGTTCAGGCCGGGCTGCAAAGCCCACAACACCGCCCCGGGCCAGTCAAGGTGGCCGGTCCAGTTCTGCCCGGCCGGGCCGCGCACCGTCGGCGGGTCGGTGGTGATTGTCGCCGTCTCCCCTGCGAGCAGCGTCGCCGTCAGGGTGAACGTCTCATCGGTGGTCGAGTTGGTGGCCTGTACTTGCGAGGCGGGCCCGACGATCGTCCACGCCGGCCACGCCTCCACATCACCCGCGTTGACGGCTGTCGCCGCGCCGAGCACACTCGACGGGCTAACCGTCAGGTACGGATCCAGATACGACACAGCGGCCCCGTTCGTGTAGAGGGTGCTGACTGGAGCCACCGCACTCCAGAAGGGGTCCTCGCAGTACAGCGACAGCACCGCCGTGTCGTAGGTGTGGCCCTGGCCGGGTTCGCCGTCGAACCCCGCCTCGTAGTAGGCGCGAATCTCCCGCGCATCTCCGTCCGGGCGCATCACCCGTAGGGTGCCGGGGCCCAACCGGCGGGTCATGGTGAACGCCCGCGCAATCGCCCGCCAACCCGCGACCAACTCCAAATGCGTGTCGGCGCGGACTCGGATCGGCCACGTGATCGTGCGTGCGTGTGGCTGGATGTGTCGCACCCGGGTGCCGCCGCGTGGGTGCGCATCGGCGACGATGCTGATCGGCGCCGCACCCCACCCGGTTACGGCGTTCAGGGTGAAGTGCAGCTCGTTTTCTGAGGTCAACTGCCATTCGGTACCGTCCGGGGCGATCCACACCGCTTGAGGTCGGCCAGGATCCACCGGCCTTATCGGCGGCGGGACGGGGGTGCCGACGTAGATGGGCATCTAGTGGGGCCTCCCCACCCGTGCCAAGGCGTCCTGCCGAGACTGGAACGCCCTGAAGTCCTCCATGCTGGCCACGGCCCTCTGCGGCTGCCAGTAGTAGTGGTTCGTCACCGGCGAGCCGACCGAGGCCTGTCCCATCCCGGCACCCATGGCGGGGAGGAAGTTCCGCCATCCGCCCCACCAGTTCTCGATCGCGTAGCTGACCATCGCCTTCGTGCGGTTCGGGTCCCCGTACTTCGGGGCGAACAGCTCTCCTCCGGTCGCCGGCTCAGCCCACGCATACCTGGCAGGGCCTTGCGGCGAGGCGATCTGTGCCTCCCGCAGCACCCCCCACTGGGCGTGCTCGGTGATGCCACCCCACCGCCGGCCACCCACGCCATCGCCGATCGGCGCGTTCCGCCCCTCCGACCGGGTGACGATCTCGTTGTGCTGAGTGGTGATGACTACCTTCTTGGACCTAATCTGCGTGATCAGATCCCGCACCTGGGCCAGCTCCCGCTCCGCCTGGATCGTGTCTGCTGTCACCGTCGTCGCGACCTTGCCCGGCACTGCCTTGTACTTGCCGATCAGGTCGTCGACCTGATCCTCGTTGTAGCCCATCTGGATCAAGACAGCCCGCAGTGATCCGATCTGCGACATGTACGCCGCGTCGGCGTCCTCGACCGACATGTTGTTCTCAATATTTGCCTGCCGCAGATCCTTGATTCGCTCGATCTGGTCCAGCACCACCGTCGCGTTGTCCCGGCCCGCCTGGGTTGTCGTCTCCAGGGTCCGTTTGCCCTCGACCAGTTCCGCCTTGAGATCCTTCAAGCCCTGCCGGTAGGCGATCGTCGCCCGATCCAGATCCATCTGGATGTCGAACAGGGCATCGAATGCGTCCTTCAGTTCCTGAACCTTGTCTGCAGCATCAGCAGCTTCGGTGCCGACTTCGGCCACGCTCCCGGCGGCGCCGTTGGCTTTGTCGCCGGCCATCTCAACCGCCGCCGCGTAGCCAGGCAGCACCTTGTTCAACTCGTTGACCGATACGCCCTGCTCGCGGGCCCGTTCCGCGATTTGCTGGAAGATCTCTGCCGCCTGCTGTCCCTGCCCGGACTGGACCATCTGCGACAGGGTCTGGTCGAGCGCCTGCAGCCGCTTCCTGGAATTTTGCAAGCTGAGGTCATAAGCATTGCCGACGCCGGTGATGCCTTCCACCAGGCCGGTGGTGCCCCGCACAAAGCTCGACCACGCGCCCGTGTCTGCGACGTCCGTTAGCGCTTGGTCTAGCTTCCCGAGGTCGTCACCGAACACTCGGGCTGCCTCGCCGCCGATCTCGCCGCTTCTGGCGAAATCAGTCATGCGTTTGCCCAACACCTCGGTCTGGGCGTTCACGCTGCTACCCATCAGCGCCGACGCCGTCTGCAGGGCGGCCAGCGTGATGGCGACCCGGCCGGCGGCCTTGCCCGTCTGCTCCAGCCCTGCCGCCGCCCGTTGCCCGATTGGGCCCGTCTTCCGCAACTCTCCAAGAGCGTCCGCGGTGGCGCTGCGCATCTTCGCCGCACCTGCCGCCGCGAGCAGCGCGGCACCAGACACCCCGGCGACGATCACGGCGGCGTTCTGCACCGGTGCAGGGATGCCGGACAGGGAGTTGACCAGGTTGTCCGCCCCTTGCACGAGCGTACGCAGCCCGGACTCAGCGCCCGAGCTGGACTCGATCGCCAGCGTCTCCAGTGACCCGGTCAGACGCTCAATATCTCCCGCAAGGTTGTCCATGCGGGTGCGGGCCGTCTCCGCGGCGTACCCGGCGTCGTTGGTCTTGTCGATCCAGGTCTGGATGCCGTCGGCGCCCCGCTCGTACAGGATGCTCGCCGCCCGGATCGCGTCTGACCCGAAGATTGTGGCCAACGCGGCGTTGCGCTGCTCCTGGGTGAGGCCGCCGAGCCGCTCCTGGAGTTGCCCCGCGAGCGCGGTAATGCCGACGAACTGCCCGGACGCGTCGTAGGTCTGGATGCCCAGCTCCGCCATCACGCTTTTGGCCTTGTCGGTCGGGTTGGCCAGCATCAGCATCGCGGTCTTGAGTGATGTGCCGGCGTCTGACCCCATCAGCCCTGCGGAGGCGAACGCTGCGAGCGTGCCCGTCGTGTCCTCGATGGACAGGCCCATCTGGGCTGCCACTAGCCCGCCCTGCGACAGCGCCATGCCGAGGTCGTGCACGCTCCCCTGCGCCTTGCTGGCACCTGCAGCGAGCAGATCGGCGAGGTGCGGAATCTGGTTGCTGGACAGCTTGAACTGGGTCATAGCGGATGCGGCGATTTCCGCGGCATCTGACACCTCGAGGCCGCCGGCTGCGGCGAGATCGAGGGCGCCCTTGAGGCCGCCGTTGAGGATCGCCGCCGTCGAAACGCCGGCCTTGGCGAGTTCCTCGATGCCCTGGGCCGCCTCGGTGGCGCTGAAAGCGGTGTCCTTGCCGGCCTGAAGTGCGGCGGTGCGCAGCATTTTCATATCACCGGCGGAGGCATGCGTCGTCGCGCGTACTGCGCTCATCTGCTTGTCAAACCTGGCGGCGGCGGTGATTCCGACTGCGAACCCGCCCGCGAGAGCGAGCCCCATCGCGCCGGCTTGGTCCGCCACAGCATCTAGGTGGCCTGCCTTGGCTGCCTTATCCAGCTCGCCTGTGAAGTCCCGCGTCGACCGGGTGGCGGTACGCAGACCGTTGACGTATCCCGAAACCTCTGCCTGTAGGCGGACACCGACCGTACGTATGGCCATAAATCCACCTCCAGGGGGACAGTGCGGTTGAGTGGTGCCCGATATGGTGCTTCGTCATGGGTGCTCTCAGGCCGTGGCATATCGCCACGCTTTGCTGCTTCGTGTCGTCTGCCGTGTTGATCGGCGGTCTGGTCTGGTTCTTGGCGACACGGAAGCGCCGTTAGCGTCGCTTCGCCCGCCACAGCAGCGCCTCACGCTGCGGCGACTCCTGATGCGCCGGCTGGGCCGCAAGTAGCGCCGTTGTGGCGTGACATCTAACCGGCGGCGGGACGTCGAACTTGCCCTCTGTCTCCGGCGAGCAGCATTCCCGCTGGTCCCCGCCGCACGATGGACAGCGGTACGCCTCCTCCTCCGCCCGCAGATGAGCGAGGGCGAGGATCCACGCAACATCCTGCTCGGACCACTCTGGCTCCGGGGTCGAGCCGAGCAGCCGACTGTCGCTGTCGTAGGTGTAGGTGGTGGTGGGTTCCCACCCGTCCAGCCGTCGTGGGCTGATCCGGAGCCTTTCGGCCGCCTCTATTCGGGCCCGCTGCTCTGGAGAATCCGCGAGGCGGCGAGCGAGAAAGGGATATCCACATCCCGCCGGTTCAGGCTCCACGCCGCGTCGGCGAGCTGATCGAACTGCCGGTCGGTCAGTCGCTCGTCTAGTAGCAGCCGCCAGTCCTCGACATCCAGCTCGGGCTCAACGACGGATGCGCGCACCAGCGCCTCGAAGAACGTGGAGACGTTTACGCCGACGTACTTGTCGCGTTCGTCGACCTGACCCTTGTCGTCCTTGCGGGGAGCGTGCCCTTCCATCAGTGCCCGCCATGCCGGCCGGGCCAGAGCTCGCAGACGGAAGTCGACGGTGTGGTCGAGCATCTGCTGCCGCAGTGCCTCGATCCGCTCGGCGACCTGGCGGGCCTTTCCGCCCGCTGCGAGGGAGTCCGCGGGATGGCGTTGCGCGTCGGCCAGCTCCCGCTCCGCTGCCTCCACTTCCGCCACCAGGTCGGCGTGAAGGCAGATCGGTACGGCCGTCTCCGGCAGCTTCGCGGCCCGGATCAGCTCCTTGGCCGTCTTTTTGCTCTTGCTCATGCCCGGTCCTTCCCCGGCCGTCAGGCAACGGTCGCGGACAGCGACGGTGGGACGGTGATGGGTGTAGGCACCTCGTATTTGCGCACCGAGTTACCCTCCGGGGGGAGCAGCTTCCGCTGGCCGCAGGTCACCGGATACACCTCCACGGCCTGCCCGGACGCCCACGCCGTCGACTCGGCGACGTCCCGCCGGATCACGATGTAACCGGAGGCGCCGCGCGACAGGGTGTCGTAGGCGGTGTCGGTGCCATCCTGCTTTTTCATCCGCAGCCCGGTGCCCGAGAACGAATCCCGGCCGATGGTCTTGGTGTCGAACGTGCTTGCCAGGCTCGTGGTATCCACCTCTGCGGTGGTGGCCTCGAAGCCCATCAGCCCGTCGGCGGTGATCACCGACTGGAGCAAGATCCCAGCGTCCAGTTCCATGGTCGCCGGGGCGTTGATACTGGCGATGGCCGGCGCCCACGCGACGCGGGTCATGCCATCGGCGAGGACGTCAGCCATCGCTCATCTCTCCGTTCTCGGTGCCGCGCCGGGCGGCCCTCCTGGTCGGCTTGTTGATCTGCTCGGCCGCGACGGCAGCCTGGGTCTGCCGCTGCTCGCGCCGTGCGAGGTGCTCGGCTACCACGGGGCTCGGCTCGGCTGGCGGCTCGTTAGCCGGCTCCCAGCCAGTGGCCTTCCAGCCCCCCACCGCCGCCCTGGGACAGCGGAAATGACCACCCGTCTCCGGGTGGGTGAGCCACACGAAGTCGTTCACCACGGCCACCTCAGATCCGGTACAGCTCGTACGTCACGCCCGTCTGCGACGAGCTGGTGACCGTGGCGTTCCCCGTGGCTGAGTCGACGGCCGAGGCGGGGACCAGCAGCATCCGCTCACCGGTCGCCGGGGCTGCCAGCGCCGTCACGGTGCCCGGGTTGCCGAGCGGGGTGCGGCCCGGGTCGAGGACAGACACGTTTGTGGCAGTGCCGGTCGTTATGACCCGCAGTGCGCAGCCGGTAGGGCCCATCTGCCCGCCGGCGATCGTGTCGGATGCGGTAGGAGTGATCGGTGCCGGCGCGGTACCGGCTGTGACGATCGATTGTGAGGTAAGCGCAGCCATCGGCGGTGGTCCTTCCTGTCGGGTTCCGCCATCGGCGGACAGCGAACTTTCCTGGTCGGATCACGCCGGCTCGGACTCCAGCCGATACACCTCGACCTGGTCCAGAACGACCGACCCGGTGGACTCGTCCCGCTGTGCCGGCTGGCCGTCCTCGCGCCGGATCGGCTGGCACTGCCGGCCGGCGACCGTCGGGCGGACATCGAGCCACGCGGTACGCAGCTTGTCGGCCACGGCACGCGCCGCTCCGGCGTTCCCGCCAACGCAGTGCGCGTAGGCCCGAAGAACATGGCGGGTGCTGCCGCCTATCAGCGAACGGGACTCGGCCAGGTCAGGGTCGGTGTCGGCGAAGTACACCAGCACGTACGGCGGTAGCGCACCGTCGGGCACCGACCCGTCATGGACGGCCAGCGTGGCCCGAGCCAGCGCCAGCAGCGCGTCGGCGTGCTCCCGGATCATCCACCCTCCAAAAGCCGGGCCGCGAGATCACCCATGGCCTTTTCGAACCGCGACGACTCAGCCTCGGCGGCCGGGATCATGTGCGGGATCGGGGCGTTGTTAACCGTGCCGAACTCAAGCACGTTGCCCAATGCGCCCTGCCTGCGACCCTTGTCTGGTCCGATGTCGGCCGCCGGGCCGGTGAACCAGCGGTACGTGTCGTACGTGATCGCCGACGCATACGCCGGGGCATGCGCCGGGCGGCCGATCCGGCGCCGTGCGTCGTTCTTGATATTCAGCGCGCCCTTCGCAACCACCTTTGCCGCCTCATCGGGCCCGGCAGATACGGCCTTACCGAGGGTGATCATCCACTGATCCAGGTCCCGGCGTTCTACGCTCAGCGTCATGACGTCCGCTCCTCCACGCCCAGCCGCCGCGCGGTCGCCGCGCTCTTCGCCGCCTCGTCCCGCACGACCAGTACCCGACCCACCAGATCCGCGTCATGCACGCACGCGAGCACCGTCACCTCGTCACCCGCCCGCACCCCGACCGACGTAGCGACTGGCAGGTGCAGTTCACGGCGCACCATCAGCACGTACGCCTCACCCGGGTCGGCCGCCCGGGCCTGTACCGACTGTTGATGCACCTTGCATTTGCCGCTGTAGACGGTGACGAACGTGGAGGTCACGTTGCCGTCGTCGTCGGTTGTCTCGCCAGTGCGTCGCTGGATCAGGCAAGTGTCGACCATCAGCGCCTCGGCAGCACGCCGGCCACGGGCGAGCGCGGATGCAGCGCTCACCGGGACACTGTCACGTAGGCGCTCGTGCCGTATGCGTCCGCGATCGCTTGCCGCATTGGCTCGGTCATCTGCATCCGTGCATTGGCTTCCGCGTAGCTGATCCGGTAGTCGTCGATCGCCTCTGACACGGCGCCGGACGGGTTGTCGAACGGCATCCGCGCCATCGAGAGAGTGAGATCGCGGCCGAGTTGCAGCCACTGCGATCCCGTCGGATAGCCGTGGCTGTAGGTAACCGATACCTGTGTCGGCTTACGCCAGGACCCCCAGCCGGCTGAACGCCACAGCATCTGCTGCGAAAGCCGCCAATCCGTCACCGCGACGCCCTCGATCTCGACAGAGGCGACGAACCGCACTGGCATCTGTGGCAGCGCCAAGTGCCGGTCGCGGTAGCCATCCTCGACGTCAATGACTGCGGTGTCGGTGCCCTCGAGGATTCGCTGCCCGCCGGCCGCCCGCTGGACCTTCGCCGTAGCCAGTTCGACTAGCATGATCATGGTGGCATGCTGCGCTGCACTCAGGGTGGTGTAGTCGAGTTGGAGCAGGGAGGCGAGGTCCTCCGGTGCCGCCAACGTGTCGGCCATCAGACTTCGCCCTTTACGGGCTTCTTCTTCGTCAGGGCCCGCTTGACGGCAGGCTTTGCCGCCGGTTCGACCGGCTTCCACTCGCCCGCCTCGACTCGGGCGGCGATGGTGCGCTGGTCGAACGCGACGCCGACGGTGATGACGAACTCAGCGCCCGCCGGCCCCCGGAACCGCAGCTTGTCTCCCGGCTTCACCGTAATCAGCTCACGATGACGTCGGCAGCGGCCAGACCGGTCGCCCGGACTACTTTGCTGCCGTACAGGTGCAGGCCCTTCACGATGTCCGCGAAGCCCTTCTCCTTGCGGGTGGCCTCGGTGTTGGCGATCTGCTCGGCGTAGGTAACCGCGCCGCTGTAGCCGGCGAAGACCAGCTTGCCCGCGCCCGCACCGGGTCCGTCCTGAGCATTGTTGGACTTGCGGATGGAAAACCCGGCCGCCTCGCCGACCATGCCGTTGGCGCGGGTTGCCGCGCCCGCGGCGTCACCGGCGGCGACGAACCGAGAGTCTTTGAGTAGGAGGCCATGAAATGCGGGGGTGATGATCGCCCATCGGCCATCCTCCGGGACGTTGTCTTCGTCGAGCTTCACGCCCAGGTCGACAAGCACGTCGTACGCCTTGGCCGTGGAGGACACCGAGACTGTCTGCTCCGCGATCACGTTTCCGGCATCGACACCGGCAGCCATCAGACCGGCGACATACTGGTCGGCGGTGTCCCGCAGCCGGTACGCGGCCTTGCGGGCCTGCTCAGTCAGCACCATGCCGCCGCTGCGGGCCTGCCGCTTCTCCAGGTCGTCAACTTCGAATGCGAAGTACTTCGCCTGGTCGATCAGCAGGGCCTGGGTATTGTCGGTGATCGCCTCAACGGTGATGTCGGTGTGCGGGGTGTAGGTGCCGATTGTCGGGTCAGCGAGACCGGTGATGTGAACGGTGTCACCGTACTGGCTGATCTCGCCCTCGTAGTTGCGGTTGACCACGCCGGGACCGGCATAGACGAGGGACTTCTCCAGCGCGACCAGCAGTTCGGCCGCCCACACCTCGGGGACAAAGTTTGTGATCGCCATGATCTGTTCTCCTGGCTACTTCGGACCGAGTACGTCCCGTAGACGTCCTTCGGCCTTGGCTTTGACGATCTCCTTTGGGCTCATGCCCTTCAGGTCGTCGCGGGTGAGTTGCGCCGGCCCGTTGCCCTTGCGGGCCCCGCCATCGGCGCTGCCCTGGAACCGTCGTCCGCCTTGCGCGGCCAGGTGGGGCTTTCGCTTCAGCAGGTCATCGAGCGCTTCCTCGATGGCGTCGAGCTCGACTTTGCCGTTTTCGATGAAGTCATCGACGTGGGACGCAAGCAGCGCGCGGGCGTCCTCGGGGTCGGCGAACAACTTCGCCGCCTTCGTCTCGACCTTGTCCATCACCCGGTCCCGCAGCACCTCAACGGCTGCCTCCGCCTTAGCCTGCTTGCGGATCTCGTCCGGGTCCGGCCGGTTGTCGGACTTCCTGTCCTCGCCCTCCTGCGCCTTCAGGGCGGCCAGTTCTTGCTCCGCGGCTTTGCGCCGGTCGCGTTCGCTGTGCCACTTGCCCTTCATGGCGTCGAGGGCTTTCTTGCCGGGGTCGTCAAGCTTGTCGGCGCCGTCCGGATCAACGACCCAATTGGTGTCGATGCCGTCGGTCTCGTCCGGCTTGATGTCATCCGTGTCGGACATGCTGTGACTCCGTTGCGGGGTCGGTCCCACGCCTTGCGCGTAGGGAGGTCTACAGGAAATAGCCGAATTGCCTAAGCAGGCGAATTGCGTCCTCTCGATCCTTGGCGACGGCGAGGATGCTCTCCGGCATCAGCCGGGGTGTGCGCGACGACCGGTACCGCGAACTGGCCTGGCGGACCCCATCCCGGCGAGCGCCGAGCGCGATGCCGGCATGCCCGCGAACGGTCACCCCTTCCGTCGTGACATATAGCTGGCGGCCGTACACGTCAACCGCCTCAAGCCGTCCCCGGCCACGACCGCCGCGCAGTATCCGCGCCTCTGGGCCGGTCACCCGCGCACCCGCGGTGGTGAGCCCTCGCGCCCCGCGTCGGGCGTTGACGACCTGGCTGACGTCCGCGTCCAAGCGGATTGACTCCGCCCCGGCCTTCGTGAACACCCGGTCCTGATCTTCGCGGGACAGCGACTCAAAGTATTTGCGCGGGTCGGTGCTGATGCTCGCCGCGGTGTCCTCAGCCGCCGGCACGTGAATGCAGTCGCACTTCGGATGCCGGGCGAAGCCCCGGTTGTACCGGAACCACTTCCCGGCCAGCACCACACACCGCGAGCACGACTTGCTTACCAGCATCCGCCGATACCCCTGCACCGCAGGGCGGGCCGTGAGCGCCACCTGGTCGGCGACCCGACCCGCGTCGGCGACCTGCGTCGCGGCGATCATTCGTACTGCTGCCTCACCCGACGCGAGCGCCAACGACGGCCGGCTACCCCGGGACAACCCGGTCAACGCGGTCAGCACCGGCTGGTTCAGCAGCACACCGAGGTCACGGCCGTCCGACGCCACTCCCGCCAGCGCATCTACCGCCAGTCGGCCGTCAGCCGCCGCGTCGATACCCTGCGCTGCCAGCACCGCCGCCAGGTAGCCGTCCGCCGCGCCCGCCGCTTCCCGCTGCGCCCCCACCAGCACAGCCAGCAACTGCGGCGCGAGCAGCGCCCACGAGTCGGCGATACGCGCCCGGTCCACCCGCCGCCACAGCCTCGCCGCGAGCGCCTCCACGCCCCGCGTCAACCGCCTGCGATGCCGGTAGTGCTCCGAGGCGAGCGACCGGACGCTCACCGTTCACCCCTGCGGCAGCGGCGGTGGGCTCCCGCCGGCCTGCGACCGGGCCAGGGTCGCGATCGGGTCCTGCTCGGTCTCGTTCTGTCGCATCGTCATCACCCGCGCCAATTCGGGCTGAGACAGCCCATACCGTTCTGCGAGCCATGCGAAAGGGAAACCAACCGTTTGCAGCTTCACCAACGCGTCGACCATCTGCGCCTCGGAGTGGTTCTCAGCGTCCTTCCATTGAACAACGCCGAACTTCGCCTGCTCCACCAGACCTTTGCTATTGCGTACCAGCGCGAACAGCCGGAACACCTCACGGACGGCGGGGCCGAGGAACAGCTGCATCTCTTTGACCCTCATGACCAGCCCCGTCTCGGCGGTCTTCATGCCCTCCGCGTTCACATTCACCAGCCCCTTGCCGAGCACCAGGTAGTGCGGTGGGGTGCGGGTCTGCGCGGCAATGTGCGTCACCGCGGTTTCGATCACCTGCGTGAACACGTCGAGCTTCGCCGCATCCCACTGGCCGATCTTCGTGTCCTGCCCGGTCAACCACAGAATGCGGTCCTCGGCCAGCTTCTTAATGTCGACGGGCTTCTCGCCAACCTTCTGCCCGCTCTCGTCAAGGATCGGGATCTTCGGCGGCTCCTGACCCATCACGACCCGCGCCGGCATGGACGCGAAGTCGGCCGCGGTGAACAGGTACGCCCACAGCAGGTTGATCGCGTCCTGCATCGACGCAGTGCCCGCGATGTCCGAGAGTGGTTCCCGTCCGAGCATGGGCCGGTTCGGAAACTCCACCACCGGCACCACGCCAAGCGGGTTGGGCATTGGGTTGCGGTCGACTCCCTGTCGGGGCGTCCAGCCCGCCGAATCCCGCATCGGCACGGCGAGGCCGGAGGTGGACTCGAAGAACTCGTAGCCAGCGGCACCCGGCAGCATGTCGGCAGTGCCAGTCACCCGGCTGTATGGCCGCTGCAACTTCCACACCTCATCGGCGGTATAGAGGGTGGCGTACTCGGTCTCGCCGTCGGTCCAAGTCTTCAGCGCTGCCACGCGCTGACCAGGGCGTTCAACGTCATAGCCAACGGCCACCTGGTCGGGGCGCTCCCACGTCGCCACCGGCTGGTCGTCATTGTCGCCCCAGACCAGCACATACGAACGGCGGGCGATGATGGACTCCAGGAAGCCCTGTGACGACTGGGCTTCCATGTCGTTGGCCTGCCAGTCCCGCCACAGCAGCTTTTCCGCGTCCGACCGCTCCGGGTCGTCATCGAGCCGAAATCCATCCAACCGCAGCCGCTCGTTCGGGCTGTTACCAACGGGCTGGCACCAGTTGTCGCAGAACTCGCGGTACCGGTCGGCGTGGTACTCCCGCCACTTCTCGGTAGCAAACCGCAGCTTCTGCCGGCCCCGGAAGTAGTCCTCGGACCGCTGCACGTCGTCGCGGCGGGCAGAGATGACGTCGTACAGCTTGCGCGTCCTTGATAGCGCCTGTTCGGCAGTCAGCGGCACGACGTCCCTCCCTCAGGCGCTGTAGGCATACGACGGGCCGCTGTCTACGGCTAAGCCCGCGGCGACGGCGTCCAGCCGGGCCTGCCACGACAAACCGCCCGCCATCGCAAGGTCGATCTTGTTTGGTGAGTCGTGGCGCTCCTTGGCCATGACCCACAGCGGCTTACCTTCGTCGTCGACCAGGTTCAGCTCACGCCTCTGCGCCGCCCCGACATGCCGGGCGAACACCGCGTCGCCGTCGTTGGTGACATCGCCACCCCTGATCGCCCCGGCATAGTTGGCGCACATCGTCGCCGTCTTCCGCAGGTTCCGCGAGTCCGTGTAGAAGTACACGACTCGCTTCATCCCATACCGGCCAGCCCAGCTCGCCAGCGGGTCATCCCAGCCCTGCGCCGGGTCACCATATAGCCGCAGCACGTTGAACGTCGCGAAGAGCTGTTCGACCAGCTCGTCCACCTCACCAGTGGGCACCTCACCACCCGGGCAGTCCTCCGGCACCCACAGCCCGTACCGCATCTGAAAGCCGGTAGGGACGTGCGTGACAACCAGGCCGGTGGTGTCCTTCCACCGGGACCCGTCGAACCCGGCGGTCACCATCGCGCCGCGGGGAATACTGAAAACCGGGCGAGCGAGCTGCTCGCGCCATCGCTTAACGTCAAACGCCTGCGCCGCGGACTTCGTCCACCGATTCAGCCACACCCGTTCCAGGTAGGTGTGGTCAGCGGATGGGCGGTCCCACTGCTTCGCGATGCCCCGCAGGTCAGACCACTCCGCGGCCGGGCCGGACGCCTCCCGGATCGCCTCCACCCGACCCTCAAGCGTCCCCAGGTCATGACCAGGGGATGCCTCACGGTGAAAGTAGAACAGCTCCGGCTCTTCGATCTCCCCACGCTCAATCGCCTCGGCCTCGTCCTTGTCCCTCTCCGCCACCGAGCCCTTGCCCGGCTCTCCGGCGGTGGTGATGCCCATCGACCACGGATCATCCAAGGGCCGCTTCGGTAGGTTCGCCTCCATTGTCTCGTACGCCTCGATGTTGCGAGGCAGGTCAAGGCGGTGGGTTTCGTCGTAGCCCTGGAAGGTGGTCCGGGCACCATCCCGGGCGTTCGGCGACTGCGCCAACGGGACTGCCTTGCCGTCCGCCCGGCCCCGCTCGTCGAGACGAATGATGCGCTCCAGGCCAGCGTCGAACAGATCCGCGTCCACGCCCTCCGTGCACACCACGTACAGCACGTTGAAGGCCAGCTCTTCCACCTGCTCGGCGGTGTACGCCAGCAGCGGAATGTAAGGGTCACGTACCGGACGACCGACCGGGTTGCCATAGGCATCCCAGCCGTCAAACCGCACCGGCCCCTCCGGGTGCAGCTCGGCGAACGCCACCCAACCCAACTTCTCGGTCTTCGCCGTCCCCTTCCTGGCGCTAATCCGCACCCGCCGAAACCGGCGCCGCCCCGCCAGTGGATGACTGCGGGGGAAGACCTCGTACCCCTTGTAGATGATCGCCTTCGTCTCGGCATCCAGCTTGGCCGGCTGACCCTTCAGTGAGCCCGGCCCGAACACCGCCCGTTCCTCGATCAAGTCGCAGACGCCCTTGCCGAGCGTCGGCCACGGCTCCCCATCGAGCGGGGGAACAACGAAGGTGCTCACACCATGCGCAAGGCGTTGCGCGGGTCGTCACCTGGTGCAGCCTTCGGCTTCACCGACCGCCGCTTGCGCCCCTTGTCCTGCGCCTCATCGGTGCGTTCAATCTCCCACTGCAGGCGACGCCGGTCGATCGGCGACAGCCCGAAGCACTGCCGCTGCAGCCGGATCTCCGCCGCCAACTCCTTGCTCGGCGATGTCCAGAAATCATCCACCAGGACGGCCAGTAGGAATAGGCCATGCTTGTCCGAGTCGTCGTACTCGGGAGCCATCGGCGACGCCCACACGTCACGCCACCAGGACACCGTCATCGGATGCCAGTCATGCGCCGTCGGCAGATCAGGCGCCACGACGGCGTGCACCGCCGACAGCATCGCCCCAGTCGAGGTGCGGTTACGTCGCGCACGAACGCTGCCGTGCTTCGGGGCCGGCCCAGGCGACATGTCAACCTCCGTCAGCCGCCTTGCGCGGCACTCCAGAGCCAGTCACCTTCCGTGACCAAAACTCTGACGAACCCGTACGGGGCAGAATCACCCTCCCCGGCGGTACTACCGCCGGATGCCTTCGGGGGCCATCCCCCACCCCCACCCTTGCCATCACCCTCCGTGATGACCGGGGTTGGTCACTCGGCCCGCCTATCGCGCGTGCCACGGGGCTGTCTCGCTAGCGGTGTTTCCGGCGATCTTGGTTAGTAGGTTTCAGCGGCTGGGAAGCGGTCGCTGAAGGTGATGGCGAAGGCGTTCAACGCGGGTTTCCAGCGCATCGTCCATCGGGTTCTGCCTGCTCCGGTGGGGTCCAGGGAGCGAGTCACCAGGTACAGACACTTCAACGCGGCCTGCTCGTTGGGGAAGTGGCCGCGGGCCTTGACCGCCCGCCGGTAGCGGGCGTTGAGCGACTCGATCGCGTTGGTCGAGCAGATGACCTTGCGGATCTCCAGGTCGTAGTCGAGGAACGGGATGAACTCCGCCCAGGCGTTGTCCCACAAGCGGATCACCGCCGGATACCGGCCGCGCCACTTGTCGGCCAGGTCGTCGAACGCCGCTCGGGCGGCGTCGGCGTTGACGGCGGTGTAGATCGGCTTGATGTCGCGTTTGATCTCGTCCCAGTACTTGCGGGAGGTGAGCCGGAAGGTGTTGCGGATCAGATGGATCACGCAGGTCTGCACCACCGTGCGGGGCCACACGTTCGTCACGACCTCGGGCAGGCCCTTCAACCCGTCGCAGACGAGGAAGAACACGTCCTTGACGCCGCGGTTGCGTAGGTCGGTGAGCACGCTCATCCAGAACTTCGCGCCCTCACCACCTGCGCCGGCCCACAGACCGAGGATGTCCTTGTCGCCGTCGAGGGTGACGCCGATCGCGGCATAGAACGGCCGGTTGGCGACCTGCCCGTCACGGACCTTGACCACGATGGCGTCGATGAACACCGCGGCGTACATCTCGTCCAGGGGCCGGTGCGACCAATCCGCCATCTCCTCGAGCACCTTGTCGGTGATCCGGGAGATCGTCTCCTTCGACACCGAAGCCCCGTAAATCTCGGCGAAGTGCGCGCTGATCTCCCCGGTCGTGAGGCCTTTGGCATACAGCGACAACACGACCTCGTCGACCCCCGACAAGCGCCGCTGCCGCTTACGGACGATCTGCGGCTCGAACGTGCCCGCCCGGTCCCGCGGCACATCGATCTGCACCGGGCCGTTGCCGTCGGTCAACACCGTCTTCGACCGAGTGCCGTTACGGATGTTGCCCGACCCGACACCGGCCTGGTCGTGCTTTTCGTAGCCGAGGTGCTCGGTCATCTCCTCGTTCAGTGCGGTCTCCAGGACCGTCTTGGTCAGCTGCTTGAGCAGCCCGTCCGGGCCCGTCAACGACAGCCCTTGTTCCTTGGCGGCTCGGACCAACTCGACGGCGGCTTTCGCCTCCGCGGTCGACTCGGGCCGCTTCTTACGTCCGGTCTGATCGTTCAGTGTCGCGGTCATCACGGCACCCTCCTCACCAGGCACAACGCCTGGCAGGTCAGGCCGGAAACACCGTTAGATCCACACTCCCCGTGCCACCCCCCGGGCTGCGACAGGCTGGTGTGCTTGTCGTGGCATCGCTTACACAGGCCGCGCCCGTAACGTGGGTCGTTAGGGTCGAGGCCCGCGTCAACCAGCTCACGTCGTGATCGTGGGTGGTGGTCGGCCACAGTAGAAGGCCGTAAGCATTGGCCGTCATGGTCGTGGGTGTGATCGCTGCAGACGCAGAGGGGATCGCCTTTCAGCACGGCGGTGCGGAAACGTCGGTGACGGTGATCGTAGCCACGCTGACGTGCGGTGCCTCTGCGCTGCTCTGCTTGCTGGATGTGTGCCGGGCATCGACCGTATGCAACGAGGGTGGGGCATCCGGGGGCGGAGCAGGGTTTGAGGGCTCGCGGCACGGCTACCCCTCTCCCGGTGTGGTGTGCGGGCAGGCCATCCCAGCCTGCGACCTGCCCACCTCCCCCTCGTCGCGTCCCGGTCCTGGTACGCGAAAGCCCGGCGCCACTGAGTGGTCGACCGGGCTTTGGGCACACTCCGCCTAGCGGAGTTGGTGAACAAATCATGCCGGACGCGCTATCGCAAGGTCAAGTCGGGCGTGGCCGTCCGCGTGGTGAGAGGCGCTTGGCGGCCTCGATGCGGGCGGCCTCGTCCAATGGGCTGTAGCCGGCGCGGGTGGTGAGTCCGTCGCGGTCACGCCAGCGGCGGACCATCGCGACGGTGACGTCGTCGCCGAGGGCGGCGGCGAGTTGGGTGGCGGTGCCCCACTCGCGGCCGGTGCTCGGGTCACGGATCACGCCGCGCGTCCAGCGTCGTGCCCTGCGACCACGCCAAGTGCGGTGTCTCGAGGCCAGATGTGCCGCACGCCCTCCAGCCCTCCGGGGCACCGGCAGCCGGGGGTGTGCCGGCAGTCGGCGGCGCACATCACGGTGCGGGCGGTGGCGGGTCCGATGGTGGTCACCTCGAGGGAGCGTTGCCGGCAGCCGGGGCAGTCGCCGGGTATCCGCGTGCGGTAGGGCGGCTGGTTGAGCCAGCCGCGGACCAGCTCGTCCTCGTCGGCGAGGTGCGAGGCGAGGAGGCCGAGGGCACGGGGCGGCAGGCCGAGTCCGGGTAGGGCGTGGAGGATGCGCCGGATCGGGTCGCGGCCGGCCGGGAGCCGGTAAGTGTTGGCGAGCCACGTCAGTCGGCCGTTCAGGCGTTGGATCCGCTGCGCCCACGTCTGCGCAAGCGGTGGGGGCCGGTCGGCGGTCAGCGTGGCCACCGGGTCGGCGTGTCCGCCGATAGGGTGGATGGTGCCGTGGATGGGGCTGCGCAGGATGGGGGCGGCGGCGGTGAGGGTGTCGCCTCGGTGCCGGGCCTCGGTGGAGGCGAGCACGTCGAGGCGCTGTCTGGCGGTGTGGATGGACCAGGCGGCGGCGGTGGCGTGGAGGTGGTGCGGTGTCACGGCGCTGGTGCTGCCGCCGCGCCATGCGCTACTCATGGGCGTCGGCGGCGTCGGCGCGCCACATGCCGGCGGCGATGGGCAGGTCATACCAGGCCGTCGGACGGCCGGCCCGCGTGGCCGGGGTCTGGTCCGGGCTGTCCTGTCGCGGTGTGGGCGTGCTGTCGTCGCCGGTCATCCATGCAGGCATCTGGTCACGGTCACCCCTGTCCCTGTCGGCCGCGCGGGATTCAGCGGCGGTGATGAGGGTGACCAGGTCGAGCAGCTCGACGAGGTCGTGTGCGCGGTGCCGCTGCGCGGCGAGGGTGCCGATCAGCTCGGCGGCGGTGGCGGAGGCGTCGTGCGCGCGGTCCCGCTCGGCGGCGAGCTGGTCGATGAGTTCGGCGGCGGTGGCGAGGGGGTTGTGGCAGCTGGCGCGGTTGAGGGCGGCCCACACGTCGGTGAGCGCACGCTGCGCCTGGTCGTACTCGCGGTGGATGGGCAGGTTGACGTGCTGGGTCATGGCATCTCCTCAGGTGTGCTGGGCGTGGGGCGGCGTGGGGTGGCCTGCTCGTCGAGGGTTTGACCCCAGCGGGTGGCGCAGGGCTCGCAGATGCGCAGCCGTCCCCAGTGCTCGTTGCCGACATGCTCGTCACCGGGGGGCAGGGCGGCGGCAAGGTACCGGTCGCCGGGCCGGATGGTGTTCGCGCATGGCTCTGCCTGGCAGTCGTGGGCGGTGCGGGCGGTGTGGACGGTGCGGATCTCAGGCATGGCGGCCTCCTCAGGCGGCGGTGGCGGGTTGGGGTTGGCCGTAGCCGGCGGCGTGCAGGAGGGTGGCGGCGTCGGCGAGCAGCATCCGCACGGGCCAATGCATTCGCAGTGCCGGCCGAACACCTGTGGCGAGTGCGATGACCTGGTGGGCGGGCATGACGGCCCACCAACGCCCGGCGTTGGCGGGGCCGATCCCGGCGCGCTGCACGACCAGGACGCCAATGTTGGCGTGGGCGTTGACCATTTCGGTGGCGAGCTCGAACATCCAGCGGCTGATGGTGAGGTCGGAGGCGGTTCGGGCCGCGTCGCCGCCTTTGATCTCCCAGCAGATGCCGGGGGTGCCGGTGATGTCTCCGGCGTCGTGGGCGCCGCGGAGGCTGCGCCGTTCTGCGTGGGGCCACCCGTGGGGTTGGAGGTAGCGGACGACGGCGGTTTCGGTTCGGGTGCCGATGTCGCGGGGACGGGGCATCAAATCTCCTCAGTAGGGGCAGCCGGCGGTGATGACGGCCGGGGTCGTTGGTGGGCTGGGCTGGCGGTGGTGGGTTGGTACCGGGCGGTGGCAGCGGTGTTCGGCGAGGACTGGTCCGGTGAGGGTGGTGCCGGCGATGCGGGTGGCGTCCCGGTGGATGAGTCCGCCGCGGGTGAGGGTGTAGGTCTGGAGGTTGTCGAGCAGGGCGGCGATTTCGCCGGCCCGGTTGAGTGGGGTGAGGTCGACGCGGGTGTGGAGTCCTTCGGCGTGGCCGGTGAGGACGGTGGCGCCGCAGCGGGGATGGGTGTCGCTGGTGATGGGGGTGGTGATCAGGTGGGCGGTCATTGCCCACCGTCCGTGGGGCACTTGGGGCACGTCTGCCGGTTTGTTTGCCTTGCGTGTGCGCGTGAAGGGCTTGTCAACTCCGGCACAAGTGCCCCAAGTGCCCCAGCGGGGGTATCTGCCCAGGTCAGGGCTGGGGCACTTGTGTTTGAAGAAGTGCCCTTAAGTGCCCCGATAAGTGCCCCGGTTCGGACAATTGGGGCTGTCGGCGGCTGGGGCGTTGGGGCACTTCTCACCGGTACCACTCCGAGGCGTGGGGCACTTCGTCGTCACGGTCGGCCTCGAGAAGACAGATACCGGTGTAGTAGCGGCGGCCGCCGGTCTTGCCCCGGCCGTCGTCGTTGACGAGGTCGCGGATCTGCTGGGCGAAGGTACGCGGGGTGACTTCTTCGTCCCCGCCTTCGTGGCACCACCGTTCGTAGGCGGCGCGGAGTTCGTCGCGGTAGACGCGGATGTGGGGGTTGCCGGGGGCGACGTGGCAGATGTCCTCGACGAACCGGGCCACCGTGTTTTGGTCGGCCTCGTAGGCGTCGGTGGCGGCGCGGACCAGGGTGGGCTCGCGGAGTCCGCTCTGCTCGTAGTCGGCGGCGCCGCGGGCCATCCAGGCGAGGATGGCGGGGGCGTCGTCGGCGAGTTTCTCCCCCAGCTTGGTGTCGCGGCGGTCTTCGGGTACGACCTGGGTGAAGGGCAGCAGCCGGACCCTTCGCCAGAAGGCGGGGCCCCCGGTGCGGGCGGCGGGCTTGTGGTTTCCGAGCAGCCACAGGGTGTGGCTGGGGATGAAGGTGAACGGGTCACGGCGCATGAAGCGGGCGTTGATGGAGTCGCGGCCGGTGAGCTGTTTGACGCGGGCTTCGGCGAATCGCTGGCCGTCGTCGAGTTCGGAGCATACGACGAGGCGCGCGCCGGCGAGTTGGGCGAGTTCGGTGGGGTGCTCGGCGTGTCGGCGGACCATGAGCATCTCGGCGGGGGCGGCCATGGCGTATCCGGTTTCACCGACGCCGAGGGCGTGCATGGCCGCTTCAAGGAGGGTGCTCTTGCCGTTGGCGCCGGTGCCGTGGCCGAACGGCAGGAGCTGCTCGAGGACGGTGCCGATGGTGGAGATCCCGAGCAGCCGTTGTACGTACTTGAGTAGGTCAGCGTCGGCGAACGTGTCGGTGAGGAACCGTTCGAACGCCTCGGATCGGCGGTCGAAGTCGGGGGCGACCGCCGTGCATCTGGTGTGAAGGGCGGCCGGGTCGGCCTGCTGTAGTTCTCCGGTGCGCAGGTCGATGGTGCCGGCGGGTGTGTTGAGTTCGTATGGCCGGGCGTCGAGGTCGTTGAGGTGGACGGTGATGTTGGGGTCGGACTGGGCGAGGCGCGCGACACCGGTGACGCCGTTGGCGGACAGGGCGCTGGCCTTGAATCGTGCCCAGCCTTCGCCGTCGGGCAGGGTTCGGGCGAGGGTACGGATGAGTTCGCGGTGGCATTCGGCTTCGTCCCACAGCCACCGGTGGCCGGTCCAGTGCAGCCATCGGCCGCGTTGCGGGCAGTAACGCAGCCTGTCGCCGTGGTGCTCCACGAGCGCCCGCGCGAGCCCGTCCTGGGTGGCGCCGAAGAATCGGGCCTCGGGTTTGGGCTCGGCGAGCACCCGCGCTGCGGTGCCGTCCACGGCGGCTAGGACGCGGGCGGCTTGCCCGGGTGGGAGTAGGTCGGCGATCGCGGCGCGTTGCTCGGCGGCCGGGTCGGTTTTCTCGGTGGGGGGGCCGTAGCCGAGGCGGGCGAGGTGGCGGGTAGCGGCCTTATGGTCGCCGCCGTGGTGGAGCACGGCGTAGGCGCCGGGCTTGGTGTACACCTGGCCTTGTTCGAATTCGGTGGCGTCGGTGAACACTTTGAGGCGGTCGCGGGTCGGGTCGTGTCCGGTGGTGGCGGAGATACCGGGGTCGGTTTTGCCGGGGCGGCGCCATTCGCAGTAGGAACCGGGGACGCCCTTGACCACGGTCCAGTCGGCGCCGCCGAGTAGCAGGGGGTCGTCCCAGCCGGTGCGGGCCTCGAAGTCGTCGTTGGGGGTGATGTGTCCTGCGGGCCGTACCACCTCCAGGCGGCGGGGTGCCGGCGGCGGGGCGGGTTGCGGGTCGGGGTGGCGGCTGATGGCGTCGCGCAGGCCGGCGTGGAGTTGGTCGAGGCTGTACCGCTCGGGGCGGGCGTCGATGATGCGGCAGGGTCGCTCCAGGCCGGCCTTGCGGTTGATGGTTCCGGGGATGCGGAGCACGCGGGCGAGGTCGCCGACACCGGTGCCGTAGTGCCAGCCGAGGGCGGCGGCTGACCGGCCGATGACGGCCTGCCAGCGGGTGGACAGTTGTTCCAGGTCGGAGAGGTTGTCGTTGGTGATGTCGGTGTGCTGGTCGAGCAGCCACCATGGGTAGAGTCCGCCGCCGGAGTGCACCCACAGCGTGGGGTCGGGTAGCCCGGCCTCGGTGATGATGTGTCGGGCGTCGGCCTCGGTGGGGGGCAGCGGCCGGGTGATGTGTCCATGGCCTTTGGTGCAGTCGTCGGGACACACGTCGTGTTTGTGGCCGGGGCCGGCGATGTCGAGGTCGGCCCAGAGGCCGGGCAGGGCGAGGCTGTCGGCGGCGCTGCCCCGGCCGCCCTTGCCCGGTTGTTCTTTGAGGGTGGTGGCGCGTAGGTAGATGCCCTCCGGTTGGGCTTTGTCGAGCTCGGTCACGTAGTCGGTGGCCTGGTCGTAGTCGGTGAAGGCGCGGCCGGACCAGTTACCTGTGGATGAGATGTGGACGAGGCCGGGGGTGTTGACATAGAGCACGTCGAACCACGTCCTGACCATGGTGTGGTCGAGGCCGGTGGCCGTCTGCTCGGTGCTCGTCATCTATCTGACTCCTGCGCTTGTCTATCCGGGGTGGGTGGTGCCGGTGCTCCGGGGCCGCCGGCCAGCCACTCTCCCGGGGCTGGCCGGCGACGCGGGGGCACCGGAACTACTGGCCCATGGCGGCGCGGAGCTTGGCGCGCTGGTCGGTGCTCATCTGCGCCCACAGCGCCGGGTCCACGCCGGCCGGCGCGGTGTCGGCGGCCGGGGCGGCGGTCGTGTCGGCCGGCTGACCGCCGTTGAGGAAGTCGGCGGTGGGGGTGGGCCGCTGGTAGGTGGCGGTGTAGAGCTTCGGCGGCATACCACGGTCGGCCTCACCGTTACCGACGTAGGCGACGGTGAGGGTGCCGCCGACTTCGAGGCCCTGGGCACCGGCCTTGCGGACGGCGTCGCGGACGGCGTTGGTGAGGCTCTTGCCCTTGACGTAGATGGCGCGGACGCCGTCGTCCTCCACGTCCTGCGGGTCCCGCTCGCTGGTCTGGATCTGCACGACCAGCTGGAGGCGGGGCTTGCCGTCGTCCCAGGTCAGCGGCCGGCCGGTGCCGAACTCGGTCTGCTGGGTGACCTCCGGCTCACGGACAATCTGCCCGGTAACGGTGGTGCCGACAGAGGGGAACTTGGCGGACTTGCTGCCGCTGCCCATCAGGAAGTCCTGGGCGGTAATCGTCATGTGGTGCTCCTTGGGTCCGTGGCCCGGATAGGGCCGCTGGGTGGGTGGGTTAACCGGCCACCAGTAGGCGGCCGGAGGTTCTAGGGGGCGATGAGCCCGTCGGTGAAGCGGCCAACGCGCCGCTGGTGCGCGGCGGTGTCACCGGCGCACCCATCCCAGCCGGTGGGCTGGCCGGGCCGGTGGAACGGGCACCACTTGCAGCTGTCAGCGCTGGGGGTGGCCGGGATAGCGGCGATGAACGCCGGGTTGACGGCCACGTCCAGGTCGAGAAGCAGTTGCACGGTGGCGTAGTAGCGGTCGATCGTGCGGTGGGCGATGTCCGGGTCGTACGGTTCGGTCCACTCGTCGGAGCCGTCGTACTGCCACGACCGGGCCAACAGGACGAGACGGACGTGACGCACCCGCCGGCCCTTACGCTCATGGCCGAGCCCATACAGGTGGGCCTGCACCCGGTAGTCGGGCGACACCTGCTCGCCGGGCGGCTTACCGGACCGTTTGGCGGTACGCAGTTTGGTCAGGGCGGTGGTGCCGACGTGTTTCCAGTCGACGACCATGTGGTGGTCGGTGTCGAACGCGTCACCGTGACCACGAATACCGTCCACCCCGGGTAGTCCCGGGTCCACCTCAAGGTCGTCCTCTGCCAGCCAGCGTTCCCGGCCGAGCTGGGCGTTCCAGAACGCGACGACCTGTTCCATCTCGGCGTGCACCGCGGTGCCCTGAAACGGCGCCCACGTGGGGGCGTTGACCGGGCGGCGCGGTGCCCCGGCGAGTTTGCGGGCCATCTGCTGCTGACACGGCGTACCCAACTCCGACGGGCCGAGCCGCCGCTGCACCGAGCGGGGACGGCTGGCGTCGTAGTCAATCAACACCGGTCGAAGCTCACCGACCGTTGACGGCGGATCGGCGGCCGGCTCGGCGGTGGGGGTGGTGAACAGATCTGCCGGCGGCGGCGTCGGTGTCGGCACCGGTGCTGGTTCGCACCCGATGTGCCAGCCGGCGCCGGAACCCGGATCTGTGACCAGCATCGGGTCAAGACGTTCCCCACACCGAGCAAGGCAATGCGGCTGCGGCGTCTTGCCGCCGGTCAGGGTCGCGATGACCGCGTCGAGGGTGGCCTGGTCCACACTCATACCGCTGCCTCCTGCTCGTCGAGATGGTCGAGGCGCCGCTCCTCGTCGAGGTCGACGCGCGTGCAGTCGGGACACTGGCTGGCGCCGCACAGATACAGCCGGTCAGCCGGATCCCACCGGTGCTCAGGCAGGTCACAGGTGACACAGCAGGCCAGGTCGGGAGTCCGCCGGTCCCAGTAGCCGGCATCCACCCCGGCGCACTCGGGGCACCAGGCGACCCACCGCCCGCCAGCGGTGACGCCACAGCGCCAACCGGCTACCCGGGCCTGCTCTACCGGGATGCTCTCGGTACGGGAATCGGCGGTGCAGGTAAGCAGACGACTGACGGTCACGACGGGCCCCCGTCCGGCAGTGCGGCGTACCGGTCGGCCAACGTCGGCCGGCGGCCCGGAGGGGCGGGCGGCCGGATCGCTGCGGCCAGCTCGGCGAGCACGGCGCCGACGGCCTGGTCCGGATCGATACCGTCGGACCCGGCGCACGCCTCAGCGAGGGCCAGCCCCGCCCGCCAGTCCCGGCCGGGCTCGGTGAGCCAGTCGGCCAGCGTGGAGAGGATGAGGTCGGCCCGGTTCATGGCGTTGGCGCACCAGTTGCAGTCGTGCTCCTGGCAGGCCATGGCGTGGGGCGAGATGATGTCCACGATCTCGTCGCGCAGGTCGTCGCTCACCGGCCCGCCTCCTCACGACCGGCGAGCCGCTCCCGCGCGGCCACCAAACCCACCCGCAGCCGCTGGGAGGTGCTGATCGCCTGCTCCCGGTCGGCGTGGGCCCGCCGCAGGCCGGCGGACAAGCCACGGGCCAGGTCCCGCCACTGGGCGACCTGCCGGGTACGCCGCTGGTAGGCGGCCGTCGTGGTGTCCAGCTCGTCTTGGAGGCGGGCCCGCTCGGCGTCCGCCTTATCCAGCTCGGCGGTCAGCTCCCGCACCATGTTGTCGACGTGGGTCACCCGCCGGTAGTGCGTGTTAACCGTGCCAGCCTCGACGGCGGCCCGTGCCGCCGCGCTGATAGCGCTCTGGATGACACGGTCACCCGCGCCGATGACCCACTCGGCTGGCACGAGTAGCTCGGGGAGACGGCAGCAGTCGCAGCCACGGCCGAGCCACTGCTCAGCGTCGGCACGGGTGTAGCGGCCACCATCGCCAGGGTTGAGGCGGTAACCACAGCCGCCCGGCCCCCACCATGCCGAGTGATGATTGGACCAGATCAGGTAGGTCGTCTCGGTCATGTGAGGCTCCAGATCAGCAGGGCGGCCAGCACGTAGATGGCGACGCCGAGAGGCACGCCGACCAGCAGGCCGACGACGATCCGCACGGTGTCCGCGTGCGGCGCGGCGGCGTGCCGGGCACCCTCCACCGCCGGACACGCCGGGCCGTGAGTCCGGCCGGGCACGGTCAGGCAGCCGGGGCACACCCCGGGGCCGGAGTGGGTCTGCTGGTGACGTGGCATGTCAGGCCACCTCCCGCAGCGCCGGATCGGTCAGCGGCAGCAGGCCGGGGCAGTGCGGCGGCAGCATCGGCTCGACCTCCGGCGGCGGGTACTCGCCGGTCGCGACCCCCCGCCAGTAGGTGCACCCCCCGTCGCAGCTCTCCCCGGGCAGGTGTCCACACCCCAGGTCCGGGACGGTGATCGGGGCGGCGTCGGCGGCCGTGAGTGGCCAGGACTGGGCGCTCATCGGGCACCGCCCTCGGCGTACTGCGCTACCGCAGATTCCAAACCGGTGATCCTGCCGGGTTTGTAGTCCCGGGCGTGGCCGCGCGGCGCCTTGGTGATCACGCCGTCCAGATCGGTGTAGAAGTAGTCGTATCGGCCACGGCCGATGCTGATCCGGATGTAGTAGCCGGCCCGGGGCATGACCCCGACGGCTGGGTAGGTGTCGTAGTCGGCGAGGGTGAACGCTGACTCGATTTCCGCGAACGGGATCTCCCGCTCGCGGGCACTCCCGACGGCGGCGCACATCTGGCGCTCGGTGGTGTCGGTACGATCGGTGTGCATCTGGACTCCTTGGTTGATCAGGTTCTGGTCCGGGTGTCGAGCCCTCTGCCGGTGGTGCGGCGGGGGGCTCACTTACTGGTGCGCGCCTCGTCAATGAGGTCGACAAGGCGCTGCCGTTGCCATTCCCGCTCCTCAGCGGGAGTCGCCGGCCGCATCCACCGCGGCTCCCGCTCCGGGGTCGGCGACGCGGACAGTGAGGTGAGGCCGACGGCGATGAGGGCCAGGCCGACCGCGATGAGGGCGACCGCGCGGGCGAGTAAGGCGGCGGTGGTCATTGAGCGGCCTTGCTGCCCAACCGCTCACGGCGGCACGTCTTGCACTCGCGCCGGGCGTAGCCCTTCGGAGTGCGCCGCGAGTAGGTGTTCTGTGGCGTGTACTCGTGGCCCTGCCGGCAGTGGGTCTTCGCCGCGTTGTGATGGGGCATGGTGTGGCGGGAGCGGAGCAGGTTCTGCCGCTGCGTTACCGCTTCCAGGTGGGTCGGATTGACGCACCGTCGGTGCCGGCACTCGATACCACCGGGACAGGTGATGTCGGTGTTGTGGCACTGGTGGTCGACGTTCAGGCCGTCTGGGACGGGGCGGACCATCAGTTCGTAGGCGACCCGGTGGGCACCCTCGCTGCCCTTGCCGAAGACCCCGTAGCCGTCGGGGTTGATGTGGCCGCGCCACATCCAGCAGGCGTCGGGGCCGCTGGTGCTGTCGATCTGGGTGATGAAGGCGCGAAGCCGGAGCGGGTTGAGGGCTTTCATGCGGCGGCCTGACGGGTGCGGGCTTTAGCGGACTTGCGGGCAAGATCCGCCATGTGCGCGCGACGCAGCAGATCGATTCGACGGGCCCGCTCGGCGGGGTCGGTGATCTCGGCGGGAACCTGGGCGTCCCAGCGGGCAGCGAGGCCGCGCTGGCCGCGTTGACCGGTGGCCTTGGGATCAAGGTCGCGAGCGGCTCGGCGGAGCCCACCGATACGGCCGGCGGCGACGCGGTCCTTGCGGAGCTGCTGGTTCATGAGGCCGCCCGTTCCCACATGGCGTCACGGGGGAGGCCGAGGCGCTCTGCGGCCCGGCGTTCCTGACGGGCGGTGGTGTCGATGCCCCGGCGCCAGCGGTTGAGGGTGGCGCGGGAGATACCCATTAAGGTGGCGCGCTCGTCGTCGGTCTGCGCGCCGAGGGAGGCGCAACGCTTGTTGACGATGTCCCAGCGCAGTCGCCATGTGTCTGAGGTGGCACTGCGAGCGACCATTGAGGTCTCATGCATGGCACTATCATGCACGTCTCATAGGTGAGACGCAAGCGAGGCTTGCAGGTTCCTTGTATGACATTTGGTCGATGTAGAGTGTCATCTATGACACTAGAGGCAACGCTCTCTAACTGCTGTCTAGCCCGCCCTGGCTCATCGTCTCAAAGACGACACGTGTCATGTATGACGACGACAATGTCCGAACAACAGACCTACCGTGTCCGCATGGCGTCTCCCGAACAACGAGGTCACGACTTCGCGCAGCTCCTGCGTGCGGGTCGCAAGGCGAAAGGCTGGACGCAGGAGGACGTCATCGAAGAGGCCGGCCTGTCTCGGTCGACGTACCTGCGGTGGGAGGCCGGGAGGGTGGAGCGTCCGGACCCCGAGCAGGTCCGGGCAGTCTGCCGCGTGCTGAACATCGACCCGCGGGAGGCGGCCGTCGCGCTCGGCTACCTCACACGGGAAGAGATTGGGCTCGGACCGGAGCCCCCGCGGATGTTCGACGCAACGGTGGAAGAGGTCGTTCAGATTCTTCAAGATCCGGCTGTGTCTGAGATCGAGAAGCGCGAGTGGGTGCAATACCTGAAGTTCCGCACAGGGCGGCCGACGGAGTCGGGTCGTCGTCGTCGCGCAGGATAGGCCCTTCCAATCAAGCAGAACTCGCCTATACGGTTGTCGCTCACCTTCCTAGCGCGGTGAGTGCGTGTTGCTTTGCCGCTCGCCGCTGGACGCCTTACAAGCGAGGGGTCGCAGGTTCGAAACCTGCCGCGCCCACCCCGTATCACCGGCACTGACGATGACCGGACCCCGGCGGTGATCCTCGCGTGGTGCGTGCGGTTCGGAATTGTGGACCGCGGTGAGCGCGCCGACGAACGCCGCGAACGAGTCCGGGGCCGATCTGGGTTGGCGCACGCGCTGTCGAGCTGCCCTCATGGATGGGGCATGAACGTGTGGGCCGGTGGCCGGTGAGCAGCTACCGGTGTTGCCCGGTTTCGGCGCGGCCGACGAGGAAGGCTAGCCACACTCGTCTTCCGCCCGTCCGGCAGGCGGGAGGTCACCCGGGCCGCGGATCAGGTAGATCGCCACCAGCAGTAGGTAGGCGAGCAGACTGAGGATCGGGTTGATGAAGACGATGGCGAAGGCGATCAGGTAGAGCAGCGGGCGAATGAGGTACCGGCGGGAGACCGACGCCGCCAGTTGGGGATCGAGATCCGGGTTGAGCAGTCCACGCCAGCGTGCCCACCACCAGGCCAGGTTGAAAAACAGTGCTTCGCCGAGCACGGCGCCGACGTAGATCGCGGCCGACAACCGCTGGTCCACATCGCTGCCGCGAAGGTGGTCCGAGAGCTGGTTGGCCGTGAACGGGATGGCCGCCACGAACATCAGCATCAGCAGGTTCAGCACCAACAGCATCTGGTCAACCCGGACCACGTATCGCCAACTGTTGTGGTGGGCCAGCCAGATCTGGCCGACGACAGCGAAGGTGATGATGTAGGCGAGGAAGGCTCGCCACTCCTGTCGGAGCCGCGACACCAGGTCGGTGTCGGCCGCTCCCTCCGGGTTGAACTGGAGCAGCTCGACCGCCATCAGAGTCAGTGCGACGGCGATCACGGCGTCGCTGAAGGCCTCCACCCGGGCGGTGTCCCGGGACATCTCGCTGTCTCGCCGATACCGGTGTCTCGGCCCTCCGCCCGCCTGCGTCACGTCACCCCCGCTCCCCGCTGGAACCGCACACTGATCGTCACCCGGCGGGACGGAGTGCGTGGCGAAACCGCCCTCAGTCGACCGGAGCGGACGAGTTTGTGGGATGGCCGAGCGTGGGGCGCCAGTCGATGGGTGCCGCGCGCGCGATGACGAGTGCCGTCGTGGCGTCGGCGACCCGTCTGGTGCGGACGGTTCACCAACGGGGAGGCCGCTCCGGAGAAGTCGCAACAGGGAGTACTTCGTCGAGTCGTCGGAAACGTAAGCCGCGTGCTATGAGAACCGGAAGTGCGCGTTCGACCCCGGCGGCTGTCTCCGATCCAGGGCGGTTGAAGTGTGCCAGCAGGATTCCGCCGGGGCGGAGCCGCAGGAACTGCTGGTAGACCTGGTCGGCGCTTGCGGTGGCGCCGGAGTCGCCGTTGACGCTGAACATCACGATCCATTCGCCCATCGCTCGGGACACCTGCGTGGCCACGTTGTCGGCGTGGGCTGTTCCAGGGCGGAAGAACTTTGGCTGGAGGTCGTAGTTTGTGGCCATCCACGTGTGCATGCCGGCGATTTCGTCGTACACCTCGCCAACGTTCTTCGTGCCGGCGATTCCGTACGCAGAGCGACCGGAAACCGACAACGGGCGATGTTTGGTGCCGTGGTTGCCGATCTCGAACAGGGGGTCAGCCACCAGGCTTTCGAATTCCTGTCGATGAGTAATTGCCCAGCGCTGGTTGACAAACAGCGTCGCCGGTATGCGCTGCGCCCGCAGCGTGTTGATCAACCGTTCGTCGTAACCGCTGCTGTCGCTGCAAGCATCGAACGTCAGGCAGACGGAGTTGCGAGTCAGCGAGGTGTCGGTCGGAAATGTCGACCAGGAACTGTCCGGGTGTAATCCCCAGTAGTGTGGTGTCCGGGCACCGTACTGGCTGATGATCTCTTCTCGGGACGGTAGCGTGCCGGTGCCGGTGCCGGTGCCGGTGCCGGTGGTCGTCGGTGGCGCGGGGGTGGCGCTGACATCGGCGGGCTCTATCCAGGCGGGGTCGATTCCGTGGGCGCTACGGTCAGTCCACCGAGGGGCTATTTTCGTCCCCACGAGGGCGGTTAGCCCGCCAAGCGTTCCGACGCCCGCCAGCGTCATCAGTTTTCTGCGGCTGACTAATTGTGTTGGTCGTTTCCGACCGCCAGTCGCCTCCGGCCTGCCTGTCATTTACGGATCATACCCGTCAACATGAGGCGGGTTCGAATTCTGCCGAGGCTCGAAGGCTCCTGCGTGGCCCGGATGGCGCCTCACCTGGTTTCGTGGACGCATCACGTCGGGTGGCAGCGGTCGCAGCGGTGACCGCAACCCAACGGCACACTCCGGCGGGAGTGCTCGGGCGGAGTATCCGGCCTGGTCAACATGGCGATGTTCGGGCCTGTTGCGTTCGCGATTCCGCTCGGTGCCGCAGCTGTTCAGCTCGGCAGCACGGTCCCACTCGCCGCTTGGGCGGGGGTCTGTCTCGCCGCTGCAGCCATCGCGCTCTATCGACCCCGCTCGCGCACGGTGCGCCGAGCAGCTCCGGGCGATACGACGCCCAACGGCGTGTCGTCGCCAGAGCCGCCAGGACACCGGCAAGCAGTCGGAACGGTTCCGCGACAGACCTGGAACAGCCAGCACCGACGGCGACATCCGGGCAATAGGATCACCGGTATGCACGGTGGTGCGGGCCGCCGGAGGTCGGGTGGGGAACCGTGAGCTACGCCGATGTCAACGGGCTTCGAATGTGGTACGAGTGGCACGGAACCGGGCCCCCGCTGGTGTTGCTGCACGGCGGCTTCGGGTCGACCGAGCTGTTCGCCCCGCTCCTGCCGGCCCTGACGGAGCGGCGCAGCGTCCTGGCGGTGGATCTTCAGGGGCATGGCCGAACCGCCGACGTGGACCGTCCGTTCCGGTACGAGTCACTGGCCGACGACGTCGCCGCGTTGCTGACGAAGCTCGGTCTGACTGAGGCGGACGTGCTCGGATACTCGCTCGGCGGCGGGGTGGGGCTGCGTACCGCGATCCAGCATCCGGACCTGGTCAACCGGCTGGTGGTGGTCTCCGCGCCCTGCCGCCAGCAGGGCTGGTATCGAGAGACCCGCGCCGAGATGGCCCAGCAGGACGAGGCGGTGGGGGAGCGGATGCGGGGCACCCCGGCGCACCGGCGCTACCTCCGGATCGCGCCCCGGCCGGACCAGTGGCCCCGGCTGTGGGCGAAGTCGGGGGAACTGCTGCGGCGCGAGTACGACTGGTCGGCGGAGGTGGCCGCCCTCGTCCTGCCCACGCTGCTGGTCTTCGCCGACGCGGACTCGGTGACCACCGCGCACATGGTGGAGTTCTTCGGGCTGCTCGGTGGCGGTCACCGGGACGCTGGCTGGGACGGCACCGGTCGGTCGGCCGCCCGGTTGGCGGTGCTGCCCGGCCTCACCCACTACGACATTCTCTCGTCTCCGGCCCTGCCGGCGGCGGTGCTGCCCTTCCTCACCCATCCCGCCGGCCCTCCCGGCTGACACCAGCCTCGGCCCGGCGACGCCTCCCCCGCGGTCCGTCCGGCCTCCCCCGCCGTCCGTCCGGCCGCCGGGTCCCTACCCGTCGCGCGGGGCAGGACTGTTCCTCGGCGTACCGGGAAATCCGCATGGACGCACCCGGGGAGGAGCGACGGATGACAGCTGGCACCGGCCTGACCATCGGCGTGCTCGGCTCGTACGGCGGTCGTAACCTCGGTGACGAGGCGATCCTCACCGGCCTCCTGGCCGACCTGCGGGAGCAGGAGCCGAACGCCCGGATCATCGTCTTCTCCCGCAACCCCGATCACACCCGAGCGGCGCACCCGGATGTGGAGGCGGTGCCGTGGGAGGGGGTGAGCCGCACCGACTCGTCCCCGATGCTCGCTCAGCTCGATCTGCTCATCCTGGGAGGCGGCGGCATCCTCTACGACCAGGAGGCCCGTCGCTACCTGCGGGTTGTTCGGGTCGCCCAGGAGCGCGGCCTACCGCTGCTCACCTACGCGGTGGGCGTCGGCCCGCTCAGCGAGATGGTGGACACCGGGATGGTTCGCGAGACCCTGGCCGGGGCGACCCAGGTCACGGTGCGGGACCAGGAGTCTCGGATGCTCCTGGAGGAGGCTGGGCTGCTCAACCCGATCACGGTCACCGCGGATCCGGCGTTTCTCCTGGAGCCCGAGGACTTCCCCGTGCACCTGCTTCGGGAGGAGGGAGTGCCGTCGGGTCGGCATCTGGTCGGGATGAGTGTGCGTGAACCGGGGCGGGCCGCCGAACGGCTCGATGTCGACGGCTACCACCGGCTCCTGGCCCAGATCGGCGACTTCTTGGTACACCGGATCGATGCTGATGTCCTGTTTGTCCCGATGGAGCGGGATGACATCCGGCACTCCCACGGCGTGCTGTCGCATATGGTCGCCGCCGAACGAGGGCGTATCCTGCACGGCAGCTACTCACCCCAGCAGGTGCTCGGCCTGATGCGCCACTTCGACCTGGCGGTCGGCATGCGGCTGCATTTTCTGATCTTCGCCGCGATGGTGAACACCCCATTTCTTCCCCTCCCGTACGCCGGCAAGGTCTTCGACCTGGCCCAGCGCCTCGGCGTCCCCGCCCTGCGTGGGGTGGAGCGGGAGGTCGAGGGCCCGCTACTGGCCGAGGTTGACCGGCTGTGGGACGAGCGGGAGCAGCGCGCCGAGGCCACCGCCCGGCGGGTCGCCGAGGTGTGCGAGGAGGCCCGGGGTACCTCGAAGGTGACCCGGGTGGTGCTGGAGAGTCTCCGGACCCAGTCGATGGTCTCCGTGGACGGGTGAACCGGTCAGACCGCCGGACCCCGCCAGCAGTAGCGCCACCTCCTGGCATCTCCCCCCACCGTCTCCAACTCGTAGATCTCGGCGTCGGCGAGTCCGCCGTCGCCGAGGTGGTGGTGGGTCAGCGGTGGGCGACCGTTCGGGTCCAGTTCGACGGTGACGGTCTGCCCGTCGGACGAACCACCGGCCAGCGGAATCTCCACGGTTGGCGCCATGCGCCCATCCTGCCCCGACCGGCGCGCTGGCGGAGCGGAAGCGTCGGCCCCGGAAAACGGGTACGGGTCAGGAACGGGTCTGCTACAGCGGTGACGAGCCTCGCTGCCACCCCGCCTATCCTGGGCCGGGGCGCCAACGAGGGGAGGTCGCGTGCTGGTTGTCCACGGGTCGTGGCGGCCCGGCAGCGGGCTCGCCATCTGGGCCGAGGACAGCACGTCGGCGCCGCGGGCACCTCGCCGGGCCGGGCGGGCGCCCCGCGAGCGACCACACCCGTTCGCCGCCGGTCACCCCGTGCTCGCCGCAGCCCTGGCCGAGGTCGCCGAGCCGACCGCCCCCGGCACGGCGCTGCTCACCCTGCCCACCCGGGCCGGTTCGCCGCTGGACTCGCCGGAGCTGGTCCGCACCGCGCCGGTCGAACCGCTCCGTGGACCCGTCACGTTGGCCGGGTGGCGGGTGCCCGCCCTGGTGTACGCCCCGGACACCGCCCTGTCGCTGCTCTCGCGGATCACCGTGGTCGGCGCGCTACCGGACGCCGTACCCGGTGCCACCCTGCGTCACCTTGCGGAGCTGGCGGCCTTCGCCGTGGACCTCGCCGCCCGCGGTCGGGTCCTGCCCGGCGTCCGGCCGGAGCCCGGCGGTGAACCGCGGCCGGCCTCGGAGGCACGGCAACGCACGGGCACCACCCGCGCCGGTCGAGCCGCCCCGGCCCGGTTGACCCCGCCTTCGGGGGAGCGGGCCAGCGCCGCCGCGTGGGCGGTGTGGCGGCCGCTGCTCACCGGCGTGGACGCCGGTTGGGCCCGTGCCCTCGCTCTCGCCCTGCCGCCCGCCGCCCGCGCCGCCGTCGAGATCGATCCGGATCCGCTCGCCGCGGCCCGCGCACCGGAAAGACCCGTAACCAGCGGAGCAGAAGCGCCCGCCGACGGTGGTGCATCGCCGCGGGCTCGGGGTACGAGGCGACCGACGGCGGCCGTCGCGGAGCCCGGGGAACTGGTGGCCGAGGCGCTCGACGCGCTCACCGACGCGGCTGTGCGCACTGCCCTCGCGGAGACCGCCCTTGCCCGGGGAACTCGTCCGCGGGGTGCGGTCACGGCGTGGCTGGCGGCGCTCACCGGCCCGCGTCGTGACTTTGTCGCCGACTCGGTGGAGCTCGACACCTTGCGCGGCGAGCTGGACGCCTGGCAGCGCGATGCGGTGGGAGGGGCGGTCCGGGCCAGCTTTCGGCTGGTGGAGCCGCCACCGGATGGGTTGTTCGAGGCGACGGCCGGTGGTCTGGTCGCGGCCGAGGGGCCGTGGCGGGTCGAGTTCGGCCTACAACCGGCTGACCAGCCCGGCCTGCATGTTGAAGCGGCGCGGATCTGGCACGAGCCGGTGGCCCTACCCGGCCCGGCCGCTCCGCAGGAGGCCCTGTTGGCCGAGTTGGGGCGGGCCAGCCGGCTCTGGCCGGAGCTGAACTCGTCCCTGCGCACCGCCACTCCGGAGGCGCTGGAGCTGGACACAGCGGGCGCGCACCGCTTTCTCCGCGATGGCGCGCCGGTGCTGCACGCAGCCGGGTTCGCGGTGCTGCTGCCCTCGTGGTGGCGGCGTCCCTCATCCCGGCTCGGTGCGCGACTACAGGCCCAGAGCCGCACCGCCCCGGGCACCGTGGCCGGGGCGGGCGGTGGGGTGGGGCTGGATGCCCTGGTCGACTACCGCTGGGAGGTGTCCCTCGGCGACCAGCCGCTGACCGCCGAGGAGTTGGAAGCGCTGGCCGCGCTGAAATCGCCGCTGGTCCAGCTGCGGGGGCGCTGGGTGGAGCTGGACCCGAAGCGTCTCGCCGCCGGCCTGCGGCTGCTCCGCGCCACCGGTGAGCTGACCGTCGGTGACCTGCTGCGGCAGGGCCTCGCCGACCCCGCCGCCGACGCGCTGCCGGTGCTCGAGGTGGCGGCCGACGGTGCGTTGGGGGAGCTGCTCGCCGGAGCCGTGGAGCGGCAACTCACCCCGGTGGACCCGACCCCGTCGTTCCGCGGCGTGCTCCGCCCCTACCAGCGGCGAGGACTGGCCTGGCTCTCCTTCCTCCAGTCCCTCGGTTTGGGCGGGGTGCTCGCCGACGACATGGGTCTCGGCAAGACGGTGCAGCTACTCGCGTTGTTCGCCGGTGATCCGCCGGGCGTCGGCCCGACCCTGTTGGTCTCGCCGATGTCCCTGGTCGGTAACTGGCAGCGGGAGGCGGCGACCTTCACCCCGGGCGTACGGGTCCACGTGCATCACGGCGCCGAGCGGGCCCGGGGGGCGGCGTTCACCGCGGCGGTGGCGGGCGCGGACCTGGTCCTTACCACGTACACGGTCGCGGCGCGGGATGCGGGGGAGCTGGCCGGGGTCGACTGGCATCGGGTGGTGGTGGACGAGGCACAGGCGATCAAGAACGCCTCGACCCGGCAAGCCGAGGCGGTTCGCGCGTTGCCCGCCCGGCATCGGATCGCGGTCACCGGCACCCCGGTGGAGAATCGGCTCGCCGACCTCTGGTCGATCATGCAGTTCGCCAATCCCGGCCTGCTCGGTCCGGCCGCCGAGTTCAAGAAGCGGTACGCCGAACCGATCGAGCGGCACGGCGACGCGGAGGCAGCCGAGCGGCTGCGCCGGATCACCGGCCCGTTCGTGCTGCGTCGGCTCAAGACCGACTCGTCGATCATCTCCGACCTGCCAGCGAAGCTGGAGATGGAGGTGGTGTGCAATCTGACCGGGGAACAGGCAGCCCTCTACCGCGCGGTGGTGGACGACATGATGGCCCAGATCGAGTCCAGCGAGGGCATCGAGCGGCGCGGGCTCGTGCTGACCGCCATGACCCGGCTCAAGCAGGTCTGTAACCATCCGACACACCTGTTGCGGGACAACTCGGCGCTGGCCGGCCGCTCCGGCAAGCTGGCCCGGCTGGAGGAGATCCTCGACGAGGTGCTTGCCGCGGGGGAGAAGGCCCTGCTCTTTACCCAGTACGCCGAGTTCGGCGGCATGCTGCGCGGCCACCTGTCGGCGCGGTTCGGACAGGAGACGCTGTTCCTGCACGGCGGCGTCGGTAAGGCCGACCGGGATGCGATGGTGACCCGGTTCCAGTCCCCGGGCGGCCCCGCGCTCTTCGTGCTCTCGCTCAAGGCCGGTGGTACCGGTCTCACCCTGACCGCGGCCAACCACGTCGTGCACGTTGACCGCTGGTGGAATCCGGCGGTGGAGGACCAGGCCACGGACCGGGCGTTCCGCATCGGGCAGCGGCGGCGCGTGCAGGTCCGAAAGTTCGTCTGCGCCGGCACCGTGGAGGAGAAGGTCGCCGCGCTCATCGCCGACAAGCGCCGGCTCGCCTCGACCGTGGTGGGCGCCGGTGAGCAGTGGGTGACCGAGCTGTCCACGGCGCAGCTGCGGGAGCTGTTCCAGCTGGAGGCCGGGGCGGTGGTCGAATGAGCCCCCGGGCCGCTGGCAGTGACAAGCCGGCCCGCCGGGCCGACCGGTTCGCCGACTACGGTCCACCGCGCCGGGTCGCCGGAGGGTTACGCGCGCGTAGTACCCGTGGCGCGATCGGCACCTCCTGGTGGTCCCGCCGGTTCCTGGAGGTGTTGGAGTCCTTCGCGTTGGGCACCCGCCTCACCCGCGGTCGGTCGTACGCCCGGGCGGGGCAGGTGCTGCGGCTGGAGGTGATGCCGGGCGAGGTGACGGCCGTGGTGCAGGGCTCGCGGTCCCGGCCGTACGAGGTGCGGATCACGCTGGCGCCCTTCCCGGCGACGCTCTGGTCCCGGGTGGAGGAGGAGTTGGCCGCGCAGGCCTTCTTCAGCGCTCGCCTACTCGCCGGTGATCTCCCCGCCGAGTTGGAGGAGCTCTTCACCGCTGCGGGTGCGCCGCTGTTCCCCGCCGACCTGGCCGAGCTGGGCCAGTGGTGCAACTGCCCCGACGGTGCAGTGCCGTGTAAGCATCTCGCCGCGACCTTCTACCTTCTCGCCGAGGCGTTCGACGCCGACCCGTTCGCGTTGCTGCACTGGCGCGGCCGTGGTCGCGACGAGTTGCTGGACCGGCTGCGGGTGCGCCGGGGTGGTGCCGGCGCCGCACCCGAAGGGGCCGGTTCGGACGATGTGTCGTCGGCGCCGGTGACCGGTGCCGCGCGGTCGGTGGCGGGTCTGCCGGCGGCGTCGCTGGCTGATGCGGTGGACCGGTTCTGGACCGCGCCGGTTCCGCTGCCCGACCGACCGCCGACCTTGGCGACCGGGACTGAGCTGCTGCTGCGGCAGCTCGGTGCGCCGGCCCCGGCCATCGGTGGCCCTGGGCTGGTGGAGCGACTACGCCGGGCGTATCGGCGGCTCGGCGCGCTGGGCACCGACTGATCGTCTGTGGCGGAAGGCCGGGTGATTCATAGCCAGCGGCGCCGGAAGCGCCACATGACCACGGCGTTGGCCACCAGGACCACCGCGCAGACCGCACCAGCCGTCGGGCCGGCAAGCACGGTCGTCGCCGGGAGCGCCGCCCAGAGCACGATGGTCAACAGCATCAACCACCGGCCGCGGTGGCCCTTCGCCCGATGGTCCAGCCGAGCGAAGAATGCCGGGTCGCTCTCCCGGAGATTGCGGGTGATCTGCTCGAATCTGCGCTGATCCTCTTTGCTGAGCATGTGCCTTCCCCTCACGTGTTCAGCGGTTCGCCGCGCATACCCGCTGCGGTAGCGGGTCACGCTCCTGCTGCTGACACTTTCCGACGCACCGGGTCTGGCGCTGCCCAGAGTTGCGTGGCTACGTTGCTGGCGCCCAGTGGCTGGGCCGCCATGCCCTGGGTCAGCGGCTCGGCGGTGGCGCGGCGGTGGTGCGGCGGCGGCTCTGGATTGGCGGCCAGTTCAATGGGGCCTTTTGTCTGGCTCAGTATCCTCGCGGAGGGCTAAGTTCCCTTGTGGATGCCTTGCAACCTTTAAGGTCAGTATTGACCTACCCAGCAGGCTTTCAGCCTGCTGGGTACCGTCTGTCCGGAGGGCGTGATGGGCAGTGCGACGGGTGCGTCGATGGCCATTGGAGTGGGCTCATCAGGGCTGGTCAGCGTCCCTGCCGAGGAAGCGGCAGGTGACCGGGGACCAGCTGCTCCGCTGCCAGTGGCACTCCGGTCGCCTGTAACTCCGCGATCAGGCTGTTCTGCACCAGGTACGAGTCGGGGAGCTGCCAGCGCGCCTGCTCCGGGGCGACCACCCAGCGCACGGCACCTTCGGGTAGCCGGGTCGGTGGGGCCGGGATCCACGAACCCGGGCCGTGCCGCACCACGTGGAAGCAGTGTTCAAGTTCGGGTCGAAGCGGGTCGCCGGGTCGGACCAGGAACATCCACCGGCCGGTGGGGGTGGAGAGCACCGGACCGCGTACTCCCGGGCCGGCTGGATGGTTCTGGACCGCGAGGAGTACGTCTCGTCCGACGTGGGCCGACACCTCCAGGACGTCGAAGGCGCGCCCGGTGGGTAGCAGAACGCCGTGTGGCCGGGTCCGCCACCACGTCGCGATCCGGGCCGGGTCGGCGCTGGCGGAGTGCTCCCAATCCACCAGCGCGGGGTGGCAGCCGACGGTGGGGCAGCCCGCCCGTCCGCAGACGAAGCGGCTGCGGGCCAGGCACGCGCCGGGGGTCACCTCCCAGCCGTGCAGCGCGTAGCGCACGGCGACGCGGCGCAGCCGTACCCGCTCCAGGGGTGACAGCTGGGCGACCCGCGGTCCGATATTCCCCCACATATGTGCCATCTCCCCTCGCCGGATCCGGTCGTGCCGGTGGCGTCTGTCGAGCACCGTCACTGCCTCGACCCGCGATCGTTGAGTTGACGAACGGCCGATGCAACTTGCATGAACGCTAGGAGCGTCGGCTGATCAGCTGACGTACATGCTGTGCGACCAGAAGAAACCTGAACAAAGCGCCGTGCCCGCGACAAATCTGGCTTATCGGTCGGAGTGGACGTGTGGGAAGGGACGGGACATGGACGAGCTACCCATCGGGCGTCGGGTGGCCTACTGGCGGGGGCGACGAAAGATGTCCCAGCAGGTCTTCGCGGACCGGCTGGGGAAGTCGAAGAGCTGGGTGGACAAGGTCGAGCGCGGGGTACGCCGGCTGGACAAGTTTTCCGTCATCTACGAGATCGCCGACACCCTCCGGGTTGATGTGCAGCTACTGCTCGGCAAGGACCCGGAACGGCGGTCTGACGCGCTGAACTGTATCGACCAGACCGAGGTGCAGGAGATTCGCGCGGCGCTGGAGCGGTACGACGCGATGAGCGCCTACTTCGACGCGGCACCGTACCCGCCGCCCCTGCCCGACATGCGCAAGGCCGTCACCCACGCCTGGTTGACCTATCAGTACGGTCGCTACGGGATGCTGACTCGCTCGTTGCCCAAGCTGCTGCGGGACGCGCAGGCGGCCGACGCCGGCTTCGGTGGCGACGACAACCGCGAGGCGGCGCACCTGCTCGGGCAGGTCTACCAGATCGCCTCGTCGGTCCTGCGCAAGCTGGGGGAGTGCGACCTGGCGTGGCTCGCCGCCGATCGGGCGATGGCGGTAGCCCAACGAGCCGACGATCCGCTGCTGGCCGGCATCGCCACCGCCCGGGTCGGTAACGCCCTGGTGGCGATGGGACGCCCCTTCCCGGCCCTGGAGGTCAACGTCGCCATCGCGAACCGCTTGGCCCCGGGAGGCGACAACGACGCTACCCCGGATCGGCTGTCGGTCTACGGCATGCTGCTGCTCCAGGGGGCGATGGCCGCCTCTCGGATCGGTGACACCGCCACAGTGGATGACCTCCTGGGCGGCGCCGACGAGGCGGCCACCCTGCTCGGTGGCGACCAGAACCACTACTGGACCTCCTTCGGGCCCACCAACGTGGAGTTGCACCGCGCCGCAGCGGCCGTAGAGCTTGGCGACGGCGGCCGAGCAGTAGAGGTCCACCAGCGCATCGGGCCGGAGTTCAACGCCCTGCTACCCGAGCGCCGTGCCCACCACCTGCTCGACATCGCCCGGGGCTACGCACAGGTTGGGGATGTGGTGAACGCCGGCGAGATGCTGCTGCAAGGCGACCGGCTCGCTCCGTCCGAGATCCGTTGCCGGCCGATCGCCCACGAGGTGATGTCCGACATCCTGCGTCGCACCCGGGGCACCCCGTCCGCCTCGATCGCGGAGTTGGCTGAACACATGGGAGTCGGAATATGAGTGTGGACGCTCCGCTGGCCACGTCGCAGCCGACCGACGCTGGTCGCCGGGTTCTCTACGTGCTCGCCTGTGGTTCGCCGCTGGCCCGTCGCGTCGGCCGGCTCGTCGAACTGGCCCAGCAGGCCGGGTGGGAGGTCTGCGTCGTCACCACCCCCGACGGGGCCCAGTTCGTTGACCGGCCGGCGCTGGTCCGACAGACCGGCTATCCGGTCCGAAGCCACTACAAGAACCCGGGTGACCCGGATGTCCTGCCGCCGGCGGACGCGATGATCGTCTGCCCGGCCACGGTGAACACGGTCACCAAATGGGCGGTGGGGATGGCCGACACCCTCCCCCTCGGCCTGCTCGTGGAGGCGCAGGGCCGCGGGGTGCCGCTGGTCGCGGTCCCCTTCACCAACGCGGCGATGGCCGCCCACCCAGCGTTCCAGACGGCCCTCGGCCGGCTCTCCGAGT
Organism: Salinispora sp. CH2A1_6; assembly: GCF_056820975.1. Classification (NCBI taxonomy): domain Bacteria; kingdom Bacillati; phylum Actinomycetota; class Actinomycetes; order Micromonosporales; family Micromonosporaceae; genus Salinispora; species Salinispora sp. CH2A1_6. The sequence goes on from NZ_JBXEDG010000003.1 coordinate 950,337, forward strand.
GGGGCGTCACGGTGCTCTTCGGCGACCACGTCGTCCCACTGCACCCACCCGGATCCGGTGAGCGTCACCTAACCGCCTTCCCCTGGGAGGCGGTGGTGGCCGCGTTGCCGGAACCATCGGCGGCGACCAGGGTCGCCTGACCGTCCGCCTGGGTGGCGACGCGTTCTGTCCCCACCCGCGCCGGTAAGCTGGCCCGCCGTGAGGACACCCGAATTCCCGCCGACGGTCGCCGACGTGGTGGCCGAGTTGGAGCGGCGCTACCCACCGGCGTGGGCGCAGGAGTGGGACCGCGTCGGTCTGGTCCTCGGCGACCCGAACGCGCCGGTCCGCCGGGTGCTCTGCGTGGTGGACGTGGTGCCGGAGACGGTCGCTGAGGCGATTGAGGCCCGGGCCGACCTGGTCGTGGCGCATCATCCGCTGTTCCTGCGGGGGGTGTCGTCGGTCGCCCCGACCACCTATAAGGGGCGGATTGTCCACCAGCTGATCAAGTCCGATGTCGCGCTGTACGTGGCGCACACCAACGCGGACGTCGCCGAACCCGGCGTTTCCGACGCACTGGCCGCCCGATTCGGGCTGACCGGGCTTCGGCCGCTGGCACCTCCCGCCGTCGGCGCACCCGCACACGGTGCCGGCCGGGGGATCGGCCGCATCGGCGAGCTCCCTGAGCCGATGACCCTCGCCGAGCTGACCCGGCACGCCGCCGCCGTGCTTCCCGCCACCGCCTGGGGCGTACGCGCCGCCGGCGACCCGCGACGCGAGGTGCGTACGCTCGCCGTCAGCGGCGGATCGGGCGACAGCTTCCTCGCCGCCGCGACGACCGCGGGGGTGGACGCCTACCTCACGGCCGACCTGCGGCACCACCCCACCAGTGAGCACCTGGCGACCGGTGGTCCGGCGTTGCTCGATGCCGCGCACTGGGCGACCGAACGCCCGTGGCTGGACGACCTGGCCGCCGCCCTGCGGGAGACGATGGGCGTAGCGACGCTCGTGTCCGACCTGGAGACTGACCCATGGACCGTACATGCCGCCCCGCCCGCGGCGGACGACAAGGAGCCCGACCATGAAGGCTGAACCGTTAGTCCAGCGCCGCCTGCTCGACCTGGCCGGGATCGACACCACCCTCGCCCAACTGGCTCACCGCCGTCGGACGCTGCCAGAGCGGGCCGAACTGGACGCCCTCGCCCGGGAACTGTCCGCGCTGGAGGACGAACGCGCCCGCGCCCAGGTGGCCATCGATGACCTGGACCGGGACATCGACCGGCTGGAACAGGACGTTGACCAGGTGCGAGCCCGCAAGCGCAAGGACGAGGACCGCCTCGCCGCCGGCGTCGGCCCGGCCCGGGAGTTGGAGGCGCTTCAGCACGAGTTGGCCTCCCTCAACCGCCGCCAGGGCGACCTCGAGGACGCCGAACTGGAGTTGATGGAGCAGCGGGAGACCGCGCAGGGCGTCCTGACCGGGATCGAGAAGCGGATCACCGAGGCCCGGGAGAAGCGGGATGCCGTCGAGCAGCGCCGCGATGACAGCCTGAGCGAGATCACCAAGGAGGAGGAGTTCAAGCGCGGCGCCCGCCAGCCCCTCGCCGCCGACCTTCCCGATGAACTGGTCGCGCTCTACGACAAGATTCGGGCGGAGAGCGGACTCGGTGCGGCCCTGCTCACTGCCGGTCGGTGCGGCGGGTGCCGGTTGGAACTCTCCGGCGCGGACCGGGCCCGAATCCGCGCGGCGGATCCGGACGACGTGGTGCGCTGTGAGGAGTGTCGCCGGATCATGATCCGTACCAACGAGTCCGGGCTGTAGTCGTGGCGCCGCGTGTGGTCGTCGTCGAGGCCGACGGCGGATCTCGGGGGAACCCCGGTCCGGCCGGGTACGGCGCGGTGCTCCGCGACCCTGGCACCGGCGAGGTGCTCGCCGAACGCTCAGCGGCGATCGGTACCGCCACCAACAACGTCGCCGAGTACCGCGGCCTGATCGCCGGCCTGGAGGCCGCCGCCGAGCTGGGGGCCGCCGAGGTCGAAGCCCGGTTGGACTCCAAGCTCGTGGTCGAGCAGATGTGCGGCCGATGGCAGATCAAAAACCCGGGTCTGCGTCCGCTCGCCGCGCAGGCAGCCGGGCTGGTCGGCGCGTTCGCCGCCGTCCGGTTCACCTGGATTCCACGGGACCGCAACCGACACGCCGATGCCCTGGCCAACGCCGCCATGGACGCCGCCGCCGGAGCACCAGCCCGGCCAGCGAAGCGAGCAGCCGAGGAACCCCGACCGGTGGCCGCCGCCGACTCGCCCGCCCGGGCAGCGGCCCGCGAAGCCGCGGCCCGCGCCGCCACCGCCCGAACCAGCGGCACCGACCCGGCCACCGCCCCCGCCTCCTGGGAGCCGCGGCCCAGCTTCACCGCGACCCGGCTGCTTCTCGTCCGGCACGGGGCGACCGAGTACACCGAACAGCGCCGCTACTCCGGCCGGGTCGACGTGCCCCTCTCCGACCACGGTCGGGCTCAGGCCGAAGCGACCGCCGACCGGGTGGCCGTGCTGGCCCCGGCGGCCGCGGCTGTGGTCAGCTCCCCACTGAGCCGGTGCCGGGACACCGCCGAGGCCATCGCCGCGGTGCTCGGGGGAAAGCCGGTCCGCGACAACAACGACCTCGTCGAGTGTGACTTCGGGGCCTGGGACGGACGCACCTTCGCCGAGGTGCGGGAGCGTTGGGCCGGAGAAATGGACGCGTGGCTCGCCGCCACGACGGTCGCCCCGCCCGGCGGGGAGTCATTCGCCGAAGTCGCCACACGCAGCCGGCGGGCGGTTGACGAGTTGCGGAAGGCGTACCCGGGGGAGACCGTCGTGGTGGTTTCGCACGTCTCGCCGATCAAACTGATCCTGCGGGATGCTCTCGGGGGCGGAGACACGCTGCTGCATCGGCTGTTCCTCGATGCGGCGGGAATCTCCGTGGTGGACCTGTGGCCGGACGGCGGAGTGGCCGTACGCTCCGTCAACGACACCGCCCACCTCCCGTCCAGCTGATCAACCCGGCTGCTGGCCCCCTCAGCCTCTGGCCCACGCCGTCGGCTGTTCCGTTCAACAGCTGGTCCATTCAGCTTCTGGTCCGCCAGAGCAGGTACAGCCCGATGGCCGTCCCGAACGCCACGATCACCGTTCTGAGCACCATCGGTGGCAGCCGGGGGAGCAGCCGCGCGCCCGCGTACCCGCCGACCAGTGTCGCCGGTGCGACCACGGCAACCGCCGGCCAGTTCACCGGCCCGAACAGTGCGAACACCACCAGCGTGGTGAGCCCGATCACCGCCGAGAGCAGGTTCTTGATGGCGCTGACCCGGACCAGCGACGCGTCCAGCATCAGCGCGAGGCCCGCCACCAACATCACTCCCAGCGCCGCGCCGAAGTAGCCGCCGTACACCGCGGCAAGCGCGACCATGGCCTGCACCGAGACGCTACGGTGCCCCCTCGACCGGTCGCGGGGGTGTCCGACGAAGCGGCGCAGCGGCCCCTGGAACGCCAGCACCGCCGTCGCCCCGAGCACCAGAAACGGTACGACCAACTCGAACGCCCGGGCCGGCGTGGCCAACAGGAGCACGGTACCGGCGACCGTGCCGAGGACGGTGGTGGGCAGCAGGGCCAACAGCTCCCGACCATGCGGCAGCTCCGCGCGACCGCCCGCGACGCTCGCCGCGTACCCGGGGAAGGCCGACACCGAGTTGCTCACGTTCGCCGATACCGGCGGCAACCCGGCGGCGATCATCGCCGGGAAGGTGATCAGCGAACCCCCACCGGCTACCGCGTTGAGCATGCCGGCGGCGAGGCCGGCGGGGACGAGCAGCGCGGCGTCGGCGATGTGCATGCTCAGGCAGGCTAATACGCCCCGGGGAGCCGCTCACCCGCGGTACCCGGTGCAGGGCATAGGTGTGGTGGTTGGGGCGGAAATGGGTGCGGCGACAGCGTCGTTAGGATGAGTGCGCGACGGACGAGTCGACCGGGCGGTCGCGTCGGCGGGTTTTCGACCTGCCGTCGAGGAACGTCCGGACTCCACAGGGCAGGGTGGTTGCTAACGGCAACCCGGGGTGACCCGCGGGACAGTGCCACAGAAAACAGACCGCCGTCTCCGGACGGGGACGGTAAGGGTGAAACGGTGGGGTAAGAGCCCACCAGCACCCCGGGCGACCGGGGTGGCTCGGTAAACCCCACCCGGAGCAAGGCCAAGAAGGGGCGTCTTCTGCTGAGACGACAACCCGCGCAGGCGATCGAGGGCGGCCCGCCCGATGTCTGCGGGTAGGCCGCTGGAGCCTGCCGGTGACGGCAGGCCGAGATGGATGACCGCCGCCGGCGCGTGCCCTCGGGCTCGCGTCGCGCACAGAATCCGGCGTACAGGTCGACTCGTCCGTCGCCCACCAGCTCAGAGACCTGATCAAGGCTCTGAGCTGGTTCTATCTCCGGGTGTCGATAGTCTTTCATGATCAACTTTGGCCAGCATCTGACAGCCTTAAGGTTCGGGCCGCTCATCGCCCTAAAGAGATCGCAGCTCCGACTCCTTCGGGAGCGAGTATCTACGTGACTTTGCTCATGATGGGGGTGCGCTCGAAGGCAGGTCTGCCCTAATTGAGCTTGCGTGTCTGTGTGTACATGGCACTGATCGAAGCGTGCTGAAGGAGTGGGCAATTCGGGCGAACATGGTGTTATTGACAGTGCGTCATGTCGTCGCCCCGGGGTGGAGCGAGCGAAAGCCTGGCGCCTGCTTAGTTTTACTTGATATCCGGCGTGCCGGTCGACTCATTCGCTACCGCCAGCTCCACGTACTGATTGAGGCAAACGCGCTGGGGTGTTTATCTAGGCAAATTTCCACTGATCTTAATATTGTATAAAAATTTCGGCTCTGGGTGATTTGCCCTAGCTTACCCCGTGGGTGGGGCGCTTTTCGGCGGGAGGTTATCCTTGGGTGTTGTATATTGATTGATGGTCCAGCCGATGGCTGGATAACTTGGAGTGAAATTGTTTAGTAGATCCTTACGGGTCAGGGTTGGCGTCATGCTGGTGGCCGGGCTGGCCGCTGGTGTGCTGACGGGGAGTGCTGTATCTGCAGTCTCCGGCGGAGAAGAGGTCCCTGACGGGGGGTATCCCTTTTCGGCCAAGGTGAACTTTGGTGAATTACATAGCTGTACCGGCGCTCTCGTTGCCAGTCGATGGGTCGTTACAGCGAAATCCTGTTTTGCCGAAGGAGGGTCAGCGCCTGCTGGGGCCGTTCCCAGCCGTCCGACCAGCGTACTGGTTGGGCGAACCAATCTCGCCGGCAACGCGGGCCACCGCCTCGGAGTGACGACTCTAGTTCCGCATCCAACCCGCAATGTTCTGCTGGTTGAGCTGTCGGCGCCGGTCACTGATGTGACGCCAGTCGAATGGTCAACTGCCGCACCGTTGGCACAGGAAACGCTGAGGGTTACCGGATATGGTCGCACTGCGACCGAGTGGGTGCCCGACCGTTTACATTCAGCTACTTTTACGGTTTCCGAGGTGGCAGCAACGACAATCGGGGTCATCGGCACCTCAGCCGCAGCAACGATCTGTAAGGGCGACGGTGGTGGGCCGGCGTTTCGTGAGACCGAGTCAGGTGTCGAACTCGTTGCGATCAACAACACCAGTTGGCAAGGTGGCTGTCTCGGTGAGACCGAAACCCGGACCGATGCTACCCAGACTCGCCTCGATGATCTAGCCGACTGGTTCCGGGAGAGCACCCGCCTGCAGCCGTATGCATTGACCAACACGGTCACGGGAGAGTTTACGGGAGACGGCCGTGATGATTTGATGGCGGTCGAGTCGGGTACCGGTAAGCTCTGGCTCTATCCTGGGACCGCCACCGACCGGTTTTGGGACGACCGGATCCAGGTCCGATCGGATGTCAGCTGGACCGACTACCGCGACTTTACTGTCGGCCAGTTCGGCGGGGACGCCAACGACGACCTGCTCGTCATCGAAACCGCTACCGAGAAACTCTGGCTGTTTCCCGGCGACGGTGCCGGAGGGCTCGGAGAGAGGGTGCAGGTCGGCAGCGGTTGGCAAGGTAATACCGACCTGGTCGCTGGCCAGTTCAACCGGGATGGCCACGACGACATCGCAGCGGTCGCGCGCTCCACGAACGAACTGCGGATGTGGCCGGGCAACGGCGCTGGTGGTTTCAGTGTGTCAACGGTGATTGGCAAGCGCTGGGGAAATCTCACCGAACTGGTCGTCGGCCGCTTCAACCGGGACGGCTATGACGACATCGTGGCATTGGCGAGGGGCACCGGTGATCTCCTGATGTATCCCGGTAGCGCCGCTGGCGGTGGAGTCTGGGGTCAGGCGATCACGATTGCCGGGGGCGGTAGCGCGCTTGGTTCGCTCGCAGCCGGCAAGCTAAATCCCGACGGTTACGACGACCTGATCGCCACCGAACGCGACCAGCTCTGGCTTTACCCCGGCGCTGTGGCTGGCGGCCTGCTTGGCGAGCGGGTAGCACCGATCGGGCGTGTTCCAGCACTGCAGCCGCACAGGTTGTTGGAGGCGGTCACCGGCGAGTTCACCCGCGACGAGTATGCGGACCTGATCGGCGTCGAAAAGGATACTGGCCGACTTTGGCTTTACCCGGGCACGGGCGCCGGCGTGTGGGCTCCCCGAATCCAGGTGGGTACAGGCTGGACCGGGTTCCGGGATCTGACGGTGGGCCGGTTTAACGCGGACAGCTACGACGACCTGCTGGCCATCAACTCTAGCACCGGCGACCTTTGGCTATGGCCGGGCACGGAGAGCGGAACCGAGTGGGGCTACAAGGGCACGGATCCTGTCGGGTGGGGCTGGCATGGAAACGAGCGGCTCACCGCTGGTCGTTTCGACGACGACGCCTACGACGACCTCGTAGCTGTAGATAGGAATACCGGCAAACTGCGCATGTGGGCAGGGCACGGCAATGCCACCTGGGCGGCGAGCGTCGACCTCGACACCGCGAACTGGAACACGCTTGGCGCTCTGGCGCGAGGCCAGTTCAACGACGACTCGTACGACGACTTGGTGGCTGTGGAGGAAGACACTGGCAAACTATGGTTGTATCCGGGCAAGGTCGGTGGCGGCTTCGACGACCGAGTTGAGGTCGCGAGCGGTGGTTGGGCCGAACGCGACGAACTCGTCTCAATTCGCTCCGATCAGGACGGGCGGGACGCCCTGATTGCAGGTGCGTCGGCGAGTGGGCAGGTGTGGCGCTACCCCGCGACGACGCCAGGCAGTCTGGGGTGGGATGACCCAACCGAGTTCGGCCCAATTTCCTGATCTACGCGGCCCTCGCGTAGCCCGGTCGGGCTCTGCGGACTTGGTCTGTTGATTCCCGGAGGGGACACCCGTTCGTTGCCGAACGGGTGTCCCCTCCTGGTCTGTTTGCATGGCTGGGCGCGGGAGATGCACCCCGTTCCGGCGCCGCTACCGGGGCATATCTGGACTCTTGCCCTCTGTATCCCATCTCCAGGGCGGACGGATTACAGTCAGCTATAGGCTAATTTACAGCTGTATAACGGTTGAACATCATTGCCATCTGCTTTATGCCGGTTTGGGGTGTGGTCGGGGGCACCGTGGTGGTGGAATCTCGGCGGCCGTCGGGGCGTTACATCATGCGTACGGCCGTGGAAGCGCCCCGCCGATGGCGGATGCCGGGCGTGCGTGAGCCCCGGAATGGTGGCGGTCCGCCGGTCGTTACATCTGGACCCGGCGCCGTGCGTGTCCCCGGACCGCGGTAGCCGACCCCCTTCTCTTTTCTTCTCGTTTTGTTTTGAGCGCCGGACGGTGCTTGCACCCTGTTGCCGCCTGACCCCCTTCGGGCGTGCGTGATGGGTGTCGACCCCCGAATGGAGCAACCCTCATGGTGAACACGATTCTGCGTCGTAGTGTGCTTGGTATCGCTGGTCTGGCCCTGTCCACCGGTGTCGTCGCCGGCCCCCTGGCCACCCTCACCGACACCACCCCCGCCGCCGCCGCTGCCGTGCAGGTGGACAAGCCGGACATGGACACGCTGATCCCGCACGGCACCCAGGGCAAGCAGTCCCGCATCGACCTGGGCGACGAGCAGGTATCGAATGTGAAGGCGATCATCGAGGCCACGAAGAAGGCCGGCATGGACGAACGCGCCGCCGTGGTGGCGATCGCTACCAGCTTGCAGGAGTCGAAGCTGGAGAACCTGGGTCACCTGGGTGCGCGTAACGACCACGACTCGCAGGGCCTGTTCCAGCAGCGCCCCTCCTCCGGTTGGGGCAGCGTGGAGCAGATCACCGACCCCGAGTACTCCACCACCGCCTTCCTCAACGGGCTCAAGCAGGTCGACGGCTGGCAGGAACTGCCGTTGACCGAAGCCGCCCAGAAGGTCCAGGTGTCGGCCTACCCGTTCCACTACGCCCAGTGGGAGACCCAGGCCGCCGACCTCGTCGCCGCGCACTGGACCAACTGACCCCACCGCAGCACCACACCCCCCGCCCACAGACCTGACCCAACCAAGGGGGAAAGAAACTGTTGGCCGGCACCCGGTTCGGGTGCCGGCCAACAGCCGTCTCCGGGCGGATACCAAGCCCGCCACGGACGAGAAACCGCTGGTTGGGGCCGGGGTCAGCGGTGACCGCGCCGGACTGGGTGAAGGTCCCAGGGGATACGGTTGTCGTCATGGCAAAGCCGACCCGATGGGTGACCGAAACCGGCCCCGAGCACTCCCAGTGGTACATCGACCGTTTCCGTCGGTTGGCGGCGGAGGGGGCGGACCTCGCCGGCGAGGCCCGGCTGATCGACGCCCTGGTAGCGCCGGGTTCTCGGGTCCTCGACGCCGGCTGCGGCACTGGTCGGGTCGCGGCCGCGCTGGCCTTGCGAGGTCACACTGTGGTGGGTGTTGACGCCGATCCCGTCTTGGTCGAGGCGGCGGGGGCCGCCTATCCCGGTCCTCGCTGGCTCGTGGCCGACCTGGCTGAACTCGATCTGGCCGCTGACGGCGAGCCGGAACCTTTCGACGCCGCTGTGGTCGCCGGCAATGTGATGACCTTCGTCGCTGCGGGCACTGAGGCCGCCGTGCTCCGCCGGATCGCGGCCCACCTGCGTCCCGACGGCATCGTGGCGGTCGGTTTCGGCACGGACCGGGGCTATCCGCTGTCGGCTTTCGACGATGATTCGGCTGCCGCCGGGCTACGCCGGGAGCACCGTTTCGCCACCTGGGATCTGCGTCCGTGGCGGGAGGAGAGCGACTTCGCCGTCACTCTGCTCCGGCGCCCCGCCGAGTGAACACTCGGAGCATCACCAGTCGCTGATCGTTCTGGAGTTGCTGCTCGGCTCGTTGCCGCTCTCCCGAGTGGGATCAGGAGCTCCCTGCGGCTGCGGATGTCGTGCGTTCGATGAGGGTGGCGAGTCCGTCCAGGAGGCGGCGGAGGCCGAATTCGTAGGCGTGGGCGGGGTCGTGGGCGCTGCCGTGCGCCGCGCCGGCGGCACTGCCGACCCGCGTGGCCAGCGGGTAGGCCGCGGGGTCGAGGACCCGGGCCAGGAGCGGCCCGGCGGCCGCCCACCACTGTTTGTCGGTCATGGTGGTGAGCCGGGCGGTGGCCCGGGCATCGGCGGCGACGCGGGCGTTGGCCTGGACGAAGCTCAGTAGGAGGGTCAGGCAGTCGTCCATCTCGACGTCGTCGAGGCCCAAACCATCCAGGGCGGTCAGCTCGTGCTCGTACTTGGCGATCGCACCCGGTCCGAGTGGGGGCCGCAACGTGGAGACCGTGGCAGTCCATGGGTGGGTATCGAAGAGTGCCCGGTTCTCCTCGGCCACGGCGGTCAGCCGTATCCGCCAGGGTTGTCCGGTGGTGTCGGCGCGCGACATCCGGCCGTACGCGGCGTCGAGCATCACGTCGAGTAGCTCCGCCTTACCGGGCACGTATGTGTAGAGGGTCATGGGGGAAACCCGCAGCTCCTGGGCGACGCGGCGCATGGTCAGACCGGTCAGGCCCTCGGTGTCGGTGATGCTGGTCGCCGCTTCGATCACCGCGTCGAGGTTGAGGCCGCGTTGCGGGCCTCGGCGCGCTGCCGTCGATGGCTCCCGCCAGAGCAGGGCGAGCGTACGCGCGGGGTCTCCGCCGCTGGTCACGTCAGGTGCACCCATAGTCATCTCCCCAATTTCTCCGTACGTTGTACAATGTACAGCGTACGACGTACGAGGTATTCAGATCATCGCGAGAAGGACTCTTCCATGAAGATCACCTCCACTGCCGTATCACTCAATGTTGAGGATGTCCCCGCCGCTGCCGCCTTCCTGACCGAGCACTTCGGGTTTCGTCAGGAGATGGCCGCGGACGGGTTCGCCTCGCTGACCCGTGACGACGCCGGTGTCCACGTTGTCTTCCTGCAGCGTGGACTCGCCACCCTCCCTGATGACCAGCGTGACGACCATGCCGGCGGTGTGATTCTGGCGTTCGTGGTTGACGACCTTGAGGGTGAGCTGGCGCGGCTACAGACCGAAGGTGTCAAGATCACGATGCCCCTGACCGCCGAGGAGTGGGGCGAGCGTGCCTTCCAGGTCCGCGACCCGAATGGTGTCATCGTCCAACTCGTCGACTGGAACGGTGCACCGGAGCTTGGTCCCGCAACGCGTGGTGCCGCCGCCGGGTAGCTTCCCCAGCCTGGGATGACCTGATCGAATCTGGCATAGCTTGTCGGGTTGGTGGTGCCTGCGGGGCCCTGGCGTCGTGGGCACAAGGGAAGGAGGTCCGGGTGCTGAAGCGGCTCAACGATGTCATGGCGCACCTCGAGCAGCGACTCGACCAGCCGGTCGACGTAGCTGAACTGGCCCGGATCTCCTTCCGTCTCACCCTCGATGGGAGTGGCAGTATGGATTACCAAATCGTTGACAAGGATGTTTCCGCCTGATGGCCGGCGCACCCGGGTGCCCCTGGTGCACGAGGGGATGAACCCCGCGATCGTTGAGTTCGTCCGGAGCATCGACCAGGAGACAGTCAACCGGATGGCGGCGCTGTCCGACCAGGAACCAAAGGGCATCGTCAACGTCAGCACCAAGATCGCTGACGGGTCGGGCGGAGGGCGGTGAGCTGGACTACTGGCACGGTGTGGTCACGGGTCACCGGCGTGAGCGTGCCGGAGGGGCTCGACGCGATGGCGGTACCCGCCGGCAAGTGGGCGGTCTTCACCACCTCCGGTCCGTTCCCACAGACCGTCCAGCAGCTGTGGCGGGACGTCTTCACCCTGTGGTTCCCGGCTAACCCCGTACCGCAGTCGTCCGGGTCCGGAGATCTCCCGCAGCAGTGTCGCGGCGGACGGCACGACCGCGGAGTCCGAACTGTGGATTCCGGTGGAGCGGGCCTGACCCCAGCGGGGATTGTCACAGCATCGACTGCTGCTCGTGCATCGGCCGTTTGCGAGGATGTTCGCATGGCTTACGACGCGAGCAACCTACCCGATGTCTCCGGGCTCACTGTCGGTATCGTCGGCGGCACGGGCGACCAGGGGCGTGGTCTCGCCTACCGGTTCGCCCGTGCCGGCCAGACCGTGCTGATCGGTTCCCGCTCGGCCGAGCGCGCTGCCCAGTCCGCTGCGGAGATCGCCGCCCTGCCCGGGATGCCCGCCGGCGCGAGCGTCACCGGGGCCGCCAACGAGGACGTCGCCCGGCGCAGCGATGTCGTGGTAATCGCGGTGCCCTGGGACGGCCACGCCAGCATCGTCGGCGCGCTCGCCGAACCCCTCGCCGGCAAGATTGTTGTCGACTGCGTCAACCCGCTCGGCTTCGACAAGCAGGGCCCGTATGCCCTCACCGTGGCGGAGGGCAGCGCCGTCCAGCAGGCTGCCGCGCTGCTGCCGCAGTCCCGGGTCTGCGCGGCGTTCAACCACGTCAGTGCCCCGTTGCTGGCGGATCCGCAGATCGATCGGATCGAGCTGGACGTGCTGATCTGCACCGAGGAGCGGGAACTGGCTGGCATTGTCGGTGCTCTCGCCGCCCGGATTCCCGGCATGCGTGGCATCTACGCCGGTCGCCTGCGGAACGCCCACCAGATCGAGGCTTTCACGGCGAACCTGATCGCCGTCAACAAGCGGTACAAGGCCCACGCCGGTATCCGCGTCACCGACCTCTGAAGGGTGGCGTGGGCCCGGACGGATCCGCCCCTCCATCGGAGCAGCGTTCGGAGGTTGGGCGAAACGTGGTGCGGCCCGCTGGGCTTGTGGTGCGGCCCGCTGGGCTTCCAGCGGGCCGCACGGACGTCCTACCGGGCCATAGCTAACTGACTGGCGGATGTTCGTCGGTCAGCCCCAGTTGCCGTGGGGTCAGAAATCGACCGAAACACCAACCGCCTGGCAGGCCTCGGTGGCGGTGTCGGTGGCCTTGTCGAAGGCGGGGTTGTCGGCGGCTTCCGGGCTCGCGGCGGCAGCCGCCTTGCCGGCCTCCTCGCTGTACGTGGTCAGCGCGGCGGCGACCGCACTGTCGGCCTCTCCGGTGGCGGCGATGGTGGCGAACTCCGTCGCCAACCCGGTGAAGATCTCCTGGAACATTTCCGTCGTCGGCTCCTGGCCTGCCGACACGGCGTCGAGCAGGGTTTGCCGGAGCTCCAAGCTGACCTCGTTGGCCGCTTCGCAGAGTTCCTTGTCGCCCTTGCCGGCGGCAACCGCAGGTGGCGCCGAGGAAGAGGCCGTCGTGGGGTCGGTCGTCGGTGTCCCGGATGCTGTCGGCTCCGGGTCGTCCCCTCCGCAAGCGGTGAGGGCAAGGACAGCGGCGGGGACCAGCAGAGCTTGGACGAGAGTTGTCTTACGCACGAAAGGGAATGTTACTCGGATCGACCCCCGATATGGAGGTCCGTCAAGGCGGTGAGCTCCGGGTAGGAGCCTGCTATCGCCGGGTTGTGGGTGGACGTGGGCGATGAGTATGGGCTCCGCCGGAATCCCGGCGGAGCCCACGAGCGGCATTACCCTGGTCAGCCCACGGCCACCCGGGCCTGTTGATCAGATCGCCGTCATTCGACTACGACGCCGACCTTCTGGCAAGCCTCGGTGACGGCTTCGGCAGCCGATTCGTAGGCGGGGTTGTCCGTTCCCTCCATCAGGTTCGGGTCGGCAACCATCTTCTCGGCCTCCGCGCTCAGCGCCTGCATGGCGATGGTGACCTCGCTGTCGGCGCTGCCGGCGGCGGCGATCTCGGTCATTCCCGTCGCCAGCTCGCTGAAGATCTCAGTCAATGCTTCGTCCGTTAGCTCATCGTCAGCCATGACAGTCTCCATCATGGCTTCTTTCCAGGTCTTCAGGTTTGCCACCACCGCTTCGCAAACCTCCTCGTCGCTCTTGGCCGCAGCTGCGGCTGGGGCCGACGAGGAGGCCGCTGAGGGGGAGTTCGACTCGGAGGCGGCTGGCTCCGAGGCTTCTTCGCCGCCGCAGGCGGTGAGAGCGAGGACGGCGGTAGGGATCAGCAAGGCCCGGAAGAAGCTTGTCTTCAGCACGAACAAGAACTTCACCCTTTCCCCTGAGTGGCCGGTCGGTGGCGGCCCGGTGTTGGCCGGGCCACCGCCAGGCCGGTCAGAAGGTGTGTTCGGTGGTGGGGAAACCGCCGTCGCGGACCTCGTCGGCGAAGCGACGGGTCGCCTCGCCCAGGGTGTCGGCGAGATTCGCGTAGCGCTTCACGAAGCGGGGCAGCCGGCCGGTGCGAAGACCCGCCATGTCCTGCCAGACCAGCACCTGGGCGTCGGTGTCCGGACCGGCGCCGATGCCCACGGTCGGGATGGTCAGCTCGGCGGTCACCCGTTTCGCCACGTCGCCGGGGACCATCTCCAGTACCACCGCGAAGGCCCCCGCCTCGGCGACCGCGTGGGCGTCGGCGAGCACCTCCTCGGCGGTGTCGCCCCGGCCCTGGACCCGGTAACCACCGAGGGTGTGTTCCCGTTGCGGCGTGAAGCCGATGTGCGCCATCACCGGGATACCGGCTCGAACGATCGCGGCGATCTGTTCCGCGCAGTGGCGGCCACCCTCCAGTTTGACCGCGTGGCAGCCGCCTTCCTTCATGAACCGTACGGCGGTGCGCAGGGCCGCGGTGGGGCCCTCCTCATAGGAGCCGAACGGCAGGTCACCGACGACCAGCGTCTGCCGGGTGGCCCGGACCACGGCCCGGACCAGGGGCAGCAGCTCGTCCGAGGTCACCGGTAACGTCGTGTCGTAGCCGTAGACGTTGTTCGCGGCCGAGTCACCGACCAGCAGCACCGGGATGCCGGCGGCGTCGAAGATCCCCGCCGTGTACTGGTCGTACGAGGTGAGCATCGCCCACCGCTCGCCGCGCTCCTTCGCGGCGAGCAGGTCACGGGCGCGGACCCGTCGGGTTGCCGGTCCGCCGTAGAGGGCGGTCACCTCGGCTGGGCTGGATTCCAGCATGGTTTCTCCTTCCTCGAGGCCGCGTACGCGGTCCCCGGGCTCTGCCGCGATCGTCGCACCCGCACGGCGGTTCGCGGCAGGGGGCAGTGCAGGATGTCACTCCCGGGTCGTTCACCCGCCCCCGCCGGAGGTGCCCCTCCGCCCCGAGCCACCTATTCGCCCCCGAGCCGCTCCGCTACTCCGGCCACTCGGCCGTCCTCGCGCCAGCGGTTGGTGATCGGCAGGCGGCGGTCTCGCCCGAAGGCCTTCATCGAGATTTTCGTGCCGGGTGCGGACTGGCGCCGCTTGTACTCGGCGGTATCCACCATCCGCAGCACCTGGTCCACGAGCGCCGGGTCGTGGCCGGCCTCGATCAGCCCGTCCCGTCCCAGGTCGCTGTCGATGTAGCCGATGAGGATCGGGTCGAGCAGGTCGTACTCGGGCAGCGTGTCGGAGTCCAGCTGGCCGGGGCTCAGCTCGGCCGACGGGGGCTTGTTGATTGAGCTCTCCGGGATCGGTGGGGTCTCGCCGCGCCGGACCGCTTCCGCGTTTCGCCACCGGGCGAGCTGCCAGATCAGGGTCTTCCACACGTCCTTGACCGGGTTGAAGCCGCCGACGGAGTCGCCGTACAGGGTGGAGTAGCCGACCGCCAGCTCGCTCTTGTTGCCGGTGGTGAGCACCAGGTGGCCTTCCTGGTTCGACAGGGCCATCAGGATCACCCCGCGGACCCGGGCCTGGAGGTTCTCCACCGAGAGACCAGAGAGCGACAGGTTGGCCAGGAAGGTGTCGACGATCGGCTGGATCGGTTCGATCCGGTAGTCCAGGCCGGTGCGCTTGGCCAACTCCGCCGCGTCTTCCCGGGAGTGCGCGGAGGAGTGCTGGCTCGGCAGCGACACCCCGACCACCCGGTCCGCACCGAGCGCGTCCACCGCCAGGGCAGCGACGACCGACGAGTCGATGCCGCCGGAGAGGCCGAGCACCACCGAGGGGAAGCGGTTCTTGTCGACGTAGTCGCGCAGGCCCAGTAGGAGCGCCCGCCACACCTCCGCCTCGTCGGCCGCCGGTTCGATGAGGTCACCAGTTGCGGACTTCTCGGTGGGCGTGGCCGGCAGCGAATCAACGTGGCGGTGGAGTACCCGCATACCGTCGGCCAGCTCGATGTCGGCGGGCGGACCGTCGTCGGCGGCGGGGAGATCCACATCGTGTACCAGCAGGTGCTCGACGAACTGCGGCGCCCGGGCGAGCAGCTCCCCCTCCGCCGTCACGATCATGGAGTCGCCCTCGTACACCAGCTCGTCCTGGCCGCCGACCATGTTGACGTACGCGATGGTCGCCTTGGCCTCGGCGGCCCGGCGCCGGACCAGTGGGAGCCGGACGTCGTCCTTCTTCAGTTCGTACGGTGAGCCGTTGATGTTGATGACGAGGCCGACGTTGGCCTGCCGGGCGGCGGCGAACGGCCCCCCGACCTGCCACAGGTCCTCACAGATGGTCAGCGTGACATCCACCCCGCCGACTCGTATCACGGACAGCGTATCGCCCGGCACGAAGTAGCGGTCCTCGTCGAAGACGCCGTAGTTCGGCAGGTGGTGTTTGAAGTAGGTGGCCACGGTCTTCCCGCCGTGCAACAGGGCCGCCGCGTTACGCGCCCCGTGCCCCGGCTCGGCGTCGCCGTTGACCTGTGGTGGGCCGTCCGCGTCCAGGTAGCCGACCACCACCGGCAGGTCGCCCAGCCCGTCTGCGGCGAGGTCCGTGGCGAGTCCGTCCAGCGCCGCCCTCGATGCCGTCATGAAGGAGCGGCGGAAGACCAGGTCCTCGACCGGGTAGCCGGTCAGGGCCAGCTCCGGGAAGGCGGCCAGTTGGGCGCCGGCGTCGGCCGCGCGGCGGGCCCATTCGCGGATGATGGTGGCGTTGCCGGCGAGGTCGCCGACGATCGGGTTGACCTGGCAGAGTGCGAGACGCAGGGTGGTCATGTCCTTATCTTGCCGCAGCGGTCCGAGCCGGGTCTGGCGCGTGCGGGGAGAGGCGCTTTCCGTCGGTTGTGGTGGGGATGGGACAGGCCGGTGCCGGCGCGGGAAGGTCGCGTAACGTCGGCGTAACGAGGCCGGAGGAGACTGGTCGGCCAGGCCGGGTCGTCTGCGGGCCGAAGGCGGACATTAGGGTCGTGAGGGGTGGAAGTGGACCGTCAGCAGGAGTTCGTCCTCCGTACGTTGGAAGAGCGAGACATCCGGTTCGTCCGGCTGTGGTTCACCGACGTGCTGGGCACGCTGAAGAGCGTGTCGGTGGCCCCCGCGGAGCTGGAGTCCGCCTTCGCGGAGGGCATCGGGTTCGACGGTTCGGCGATCGAGGGGTTCGCCCGGGTCGTCGAGTCTGACATGGTGGCGATGCCGGACCCGACGACCTTCCAGGTCTTCCCCTTCGAGGGCGGGGTCAGCGGCGAGAGCGCCCGGATGTTCTGCGACATCCTGCTGCCCGACGGTAGCCCGTCCTGGGCCGACCCGCGTCACGTGCTGCGGCGGGCGTTGTCCCGGGCAGCGGAGAAGGGCTTCACCTACTACACCCATCCGGAGATCGAGTTCTACCTGCTGGAGGATGGGGCCCCCGACGGCTCGGTGCCGATCCCGGTCGACACGGGCGGCTACTTCGAGCACACCACCCACGCGGTCGCCCGGGACTTCCGCCGACAGGCGGTACTCGCGCTCGAACGCATCGGAATCTCCGTCGAGTTCAGCCACCACGAGGTCGCCCCCGGTCAGCAGGAGATCGACCTGCGCTACGCCGACGCGCTGAACACCGCCGACAACATCATGACGTTCCGGCACGTGGTCAAGGAGGTGGCGCTCTCCACCGGCGTGCAGGCCACCTTCATGCCGAAGCCCTTCACCGACCAGCCGGGCAGTGGCATGCACACCCACCTCTCGCTGTTCGAGGGGGAGCGCAACGCGTTCCACGACGCTGGTGACCCGATGAAACTCTCCAAGATCGGCCGGGCGTTCATCGCCGGTCTGCTGGTGCACGCCCGGGAGTACACGGCGGTCACCAACCAGTGGGTCAACTCGTTCAAACGGCTCTTCCCACAGGCGCTGCCGAACCGGGTCACCGAGAGCCCCGCGTACGTCTGCTGGGGGCACCTGAACCGCTCCGCGCTGGTCCGGGTCCCGGCTTACGGTAAGCCGAACTCGGCCCGGGTTGAGGTCCGGTCGCCCGACTCGGCGACCAACCCGTACCTGGCCTTCGCGGTGATGCTCGGTGCCGGCCTCAAGGGAATCGAGGAGGGGTACGAGCTACCGCCGGGCGCGGAGGACGACGTGTGGTCGCTGACCAGCGCCGAGCGTCGGGCGATGGGGTACGAGCCGCTGCCCGAGAACCTCGCCGAGGCGATCGACGTGATGGCCGGCTCCGAACTGGTCGCCGAGGTGCTCGGCGAGCACGTCTTCGACTTCTTCCTGCGCAACAAGCGGTCCGAGTGGGAGCAGTACCGCCGCGAGGTCACGCCGTACGAGCGGCAGCACTACCTCTCGCTGTGATCTCCGGCTCTGGCCGCGGTGCGGGCGAGGTGCTGCGGCTCGTTCCCGCGAACGGGCGGGTCGAACTACGTACCCATGGAGGCGCCCGGTCCGCGGTGCCCGCCCTTGCCCTGGAGGACGCCGGCCTCGGCCGCCGCACTGATCGCGTCGGCCTGTTCCTGAGTGAGCTTGCCGTCCTCAACCGCCTGCGCCAGACGCTGTGCGAGCGCCTCCTGCCGGTCGGCGGAGTCCGGGCGTTCGGACCGGTCGCCCCGCCCGGGCCGATCGGCCGCCCGCTGTTCGTGCAGCTCCTCCAGCGCCGTGGTTACCTCGTCCGCGTCAACGCCGAGCTTCTCGGCGAGCGCCTCGGCGAACGCGGCCTGCCGGTCGGAGCGCTGCTGCGCCTTGTTCGTGCCCTTCTCGGCGTCGGCGTCGGCGCTGGCGCTCGGGGAGGGCGAGGTGTTGTCAGCGGCCATGGCCATGGTCGGTGCGGCCACGCCGACGCCGAGCACGCCCGCCGCGGCGAGCCCGGCCAGCAGGTGCTTCCTCCGAATCGTGCGGGACATGATGATCCTCCAACTCGTCAGGTGGTGCGTTACCTGCCCGACGGTGACCGCGCCCGCTGGAGGAACACCGTGACGACGCTATGAGCCAGCTGGCAATCTGGGCGACTGCCCGGGCGGTCGAACCGACCACTGCTCCGGCGGGTCAGCGGACAGCCGGGTCAGCGGACAGCCGGGGCGACGGTGAGAGTGCCGGCGGCCGCGTCCAGGAGCGCCTCGGTGCCCACCGGAACAGTGAGCTGGCCCACCCCGTGCCCGATCGGCAACCCGCCGAGTACGGGGACGCCGAGGTCCCCCAGGCGGTCGGTGAGCACATCGGCGACGTCTACCGCCCACCCGTCGGCGCAGTCGGTGAACTGCCCGACCGCCACCGCCGCCAGCCCGGCCAGCACCCCGGCCCGGCGAAGTTGGGTGAGCATTCGGTCGATCTTGTAGGGGGGCTCCTGTACCTCCTCGAGCAGCAGCACCGCCCCGGTCAGGTCCGGCAGGTCCACCGTGCCGATCGACGCCACGATCAGGCAGAGGTTGCCACCGAGCAGCCGGCCGCTGGCCCGGCCCGGGACCCGGACGCGGAAGGTCTCCTCGTCCTCCCGGGCGGCCACCGTCACCGGTTCGGTAGTGGTTAGTGCAGCGTGCAGCGACTGCGCGGAGCCCAACGCCGTCCGTTCGTCCCGCCACGCCGCGCCGGGGCCGTGTAGCCCCGCCAGCCGAGCACCCCGCCAGAGCGCGAACTGGAGGGCGGTGATGTCGGAGAAGCCGGCCACCACCTTCGGGTCCCGGCGTACGGCGGCCATGTCGATCGCGTCCACCATGCGCTGCGCACCGTACCCGCCCCGGGTGCAGATGATCCCTCGGACGACGGGGTCAGCGAAGGCGGCGTTCAGGTCCGCCGCCCGCAGCTCGTCCGCGCCGGCGAGGTAGCCCCGCCGGGCGTACGCGTTCGGGGCGGGCACCGGCCGCAGACCCCAGCTGGTCAGCAACTCGATGCCGCGGGCGACCCGCTCCGGCCGGGTGGGTCCGGACGGCGACACCAGGAGCACGGTGTCGCCCGGCCGCAGCGCGGGCGGACGGAGTACCTCGTCGGTGATCACAACAGTCGAGCCTAACCAGCCTTCTGGTGGTCGCACGGGATAGCCTCGACGGCGTGGCAACCGCGTTGGTGATCGAGAATGACCCGACCGAAGACGCGCGTCGGCTCGGGGAGTGGCTGACCGAAGCCGGGCTGCGGCTGCATGTCGCCCGGCCGCACGCCGGCGACGAGCTCCCGCCCGACCTGGACGGATACGCGGCGCTGGTCGTCCTCGGCGGCGGGCAGCAGGCGTACCCACTCCCCGACGGCGAGCCGTCGGCATCCTGGCTCCCGCAGGTGGAGGCGTTGTCGCGCAAGGCGGTCCGGCACCGGGTGCCGACCCTGGCGATCGGTCTCGGCGCGCAACTGCTCGCGACCGCGCACGCCGGGACGGTCGAGCGCAGCCAGTCCGGGCCGGAGCTCGGTCCCGCGGTGGTGGGCCGCCGGGACGCTGCCGAGACGGATCCGCTCTTCAAGTACGTGCCGTTGATCCCGGACGTGTTCCAGTGGCACGCCGACGAGATCATTGAGCTGCCGGTCGGGGCGACCCTGCTCGCCGCCTCCACCCGCTACCCGCATCAGGCCTTCCGCCTCGGTGACCGGGCCTGGGGCCTGCAGTTCCATGTCGAATGCGACACCGCGATGATCGCCGACTGGGTGGCGGATTCGACCCTGCTCGGCGAGCTGGGCTACGACCCGGAGGTGGTCGTCGCCGCCTGCGCCGCGGTGATGGTTGATGTCGAGGAGGTCTGGCAGCCCTTCGCGGCGCGGTTCGCCGCCCTGGCTCGCGGCGAGCTGGACGAGGGGGCCCGCCGTAGCCTGCCGCTGCTCGGGCAGGAATGAAACGGCCGACCCGGGCCGCGGGACGGCTCGCCCGCTACGGCTTCGGCACCAGCGACAACAGCGCCCGTGCGGGGGACCTGCTCGGCCCCACGGGTCTGGCGCTGTGGCAGCCGGAGACGCAGGAACCCGTGGACCAGCGGGCGGCGGAGCTACTCGCCGCGCTGTCTCGGGCCGCCGATCCGGACCTGGCGCTGCGCCAGCTGCACCGGCTGGTGGAGGCCGAACATCGGGCCGCGGGAGCCGGTGGGACAGCCAATGGCGCTGACCCGGTGGGTATCGGTGCCGCGTCTGGGCTCCTCGCCGACCTGTACGACGACCCGGGGCTACGGCGGCGGTTGGTCGCCGTCCTCGGCGCCTCCTCGGCGCTCGGCGACCACCTGGTCGCCAACCCGGGCCAGTGGGCGGACCTCCGGAGCACCCCGGACGGACTGCCGCCCACTGCCGATGGCCGGCTCCCGCTGACCGGCGGGGACGCGTCGGTCGCCCAGCTGCGGTCGGCGTACCGGCTGGCGTTGCTCCGGATCGCCGCGGCCGACCTGACCGGCAATCGGGACATGGAGCAGACGATGGCCGCGCTCTCCGCGCTGGCCGATGCGACTCTCACCGCTGCCTACGACCTCGCGCAGGGCGAGCTGCCGGAGGGTACGCCTCGGCCACGGTTGGCCGTGGTGGCGATGGGTAAGTGCGGCGGCGGCGAGTTGAACTATGTCTCCGACGTCGACGTGATCTTCGTCGCGGCCGAGGACGACGACCTCCCCGCGGCCACCGCCATCGCCACCCGCCTGATCCACGTCTGTGGCCTGGTCGCCTGGCCGGTAGACGCCGCGCTGCGCCCCGAGGGCAAGCGGGGCCCGCTGGTGCGTACCCTCGCCAGCCATCTCGCCTACTACCGACGGTGGGCCCGGACCTGGGAGTTTCAGGCGCTGCTCAAGGCCCGGCCGGCCGCCGGTGACCTGGCGCTGGGCCAGGAGTGGATCGAGCAGCTCGCGCCGCTGCTCTGGCGGGCCGCGGAGCGCCCGGAGGCGGTCGAGGATGTCCGGGCCATGCGGCGCAAAATCATCGACCATATTCCGCCGGCGGAGCAGGAGCGCGAGATCAAGCGCGGCCCGGGTGGGCTGCGCGACATCGAGTTCGCGGTGCAGTTGCTGCAGCTGGTGCACGGCCGCGGCGACGAGGCGCTGCGGGTGCCGGGCACCATTCCCGCCCTGCGGGCGTTGGTCAGCGGCGGTTACGTCGGGCGGGTGGACGGGGAGGCGCTGCTGCGCGGCTACCACTTTCTGCGCGCCGTCGAGCACCGGCTGCAGTTGCAGGGGCTGCGCCGGACCCACACCGTACCCACCGACCCGGACGCGTTGCGCTGGTTGGCGGGGGCGCTCGGCTACTCGGCGGCACCGGGACGCAGCGCCGTCGAGGCGTTCCGAATCGAGCGGCTCACCCACGCCACCGAGGTACGCCGGCTGCACGCCAAGTTGCTCTACCGGCCACTGCTGGAGTCGGTCGCCCGGGTGCCCGCCGACGGGCTGCGACTCACCCCGGCGGCGGCCCGCAACCGGCTGGAAATCCTCGGCTTCGCGGACCCGGCCGGGGCGCTGCGCCACCTGCAGACCCTCACCGGCGGGGTCAGTCGCACCGCGGCCATTCAGCGCACCCTGCTGCCGGTGTTGCTCAGCGAGTTTGCCGACGCTCCCGAGCCGGACCGCGGGCTGCTCAGCTACCGGAAGGTCTCCGAGAAGCTCGGCAGCACCCCCTGGTACCTGCGCCTGCTGCGCGATGAGGGGCCGGTGGCCCGCCGGCTGGCGCGCGTGCTCTCCTCCTCCCGGTACGCCACCGACCTGCTCGCCCGCGAGCCGGAGGCGCTGCGCCTGCTCGCGCAGGAGAGTGAGCTGGCCCCGCGGCCCCGCACGGTGCTCTGCGAGGGCTTCGCGGCGGCGGCGGCCCGGCACGCCGGCGACCCGGTGGAGGCGATCCGGGCCGTCCGCGCGCTACGCCGTCGGGAGCTACTCCGCCTCGCCTGTGCCGACGTGCTGAGCCGGGCCGGCTCGCTGGCCCCGTCACCGCCCAGCACGCAGGGGCGGGCCGCTCCGGCCCTGACCGACGTGGGTGCGGTCGGTACCGCGCTGGCGGATGTCACCGACGCCACCCTGGCCGCCGCCCTGCGGGCCGCCCGGGCGGCCCAGCCGCTGATGCCGGGTCTACGCTTCGCCGTGATCGGCATGGGTCGGCTCGGCGGGTACGAGTCCAACTATCTCTCCGACGCCGACGTACTCTTCGTCCACGATTCGCCGGCGGGGATGGACGAGAGCACGGCGAGCGCCGCCGCGCGGGCGATCGCCGAGGAGTTACGTCGACTGCTCGGGATGCCCGCGCCCGACCCGGCGCTCGGCGTTGACGCCGACCTACGCCCCGAGGGGCGGCAGGGGCCGCTGGTCCGCAGCCTCGCCGCCTACCAGCAGTACTACGCCCGTTGGTCGCGGGTGTGGGAGGCGCAGGCACTGCTGCGGGCCCGGTTCGTCTGCGGTGACGAGGAACTGGGCGCCGAGTTCCTGGCGCTGGTCGAGCCGCTACGTCATCCGGAGGCGGGCCTGACCTGGGAGCAGGTCGTCGAGATCCGGCGGATCAAGGCACGGGTCGAGACCGAGCGGATGCCCCGGGGCGCCGACCCGGCCACCCACACCAAGCTGGGTCGGGGCGGGCTGGCCGATGTCGAGTGGGCGGTGCAGCTGCTGCAGCTCCGGCACGCCGGGCAACTGCCCCAACTGCGGGGCACGCGTACCCTCGATGCCCTCACGGCAGCCCGGGACGCGGGCCTGGTGGACCCGGACGACGCCGCGGCGATGGCGGCCGGCTGGACGCTCGCCGCGCAGGTCCGCAACGCCCTGATGCTGGTGCGCGGCCGGGCTGCTGATCAGCTTCCTCGGCACGGGGCGGAGCTGGCGGGGGTGGTTCGGCTCCTCGGCCACGAGGATCCGGGTGAGTTCCTCGACGACTATCTGCGCACCGGTCGCCATTCCCGTGCCGCCATGCAACGCGTCTTCGAGCTCTGAGGACGGCCCCGGGCGCGCCGGGACGCAGCAGACCCGACGGCCTCGCCGTCAGCGGGGCGGCGAGCGGCGGCTCTCCTCAGCTGCCGAGTGTCCACACCCCGGCGCGCGGGACGGTGACAGCGGTCCACTCGCCGGCTGCCGTGACGGTGCCGCCGGTGGCAGTCAACCAGCGGCTGTGTCGGACGCGTACCGGGACCGTGGCGGGCCCGTCGGTCCGGAACGTCACGGTCGCGCCGTCGGCCCGCAGGAATGTGCCGGGGGCGCCAACCAGGGGTGTCGGCTCGGCCACCGCCCAGACCCGCCAACGCGGGTCGGACCACACCTCGCGCAGATAGGGCAGGCCGTCGCGGACCAACTCCGCCTCGGCCCGACCGACCCAGGACAGTGGCGCGTCGGGTACGGCCACGAACTGCACCGCGTTTGCCAGCAGCCAGTCGTGGTAGGTCTGGGCGGTCAGCGGAACCGCGGTGCCGGTGGCACCCGGGACCGTGGTGAAGAAGAGCGGATTGCGGTCGATGTCCGCCTGCCGCAGCCAGCCCCGCGCCAGCGGGACCTCGCCCAGCGCCGCCGACTCCCGATAGGTGCGGGTCGGTGGGATCTCCACCCGCCCGGTGAGCTGTCGGGTGGCGAGGAAGTCGCGCAGGGGCGCGAAGTAGGCGGGGCGGGCCGCCGGATCGGTGGTACTGCGCAGGTCCGCCGGGACAACCGGCGGCTGCCACCAGAACACGGCGGCGAGGAGGACGAGCAGGGTGAGCCCGCCGCTGACCCGTCGTCTGCGCCCGGTGCCGCCGGGGGGAACGGGTCGGGCCGGCCAACGGAGGTGAGTTCCCTCGCCGGTGTGCCGCGGCGACCAGCGGCCGTTGCCGACGGTTGCGGCGCCGGCCAGCAGGGGGAGCGCGAACATCACCGACAGGCGGGTCGCGTTCAGGCCGACCGGGGTGTGCAGCAGCGCCGCCGCGAGCACCCCGGCCGCGGCGAGCAGCGCGCCGATCCGCACCGGCCGGTACGCCACCAGCACCGCCACCAGCAGGCTGCTCCCCACCGCCCGCACGGTGTCGGTGCGGCTGATGTTCATCCAGCCGCCGTCGCCGAAGAGTAGGGCGGTGAACCCGAGCGGCAGTGCTGCCGCCAGCCCCAGGGCGAGGCCGTCAACGTAGCGGCGCCCGAGCAGTAGCGCGGCACCGGCGAGCCCGACGAAGAGCCCGGCCACCGGGCTGGTCGCGGCGGCCAGCAGCGCTCCCGCCGTGGCCAGCACGAGTCGTTGTCGGCCGGCCGGCAGCGTGAGTGCGAGGAGGGCGGCGAGGCCGAAGGCCACCCCGAGCCCGTACGTGACCCGGCCGGCGACCAGGTTGCCGGCGAGGGTGACCACCCCCACCAGAGCGCCGGTCAACGGCCGGGGTACGTCAACCCGGCACAGCAGGGCAGCGAAGGCGACGGTCGACGCCACCAGCGCGAGCACCCCCGTCACCCGGACGCCGAGCAGCGCCATCACCGGCTGGGAGAGCAGACTGTAGCCGAACTGGTTGACCCCGCCGTACCACCGTAGGTCGACCGGGGTGGCGCCGTGGGCGGCGAAGAAATCGGCGCGCGCCACCTGGGCGGCGAGATCCGAGCCCATCGGCGGCAGCAGCAGGTATGTCCCGCCGAGCACCACGGCCAACGTGGTGGCTGTCGCCACCACCGTCCGTGTGCCCCGCATGCTTACCTCCGTGTCCGCGCCCACGGTACTGGCAGCATGTTCTTCCGTGCCTATCCACCTCGTCGGCGGGACCGGCGCGACGACCCGCCCCACTGTCGGGGTGCCCCGGTGACCGGCGCAGACGTGCCCCGGCGTGGGGCCGTGCGGCCATCGGTCCGGGCGGGAACGGTTCGCTACGTCGGTCTCGTCGGTGCGGTGCTGCTGGCCGTCGCCGGGTACGTCGGGGGAGCGCTGCCCGGTGCGACCCTCGAGCGGGTGTGGCACGCCGGCGATGGTCCGTTGACCGTCCTGCTCTGGCTGGTCGGCACCGGCCTGCTGACCGGTGCGTGGTGGGTGCTGCGGCACGGCACGCCGTCCACCGGGTGGGCGTACCGCACTGCCGGGCTGTGGTCGGTGCCGCTGCTCGTCGCGCCGCCGCTGGGTAGCCGGGATGTCTACTCGTACGCCTGCCAGGGCTGGATGTACGGGCAGGGCGTCGACCCGTACGCGGTCGGGGTGGCGGCGGCGGGCTGTCCCTGGGTGGAAGCGGTCGCGCCGATCTGGCGGGACACTCCCGCGCCGTACGGGCCGGGCTTTCTGTTGCTCGCCGCGCTGGCGGTGGCGCTCGGTGGTGGGTTGGTCGGCGTGGTGGTGGTCTTGCGGCTGATCGCGGTGGCCGGGGTGCTGCTCGTCGCGGTGTGTCTGCTCGGGTTGGCGCGGGCGGCGGGGGTGCCGACTCGGCGGGCGGCCTGGCTGGCGCTGGCTTGCCCGTTGGTAGGGGTGCATCTGGTGGCGGGCGCGCACAACGACGCGGTGATGCTCGGGCTGCTGCTGCTCGGCCTGCTGGTGGTGGTGCGGTTCCCGGGTCGACCGTGGCCGCTGTTGGTGGCGGGGGCGCTGCTCGGGCTGGCGGTGGGGGTGAAGGCGACCGCTGTGGTGGTGCTGCCGTTCGCGGCGCTCGCCGCGGTGCTCGGTCGGTTCACCGTGCGGTCGGTGCTGCGCGATGGCGGCTGGCTGGCCATGGGCACTCTGATCGCCTTGGGGGGTGTGTCGGTGCTCTCCGGCCTCGGCCTGGGCTGGGTGAGCGGGTTGCGCCGCAGCGGCGACCTGGAGCAGTGGACATCGCCACCCACGGCGGTCGGCATGGTCCTGGACTACGCCAGTGAGTTCTTTGGCGGGAGTCCCGTGGCGGTGCCGGTGGTCCGGGCGTTGGCGTTGGCGTTGCTGGTGTTGGTCCTGGCGGTGCTGTGGTGGCGGGCCTGGGCGGCGCTGCGCGCGCTGAATGACGTCCGGCGGCGGGTGATCCGCCTGGAGGCGGCTCGGCCCCGGGTGGCTCTGCTCGGTGCCGGTGTGGCGCTGGTCGCCACGGTGGTGCTCGCACCCGTCTTCCACCCCTGGTATGCGACCTGGCCGTTGGTCCTGCTCGCGGTGGCCGCGACGCGGACGACCTGGTTCGTGCTGCCCTGCGCGGCGGCGACCTTTCTCACGTTGCCGGACGGCACCAACCTGGCCCGGCTGGTGAAGGCTCCGGGGGCTCTGGTGATGACCGGGTTGGTGGTGGTGGCTGCCGTGTGGGGGGTACCGCGGTGGTGGCGGTCTCGGGTCGGCCGGTCGCTGCAGGGTCTCAGCAGTCGAAGTACATCGCGAACTCGTGCGGGGTCGGGCGCAGTCGCACCGGGTCGACCTCGTTGGTCCGCTTCCAGTCGATCCAGGTGGAGATCAGGTCCGGCGTGAAGACGCCGCCGTCGAGCAGGTAGTCGTGGTCGGCCTCGAGGGAGTCGAGCACCGCCGGCAGTGAGCCCGGCACCTGCTTGACATCGCCCCACTCCTCCGGCGGCAGGTCGTACAGATCCTTGTCGATCGGATTCGGCGGCTCGGTCTTGTTCTTGATGCCGTCGAGGCCGGCCATCAGCATCGCTGAGAAGGCCAGGTAGACGTTGGCCGACGGGTCCGGCACGCGGAACTCGACCCGCTTGGCCTTCGGGTTGCTCCCGGTGACCGGGATGCGGGTGCAGGCGGAGCGGTTGCGCTGCGAGTAGACCAGGTTGACCGGCGCCTCGAAGCCCGGCACCAGCCGGCGGTACGAGTTCACCGTCGGGTTGGTGAAGGCCAGCAGCGACGGTGCGTGCTGCAGCAGGCCGCCGATGTACCAGCGCGCGGTGTCGGAGAGGCCGGCGTAGCCGGTCTCGTCGTAGAAGAGCGGATCACCGTTCAACCACAGGCTCTGGTGGGTGTGCATGCCCGAACCGTTGTCACCGAAGAGCGGCTTCGGCATGAAGGTGGCGGTCTTGCCGTTGACCCAGGTCTCGTTCTTCACGATGTACTTGAAGAGCTGGAGCTGGTCCGCGGCGTGCAGCAGGGTCGAGAACTTGTAGTTGATCTCAGCCTGGCCGGCGGTGCCGACCTCGTGGTGCGAGCGCTCCACGGTGTAGCCGGCGTCGATCAGCCGACGGACGATCTTGTCGCGGAGGTCGGCGTAGTGGTCAACCGGCGGCACCGGGAAGTAGCCGCCCTTGTACGCGGTCTTGTAGCCGCGGTTGCCACCCTCCTCGTCGCGGCCGGTGTTCCACCAGCCTTCGACCGAGTCGATGTAGTAGTACGACTGGTGCGCCGAGGTCTCGTGGCGGATCGAGTCGAAGATGTAGAACTCGGCCTCCGCGCCGAAGTAGGCGGTGTCGGCGATGCCGCTGGCCGCCAGGTAGGCCTCGGCCTTCTTCGCCACGTTCCGGGGGTCGCGGGAGTAGGCCTCGCGGGTGAACGGGTCGTGGATGAAGAAGTTGAGCGCGAGGGTCTTCTGCGCGCGGAAGGGGTCGATAAACGCGGTGGCGACGTCCGGGAGTAGGAGCATGTCCGACTCGTGGATCGCCTGGAAACCGCGGATGGACGACCCGTCGAATGCGAGGCCGTCGGTGAGGAGCTCATCGTCAACCGACTCGGCGGGCAGGTTGAAGTGCTGCATCACGCCGGGCAGATCACAGAAACGTACGTCGACGAACTTCACGTCCTCGTTCTTGAGGTAACGCAGGAGTTCCTCGGGATTGGCGAACACTCGTCCTCCTGGCTCGTCCACTGAAGTGGTTAGGCTGCTGGCGACGCTATGGCCGGGCGGTTGCCCGGCCATGTCTTCAATGTTTCTGCCGTGTTACGTCCCCTGCCGGGGCACCACAAGCCTTCGCTGCCGGGAGCGGTCGGTCCTGGTGCTCCCGGGAGGGGTCAGTGTGCCAGTGTAGTGAAACTTGCGACGCTTGGTCCCTTTTTGTGATGCAGGTCGGCGAGTAGTCGTCTGCGGCACTGACTACCCTTGGGCGCTGTGACGACCTCGGCTGACCAGCCCGTACCGCCCCGTTCCCGCGTCTCCGCCAGCCGGGGCCTCGGCCCACGTTTCGGTGCTTTGGTGATCGACTGGGTGCTCTGCGTACTGGTTGCCAGTATCTTCGCCGATCCGGTCCACGACGGGTGGGCCCCGGTGCTCGTGCTCGTCGCCGAGTACGGCTTCTTCATCGGTCTCTTCGCCCAGACCCCCGGGATGTACCTCACCCGGATCCGCTGTGTCGACTGGACCAGCGGTGGTCGGCTCGGGGTGCTCCGCGCGTTGCTCCGCGGCGGCATGCTCGCGCTCGTGATACCTGCCCTGATCATGGATGCCGACCGCCGTGGCCTGCATGACCGCGCGGCGGGCTCGGTCGTCACCCCCGTCGTCCGCTGACCCGGCTCGGGATCAGCGGACGCTGCGCCGCGGTTGCCGCAGGTTAGCGACCGCGGGCCTGGCGGAAGGCGCCCTTCGGGGGACGCATGTTCTTCGGGATGGCGCCCTTGGGTAGCTGTGGCCGGGCACTGAGCGCCTTGAGTCGCTTGTCCAGCGCGTTGACATCCCGGCCAGTGAGCTTGCGCGGCAACCGCATCAGCGTCATCCGCAGCTTGCGGACCGGCAACTCGCCCTCCTCCTGGCCGATCACATAGTCGTAGAGCGGCGCCGAGCCGATCACCTTGGCCAACCGACGCTTCTCCTGGCCGAGCAGGCTGCGCACCCGCTGTGGGTTCCCCTCAGCCAGCAGGATCACTCCCGAACGGCCGATGACCAGGTGCACCATGTCCATCTGCGTGGTCGAGCTCACTGCCGGGGTGACCCGCCAGTCGCCGCGCATGTTCTCGATGATCTGCGTGGCCGCGCCCGGCTGACCCTCAGCGGCGTTCATCATCGCCCGGTTGGAGCGCAGGTTGAGCACGATCAGCAGGGAGAGCAGCGTCAACAGGATGCCCAGCGGGATCCAGAGCCAGCCCCACACGAAGAACGCCACCACGGTCAGGGCGAGTGGAATGACCACCGCGGCGAAGGCCAGGGGCGCGAACCACCGGTCCTGCTTGGCGGTGAACCGAAACACCATCCCGATCTGCTTCAGCCGTTGGCCGAACGAGACCTTCTCCTGGGGCTTTGCCATGCCCTCGAGTCTAGTGGGCGGCGAATCTCTCGCTGCTTGGCGGCCGGCATCGGCCGCTGTCCGGGTCCCACCTGCAGCCTTCCCGGGGCCGCGACTGCCGGCCGACGGAACCTGGTGCGTTTCTCAGCGGCTGGCGCGGGCGGCTGATCACCGCCTCCTGGCACTCCACCAGTGTTGCACCCAGGGCGTCGAGTGGCGGCGCCATTACGAATCCGTTCTTACTGCTCCTTGGTGGTTTGTTCCATATTGTCACTGACCGCCCCGAGGGCCTGTGCGCTGGTCCGCAACTGCTCCGCCTGGTCAGAAAGCCGCGACTGCCACTGGGAAAGGTTTTGGTGTGCATTCCAGGTAGCGTCAACCATTGCCTGATGCCTTGCTTGTAGGTCCTTGATTTTTTGCTCGAGTTCAGCGACCCGGGAGCCATGGTGAGAGGTGGCTCGACTGGCCTGCTGGTGGGCGAGGGTGAGGATGTCCTCCGCCTGGCGTCGTGCCTCGGCGAGGATCTCCGTGCCCTCCTCGTTGGCATCACTGATCGTGCGATTGGCCTCTTCCTGTACACGCATGGTCAACGCGACAGCAACTGGGTCCGCGCCCTGTGGTGCGGTGCTTGGCAGGGATCCGTGGCGGAGCATCTCGATCTGGTTGAGGAGGCTGCGAATCTCGCGCCCTCTGCGTTCCATTTCGCCACGCAACAGCGTGATCTGGTCATCGGCGAATCGAGTCACTGCCGCCACCTCGGTGGCTGAGTGCCACCACTCGCGGCGGAAGCGGCGGGTCGTCAGCAGTTTGAGGCGTTGGGTGACTTCGCCTGGTTGTGGTTGATCAGCGTCCTGCGCGGGGGGGGGGGGTATCGTCGCTGGTCATCGGCTGCCTAGGTCGAGGTGGCTGTCGGTGTGTCGGCTGAAGCTAGGAGCGGATAGACGGAGTGGTCGAATCTTTCCACCAGTAGGCGGTCGGAATCGATGCCGTTAGCATTGAGGGCGGCAATCGTTGCCCGCGTCATTGTGGGTGATCCACAGACGAGAACATCGGCGTCCTTCGAGGGGCCGATACGCAGGGCGGTGTCGGCCGCCCGGCCTACCTCGCCGTCCCAGTCCCATCCGATCTCTACGGTTGGCACGTAGCGTAGCCAGGGCGTAAAGCTGTTGGCTGTGGCGTTCATGGCTGGTGCCGACGCGGCTAGCTTCAAGAGTGCCTGATGATCATATAGGTCATCGGGGGACTTACCCCCTACTACCAGGGTGGTGGGTCGGCCGCTGCCCTGCTGGAGTTCTTCCAGAATCGCGCGCAGCGGCGCTACCCCGGTGCCACCGGCGATCAGGAGAAGCGGCCGGTGCGGCGCACGGTTGTACGCCGACAGCGCTGTCCCGGTGGGATGTCCTAATCGGAGAACTTCGCCAACGGCGACCCGTCGGACCAGGTGGGTCGAGAACCGACCCGCCGCGCGAACATGGAACTCGAGCGTCCCG
Organism: Salinispora sp. CH2A1_6; assembly: GCF_056820975.1. Classification (NCBI taxonomy): domain Bacteria; kingdom Bacillati; phylum Actinomycetota; class Actinomycetes; order Micromonosporales; family Micromonosporaceae; genus Salinispora; species Salinispora sp. CH2A1_6. The sequence continues at coordinate 981,312 of NZ_JBXEDG010000003.1, forward strand.
TCGGGGCGGGGTGCATTGGCCGGCGAAAGGTACCGCCAGGTGCGCAGGGTGGGTACTTGCGTGGGTAGGGATTGTCCGGGCAGATAGGTGCAGAGGTAGTTCGGACGGACGGTGAGTACGCAGACATCGGAGCGGCGTCGCTCCACACCGATCACCTCAGCCTGCCAGGACGGGGGCATCAGCTGCTCCGAGGCGGCGGCGCCGGTGAGCATCAACTTGGCAACGAATTCGTATGCTGCGGCCCAGTCGGCCCGGAGGCTCGGGGTCCACTCGGATCCGACGAAGTCCGCCAGCGTTGCCAGAAGGGCCTGGCCGACCCAGATGTAGTGGCGCTCCGCCAGTGGCACCGGTCGCCCCTCCACGTCGAGTCCGTAGAACCGGCGATGATCGGCTCCCAGGTGGTGCGCGAACGCGGCGAGCGCATCGCTGTTATCAATGTTCGTAATGATGTGTCCGAGTGCGGCGAGGAGCTTGTCCTCCTGATACTGCATGTTGGTGGGAAACATGGTACGGGTTTCCGGGGCGATCACGAACAGTGTTGCGTAGAAGTGTCTCGCTGCCCTTGGGCCAGCCGCGGCGACTCGATTCCAGCTCCACCGTAGTGCGGCAACATCCACCCTTTAGCCCTCCTGCCGAGATGCAGTGTGGCGCTCGCGTAGGTTCGGTTCCGAGAAGAATGGTGCACGCGGCGCCGGCCAAAAGTTGGGGTTGGGTATCCGGGTGTCGTAGTAGCGATGGTGCACGGCGTGGAGGGCGGCCCACCCGACCGAGCCATTGATCCACGACCAGTCGCCATAGACGGGTCGTCCTGCCCGCTCTTCACCTTCGCAGAAGCGCATGAACATTTCCGACTCGTTGTTCGGAACGGAGATTCGGACGCCGGCGGCGCGAAAGCTGTGAAGTACAGCTTGATTAATGAGTAGCGCGGCATGCTCTCGCCAGAGCGAGGACTCGTCCTCGGTGTCGAGACCTAGCCCGGCGGCGACGGGCCGGAGCTGGTTGTACCGGTTGGCGTCGCACATGTTACGAGTGCCGATCTCATCGCCGAGATAGTGCCCGTTGAACGGAGCGCAGCTGTAGTTCACGCCGCCGATGCGTAAGCGCATGTTCGCGATCACCGGGAGTGCGTGCCACCGCAGCTGAAGGTCTGCGAACCAGGCGTGACCGGGGTGGGTCAGCGCTACTTCTCGTACCAGGTGACGCGGAGGGTCCACAAGTGTGGGTTCCTCGGTCGCAGTCTCGACGACCCAGGGAAGTAGGTCGAACCTGCCGGGGGTGGAGGGTGGCTGCCAGCCAAGCTTTACTGCCGCACTGGTCATCTCCAGCTGGGCTGGATCGCCGACTACTTCGTCATTCAGCTGCCACCCGCCGTATCGGATGAGTTGGTCGTTCCAGATGCGTGCGCGTGGTCCGGTGCGGGGGTGATCGGCGGCGAACACGGTGAGGACGGAGCGAATTCGTCCCCCGTTGTCGGCTACCCGGAGGTGCTCGGCCAATTCGCTGGAGATTCCAGCAGTGGTGGTAACCGTGCGTCGGTCCCGGACCTTGAGGCCAGCCCAGCGGACTCGGCCAATGCACCGTACCGACTGCCGCCATGCTACTTTCGCGCCGTAGGCCAGCTCGTCTGGTGTCTGCCAGTAGGTGCCGGTGGCGGTGATCTCGCCGAGAATGGCGGCGATGCGGTCGGCAACGCGCGGCATCTTCCGCTCTTCATAGTAGGCCGAGATGAACTCAACTGCCTCGCTTGAAGGGTCCTCGGCGGCTTCGGCTGAGGGTGTGCTGGTCTGGCTTGTAGGGCTGCCCACCGGGCGGTATCCGTTGGCGGCGCTGCCGATGGCCACTGATCTCCTTATTTCCTGTTGATTGGGCAGGGAGCAGCGCTACGTGTGGTTCTTCTGGCTTCGCTAAATCTGCCCTCCGGGGCCTTCGTCCCTCGATCACGATCGTGTGATCGGCTGCAGCACCAGAGTTCCTGGGGATTACGTGTATGTCAATAGGTGAATTCTTTGCTATCGGGTCAGCGGCCGGAATGCCGGCCGCTGACCTGTGGCTTTGGTGCTGCGCGGATGCGGAGACGCCGGCTGTTGCCGGGTGAAGATGACTAGGCTCGTTCCTTAGCCCTAACGTTGACGGACTCGGGCGGAAGCGAGTCGTTCGGGTGCCGCTGGCCGATTCTGCGGCCGGCTTATTCTAGGGCATATCGGATTCGCGTGGAGGATCAGCGTAGGCACCCGGGGCTCGAGGGGCGAAGGTCGATGCGATGTGGCTTCACTCGCGAGAAAGGAAGAGGTGCCAGCCGGGGATGTGGTGCAGCGTGAGGGCACCACCGCGCACCTGCTCGTGCAGGCGGGCAGCCAGCGGCGAACCGGCTGGTGCGACCCAGGTGGGGCTGGCGGCGGCGGCGACCGCCCGTCGGTAGGCCGGGTAGCGGTCGTGGCCCGGACTCAGATCGTCGTTCACGACGGCGCAAACGATCTCCTCCGCACTGGCGAAGGTGAGGCGATTGCAGGTCCAGTAGCCGCCGTACACATGCCGCACGTCCAGCGCCCGCAGGGTCGCCACCAACTCGGCGTGCTGGGCCTGATCGGCCCGGTAGGCAGGTACGGTGGCGATCGTTGCCCCGGTGCCGACAGCAGTGGTCGCCAACGTCCCGGCGAGCACCCCGATCGCGGCGGCGCGAGCCGGACCCGGTGGTCCTGGCGACCGCCGTCGGGCCGCGCGCCACGCCGGCCAGAGCAGCACCGGTACGGAGATGAGCAGGCAGGACAGATAGCGGGAGCTCTCCACCGGGCTGCGTCCGGCGGCGCTGCTGGTCGCAAAACTGGCCAGCGTCACCACCGCCGCCGCGACCAGGGCGAGGGAGAGAGCCGCCGCCGTCGCGTCGGTGAGCGGAGGGCGGCCGTTCGGGGCGGACGTGGCCCGTCGGTATCCCCGGAGCTGCCGCCACGCGATCACGGCGGCGGCGAGCACGAGTAGCGGCAGGGCGACGGACCACCAGAGCTGCCAACGCGCACAGGCGCTGGGGGAGCAGAAGCCCATGCCCAGCGCCGGGCCGAGCACCAGCCCTCCGTACAGCCGCTGCGCCCAACTGGTCGACTCCCCGGCGCCGCTGGCGGCGAGCACCGCGGTCAACGGGCTACGTTCCGTGACGAAGCTGTCCAGCAACAGCGGTGCCGCCCCGACCAGTGCGCCGACGCCGAGTAGCGCGCCAGCCCGTCCCCATAGCTCCCGCCACCGGAACGCCAGCAGCACCACCCCGGTGCCGATCACGTACGGCAGGACCAGGGGATCCACCCAGGCCATCAGCCCGGCGAGGAACCCCCATCCGGTCCAGCGGGCCGCCCGGTAGCCCTGCTGGCGGGCCGTCAGGTCGTACGCGAGTAGTGCGAGCGCCACCCCGGCGGCGTTCATCTCCGGGTACCCGCCTCCGGCGATCAGCTGGTTCTTCACGATTCGGTCGGACCCGTACGCGAGCACCACGGTGACCAGGAGCGCGTACCAGTGGTCCCCGGTGAGGCGGAGCGTGAGCCGCCAGGCCAGGAGGGCGAAGACGGCGTACAGGGCCAGGGTGGGGAGACGTAACGCCAGCGTTGACGGGCCGGTGAGCGCGACCAGCGGTGCCGCCAGGTACGCCTCCAGCGTCCCCATGTACGCCTGGCCGTAGAACCAGATCGGAAATTCCTGCCCCTGCCCGATATGCAGGGCGGCGAGCCCCATCGTCGCCTCGTCGCTGTTTGTGGGGGGCGTGTCGGTCAGCAGCAGGAGGAGGCGGTAGCCCACGCCGGCGACGAGAGCCGTGCCGGCGAGCATGGTGGGCAGTCGGGGCCGGCCGGCGACCGGCAATGTGACCGGGTGCCGCTCGCCGGCATCAATGGCCATGTGCGGATCATGGCATTTGTCCGACTTTAGGTTATGTGTTCCAGGTTGGCGTCACCTGATGGGGTGACCTTCGGCCGAATGCCGGTGGCGGCGCCGAATCGTGGAAGCTGCCACGTGGGAGTTCAGGCCGGCCTACCCGTCGAGCCACAATGGCCCGGGCTTGCGGTGATCAGGTGGCCGACCGGCTGCGACGGCTGGGTCATTGACCGGATCCGGGAGTCGCCTGGCGGCCCGAGCAGGCGCGCAGCCGCCCCGGGAGCCGGTCAGCTGACGACGTCGATCGGGGCGTCGCCACGGGCCGCGAGGGCCTGCCGGTAGAGGCGGCCGGCGCGGTACGACGAGCGGACCAGTGGGCCGCTCATCACGCCGGCGTAACCGATCTCCTCGGCCTCCTTCTGGAGCTCGATGAACTCCTCCGGCTTGACCCAGCGTTCGACGGGGTGGTGGCGGGGGGAGGGGCGCAGATACTGCGTGATGGTGATCAGCTCGCAGCCCGCCTCGTGTAGGTCCCGGAGGGCTTGGGAGATCTCGGCGCGCTCTTCGCCCATGCCGAGGATCAGGTTGCTCTTGGTGACCAGGCCGGCCGCGCGGGCCTGCCGGATCACGTCCAGGGACCGCTCGTAGCGGAACGCCGGCCGGATCCGCTTGAAGATCCGCGGCACCGTCTCGACGTTGTGTCCGAGCACCTCCGGCCGGGCTCCGAAGACCTCGGCGAGCTGCTCGGGGACGGCGTTGAAGTCGGGAATCAACAGCTCGACACCGCAGCCCGGCCGGAGGGCGTGAATCTGCCGGACGGTCTCCGCGTAGAGCCAGGCGCCGCCGTCGGGGAGGTCATCGCGGGCGACTCCGGTGATGGTCGCGTAGCGCAGCCCCATCGAGACCACCGACTCGCCGACGCGGCGCGGCTCGTCGGCGTCGAACTCGGCCGGCTTGCCGGTGTCGATCTGGCAGAAGTCGCAGCGGCGGGTGCACTGGTCACCGCCGATGAGGAAGGTGGCCTCCCGGTCCTCCCAGCATTCGTAAATGTTCGGACAGCCGGCTTCCTGACAGACGGTGTGCAACCCCTCCCGCGTGACGAGCCCGCGCAGCTGGGTGTACTCCGGGCCCATCTTGGCCTTGACCTTGATCCACGGTGGCTTCCGCTCGATCGGCGTCTCAGCGTTGCGCGCCTCGATCCGCAGGAGGCGCCGCCCCTCGGGAGCGGGCGTCGCGGTACGCGCTGCCTGACCGGTCATCGGCGCGGAGTGCTCGATCGTCACGAAGTCGAGCCTACGCCCGTCGCCCACCGTCGATGCACGTTGGGCGACGGGCATCACGCCGTTGGTGCGGTGACTCCGGACACCGTGGCGCCGCGCCGCCGTGGGGTTGAGGAGCTGTGCTGCGGATCATTCACCCGCCGTGCCCGGTGGATCGCGGTGGCTCAGGGCTCGATGAGGGTGGGTAGGTGCCGCTCGACCACCGGCAGGGCGTCCGCCACGGTCACCGGCCGGCCCAACTCGGCGGCGAGCGAGGTCACCCCGGCGTCGCTGATGCCGCACGGCACGATCCGGTTGTAGTACGTCAGGTCGCAGTCACAGTTCAGCGAGAAGCCGTGCAGGGTGACTCCGCGGGCGACGCGGATGCCGATGGCGGCGACCTTGCGCGCGGGCCCGCGGTCATCCGCCGGCACCCAGACCCCGCTCCGCCCCTCGATCCGGCCGGCCGTCAGCCCGAATTCGGCACAGACATCGATCAGCATCTGCTCGACCCGGCGCACGTACGCGACGACGTCGACCGGGTTGGGCAGGCGCAGGATCGGATAGCCGACGAGCTGGCCCGGACCATGCCAGGTGATTTTGCCGCCCCGGTCAACGTCGATGACCGGCGTGCCGTCCATCGGTCGGTCCCACGGCTCGGTGCGTTTGCCCGCGGTGTAGACGCTGGGGTGCTCCAACAGCAGCACCGCGTCGCCACCCCCGTCGGTGATCACCGATTCGTGCAGCCGGCGCTGCTCCTCCCACGCGGCCTCATAGTCGAGAAGGCCGGCGCGGACAATGGTCAGGTCCGGGGTAGTCGTGCTCACGGGACCAGCCTAGTCCCGTACCCGCCGGTCACCTCGGCTCGTGATCCGACTCACCGGTACCCCGCCTCGCGGCTCAGCCGGGCGGGATCCGCCAGACCCAGACGTCCTCGACGCGCTTCGGCTCACCGAACAGCTCGGTGGCGGTCTGCAGGAGCGCCTCCTCATCGACGGCCCACTTCGCCCCGTGCACCTGGTCCGGGAGCACCACCGTCTCGATCTGCCAGTGCCGCAGGTCGGCTTCGACATCGGCCCGAGTGCCCTCGGTGACGAGCGGCACCACACCCAGGCGGGCGGCCTCGTCGAGGATGGCGCTCAGTGGCCGGGGCACCGGACCGATCCGGCCGCGCCCGTCCGGACCGCCCGGGCCGAGGAAGAACCCGGCCGGGATCCGGAACTCGCCCTGCCGGTCCGCGAGAACGTGCGCCTGCCACCGCTGCCCGTCCGGGTACACATCCACGGCCAGCGGGATCGGCGTGAGGACCCCGCCCGGTGAGACGTAGTCCCGCCAGGTGCCGGAGGTGAAGAAGCGCGGGATCGGCTCCCGCTCGATGGTGATCAGCGGGGTCGGCGTCAGCGGAACCAGCGCCACGGCGAACGCCGCCAGCCAGGCGAGGCGGGCTGGCCGGGAGCGCGGTGGTTCGGCCCGGAGCGCATCCACCGTGTACGCGAGCAGCACCCCGATCACCGGCGCCACGACCAGCGCCAACCGGGCGGGCAGCGCGGCGTTCACCACCGGTAGGTGAGCCAACAGGTCGAAGGGCATCGGCAGGTCGAAGTCGCGGCCGGCGAACCTGGCCTGCGGCCCGAATGACAGTACGGTGAAGACCACCGCGACCGCCCCGAGTGCCCAGAGTGTGGCCCGTTGGGGGGCCTGCTGGACGCGCCGCCACAGCAGCACGAAGCCGGCGATGCTGAGCAGCAGCAGCGGTAGCCCGAAGAACGAGTTCTCCTCGGTGGGGTTCGGGGCGAGGCCGGTCCGGAGCCCGACCTCGCCGGCGATCGAGCGCCGAGGGTACGCGCCGTACGCGGCGATGTTCTCGGAGTGGATCACCGCGTCGAAGCCGGTGCCGTCGAAGCGTTGTGGGCCGGCGAAGTGCAGCCACAGCGGGTACGCCAGCAGCACCCCCGCCACCAGCGCGGTTACCGCGAGCCCGCCGAGGAAGCCCGGCAGCACCGCGCGCGTCTCGGCGCGGCTGGCCGGATGCAGCGCCCAGACGGCGAGGAAGAGGCCGAGGGCGATCGCGGTGAAGAAGAGCCCTTCGGCGGCGATGGAGAACGCCACCGCGACCAGCACACCGAGGATGACGCCGTCACGGACCCGGTGCCCGCTCCGGCGTAGCGCGAAGACGCGCCAGATCAGCAGCGGCACCAACCAGCCGGCGGTCCAGTTCAGGTGGGCGTTGGCGTGCGAGACCATGCCGGGGGAGAAGCCGATGAAGAGGCCACCCAGCCCGGCGGCGAGCGGGCTGCGGGCGAACTGGCGGTTGAGCAGCCAGTACCAGGCGATCGCGGTGGCGGCGAGGTTGAGCGTGAGGATCACCAGGAAGGTGGCCGGCGGCCCGATCAGGTACGTCAGGGGCGCGAAGAGCGCCGCGTACACGGTGATCGACGTGTTGACCGCGAGGTTGACCCCGTCCGGAACGTTGATCATGTAGGTGAAGAGCGGGTTCTGCCCGTGGGTGAGGGAGTGCCCGCCGAAGGCCAGTAGCCATTCGAACAGGGCCTGGTCGCTGGAGTTGACCATGACTGTGCGACCGTTTGGGTCTCGCCAGAGCCCGCTGGTCACCCAGACCGCGAGGGCGAGCGCGATGAGCGCCACGAGCAGATCTGCCCGGCGGTTGCTGCGAACGCGGGCGGGCGGGTTCGGCGTGGACACGGACGGCGAGGTCGACACGGAGCGGACGTTACCAACCGGAGCCGGACGCGCCGGTCAGACCTGCGCGGAAGAGTTCGTTAAAGCCGGCCGCTGCTGCTGCCGCTGTCACCGCGCCCCGCACCGGCTCACCGTTCATCGGTCCGGTTCCGCCGCCAGTGCGGCGTGCAGGGCGCTGGCCAGATCCGGGTGACGGTAGGTGAACCCCGCTCGGGTCAGCGCCCCCGGTAGGACCCGAGCGCTGGTCAGCGCCTCCTGGGCGAAGCCACCGAGCGCCACCTTGAGCGCCAGCGCCGGGATCGGGATGATCGCCGGACGGTGCAGCTGCCGGGCCAGTTCCCGGGTGAACTCGGCGTTGGTCACCGGTGCTGGCCCGACCGCGTTGACCGGGCCGGTGAGCTCGGCACGGTCGATGGCGAGGGCGGCGGCGTCCAGCCAGTCCACCATCGCGATCCAGGGCAGCCACTGCCGGCCGCTGCCCAACCGGCCCGCGATGCCGAGCCGGAACGGCAGCAACTGCGGCTTGAGTAGCCCGCCCTCGCGGTGCAGCGGTAACCCGGTCCGCAGCCGGACCACGCGTACCCCGGCGTCCTCGGCCGGCCGGGTCGCGGCCTCCCACGCCCGGCAGACATCGGCCAGGAAGCCCTCGCCGGCTGCCGCCTCCTCGTCGACGGCCCGGTCGCCGGTGTTGCCGTACCACCCCACCGCCGACGAGTTGACCAGCACCTTCGGGCGGTCGGCGGCCGGCAGCCCGGCGATCGTGATGGCCAGTGTGGTGGTGGTGTCCACCCGACTGGAGCGGATGACCCGCCGGTACTCGTCGTTCCACCGGCGGTCACCGACCCCCGCACCGGCCAGGTTGACCACGGCGTCAGCCTCCGCCACCACCGCCGGGTCGAGCTGGGCCGCGGTCGGGTTCCACTGTCGTTCGTCGGCGCCGTGCGGCAGCCGGCGGACCAGCCGGGTCACGTGGTGCCCGTCCGCGCTGAGTCGGTCGGCAAGCCGGGTGCCGAGGAAGCCGGACGCGCCGGCCATCAGAATCCGCATGCCCATATTCTCGGACACGGGTGACCAATAGATGCGTGGAGTTGGTCACCTGACCGATTCGGCCGAGGTCTACCGGCAGCGGGACGGCCGCGGTCGCCGGCGGCGACGATTCGTTCCTACGACCACCACGGGCGTCCGTGCTAGCTGCCCGACGGTTCGGGTGGACCGTGCCCCTGGCTGTGCTGGCCCTGCTGGGCCGGCGCGGGAATTCGGTTGAGGTTTCGACCGAGGTCGGCCAGCCAGTGGTCGACCTCGATCAGGTGCAGGACGTCGGCCCGTCGGTTGTCACCCTGAATGATCTCGTGGACCTGGTCGACGACACCCGTCGTTGGTTGCGCGACGGGAGCCGCACCGTGCAGGCGACCCCGCGCCAGGCGGCCGGCCAGGTCGGCGTAGTCGGAGCGCAGCCGTTGAGCCCGGCGTACGAGCTGGCCGGTGGGCCCGGGCCACCGGTGCGCCAGCATCCCGTCCTGGTCGCCGGTGGCGAGTCGCTCCGCACCGCGGACGATGCGATGCCCCGCGGACAGGGCTGCCTCCCAGTCCACGTCGGTGGGGCGCGGAGCGGTGTGCTCCAGGTGGTACTGGCAGAACGACGCGTCGGTGAGGACCTGCGCCCGGTGTGCCGCCGCAAGCGCCTGCTGGCCCCGGGCTCGTCCCGCCACCTTCAGGACAGTCTCCTCGATCGCCTCGGCGCCCGCGTCGAGATAGGCCGCCGTGTACCGGCGGAGCTCACCACCGCCACCCTTCGGCCACATGAGTACGCCGGCGACGAGGCCGATCGCCGCGCCGATCAGGACGTCCAGCAGTCGGACACCGGCCAGATGCCAGTCCGTCGGGGTGAGCTGAGCGAAGGCGGCGATCAGCACCAGCGTGAGAAGCGCCTGCGCCCAGGCGAGCCCGAGTAGCGGACCCACCCACAGGGCCAGCCCCAGTGCCAGGGGCAGGATCACCGCGTACGTCTCCTGCCCGGGAGAGGCCAGCAGCAACAGTGCCCCGGCGGCGGCGCCGACGAGGGTGCCCGCCAGGGCCCGGCGGAACGTGGTCCACGTCTCCGCCGCGGAGGTCCGCAGGAGGCTGAGGGTGGCCAGGAGCACCCAGAAGCCGTGCTCCAGATTTAGCGCACCGGCGATGAACCGGGCGGCGGCCAGAGCGACGGCGAGTCGCAGGGCCTGCTGGAAGAACACGGAGCGTGGGGTGAGGTGTACCCGCAGCCGTTGCCAGTACAGCGACGGGGTGCTCCGCCCCAGATACCAGAAGCTGTGTCCTCCCGGTTGGCCGGTGGTGTCAGAGTGTCCTCCGGCGATTCGGACGGCAGTCGCGACGAAGTCCGTGTGCCGGGCCAGCGACCGGACGATCATGGCCACGCGGAGCTGATCGGTAGTGGCTGAGCGTTCGCCGTCCGGCTGTTGGTGCTCCCTGGAAACGGCCCGGTCGGGGGACACCCGCTCCGTGTCCAACAGCGCGTCGCCGGAGTGGCGCAGGGATGCCGCACAGTTCCGTAGGGACCTCGCCGCGCCCATGTCGGTGGTCGTCGGGTGGGCCTGCAGGAGCCAGTCGGCGTGCCGAAATATCTGGTGTAGGTCGGTAGCCGCGTCCCGCAGCGCGTGGTCTCGCCGGCTCGCCGACGATGCCCGTTCGGACGGCGGCAGCCGCCACATCTGGGTCTGCGTGACCGCGTCGGCTGCCGTGGCCCGGCGCCGTCGGGCCGCTTCGCCCGCGGACGGCCGCCCGGCCAGTAGGTCCGCGAGCGCGGCGACGAACGAGGCGATACTCCGCGCGGCCCAGCCCAGGCGCTGCGCGCTGGTTGCCGGCGCCGGCCCGGGCCAGAGCCACACCTCGGCTGCCGCTATCAGAACGACGGCGAGCGTCACTCCGGCCAGCCGTTGCGGCAGGGTGTCGGGCTGGTACGGGGGAAAGCTGGCCAGGATGTAGAAGATCTGAAACGCGCTGACGAGGCCGATCAGGCGAGGTCCGCCGACACCGGCGAACGCCACGGCGAACCCGATCACGAGCATGCCGATCGTGGCGGCCCAGGTGCTCACCGCCAGGACGGTCCCGATGGCGATCAGGACCCAGATGACCGGTAGGGCAGCGAGCAGCGTCCGGGCCCGTTGCGCCGGCCCGCCCGGCAGCTGGGTGAAGATGCCGGTGGCGATGATGCCGAAGAGCGCGTACCTGGCCATGGTCGTGCTGTTCAGGCCGTACCGGAGGCCATAGAAGAGGAGGCAGGCGACGAGGGTCACCCGGGTTGCATGGCGGATGACGCAGTAGTCCGGATCCCGTTGCCGAAGCCATTCCAGGGCACGGATGCGTCGGGACCACACATGCGTAGCATATCGAAACGACTATTCGCTCCGTACCTCGTTGGCGAGGTGTTCGGCGCGGCACCCACCGCCGTTCGTCAGGTTCGCCGGTGGGTCGGGGCCGGACATCCGGCTTCGGTGCCAGCCGAGGAACCGGTCGAAGAGCTGACCCGCGTCCGGCTCCGCGCCGGCCGGTCGGGGTATGGCTCGTGGCATGGCGTCTCCTCTCGGGTCGCGGCACCGGAGGGCCGGCGCGCGGAGGGTCCGGACCGGGACGGTTGACGCCCGGAAACGCTCCCGGGGCCTGAGGTCCTTCTCTGCGTCGGAGGCTCGGGCAGGGCGTGGCGCCCGACCGACCTCCGGGGGGATGGGCGGCCGGGCGGGCGCGTTTCACGGAGTGACCAGCCCGGGTTGCAGACCAGGGAGCCGGCCGAGACTCGGCATCACATAGGCGCTTATATAAAGCAAGGCATCGGTGGGCATTGGTTGCAATTACAAGTAGATGCGTGATCAAATGGCGGTGCAGACCAGGGAGATTAAGATGCCCGCCAAACCCAAGTGGGCGAAGCTCGTTGACCACATCCGTGAGCAGGTTGCGTCCGGTGAGCTCGCCCCGGGAGACAAACTCCCATCAACACGGCAACTCTGCGAGGAGCACGGAGTCTCCGCCATCGTCGTGCGTCAGGCCATCTTTGCGTTGCGTACCGAAGGCTTGGTAGAAGGCGTGCAGGGAGTCGGCGTGTTCGTCGCAGAACCGCCGGAGGGTGACAGCAGTGGCTAGTGTCGCTCGTGACCTGTCCACGCTTCGCCGACCATATCCGTGCGTCGCCGAGCAGCCGGACCCGTGAGACGACGGTGGGCTGCCCGGATCACCGGGCAGCCCACCGTCGTCGGGTCGGGTGTTACCGGCCCAGTTCGGCCTCGAAGTTGCCGGCCTCCAGCCGTTCCTTGACCGCGCCAAGGAAACGGGCCGCGTCGGCGCCGTCGATCAGTCGGTGGTCGTACGACAGGGCCAGGTAGATCATCGACCGGACGGCCACGACCTCGCCCAGCTCCGGATCGTTGACCACGACCGGACGCTTGACCACGGCACCCGTGCCGAGCATCGCCGACTGCGGCGACGGCACGATCGGGGTGTCGAAGAGGGCGCCCCGGCTGCCGGTGTTGGTCAACGTGAACGTCGCGCCAGCGAGCTCATCCGGGCTGATCTTGTTGGTCCGGGTGCGCTCCGCCAGGTCGGCGACCCGCTTGGCGATACCGCCCAGGTTGAGGTCGCCGGCGTTGTGGATGACCGGCACCATCAGGCCCCGCTCGGTGTCCACGGCGACGCCGAGGTGCTCCGCCTCCGGGTAGGTGATCGTCCCGGCCCCCAGGTCCATCTGGGCGTTGACGATCGGGAACGCCTGCAACGCCTCGACGGCCGCCAGGGCGAAGAACGGCAGGAAGGAGAGCTTCACGCCGTGCCGCTGCTGGAAGGAGTCCTTCGCCCGCGCCCGCAGCTTGGCGATCCGGGTCACGTCGACCTCGACCACGGTGGTGAGCTGCGCCATCTCGTGCAGCGACTCGTGCATCCGCTTCGCGATGGTCGTACGGATCCGCGGCAGCTTCTCGGTGCTGCCCCGCTTGCTGCTGGGCGCGGGCCGGGCCGCCGGCTTCGCCGCGGGGGCGGCGGGCTGCGCCGCCGGGGCCGGAGCCGCCTTGGCGGCGCGGGCCTGCTCGGCCGCGTCGAGCACGTCCTGCTTGCGGATCCGGCCACCCACGCCGGTGCCGTTGACCGTGGCGAGATCAACCCCGTGCTCGCCGGCGAGCTTGCGGACCAGCGGGGTGACGTAGCCGGCGTTCTCCGTGCCACCGGTCGTCGCCGGCCGGGGGGCGGGCGCGGACGGGGTGGAGGCCCGCTCCGCCTTCGCCGGATCGGCGGCGCTCTCGGCTTCGGCCGCCGGCTCGTTGTAGGAGGCGCCCGGGGTCGGCTCGGTGACCTTCGGCTCGGGCTTCGGCTCCGGCTTGGGTGCCGGCTTCGCCTCGGGCTTGGGCGCCGGCTCCGGCTCCGGCTCCGGCTTCGCCGCCGCACCGGCGGTGCCGACGATCGCCAGCGTCGCGCCGACATCGGCGGTTTCGTCCTCCGCCACGGTGATCTCCAGGACGGTCCCGGCGACCGGCGAGGGGATCTCGGTGTCCACCTTGTCGGTCGACACCTCGAGCAGCGGCTCGTCAACCTCGACGGTGTCGCCGACCTGCTTGAGCCAGCGGGTGACCGTGCCCTCGGTGACACTCTCGCCGAGGGCCGGCATCGTCACCGGGCTGCCGTCGCCCGACGAGTTGCCCTCGCCGGAGGGCGCGGGAGCCGGCTGCTTCTGCTCCGGCTCCGGGCCGGTGCCCTCGGCGGCGGCGGTCGGCTCGGGCGCCGACTGCCGCGGCTCGGCCTCGCCGCCGCCCGTCGCCCCGCTGTCGCCCGACGCCTCATCGCCGATCGTCGCCAGCTCGCTGCCGACCTCGGCGGTCTCGTCCTCGCCGACCACGATGCGGGTCAGCACACCGGCCGCGGGGGACGGGATCTCGGTGTCCACCTTGTCGGTCGACACCTCGAGCAGCGGCTCGTCAACCTCGACGGTGTCGCCCTCCTGCTTGAGCCAGCGCGTGACGGTGCCCTCGGTGACGCTCTCACCGAGCCGGGGCATGGTGACCGATACCGGCATTTTCTCCAGACTCCTTCATTCCCCTGATGGGATCGTCGTCCGTCGCCGGACGCCGTGGTTGTCGTGTCAGGCGTGCGCGTGCAGCGGCTTGCCGGCGAGGGCCAGGTGTGCCTCACCCAGCGCCTCACTCTGGGTCGGGTGGGCGTGTACGAGCTGCGCCACCTCGGCGGGGTACGCCTCCCAGTTATAGATGAGCTGGGCCTCACCGATCAGTTCACCGACCCGAGCACCCACCATGTGCAAGCCAACGACGGGGCCGTCCTCGACCCGGACCAGCTTGACGAAGCCGGACGTCTTGAGGATCTGGCTCTTGCCGTTGCCGCCCAGGTTGTAGTTGTAGGTCTTGATCTTGTCGGCGCCGTACTGCTCCTTGGCCTTCGCCTCGGTCAGGCCCACCGACGCCAGCTCGGGGTCAGAGTAGGTGACCCGAGGAATGCCGGCCTCGTCAATGACGGCCGGGTTCTCTCCGGCGATCTCCTCGGCGACGAAGATGCCCTGCTGGAAGCCGCGGTGTGCCAGCTGGAGGCCGGGCACGATGTCGCCGACCGCGTAGACGTTCGGCACGCTCGTGCGCTGCCGCTCGTCGGTCAGCACGTAGCCTCGGTCCATCCGGACGCCCTGCTCCTCGTAGCCGAGGCCGGTGGTGTTCGGGCCCCGACCGACCGCGACCAGCAGCAGCTCGGCCTCGACGGTCTCGCCGCCGGCGATGGTCACGCGGACGCCGCTGTCGGTCTTCTCGACCTTCTCGAACGGCTTGCCGACCTTGAAGTTGATCTTCCGCTTCCGGAAGGCCCGCTCCAGCGCCTTCGACGACTCCGCGTCCTCGGCGGCGACCAGCCGGGGCAGCGCCTCAATGATCGTGACGTCCGCTCCGAAGGACTTCCACACGCTGGCGAACTCCACCCCGATGACGCCGCCACCGAGCACGATCACCGACGCGGGGACCCGGTCCATCACCAGCGCGTGGTCGCTCGTGATGATCCGCTCACCGTCGACCTCCAGGCCGGGCAGGCTCTTCGCGTACGAACCGGAGGCCAGGATGATGTTACGGCCGGTGTACCGCTTCCCGTCGACCTCGACGGTGTTCGGCGCGACCAGCCGGCCAGCGCCGGCCACGATGGTGATGTTCTTCGCGCCGCGCAGCATGCCCTGCAGGCCCTTGTACAGCCGGGCGACCACCCCGTCCTTGTACGAGTTGACCGCCGCCATGTCGATACCGACCAGCTCGGCCTTGACGCCGAACTGCTCCGACTCGCGGGTCTGGTCGGCGACCTCGGCGGCGTGCAGCAACGCCTTGGTCGGGATGCAGCCGTTGTGCAGGCAGGTGCCGCCGAGCTTGCCCTTCTCGACCAACGCAACGGAGAGGCCCAGCTCGGCGGCGCGCAGCGCCGCTGCGTAGCCACCGCTGCCACCTCCGAGGATGACGATGTCGAAGGTCTCGTTCGGCTCGCTCACGTCCAACTCCCAGGTCGCCTGGCTGCATCGGGGGGTCACGGTGGGGTAATGCGGACACACCCCACCTCGGTCATCTTGTCACCACCGCGCCCGGCACGGGTAACGAGGTGCCCAACGACACGTCCGAGACACGTACCCTTGGCATCAGCTTCGATGGTGCGGGTGTGGGGAGACGGCCGGTGGGACTGTTCCGACGGAAGAAGGCGCGTCCGGTCAGTCAGGATCGCGGCGTTGACCGGGGCGATCTGGGCCACCTGGAGAACTTCGTGCGGACTCGGCGGGGAGTCGAGGCGTACATCGAGCCCCGGACGACCATGACCGAGACCACGGTCATGCTGATCGCCGACGACGGCGAGTGGACTCGCCGCCGGATCGACGGCCCGGACGGCGCGCGACGCTTCGCCCACCGGCTGGGCATCCCGGTCTACGACGTGAGCCTGATGGGCTACCCGCAGCGGATGCGGGACTACAACGAACGCCGCAAGCGTCGCCCCGAGTTGTTCTGAACCCGCACCGACTCGGCGGGTGGTGCGCAGGGGCCCTCGTACCCGCCCGGCGGGACGAGGGCCCCTGCTGACACGTCAGCCCTGGCTGGCGATGTCCTCGATCAGGTGCAGCAGGGTACGGACGGGCACCCCGGTGCCGCCCTTGGTCCAGTAGCCCGTCGGCTCACCCGAGTGGTAGCCGGGGCCGGCGATGTCGATGTGCGCCCAGGCGACCTCCTCGGTGACGAACTCACGCAGGAACACACCGCCCTGGAGCATGTGACCCGCCCGGTCCATCCCCGCGTTGACCTGGGAGATGTCGGCGACCTCGGAGTCCATGCCCTTGCGCACGTCCTCCGGCAGCGGCATCGGCCAGGTCGGCTCGCCGACCGCCTCGCCGGCGGTCCGCACCCGCTCGCACAGCTCCGGCGTGCCCATCACCCCGGCGACCCTCTTGCCCAACGCGACCACCTGGCCGCCGGTGAGGGTGGAGGTCTCCAGCAGGTAGTCGCAGCCGTCCGCGCAGGCCCGGGCGATCGCGTCGGCGAGGATCATCCGCCCCTCGGCGTCGGTGTTGAGCACCTCGACGCGCTTGCCGTCAAACATCGTGATGACGTCGCCCGGCCGGTACGCCGTACCGGAGGGCATGTTCTCCGCCATCGGCACGTACGCGGTCACCGACACCGCGGGCGCAAGCTCCGCGACCGCCAGCATCGCGGCGGCGACGGCGCCGGCCCCGGCCATGTCGGCCTTCATCTCCCACATACCCTGCGACGGCTTGATCGAGACGCCGCCGCTGTCGAAGGTGATGCCCTTGCCGACCAGAGCGACCCGCTTGCCGTTGCCGCCGCCGGCCGGGGTGTAGCTGATCCGCACCAGCCGCGGCGGGGCCTGCGACCCCTGCCCGACGGCGGTGATGCCCCCGTAGCCGCCCTCGCGCAGGGCGACCTCGTCGAGCACCTCCACCTCCATCCCGGCGGCGCGGGCGGCGGTCGCCACCGAGTCGGCGAAGGCCGGCGGGCGCAGCTCGTTGGGGGCGGCGTTGACCCAGTCCCGGGAGGAGCGGACCGCGTTGGCCACCGCCTGCGCCCGGGCAACCTCGGCCGTAGCGGTGGCGTCACCCGCGTCCGGGACCGCGACCAGCACCTCCGCGACGGGCTCCCGCCGGGCCGGCTGCGGGCGGGTCTTGTAGCCGGCGAACCGGTAGCCGCCCAGCAGGCCCCCCTCGGCGACCGCGCGCAGCGCGGCCGGCGCGTCGGCGTCATCCGGCAGCGGTAGGGCCAGCGCGACTCGGGCCGAGCCGGCCAGCGCCCGCACCGCGGCACCGGCCGCCCGGCGCAGGGTCTCCGGGGTGGGGGCGGCGCCGGTCGGCTCCGGTCCGAGACCCACCGCGGCGATCACCGGAGCGGTAACCGTGCCGAGCGTGGCGATCTTGATCACCTCGCCCGGGCCTCCGGTTGCGCCGAGCAACGCCAGCGTCTCGGTCAGTTTTCCATCGAAAGCCGCGGCGATGCTCTCCGCGCCGCTGGCCAGCAGCAGGGTGCCGACGAGGCCGCCGGCCGGCTCTCCGGGCTGGCTGTGCACGCCGATGACGATCGCGTCAACGGCGAGCTCGGCGGGGTCGGTGTCGACGAGGCGGAGGGAAATGGTGGGCGATGTCACTGAAGCTACTCCGGGCGGGCCGGGCTGGTCGCGTCGTCACGTACCAGCGATGAAGGTCTCCGGCGGACCGTACCCGCCGTCGACCAGGGCTGTCCCGCCAGTGGTGTCGGCGGGTCCCGCCGATGCTAACCAGCCGGGGTGGTGCCGGTAAGTTGCCACCCATGACCGACGTGACCTCCGGCTCCGCCGAAACCCGGCTGCGCCACTCTCCGTTGCACGACCGGCACGTCGCTGCCGGCGCCAAGTTTGCCCTCTTCGGCGGGTGGGAGATGCCGCTCGAGTACGCCGGGGGCGGGGTGCGCAAGGAGCACTCGGCGGTCCGGGACGCGGTGGGCGTATTCGACGTGTCGCACCTGGGCAAGGTGCGGGTCACCGGCGCGGGGGCGGCGGAGTTCGTCAACGCCTGTCTCAGCAACGACCTGGCCCGGATTGGGCCGGGCCAGGCGCAGTACACCCTCTGCTGCGACGATGCCACCGGTGGTGTGGTGGACGACATCATCGCCTACCTGTACGCCGACGACCACGTCTTCCTGATCCCCAACGCCGCGAACACCGCCGAGGTGGTGCGCCGGCTGCGGGCCGCCGCGCCACCAACGGTCACGATCAGTGACGAGCACGAGGCGTACGCGATCCTCGCGGTGCAGGGTCCGCGCTCGGCCGACCTGCTCGGCGCGCTGGGCCTGCCCACAGAGCACGGCTACATGAGCTTCGCGGAGGGCACGCTGGCCGGGGCCAGTGTGACCGTGTGCCGCACCGGCTACACCGGCGAACTGGGCTATGAGCTGATCCTGCCCGCCGCGGCGGCTGGCGGAGTCTGGGACGCGCTCTTCGCCGCCGATGAGCAGCTGCAGGCGTGCGGCCTGGCCGCCCGGGACACCCTGCGTACCGAGATGGGCTACCCACTGCACGGACAGGACCTGTCGCTGGAGATCACCCCGGTGCAGGGCCGTTCCGGCTGGGCGGTCGGCTGGGATAAGCCCGCCTTCTGGGGACGCGCGGCGCTGCTCGCGGAGAAGGCCGCCGGCCCCCGGCGCCGGTTGCGCGGTCTGGTGGCGGTCGATCGGGCCATCCCGCGTCCCGGCATGGTCGTCTACCACGGTGAGGCGGCGGTCGGCACGGTCACCAGCGGCACCTTCAGCCCGACTCGGAAGCAGGGCATCGCCCTGGCCCTGATCGACACCGAGCCGGCCCTGGCCGACGGGGCCGAGCTCGAGGTCGATATCCGGGGACGCCGGGCAGCGGTGAGCCTGGTCCGCCCGCCGTTCGTCAACCCCTCGGTTCGGTAGCTCGCCATCGGTCAGCGCCCGCGCCACCCCTGCCGACCGGCGAGGTGGCGGGCGGGTCAGACCGGCGGGGCGGGGCGTTCGCCGGCATCCAGGACGGCCTGGGTCCAGCCGCCCTCACGGACCCCGGTGCCGTCCAGGACCGCCCAGTCGACCACGTCGGTCGCCTCCACGACCACCGCGGAGCCGATCCGTACGGCCGGATCTGTGTGGGCGTCGCTGGCGCTGGCGCCCTCGATCTGCGCTGGTGTCGGCCAGGAGGTCACCCCGGCCCACACGTACTCGGGGCCGTCCTCGCCGGGAAGTCCGTACTTCACCACCAGCTGCGTCTCCGGTGGTAGGGCCCCGGCGAGGAAGCGGGCGCGGATCTCGCCCAGCGAGGCCCGGGCGGTGGCGACCGCCTGGCTCATCGCATCGCCGGAGCGGGTGTAGCGCACGTCTGGTGCGATGCCGGTGAAGAGGGTCCCACAGGCCGAGGCGTAGTAGCGGCCGTCCGGCCCGGAGAAGCCGACCGGCGGGCGCAGGGTGAGGAACGAATCCGCCTCCGGGTCCGTCGCCGGGTCCAGTTCCAGCCGAAGCAGCACCGGGGCGGTGGCCCCGTGCTGCTCCGGGTTGCCGTATGCCACCGCGATGTCTCCTCCGGTGACCGTGGCCAGTACGGGTAGCTGCACGAACGCAGGCAACTCCTCGCCGGCCAGGCCGTCGGTCCACGCCCGCAGCAGCCGCCGCGCCGTGCCGGTCATCACTGCGCCCCAAGCCCGGGTCAGGTGGTCCGGCACGCCCTGTGCCTGTAGCTCCAACAGCCCGAACCGGCGCAGCCCCTTGGTGGTGAACCAGAGCCCGTCGGCGTCGGACGAGTACGGCACCAGTACCCAGTCGACCAGCCGGATCCGGCCCTGCTCGTCCGGCAGGGACCGCAGCGCCGTCGTCGGGTCGAGGAACTGGAGCCCGAAGACATCCACCACGTCACCGCCGGCCGTGTCGGCGACCGCCGCCGCCACCGCCCGGGCCGCCCACTCGTGCGCTGGCGGCCAGCCGGGTCGGTATTCGGCCTGCACCACGACCAGGTGGGTCGCCGCCGCCAGGCGGGACAGCTGGGCCTCGGTCGCGCCGAAGGCGGTGAGTAGATCCGGCGGCAGCTCGGGGAACTCGTGGATCGGTCGGGTGTCCACGCTCATCAGCGGACTGTCCAGCATCTGCCGGGCGAGTGCGTGCACCGGTTCGGCGAGCCGCCCGGTGAGCTGCTGCAACGCGGTCTTCGTGCCCACCTTCGGCAGCCCAGCCATCGGCACCAGGTAGGTCGCGTCCAGCGTTTCCGGGACCGGTACGGGCAGGAAGTCGTCCGTGATGAGCATGGGGTCTCCCGGATGGGCCGTGCCGGTGTGTTGTCGTGCGCAACGCTACCTGCCGGTGTGGGCGGAGCTCAGCCGGACAAGACCAGTCCCAGGTAGACGAGGGTGGTGACCACTTCGACGGTGGCGCCGAGCACGTCGCCGGTGATCCCACCGAGGCGTCGTACCACGTGCCGGAGCAGCCAGACCGCGGTGGCGAGGGCGGCGATGACGACGAGTGGTCCCTGCCACGGACGGCCCGGCACGGCGGCGAGCGCCAGCAGCGCCACCGCGGTGGTCCCGGTGACGAGGGCACCCGGCCCGACGGTCCCGGCGACCAGGGCTCCCAGCCCGTCCGGCCGGGCTGCCGGCAGCCCTCGCCGGCAGGCCAGCGTGACTCCGAGCCGACCGGCGGCGGTGGCGGACACCACTGCCACGAGCACGGTCGGCGTCGACCACTCAGCCAGCTCCGCGAGCGCCGCCGCCTGCACCAGGAGGGTGACCACCAGCGCGGCTACCCCGAACGGGCCGACATCCGGCTTTTTCATGATCTCCAGCGCGGCCGGCCCACGTCGGTACGAGCCGAGTGCGTCCACGGTGTCGGCGAGCCCGTCGAGGTGCAGCCCTCGGGTCAGCAATGCGCCGGCACCGACCGTGACGCCGGCGGCTACCAGCGGCGGCGCGAGGCCGCCGGTGAGGAGCAGCACTCCGGTGAGGAGGGCGCCGAGCAGCGCGCCGACGGCTGGGGCCAGGGCCATCGCGGTGCCGGCCACGGCCCGGTCGATCCGGCCGGCCCGCACCGGCAACGTGGTGAACGTGGTCAGCGCCAGCCGGGCCCCGGCGGCGATCCGCGGTTCAGCCGACACGCCGGCCGGACGAATCCAGCGGGGTGGACTCCGGATCGGTGCTGGTGGGCCCCGGCCCGGCCGGTTCTGGCTCGCGGAAGTCCGGCTCGTCGTCCGTCGGCTCTGGCTGCTCCGTCGCCGGTGCCGACTCCTCCATCGGCGGCGTGGCCTCGTCTGGTTCGTTCGTCGGCGAGTCGGCGGCCGCCGACTCCGTCGTCACCGCGGCCACGTCCGACGCGGCTTCGCCTGGTGCGGCCTTGTCCGACGCGGTGTCGTCCGACTCGACCCGTAGCGACGGGTGCGCCGGCAGGGCCGCGGCCAAGGCCAGCGCCGACCGCAGCAGCGGCAGCGCCACCAGTGCGTTTCCGCCCTCGCCCAGGTCCAGGCGCAGATCGAGCAGGGGAGTGAGGCCGAGCACGTCGGCGGCGAGTTGGACACCGGGGTGCCCGCCGTGGTCGGCGAGCAGGCACCAGTGCCGGGCTGGTCCGGCCAGATCGCGGCTGAGTAGACCGGCCGCAACGCCGACCGGTCCGTCCAGGAGCACCGGCAGCCGCCGCGCGGCGGCGCCGAGCAGCACGCCGGTGGCGACCGCGATGTCGCCGCCGCCCACCTCGGCGAGGATCTCCTTGGGCTCGCGGGACGAGTGGCGACTGCGGTGCAGCCCATCCCGGACGGCCGCACAGCGGACCATCCACGCGGCATCGTCGTACTCGCCGGCCTCGGTGCGCACCCGGGCGAGTACGGCGGGCGGTTCGGCGCCGGCGGTGACGGCGAGCACGGCTGCCGCGGCGGCGTCGGTGCCGGCGCCGCAGGCCCCCAGCACCAGCAGCCGCACACCCGCGTCGGCGGCCTGGTCGGCGAGCCGCCAGCCGAGCTGCAACGCCGCCTCGACCTGGTTGAGGGGGAGCGCCGGGTCGGTCTCGATCGGGTCGGCGGCGGGAGCGTCAACCACCTGCAGCTCGGCCCCAGCCTCAGCGGCGAGGCGGGCCCACGCACCCTGGCCGTCCCGGGCCTCCCGGGCCCGGCGGGCGGAGTCACCGGGGGTGGTGCCGGCGGCGGCGCCGCCCGTGTGGTCACCATGCACCAGCAGCACTCGGGTGCTGCCCCAGGGGGCGGGCTGCGGAGTGCCCTGGGTGGCGGCGGCGAACTCGACCAGCTGGGTGAGCCCACCGAAACCGGCGCCGGGCAGGTCCCGGGTGGCCATCCGCTCCACGGCCTGCGACCCGGCGTCCTCGTCGGGCATGGGCAACTCCAGGCCCGGCTCGATGGCCAGGGCGGTCGCGGCCACCGGCGGCGCCGACCTGGGGGCGGCGTCGGAAGCGAGTTCGGCCGGCACGGGCGGTGCGGGCGGGGCGCTCGGGGTCAGCACCTCCGGTAGCGGCGTCGGTGCGAGGGCCGGGCCGGTAGCGACCCTGCTGCCGGCGGCGGCCGGCGTGATCTGAGCTGGGACGGCAGCCGGGCGGGGCGGCGGGGGCGGTTTAAGCCAGCAGGGCTGGCCGGCGACCACCAGCACGACCGTGTCAACCGCATCGGCGACCGCCCGGTTGGCGGTGCCGAGCGCGTCGGCGAAGGCTCGGCCGAGTGGGGTTGTCGGCACCAGCGAGAGGCCGACCTCGGCGCTCACCAGCACCAGTCGGGCGGGGCAGGAGCGGACCGCCGCCGCCAGCTCGGCAATGGTGGATGTGGCGTCGGCCGGCTGGTGGGCGGGGTCGAGGAGGGTCGTCACCCAGCCACCGAGATCATCAACGAGTAGTGTCTCGCCGGGCTGCGCGGCGGCCAGCAACTCCGCCAGCCGGCGTGGCTGCCCCGCGGTCTCCTCCGTGGTCCACGTCGTCGGCCGGCGAGCGCGGTGAGCTTCGAGGCGGGTCGCCCACTCCTCGTCGCCGGCACTGGTGTCGGCGGCGGTGGCCAGATACCGGACCGTCGGCGCGTCGGCCACCAGGGCCTCGGCGAACTCGGACTTTCCCGACCGGATTCCGCCGAGCACCAGGACCGTGTTCCACCCGTCAATGGACATGCCCGTACCTTAAGGCCGCCCGGTGCCCGCCCGCCTCCCGCCCCGCTCCTCCCGGAGCTGCTCACATCCGCCTCGAAACGATCATGCGCGGGCTGGACGTGCAGCCGTCGGCGGCGCGGCGGACTAGGCTGACGGGAGATCAGCGGCGAGGGGAGACACGCAGATGGCGTGGAGCTGGCAGTACGAGGGCGAGAACGGCGAACCGGCGTCGGGGCCGGCCGAGTCGTTCAGTAGCCAGGCGGACGCCGAGTCCTGGATCGGCCAGACCTGGCGGGAACTCGCGGCGGCCGGCGTGCTCGCGGTCCTGCTTGTCGAGGACGACCGCGTGGAGTACCGGATGAGTCTGCAGCCCCCGGCGGAATGATGACCGGAGACCGGGCTGGGGGCGGGCCGCTGGTGCTGGGCGTGCCCCGGGCAGCGTTCCGGCCCAGCCCGGTCTTCCTCGGGCTCGTCGCACTCTTCATACTCAGCGGAGTCCTGACCTGGCAGGAAAGCGGCAACATCCGGGTCACCGTGTTCCTCTTCGTGGTATCCGGGTGGCTGGTCTCACTCTGCCTGCACGAGTACGCGCACGCGCTGGTGGCGTTCCGCGCCGGTGACCGCAGCGTCGCGCACCAGGGCTACCTCACCCTCAACCCACTGAAGTACAGCCATCCACTGCTGTCGATCGCGCTACCGGTGCTGGTGGTGCTGCTCGGTGGTATCGGCCTGCCCGGCGGCGCAGTCTGGGTGGACCGGCACGCCATTCCGGGGCGGCTACGGCACACCCTGGTCAGCCTCGCCGGCCCGGCCACGAACGTGGTGTTCACGCTGGTGCTGGTCATCGCGGTCCGGCTGGCGGCGAGCGGCGGCGGGCCCGTGCAGTTCTGGGCTGCCGTGGCGCTGCTCGCCTTCCTCCAACTCACGGCGAGCCTGCTCAACCTGCTTCCGGTGCCAGGCCTGGACGGCGGCAACATGATCCAGCCCTGGCTCTCCCCGCCGTACCGGCGGGTGTACGACCTCTTCGCGCCGTACGGCTTTCTCCTGCTCTTCGCGCTGCTGTGGAACCCCCGGATCAACGGCTGGTTCTTCGGGACGGTCTTCGCCGTCGGCGACGCGCTGGGCCTACCGCCGGGCCTGTACGGGCTCGGCCTGGATCTGGTCCGCTTCTGGCAGGGCTGAGCCCGCGTGGCGCCGCCGGTCACTCCGACCGGGCGGTGGGACGCCTCACTCCGTACGTCGCTGGGTCGGTCCGCCCGCACGGCGGTGAGCCGGTATTCCGACCAGCCCACCGCCGTGGTCGGGTCAGGGCCGCTGCGCGGGGGACTCGGTCCGGGCCGGGTCCCGCTCGACGACCGGTTCGACGATGTCATCGATGGCCTTGAGCAGGTCGGCGTCGAGCCGTACCCCGGCTGCCTTGACGTTGTCGTGCACCTGTTCGGGGCGGGAGGCGCCGATGATCGCCGAGGAGACGTTCGGATTCTGCAGCACCCAGGCGATGGCGAGCTGGGCCATGCTCAGCCCCGCCTGCTCGGCGAGCGGCTTGAGCTGCTGCACCCGGGTCAGCACGTCGTCGCTGAGCCACTTGGCGATGAAGCCCGCGCCAGACTTCTCGTCGGTGGCCCGGGAGCCCGCGGGTGGGGGGTGACCCGGCTGGTACTTACCGGTCAGCACACCCTGGGCCATCGGGGACCAGACGATCTGACCGACGCCCAACTCCTCGCTGGCCGGCACCACCTCAGCCTCGATAACCCGCCAGAGCATCGAGTACTGCGGTTGGTTGGAGATCAGCGGAATCCGCAGCTCACGGGCGAGCTGGTGGGCCTGGCGCAGCTCCGTCGCCGTCCACTCCGAAACCCCGATGTAGAGGGCTTTCCCGGCGCGGACAACATCGGCGAACGCCTCCATCGTCTCTTCGATCGGGGTGCTGTGGTCGTACCGGTGCGCCTGGTAGAGGTCGACGTAGTCGGTGCCCAGCCGGCGTAGGGAACCGTCGATCGACTCCATGATGTGCTTGCGGGACAGGCCCCGGTCGTTGCGACCCGGACCGGTCGGCCAGAACACCTTCGTGAACAACTCGAGTCCGGCCCGCCGTTCGTCTTTCAGCGCCCGGCCGAGCACCTCCTCCGCCCGGGTGCCCGCGTACGCGTCCGCGGTGTCGAAGGTGGTGATACCGGCGTCCAGGGCGGCCCGGACACAGGCGAAGGCCGACTCCTCCTCCACCTGGGAGCCGTGGGTGATCCAGTTTCCGTACGAGATCTCGCTGACTATCAGGCCGGAACGGCCCAGGTGTCGGAATTCCATCCCCTGACCTTAGCTCGGTGGTACGTCGCCCACGAAGGACATGTTTTCGGCTCGCCGACCCGGTGCACCAGCTGGGCCGGTCGCCGAGCCATTGCCGGCTGTCCTTCCGGTCTGACCAGGTCAGAGCAGCGGCACGGCGTCGGTGAGCAGCTGTTCGATCTCGGCGAGCACCCCGGCCTGATCGGGATGCGTCGGCTCGATCAGCGGTCGACTCTGCCGATCCAACGCTCCCCATCGGCCGGCGGCGGTGGCTACCAGGTAGGCCACGGGGTGTACCACCAACGCCGGGTGTACCGGTGGCACGATCACCCGGCCGGTCCGGTCCACC
Organism: Salinispora sp. CH2A1_6; assembly: GCF_056820975.1. NCBI lineage: Bacteria > Bacillati > Actinomycetota > Actinomycetes > Micromonosporales > Micromonosporaceae > Salinispora > Salinispora sp. CH2A1_6. The sequence goes on from NZ_JBXEDG010000003.1 coordinate 1,006,861, forward strand.
ACGCCGTACCGCCCGGCCAGGTCAACGACGGCCAACCCCTCCTCGGTGAAGCCGTCCACCTGCCCGCCGGCCACGAGCATGGTGGCGAACCCGTGGTATCGGGTCGGCACCACCAGCCGGCCAGCGTGGTCCACCGCGCCCCACCCCTCGCGCCGGACCACGGCGATCCCGTGTCGGAACGGGCGCACGTCGGCGAAGCCCGGTGCCACCACGACCTCGCCCTGCGGGTCGATAGCACGCCAGCCACCGGGCTCGCCCTGGGATACCCAGGCCAGTCCGTCGGCGAACGGGCGGACCATCAGCCAGGACGCTGGCAACACGGTGCTGCCAGCTCGATCGAGCAGCGACCACCGTTGGTCGTCCGGGCGGCGGACCCAGGCCAGGCCCTCTCGGAACGGCTGCGCCTGCGCGTACTCCGCGGCGATGACCAGATCACCTTCCGGGTTGGCGTACCCCCAGAGATCGCCGTCGCGCGCCGGCACCGGCGGCTGGTCCGGCTCCAGCAACTCGGCCCTGCTGCGGGGGTACGGCCCGAAGCCGGTCTTGGCGGCCCGATCGGCGACCGCGTCCAGACTCACCCGTACCCGGTCCAGCAGCTCCGCGTCGGCGGTACCGCGTAGGTCCAACGCTCGCTCGAAGTGAAGGCAGGCCTCGATCAGTCGGCCTTGGTCAACGCAACACCGTCCTGCATGTTCGTGCAGCGCCACCCGTAGTCGGTCGGGCAGTTCCGGTGAGTTCGCCTGGGCGAAGAGGCGGTCGGCTTCGTCGTACTCGCCCCGCCACCGCAGCACGTGTGCCAGCCGGGCCTGCGCGAGAGCGGACCGTCGCAACTCGCCGGTGGCCTCCGCGTAGGTCAGGGCCAGCCGGCCGTCTGCCAGCGCGTCGTCCAGGTCACCAGCTGCGCGGGACGCGACGGCCCGCAGACTGAGCAGCCGGGCCCGGGATCGGTTGTCCATGGCCGTGCCGAGCTTCTCGGTCAGCCGGCGTCGGATATTCCGGAACTGCTCGGGGTCGGGGATGACCTCGCGGAGCGTGGCCGGGTCCAGTCGCCAGGGGAGGTTGGCCAGCACCCGTTCGGCGTCACCCGGCAGGGCGGTGTCGTCGGCGCCCGCGGCATCCGGCGGATCGCTCCGGTCCACGGTGGCCGTCTCCGGCGCGGGAGTGGCTGCCGGATCCGGCAGGGGAGTGGCCGCTGTCTTCGGCGCGGGGACTTCCTTCGGTTCCGTCGTGGGCGGTTCCGCTTCCGCGTGTACTTCTGCCTCTGCTTCCGCCGCTGCTAGGTCGGGTTCCGCTGGGTCGGCCTCCGGTCGCGGTGTGGGTGGCGCGGGGAGCGCCTGGGCTGGCTCCGGTCTGGCCGCCTCCATGGTCGCCGCAGCCGGGTCTGTCGGCACCGATGCCGTCCCAGGCTCCGGTCCCGGCTCCGGTCCCGGCTCTGGCCCCGGGATCGGGTCCGGCTCTGGCTCCGGGTTCGGGTCCGGCTCTGGCTCCGGGTTCGGGTCCTGGTCGAGCGGGACCGGTGGCGTCGCGGTCTCCGAATTCGACGCGGCGGGCTCGGCGGTGGGAGCGGGTCCCGCCGCTGGTGCCCATTTCAGGTCAGCGTCGGCTTGTGCCGGGTCTGGGTCCGCTGTCGGGGCAGCGTCTGCTACCGGGGCTGAATCCTCGTCCGGGGCTTCGTCGCCGCTGTCGAGGATGTCGCCGGTGGTCGGCGCGGCACCGGCCGGCTCGGCCTTCTCCGCTGCGCTGCTGGCGGGCTCCGCCTCCTCCTCGGGGTTGCTCGCGGGTTCCGCGTACTCGGGTGTGGCGCTGGCTGGCTCCGCCGAGGGCGGTGAGGCGGCGGGTGGCGTGTCGTCGGGCTGGTCGGGTGCGGCGGTCGGCGACAGCGCGTCGGCGTTGGACTGGTCCGGCTCGGCGGAGGGCGTGAGCGGCTCGGCGGGTGGGATCGGCTCGGCGGGGGTGGCGGCCGGTCCGAACCAGGCGCTTGGCCCACTCGGGCTTGGCGCCGGCCGAACGGGGTCGGGGGTGGGCGGTGGCGGAACGTAGCGCCGCGGCTGCGGTGCACTGGTGGCTGGTGCTGGTCCGGCCGCCTCGGGAGGCGGCGGCGTCGGTCCGGGAGGTGCGCCGGTTACCGGGCGGTCCGGGTGCGGATGTGGTGGCGGGGCCGTGCCGGCGCCGCCGGACACCGGTCGGCTGGGGGCACCGGAGACGGGCCGGCCGTACGGGGGCGCCGACGTGCTCGTCGGGGGACCGCCCTGCGGTGGTCGGGGGGGTGGCGGCAGGTGTGGCCCGCCGCGCTGGGGGTGCTCCTGGTTCGGGCCCGACTGGGGCGGGGGCCAGGGGCGTGCGGTGCCGGGCCGACGGTGGGGGCGCGATTGCTGGACTGGGTGCCGGTCGGGGTGTCGTACCGGTCCGGGTGCCCCGTTGCGGTGCGGGTGGACGGTGCCGTGCTCAACCGAGGGGCCGGGGCCGGCCGAGGGACCAGGGGCATTCGGGTGGCCGGTGCCACCCGAATGCTGTCGTGGCAACGGTTCCTCGCGCCCGCCCCGGTTCGCCCGGGCCCCGTCCGGCCGCAGGCGTCCACCATCGCCCTCCGGCGGTGCATCGGGCCGACCATGATCGTTTTCGGTCCACCGCCCCCACGGGTAGCGGGTCCGAGGTGGCGGCCCCCCGCCCTCCCGACCGAGGGGGTAGCGGTCGTGTCCCTGGGGTCGCTCTTCGTCCGGTTCCGGAATCCAGCCCGGTTCTGGGTGCCGGGCGGGGGAGACCGGCTGATTCCGCCCCCCGGGCTCGTGCCACGAACTCCGGTCGTCGAACCGGTCTGGGCGGGGGTACTGGCCGTATCCGGAGCTGGTGCCGTGGCTGTCCCGTTCCCAATCGGGGTTACCGTCCCGGATGTCGCGCGGCGCTGGCCGCCAGCTTCGGTCGGTCCCCCGGGGCGCCTCGCCGGGCCATCGGCGGCGCAGCTCCTCGTCGTGGTGGGCGTGGTGGTTGTCCGCTTCATTCCAGGAGCGGCCGGTGTAGGTCCCGTCGGGGCGGGTCGGCGCCAGCGGGGGCACCGTGGCCCGGCCGACAACGGCAGGTCGCCCGTGCGCGGCGGGCGGCTGGGTGTGCGCGATCCCGATGTCGCCGGGGTAGCGCTGGCCGGGGAACTGCGGATGCCACTCGCTCGTCGGCTCGACCATCCAGGGCGGCTCGGCGGAGTGGTGCCATGGGTCGCCGTAGCTGCCGCGACTCATGCGCGCGCCCTGTCGCCAGCTTGGCTGAGGGGGTTGCCCCGGATCACCCGCGGGGGGTGGGCGGGACCTGGCGGGGGCGTCCGATTGCTTTCGGGCGCGCCCCGATGACCGGCTCGCGTCCGCTCGCTCACGGCGATTGTCACCTCGTTGCACATTGTCGCGCTGGGCACCCGCCGGCCGGTAGCTTCTTCCGCTCAGCAGGGTGTAGCTGCGGAAGCAGGGTAGCGGCGTGGGCTCGGTCGCCGCCACTGGTGGCGCCCGCGCGGGGCCCAAACGTTATCCCATGTTCCGGATATATGGGTTATATCCGGAACAGGTTTGGACATTCGGGCAGCTGACCACTGGTCTTCGTAGCTGCCGGGTTCCGGTGGCGTCAGCGCGCCACCGGGTGCAGTGCGGCCGTTGGGTCGAGGTGTCGGAGGAGGCGAGCGGGTGCCCGGCGGCAGGTGTCGTCAGATCGGATCGCCGATGGCGACGCGGGGTACGGGGGCCCGCATCCGGCGGAAGGTGATCGACCGCATGATCGCGTAGAGGTAGAGCGAGCCCATCCGTTGCCCGGTGTTCGGGAAACGCTCCCGGACCAGCTTCTTGATCTTCCGTGAGATCAGGACCGAGTCGATGAACAGGGCGATCGCGAGCACCACCCACAGGATGTTGGAGCCGAGTCGGACCTCCGGCGGCATCGCCTGGTTCGAGCCGAGTAGCACGATCAGTGCGCCGCCGAAGAACCAGGTGCCCACCGTACGTCGGGAGTCGACCACGTTGCGGGCCAGTAGCCGCTCCGGTCCCCGGTCGCGGGGACCGCCCTCGCGGCGGAACTCCGCGGCCGACTCGGTGCGTAGTCGGCGGCGCTCCGCGCGGCGCTCTTCTTTGCTCAGCGACGTGACCGCCGTGGTGGGGCGCCGCCCGATACTGGGCCGCTTGGGCGTCTCGCGCCCCTTCGCCGGCGTGTAGCCCCGCGGGGCGGCGGCGGGTTCCTCCTCGGGCGTCACCGACTTGGTGGACTCGTCGAGCAGGTCAGTGGCTTTGCGACGAAACAGGGGCACGTGGCAAGCGTAGCCAAATGTCCGCGCCCGGTGCACATCGCGGTGCGCCGGGCGCGGATGTGTCAGGAGCGGGTATCGCCGCCCGGAATGGTGTGGGTCACGGTCGTTCGACGTGCGCGCCCAGGTCGGCGAGCTTCGCCTCGAAGTCCTCGTAGCCACGGTTGATGAGGTCGACGCCGTACACCCGGGAGGTGCCCTCCGCGGCGAGCGCCGCGATCAGGTGGCTGAACCCGGCCCGCAGGTCGGGGATGACCAGATCGGCGGCGTGCAGCTTACTCGGCCCGGCGATGACCGCCGAGTGCTTGAAGTTGCGCCGGCCGAAGCGGCATGGCGTGCCGCCCAGGCAGTCCCGGTAGACCTGGATGTTCGCACCCATGGAGTTCAGCGCCGAGGTGTAGCCGAGCCGCTGTTCGTACACCGTTTCGTGCACGATCGAGAGGCCGCGGGCCTGGGTGAGCGCCACGACCAATGGCTGCTGCCAGTCGGTCATGAAACCCGGGTGCACGTCGGTCTCCAGCGCGACCGACTTCAGCTCCCCGCCCGGGTGCCAGAATCGGATGCCGCCCTCCTGGCCCGGGTCGTTCAGTCGGGGTGGGCGGGCGTCGGTGACCTCGTACTCGCCGCCAACCGAGCGGAAGATGTTCAGGAACGTCATCATGTCGGCCTGCTCCGCGCCGAGCACCTCGACGTGGCCGCGGGTGGCCAGCGCGGCGGCGGCCCAGCTGGCTGCCTCGATCCGGTCCGGGATCGGGCGATGCGAGTAGCCGTGGAGCTTCGGCACGCCCTGGATCTCGATCACCCGGTCGGTGTGCACCTTGATGATCGCGCCCATCTTCTGGAGGACGCAGATCAGGTCAACGATCTCCGGCTCGACCGCCGCGTTACGCAGCTCGGTGACGCCCTCGGCCATCACCGCGGTCAGCAGCACCTGCTCGGTGGCGCCAACGCTCGGGTAGGGCAGTGCGAACTTCGTGCCGTGTAGGCCGTTCGGCGCCGACAGGTGTAGGCCCTCCGGCTGCTTCTCGACGGTCGCCCCGAACTCGCGCAGCGCCTGGAGGTGGAAGTCGATCGGGCGGGGGCCGATGTGGCAACCGCCGAGGTCGGGGATGAAGGCGTGGCCAAGCCGGTGTAGCAGGGGCCCGCAGAACAGGATCGGGATCCGGCTTGAACCGGCGTGCACGTTGATCTGGTCGGTGCTGGCGCTCTCCACGTTGGCGGGGTCGAGGACCAGTGCGCCGTCCTCGTCGCCATCAGTGACCTTGACTCCGTGTACGCCGAGCAGGCCACGGACGACCTCGACGTCACGGATCTTCGGTAGGTCGTAGAGCCGGCTTGGGCTGTCGCCGAGTAGCGCGGCGACCATCGCCTTGGAGACGAGGTTCTTCGCGCCGCGTACGCGAATTCGTCCTTCCAGCGGAGTGCCTCCGTGTACGACCAGGACGTCGTCGGTCAACGCAACCTCCAGCGCGTCTAGTGGTGCCGGGTATCGGTGGGGTTGGATGTCCGGCGGTCCGCGGTAGCAGGGGTCGGTGACCGGGACATCCACGTGTCGTCGCCCAGGGCAGCATAGCCCTCTGTGACGAAGGCGGACTCGGTCAGATCGCCCTTGGCGGTATGTATCGGCGTTCTAGCACTTTTTGCGCCAGAGTCACTACGGATAGTTATCGCGCGCCGCTCGGCGGCGGGTTCTCCGTTCCCGGCAGGGCCAGCATCTGGTCCAGCGCCACCCGGGCCTGGTGCGCCGTCTCCGCATCCACCGTGATCTGGTTCACCACCCGACCAGCGACCAGCTCCTCCAGCGCCCACACCAGATGAGGCAGATCGATGCGGTTCATCGTCGAGCAGTAGCAGACCGCGCGGTCCAGGAACATGACCTGCTTGTCCGGGTTGGCCAGCGCCAGCCGGCGGACCAGGTTCAGCTCCGTGCCCACCGCCCACGCCGAGCCGGCCGGTGCCGCCTCGATCGTCCTGATGATGTATTCCGTGGATCCGATGAAGTCAGCAGCGCGGACCACCTCGTGCCGGCACTCGGGGTGCACCAGCACGTTGACGCCCGGAACCCGCTCGCGTACCTCGTTGACGCTGTCGAGGGTGAACCGGCCGTGGACCGAGCAGTGCCCCCGCCAAAGAATCATCCGAGCATCGCGGAGCTGCCCAGCGGTGAGCCCGCCGTTCGGCTTGTGCGGGTCGTACAGCACGCAGTCGTCCAGCGAGAAACCCAGCTCCAGCACGGCGGTGTTCCGGCCCAGGTGCTGGTCGGGGAGGAAGAGTACCCGCTGACCCTGCTGATACGCCCACTCCAGCGCCCGCTTGGCGTTCGACGAGGTGCAGACGACGCCGCCGTTGCGCCCGACGAAACCCTTGATGTCCGCCGAGGAGTTCATGTAGGTGACCGGGACGGTGCCTTCGGTGAGGTCGAGGTCGGCCAGGGTCTCCCAGGCGGCCTCGACCTGCGGGAGCGCCGCCATGTCCGCCATCGAACAACCGGCGGCCAGGTCGGGCAGGACAACCCGCTGTTGGTCCGTGGTGAGGATGTCGGCGCTCTCGGCCATGAAGTGCACGCCGCAGAAGACGACGTACTCCGCGGTTGGCCGGGCCGCTGCCTCCCGGGCCAGCTTGAACGAGTCGCCGGTCACGTCGGCGAACTGGATCACCTCGTCGCGTTGGTAGTGGTGGCCCAGCACGAAGACCCGGTCACCCAGTTGTGCCTTCGCCGCCGCCGCCCGGGCCACCAGCTCGGGGTCGCTCGGTGCCGGCAGTTCGCCAGGACACTCGACTCCCCGTTCGGAAGCCGGATCGCTACCCCGCCCGAGCAGGAGGAGCGCGGTGGCGGTGGCGGAAGGTTCAACCCAGGTCGACGTCACGCCCCTATGGTTCCACAGCGCCGCTCCGTTGCGGCGCGTGCCGGTGTGTGCTGCCACACTGCTCGGCATGCGTGTGCTGCTCTGCCCGGACAAGTTCGCCGGCACCCTGTCGGCGCCGGCGGTGGCCGGCGCCATGGTCGCCGGTTGGCGATCGGTGGCACCGGACGACGACCTGCTCGTGCACCCTCTCGCTGACGGTGGCCCCGGGTTCCTGGAGGTGTTGGCCGGGGCGGTGGACGCCCGTCGGGTGCCGGTACCGACCGTTGACCCCCTTGGCCGACCAACCTCCGCTGAGATCCTGCTCACCTCGGCCGGTACGGGGTACGTGGAGAGCGCTCAGGCCTGCGGTCTGCAGCTGCTCGCCCCGGCCGAGCGCGACCCGAGACGCACCACCTCGTACGGAGTGGGGCTGTTGGTGGCCGCTGCCGTCGAGTGCGGTGCCTCCGAGGTGGTGATCGGGCTCGGTGGCTCGGCCACCAATGACGCGGGCGCGGGCCTGCTCGTCGCCCTCGGCGTGACACCGCTGGACGGCGCCGGTGTGGCCCTGCCGTACGGGGGAGCGGCGCTGGCCGCCGTCGCGGCGCTGGACGGGGCGCCACGGGTGCGGAACGCCCGGTTGGTCGCTGCCACGGATGTGGACAACCCGCTACTCGGGGTGCATGGGGCGAGCAGTGTCTTCGGACCGCAGAAAGGCGCCGACCGGGCGGACGTGCTGCTGCTCGACGCGGCGTTGGAGCGGTTCGCCGCGGTCCTTGAACGGGACCTGTCCGGTTGCCCCGGTGATCTGGGCGCCCTGCCCGGTGGCGGGGCGGCCGGTGGGCTGGGCGCGGCGGTGCTCGCCCTCGGCGGCCGGTGCGAGTCGGGGATCGGCCTGGTCGCCCGCGCCGTCGGGCTGGAGACCGCGCTGGACTCCGTCGATCTGGTGATCACCGGTGAGGGTTCGTTTGATCAGCAGTCCCTGCGCGGCAAGGTGGTCGCTGGGGTGGCCGGCGCGGCCCGGGACCGGGGCGTGCCGTGCGTGGTGCTGGCGGGACGGGTGGGTGCGGGCCGGCGGGAGGCGGCCGCGGCGGGCGTCACCGAGGCACACAGTCTCGTCGAGCACTACGGCGGGGCGGAACACGGCGGGGTGGAGGCGGCGATCGGCCAGCCGGTCGACGGGCTGCGGGCCCTGGCGGCCCGGCTGGCCCGGCAGTGGAGTCGCTGACCGGCCGGGTGCGGCCCCCGTCACCTGGGTGACCCGGTGGCGGGCGGCCTACAATCGAAGCCGGACCGCAGTGGGAATCGTTGACCGACGGTGTTGGCCACGACGACCACACCATACGTGTGCAGGGAGATTCCACGTGACCACGCCAGCGCAGACCGAGTCGACCGAGGCCCCCACGACCGTCATCCTGACCGATGTCGCGGCCCAGAAGGTCAAGGCTCTGATCGAGCAGGAGGGCCGTGACGACCTGCGGCTCCGGGTCGCGGTGCAGCCGGGCGGCTGTTCCGGCCTGCGGTACCAGCTCTTCTTCGACGAGCGGTCGCTCGACGGCGATGTGGTCACCGACTTCGATGGCGTGGAGGTCGTCGTCGACCGGATGAGCGCCCCCTACCTGGGCGGCGCCACCATCGACTTCGCCGACCGGATTGACGCGCAGGGCTTCACGATCGACAACCCGAACGCGGGAAACTCCTGCGCCTGCGGCGACTCGTTCAGCTGAGCGCCGACCGACGGGCCGGCCCCGGTTTTGTCATCACGGGAGTCGGCCCGTCGGCGGTTGGTACGGGAGTTGCTGATGGTTCAACTGAACGGTTACCTCGGGGTAGCCGGAGCGGTAGGCTGACCGACGCCCCGCTCCCGACACCCCAAGGGATGACATGAAGATCGCCGTGACCGGCTCGATCGCGACTGACCACCTAATGAGCTTCCCCGGCCGATTCGCCGAGCAGCTCATCGCCGACCAGCTCGACAAGGTGTCGCTCTCCTTCCTGGTGGACGACCTTGTGCTACGACGGGGCGGGGTGGCCGCCAACATCGCCTTCGGTATGGGCCAGCTCGGCCTGCACCCGGTTCTGGTGGGCGCGGTGGGTGCCGACTTCGCCGACTACCGCTCCTGGCTGGAGCGGCACGGCGTTGACTGCGACTCCGTGCACGTGAGCGAGATCGCCCACACCGCCCGGTTCGTCTGCACCACTGACACCGAGATGTGCCAGATCGCCTCTTTCTACGCGGGGGCGATGAGCGAGGCGCGCAACATTGAGCTGGAGCCGATCGCCCAGCGGACCAGCGGCCTCGACCTGGTGTTGGTCGGCGCCAACGACCCGGAGGCGATGCTGCGCCACTCCGCCGAGTGCCGGGAGCGGGGGTACGCGTTCGCCGCCGACCCCTCCCAGCAGCTCGCGCGGATGCCGGGTGAGGACGTCGTCGCGCTGGTTCAGGGCGCCGATTACCTGATGACCAACGAGTACGAGAAGTCGCTGCTGCAGAGCAAGGCCGGTCTCAGCGACGCGCAACTGCTCGACCTGGTCAAGGTGCGGGTGACCACCCTGGGCAAGCAGGGCGTGGAGATCGCCGGACGGGACATCGACCCGATCCATGTGCCGATCGCCCGCGAGATCCGCGCCGTTGACCCGACCGGGGTCGGCGACGGATTCCGGGCCGGCTTCTTCGCCGCGCTCTCCTGGGGCCTGGGCCTGGAACGGGCCGCCCAGGTCGGCTCGTTGCTCGCCACCCTGGTGCTGGAGGCGGTCGGCACCCAGGAATACCAGCTTCACCGGGACCTCTTCGTCAAGCGGCTCGCCGACTCGTACGGCGACGCGGCTGCCGATGAGGTCCGTCCGCACCTGGTGCCGTGATCCGACGCCGGCACTGGCCCCCGATCCCCGGGGGTCAGTGCCGGCGTCGAACGTCGAATCCCGGACCGTCGGGACCGTCCACCCGGCCCACGAACTCCTGACCTCGAAGCCGACACCAGGCGGGCAGGTCCACCGCGGCGGCCGGATCGTCGGCCAGCACCCGGACGAGGGCGCCCACCGGCAGCTCGGGCAGACGGCGCGCTACCGCGATCACCGGCAGCGGGCAGCGCTGCCCCCGGCAGTCGAGCACCTCGGGCGCCGTCACAGCCCCACCACGCCCGCCTCGGCCCGCAACGCGGCCACGATCTCCGGCAGCTCGGTCAGGAACCGCTCCACGTCGGCCTCGGTCGTGTCCTGGTGCAGCGAGACCCGCACATTGCCGTGTGACAACACTCCCATCGCCGCCAGCACGTGCGACGGGCGCAGCGTTGACGACGTGCACGACGACCCGGAGGAGACGGCGAAGCCGCGCCGGTCCAACGCGTGGAGCAGCGCCTCACCATCGACGTACAGGCAGGAGAAGGTCACCAGGTGCGGAAGTCGATCTTCTGGATCGCCGACCACCTCCACATCCGGCACCTCGGTCGGCACCCGGACGCGGATCCGGTCCACCAGGCGGGCGAGTCGGGCCCCCCGTGCCGCCGCGTCGGCCGCCACCGCGCGCAGACTTGCCGCCGCCGCGACGACCGCCGGTAGGTTCACCACCCCCGGGGCCCGCCCTGCCTCGCGTTCGTCCATCGGCCACGGCGACTCCCAGCGGGTGCCCTTGCGGACCACCAGCAGCCCGACCCCCGGCGGTCCGCCCCACTTGTGGGCGCTCGCGGTCAGGATCGACCAGCCCGCCGGCACCGGTGCGTGCCCGATCACCTGTGCCGCGTCAACGTAGAGCGGCACTCCGGTGGCGGCGCAGGCGGCACCGGCTTCGGCGACCGGCTGCACGGTGCCCACCTCGTGACTCGCGGCGATCAGGGCCGCGAGCGCGGTCCCCGGCGCCCCGACCGCTGTTGACCAGGCGTCCAGATCGATTCGGCCAACCCGGTCGACCGGGACCGATGTCGCTGTGCCGCCGTCAGCCACGTGTCGCTCGGCGGCGTGCAGCACCGCCGAGTGTTCGATAGCGGAGTGCACCAGGCCGGATCCAGCCCGGCGTCGTCCGACGAGCCCGCCGAGGACGGCCGAGTGCGCAGCCGCCGTACCGCTTGGGGTGAAGGAGAGCTCGTCCGGTCGGACGCCGAGCGTGTCCGCGGCGGCCTCCCGCGCTGCGTCCAGGAGCTGACGCGCACGCCGAGCTGGGGCGTAGAGCCGTTGTGGGTCGGCCCAGCCGTCATCCAGGGCAGCCAGTAGCGCCTGTCGGGCGACGGGATGCAGCGGCGCGGCGGAGGCGGCGTCCAGGTAGACCGGAGAGGTGTTCACGGAACTCCACGATATCGCCTCCCCTGTCCTGCGATCACCCCGATGGGGGCGGACAACCACCCCAATCGGGTCCAGCCGGTCCTGGTCGAGTAATCTGCGACCGTCGGTGACCCCTTTGCCGCCGGTGTTGTAGCTCCACCGGCGGAGGCCGGCAGATCAGATGACACGGCGGCGCGCTAGGGAGGCAGGACCAGGTGGTCGCAAGGAGTTCGGAGGTACGGCCGTCGGCCGTACGGCACAGCGCCTACCCGGGAGCCGGTGGGCGCCGGGTGCGGGGTGCCGGCCGGCTGGCTGGGCTCGGTCTCGGCGGAGCGGCACTGCTGGTCCTGCTCACGGGCTGCGATGTCGGTGCCGCGTTCGGCGGCTTCGGCTGGCCGCAGGGCGGCATCACCCCCGAGGCGAACCGGATGTACGACCTGTGGATCGCCTCGTGCATCGCGGCGCTCGCGGTCGGCGTGTTCGTGTGGGGCCTCATCTTCTGGTGCGTGGTGCGCTACCGGAAGCGGGGCAACGAGCTGCCGGTGCAGACTCGCTACAACCTGCCGATGGAGTTCCTCTACACCATCGCCCCGATTCTGATCGTCGCCGTGCTCTTCTACTACACGGCGATCGTGCAGACCGATGTGGGGAAGACCTCCCGGGACCCGGATGTCACCGTCGAGGTGGTCGCCTTCAAGTGGAACTGGCAGTTCAACTACCGCGACGGCCAGGGCGTGGAGGCCAACACCATCGCTTCGGTCCTCGGCACCAGCGAGGTCATCCCGATCCTGGTGTTGCCCTCGGATCGGTCGATCCGCTTCGAGGAGACCAGCCGCGACGTCATCCACTCGTTCTGGGTGCCGGAGATGCTGTTCAAGCGTGATGTCTTCCCCGGTAGCATTCGCAATGTCTTCGAGGTCTCCAAGCTCGAGGGCGAGGGTGCGTACGTGGGCCGTTGCGCGGAGCTGTGCGGCACCTACCACGCCTTCATGAACTTCGAACTGCGGGTTGTCTCGCCGGAGAAGTACGACCAGTTCCTCGCCGCCAAGCAGGATGGACGGTCCACACAGGAGGCGCTGACCGCGATCGGTGAAGACCCCTACGCGACGACCACGGAGCCGTTCGACACGCGACGCACCGAGTCGAACTTCAACCCCGACAAGTCGGCTAGCGGCGCGGGTAACTGAGGGAGCAGGCATGAAGACCGAGTGGCGCATCTTCCTCATCATCGCCGGGTTCCTGCTCTTTGCCTCGGCACTCTACGGAGGCTGGACCTACGGCGACGGCGGCCAGATCGAATGGGTTGGCACCATCGCCCTGCTGTTGAGCTTTGCGCTCTGCCTGATGTGCGGCGGCTTCTTCTGGTTTGTCGCCCGGCGGATCGATCTGCGCCCCGAGGACCGGGCTGATGCGGAAATCGCTGACGGCGCGGGTGAGGTGGGCTTCTTCAGCCCGGGCAGCTACTGGCCGTTCGGGATCGCGCTGGCGGCCACGATCGCCGGTCTCGGCCTCGTGTTCTGGCAGCTCTGGCTGCTGGCTGTCGGCCTGGTAGCGGTCGTTTTCGCCGCCTGTGGCCTGCTCTTCGAGTACTACAGCGGTACCCGGCGCACTGCCGAGCACTGATCCACAACTAGGCGAACGGCCCGCCCCCGGCAGGGGGCGGGCCGTTCGCCGTTGGCGGGGCCGGTCTGGCGTTGGCTCAGACGGTCGCCGGCCTTACCGTTTGGGCAACCTCGATCCAGCGGTCCAGCGTGCGGGCCGCGGCGCCGGAGTCGATCGAATCGGCGGCGCGGAGTAGGCCGGCCCGCAGCACCTCGGTCAGGTCCGTGTGCAGGGGCCCCTGGGTGGCGAGCGCCGCGGCAGCGTTGACCAGCACCGCGTCTCGCACCGGCCCGGTCTCCCCGGCGAGCAGGCGGCGTACCGCGTCGGCGTTGTAGGCGACGTCGCCGCCGCGTAGGTCGGCGAGGGTGGCCCGGGGTATCCCAAGGTCGGTCGCGTCGAGCAGCGCCTCGGAGACCGTGCCGCCCTGCGCCGCCCAGACGCGGGTGGGGGCGGCGGTGGTGAACTCGTCGAGCCCGTCCTCGCCGCGTAGGACGAGCGCCGAGTCACCGCGAGCGGCGAAGACCGCGGCCATGACCGGCGCCATCCGGGCGTCGAAGCAGCCGACTGCGCCGGCTCGGGGACGAGCCGGGTTGGTGAGCGGGCCGAGGAAGTTGAAGGCGGTGGGTACGCCCAGCTCTCGACGCACCGGACCAGCGTGGCGCATCCCGGGGTGGAACCGGGCGGCGAAGCAGAAGCCGATCCCCGCCTCGGCGACGCAGGTCGCCACCGCCTCGGGGCCGAGGTCCAGCGGCAGGCCGAGGAACTCCAGTACGTCCGCGGTGCCGCAGGAGGAGGAAGCGGCGCGGTTGCCGTGCTTGACGACCCGTACGCCGGCGCCGGCAACCACCAGCGAGGCCATGGTGGAGATGTTCACGGTGTGCGCGAGATCGCCACCCGTGCCCACCACATCCACGGCGGTTGCGCGCAGCTCCGCGGGCAGATCGACCGGAACGGCGTGGCTGAGCATGGCCTCGACCAGACCGGAGAGTTCGGCGGGGGTCTCACCCTTGGCCCGCAGCGCGACGGCGAAGCCGGCGACCTGCGCTGGGCCCGCCGATCCGGACATGATTTCACCCATCGCCCAGGCAGTGTCGGCGGTGGATAGCTCGTCGCCGCGCAGCAGCGCGGCGAGCAGGTGCGGCCAGGTCCGTTCGCCCATGGGGGCCTCCCGAGCGGTCCAGGGGTGAGGATCCGGCGCCGGCGGATCCGACGCCGAGGCGGTGCCGGAGGGGGACGTCAGGTCGGTGCGTGGGTCCGCAGCACTTCGGCAACGGTCGTGCCGGTGGTCACCGGATCGAGCGGATGCACCAGGGTGGCGTCAACCTCGGCGTAGGCGGCGAGCCATCGGTCGGCGGCGCGAGCGAGCACCACGCAGGTGGGTGGGGCATCGGCCCGGTCGTCCTTGATCTGCCGGGCGATGCCGAGGCCGCCGCCCGGGTGCGCCTCTCCGTCCAGGAGCAGGAGATCAATCTCGTAGTCGTCAACCAGCCGGATGCACTCGGCGTAGTCGGACGCGTCAACGAACTCAACCTTGAGGCCGGGTGCGGGCCGGGTGCCGACGGCGAGTCGCATCCGATCCCGGACCTGTGGGTCGTCACTGTAGAGCAGGACAGTGCACCGACGATCGCTCATTGCTTAACTGGCTCCCACCTCGTAGCTATCTGGCGATCGTACCGGTCCTACCCAGCAGGGCTTCCACGGGCGGTGCTCCCCGGCCGGGCAGTCAGCCCACCGCCGGGTTGGCCCGCTGTTCGGCCTCCTGGCGGTCCAGCTCGCGGTCGATTCGGCGGGCCTCCCGCTCGGCCTGGCGCATCCATCGCACGACCAGCACCGCCAACATGGTGACGCTGACGAACTCGCCGCCGGCCCAGAGGATGCCACCGGCGATCACCTGGTCCTCCCACGGGTCGGCCCAGGTCAGGCCGAGCGAGGAGTGCCAGTCGCCACCGAAGAGGGCGGTCGACTGCATGATGGTGAGCCCGAGCACGGTGTAGAACGGCACGGAGAGCAGCATCAGCAGCGCCCAGCCCGGATAGGGCCAGCGGTTGGGCAGCGGGTCGAGCCCGAGTAGCGGCCAGAAGAAGACGCACCCGATCAGGAGAACGTGTGCCTGGACCAATCCGTGCGCCCAGGCGTGTTCGAGCGTGTAGCGGTACAGGTCCGTGAAGTACAGGGCGAACGGGGTGACCATGAAGATCGCGAAGGCGACCAGGGGGTAGCTGCAGAGCCGGGCGATCCGGCTGTGTAGGAGCGTCCGCAGCCGCTCGCGAGGGTGCGGTGGCAACGCCTGTAGTGCCAGCGTGATCGGGGCGCCCAGGGCCAGGAAGATCGGTGCCACCATGGAGAGCACCAGGTGCTGCGTCAGGTACACCGACAGCAACGTCGTGTCGTAGGCCGCCAGTCCGCTGAGGGTCACCGTGGCGATGCCGCCGAGGCCGGGGCCGAGGAAGAGCAGCGTTCGGACCACCGGCCAGCGGTCGCCGCGCACCCGGAGCCGGCGTACGCCGTAGAGGTAGAGTCCAGCGGCGAGAGCCAAGCCGACGGCGATCCAGCTGACTGGCTGCACCTCGGTGAAGATCGACGTGAGGGTGAACGGCGGGGGGTTGGCCGCGGGTGCTGCCGGTGCGGCGACCGAGGTCGCAGCCGGTGCGGCGACTTCGGTAGCAATGGAGAGTGGATCGGCACGCTGCACGTTTTCACCCTAGGTGAGGCTAAACGGACCCCCCCGATCGGGCTGCCCGGAGCACCGGTTTGGGCCCCCGCTGATCGCCGGCCTCGCTTAACGGCAATAATGACCGCGTGACTGCGGCCCCAGCGATTGACAAGAGCCGGATCCACTCCCTGACGCGACCCAACATGGTCAGCGTCGGGACGATCGTGTGGCTCTCCAGTGAACTCATGTTCTTCGCGGCGCTGTTCGCGATGTACTTCTCGATCCGTGCCGCGGCGCCGGAGCAGTGGGCGGAGCACACTCCGCACCTGAATGTTCCGTACGCGACGACGTTCACGGTGATTTTGGTGCTCTCGTCGGTGACCTGCCAGATCGGCGTGTTCGCCGCGGAGAAGGGGGACGTGCACGCCCTGCGGCGTTGGTTCACGATCACCTTCGTGATGGGACTGATCTTCGTACTCGGCCAGCTGAACGAGTACCGGGAGCTGATCCATGAGGGCGTCAAGATCAACGAAGATGGCTATGGGTCGATGTTCTACCTCACCACCGGCTTCCACGGTCTCCACGTGGCGGGCGGTCTGGTCGCCTTCGTCATCTTCATGATTCGCACCACCATGGGTCGGTTCACGCCGGCGCAGGCGACATCGGCGATCGTGGTGTCGTACTACTGGCACTTCGTCGATGTGGTGTGGATCGCGCTCTACGCCATGATCTACTGGCTTCAGTGATCTTGGCGCGCCCCGAATCGCGCCGCTGCTTCGTCCCCTCAGGCAAGGTCCAACCGGTTAAGGACACAGGTCATGACTTCTGACAACGACCGCCGACGCGGTCTGCTCGCGCGGCTGCGCGGGCGGCCCGCGGCGCGCAGCAGGGGCCGCCGCCGGCTGGGTGCCGCGGTCCGGCTGCTGGCAGCGCTGATGCTGGCCGGCGGTGCCTACACGGCTTTCGCCCCCAGCGTGCAGGCGCAGGACACGCCGATGTCCAGCGCCGCCACGGACGGCAAGGCGCTGTTCAACGAGAGCTGTGTGAGCTGCCACGGTCGCAACGCGCAGGGCGTCGAGGGGCGCGGCCCGAGTCTGGTCGGCGTTGGCTCCGCCTCGGTCGAGTTCCAGGTGGGCACCGGACGCATGCCGATGGTCCGGCAGGAGGCCCAGGCGCCCCGCAAGCCTCCGGTCTTCAACGACGATGAGATCCGTCAGCTCGGACAGTACATCCAGGAGCTTGGCGGCGGCCCGGAGGTGCCGGCCGGCGAGGATCTCCACAAGGACGGCAACCTCGCCGCCGGTGGTGAGCTGTTCCGGATCAACTGCTCGCAGTGTCACGCCTTCGGCGGCGGCGGTGGAGCCCTCTCCTCGGGTAAGTATGCGCCGACCCTGAAGCCCGCCACCGATCGTCAGATCTACGCCGCGATGCTCAGTGGTCCGCAGAATATGCCGGTGTTCGGGGACAACCAGATCACGCCCGAGCAGAAGGCGGACATCATCGCCTACATCCAGGAGACCCTGAACCACAACCAGGACCCGGGTGGCTTCAACCTCGGCCGCTACGGCCCCTCGACCGAGGGCCTGGCGATCTTCCTGGTCGGCATCGTCGCGCTGGTCTTTACCACCCTGTGGATTGCGGGTAAGTCGTGACCGGGCGGTTCCTGACCAACATTGCGCCGGTGTCGCAAGTCGGCACCGCCCACAGCGAGGTGACGGCATGACCACCACTCACCCTGGAAACGCGGGCGGCGACCAGCCGGTCGACCTGGACGATCCGGATCTCAGTCGCTTTGACATCGTCCGTGCGGGCGCCCGTGAGGACGACATCGAGATCGTCCACTACGAGCCGCAGGTCGTGCCGGGCAGCAAGGCCGAGCGACGCCTGAGCCGTACGGTCGCTTCGTTCTTCCTGCTGACCGGCGCCGCCGCGACCGCCTTCCTGGCGATCTACATCTGGTGGCCCTGGGAGTACGAGCTGGGCCACGGCGGCGACAAGTGGTACACGCCGCTGCTCGGTGTGACCCTGGGTATCTCCCTGCTCGGCATCGGCTTCGGCGTTCTCACCTGGGGCAAGAAGCTGCTGCCCAAGGAGGTCTCGGTCCAGGACCGGCATGAGGGCGTGGTGAACGAGCGGGACCGCACGATCACCGGACAGACGATGCTCTACATGGCCGATGAGCTGGGCGTGAAGCGCCGGCCGCTGCTGGGGGTCTCGCTGCTGGCCGGTCTCGCGCCGGTCGGCGCGGTGGCCGCGGCGCCGCTGGTGGGTGGCCTGATCTCGCAGCCGCACAAGAACAACCAGATGTTCACCACGGGTTTCGCGCCGATGGAGGGCGGGCAGAAGGTCCGGCTGGTCCGTGAGGACGGCCGCCCGATTCGCCCGGCGGACATCAGCGCCGGTGGCCAGATCACCGTCTTCCCCGGCATCGACCACGGAGTGAGTAACAAGTACGCGGACTCGCCGGCGTTGTTGATCCACCTTCGGGACGCGGATGCGCTGGAGGCCCGCGAGGCCAATGTGCGGATCGGCCATGACGACTTCATGTGGGGCAACTTCGCCGCCTACTCGAAGATCTGCACGCACGCCGGCTGCCCCGCCAGCCTCTACGAACAGCAGACCAACCGGCTGCTCTGCCCGTGTCACCAGTCGCAGTTCCTGATCACCGACAACGCGAAGCCCATCTTCGGTCCCGCCAGCCGTCGGCTGCCGCAGTTGCCGATCTTCGTTGACGACGAGGGTTACTTCGTGGCCACGTCCGACTACACCGAGACCGTCGGACCCGACTTCTGGGAGCGGCCGTGAAGCGGCGAAAGTTTGAGATGGCAGCCGTCCCGGGCAACGTGGCCCGGGGAGTGGACGACCGCTTTCAGGCGGCCACCCCGCTCCGTCGGCTGCTGAACAAGGTCTTCCCGGACCACTGGTCCTTCCTGCTGGGGGAGATCGCGCTCTTCTCGTTCGTCGTCCTGCTGCTCACCGGGGTCTTCCTGACCTTCTTCTTCGAGCCGGCGATGACCGAGGTGATCTACAACGGCAGCTACGCCCCGCTGCGGGGCACGCCGATGTCCGCCGCGTACGCCTCCAGTCTGGACATCACGTTCGACGTCCGGGGCGGCCTGATCATGCGGCAGATGCACCACTGGGCGGCCCTGCTGTTCATGGCCGCGATCGTGGTGCACATGCTGCGGGTCTTCTTCACCGGTGCGTTCCGCAAGCCGCGGGAGGCCAACTGGATCATCGGCTCGCTGCTGTTCTGGGTCGGCTTCCTGGCCGGGTTCACCGGCTACTCCCTGCCGGACGACGGCCTCTCCGGCACCGGGCTCCGGATCGCCTCCGGCATCATGCTGTCGATTCCGGTGATCGGCTCCTGGCTCACGTCCTCGATCTTCGACGGCGAGTTCCCCGGAACGATCATCATCAGCCGGTTCTACATCGCGCACGTACTGCTCATCCCCGGTTTGCTGCTCGCCCTGATCGGTGCCCACCTGGGGCTGGTCTTCAAGCAGAAGCACACCCAGTGGCCCGGCCCCGGCCGGACCAACGACAACGTGGTCGGCGAGCGGATGTTCCCGCGGTACGCGTTGAAGCAGGGCGGCTTCTTCATGGTCGTCTTCGGGGTGATCGCGCTGATGGCCGGCCTGTTCCAGATCAACCCGATCTGGTTGTTCGGGCCGTACGAGGCGTGGGTGGTGTCGGCTGCCAGCCAGCCCGACTGGTACGTCATGTTCCTCGACGGCTCTACCCGGCTGATGCCCGCCTGGGAGATCTACATTCCGATCGGCGATGGGTACGTCATCCCGCCGCTGTTCTGGCCAACGGTCGTGTTGCCCGGAGTGTTGGTGGGTATGTCCGTGCTCTATCCGTTCATTGAGGCCCGGCGCCTCAAGGACTTCCGTCACCACAACCTGCTCCAGCGTCCGCGGGACGTGCCGGCGCGGAGCGGGCTGGGTGCCATGGCCGTCACCTTCTACCTGGTGCTGGCGCTCTCCGGGGCGAACGACGTCATCGCCGACAAGTTCAATATCAGCCTGAACGCGATGACCTGGGGTGGCCGGATCGGTCTGCTGCTCCTTCCGCCGCTGGCGTACTTCGTCACCTACCGAATCTGTCTGGGGCTCCAGCAGCACGACCGGGAGGTTCTGGCGCACGGGGTCGAGACCGGCATTATCCGGCGGCTGCCGGACGGTCGGTTCGTCGAGGTGCACCAGCCACTCCACCGCGAAGACGGCGAACTGGAGTACGTCGGCTGGGTGGTGCCGAAGAAGATGAACCGGCTCGGCGCGCTCGGCCCGGCGATCCGGGGCTTCTTCTACCCGATCGAGAAGCCCGCCGAGGCGCCGGTGTCGCCGGCACCCCCGGTCGATTCGGACACCGAGCGTTCGGAGATCACCAGCGGCGAGCGCCGCTGACCTCGCCCGCGACGTAACCGCACGTGGCGCCCGCCGGAGAACTCCGGCGGGCGCCACGTCTGTGGGGCATACCTGGGCTGGGACAGAGGAATAACCCCGGCCAGCCGGGTATCCGTGCGGTCCAACGTCTCTAGGGGAGGACGAATGTTGGGATTCAAACGCCTGGGCCTGCTGGCCGCGCTGGTGCTGGTGGGTATCGCACCCGCCGCGGCTGCCCATGCCGCGGCGCAGCCGTCACAGCAGGACACCCAGTACCTGCAGGCCATTCACCAGGTGAATCTGTTTGAGATCGGTAAGGGGGAGCTGGCCGGGCAGAAGGGCCAGGACCAGGGGGTCACGAACCTGGGCCAACAGATCGGGACTGACCACACCCAGCTGGACGAGACGGTCCAACAGGTCGCCAATCAGGTTGGTGTCGAGTTGTCGAGCGAGCTGACGGCCGATCAGCAGGACGCCACCGACCAGATGAACAATGCCAGTGGCGAGGAATTCGACCAGCTCTGGGTGACCAGTAACCTGACCGCCCACGTCCAGGCCATCCAGGCCACCCAGACGGAAATCTCGCAGGGCTCTGACCCGTCCGTGATCGAGCTTGCGCAGACCGCGCTGCCGACCCTGCAGACCCACTACGACGAGTTGGTCGAGCTGGCCAACCAGCTGGGCGTTTCGGTACCGCAGAGCAGCGGCACCGGCACCCCGAGCCCGGGTATGACCACTCCTGGCCCCGGTACCACCAGCGAGAGCCCGGCTCCGGGTAGCACCACCGAGTCACCGGCTCCGGGCGGCGGCACCGGGACCCCGGCTCCGGGCGTTAGCTGACCACGGTGAGGTAGTTCGACGGCCGTGCCATCCCGATGGGGTGGACCGGCCGTCGACTGGCGCCGGCCGTGCCTGCCGCCGGTCAGTCGGCGGCGGTGCCGAGGCCGATCGCGAACGTCTGCTCGAGGTCGTGCTGCGAGTACGCGCGGAACGCGATGTGGGAGTCGGTGTTCAGCACGCCCGACACCTTGGAGATGCGCCCCGCGATCACCTCAGCGATCTGTTCGAACTCGCGGACCCGGACTATCGCGACCAGGTCGACCTGGCCGGCCACCGAGTAGACCTCGCTGACCCCGGGCAGTGCGGCGAGTGCCTCGGCCACCTCGGGGATCGAGTCGGTGGCGCAGTCGATCAGCACAATCGCGGTGATCACGGGAGTTCACTCCGTTCGTCGGCGTCGCCGCTCATGCTAGCCGCTCCCGGCAGCGGTGGGTTCGCTGACTACGACGGTGAGATCGGTCCCCGCGCGGATCGCATTCTGCACGTGCTCCTCCGCCCGCACGGTGGCGCCCGGCCAGACTACGGCCCCGGTAACAGCCCCGTGCACCCGTGCACCCGCCCCGATCACCGCCGACCGGCACGGGCCGGTTACCAGCGCCGTGGGGTCAACCAGGGTGTCGCCGCCGGTGGCGTGCAGGTTGGCGGTGAGGTAGTCCGCGGGTGTGCCGGTGTCGTAGAACGTGCCGGGATAGGGAACCACCGTCAGCTCGCCGGCTGCCTCCGCCGGACGCCAGACGGTGCGGACCAGATCGCCGAACTCCAGCGGCAGGTTCCGCACTCGTCGCCACGGCAGGAGGGAGAACCCGGTGAAGACATGGCCGTCGAAGGTGCCGGGTGCAGTGGGGTTCACGGCGGGCTGGCCCAGCAGTCGTACCGTCTCGCCGTCCCAGTCATGTAGTAGGGCGGCGATGTCCGGCCCCGGCGGACGGTCCGGGTCGGTGAGGTAGGCGTCGGCATTCCCGACCAGGACGCCCCGCCCGTCGATCCAGTCGCGTAGCTTCGCCAGGCCGCCGGCGGTGCCGAGCGGGCCGTCGGGCTCCACCGACCGGTGGGCCCGGTCCCCGACGTGCGCGATCACCTGCTCGGCGAGGTAGCTGGCGTTGACCGCCACTCGACCCGCCCCGGTCAGGCCGATCCCGGCGAGCCGCGTGAGCGCCCGGTCGAGCAGCGGGACGTTCCCGACCGGACAGAGCGCCTTGGGTACCCGCTCCGTCAGCGGACGCAGTCGGCTGCCCTCGCCGGCAGCGAGCACCACCGCGCAGATCTCGGCGGCGGTCACTGCTGGGGCTCGGGCAGCGTTGGCGGGAACTGCCCCGCCAACGGTCCGATGTCGAAGTAGCCGAGCAGGCGGGCCGTGGGCCAGGTCAACCTGGGCAGGGCGTCCAGCGGGTGCCAGGCGGCCTCGAAGACCTCCGCACCATCCACCCGCAGGGTGGTCGTTGACGCCGGCACCGCAGCGGTGAACACCACGTCCACCCAACCCTTGTCGTGGACGATTGCGTTCGGTACTGCCGGGGTCAGCTCGCGGGGGGAGAGCCGGATGCCCGTCTCCTCGTACAGTTCGCGGCATGCCCCGACCACCGGCGCCTCTCGCTTCTGCAGCAGCCCCGCCGGGAGCGTCCACCCCCGGCCGGGCGGCTGGCGCAGCAGGAGTAGCCGGCCGGCCCCCTCGGCCTCGCTGTCGCGAACGAGGGTGACCGCACCGACGATGTACTTCGGCACGGTCAGCCGGACCAGGCGACGCCGCACGGGCAGCGGGAGCCGGTAGAAGACCTGGTATGCGATGGCACGTCCGGTTATCCGCGAGCGGCAGATCATGCTTCCAGGCTAATGCCGTCGGGTGAAACCCCGCCGGCCTGGGGCCAGCCGGGTCACCGCTGCCGGTGGTCAACCAGGTCGATGAGCTGCTTCACCACCGTGTCCGGTGCGATTGCCCGGTCGAAGACCGCGACGAGCAATGTCTCCAGGTCGGGGTAGCCGAGCTCCTCGGAGAGTCGGAGCAGGGGCAGGTCGCTGGCGAGACCTCGGTCGTGCTTGCGCAGGGCCAGCCCGACGGCAGCCCGACCGAGGCGGACCTTGTCGGCGATGGAGATTCCGGGTTCGGTGTGGTCGGCAAACCATCGATTAATCTGCATCTGCGCTTGTGGGGACTTGACGAAGCCGAGCCATTCCCGGCGGGGACCGCGTGGGGCCGCGTCGAAGCCGTCGGGCGTCCGTTCTGTCTCGGTGAAGATCTCCACGACATCGCCGTCCTCGAGGCAGGAGGAGAGCGGGGCGAGTCGACCGTTGATCCGGGCCGCCAGGCAGTGGTCGCCGCGCTCGGTGTCGAGTTCGTACGCGAGGTCGACCGGGGTGGCCCCGGCGGGAAGCACCACCTGTCGCCCGTCGGCGAAGACCTGGATCTGCGCCTCGGCGAGGTCGCTGCGTAGTGACTCCAGGAACTGCGCCGGGTCGGCGGTCTCCTGTTCCCAGTCCAGTACGCGTCGCAGCCAGTCCAGGTGTTCGTCCCGGACGGACTGGTCCACCCGGACGCGGGGAAAGCGGTAGCTGGCGGCGATGCCGTACTCCGCGCAGCGGTGCATCTCCTCGGTGCGGATCAGCACCTCCACCGTGCGATCTTTGAGCCCGCGAACGCTGGTGTGGAGGGAGCGGTAGAGGTTGTTCTTCGGGGAGGCGATGTAGTCCTTGAACCGGCCGGGCACCGGGGGCCAGGTGCCGTGGATGGCCCCGAGAGCCGCGTAGCAGTCGGTGGCCGGGCCGTTCACGACGATCACGACCCGAGGTAGGTCACATGGGGTGGCGTGGTCGCCGGCCAGGGTGTCCTTCCAGATCGAGTAGAGGTGGCGCGGACGGGGGCTCACGTCGGCGTTGACCCGGCTGCGGCGGAGCGCCGTCTTCGCCCGGGCGACGACCTCCGCCAAATATGCGTCCCAGCCGGGCCGGTCGTGCAGGTGCCGGTAGATGCGGTCGTGTTCTTCCGGCTCCAGGTGCATCAGCACGATGTCATCCAGCTCTCGCTTGAGCTTCTGGATGCCCAGGCGGTCGCAGAGCGGAACGAGCACCTCCTGGGTCTTTCGGGCGATGCGTTCCCGGGACGCGGCGGAGCGAACCCCGAGCGTGCGCATGTTGTGCAGCCGGTCCGCCAGTTTGATGATCAATACCCGGACGTCCTTGCCGGCCGCGATGATCATCTTTCGGATCGTCTCGGCCTCAGCGGCCTTGCCGTAGAACGCCTTGTCGAACTTGGTTACTCCATCAACCAGGTGGGCGACCTCGGGCCCGAAGTCGTCGGCGAGGGCTTGGAGGGTGTAGCGGGTGTCCTCGACGGTGTCGTGTAGTAGCGCCGCAACCAGGGTGGTCGCGTCCATGCCGAGCCCGGCGCAGATCTGGGCGACCGCGAGCGGGTGGGTGATGTAGGGCTCACCGCTCTTGCGGAACTGCCCACGGTGCATGGTCTCGGCGATCGTGTAGGCCCGACGCAGCAACGACGGATCCGTTCCGGAGTGGATGCTCCGGTGGGTGCGGACCAGCTCACCAACCGGCTCGGTTTCTGCGGTGGACCACGCCAGCAGCGTGCGCAGTCGGCGGGTCAGGGGCAGCTCCGCCGGTTGGGGCGGAAGCGCGCCCTCCAAGGCGGCGCCGTGTCCGGCGTCGACATCCACGAGGGATACCTCCTCACCCCGGCCCCCAGGCCACCGTCTCCGGTGCCGGGAGCAGGCCCAGAGAACGGGCAGGACTGCACTTGTTAACAGCTTATGCGAGTCGGCGTCATCCGATCAGGTGGTTGGTCATGGGCTTTCGGTCGAGAATTGGTGGGAAGCCGCGTTTGTCGCTTTCGTTAGCAGGGCTCGGAACCGGCCGGCGCCGCCAATCGGGGAGGCCCAGCCGGACGACATCTCCACCAACCGGGTCTCCGGGCGCTCCAACCAGGACAGAATGCGCTCGGTCTCCTCGGCGCTGGTGGCCGGAGTGGGCCCGTGACCCGGCGCGACGGTCTCCGCGGTCGCCCGGATCGTGGTGATCGTCGGTCGTGGGTGGATTCCGGGCGGAGACACGCCGGCACCGGCCAGCCGTCCATGCCGCACCAGCGCCACCTCCCAGCCTCCGTCGGGTGCCGGCCGGGCTGCCACCACCTCGGCGATCCCGGTGAGCGCAGTGAGTCGCTGCATCCGGATGATCGCGCGGAGCACGGCGGTCAGCCGGGACCGCACTACCGCGGCCTCCTCGTAGCGTTGTCCCGCCGAAAGCGTCCCGATCCGGTCAAGCAAGGCATCCACCACGTTCTGGGGATCGCCGCCGCACGCCACCCGGAAGGGCGTCGTCGCGCGCTCCGCGTACTCCGTCGGGGTGATTCGGTGCTCGCAGGGGGCCGGGCAGCGACCCAGTTCGGCCACGGTGCAGGCCGGTGTGACCTTCCGTAGCGACAGCCGGTGCGTGCACTGCCGCAGCGGCATCGCGTCGTGGAAGCCGGCCGCGGCGAGCTCCGCGGCGCGGCGGGAGGTGAAGGGCCCGAGGTAGGCCTCGTCCTCCGGGGTCAGGTTTCGTACCACCGACAACCGTGGGTACGCCTCGTCGGTCAGCTTCAGCCAGACCACCCGCTCGGGGAACTTCGACCGTCGGTTGTACGGCGGAGCGTGCGTCCCGATCAGACGCAACTCCCGCACCTCCGCCTCGAGCGAATGGGCGCACTCCACCGCCTCCACCCGCTCGGCGGCGGCGAGCATCTCCGAGATGCGGGCCCGCTTCTCCCCGGCCGTGAAGTAGCTGCGGACCCGGTTGGCGATGTTGACCGAGGTGCCGACGTAGAGCGGGCGGTCGTCGGTGCCCCGGAACACGTAGACCCCGGGCGAGTGGGGCAGGCCCTCGGCGAGGTGCCGCTTGCGGCGCTGCGTCGGGGTGACCGCCCGGGCGAACTCGATCGCCTCACCGATCGTGTGCACCCGGTGCCCACCGAGCCGGGCGATCAACCCGTGGAGCACGTCAACGGTGGCCAACGCATCGTCCAACGCCCGGTGGGTGGGCCGGGTGGCGGTGCGGAAGTATGCCGCGAGGGTGCCGAGCCGGCGGTTGGGCACCTCGTCGCGGGTCAGCACCCGTCGGGCCAGCGCCGCCGTGTCCAGCACGCGCGGGTTCGGCCAGCGGTAGCCGTGCGCCGCGCAGGCCGCCTTGAGGAACCCCACGTCGTACGGGGCGTTGTGGGCGACCAGGACCGCGTCGGCGGAGAGGAATTCGAGGAAGCTCGGCAGGACCGCGGTGATCGGAGGGGCGGGCAGCAGCATCGCCTGGGTGATGCCGGTGAGCACGGTGACGAAGGGCGGGACCGGTGTGCCGGGATTGACCAGGGTGGCGAGCACGCCGAGCTGCTCACCGCCACGGACCTTCACCGCGCCGATCTCGGTGATGCCGCCGCCGTCCGGTGCGCCGCCCGTGGTCTCGAGGTCGACCACGACGAAGGTGGTCGCGTAGAGCGGTAGGGCCGGGTCAACGCCGCCGACAGCGGGGTCGAGGCCGGCCAACAACTCCTGGACATATTTCTGCGGTGCCATCGGCGGGCACGCTAACGGCCCGGTCCGACACCGTACCCACCGGGCTGCGCAGCCCGCGCCGTGGCATCGCCCCGGGGACCGCCGACTCCAGCGGGGCGGCGGAGCGTTGACAACAGTCCGGCGATCAGATATTGGCTCACTCGCTCGGCGACGGGCGGGGCGACAGTGGGAGACTTGCCCCATGCCCCTCGCCGAGCCGTACGACGACGACCACCGTCCCGCGGAGGAGTCGGTCGCTGCTGCGTCGGAGCCGGGCATCGAGGGTACGGGGGGCACTCTCGATGATCCGGTTGCCGCTGGCGCCACCGCGTCCACCGCCAATCCGGCTGTCACCGGCACCGCCGGTGCGTCCGGTTCCGGACCCCGCAGCGGGGCCGACCCCGTGCCGTCCGCCGACGACCCCGCAGCGGAGGGCGGTCCGGAACCGGTGCTGCCGGAGCCGGTCCGGCAGCGGATCGTGGCGCTGGCCGCCGCGGTGCTGCCCGGCCTGCCCGCGGATGAGGTGCCGGTCCCGCTGCGCCGGGTGGCCAAGTTCGCGCCGAACCGGCGGGCGCGGCTCGGCGCGCCGATGATCGCGACCCAGCTGACCGGCGACCCACTGTTTCGCCAGCGGGTGGCCGCGCGGGTGCTTGCCGACGCCGGTGACCTGGGCACGGCGGTGATCGGGGGCGCCGCGCCGGCCGCCGCCGACCCGGTGGAGGTTGCCGCACTGGCGTACCTGGCGCGCCCGCGGGCGTGGCGGGACCTCATCGAGTCCAGCGGTGCGGCGGTCCGGGCCGAGGCGGACAGCGCAGTCGTCGCCGAGTTGGTCCGAGAGGCCGAGCAGCGGGCTACCCGGGCAGAACACGACCGTGCGGTGGCTCGGGTCGAGGCCGACAAGCTCCGCGACGAGCTGGCCCGGGTCCGCGAGGAGCTTGGCCAAATCCGGGAGGAGTCGCGGCAGCTCGGCCGGTCGCTGCGCGAGACGCAGGCCCGAGAACGCCGGGCGAGCGAGCTGCTCGCCACTGAGCGTGGCCGGGCGACGCGCGCGACGGCGGACGCGGAGGCGGAGCTTCGTCGGGCCCGGGCCCGGCTGGCCGAGGCCGAGGCGGCGGCTGGGGTGGCCCGGGCCAGCGCCAAGGAGTCCAGGTCGGTTGACGACGCCCGGTTGTGGCTGCTGCTGGAGACGATCGGTCAGGCCGCGGTGGGCCTGCGGCGGGAGTTGGCGTTGGATCCGGCGGACAGGTTGCCGGCTGACTTCGTCGCCGACGCCTTCGCCGACCAGTCCGGCGCTCCCGTGGCCGGTGTCGCCACCCGAGCCCGGGACTCCGACGATCCGGCCCGGTTGGACCAGCTGCTCGCGCTGCCCCGGGCACATCTGGTGGTGGATGGCTACAACGTCACCAAGCGGGGCTTCGGCGACATGTCACTGGAGCAGCAGCGCAAGCGGTTGATCACCGGGCTGGGTGGGATCGCCGCGCAGACCGGCGACGAGGTAACCGTGGTCTTCGACGGCGCCGAGCGGATGCATGGCCTGCCGCCGAGTCCGCGCGGCGTCCGCGTGCTCTTCTCCCGTAAGGGCGAGACGGCCGACGAGCTGATCCGGCGGCTGGTTCGAGCCGAACCGTCGGGTCGGCCGGTGGTGGTGGTCTCCGCGGACCGGGAGGTGGCCGATGGCGTACGTCGGCACGGTGCCTACCCGCTGGGTGCCGACGCGCTGCTGCGCCGGCTGGCTCGGTCCTGACTGGCCGGGCGGTCCCAGCCTGGGCGGGACCCTCGGTCGGCGTGTCCCCGGGGCGGCTTGGCGGCGAGTTGATCGAGTTGTCCGGGTTCTGTCACACGCTGCGTCTAGCGTCGATGTGACCGACGGTGTTGGGCAGACCTCGCAGCGGTGGGGTGGGCGTGACCAAGAAGCGCGACCTGCTGGCCCGATCACCGCCGGCGCGGCGGGAGGCGTGATGTTGATCGATTGTGACGGGTGTGCGGGCCGGGCAGACCGCTGTTCGGGTTGCCTGGTGACCGCTCTGCTCGAGGAGCCCGTGGAGTGCGGCCCCGCCGAGGCGCGGGCGATCGAGGTGTTCGCTCGGGCCGGGTTCGACGTGCAGGTACTGCCGGAGTCCCGGCCCCCGGTGTCGCCGGAGTCCCGGCCCCCGGTGTCGCCGGAGTCCCGGCCCCCGGTGCACCGGCCCGACCGCCACCATCGGGTGGCCTGACCTGCCCGTGGGAGCGGGGCGGCCCGCGTGGCGCCCGCGGAGCTCCCGCCGCGATCGTCCGGTTGTCGCCGATGGTGTGTGCACCCCGCCCGTCGTGACCGGGCGGCCACTACGATGGGCGCGCACAGCGGGAGGAGTGGCATGACGCGGGAATGGCGCGCTGCGGGCGGGTCCGTCGCGACCACCGGCATCGTGGGCCGGGAGGCGATCCGGTGAGCCCGCGTGGTTGGGCTCTGCTCACCCTGGTCGGGCTGGTCGCTGCGCTGGCCGTCACCGCCGCCGTGCTGATCCCGTGGCAGCGTCCGCCCGCCCCGCGGGCCGACCAACTCGCCGCCTTGGACGAGCTGCCAGGAGATCAGGTAAGTAGGGGGCGGGAGTTCCGGGCGGCGCTGCGGCCCGGCGGCTGGGCGGCGCTCGGCGTCGGCCTGCTGGTGGCGCTCGCACTTGGGCTCACCCCGCTGGGCAGCCGCTTGGTTGAGTTGGTCGGCCGTCCGTTCGGTGGGCACTGGGCCGCGCAGGCGGTGCTCGGCGGGCTCACCGTGGTGCTCGTCGCCGACCTGATGACCCTGCCCTTCGCCGCCTGGCGACACACCGTGCTCACCCGGTACGGGCTGGCTACCAACAGTTGGGGTGGCTGGACTGTTGACCTGCTCAGGTCGTATGCGGTCAGCGCGGTTATCGGGGCAGTGGCCCTGGGCGGCTTCTACACCGTGATTCGGCTGGCGCCCCGCTGGTGGTGGGCGCTCGGTGCGGCTGGGGCAGCCGGTTTGGTGATGCTCCTGTCGTTCGTCTTCCCAGTACTGGTGGAACCGGTGTTCAACCGGTTCACCCCGTTGGCGCCGAGCCCACTGCGGACAGAGTTGATGGAACTGGCCGCCCGCGACGGAGTGCCGGTCCGGGACGTGTTGGTGGCCGATGCCTCCCGTCGCACCAGCGCCGTCAACGCCTACGTCTCCGGGCTGGGGCCGACCCGCCGGATCGTCGTCTACGACACCCTGCTGCGCGAAGCCACCTCGGAGGAGGTGACCGCGGTGGTGGCCCACGAGTTGGGGCATGCCAAGGACCGGGACGTGGTGATCGGGACACTGACCGGCGCGCTCGGCGCGGCGGTGCTGGTGGTGGCGCTCTACCTGCTCGGGGCCGTCCCGCCGTTGTTGCGGATGGCCGGGGTCGACTCGATTGACCAACCGCGCGCCTTCCCGTTGCTGTTGGCGCTGGTGACGGTGGCCGGCTTGGTTGCCACGCCGGCACAGGCGTTGATCTCCCGTCGGATTGAGGCGCGGGCCGACGCACACGCGTTGGCGCTGACCAAGGATCCGGGCG
The DNA here is from genome assembly GCF_056820975.1 of Salinispora sp. CH2A1_6. Lineage (NCBI taxonomy): Bacteria > Bacillati > Actinomycetota > Actinomycetes > Micromonosporales > Micromonosporaceae > Salinispora > Salinispora sp. CH2A1_6. Next base: position 1,036,778 of record NZ_JBXEDG010000003.1, read on the forward strand.
CCTTTGTGGCGATGCAGCGCCGACTCGCCGTTGTCAACCTCGCCGACCCCGACCCACCCCGGCTGGGATACCTCTACTCCGCCAGTCATCCGTCCACCGTGGAGCGGATTGCCGCCGCCCGCGCCTACGCCAGGAAGACCAGCCGATGAGCGAGAGCCGGACGTTGCTTGTCACGAACGACTTTCCGCCCCGGCCCGGGGGGATCCAGTCTTTCGTGCATGGCCTCGCGGTGCGCCAGCCCGCGGGCTCGGTGGTGGTCTACGCCTCGAGTTGGCGCGGCGCCGAGAGGTTCGACGCCGACCAACCCTTCGAGGTGGTGCGGGAAGACACCAAGGTGCTGCTGCCCACCCCGCCGGTGGCCCGGCGGGTCACCCAGCTTGCCCGGGCACACGACTGCGACACGATCTGGTTCGGTGCGGCGGCACCACTGGGGCTGCTCGCGGCCGGCCTGCGCCGTCGGGCCGGAGTCCGGCGGGTGGTGGCGCAGACCCATGGGCATGAGATTGGCTGGGCAGCGCTGCCCGGCGCCCGTTCCGCGCTACGCCGGATCGGCCGGGACGTTGACGTGACCACGTACCTGGGGGAGTACACCCGGCTCCGGCTGGATCGGGCCCTGCGTGGGGTGACCCAGCTGAGTCGGCTGGCGCCCGGTGTTGACCTCGACACCTATCACCCGAGCGTCCAGGGTGATTCGGTGCGGGCGCGGCTGGGGCTGGTCGACCGACCGGTCGTGGTCTGCGTGTCCCGGCTGGTGCCGCGGAAGGGGCAGGACACGCTGATCCGGGCGTTGCCGGAGATCCGCCGCCGGGTCCCGGACACGGCACTGCTGATCGTCGGGGGTGGGCCGTACCGGAACGGGCTGGGGAAGCTGGCCCGACAGGTCGGCGTCGAGCGGGACGTGGTCTTCACCGGCACGGTGCCGGCGGCGGAGTTGCCCGCGCACTATGCGGCCGGCGACGTGTACGCGATGCCGTGCCGTACCCGGAACCGGGGCCTGGACGTGGAGGGGCTGGGCATCGTCTATCTGGAAGCCTCCGCGACCGGGCTGCCCGTGGTGGCCGGCGACTCGGGGGGTGCGCCGGATGCGGTGCGCGACGGCGAGACGGGCTTTGTGGTGCGGGGACGGGACGTGGCCCAGCTCGCCGACCGGGTGGCGACCCTGCTCGCCGACCGGGACCTGGCCCGCCAGTTCGGTGCCGCCGGTCGGGCCTGGGTCGAACGCGAGTGGCGCTGGGAGACCCAGGCCGCGCGGATGAGCACTCTCCTGCAGGCCTGAGCGACCAGAGACCGGGGTCAGCCCCGGTCTCTGGTGCGCAGTCAGGACAGCCGGGCCAGGATCCGGTCAGCAGGTTCTGGGCGGCCGAAGTGCCAGCCCTGGCCCGCGTCGCAGCCGATGGCCCGCAACCGTTCGGCCTGCCCGGCCGTCTCCACCCCCTCGGCGGTGACGGTCAGGTCGAGCGCGTGGGCCAGCGAGACCAACGACGCGACGATCCGTTCGTCTGCCTGGGGCTCCTGGGCACGCAGCCCGGCAACGAACTCCCCCGCCACCTTCAACTCGGTTACCGGTAGGTCGCGCAGGTACGCCAGGTTGCTGTAGCCGGTGCCGAAGTCGTCGATGGCGATGCGGACACCGAGGTCGGCGAGGCGGCGCAGCGCCCGAACCGGCTCGTCGGCGGGGCTCATCATGGCGCTCTCGGTGATCTCCAGCTGGAGACGTTCCGGCGGCAGCCCGGTGCGCTGCAGTATGTTTCGGACGTCCTGCACCAGGTCCGGCCGGTGCACCTGCCGGACGGCCAGGTTGACGCTGACGAACGGCGTCCCGCCGGTCACCGACCAACTGCCTGCTGCCCGGCAGGCTTCGGCGAGCACCCACCCGCCGAGCGGGACGATCAATCCGGTCTCCTCGGCGAGGCCGATAAAGCGGTCCGGGCGGAGGACGCCCAACTCCGGATGCCGCCAGCGCACCAACGCCTCCACACCCAGCAGGCGGCCGTCACTCAGGGAGGTGAGCGGTTGGTAGTCGAGGTAGAACTCGCCCCGGTCCAGTCCGGCTGGGATCGCCGCGGTCAGCGCCTGGCGGGTCAGCTCTCGGCGGTCGCGCTCGGCATCGTAGAGCGTCCAGCGACCACCGCCGGCTGCCTTGGCCCAGTGCAGGGTGCAGTCGGCGGCCCGCATCAGCTCGTTCGCCGAGGTGCCCGCGACCTGCCGCTCCACGATGCCGATGCTGGTCCGCACCGTCACCTCGTGGCCCGCCACCGCAGCCGGCTCGTGTACGGCGGCCAGGGCCGCCTCCGCCACCGCGATCACGTCCCCGGTGCCGCTGGTGCGTTCGATCAGGATGACGAACGCGTCGCCGCCGAGCCGGGCGACCAGATGCCCGGTGAGGGCGTGCCGCAGCCGGTTGGCCATTTCGGTGAGGACCCGGTCACCGGCCTGATGCCCGTGCTGGTCGTTGACCCGCTTGAACTGGTCCAGGTCGAGAAAGCAGAGGCCGACCCGGTCCGTGTCCCGCCGTGGCGCCGTCAGCGCCGTGGTGAGCCGCTCGGTAAAGAGATTCCGGTTTGGCAGGTCGGTGAGCGCGTCATGGGTGGCCTGGTGCCGGAAGCGGGCCTCACTGGCCCGGAGCGCCTCTTCGGCCTTGGACCGCTGCGCCATCGCGGCCCGCCGGATGGACTCCTGCTCGTCCAGCGTGCGGTCGCGCAGCGCCCGGGTGTATCCGGTGGTCACGGCGGCGAGCAGCCGGGCCAGCCGGTCCGCTACATCTTCGGCGACCAGGCCCAGGTCGCGCACCAGGCGGAGCTGAACGACCTCGACGGTACGCCCCAGTGCCTCGGCGGAGGCGATGTGTGCGGCGACCAGCTCGGTGCCGACGCGCTGACCGGCTCGTAGGTCGAACGGCTCGGCGAGCAGGGCCCCCGCCAGCTGCCGGGCGAGACGGTTGAGCAACTGCTTGAGTTGCGCCTGGGTCATGGGCAGGTAGCTCGTCCCGGTGAGCGCGTTAGCCCACTCCTGAGTAAAGGCCGCTATGCCGGAGTTGGCGCCGCTCGGCTGGGTCGCGGTGGCTGGGCTAGTCACCGATCCGCCCCACGCCGCCGAGGAACCCCGATGTCTCGGCGTTCACACTGCTCTCCGGTGTCTCCGGGCGCCACTGCGGAACCCAGACCACCCCCGGCTCGACCAGCTCGAAACCGTCGAAGAGCATGGTCAGTTCGGATCGACTGCGAAACCATAGTGGACTGCCGGTGCGTTGGTACACCATCTCGGCGTCGCTTCGCTCGGTCTCCGCCCGGCCCTCGTCGCTGGCCTGCGACAGCACCAGCCAGCTGCCGGGAGTGAGGGCGTCGCGCAGGGTCCGCAGCAGCTCGGCGGGGCGGTCGTCGTCGGGGACGAAGTGCAGCACGGCGACGATGAGTACCGCGGTCGGCTCATCGAGGTTGAGCAGCCGACGGAGCTCGGGGTGGCTGAGGATACGGTCGGGGTGCCGCAGATCCTCCTGGATGACGGTCGCTTGGTCGTTGTCAGCGAGAATCTCCTGGCTGTGCGCCACCGCCACCGAATCGGTGTCGACGTAGACGACCCGGGAGTCCGGCGCGACCTGCTGGACGATCTCGTGCACGTTGCCGACAGTGGGGATTCCGGAGCCGATGTCGAGGAACTGCCGAACCCCGGCATCGGCCAGGAAATGCACCGCCCGGCGCAGGAAAGCGCGGTTTGCCTGGGCCATCAGCGGGGCCTCGGGAACGGCCGCGACCATGGCCTGCGCTGCTGCCCGGTCCACCGCAAAGTTGTGGGAACCGCCGAGGTAATAGTCGTACATGCGGGCGACGCTGGGACGCTCGATGTCGATTTCGTCGGGTGCCCAGTCCGGCCGTCGCATGCCTCACCTCTTCGTGCGCACGGGGCACGCCCCTGCAGACCACCCCTCCGCCGGGGGAGACCTTAGCGCGACATCGCGCCGGCCGACACTGTCGTCAATGAGAAGTTGTCCGCTCGTTAGCTGAGCGGGAGATCAGAACTTGGGCGCATCGGGGGCCTCGAGCAGACCGAGCCGGAGCGCTGTCATCAACGCCTGGGCGCGATTGGCGGCGCCGAGCTTCTCGTAGAGTTTAGAAATGTGGGTCTTCGCAGTGGACTCACTGACGAAGAGCTGTTTGGCGATGCCGGCCACGCTCATTCCGTCGGCGAGCAGGCGTAGCACCTGTCCTTCGCGTGGGGAGAGTTGTGGCCCGGACGGGGCCAGCCGGCGCTTCATCGCCTCGGCCAGGTCGGCGGCGGTGAACGCACTGGGCGAGGAGGCGGCGTGCCGGGCGGCAGCAACCACCTCGTCCGCCGGGGCGGTCTTCGGGACGAAGGCGCTCGCACCCGCCTCGAGTGCGCCGAAGAGCTGGTCGTCGCCCGCGTACATGGTCAACACGACGATGCCCATCGTGGCGCTGGACTTGCGCAGTGCGCGGGTGGCCTCGAGGCCGCTGCCGTCGGGCAGTCGCAGGTCCATGATGACCACGTCTGGTTGGAGGGCGCCGGCTTGGCGGATCCCCTCGGCCGCGGTGGCAGCCTCGCCGACAACCTCGAACTGCCGGTCGCGCTCGAAGGCGTGCCGCAGCCCTTTGCGGATCAGATCGTGATCGTCCACAAGGAGGACCTTGGTGCGAGTGGTTGGTGTCGGTGTGGTCATCCTCGGGTTACTCCCCTTCTGCTGCGGTACTGCCACGCACGTTATCGCGCTGGGGTGACGAACCAACCACCACGGCCACCGTTGTGCCGCTCGGCTGCCGCGGTCGAATCTCCAGTCGACCTCGGATACGTTCCGCCCTCTCCGCCATGATCGCAAGACCGTAGTGCCCGTCCGCACGCTGGTCCGAGATCCCGTGACCGTCATCCGACACCTCGATCTGGGCGTACGGCGGGTCCACCGCACAGGTGACCCAGAGGTTCGAGGCGCCAGCGTGCTTGCGGGCGTTGGCCACCGCCTCCTGGGCGATCCGCAGGAGCTCGGCCTCGGTGGCGGCGGGTAGCCGGGCGGTCGACTCGTCCAGCGACAGGTGTACCCGCAGGCCGCCGGAGACCCCGACGGTGCGCGCGTACTCGGCGATGGCGGCGGCGAGGCCCCCGTGCCGGTCCACCTCGCTGCGTAGCTCGAAGAGGCTGAGCCGCAGCTCGGTGATGACCCGCGTGACCTCCTGACGTAGTGCACGCAGCGACTCAGCGCTCTCCTCGGTGTCCTCGTGCACCGTGGCGAGGGCGTTGTCGATGCCGTAGCCGACCATCACCAGCTCCTGGGCCACCCCGTCGTGGATCTCCCGGGCGAGTCGTTGCCGTTCCTCGTTGGTGGCCAGGGAGCGCACCTCGTCGAAGAGCAGGGCTGCCTCCAGGCGCAGCGCGGCGGGGGAGGTCAGCCCGGTCGCCCGGGCCACGATCGCGGGCGGGTACGCGTGCGCGACATCCGCCTCCAACACCACCAACCCGACCGTGCGCACCCCGGCGACCAGCGGCAGGATCAGCGCGGAGACCTCCCCACCGACGGGTGAGCGGACCTGCGAGTGTGCGGCGGTCTGCGGCTGCTGGCTGGCCCACGCGTCGGCGATCGCCGAGTCCGCATCCAGTGTGGTCTCCCAGTCCACCCGGTCGGTCCCGCACTGGGCCAGGACCACCAGCCGGCCACCACCACTGGCCGACAGGACGGCCCCCCGGTCCGCCCGGGCCAGCGTCCGCAACTCCTCCAGCAGGTGCTCGGAGATGCCACCCGGGTCCAGCGTGGCTCCAGGTAGCTGTCGAGCCACTGTACGTAGCTGGGTTAGCAGGCGGGTCGCCTCCGCGTACGGCTGGGGCTTGCTGTCGCCGCGTGCCCGGATGACCCGGTGCAGGGTTCGCGCCGCGTAGAGCCCGAGGCCGGAGAGGGTCAGCCACTGGGCGCTGACCGCCAGGTAGCCGGCCTGGAAAAGCTGCCGCCGGCCGTCGACCTCGGTCAGTGCCCCGGCCAGCAGCAGGGTGAGACCGATGATCGCCAGTAACCCTGCGCCTTCGCGGAAGCGCCGGCGCAGGGCGGTGACGGTAATCGGGACGGTCAGGTATGGCAGCACCGCGGAGGCGCCCAGCCCGGCGTTCGGGATGCCGATCGTCGCCACCGAGGCGACGTGGCTGGTGGCGAGCCCCAGCACCACCACCTCGGCGCCCCGGCTCAGCGGTCCGAGCCGGTCGTGTGTCGGTGCGAGCAGCGCCGGCAGGCCCGCTGCCGCCAGGAGCGCGATCCACCACAGTTGGGCGAGGTCGTGTGTGGCGAGCAGGCTCAGTACCGCCACCAGGGCCAGCATCACCACGCGCGCGGCAGCGGCGAGGGGATGCGGTCGGGGCAGTCTCGGAGTGGAGGCGGGCACGTGACGGATGGTAGTCAGCTTCGGTAGATATCAGCGATTTCTGCGGCGTACGACTTGTGCACGATTTGTCGCTTTACCTTGAGGGAGGGGGTTAGCTCGCCGGTCGTCTCGGTGAAGTCCCGGGGCAGGATTCGGAAGACTCTGATGGCCTCGGCCCTGGACACGGCGCGGTTGGCCGTGTCGATCGCGGACTGGATCTCGGACCGCAGCCCCTCATGGTCGCGTAGCTGCTCGGCCGGGGTGGTCGCCGGCAGACCGGCCTCCTCCAACCACGCCGGCAGCGCCTCCTCATCCACGGTGACCAGCGCCGCGACAAAGGGCTGCCGGTCGCCGACCACCACGCACTGGCTGACCAGCGGGTGCGCCCGGACCTGGTCCTCAAGGACTGCCGGAGCGACGTTCTTGCCGCCCGCGGTCACGATGATCTCCTTCTTCCGGCCGGTGATCCGCAGGTAGCCGTCACTGTCGAGCTGGCCCAGATCGCCGGTGCGGAACCAGCCGTCGGCGGTGAGCACATCCGCGCTGGCGGCCTCGTTGCGCCAGTAGCCCCGGAAGACCAGGTCTCCGGCGACGAGGACTTCGCCGTCGTCGTCGATCCGGATGGTCACCCCGGGCAGGGGACGTCCGACACTGCCGATCCGGATGGCGTCGGGCAGGTTGGTGGAGGCGGCGGGGGAGGTTTCGGTCAGCCCGTACCCCTCGTAGATGGTCACCCCCACGCCGCGGAAGAAGTGCCCGAGTCGCGCGCCGAGTGGCGCCCCGCCGGAGATCGCATCGTTGCACCGTCCACCGAGCGCGGCCCGCAGCTTGCGGTAGACCAGGCGGTCGAAGAGCGCGTGCTGAATCCGGAGCGCCAGGCCCGGCCCGGTCGAGGTCTCCAGCGCCTCGCTGTACGCGATCGCGACGGCCTCGGCGCGGGCGAAGATCCGGCCCTTGCCGGAGGCGTCGGCCTTCTGCTTGGCGCTGTTGTAGACCTTCTCGAAGACCCGGGGAACGGAGAGCACGAACGTGGGGCGAACCGCCTGTAGCCGGGGAAGCAGGTCGCTGGTGTCCGGGCAGTGGGCCATAGTGGCGCGGGCCTGCACCACACCGACCTGGATCAGCCGGGCGAAGGCGTGGGCGAGTGGCAGGAACAGCAGGGTGGAGGCGCCCGGGCCGAACAGGTTGGGGAGCACCGGAACGGCGTTGGCGATGTCGGCGAACATGCTGCGGTGGGTCAGCATGCATCCCTTGGGGCGACCAGTGGTGCCGCTGGTGTAGACGAGGGTGGCGAGGTCATCGGCCCGCACGGCCGCGCGTCGCTGGTCGATCTCGGTCGGGTCAACCGACTCGCCGGCGCTGGCCAACTCATCCATCGCACCGAGGTCGATCTGCCACACGTGCGCCAGCTCAGGTACCCGGTCTCGGACGCCGGCGACCAGCGCGGCGTGAGCGTCCGTCTCCACCAGGACGGCGACCGCCTCCGAGTCGGACAGGATCCAGGCGGTCTGCTCGGCGCTGGAGGTCTCGTAGATCGGCACGGTGACCGCGCCGGCAGCCCAGACCGCGTAGTCGAAGAGTGTCCACTCGTACCGGGTGCGGCTCATCAGCCCGACCCGGTCGCCGCGCTGTACCCCGGCTGCGACCAGACCGCGTGCCACCGCGATCACCTCGTCGCGGAACTGGAGGCAGGTAACGTCGACCCGGGCGTCGTCGGCGCCCGCACGAATGAACTGCACCACGTCTGGGGCGACCTCAGCGTTCTCCCAGACCGGATCGGTTAGATTGGCCGAGTCGCCGACAGTGACGATCGGTGGGACGGAGAACTCGCGCACCTGCACTCTCCTCGTGTTCACGCTGGCCGGGCAGGCCGCCCTCACGGTCGGCTCAGTCGCAACCTACCCGTCCGGCGCCGAGGGTGGTGCAGACAGGTTCGTCACATCGCCGGGTAGCCTCCCCCCATGGCGGACTCCTCCACGCAGTCGATCACGATCGGTGCGGCACCGGAACGGGTGGCGGCGGTCATCTGTGACCTTCCGAGCTACCCCGAGTGGACCGATGCGTTGCGGCAGGTGGAGGTCCTGGAGGAGTACGCCGACGGCTCTGCCCGTCAGGTGCGGTTCACCCTCGACGCCGGAGTTCTGGTGGACGAGTATGTGCTGGTCTACGAGTACGCAGACGACCTCAGCCGGATCGGGTGGCACTTGGCGGCGCCCTCTCGAATGCAGCGCACCCAGCGCGGTTCGTACGACCTGGTGGGCAACGCCGACGGCACGACCACGGTGACGTACACGCTGGAGGTCGAGCTGTCGGTCGGAATGCTTGGCATGTTTCGCCGCAAGGCGGAGAGAATGATCATGGAAGCTGCGTTGAAGCAGCTCAAGCGCCGGGTAGAAAGCATCTGACGTGCCGCAGTGACGCGGCCGTTTGCGGTAGAGGAGCCGATCATGGCGGCAACGGATCCGGGTTCGGCCCGGGAAGAGGCGGAACGACTGGTCGCGACCCTGTTGGCCGCGGTGCGGCTCGCCGCGGCCGGCGCGGAGGGTGGCACCTCCTGGGGTCCGCTCGGTGGCGTCGTCTCGAGTGTTCTCGGTCACGCGGGGAGCTCGACCGGTGCCGGTATGTCGACCGGTACGGCGGAATGCTGCATCTGCCCGCTCTGTCGGGCGATTGTCGCCTTACGGGACCCGAGTCCGGAATTTGCCGAGCGGCTCGCCACCGGAGCCGGTGATCTGGCTGCCGGAGTGGCGAGCCTGCTCCGAGCATTCGCCTCGGCGCAGCCGGCCCCCACTTCGGCGGCGGACCCCACCCCGGAAGCCGCGGCATCGGGGAGGCCAACCCCGGTGTGGCAGGCGGCTACCCGGAGCAGGCATGATTCTCCGTCGGCGCCCGAGGGGGATGCCTGGTCCGCCGCGACTCGGGCGGAGGAGGCCCCCGTCCCGGCCGCCGCACCGCCCGGCAACGCCGCCGGGTCGGCCGCGACAGAGAAGGTGCCGGCGATGGCTGACCGTCCCGTCGTGCCCGCCGCGCGGGCACCCGGCGACCTGGGCGAGAGCGCCCGAGGGGCCTGACCCAGCACCCCCGACCCGACCGGCGCGACGCCCCGGGTCGGGCAGCACAGCAGAGGGGAGTGGCAGCGGTGACGCTGACCATCGGAGTGGACGTCGGTGGCACGAAGGTCGCAGCCGGCGTCGTGGACGACACGGGCACGGTGCTCGTGCAGACCCGACGGGACACTCCCGCGGATGACGTCGGCAAGACCTGCGACCTCATCGTTGAGGTGATCCGAGAACTGGCGGAGGGCCGGGCGATCGAGGGTGTCGGCATCGGGGCGGCCGGCTGGATCGACGCCAGTCGTTCGACTGTGCTCTTCGCCCCGAACCTCGCCTGGCGGGACGAGCCGCTGCGCGAGTTCGTCAACGGAGCCACCAACCTGCCGGTGATCGTGGAGAACGACGCCAACGTGGCCGCCTGGGCGGAGTTCCGCTACGGCGCGGCCCGCGATGCCGAGGACTCGATGGTCATGTTCACCATCGGCACCGGGGTCGGCGGCGGCATCGTGCTCGGCGGCGAGTTGGTGCGTGGCGCGCACGGCATCGCTGCCGAGCTGGGACACATGCTCAGCGTGCCGGACGGGCACCAGTGCGGCTGCGGCCGGCTGGGCTGCATCGAGCAGTACGCCAGCGGAAGCGCCCTGGTGCGGTTCGCCCGCGCCGCGGCCCGCCAGGAACCGCACCGCGCTACCGCCCTGCTGGCGTGCGCCGGTGGCGACGTTGACGCGATCACCGGTCGGATGGTCACCGCCGCGGCACAGGACGGCGACCCGGTCTCCACCGAGGCTTTCGCCCAGGTCGGCCACTGGCTCGGCAACGGCCTCGCCGACCTGGCACAGATCCTGGACCCACAGGTATTGGTGGTCGGCGGTGGCGTTGTCGAAGCCGGCGATCTGCTGCTGGGACCGGCTCGCTCCGCCTTCACCGAGGCGCTCGCGCAGCGGGGCCGGCTGCCGGTGGCGGAGGTCTGTCCCGCCAAGCTCGGCAACGACGCTGGTCTCATCGGCGCTGCCGACCTCGCCCGTCAGCGCTAGGACGCGGGCCGACGCCGGGCCGGGCCGGGCTGGACATTGTGCATCCGATGTGGGCAGGATGCTGCGCGACCTGGCATCCGTGCCGCACCTAAGGAGATGCCTCGGTGACCACCTCCACCGATCACGGCGGGCCCGACCCGGCGTCGAGCGCCCTCGACCCGAACCGTGACGGCCGCTCCGTCTCCGACCGCGGTGAGACTGTCTGCGTGATCGGGGCGGGCCCGAGTGGGTTGACCGCGATCAAGAATCTGACCGAGCACGGGTTCGGCGTCGACTGCTACGAGCGGGAGACCGGAGTCGGCGGGGTGTGGAACTGGCGGCACGACCGCAGCCCGGTCTACGCCAGCACCCACCTGATCTCGTCGCGTCCGTTAACCCAGTTCCCCGATTTCCCGATGCCGGACGACTGGCCGGACTACCCGCATCACAGTCAGTTGCTCTCCTACCTCGAGCGGTATGCGGACCACTTCGACCTGCGCCGGCACGTCTGGTTCGGCACGGAGGTGGTGCGGGTTGAGCCGGTGGCTGGCGACCGGTGGGACGTCACGACCCGCAGCACCGGCGGCTACGGACCGGTACGGACCTCCCGGTATGCCGCGGTTGTGGTCGCCAACGGCCACAACTGGTCGCCGAAGCTGCCCAACTACGAGGGCCTTGCCGAGTTCCGCGGTGAGGTCATGCACGCCTCGTCCTACCAGGATCCGGCGCAGTTGCGGGGCAGGCGGGTGCTGGTGGTCGGTGCCGGCAACACCGGCTGCGACATCGCCGCCGAGGCAGCCCAGCAGGCCGCCCACTGCTGGCACTCCACGCGCCGTGGCTACTGGTACGCACCGAAGTATCTCCTCGGCCGTCCGGCTGACCAGCTCAACGACCTGTTGCTGGCGCTGCGGTTGCCCCGGCGGCTCCGCCAGTGGCTCTTTCACCGCCTCCTCCGGGTGGTTGTGGGGGATCTGACCCGTCTCGGTCTGCCGCAGCCCGACCACCGGATGCTGGAGACGCATCCGATCGTGAACAGTCAGCTTGTCTACTATCTGGGCCATGGCCGGGTCACTCCGGTGCCGGACGCCGTCCGCTTCCACTCGGACTCCGTCGAGTTGGCGGACGGCCGGCAGGTCGATCCGGAGCTGGTCGTCTTCGCCACCGGCTACCTGCCCCGGTTCGAGTTTCTCGACCCGAAGATCCTTGGCGACGATGGCGGGGCCGGGCGTCCGGCGCTGTGGCTCAACGCCTTTGTGCCGAATCATCCGACCCTCGCCGTGGCCGGCCTGGTGCAGCCGGATTCCGGTATCTTCCCGCTGTCCCACTGGCAGAGCGTGCTCTTTGCCCGGTTGCTGCGACTGCGGGAGACCCGGCCCAGCAAGGCGGCGGCCTTCGCCGCCACGGTGACCGCGTGGGCGGGGGAGCGCTACGCGGGGCCGGTCAAGGAGAGCAGCCGGCACTGGTTCGAGGTCGGTCACGCCGACTACCTGGGCGCACTGCAGCGCGCCCTGCACGACCTGGCGGCCAAGTGAGTGCGAGGAGCGAGCTTGCGAGCCCCGCAGTCGCGAGCGGAGGGTGGGCGTGGTGAGTGCGAGGAGCGAGCTTGCGAGCCCCGCAGTCGCGAGCGGAGGGTGGGCGTGGTGAGTGCGAGGAGCGAGCTTGCGAGCCCCGCAGTCGCGAGCGGAGGGCTTACCCGGTGAGCCAGCAGGTACGGGTCATCCGGGGGCGGGAGTGGGCTCGCCCGGTCCGTCCGGTTCGGCGCGAGGTGCTCGAGGCCGTCCCCGGGCTGGATGAGGGCCGGCCGCCGCTGTTGTTCGTCCCTGGCTTCGGTCACGGCGCCTGGGCGTTCGCCGAGCACTGGTTGGGGCACGCCGTCGAGCGCGGCTTCTCCGGGTACGCGTTGAGTCTGCGTGGGCAGTCTGGCAGTGGGCCGGCGCCGGAGGCCACGCTGCGGGCGTACGCCCATGACGTGGTGCAGGTGGCCGCGGGGCTGCCCCGCCGGGCGGTGCTGGTCGGGCATGGCGCTGGGGCGCTGGTGGTTGCGCACGCCCTGGCCCGCTATCCAGCCCGCGCCGCCGTGATGGTGGCCCCGGTCTTCGGGGGTTGGGCAACGGCGGTTACGGCGCTGCGCCGCAACCCCGTGGGTACGTTGCCGGCGCTCGTCGGCGGTCGGCTGCGGTGCAGCCGCGCCCAGTTGTTCGGTCCGGAACTGCCCCGTGATGAGGCGCGGCGGCACCTGTCCCGGCTGGGCCGCCCCGCCCGACGTGCCCAGTGGCAGCTACTGTTCGGACGGGAGCCCGAGCCGGCTGTGGGCGACCCACCGGTGTTGGTGCTCGGTAGCCCGGAGGATCGGATTGTGCCGCGCTCGGCGCTCACCCGGGCTGCCCGACGGTACGCCTCGGCCCCGCTGCTCTTCCCCGGCATGGGCCACGACCTGATGCTGGACGCCGGGTGGCGGGAACCGATCGACGCGATCCTCGACTGGCTGGAGAAGGAACCGTCCGTCGGCTGAGCCCGGGCGGGTCGGTCAGCGGGTCGTACCGAGTCGACTGAGCAGGGCGCTGTCCTGGTCCAGAGCGGCCAGGTAGGAGCGAGCCCAGGCGTGGATGTCGTGCTGGCGCAGGTGCGTCCGCATCTTCCGCATCCGCTCGTGGACCTGATCCGGCCGGGCCCGCAGCGCCGCGAGCAGGCCCTGTTTGAGGCCTTCCAGGTCGTGCGGGTTCACCAGGTACGCCTGGGGTAGCTCGGCGGCGGCGCCGGCGAACTCACTGAGCAGCAGCGCGCCGGTGTCGTCTACCCGGGCGGCTACGTACTCTTTGGCGACCAGGTTCATGCCGTCCCGGAGCGGGGTCACCGCCATCACGTCCGCGATCCGGTAGAGCGCGGCCAACTCGGTGCGGTCGAAGGGCTGGGTCAGGTAGTGGATGGCCGGCTCGCCGACGCGGCCGAATTCGCCATTGATCCGGCCAACCTCGCGCTCGACCCGTCTGCGGAGGATCTGGTACTGCCCCACCCGCTCGCGGCTGGGCACCGCCACCTGGAGCAGGACAGTGTCCTGTACCTTGACGTGTCCGTCGGCGATCAGCTCGCTGTACGCCTTGAGGCGCTGCTCGATGCCCTTGGTGTAGTCCATCCGATCGACGCTGAGGATCACGTGTTCCGGGCTGCCCAGGTCACGGCGAAGCCTGCTGGCGCGGTCGGCGACCTCGGGCCGGTCGGCCAGGGCGGCCATCTCGGCGGTGTCGATGGAGACCGGGAACGAACCGATGCGGACGATCCGGCCGTCAACGGCGATTCGGTGGTCGGTGGCGGGCAGCCCGAGCACCCGGTCGGCGAGTTGGGCGAAGTTGTGTGCCGCCTGGGCCCGCTGGAAGCCGACGAGGTCGGCACCGAGCATTCCCCGCAGGAGTTCGGCTCGCCGGGGGAGCTGCATGAACAGCTCCGGCGGCGGGAACGCCACGTGGAGGAAGAAGCCGATTCGCAGGTCCGGACGGAGCGCCCGGAGCAGGCCGGGTACGAGTTGTAGGTGGTAATCCTGTACCCAGACCACGGCGCCGGGCTCGGCCACCTCGGCGGCGGCTGTCGCGAACCGTTGGTTGACCCGCTGGTACGCCTCCCACCAGCGGCGGTGGTGCTCCGGCTGTTCGACGGCGTCGTGGTAGAGCGGCCAGAGCGTGGCGTTGGCGAAGCCCTCGTAGTGGTCACGCAGGTCGTCGGCGGTGAGCGGCACCGTGTGCATTCGGACCCCGTCAACGTCGGGCAGCGCCGGTGCCGGCCCGGTGCCACCCGCCCACCCCACCCAGGTGGCGGGTGTCTGCCGTAGCGGGGAGTGCAAGGCGCTGACCAGGCCGCCGGGGCGGCGGCGCCACTCGCAGGCACCGTCGGGCGCCGTACTGTCGTCGATGGGGAGGCGGTTGGCGACCACCACCAGGGAACTCTGTCGCACTTCGGCGTTCCGATCTGCCGGAGACCGCCGCAAGAGGGGGACAGGGCCGGCAGCCGGCGGAGGGGGAATGACGGACAACAGTATTCCTACTAACCGTAAGTTACACCAATGTTACGCCTCAGCTTCGGGGTGGCCCGGGCGGGCCGTAACCGGTGGGGCGATCCGGGACCGGTGGGCGACCGTGACCGGTGTGTGACCGGTGGGCGCCCACAGCCGGTGGGCGCGCCGCGGTGGGCGCGCCGACGGGGGTGTGGCTGCGTGCTGGGGGCCGGGACGCCCAGGTCAGATCAGACGACGGCGCCGTCGTCCGGGTCGTGTTCGTCCCGGTCGCCGGGGCGGAGCCGGCAAACCAGGGTGACGAAGCCGGCAAGGATGCCGGTGAAGCCGAGCAGGGTGACAATCCCCGGGTCCACCGGAAGCAGCGACGGGTAGAGGAAGAGCAGGAAGCCGACCACGATGGCCAGGATGCCGAGCGCGGCGTACTTGGAGATGCGGGGCAACGGTGGGGGCGGGGGTGGCGTGTACCGCTCTGCCTCCTCGTCGTCGTCGGGCAGGTCCGCGCCGAAGGTGTCCAACCCGTCGAGGAGCGATGGCTCCTCCCGCCCCTGGCTGACGGAGACGCCGGAGACGTCCGCCGCGTAGGGCAGTCGCCGGGTGTCGGTGGAGGTCCGGCCGGCCCGATCCTCGTCCACGTCCTCTGCGGCGGGCCACCGGTTGTCACCACCGCTGGCGGAGGTGGTGTGGAACCCGGCGACTATCCGTGCCCATTCGGCCTCGATGTCGGGTTCATTGTCCCGGGTCCGGTCGGTGGCGCCTTCGTCGGCGAGCTGGGTCAGGTAGTCCCGAGCGGTTCGCAGGTGGAAGCGGTCCACGTACAGCCGGTCGATCGGCCGGGGCGGGACTGTGGTGGTGCGGGTGACCGGGTTGAGGTCGGCCGAGGGTTGTAGGTAGGCGGCGATGCCGCCGGCGGCGAGCACGTCCAGAAGATGCTCACCCACCCGGGGATCCACATCACCGGCGACCGCGTACTCGCTTGCGTCGATCCCGTTGTCCCGCCGTCCCCGGCGGGCCCCACCCGCTGACACCGGACAACCTCCTCATCGCGCGCCCGGGGCGCGCTCCCGAAGCCTCTCGGCGTCTGTGCCCGCCGTGCCTTGAATCGTGACACGCCGGGGACCGGTTGCGGGAGTGCGTTCGGTCGCGTCTTGCGATCGGAACGGTCGCCGGGGCGCACCCCGGTCGGGGCCGATCGCCCGCCCCGACCCCGATCGTACGTGCCGTCAGCGCTCGCTCATGCCGGCGCGGCGACGCAGCGACGCCACGTCGGTCACCACGATCCGGCGGCCCTCGGTGCGCAGCCAGCCTCGGCTGGCGAAGGAGCCGATCGCCTGGTTGACGCTTTGCCGGGAGCCGCCGGCCATCTCGGCGAGCTGGCTCTGGTTGAGCTCGATTGTGATCATGGGCGCCTGGCTTTCACCGGCCAGGCGGACCAGCGTCTTGGCCACCCTTCCGGGCAGATCGAGGAAGACATGGTCGGCGTTCTGCTCGGTGAGCCGGCGGATCAGGCTGCCGAGGGAGCGCATCACCGCGTCAAGGATGCGCGGGTTTGAGTGCACCAGCTCCATGAAGGCGCCCCGGGACAGGGCGAGGGCCGCGCAGTCCTCGATGGCCTCGGCGGATGCCGACCGGGTGGAGGCGTCCAGCAGTGAGACCTCGCCCAGTACCTCCGGTGGCCGGATCACCGACAGCACTGCCCGCTCGCCGGTGGGAGCCGTGCGAAAGACGGCCACCGCGCCGCGGCGTAGCACGATCAGGGACTCGCCCGGGTCGTTCTCCACGAAGAGCAGCTGTCCCTTGCGGTAGGTGCGGGGCACCGCCGCCGCGATTACTCGTTGCCGGGCTTCTGGTTCGAGGCCGGCGAACATCTCGACGCCCGTGAGCGCGTCACCCGGCTCCGGTAGGCGCACCTCCACGGCCCAACCCCTCCCCCGGTCAAGGACCCCTGACTCGCTCACCGGGTGAACCTGACAGGGACTGCCAAGGTGCTCCGACGCCTCCGGTAGCGGTACACATCAGATCATGACGGCCTGGTCGCTTGCTGTACACCCCTCAATTCGTTTGCGTGACCTTCGAGACCTATCCGATACCAGTTCTGACCTGCGATGACGCGGAGCGCTCGGGCCGGCGGCACCCACCCCGGTCCGGTCATGACGGCATACGCCAGGATGGCGGTGATGGTTTATCGCTACTTCTATGACTGCGAGTTCATCGAGGATGGCCGCACCATCGACCTGGTGTCGATCGGCGTCGTCGATGAGTACGGCCGTGACTTCTACGCCGTCTCCACCGAGTTCGACGACTCCCGGGCGGTGCCCTGGGTGCGTCGTAATGTGCTGAGTCAGTTGCCGTCGCCGGCGGATCGGGCGTGGCGGTCCCGCGCGCGGATCCGGGACGAACTGGAGGAGTTCCTGTTGGAACCGGTCCGGGGTCGTCCCGGCGAGCAGCTGGAGCTGTGGGCGTGGTACGCGGCGTACGACCACGTGTCGCTGGCGCAGCTGTGGGGGGCGATGACGGCGCTGCCTCGTCAGATCCCGCGCTTCACCAAGGACCTGCGTCAGCTCTGGGATGACCGGGGTCGTCCGCCGCTGCCGGACGCGGACGCGGCTCGGCATGATGCGCTGGTGGACGCGCGGCACAACCTGGCTCGGTGGCAGGCCATGACAGGATCGGGTCGGACGGGGACGGGTCGGACAGGGTCGGGTCGGACAGGGTCGGGTCGACGTTGATCAGGTCCGCTCCCGGGCCTGCCTACCGCTTGGTAGCCGGGGTGCGGTGTCGGCGCATACCGGACGGGACTACAGTTCGCAATGACGGCCCGCCCCGGGCCGGCAATGGCGCCGATGGTCTGTTTCGACACATATCCTGGGGCTTAACCGGGCTTTTACCCAATGTTCCCAGGAGGATGAGCAGATCATGCGTATCGGCGTGCTCACCGGCGGCGGCGACTGCCCCGGTCTCAACGCGGTCATCCGGGCGGTCGTTCGGAAGGGCGTGGCCAACTACGGTCACGAGTTCGTGGGCTTCCGGGATGGCTGGAAGGGCCCGCTCGAGGGGCTTTCTCGCCCACTGGGAATCGCGGAGGTGCGGGGGATCCTGCCGCGTGGCGGTACGATCCTGGGCTCCTCCCGGACCAACCCGTTCAAGATTGAGAACGGCGTTGAGCGGATCAAGGAAAACCTCGCCGCGCAGGGCGTTGACGCGCTGATCGCCATCGGCGGCGAGGACACCCTTGGTGTCGCCACCAAGCTGCACGAACTCGGCGTCAACGTGATCGGCGTGCCGAAGACGATCGACAACGACCTCGGCGCCACCGACTACACCTTCGGCTTCGACACCGCGGTCAACATCGCGATGGAGGCGATCGACCGGCTGCACACCACCGCCGAGAGCCACCACCGCACCCTGGTGGTCGAGGTGATGGGCCGGCACGCTGGCTGGATTGCCCTGCACGCCGGTCTCGCCGGTGGCGCCAACGTGATCCTGCTGCCGGAGCGGCAGTTCGACGTGAACCAGGTCGCCGGCTACGTCGAGAAGCGTTTCCAGCACCAGTACGCCCCGATCGTCGTGGTCGCCGAGGGTGCCCACCCGCTCGAGGGGCAGATGGTCCTGCACAACCAGGAGCTGGACGCCTTCGGCCACGTCCGCCTCGGGGGCGTCGGCCAGTGGCTTGCCGAGCAGCTCGAAGCCAAGACCGGCAAGGAAGCCCGTACCGTCGTGCTCGGCCACATCCAGCGCGGGGGTACCCCGACCGCCTTCGACCGGGTGCTCGCCACCCGGCTCGGTCTCCAGGCGATCGACGCGGTGCACGAGGGCGACTGGGGCAAGATGGTGGCGATGCAGAGCACGGACATTGTCCGCGTGCCGCTGGCCGAGGCCACCCGCGAGCTGAAGACCGTGCCGCTGGAGCGGTACGCCGAGGCCGAGGTCTTCTTCGGTAGCTGATCGTTCAACCGGTGCGCGGTGGGCCGCAGCCCACCGCGCACCGGCCTACGCGGGAAGAGGTACGGCCGATGGCGGAAACCGTGCACCCGGTCGCGGTCATGGGGGCTGGCAAGATCGGCGAGCTGGTGCTCTCCGGCCTGCTGCGCTCGGGGTGGCCGGCGGAGCGGCTGTTGGCCACCACCCGGCGGCAGGCGCGGGCCGAGGAACTGGCCCTCCGCTACGGCGTACGGGTGGTTGACAACCACACCGCGGTGGCCGAGGCCGAGGTGCTCGCGATCGCGGTCAAGCCGCAGGATGCGGCGGCGTTGCTGGACGAGATCGGCCCCAAGATTCCGGCCGACAAGCTGGTCATTTCGCTCTGCGCCGGCCTGCCCACCAGCTTCTTCAGCCGGCGGTTGGCCGCCGGCACCCCGGTGGTGCGGGTGATGACCAACACTCCGGCTCTGGTTGACGAGGCGATGTCGGCGATCTCCGCCGGAGAGCACGCCACCGCCGCGCACCTGGCCCTGGCCGAGGAGATGTTCACCCCACTCGGCGGGACCCTACGGGTCCCCGAGTCGCAGCAGGACGCGGTGACCGCGTTGTCGGGTTCCGGGCCGGCATACTTCTACCTGCTGGTGGAGGCGATGGTCGACGCGGGCATCCTGCTCGGCCTGCCCCGGCAGGTCGCCCACGAGTTGATCGTGCAGACCGCGATCGGGTCGGCGGTCATGCTGCGCGACTCCGGCGAGCACCCGGTCAAGCTGCGGGAGGCGGTGACCTCGCCCGCCGGCACCACCATCTCCGCCGTCCGCGAGTTGGAGAAGCACGGGGTGCGGGCGGCGCTGTTGGCCGCCCTGGAGGCGGCCCGGGACCGGGCCGGGGAACTGGCCGCCCAAGCCGACTGAGCGGCAACGCAGCGGTGGGACGCCGCACCGGGAGCAGGCCGGCCGTGCCGAGTGCCGCCGGGACGGGAGCGGCCCCGAGGGTCACCCTCGGGGCCGGCAGCGGGGTCGGCCGCTGTGCCAGCGGCCGACCCCGGAATCTTTACAGGTCCCTACACTGCCCGGAGGCAGGTCCCTGTACCGAGTTCGGCACCCCGTTGTCGGTGGGCGCGACGATGTTGCGGGAGCACGACAGGGGCCCGCCGACCGACGCCGCCGCGATCACCGGCGCCTGGTTCCGCGTCAGGACCGCCGGTCCCGCGACGGTGGTGCCTTCGATGCTCACCTCGCCGATCACGTGGGACACCGTCAGCGGCCCTCCGAGCTGCACCTCCCGGAGCACCACCGCCTCGGCCCCGTTGGCGGCGACCGGACCGGAGATGGTCGAGTCGACCGCGTGGAGCGCGGCACCGGATCGCACCGTCACCGGCCCGTTGACGGTTGCCTCGGACAGGCACGTCACCCCGGAGTCGACCTTCAGCGGTCCGTTGACGGTGCCGCTCACCGTCTTCGTACACGAGGGGGAGGTCGTGGCGAGCAATTCGACCTCGGCAAGGACGGGGACGGAGTCGCCGCCCTCGGGCGTGAGCCGGTAGTGCAGGTACCGCCCGGGCCGGTCTACGGCGAAGGACCGGGTCTGCAGTCGCCAGGTGAACTCCTCAGCGGCACGACTGTCGATGGTGGTCCAGGTGTCTCCGTCGTAGGAGCCCTGCAGTTGCCAGCCCACCGGGTCGGTCCCGGTGTCCGGACCCGAGGTGAGGGTGTAGTGGGTGACCCGCTCCGGGGCGCCCGCCACCGCCCACTGCACCGGCGCCGCCACCGGAGCCGAGGTGGTGGAGGTGTTGTCGGCCAGCGCCGCGGGACCACCGGTCACCGCGATGTCGGACATCGGCCGGGGGGTCGCACCGGAGGGGGTGAGGGACGGGGGGAGGTCCGCTTCGCCGCTGCCCCAGGAAGACGGTTGCGAGCCCATGGTGAAGTCCAGCACCGCGCCACCGGCCAGCACCTCGTGTGAGATCGAGGTCTGGTGGTGTGGCGTGCCGTTGACCTTGAGGCCCTGCACGTAAACGTTGTCGGCGCTGTTGTTCGGCGCGTTGACGACGATCTTTTTACCGTTATCCAGGTGCACGGTGGCCTTCGTGAACAGCGGTGAGCCGATCACGTAGTTCTCGCTACCCACCTGGAGCGGGTAGAAGCCCAGCGCGCTGAACAGGTACCACGCCGAGGTCTCACCGTTGTCCTCGTCGCCGGCGTACCCCTGGCCGATCTCACTGCCGATGTACAGCCGGGACAGCACCTCTCGTACGATCTTCTGCGTCTTGGCCGGCTGGCCGGCGTAGTTGTACATCCAGGGAATGTGGTGCGACACCTGGTTGCTGAAACCCCACATGCCCATCCGGACGTCCCGCGCCTCCCGCATCTCGTGGATGATCCGGCCGTACGAGCCGGGGAAGGTCCCCGTCTCCGGCGTGGCAAAGAACTCGTCCAGCTTCTCGGCCAGTGCCTCCCGCCCTCCGTACAGGTTGGCGAGGCCTTCGCCGTCGTGCGGGACGTGGAAGGCGAAGTTCCACCCGTTGGTCTCGGTGTAGTCGTGCTCGTGCCCCCACACGTGCGGCTCGTACGTCTCGGGCGTCGACTTCCACCGCCCGGACGCGTCGCGTCCCTGGAAGAACCCGATCGCCGGGTCGAAGGTGTGCGTGTAGTTCAGCGCCCGGCTGCGGAAGTACTCCGCCTCCTCCCGGTAGCGGGCCCGGTCGGCTTCCGGGGTCTCCGGGTCCTCGGCGAGCTCGGCGGCCATGTTCGCGATACCGAAGTCGTTGATGTAGCCCTCCAGCGCCCAGGAGACGCCTTCGGAGACCGCGGTCGAGGTGTACCCGTGGAAGATCGATTCAGGTAGGCCCTTCCGGCCGACGCTGCTGTTGTTGGCGTTCCCGGGTGGCACGACGGTGGCATTGCGCACGGCCGCGTCGTACGCGGCCCGCACGTCGAAGTTGCGCACCCCCTTGACGTACGCGTCGGCGAACGAGACGTCCGAGCTGGTGCCGGTCATCAGGTTCCGGTAGCCGGGGGCCGACCACCGCGACACCCAACCACCGTCCCGGTACTGCTGGACGAAGCCGTCAACGAGTTCACCGGCGGTGGTGGGGCTGAACAGCGCGTACGCCGGCCAGGTGGTGCGGTAGGTGTCCCAGAAGCCGTTGTTGACGTACACCTTCCCCGCTACCACGTCCGCGCCGGTCTCGGTTGGTGTGGTCCCCGGTGGCAGGGTGCTCGAGGTGGACGACTGCACCGCGTGCTTCCACACCGGAGCGGTTGCCGTTCCGACGTTCTCATGTGCGGAGTTTGGGTAGAGGAAGAGCCGGTAGAGGTTGGAGTACAGGGTCACGAGCTGCTCGTCGGTAGCACCTTCGACCTCGATGACATCGAGCTTGTCATCCCAGAGGTCCTGGGCGCGGGCGCGGATGGTGTCGAAGGTGTCGTCCTCAGCGATCTCCAGCGCCAGGTTCTTTCGAGCCTGGTCGAGGGAGATCAGCGAGGTGGCGATCCGCAGCGTTACGACCTTCGACGTTGTGGTGTCGAAGGCAAGGTAGCCGGTCACGTCGTCGCCACCGCCACCGGTCAACCCACCGTGGGCGACGACGGGGCGGTCCACCGTGCCATAGACGAACATCCGGGTGGCGCCGCTGCCCAGCCGGGTGTCGGAGTAGCCGGTAACGGTGCCGTCGGGGTTGAGGGTCAGGCCGCCCTGGTTGTTGAGGTTGTCGAAGATCAGGTTGCCCCGGTCACCGGTGAAGGTGAAGCGGAACATCGCAGCGTGATCGGTGGGAGTGATCTCCGTCTTGAGCCCGTTGTCGAAGGTCACGCCGTAGTAGTGGGGCTTGGCGGTCTCGTTGACATGTTGGAAGGCCAGCGCCCGCGCCGTTCTGTCGGCGTTCGGTTTGTCGCTGGTGGCCGCGGGCATGACCTGGAAGGTCTGCCGGTCACCGATCCATGGGCTGGGCTCGTGGCTGGCGGTGAACGCCTGGATCGTCGGCCGGTTGTCGGCGTTGTTGTCCCGTTGGTATTGGTAGACCCAGCTGTTCGAGCCGGCGTCGGTCATCGGCGTCCAGAAGTTGAAGCCGTGCGGCACCGCGGTCGCCGGGAAGGTGTTTCCCCGGGAGAAGTCTCCGGTGGAGTTCGTCCCACGGGTGGTCAACGCGTAGTCGGAGAGCCGGTCGTAGGCGGGGCGCTCGGGGCTCCCGGTCACTCGGATGTCGTCCACCCAGCCCCGGAAGGTGCCGGGGCCGATATTGCTGTCGTACCCGATCAGAATCCGATCGATCCGCTTCCCCGCGGCCACCTCACCGAGGGACGATCGTTTGCTGTTCCACTGGTCGGCGTAGAGCGACTTGGTGGTCCCCTGCTTCGATGGGTGTAGACCGAAGCCGTACTGGTCAACCGCGTCCAGGTCGCTGAGGTAGGTGCCGTCGTCGAAGGCCAGGTCGACCGCGGCGTAGGTGCTCGGATAGTCGAGATCGCCCTGGGTCAGCTCGGGGAAGATCAGGTACGACAGTTCGCTGGTTGCGGTGACGTCGATGGCAACATCGAAGATCTTGTTGTAGGCGTAGCCGCGTCCGTCGACGGTCTGTCCCCCCGAGTAGCGCAGCGCGTGTTCGCCGCTCCAGCCGGCGTTGGCCTTGGCGGTGGGGCTTCCCGCGGGCCCGTTGTCAACGACGCTGTACATCGGTGTCGGCGGCTTGGGGGTGGTGTCGCCGTCGGAGAGCTGGAGATCCGCCAGCTGGACGATGTCTGCGCCGTGGTTGGCCGTGATGTCCAGGCGGTAGTGCGAGTACTCGGTGTTGTTGCTGAACCGGTACTCCTTGGTCTGGAACCGTTCGGGGAAGTCCTGCCCGGTCTGGGCGTCGAGGGTGACCCAGGTGTCGCCGTCGGTCGACCCCTGTAGCTCCCAGTCCTGCGGGTCCCGCTCCGGTACGTCGTTGGCGGAGGTGAGCGCGTAGTGCACCACCGTCGCAGGCGCCTCGAGCTGGGCCTGTACCCAGCCGGTGGGCTCGAAGACCAGCCACTTGGTGGACGGGTCATTGTCGATTACCCGTCGGACGGTTTCGTTGGGCGGGTTGTCGCCGTTGGCGGTTACCTCGGCGATCGTGTCATTGATGTTGCCGGGGATTCCGCCGGAATCTGGATTTCCGGTGACGCCGGACATCTTGGGTTTTCCGGCCGCGTCGGTTTCTACGGTGTTGGTCCATGTCGGATGTGAATCGTCGGAATCGAACGAGGAGAAGAAGTTGGTGTCGAGCGACGGTGCCGCCGCTGCTGGCAGTTGGGTGCCCGGTATCGCCAGGCCAACCGCGAGCACGGTGGCGATCGCCCGCCGGTGTCTGCCCACGTGATCCTCCAGGGGGTCGTCAAGCGTGCGGGGGGTCACGCTTGAGGGTCGGAGAAAGCGTGTCGGCAGGAGACAACGTTGTCAATAGGTTGGTGATCGTCTCGGGGGAGCCTCCGGCGGCGCAATTCATGATCGTCGCGTCGGAGTGGCTGTAATAGGAGAGTTAAGTAGTTTTTGACGGGTCGTCTCGTGATGTCATCGTTACTTTTTCGTAGCTGGGCTGATGTTGACGAAAACTGGGCGCAGCGAAAGTGTGGTGGCTCTCAGACAACGATGTCATCCCCAGCGGGAGGAAGCATGGGCAGGATGCGTAGGGCGGCCGTCGCCGCGGTCGGGGCGCTCGCGTTGCTGTCGCCCGCCGCTTGCGGTGGTGCCGACAGCGGGGCCGACCAGGAGGTGGAGGTCTTCACCTGGTGGGCCGACGGGGGCGAGAAGGCTGGCCTCGACGGTCTGGTCACCGCCTTTGACGAGCAGTGTGACTACTCGTTTGTGAATGGGGCGGTGGCGGGCGGCGCCGGTTCGAACGCCAAGCAGGTGCTGGCCTCCCGGCTCCAGCAGGGCGACGCGCCGGATACCTTCCAGGCCCACGCCGGTGCCGCGCTGTCGGACTACATCGCGGCCGGCCAGATCGAGGATCTCAGCGCCCTGTACGAGGAGTGGGGCCTCACCGAGGCGCTGCCGCCGGGACTGTTCGACAACCTCAGCGTGGACGGCAAGGTCTACTCGGTGCCGGTGAACATCCACCGGTCGAACGTGCTCTGGACGAACAAGTCGGTCCTGGCCGATGCCGGTGTCACGGCCGCGCCGACGACGCTGGCCGACCTCTTCGCCGCGCTCGACACGCTCAAGACCGCGGGCATCAGCGCGCCGCTCGCGATTGGCAAGGACTGGTCCCAGCTGATGCTGCTGGAGGCGGTCCTGATCAGTGACCTCGGCCCGGAGAGCTTCACCGGTCTCTGGACCGGTGCGACCGACTGGAACAGCCCCGAGGTCACCCAGGGCCTGGAGAACTACAAGCGGCTGCTCAGCTACACCAACGCGGACCGCGACACCTACGACTGGACCGACGCCGGCAAGCTCCTCATAGACGGCAAGGCCGGTTTCTTCCTGATGGGGGACTGGGCGCCGAGCGACTTCGAGACCAAGGGTTTCACCGACTTCGACCACATCGCGTTCCCAGGCAACGGGGACACCTTCCAGTGGCTCGCCGACTCCTTCGTGTTGCCGCAGGGTGCCAAGAACCCCGAGGGCACCAAGTGCTGGCTGAAGACCGTCGGCAGCGCTGAGGGGCAGCAGGCGTTCAACATCAAGAAGGGCTCCATCCCCGCCCGCACCGACGTCACCGAGGCCGACTACCCCGCCTACCAGCAGTCGGCCATCCAGGCGTGGAAGACCGGCACGCAGGTCCCGTCCTGCGCCCACGGTGCGGCCTGCTCGCAGGGCGCCGTCGAGGCGGCGAACTCCGCGATCGGCAAGTTCTCCAGCGACCAGGACGTGGCGGGACTGCAGAAGGCGATGTCCGCTGCCGCCGCGCTCGGCAAGAACTAGAACGGCTCGCAGTTCGGTAACCGCACGGCTGGCGCTCTCGCTCGGCCGTGCGGTTACCGGTCCCGGTTGACACCCGTCCGTCCGAACCCACCAGGAATCTGCCATGCTTACTCGCGTCCGGCGATGGGGACCCGGCCTTCTGCTGATTTCCCCCTCCTTACTCCTGCTTGGAGTGTTCGTCTACGGCCTCATTGGCTGGACGATAAAGGTCTCGATGTCGGATCGGCACACCGCCGCCGAGTCGGACGGATTCGTCGGCCTGAGTAACTATGTCGACCTGTTCACCAACGACATCAACGGCCGGTTCCTGCACTCACTGCGGAATCTGCTGATCTTTACCGTCGTCTTCCTGCTCGGCACGATGCTGTTGGGCCTGCTCTGGGCGTTTCTCCTGGAGCGCGGGGTCCGGGCCGAGGGGCTGTTCCGGACCGTCTACCTGTTTCCCATGGCGGTCTCGTTCGTCGCCTCCGGTGTGGTCTGGCGATGGCTGATGAACTCCGGGCAGGGCGACGACGCTGGTGGCCTGAACGCGATCTTCGGGCAGCTGAATCTCGGCTTCCTGCAAAACCCTTGGTGGACTGACCCGGAATGGGGCATGGTCGCCATGGCGGTCCCGGCGATCTGGCAGCTCTCCGGCTATGTCATGGCGCTGTTCCTGGCTGGGTTCCGCGGCATCCCGGCGGAGCTTCGCGAGGCGGCGGCGGTCGATGGTGCCAGCACCTTCCAGCTCTACCGGCGGGTCCTCTTTCCGCAGCTGACTCCGGTGGCACTCACCGCGTTGATCATCGTCGGGCACATGTCCATGAAGATGTTTGACCTGATCATGTCTGTCTCCGGTGCCCAGTGGCTGACCGAGGTGCCGGCCGTCTACGTCTGGCAGACCCTGCTGACCAGTGACTACGCCAAGGCCTCGGCGATCTCGGTGATCTTGTTGTTGCTGGTCGCGCTGGTCATCGTGCCCTACCTGGTGCAGACGATGAGAACGGAGCGACGTTCGTGACCACCACGACCCCTCGGCGGACGCCCCCACCGGCCGTCGCGGCGCCGCCCCGAAAGCGTGGCGGCCCCACCACTGGCGTGATCGGGCGTACTCTCCGGTACTGCCTGCTGCTGCTCTTCCTGCTCATCGTTCTGATGCCGGCGTACGTCCTCGTCGTGACCAGCTTCAAGTCCGGCTCTGACATCGGCGTGAACGGGCAGTGGAATCTGCCCGAGCAGTGGAGCACCGAATCGTGGGCCAAAGCGTGGGCGGCCCTGGGCCCGTCGTTTGTACGGACCTTCCAGCTCGCCATTCCGGTCGCGTTGATCTCCTCGCTGCTCGGCGCGGCGAACGGTTTCGTTCTGTCCCGGTGGCGGTTTCCCGGTGCGGACATCGTGTTCACCCTGATCCTGTTCGGGATGTTCATCCCCTACCAGGCGGTGATGATTCCGTTGCGGGACGTGGTCAGCACCCTCGGTATCGCGCCGGGTATTCCTACGCTGATCTTCGTGCACTGCGTCTACGGCATCCCGATCTGCACGCTCATCTTCCGTAACTACTACGCCACCACGGTGCCGGTGGAGATGGTCGAGGCTGCGTGGGTCGATGGTGCGGGCCTCATCCGTACCTTCCGGTCGATCATCCTGCCGGTGTCGATTCCGGGCTTCGTGGTCGCCGTGATCTGGCAGTTCACCTCTGCGTGGAACGACTACCTGTTCGCGATCTTCCTCTCCAATACCCGTAATGGGCCGATCACGATCGCGCTCAATGCGCTCGCGGGAGCTCAGTCCCCCGACTACGCGGCCTCAATGGCCGGGGCGTTGATCACCTCGCTGCCCACGCTGGTTGTCTACGTATTCCTGGGTCGCTGGTTCATCGGTGGCCTCATGGCGGGATCGGTGAAGAGCTGACATGACCGAACATCTCTCCGGCCGGCGGCCGACGCAAACCGGCCCGAATCCGGACGCCGCCCATCAGCAGCTCCTCGCCAACCAACGCGACGCGCTGCTGCGCGCCGCCCGCACCTCGATTCGGCCCGAGGGCGGGTTCTGGTGGTTGGGCGAGCGTGGCGAACCCGACCCGCGCCAGCCGCTGCACACCTGGATCGCCTGTCGGATGACCCACGTCTTCGCCCTGGCGCATCTGCAACAGATCTCCGACACCGCCGACGCGGTGGACCACGGCGTCACCACGCTGCGCAGTACCCTGCGGGACGCGCGGCACGGCGGTTGGTTCAGCGCCGTGGAGCTGGGTGGGGAACCGGTCACTGACCGGAAGTCCGCGTACGAGCACGCCTTTGTCCTACTGGCCGCGAGTAGCGCGACCCGCGCGGGTCGGCCCGGTGCCGACCAACTCCTGGCCGAGGCGATCGCGGTGGTGGGCGACCGGTTCTGGGACGAGACCGCCGGTCGGACCCGGGAGTCGTGGAGCCGGGACTTCTCCGAGCTGGAGCCCTACCGTGGTGCGAACAGCAGCATGCACATGGTTGAGGCGTTCCTGGCCGTCGGTGAGGTCACCGGGGACCGTCGCTGGGGGCAACGCGCGCTGGCGATCTGTGAGCACCTGGTACACGACGTGGCCGCCCGACACGACTGGCGGCTGCCCGAGCACTTCACCGCCGACTGGGAGGTGCAGCTGGACTACAACCTCGACCAGCCCGCGGACCCCTTCCGGCCGTACGGGTCCACGGTGGGGCACTGGCTGGAGTGGGCACGACTGCTGCTACACCTGGAGACCGCGCTCGTAGCGCCGCCCCGATGGCTTCTCGATGACGCGCGTGCGCTCTTCACCGCAGCGGTCACCCGTGGCTGGTCGGTGGACGGGGCGGATGGATTTGTCTACACCCTCGACTGGTCGGACCGGCCAGTGGTTCGATCCCGGATGCACTGGGTGCTGGCCGAGGCGATCGGGGCGGCAGCGACGCTGTGGCGGCGCACCGGTGACCACTACTACGAGCACTGGTACCAGATCTTCTGGGACTACGCTCTCCGCCACCTCATTGATGCGAAGACCGGAGAGTGGCACCACGAGCTGGACGAGCTGAACCAGCCGGCGAACCGGGTCTGGCAGGGCCGCCCCGATGTCTACCACGCGTACCAGGCCGTCCTACTGTCCCAGTCACCGATCAAGCCCAGCCTCGCGGGTCTGTACGCCCCCGTGGGAACGAATCAGGCGGAGGTAGGCCGGTGATCGCGGTTGTTGGCGAAGCGCTGATCGACCTGGTCGCGGAGGACACGGCCGGTAGCTACCGCGCCGTGCCCGGCGGCTCACCCGCCAATGTCGCACTCACCCTGGCCCGGCTCGAGCAGCCGGTTCGGCTGCTCGCTCGGCTCGGTAACGACGGCTTCGGCCAGCGGATCCGGGGCCACCTGCACGCCAACGGAGTCGACCTGACCTGGGCGGTTTCTGCGGTTGAGTCAACCTCACTGGTGGTCGCCACGCTCGACGACTCCGGCCAGGCCACCTACCAGTGCTACCTGACCGGGACCGCCGACTGGCAGTGGACCACGACCGAGCTACCGAGCCTCGCCGACACCGGGCTGACCGCTCTGCACTCCGGCTCCCTGGCGCTCGCCCTGGCACCGGGCGCGGCGGTCGTAGAAGAGCTCTTCGTCCGGGAACGAGACCGCGGGGCGCTCACCCTGTCGATCGACCTCAACCTGCGCCCCACCATCGTCCCCGACCGCATTGGGGAGCAGCGCCGGGTCGAGCGGCAGGTGCGCTCCGCGCACCTTGTCAAGGCGAGCGAGGAGGACCTTGACTGGCTCTACCCGGACCGCACCATCGAACAGGTCATGGCCGAGTGGCGGGCTGCCGGGGTGGCCTGCGCGGTGGTGACGCGCGGCGCTGCCGGCAGTTGTCTGCTGGCTCCGGACGGGGCGATGTACCGACAGCCAGCCCGGCGGGGCGAGGTGGTCGATACCGTCGGTGCGGGCGATTCGTTCACCGGGGGCCTGCTCGCCGCCCTCGCGGACTTCGGTGCGCTTGGTGATCAGCCCGGTGCCCGTCTCGCTGCCGTTACCCCGAGTCAGTGGCGCCAGGGGCTGCATCAGGCCAGCACCATCGCCGCGCTCACCTGTGGCCGGCGGGGGGCTGATCCACCCACGCTCGCCGATGCCGTCGCGGCGTTCCCCCCGGGGCCAGCGTAGCGATCTCGGTCCGGCCGGCGGAAGCGTCGGCCGGACACCGGGTGCTGATCGGCAGACCCCGGAGCGGGTCGGTGTCAGCTCAGGCCCCGTTGAACCAACTGCGTCGGCAGGACCGAGGTTGACGGCCACGACCGGTCCCCACCGATGCGTTCGAACAGTCGTTCCGTCGCGATCCGCGCCAGTTCACGTTGGTCGTAGGCGATGACGGTCAACGGTCGGGGCATCAGATGGGACAGTTCAAAATCGTCGAAACCGACCAACGCCGCATCGCTACCTCGGCCATGAAGCTCCTGGAGCGCGCCGAGGGTGAGTCGGTTGTTGGCGCAGAAGAAGGCGGTGGGTTGGTCGGCGAGGCCGGACATCTCTGCCACCGCCCGGCTGGCCTGCTCGGGGCCCTCTATTCCACTCCGTACCAACGCCTCGTCGTACGCGATACCGGAACCCGACAACTCGGCCTGTACGCCGGCCAGCCGCTCCCGCATTGTGTATACGTTCAAGGAACCCAGCAAAATGCCGATCCGTCGGTGTCCCGCGTCGAGTAGTGAGCGAATTCCGGCGCGACTTCCGCCCTGGTTGTCCAGGAGGACCACATCGGCGAGGAGCTGCCCCGGCGGTCGGTCGATAAACACCGCCGGAAGGCCCATCTCCACCTCCCGCCGAAGAAAGGAGTGGTCTGTTCCGGCGGGAACCACGAGCAGGCCGTCCACCCGGCGCTGGACCAACTCCAGCAACAGCGTGCGTTCGCGGTCCGGATCCTCCTCCGAAGAGGCGGTGATCAGCAGTGTCTGGTGTGCCGCCGCGACCTCCGCCGCGACACCCGCGACCGTCGCGTAGAACGGATTGGCGATTTCTTCGATGAGTAGGCCGATCGTGGCGCTGAGCTCTCGGGATCGGAGATTTCGGGCGATGTCGTTGCGCCGGAAGCCCAGCTCGGAGATGGCAGTCATGACTCGTTCGGCAAGTTCGGGACCGACGGCTGGCTCGTTGTTGACCACACGGGAGACGGTCTTCAGACTCACGCCGGCACGTCGCGCGACATCCACCATCGTGGGCCGCCGAGGCGGGGGCAGTCTGGCCGGGTGATGCAGCATGTGCCGTCCTTTTTCGGCCCGTGTCGCCGGATCGGTGGGCTAGCCCGAAATGTTCCGCTGGGTCGCACTGTCGCGCATGGGCCGAAAACTGCGTCCTCGGCCTTCCGGCGTGCCGACGTGACCACCCACCATGACAATCGCGAATAGCCACTCAGATAGCCGGATTTTACCAGTCACTCCACTGCGAGCCAAACCGTAGCGTACTGCGCAGGGCTTCCTGTGGGTGCGGAAAGGCGGGTCCCTGTCGACCGCCACCGTTGGAAATCGGCCGGTGGCGGGGAGTGCGCATGCCGGCGGTGTCGGGTGTCCTCGGGTCGCTCCGCGGACGGGCGCTGGGGTGGCGACTGTTGGCCCTTTCGCGCTGATCGTCGTTCCGCGCGCGGCAAACTGTTTTCAGATCATATATCTCGATTCAGCCGTATATATTTCCGTGGTTGTGTCGGCATTTGCCCAACAGGGAGTATGGCCGGTTCGTCGGTTCTATTCTGAATTTTCCGTTGTGATGCGCGTGAACGCCTTGACGAATTTGCGAACCTGTGAGTAACGTCTCATTAACAATTAAAAAAGTTTCCTAACTGTTTGAGGGGTGTTGCATGAAGAGATCACTTCGCCGGGCTCTCTGGGCCGGTGTGGTAGTCGTGCTGGCGGCCGCGACTGTCCCGATGGCCTCGGCGTACGGCGCCGGCAGCGTCACCGCCACGTTCGACGTGGTGCAGGACTGGGGGACCGGTCATCAGGCGGAGGTGACGGTCACCAATGGCTCGAATGAGTCGCTGAGTACCTGGCGGATCGAGTTCGATCTTCCCGCTGGGGCCAGTATCGGCGTTTTCTGGGACGCCGACGTCACCCGAACCGGCAACCACTACGTCGCGGTCAAGAAGAGTTGGGCCGGGCCGCTCGCCCCAGGCGCCAGCTTCAGGTGGGGGTACAACGGGACCGGTCCCTATCGGGCGCCAACGAACTGCACGATCAACGGTGCTGCCTGCTCCGGCGGATCCGCGCCGCCGACCACATCACCCCCGACCACATCACCCCCGACCACATCACCCCCGACCACATCACCCCCGACCACATCCCCTCCGACGACCGCGCCGCCGCCAACGCCGACCACCGCACCGCCAGATGGTGACCACAAGCTCGTTGGCTACTTCACGCAGTGGGGCATCTACGCCCGCAACTACCACGTGAAGAACATCCACACCAGCGGCTCGGCCTCGAAGCTGACCCACATTATGTACGCGTTCGGCAAGACGGCCGGTGGGCGCTGCGGGATCGGCGACAGCTACGCCGACTACGAGAAGGCGTACACCGCGGCGGACAGCGTGGACGGCGTCGCCGACACATGGGACCAGTCGTTGCGGGGAAACTTCAACCAGCTGCGCAAGCTCAAAGCGATGTATCCGCACCTCAAGGTGGTCTGGTCCTTCGGCGGCTGGACCTGGTCCGGTGGGTTCACCCAGGCGGCGCAGAACCCGGCCGCCTTCGCCGAGAGCTGCTACAACCTGGTCGAGGATCCGCGCTGGGCGGATGTCTTCGACGGTATCGACATCGACTGGGAGTACCCGAACGCCTGCGGTCTCACCTGTGACTCCAGTGGGCCGGCTGCGTTCAAGAACGTGGTGGACGCGCTCCGTTCCCGATTTGGTCCATCGGCCCTGGTCACCGCCGCGATCACCGGTGACGCCAGCAACGGAGGTCGGATCGACGCTGCCGACTACGCCGGCGCCGCGGCCAACCTTGACTGGATCATGGCGATGACCTACGACTACTTCGGCGCTTTCAGCCCGCAGGGTCCGACCGCTCCGCACTCGCCGCTCTACTCGTACTCTGGCATTCCGCAGCAAGGCTTCTGGTCCGATGCGGCGATCCAGAAGCTCAAGAACAAGGGGGTTTCAGCCGACAAGCTGCTGCTCGGTATCGGCTTCTACGGTCGAGGTTGGACCGGTGTCACCCAGACCGCGCCGGGTGGCACCGCCACCGGACCCGCCCCCGGCACCTACGAACCGGGCTTCGATGACTACAAGGTTCTGAAGAACAGCTGTCCGGTAACCGGGATGGTCGGTGGCACAGCGTACGCCAGGTGTGGCAACAACTGGTGGAGCTACGACACCCCGACCACCATCGGCGGCAAGATGACCTACGCGAAGAACGAGGGCCTCGGTGGCGCGTTCTTCTGGGAGCTCTCCGGCGATACGACCGACGGGGAGCTGATCAGCGCCATCGAGAGTGGCCTCGGTTAGCACCGCGGCCACACCCGATCGACACGGGCGGGGGAGGGGTCGCGGAACGCTCCTTCCCCGCCCGTGTCGGTGGGGCCGGCGCTCCGGCCGATGTGACAGACTCGCCGGTCGACGGCCGGAATCCATGGCGTTCGGAGGTGGCATGCGTACGGCGTACCGGAGACTGGGGCTCGGCGTGCTCGGCGGGAGTTTGCTGGTGACCCTCCTCGGTTGCAGCGCAGACGAGCCGACGGAGTCCGCCGAGGAGGCGCCCGCGGTGGAGAGCGCGGCCAAGGCGCGGGAGCGGGTGCAGGCGTACCTTGATGCGGTAGCGGCCAAGGACGTGGCTGCCGGGCGTAGTCAGTTCTGTGCCGTGATGCATCCGGCGTTCGACGCTGTCGCCACCGGACCGAGTGGGGACTTCGCCGACCATTTTGAGGTGTCGCAGGCGCAGATCACCGAGGTCGAGCCCGGTCCGCGGGGCGAGGAGGTCAGCGCGACGGTGTCGGTGTCCTCCGGTCCGGAGGCGTTGGTCCGCCCGTTGCTGTTCACGGTCACCCGGGACGGGGCTGATTGGTGTATCGCGGGTGAGACACTCGGCAGTACGGTGCCCGCCTCGACCGGGACTCCTGAGCCGACCGAAACCCCCTGATCCGGCCGTTCCCGCGGCCGGCGTCCCCCGTGCCCGATTCAGATCGATCTCGGTGACGGATCTCTCACCCGCCGGAACTGCCCCCCTCGCGGGTTTGGTGCCGGGTCCGTCGCCGTAGGCTTTCTTGCATGCGCCATGAGTGGCATCAGCTGAGCCATCCCGCTGTCGGTAGTCCCGTGCTGCAGACCAGCCGGCCCACCATCGACT
This sequence comes from Salinispora sp. CH2A1_6, assembly GCF_056820975.1. Classification (NCBI taxonomy): domain Bacteria; kingdom Bacillati; phylum Actinomycetota; class Actinomycetes; order Micromonosporales; family Micromonosporaceae; genus Salinispora; species Salinispora sp. CH2A1_6. Next base: position 1,070,300 of record NZ_JBXEDG010000003.1, read on the forward strand.
CCGCCGAGGACGCTGCCCTCGGCCTGGACCGTTGGCGGGACCTGCCGCGTGCCCAGACCCCGCCTTGGCCGGACGGTGCCCAGGTCGCCGAGGTCTGCAAGGTGCTGGAGAACGTCCCATCGGTCGTGGCCCCGTACGAGGTCGATCAGTTGCGGCGCCAACTCGCACTGGTTTGTGAGGGTAAGGCCTTCCTGCTCCAGGGCGGGGACTGTGCGGAGACCTTCGCCGACAACACCGAGAGCCACCTGCTCGCCAACGCCCGCACCTTGCTGCAGATGGCGATCGTGCTGACCTACGGCGCCTCGTTGCCGGTGGTCAAGGTTGCCCGAGCGGCCGGTCAGTACACCAAACCCCGGTCGCTGCCGACCGACGCGCGTGGCCTGCCGGCCTACCGGGGTGACATGATCAACTCCTTGGATGCGACGCCGGAGGCGCGGGTTGCCGACCCGCAACGCATGATCCGGGCGTACGCGAACTCCGCTGCCGCGATGAACATGCTCCGTGCCTACCTTGCTGGCGGGCTGGCGGACCTGCACGCGGTGCACGACTGGAACAAGGGCTTCGTGCGGAACTCGCCGGCCGGCGAGCGGTACGAGGCGATCGCCCGGGAGATTGACCGGGCGTTGGCCTTCATCCGGGCCTGCGGGATGACCGAGGACGAGGCGTTGCGGACCGTCACCCTCTACTGCTCTCACGAGGCGCTGGCCTTGGAGTACGACCGGGCATTGACCCGGGTCTCCGACAGCCGAGCGTATGGGCTCTCCGGGCACCTGCTCTGGGTGGGCGAGCGTACCCGGCAGCTCGACGGGGCGCATGTTGACTTCATCTCCCGGATCGCGAACCCGATTGGAGTGAAGCTCGGCCCGACGACGAAGCCAGATGAGGTCATCGAGCTGTGCGAGAAGCTCAACCCGAACAATGTTCCGGGCCGGCTGACCCTGATCAGCCGGATGGGCAACCACCGGGTCCGTGATGTCCTGCCGTCACTCGTCGCCAAGGTCACCGCCGCCGGCGCCAAGGTGGTGTGGCAGTGCGACCCGATGCACGGCAACACTCATGAATCGTCCAACGGCTACAAGACCCGGCACTTCGACCGGATCGTAGACGAGGTGTTGGGTTACTTCGAGGTGCACCGTGGCCTGGAAACCCACCCCGGCGGGCTGCATGTCGAGCTCACTGGGGAAGATGTCACCGAGTGCCTCGGCGGTGCCCAGGGCATCGGCGATGTCGATTTGCCCGACCGGTACGAGACCGCCTGCGACCCGCGGCTGAACACCCAACAGTCGCTGGAGTTGGCGTTCCTGGTAGCCGAGATGCTCCGTGGCTGACGCGAGGAGTGAGCTTGCGAGCCCCGCAGTCGGCGGCCGGGAAGGGACGCTGTGGCTGACGCGAGGAGTGAGCTTGCGAGCCCCGCAGTCGGCGGCCGGGAAGGGACGCTGTGGCTGACGCGAGGAGTGAGGACATCATGATCGATCTGCGCTCGGACACCGTCACCCGCCCGACCGCGGGAATGCGGGAGGCGATGGCCGTCGCCGAGGTGGGCGACGACGTCTACGGCGAGGACCCTACGGTCAACGCCCTCGAAGCCGAGGTTGCGGCGCTCTTTGGCCACGAGGCGGCGCTGTTCTGCCCGACCGGGACGATGGCCAACCAGATTTCGCTGCAGTTGTTGGTGCCGCCCGGCGGCGAACTGCTCTGCGATGCGGACGCGCACGTGGTGACGTACGAGATCGGTGCGGCTGCCGTCTATGGTGGCATTTCGTCGCGGACCTGGCCGGCGGTCGGCGCGGCGGTCGACCCGGATGTGGTCGCGGGCATGATTCGGCCCGATGGCTATTTCGCGGTGCCCACCCGGGCGGTCGCCGTGGAGCAGACCCACAATCGGGGCGGTGGTGGGGTGATCCCGCTGGCGGCCCTGCGTGAGCTGCGTCGGGCTGCCGACGACGCCCAGGTCGCGGTGCACTGCGACGGTGCTCGGATCTGGCATGCGCACATCGCCGACGGGGTGCCGCTGGCCACCTACGGCATGCTCTTCGACACCCTGTCGGTCTGCCTCTCCAAGGGGCTCGGCGCGCCGGTCGGCTCGCTCGTGGTGGGCAGTGCCGACAAGATCGAACGAGCTCGGTTCATCCGTAAGCGGATGGGCGGCGGCATGCGGCAGGCCGGGATCCTCGCCGCTGCCGGCCGGTACGCCCTGGCAAACCAGGTGCAGCGGCTCGCCGAGGACCACGTGCGGGCAACCCGGCTCGCCGATGCGGTTGCACCGTTTGGGGTCTTGGCGGCAGAGGTGCGGACCAACCTGGTCCCGTTGGATCTCACCAAGACACCGATGGACGCCCACACCTTCGCCGCCGTGGCCCGTGCGGAAGGGGTGCTGGTCAGTGTGCTCGGCCCGCGTACTGCCCGCCTGGTCACCCATCTCGGGGTGGACGACGCGGCGATCAGCCGCGCGATCGACGTCCTCGCCCGGGTCTTGCGTACCTGATTCGCACCGCGGACCGGGTCAGGTTCGTAGCCGCTTGAGAACGGCCACGTCGGCGGCGTGGCCCACGTGCTTCTCGCTCGGGGTCTCCACCACCGTCGGTACCCCGGAGGTCGCCGGGTGGCGCATCAGCTCGGCGAAGGCGGGCTCCCCGATGGTGCCCTTGCCGATGCTTTCGTGTCGGTCCCGGGTGGAGCCGCAGAGGTCCTTCGAGTCGTTGGCGTGCACCAGCCGCAGCCGGTCCGCCCCCACGGTGTCCACCAGGGTGTCGAGCGTGGCGGTCATGCCACCTTCGACGGCCAGGTCGTGCCCGGCGGCCCAGGCATGGCAGGTGTCGAGGCAGACGCCGAGCCGCGGGTGTCGGTCAACCGCGTCCAGGTAGGGGCCGAGCTGTTCTACCCGGGCGGCGAGCGAGCGCCCGCCGCCAGCGCTCGGTTCGACCAGCAGCATCGGTCCGTTCGTGTCACCGGCGGTGTCCAGCAGCGGAAGGAGCACCTCCCGGACCTGGCGCATCGCCGTGTCGGCGTATCCGGCGTCGACCGCGCTACCGGCGTGGAACACCACCCCCTGGGCGCCGATCGCCGCCCCTCGGCGTAGCGCGTGCGCCAGCGTCAGCGCTGACCGCTCCACCGTCGCCGCCGTGGGCGAGCCGAGGTTGACCAGTAGGGACGCGTGGATGAACACCGGGACGCCACGTTCGGCGCAGCCGTCGCGAAACAGCGCGTCCTGTGCCGGGTTGCCGGGCGGCAAGGCCCAGCCCCGTGAGTTGGACACGTAGACCTGCGCGACCTCGGCGCCCGTCGCATCCAGGTACGGCAGGGCGGCTTTCGCCAGCCCGCCCCCGGTCGGTGTGTGCGCACCGACCGGTCGCATCGTCGCCGTCACAGGCAACCGAGGGTGATCCGGGTACCCGGCGGCACCTGGGAGTTCTCTCCGGGGCTCTGGAACCGGACGGTGCCGTTCTGGTTGAACTGCACCGCGACCGGGAAGGACTGCTCCTCCAACACCTGCTTGGCCTGCTGGCATGGCATGCCGATCACGCGGGGGATGACAACCTGCGGTGGGCCCTGGCTCACCTCCAGGCTGACCTCCGTTCCCTTCTCCACGCCGTCGCCGTCGGCTGGACTCTGCCCGATGACCTCGTTCTTGGGCTTGTCGGACTCCTTCACCGTCGGCGGCTCAGCGAGTACCAGCCCGAGCTGATTCAGGATCGAACGGGCCTCGTCCAGGCGCTTACCGACCAGATTCGGCACCGAGATCGGCGCCCTGCCTCTGCTCAGCGTTACCGTGACCTCGTGTCCGGGCTTGACTTCGGCGCCGGCCTTCGGGTCGGTGGCGACCACCATGCCCTCCGGCAGGCTGTTGTGGTAGCTGGCGGAGCCCTTGACCACCTTCAGGCCGGCCTCGGTCAGGTCGGTCGCGGCCAACTCGAACTCTTTGCCGACGACATCCGGCACCGCGAACTGCTCGGGGCCCAGCGAGAGGGTGAGGGTGATCGTGCCACCCTTCACGATGCGGGACGCAGAGGCCGGATCCTGGAACAGGACGGCGTCCTTCGGTGCCTGATCGTCGTGGCGTGGGTCGGTGTATTGGAGGACCAGACCGGCCCGCCTCGCCTGTGCTTCCGCGGCGGCCTGGTCCAGGCTCACCAACTCTGGGGCCTGTGTGTATCGGCCGACCCCGACCCACCAGCCACCCACCGCGGCGATCAGCCCGAGCATCACGACGACAGCGGCCACCGCAAGCCGGCCGCGCTGCTCACCCACGAGCCGACCGGGCAGCGGGCCCAACCGGGACCAGACACTCTCGTTGTCGGCCGCCCTTCGTCGGCCGCCCCGTGGTGCCTCCCCGGGCAACCGGGACCAGGCGGGGCGCTGCGCCGGCTGTACGGCCGCCACCACCATGGTCGGCTCGCTCACCGGGGGCTTCTCGGTCACCCGGCGTAGCACCGTGGTGTGGGTATTTGGGTTGCCCAACCCCTCCCGGGCCACCTGGACCTGGGCGAGCAGGGCACCGGCGTCGGCGGGGCGGGCACCGGGATCGCGCCGGGTAGCGCGGAGGACCAGGTCGTCGAGGGGCTTCGGTAGTCCTGGCACCAGGGTTGACGGTGCCGGCACGTCCTGTCGCACATGCTGCCAGGCCACCTCAACCGGGCGATGGCCGTCGTACGGCACGCGACCGGTGAGCATCTCGAACAGCACGATGCCCGCCGAATAGACGTCGGTGCGCGGGTCGGCGTGCCCGTCAGTCACCAGCTCCGGTGCGACATAGGCGATCGTGGCCATCAGCTGGTTGGCCTGCGCGTCGTGGGCGCTCGCCTCCACCGCCTGGGCCAGTCCGAAATCGGCGACCTTAACCACGCTGTCGACCAGGTTGGCCGCACCTCCGGTCGGTGCCTCGGCGACCAGCACGTTCTCTGGTTTGACATCCCGGTGGACGAGCCCGGCCCGGTGCGCGGCGGCGATCGCGGCGAGCATCTGTTCGGTGATCGCGAGCGCCTCGTCGGGGTTGAGCCGGTGCCGTTCGGCGAGCACGTCGCGCAGCGTGCGACCGCGCACGTACTCCATGACCAGGTATGGCCGGTCAGCGTGGATGCCCTGGTCGTAGACCGCGACAACGTTGGGGTGGGTCAGCCGGGCGATGGTCTTCGCCTCGTCGGCGAAACGTTCCACGAAGCCCGTTGTCTGTCCCTGGGCCGCCGGGCCCGGCGTGGGATGAATGATCTTAACTGCGACGGTGCGATCGAGGCGTTCGTCGGTTGCGGTGTATACAGTCGCCATGCCACCCCGGGCGACCCGACCGCGGATGCGGTAGCGCCCGTCAATCAGTGAGCCCAGCAACGTGTCGGCGACCTGTGTGTCCATCGGCAGGGAGTCTATGTGTCCAGGGGTAGGTGGTTGGACACCGATGCTACAGGCCGGCAGTGACGTTTTGAATCCGGAGACTCGCCGGACGGCCGTTTCCGCAGCTCCGGTCGGTGCACGACGGCAATGGTCCGGTGTCGTGGGGGCCTTCGCCCGATGCCGGGGCGACGTGGCAGGGTGGTCGGGTGACCGACTCCGTTCCCGCTGGCGAGCCCGCCGTGAGCCCTGTCGCCGAACCGACCGCGTGGCTGACCCTGCCGGCTGTCGCCGAGCGCCTTGACCTGACCATCAGCAAGGTCCACCAGATGATCCGGGACCGGGAGCTGATCGCGGTCCGCCGAGACGGTGCCCGTCGGGTACCGGCGGACCTGGTGGCGACCGGAGGGGTGCTCAAGCATCTACCCGGGGTGCTGAATCTCCTCATCGACGCCGGCTACGACGATGAGGAGATCCTGCGCTGGCTCTATCAGCCCGACGACACCCTGCCCGGCGGCACCGCCGCCGCGGCGCTGGCCGGCGATCAGGCCCGCGAGGTCAAACGCCGCGCCCAAGCCCTCGGTTTCTGACCTCGGCGCCCCGCCCGGTCCGGCTCAGGTGGCCGGATCGGGCGGGGTCAGGCAGGGCGGCGGGTGGCAGCGATGGCGAGGTCCGCCAGGGCCTGGTGCGCCTCGGTGTCGAGGTCAACGGTGGATAGCGCGGCGAGCGCGGTGTCGGTGAGCTCCTGGATCCGCTGCTCGGCGCGGCCGAGCGCGCCGCTGGCTCCGATCAGCTCCCGCAGCCGGGCCACCCCGGCGTCGTCGAGGTCGGAGTCGCCGAGGCCGTCGAGCAGCACCTCCCGGTCGGCGGTGCCGACCATCTCCAACGCCGCCGCCACCAGGTATGTCCGCTTTCCCTCGCGGAGGTCGTCGCCGGCTGGTTTACCGGTCTGTGCCGGGTCCCCAAAGATCCCCAGCACGTCGTCGCGGAGCTGGAAGGCCTCACCCAGCGGCAGCCCGTACGCCGAGTACGCCGCGTGGACCTCGGGGGTGGCGTCGGCCAGTGCGGCGCCGAGTAACAACGGGCGTTCGACGGTGTACTTCGCCGACTTGTAGCGGGCAACCTTTCCGGCCCGCTCAACCGACGTGTCCCCGCTGGCCTGGGCCAGCACGTCGAGGTACTGGCCCACGGTGACCTCGGTTCGCATCTGGTCGAACACGGGTCGTGCCCGGGCGACGGTGTGCGGGTCCAGTCCGGCGGAGTGCAGCAGCTCATCCGACCAGACGAGGCACAGGTCACCCAGGAGAATGGCGGCCGCGTCACCGAATCCGTCCGGGTCTCCGTCCCAGTCCGCTGACCTGTGCCGGGCGGCGAACCGCAGGTGCACCGCCGGCTCCCCCCGCCGGGTGTCCGACCGATCGATCAGGTCGTCGTGAATCAACGCGCTGGCCTGTACGAACTCCAACGCGGCCAGGGCGGTCGCGACCTCTTCGGTGTCGATTCCACCGGCGCCCCGGTAGCCCCAGTAGGCGAAGGCGGGCCGTAGCCGTTTGCCGCCGCCGAGGACGAACGCCTCGACCGCGTCGGCCAACGGGGCGAGGGAGGCGTCAACCTCCGTCATCCAGGCACGTCGATCTACCAGGAAGTCGGCCAGTGCCTTGTTGACGCGTTGCCGAAGCCCGGCACGGTCCACCGGGGAGACAGGAGCAGCGTAGGTCACGCCTTGACGCTAGCCGGTCGCGACGGCTGGCGACGCACCGGCGGCCGGGCGACGCGCCGTGCCCTACCGCGCGGTGTCGACTTTGCCGGGTTGGGTGGTGTCGACCGGGCCATGCCCCTTGTACCGTTTGCGGCGGGGAAGGTCTAGGGATCGCGGCCGTACGCCGCTAGAGTCAGGGCGTGGCGCTTGGTCTTCCATCGGTTCTCCCCAATCCGCAGCCGGCGATCGGGGAGCTGATCCGCGACCGCCGGCCGACCTTCTCCTTCGAGTTCATGCCCCCGAAGACAGCGCAGGGTGAGCGGCTGCTCTGGCAGGCCATCCGGGAGCTGGAGTCGCTGCGCCCGTCGTTCGTCTCCATCACCTACGGCGCCGGTGGCTCGACTCGGGACACGACCGTGGCGGTTACCGAACGGGTCGCCACCGAGACCACGCTGCTGCCGATGGCGCACCTGACCGCGGTCAACCACTCGGTGGCCGAGCTGCGGCACGTGATCGGGCGGTTGGCCGCTGCGGGTGTGCGTAACGTGCTCGCCGTGCGCGGCGATCCGCCCGGTGATCCCACCGGCGAGTGGATCCCACACCCGGACGGCGTGGACTACGCGGAGGACCTGGTCCGCCTGGTCCGGGACGCGGGTGATTTCAGCGTCGGTGTTGCCGCCTTCCCGTACAAGCACCCTCGCTCGCCCGACATCGACTCCGACACGGCATACTTTGTCCGCAAGTGCCGGGCCGGCGCCGAGTTTGCGATCACTCAGATGTTCTTCGACGCTGATGAGTACCTTCGGCTGCGGGACCGGGTGGTCGCGGCGGGCTGTGACACACCGATCATCCCCGGTGTAATGCCGGTAACGAAGGTCAGCACCATCGAGCGGTCGGAGCAGCTCTCCGGTGCGCCCTTCCCACGGGCCCTGGCCGCGCGCTTCGAGCAGGTCGCGGACGACCCGGAGGCGGTCCGCGAGCTCGGTGTCGAGCAGGCCAGCGAGATGTGTCAGCGGCTGCTGGACGAGGGGGTTCCCGGCATCCACTTCATCACCTTCAACCGGTCCACAGCGACCCGGGAGATCTGGCGGAATCTGCGAGTTAGCACCCCCGGGTGACCAGACGCGCCACGACACCGCGCGATCGGTGCGACGGTTGATCCGTGGTGGGCAGACAGCTGAACTGGGAGCAGTACGCCACGGCCTGGGCGCGCCTGCACGGTGGGTTCGATCCGCGCGCCGCGGCCCCGCCCGTCCGTGCCTGGCTGCGCCTCGCGTACCACGGGGGCTACGTGTTGGGTCGGCTGCGGGTCACCCCGACCGCGGTGACCGTCGTCGGGGTGCTGCTCTGCCTCGGCGTGCCGCTGGTCGCGGTACGCCCGCAGGACGGCCCCTTCCTCGGCGCGTTGCTGGTGCTGCTCGCCTCGGTGGCGGACAGCCTCGACGGCGCGGTCGCGGTGGCGAGCAACCGCACCACCCGGCTCGGGTACGTCTACGACTCGGTGGCTGACCGGCTCGGCGAGGCGGCCTGGCTGGTCGCGTTCTGGCTGCTCGGCGCGCCCGGCGCGCTGGTGGCCGCCGGTGGTGCGCTCTCCTGGCTGCACGAGTACGTGCGTGCCCGGGCGACCTCCGCCGGAATGCGGGAGATCGGTGCGGTGACCGTGGGGGAGCGGCCGACCCGGGTCGTGGTGGCCCTCGTCGGCCTGCTGTTGGCCGGGCTGACCGGGCTGATCGAGCCGGACCTGGCCGCAGGCACCATCACCGTGGCGAGCGCGGTCTGGGCATTGCTGGCCGGCTTCGGCCTCGGACAGCTACTGGCCGCCGTCCGGGGCGCACTGATCAATGCCAGCTGACGCCCGCGGCCCACGGGAGCCGCCGGCGAAGCCGTGACATCGCGAGTAAGCGTCGGTGGACCGGGGCTTACCCGCTACCACGCAGGGCCGATGGAGTCGGCGACGATCTGGGCGGAGAGGGCGACCATCGGCAGCCCCCCGCCCGGATGGCAGGAGCCACCGACCAGCCACAGCCCGCGGACCGGACCCCGGTTTGGCGGGCGGAGCAGGCCGCCCGTGGTGCCGTAGATCGCTCCGCCCGGTGTGCCCGTCGCAGCGCCCAGGTCGGCCGGGGTACGAATCTCCCGGAACAGCAGCCGGTCCCGTACATCCACCCCTCGCGCGGCCAACACGTCCAGGATCCGGTCCGCGTACGCCTCGGCCAGGCCGGGGCGTCGCCAGTCGACAGCATCGGCGGCGGTGCCCTGCCGTGCGGCGTTGACCAGCACGAACCACGCCTCGTGTCCAGCCGGGTGGACCGTTTCGTCGGCGGCCACGGTGACGAAGACCGTCGGATCCGGGGCCGGGCGCGCCCGAATCCCCCGCCCGGGTGCCCCGAAGACCGCGTCGAACTCGCTGTCGTAGCTGTCGGGGAAGAAGACGTTGTGGTGGGCCAGCCCAGAGTCCCCGCGTACGCCGAGCAGCAGCACGAAGCCGGCGAGGCTGCGGTCGGTCAGCGCGGCCAGCCGTCGTGGGGTGGGCAGCAGGTCCCGGTAGAGGGTGAGCGCGTCAACGTTGGACACCACCACATCGGCCGGCACGGGGGCGTCTACGCCGGCGAGGCGTACACCGTGCACCCGTCCGCCCGCCGCGTCGATCCGGGTGACCCGGACGCCGGTCCGTACCACCACCCCAAGATCCAGGCAGCGGGTCAGCAGGGCGTCGGCGAGGGTGCCCAGGCCACCGCGGAGGTACCAGCCGCCGAAGGCCAGCTCGGCGTACGGGACCGCGACGAGGGCCGCCGGCGCCCGGCGCGGGTCAGTTCCGGCGTACGTCGCGTACCGGTCGAGCAGCATCCGGAGCCGGGGGTCGGACAGGTGGGCGCGGCCGAGTCCACGGAGTGTGCGGCCCGGCCCGATAGCGGCCAGGTCACCCAGCCGCCAGGCCAGCATCGCCAGGTCCCGGGGCGAGTCGACCCGGCGGCGCAGGACATCCCGTTCCGAGGCCGTCCAGACCCGCTCGGCACGCTGCCAGAGGCGCCGCCACTGGGCGGCGGCCCGCTCGCCGAAGGCCGCGCCGATGCGGGCGGCGAACTCGTCGGAGTCGGCACACGAATCGAGCGTTGGTCCTCCCTGGGGGAAGACGTGTCGCACGATCGGGTCGAGCGGGACCGGGTCCAGGTATTCGTCGAGCTTCGCCCCGGTGGCCTCGAACAGCTCGTGGAACACCTGGGGCAGGGTCAGCAGGCTGGGCCCGGTGTCGAAGTGGAAGGGGCCGGCGGGCGTGTCGTGTACGTACCGGCCGAGCTTGCCGCCCACCGTGTCCCCCTGCTCCAGGAGGGTGACCTGGTGCCCGGTGGTGGCCAGCCGGGCGGCGGTGGTCAGGCCACCCACCCCGGCGCCGACGATCACGACCCGCGCCATGGTGCGCCTCCTAGCTGACCGGACGGCCCCGCCAGCTCAGGCGCCGTCGCTTCCGCAGATGGTACGACCGCAGGGTCAGCCAACCGAGGACCGCTACCGACGCGGGGTGCCCCAACGCGTCCGGCCACCACCGACCGCCGGTCGCCCGGGCGCTGACCACCCGCCCGGCGACCCCGAGCAGGTAGGCCCCAGCGGCGACGGTGGCTGTCCCCGGCGCACCGCCGACCAGCGCGGCCACGGCGACCAGTGCCGGGGCGGTGTAGAGCAGCAGCAGCAGCGCGACCACCGTGGCGGCGGCCGAGGGACGACCGAACGAGGCCCACAGCGACTTCGAGTAGCCGTCGCGCAGCTGTGGCCAGTCGTCGTACATCCGGCAGGTGGCCAGCTGGGAGCCGTCGGCGAGGGCGATCTGGCCGCCGGACCGCTTGACCGCTCGGGCCAACTCGACGTCCTCCAGAACCCGGTCGGACACCGCCGCGTGTCCACCGGCGGCGGTGTACCCGGCCCGGTCCACGACCAGGAACTGCCCGCCGGCCGCGGCCAGGGACGGCCGGGCCGACCGCTCCATCGCGGGCAGCGGCAGGAACGTCAGCCACAACCACTGCAACAGTGGCTGAACCAGCCGGTCGGCCACCGTCGTGACCAGGATCCGGGGGTACGGCGACAGCAGCGCTACCCGCGCGGCCCGTAGCTCGCCGACCGCCGCGGCCACGGCGTGGGGGGCGAGCACCACGTCGGCGTCGACGAAGACCAGTACGGTGGCGGCCGGGTCAGCTCGGGCGGCGAGCTGCCAGCAGGCGTGCGGCTTGCCCAGCCAACCCGGCGGTGGAGTGTCGCCGTCGAGCAGGGTGACCCGGGGGTCGTCGCCGGCGACCGTGCGGACAACCTCGCGGGTGCCGTCGGTTGACCCGTCGTCGAGCACCATGATCTGTAGCTGTGGCACACCGCGCTGGGCCAGCAGCGCGCGTAGGCACGGGGTGACTCGGGCGGCCTCGTTGCGCAGCGGCAGCAGCACCGCCACCGGTTCGGTCACCGTCGCCGGCGTCCCGACCGGGCGGCGTAGCCAACGGCCCGCGTTGACCAGGGTGTGTGTGGTCAGCGTGGTCACGCCGGCCAGGATCGCCAGCAACAGGATCATGTCGGCGCCCCGCCTCGGCGGGGGCCGGCGGCGCGACGCCGGGCGGGGTCGCTCATACCGACGTGTCGGCGCGACGCCGTCGGCCCGCTGGTGTCCTCCGGCCGCGTCGGGGAGGCAACAGCGCCGGCCGGAGGCGTCGGGGCAACAGCGTCGGCCGGAGGCGTCGGGGCAGCAGCGTCACCGCCAGCGGCACCGCGGTCAGCGCCATAACCGCTGCCCCCCACCCGGCCGAGGCGGGCAGGCCGAGGAAGACGGCGTGGGCCAGCACGCTGGAGCCGTACGTCCACAGATAGAGCGCGAGCATCGGAGCGTCGCGGCTGTCGGTGGTGGCCACGGCGGTGCCGGCCAGTGGCCGCAGGGCGGCCATCACCAGCACCGCGAAGAGCAGCCAGCCCAGGTAGTTGCTGATGGGGATGCCGGGCAGGCCGGGCAGCGCGGGAGTGGCGTTCCGCCAGGCCCAGTGCCCCTCGGCGACCATCTGCGGGTCGAGGAAGAGATCCCAGGCGGCCAGTCCGACCGCTGCCAGCGCAATTCGGCGGACAGCGGGTCCGGTGCCCCCGGTCGGCCCACCGCCGGTGAGGTGGACCGCGGTCAGCCAGGCGGGCCAGGCCATCCAGGTCCAGGCGAGTGGGATGATCAGCGGTACCCCGGCCAGCTTCGGCCCGAGCTGCTCCGCGTAGTCGTAGCTGCCGAACGGGAACCCGGTGGCCACTCCGAGCGCCTCGATGGCGAAGCCGCCGCCGGTGACCACGACGAGTAACGCCGCCGCCGTCCGGGGACCCCGGCTGAGTAGCGCGTGGCCGACCGAGAGCAGGTAGCCGAGCAGGACTGTGGCGACGGTCAGCCGGGCTCGGGTCTGCCCCATGGTCAGGGGGTAGCAGATCTGCACCAGCACAAGTACGGCCAACAGTGCCCAGGTGCTTCGGAGGGCGTGCTCCGGCAGGGCGATGGGCCGGGTCATGTGGGGACCCTTCCGGAGGCGACGGGGGGAGGGAGCGGCAGGTCCCGGCCGAGTACCCCGAACAGGCGTTCGTCACCGGGGAAGCGGAAATCGCGCAGGACGTCGACGAAGCCGAAGCGTCGGTACAGTCGCCAGGCTCGGGAGTGCTGCTCGTCTGCCTCCGGGGTGGACAACAGGGTGGTGCTCCCCTCCGCTATCCCGAGCAGGGCGCGCAGCTGGCCGGCGCCCAGCCCGTGCCCCTGTGCGGGTGGTCGGACGTGCAGCTCGACCACCTCGAAGCAGCTGGCCAACCAGCGGCGGCGGGTGGCCGGGTCCAGCATCCGCCCCACCTGGTCGTGCCACCACTGGCCGGGCTTCCCGTGGTATCCGTAGCCGAATCCGGCCAGGTGGCCTTCGGAGGTGAGGCTGGCGATGGCGCGGAAGCCGGGGCGGCGGACGTGGGAGGCGATGTAGCCGCGCCGCGCCCTGAGCAGATCGGCGCGGTACCCCATCGCCTCGCCGTAGACGGCCACCACGTCGTCCAACCGCCGGACGAGGTCGTCCGGTGTCCACCGCACCAGCCTCATGCCGTTCCCACCTTCGTTCCGCCGTCCGTGGTCCAGCCCAGCACCGTCCGGTCACCGACCACGTCGCGTACCTCGAACCGGGCGAAGAGTTCCTCCGCGTACCACCCCTCGGTGGGGGTTCGCCTGATCGCGGCACGATGCTCGGGGTGACGGTACGCGAATGCGACCAGCTCCGCCGGGGTGCGCCACACACTGACCGTGCCCTGCCAGCCCAGCGGCGCCTCGCCGATGCCGAAGCGGGCGAGCAGGCCAGGTGCGGTGTGTAGCGCGTGGGCCACCGGGGGTACCGCCCGCCAGAAGGCGACCGCTCGGGCGGGGCGGAGCCGGGCCCGGGTCAGTGCCAGCACCGGGCCGTTGGATTGCCCGCCTGGTGGGTCACCGAACGGCCGCCGGCCGGACCATTCGCCCCGGCTGGTGAGCGGGCGTAGGTCGATTCGGGCGGCGGCGCGGGCGATACGTGCCCAGCCCCGTCCCACCGGGGAGCCGGTGAAACCGGTGGCCGCGGCGGGGGAGTCCCACACAGTCAGCGCCGCCCACCGGGTCAGGTCCGCGTCGCGTGGGCCGAAGCCGGTGCCGGTCCCGGTGCCGAGAAGTTTGGCGAAGCGGATGCCGGGCAGCGCGCGGAGCCGGCGCGGGTCGGCCGCCATCCGGGCCAGCGCCCGGGGCAGCCCGGCTCGGCTGGTCTGCCACACATGCAGGGTGACCAACTCGGGGACCGGCGCCCGGTGGTTGACCGGGCGTGGCTCGTTCGACAAGCCCGCTCACGCCACCTCGGCCGGGGTGCCGCCGGTTACCCGCAGCAGCTCAGGATAGGTGGTGGGGAAGACCGCGCGGGGTACGCCGCCGGCGGCCCAGATCTCGTCGTACTTGTCGAGGGCGATGTCCACCAGGGTGCGCAGCGGCCGGGGGTGGCCGACCGGGGCGACTCCACCGATGACCTGCCCGGTGTGTTCGCGGACGAATTCCGGCGTGGCCCGTCGGAGTCGAGTGACGCCGATCGTCGCGGCGAGGCTGACGGTGTTGACCCGGTGCGCTCCGGAGGTCAGCACCAGCAGCGGCCCGTCGGCGGTCTCGAAGACCAGGGAGTTGGCGATCTGCCCGATCTCGACATGGAGAGCGGCGGCGGCCGCCGCGGCGGTGTGGACCGCGTCGGGCAACAGGCGAACGAGGCTGAGTGCGCCAGCGCCGTCGAGTGCGCCAGCGCCGTCCAGCGCCTCCTGCGTCGCCCGTACTTTCGGGTGTGGGTGCATCCGGCCATTCTTCCCGGTGCGCCCCGAGGCGCCTTCGTTGGCCACGCCCGGCGGTGGTGGCCGGTGGGCGGTGGGGCCGAGGTGGCGACCGCGGCGGTCGGGCCGCCAGGTTTGACTGCGGTGGTGCGGCGGCGTTCGCGCGGCCGACGTGCGGCGACGCGCGGCACACGGTGTGTTTTTGTTGGCGGGAGGGTGTACTGTCAGCGGTAGTTAGAACGGGTGTTCGATTGCCGAGGGTTGTTAACCGAGGCTTGCTTACCCGCGGGCCTGCCTGTCTGCGGTTCGGCTTGCCCACGGGTTGGCTTACTCGAGCGTTGTGGCTGGAGCGTTGACTGCTTCTTCGCACGCCCGTTCCGACAGCCGGAGCGGTGTTTCGCGGCGCTGCTCCGGGCGGGTGCGGCACCGCGGGGTCGCGCCCAGGGTCGTGGGCAGTCGCGAGCCCTGGCCCGTCAGGCGGGAGCGTCGCCCGCCGCCACGACCCCCGGCGGTGGGCGACGACCCTGCCGGTCATGCCGGCCGGGTGTGGTGTGGGGAAGCGTCCATGCCCGGTCGGCCCCACCGGTGCGTCTTCCTCCGCACCAGTCGACCCGGCGGCCCGTCGGCGGATCAGTTCCGCCGGGTGGCGCCTCGGCCCCAGGAGGAGACAGCACATGCCGACCAAGCCAGCTCCGGCGTCGACGGTGCCGGCCCACATGCTGCCGCAGCGCACCCCGGTCCAGCTCCTCACGGTGGCCCGTCGCGGGCTCGTCGAAGCTGCCCGTACCAGCCCCGACGGTCTCCGCTACGCGGCGGCCCACCTGGCTGCTCTGCGGGCCGCCGCGGCGCTGCTCGCTGCCCGTGCCCGCCCCGTGCCGACTCGGCGTAGCCGGGTTACCAGTGTCTGGGTCCTGCTCTCCGGTGTCGCCCCCGAGCTCGACGAGTGGGCCCGGTTCTTTGCCTTGGCCGCCAGTAAGCGCGCCGCTGCCGAGGCCGGCATCCCGCGGGTCGTCACCTCCCGGGAGGCGGACGACCTGCTGCGCGCCGCCGAGGAGTTCGTGCTGGTGGTGGAGGCCGCGCTCGGGGTGGCGCGAGCGCCGTCCCTTGGGGGCCGGGTGGCTTGAGCCGCGGCGACGCCGGAGGTGTTGGCGGCGGTGGGGGTTAATCCTTCTAAGTAAGTCCGTTTTGTGAGTTCTTGAGCTATTTGTAATGCGCTGATCCATCAGCACGACAGCACGACAGGGGGTAGGTCCGATGGCGGGCCGCATGGTGGTCGGTTCCGCCGCGTTGGCGGGTCTGGTGCGTTCGGCGAGTGCGCCGGATCTGATCAAGGAGCAGCGGGTGCTGCCGGTGGCCCCCGAGTTGACCGGCCTGCTGCCCAACCGGGGGCTACGCCGCGGCAGCACGATTTCGGTCGCCGCTGGCCAGCCCCGGCGTAGCGGCGCCACCTCCCTGGTCCTGGCGCTGCTCGCCGAGGCGTCCCGGGCCGGCTCGTGGTGCGCCGTGGTCGGGGTGCCGACCTTCGGGGCGGTCGCCGCCGCCGAGTTCGGGATCGCCCTGGACCGGCTCGCCCTCGTGCCGAATCCGGGGCCCGAGTGGGCCACCGTCGTCGCCACGCTGATCGACGGGGTGGATGTCGTGGTCGCCGCCGTCCCGGCCACGGCGTCCACATCGATCGCCAGCCGGCTGGCGGCTCGGGCCCGGCAACGGGGCAGCGTCCTTGTCCCGTACGGACGGTGGGACGGTGCCGACCTGACCCTTCAGGTGACCCGGGGAGTCTGGCAGGGAATCGGTGTCGGCCGGGGCCGGCTGCGGCGGCGGGAGGTCACCGTGGTGGCGCGGGGCCGGGGCGCCGCCACCCGTCCCCGGGAGGTGACGATCTGGCTGCCCGGTGCGGGTTCAACCCAGGTGGTTCCGGATTCGACCCGTGGTACCCGGGCGGGTTCGCCCACTGGGCGTTCCGGTGCCGGCCGACTCCGCGCGGTGCCACCGGCCACCGACGCGCCCAGGCCGCTCACCCTGGCCGGTTCGGCATGACCGGGCTCCGCACGATGGTGCTCTGGTGCCCGGACTGGCCGGTGGTCGCTGCTGAGCTGGTGGAGGGGGTGTCCGCCACCGACCCGGTCGCGGTACTGCACGCCAATCGGGTGGTCGCCTGCTCCGAGTCGGCCCGGGCCGAGGGAGTGCGTCGAGGATTACGGCGGCGGGAGGCGCAGAGTCGATGCCCCCGACTCACCGTCCTCGCCCACGATCCGGCCCGGGACACCCGGGCGTTCGAGCCGGTGGTGGCCGCAGTCGAGGAGTTGGTGGCCGGGGTGGCGGTGGTTCGCCCCGGGATGTGCGCGATACCGGCCCGTGGCCCGGCCCGCCACCTCGGCGGTGAGGAGGTGGCGGCGGAGCGAATCATCGAGCACGTCGCCCAGGCCTGTGCGGTGGAGAGTCAGGTCGGCATCGCTGACGGGGAGTTCGCCGCCGGGCTGGCTGCCCGCAGTGGCCGGGTGGTCCCCCCGGGCGGGACGCCGCGGTTCCTCGCCGACCAGCCGGTCGAGGCGCTCGGCCGACCGGCCCTGGCCGACCTGCTGCGTCGGCTCGGGATCTGCGCCCTCGGCGACTTCGCCGCGCTGTCCCCCGGCGATGTGCTGGCCCGATTCGGCGCCGACGGTGCGCTGGCCCACCGGCTGGCCCTGGGGCGGGACCATCGCCCGCTCGCGGTTCGGCGACCTCCGGTGGATCTGACGGTCACCGCGGACCAGGACGAACCGCTCGACCGGGTTGACGCGGCGGCCTTCGTCGCCCGCGCACTGGCCGAGCGGCTGCACGACCGCCTCGCCGCGTACGGGCTGGCCTGCACCCGTCTCGGTATTGAGGCGGTGACCGCGCACGGTCAGGAACTGCACCGAACCTGGCGGCACGACGGTCTGCTCACCGCCGCTGCCATCGCTGACCGGACGCGGTGGCAGCTCGACGGGTGGCTCTCCGGCGGCCGGTCGGGTGCCGAACCGGTGCGGCCCACCGCCGGCATCGTCCGGCTACGGCTGGTGCCCGACGGGGTGGTCGCGCTGGGGGGCCTACAGCCCGGCCTGTGGGGGGAGGCCGGGGAGGAGCGGGACCGGGCGCATCGGGCGCTGAGCCGGATCCAGGGTCTCCTTGGCCCCGAGGCGGTGGTCACCGCGGTACTCGGCGGTGGGCGCTCCCCGGCCGACCAGGTGCGCCTGGTGCCGTGGGGCGATGAACGCCGGTCGGCCCGCCCCGGGCCCCCCACGTCGGGGTGGTTGCCGGGCCGGCCGGGGGAGCCGCCGTGGCCGGGCCGGCTTCCACCGCCGGCGCCAGCGGTGGTGCTTCCCGAGCCGCTGGCCGCTGCCGTGCAGGACGCTGTCGAGGAGCCCGTCGTGGTCAGCGCACGGCTGGCGGTGAGTGCGGCACCGGCATGGCTCACCATCGGGGTCGGCCGGCCGGTGGCGATCACCGGATGGACTGGTCCGTGGCCGGTTGACGAGCGGTGGTGGGAACCGGCGGAGGCCCGGCGGCGGGCCCGGTTTCAGGTCTGCCTCGCCGATGGTGGCGCCCTGCTGCTCGCGGCCGAGGGGGGCCGGTGGCTGGTGGAGGCGAGCTATGACTGATCTCTGTGACGCAGGGGGAGACCGATGAGTCTCAGTGGCGCAGGCGGCCACCGATGAGCTTCCACAACCCGGACCTGCCATGGTCGGAGCTGGAGCGGGTGCTCAGCGGCGAATCCACCCGGGGGCAACGTCGCACTCGCGACGGCGAGCGGCATCTGCACGTGGTGGACCCGCTGGCGGCGGAGGCCGACGGCGGCGACGCCCCCGCCCGGGCCGGTCGGCGTCCGTATCATCCGCCGCCCGCGACGGCCCGCCCGGTTGATGTGGTGCCGTACGCCGAGTTGCACGCGCACACCAACTTCAGCTTCCTCGACGGTGCCAGCCACCCGGAGGAACTGGCCGAGGAGGCCGTCCGGCTGGGGCTCACCGCGCTCGCGGTGACCGACCACGACGGCTTCTACGGCGTGGTGCGCTTCGCCGAGGCGGCGCGTGCCCTGCACCTGCCGACGGTCTTCGGTGCGGAGCTCTCCCTCGACCTGCCGGGCGTGCCCAACGGCGAGCCGGACCCGCTCGGGCGGCACCTGTTGCTACTCGCCCACGGCCACGAGGGGTACGCCCGGCTGGCCGCCACCATCTCCCGCGCCCAGCTGCGCGGTGGCGAGAAGGGCCGTCCGGTCTATGGGGAGTTGGCGGAGGTCGCGGCCGAGTTGCGGGATCACGTGCTGGTGCTCACCGGTTGCCGCAAGGGCCACGTGCCGGCCGCGCTGCTCACCGAGGGAGTCGACGCGGCGGCCCGGGAGCTGGATCAGCTGACCGCGCTGTTCGGCGCGGAGATGGTCGCGGTGGAGTTGACCGACCACGGCCACCCGGTTGACACCGACCGTAACGACGCCCTCGCCGAGCTGGCGGGGGCCGCCGGGCTACCGACAGTGGCCACCAACAACGTGCACTACGCCACTCCGGGACGGCGCCGGCTGGCCACCACTCTCGCCGCGGTCCGGGCTCGGCGCAGCCTGGACGAGATCGATGGCTGGCTACCCGCTGCCGGCACCGCCCACCTGCGCAGCGGTGCCGAGATGGCGGCTCGGTTCGCCGCCTATCCAGGGGCTGTGGCCCGAGCCGCTGAGTTCGGTGCGGAACTCGCCTTCGACCTGCAGCTCGTCGCCCCGGCGCTACCGGCATATCCGGTGGCCTCCGGGCACACCGAGATGAGCTGGCTGCGTCATCTCACGGCGCGGGGGGCACGCGAGCGCTACGGCCCACCGGAGGCGCACCCCGAGGCGTACGCGCAGCTTGAACATGAGCTGAACATGATCGAGAAACTGGGCTTTTCCGGCTACTTCCTAGTGGTCTACGACATCGTCACGTTCTGCCGTGAGCAGGACATCTACTGCCAGGGCCGGGGGTCGGCGGCGAACTCGGCGGTCTGCTACGCGTTACGGATCACCAATGTTGACGCGGTCCGTCACCGGCTGCTCTTCGAGCGTTTCCTCGCCCCGGAGCGGGATGGGCCACCGGATATTGACGTGGACATCGAGTCCTCCCGTCGAGAGGAGGTGATCCAACACGTCTACGCCCGGTACGGGCGGGAGCACACCGCTCAGGTCGCCAATGTCATCTCGTACCGGCCCCGGTCGGCGGTGCGGGACGTGGCGAAGGCGTTTGGGTTCTCCCCCGGCCAGCAGGATGCCTGGAGCAAGCAGATCGATCGGTGGGGTTCGGTCGCCGCGGTCGATGTCGAGGGCATCCCCGAGTCGGTGGTGGCGTACGCCGACGCCGTGCAGACCTTTCCCCGGCATCTGGGCATCCACTCCGGTGGCATGGTGATCTGCGACCGGCCGGTGATCGAGGTGTGCCCGGTGGAGTGGGGGCGGATGCCCGGCCGGAGCGTGCTCCAGTGGGACAAGGATGACTGCGCCGCCGTCGGTTTGGTCAAGTTCGACCTGCTCGGCCTCGGCATGCTCGCCGCGTTGCACGACGGTTACGACCTGATCGGGGCGCGGCTCGAGCTGGGCGACATGACCCTGGACGACGACGAGGTCTACGACATGCTCTGCCGGGCCGACTCGGTCGGGGTGTTCCAGGTGGAGAGCCGCGCCCAGATGGCCACCCTGCCCCGGCTCAAGCCCCGCTGCTTCTACGACCTGGTGGTGGAGGTGGCGTTGATCCGGCCGGGCCCGATCCAGGGCGGTTCGGTGCATCCGTACATCCGGCGTAAGAACGGCCAGGAGCCGGTCACCTTCCCGCATCCGCTGATGCGCAACGCGCTGGAGAAGACCTTGGGCGTGCCGCTGTTCCAGGAGCAGCTCATGCAGCTCGCCATCGACCTGGCCGGCTTCGACGCGGCCGAGGCGGACCAGCTGCGTCGGGCGATGGGGGCCAAGCGGTCGGCGGAGCGGATGGCCCGGATCGCCGATCGGCTCTATGCCGGTATGGCCGAGCGGGGCATCACCGGTGAGCTGGCCGACGATGTCTACCGCAAGCTCACCGCGTTCGCCAGCTACGGCTTCCCGGAGAGCCACGCGATGAGCTTCGCCTACCTGGTCTACGCCAGCTCCTGGCTCAAGCGGTACCACCCGGCACCGTTCCTGGCCGCCCTGCTCAACGCCCAACCGATGGGGTTCTACTCGCCGCAGACCCTGGTGGATGACGCTCGTCGGCACGGGGTGGAGGTCCGTCGGCCGGATGTCAATGCCAGCGGTGCCGGGGCGGTTCTGGAGTCCACCTCGAACACCCGCTGGGGAAGCCAGCCGGGGGAGCCGCCGCACGCGTGGGGGCTGGGCGGTCCGGCGGTCCGGCTCGGGCTGGGCAGCGTGCGTACGCTCGGCGCGGAGGTGGCCGAGCGGATCGAGACCGAGCGGGCAGCACGCGGGCCGTATCGGGACATGTCAGATCTGGCTCGACGGGTGGGCCTGACCGCCGCGCAACTGGAGGCGCTGGCCACCGCGGATGCCTTCGCGTGTTTCGGCGTGACCCGACGGCAGGCGCTCTGGAGCGCCGGGGCGGCAGCCCAGGAGCATCCCGACCGCCTGCCCGGTACCGTGCCCGGCACGGTGGCGCCGACGCTGCCCGGGATGGCGGCGGTCGATCGTCTCGTCGCGGATGTCTGGGCGACCGGGCTGTCGCCGGAGAGCCATCCGGCCCGGTTCGTCCGGGACCAGCTCGACGCCCTGGGGGCGGTGCCGATCGCCCGGCTCGCGCGGGTGGAGCCCGGCCGGCGGGTTCGGGTTGGTGGGATCGTCACCCATCGGCAGCGTCCGGCAACCGCGGGCGGGGTCACCTTTCTCAACCTGGAGGACGAGACGGGGATGCTCAATGTCACCTGTTCCCCGGGGTTGTGGCAGCGCTATCGGCAGGTGGCGAAGAACAGTGGGGGGCTGGTGGTCCGGGGCCTCCTCCGCCGACACGAGGGGGTGATCAATCTCACTGCTGACCGATTGGACCCGATTGAACTCCAGGTTCGGCAGCCCGCCCGCGATTTCCGGTGATCGTCAAGTGATTCGGGTTACGGTTTTTCGCTTCGGGCGGCGGGAGACTCCTGCCCGCGCTGGCAACGTGGCCCGCGCGGTACGAGGGGACGAACTGATGACGGGGAATCGCGCCTACAACGGTGGGGTGGCCAACACGAGCCGGACCCGGCTCGGCGCCGGGTGGGTGCCCACCCATCACGCCGAGGCCCGGGAGTACGAGATCACCGAGGGGCCCGTGGCGAACTCGGTGCGTTCGCGGCACGAGGAGGAGGCCGTCACCGGCGGCGAATCCTGACCGGCCAGCCGTTCCGGACGGGACTGGACGTGGTGACTAGGCTGGTCGAGGTGGAGCAGACCCGAGGGCGGCTCACTGGCCCGCCGCTGACCCCGCGTACCGCCGTCATCTGGTCGGTGCTGCGCGCCGAGCTGGACCGCCGTGCCGGTGCCGACCTGACCGTACTCGACGTGGGTGGGGGCACCGGCGGCTTTGCGGTCCCACTGGCCCAGGCTGGGCACCGGGTGACCGTCGTGGACGCCAATCCCGACGCGCTCGCCGCGCTGACCCGCCGCGCCACTGACGCCGGGGTCGCCGACCGGGTGCGCGCGGTGCAGGGTGACGGTGACGCGCTCGCCGGGCTCGTGGAGCCGGCCAGCGTGGACCTGGTGCTCTGCCACGCCGTCCTGGAGGTGGTTGACGACCCGGCGGCGGTGGTCGCCGCGCTGGCCGGCGCGCTGCGCCCCGGCGGGGCCGCGAGCGCGCTGGTCGCCGGGCGGGCCGCCGCCGTACTCGGTCGGGCGATGACCGGCCAGTTGGATGCCGCCGCACTACTCGCCGCCGGCTCCTCCGGAGCCGCCGGTCCCCGGGACACACTGCGGCGGCGCTTCGCCGCCGATGAGGCGGCCGCGCTGCTCGCGGCCGCGGGTCTGGAGGTCGAGGAGATTCACGGCGTACGTGTCCTCACCGACCTGCTGCCCGCCGCGGTCGCCGACGGCCAGCCCGCCGCCCTGCTGGAGCTGGAGCTGGCGCTCGCCGCCCAACCGCCCTGGCGGGACCTCGCCGCCCAGTTACACCTGTTCGCCCGTCGGCGAGCATGACCGGCCCGCCGGAGCAGACCCGCCGGTCCGGCACCCCGCCGCCGTGGTCCAGCACCGGTTCGCCCGCCGCCGCTGACTTCGGGGCGAGCGATCCGTTCGGGATCATCGCCCCCCGGTACGGCGCGGCGAGCCTCGCCGACGTCCTGCCCGCCGCGCTCGCGGTGTTGGGGGTGCCCGGCGCGACCGACGTGCTCGGCCTGACCGCCGCGCTCGACGGTGTGCGCCGGATCGCTGTGCTGTTGGTGGATGGGCTCGGCTGGCATCAGATCCCCACCGCCACGCCGTACGCACCGGCTCTGGCTGGGTTGACCGTAACCGCGGGCCGGCCGCTCACCTCCGGCTTTCCGTCTACCACCCCGACCAGCCTGGTGACCCTGGGCACGGGCACTGCCCCCGGTGCCCACGGAGTGCTCGGGTTCACCCTGCGGGTTCCCGGCACCGACCAGGTGCTCAACCACATTGACTGGGCCGGCGACCCGGAGCCGCTGCGCTGGCAGCCTGTCCCCACCCAGCTGGAGCGGGCCCGGGCTGCCGGCGTCCAGGCGACAGTGGTGAGCCGGCCCGAGTTCGGCGGCAGCGGCCTCACTCTGGCGGCCAATCGGGGCGGCGACTACCGGGGCGCGGCGGGCGTTGCCGAGTTGGGTCGGGAGATGCTGGCCGCGCTGACGGCCGGGCCCGGGCCCACCCTGGTCTCTGGCTACCATCCGGACCTCGATCGGCACGGCCATCTCAGCGGGGTCGACTCGGCGCCCTGGCGCGCCGCCGCGGCCGATGTCGACCGGTTGCTGGCTCGTCTCGTGGAAGAGCTGCCGCCGGACGCGGCGTTGCTGGTCACCGCCGACCACGGTCAGCTCGACATTCCCGCCGAGCACCGGTTCGACCTGGACACCGACCCGCGCCTGCGCGCCGGCGTGACGGTGGTGGCCGGCGAGCCCCGAGTTCGCTACCTGCACGTGCGGCCCGGTGCCCAGGACGACGTGGTGGCCACCTGGTCGGCCGTGCTCGGCGCTGCAGCCCGGGTCACCACCCGGGCGGAGCTGGTGGCTGCTGGCTGGTTCGGCCCGGTGCCCGAGGAGCACCTGGGCCGGATCGGGGACGTGGTGGTGCTCTGCAACGGCAGCTACGCCGTGCTGGCCACGCGGTCCGAGCCGCCGATGGCGAGCCGGCTGGTGGCGTACCACGGTTCGGACACCGCGGTCGAAATGACGATTCCACTGCTGGTGGTCCGGGGCTGAGCTGCGGGTCCGCTGTCGCGCCGCTGGTCAGGGCGGGGACACCCGCACTAGCCTTCCGGGTATGGGCCGCAGCCAGTCGTTGCCGCGCGGCGGCGACCCACGTTTCGGGCCGGACGCCGATGACTCCGGATGTCGAGTGCTGCACGTTGACATGGACGCGTTCTTCGCCGCTGTCGAGGTGCACCGCCGGCCGGAGCTGCGCGGGCGGCCGGTCGTTGTCGGCGGGCTCGGGCCGCGGGGGGTGGTCAGCTCGGCGAGCTACCCGGCCCGACGGTACGGCATCCACAGCGCGATGCCGACCGCGCGAGCCCGGGCACTCTGCCCGCATGCGGTCTTCCTGGCACCCGATTTCACCGCCTACACGACCGCCTCGCGCAGGGTTATGCAGATCTTCCGGGATGTCACCCCGCTGGTGGAGCCGCTCTCCCTGGATGAGGCCTTCCTCGACGTGACCGGCGCCCAGCGGCTGTTCGGCCCGCCGTCGACGATCGCCCAACTGATCCGTGAGCGGGTGGCGACCGAGGTGGGGCTCACCTGCTCGGTCGGGGTGGCGTCGAGCAAGTTCGTCGCGAAGCTCGGCTCGACGCGGGCCAAACCGGACGGGCTGCTGGTGGTGCCGATCGCGCGGGTGCTCGAATTCCTGCATCCGCTGCCGGTGGAGGCGCTCTGGGGGGTTGGGGAGCGGTCGGCCGAGACGCTGCGCCGGCTCGGCCTGGTCACCGTCGGTGAGCTGGCACGGGCGCCGGACGGGATGCTCCGTCCGGCGCTCGGTACTGCCGCGGCTCGGCACCTGCACGAGCTGGCGTGGGGGCGAGACCCGCGGCGGGTCACCCCGGAGCGGGGGGAGAAGTCGGTCGGTGCGGAGGTGACGTTCGACGTTGACGTGACCGATCGGCGGGAGATCCGCCGGGCCCTGCTCGGGCTCGCCGAGAAGGTCGGTGCCCGGCTGCGCCGCTCCGGCCAGGTGGCGCGGACGGTGGCGCTGAAGGTGCGGCTGGCCGATTTCCGTACCGTCAGCCGCTCCCGCAGTCTCGATGTTCCGACCGATGTTGGTCGGGAGATGTTCGACACCGCCTGGGCGCTTTACACCCTACTCGACCCTGGGGAACCGATTCGGCTGGTCGGCATCCGGGTCGAGCAGATCCTGCCCGTCCGGGACGCACCTCGGCAACTCGTCCTCGGCGAGCCTGCGCGGGGATGGCGGGAAGCCGAACGCGCCGTTGACGCCGCCGCGGCCCGTTTCGGACGGTCCGTCATCGGTCCAGCCAGCCTGTTGCGCGCCCGTGACCAGCACCTGGGGGAAAATCAGCGCCGGCCATAGGTCGTCCCGCTTTCCGAGGCGCGAGGGCCCTCGTAGACTTGCGGGTAAGCAGCTGGTTGGCTGCCACGGTCTGTCGGCCGCCCGGGCCGACCAACGTGACCGGGGAGGAGTGCCGTGCCGCTCTCGGAGCACGAGCAGCGGCTGTTCGATCAGATCGAGCGGTCGCTTGCCGAGGACCCCAAGTTCGCCTCGGCCGTGCGCGCCAGCGACCCGCGTTTCCACGCGCGGCGTCGTCTGCTCATCGCCGCCGGCGTGGTCGTCGTCGGCCTGTCCCTGCTGGTTTACGGCGCGGTGATCAAGACCCCGCCGCTAGCGGTGGCGGGTTTCGTCGTCATGTTGGCCGCGTTGGGTTTCGGGGCGCAGTCACACCGGCGGTCGCAGTCCCCCGACCTGCATGTCGTGGGTGGGACGACGACGCGTCGCCGGCCCCGTGGTCGGTCGGGTCGTCGACCGTCAATTCTGGACCGGATGGAGGACCGGTGGCGGCAGCGCCCAGAGGGGCGCCGGTGAGCTCTTGACCCACACCCGCCCCAACCGGTCGTCGCCGGTTGGGGCGGGTGTGGTCAGCGGGGGTGGCGGTCGGCGAACAGCCGACGTGGGCTCCAGCGTAGGGTCGCGGCCCGGAGCCGACCGTAGGACGACACCAGGCGGGCCGAGGCGTCTGCGACGCCGACCCGCCAACGCAGCATCATCGACGGGGGCAGGACTGCCGCCAGCAGGCGCGTGCGGCGGTTGGATCCCGCCACGAGCGCGGCCCGGACCCGGCGCAGGGCCGGCAGCAGCGGCTCCCCGGGGCGCGGATCCGGGGCATAGCGGGCGAGTTCCTCGGCCCGGCCCAGCAGCCGTACCGCCGCTGTGGCCTCGCTGTCCGCCGGGAAGGTGTCTCGGGCGAGCCGACTGGCGGTGGCGCGCGGCGTCTCCGCCCGGTTGATCCGTTGCCGGAAGTCCACCAACGTGTCCAGCAACTCGTCCCAGGCCGCGTGCGCGTCGGCCCGTGCCCGGTCCGCGTCGGCCAGCACCACCATGCGCTGGTCGCCCGAGGACATCTCACCCGTGGCCACCCCAATCGGCACAGCCGACGGTATCCGACTGCCACTGCGCCGCCGGCGTAGGGCGGACCGCTGTAGCGCCGGGGCGGTAAACAGCAGAAGCAGGGCCAGCACCCCGATCACCCACCAGAGCCAGGACGCCCCGGTCCGGGTGGGGATGCCGGTGCTACTCGACCCCCCAGACAGCTCTTCCTCCAGCCCTTCTTCCAGCTGGTTCTGACCCGTCCCGGAACCCGGGTCCGCCGGCCCCGCTGTCGCGCTCGGCTCCGGGGCAACCTCCTCCTCCACCTCAAGATCGGGGGCCCAGTCGGATCGGATGGACCCCGGCACGCCGTACGCGGGAGTGGCATCGAACGGAACCCAACCGAACCCGTCGAAGTAGACCTCGGTCCAGGCATGCAGATTACGGTTGGTCAGTACGTAGACGTCACCGTCGGACTTGGTGCCGGTGGTGAACCCGAAGGCGACCCGAGCCGGAATGTCGGCGGCCCGAACCAACCACGCCATCGCGGCGGCGTACTGCTGACAGAACCCGACCTTGTTGGCGAGGAAGTCGACGATCTCCTGACCGCTGGTGCCCCCCTCGGTGCTGAGGGCGTAACTGAACCCGTTCTCGGTGGCGAAGTGGTCATAGATGGCCCGTACCTTGTCGTACTCGGTGCCTTGGTCCCGGGTGAGCTCCTGCACCAACTCCTCCACCGCGGGCACCGTCGGCGTGGCTGTCTGCCGGCGGAGGCTGTGCTCGACCGGGAGCGGGCGGGCCTGCCGCAAGGCCGTCGGGGAGTAGGTCGACTGCACGTACTCGAACTCGTAGCGCTTGCCCGACGAACGCTCCCGATTGGAGAAGACGACCTGTTGGTCCGGGTCGTAGGACCATCTGCCGTTCAGGTTCAACCGCGCCAGCTCGGCGTACACCGGCAGCAGCGGCATGTCGAAACTCTCCGTCACCTCCACCGTCGCCTGGTAGCGGGCGCGGGTGACTCCCTCCCGCTCCGGCACGGTCGGATTGAACTCCCGGTTGGCCGATGGGCCACTGGGAGACCGCGGCCGGAAGCCGTCGCTGCGCAACTGGTCGGCAGAGCCGAACCGGAGGTAGGCGGGGGACGGCGCATTGGTGGTCACCTTCACCAGGTCAGTGATCTCGCCCTGGTTGAGCTGGCCCCGCAGGGCCGAGAAGAGGTCAACCTGGCCGGTGGTACCCCGGCCCGCTCCACCTGTGCCCTCCCCGCTACCCGAGCCGAATCTGTCGAGTAGGTCGCCGGTCATCCCCGGCACCGCCAGCGGCAGCAGGACCGCGACCGCGACCCCCATCGCCGCGAGCCGGCGACCGGCGGCGGCAAGCGGGGAGGCCTCCCACCCTTCCACCCCCCGACCGTCGCCGGTGAATCGCCGGCCGAACCGCCGGACCCGGTCGACGTTGTCGGCGGCCAACAGCCACAGGTAACCGGCCGCGCCGATGACGAACGGCAGCGGCGGGACACTGTCCACGTAGATGGCCACCGGGACCGAGTAGATGGCCAGCATCGGCAGGCCGGCGAGCGCGGGCCGGCGCAGCCCGACCGCCATCAGATCAACCAGCACGGCGACCCCGCCGATGCCGAGCACGGTGAGGAAGAGCATCGGGTCGGTGTCGGGCACCTTCACGCGGTAGGTGCGCATGTCTACCAGCGACGCTTCCGCCAGCGCCCCGAAGTGCCCGATGGTGGCCGGGGTCGGCACCACGCCCAGCAACTCGGCACCGGAGGGGAAGAGCCACGTCAGGGCGAGCAACAGGCCACCGAGCATGGCGAGCACCTGCCCCCACCGCGGGGCGCGCCCCAGCCGGGCCAGGGCGGCCACCGCGGCCACCATCGCGACCGCCATGGTCGACTGGACCAGCCAGGTCCAGCGGTCGAAGACGGCCGACAACGGCGCCGCGGCGAGCAGGGTCGCGGCGGCAGCGACCAAGCCGAGGTTCCGGTGGGAGTTCATCTGTGCGGCCTCCGGTTCATCGTCTGCTCGCCACGGTCTCGGCCGACGCGGCCCGAACGGCGAAGCCCTGCGAGCCCCGGCCGGCCTGCGGCCACAGGACCGGCAACCGGGAGCCGCGGTCTACGCCGATCACTCGCCAGCCACCTCGTACCAGCGCGAGCGCGGCGGTGCCGTACGCGTCGTCGGCCTCGGCCCGGGCACTGTCCGGCAGGGTGAGCCAGGTGGAGCTGTTCTGTAGCAACGCCACGCAGGTGGTCCCGTTGCCGCGGAGCGCGGCCAGCAGTTCTGCCTCAACGGTGCTCAGTGTCCCGAACAGACCGATGATCAGACCGCCGGTGACGTGTTGCCGAACCGCCCGGACCAGCGTGGCGATCTCAGTCCGCTGGTCGAGACGCGCGTCGGCGAGGTTGTCCAGGAGGAGTCCGTGCCCGGTCGCCTCCGTCGCGTCGATGTCCGTACCGGAGCCGGTGAGCAGCCGTAGCCGATAGCCGCTCTGGCGCAGGTGCACGGCGATGCTTGCGGCGGCGGAGACCGCCCACTCGAAGCTGGCCGTCGGCCCGTCACCGCAGTGCCCGTACGCCCGGGTGTCCAGCAGCACGGTGGCGCGGCTCTCCCAGGGCTGCTCCTCGCGCCGGACCATCAGTTCACCGGTGCGCGCGGTGGACTTCCAGTGCACCCGCCGTAGGTCGTCGCCCAGCCGGTACTCCCGGGTCGCCGCGTCGTCCTCGCCGTGCACCGCGACCGACCGGGCCCGGCTGTCGCCACTGCCCGCATACTCGCTGGGAAGCCGGACCGTGGGCAGGGGAGTGGCCTGCGGGACCACCGTCAACTGGTCGGTGCCGGGGAAGGCCCGGGTTACCTCGCACAGACCGAACGGGTCGGCTATCCGGACCGTCAGTGGTCCGATCTTGTATCGGCCGCGTACGTCGGCCCGCACCGTGTACGCCACCGAGCTGGCCTGCTGCGCGCCGAGCCGGTCCAACACGACCCGGGGCCGGCTGCCCAGTGCGTACGGCAGCCGGTCCTCCAGCAGGAGCGTTCCGGTGGGCAGGCGGGACAGGTTCTGTAGGCGCAGCACCACCCGGGAGCTGGCGCCGGCGGGTATGCGCTCTGGCTCCAACGAGCGATTGCAGGCCAGCTTGTACCGGCTGCGGCCGACGTAGAGCGCTGCCAACAGCGGCAGGACCGTGAGCAGTACCGCGACCCGGAGCAGGTCCCGCTCACCGAGGATGATGGCCGAGATCCCCGCCGCGACCGCCGCGGCGAGGAAGGACCGGCCCCGCGTGGTCAGCCCGCGTAGCCCGTCGCGCACCTCACGCCCTCCGCGGCTCGTACGGGGCGCGGGCGCTGTCGGTGGCGGGCCGGGTGTCGTACGAGGAACGCCGGCGCTCCTGCGGCAGCGGCAGCCGGTGCACCAGATCGGAGACGATCGTGTCGGTGGTGCGTCGGGCCAGCTGGGCGTCGGCGGTCGGGATGATCCGGTGCGCCAGCACCGGTACGGCCAGTACCTGCAGATCGTCGGGGAGGACGTAGTCGCGTCCCTCGAGCGCGGCGACCGCGCGCGCGGTGCGCAGCAACTGGAGGGTCGCGCGGGGCGACGCGCCGAGGCGGAGGTCGGGGGCCTCTCGGGTGGCGGTGACCAGCTCCACCGCGTACCGCTTGACCGCGTCGGCGACGTGAATCTGCCGGACGTGGGTGATGAGTCGGTTGACGGTGCTGGCATCGGAGACCGGGCGTAGCGACTCCAGCGGGTCGCTGGCCCCGTGCCCGTCGAGCATCGCCAGCTCGGCCCCGGCATCCGGGTACCCCATCGCGATCCGGGCGGTGAAGCGGTCGCGCTGGGCCTCCGGCAGCGGGTACGTGCCCTCCATCTCGATCGGGTTCTGGGTGGCGACCACCATGAAGGGCGTCTGCAGCGGGTAGGTCACGCCATCCACGGTGACCTGTCGCTCCTCCATGCACTCCAACAGCGCTGACTGGGTCTTCGGCGAGGCCCGGTTGATCTCGTCGCCGACCACCAGGTTGGCGAAGACCGCGCCGGGGCGGAACTCGAAGTCGTGCGTCTCCTGGTTGTAGACGCTGACCCCGGTGACGTCGCTGGGCAGCAGGTCGGGGGTGAACTGGATGCGGCGTACCGAGCAGTCGATCGAGCGTGCCAGCGCCTTGGCCAGCTTGGTCTTGCCGACTCCGGGGACGTCCTCAATGAGTAGGTGGCCCTCGGCGAGCAGAACGGCGAGGGCGAGCTGCACGGTGGCGGTCTTGCCCTCGATGACCTGTTCGATATTCGCCACGATGGCGTCACCGGCGGCGCGGAACTCATCGTGTGGCAGCAGACCGCCCACCTCGTCCCGGGTCTGTTGGGTCACGGACGTCCTCCTCGTCGCCTCGACGGCGGCTCCGTTCGGAGCGGCTGAACCGCCGTTGGTTCGCGTGGTCACGCGCGAACCTCATCTGCCGCTGAAATCTCACTGGCCTCTCAGGCTAGCGATGTTTGTCACCGCAGCCGACCGCCACCGGTGTTCCATCGCATACGTCCGGATTATTCGTCCGTCGGTGGAGGTGTCGAAGGGCACCGAACGGGTAGTCCGCAGCCCCGACGCGGTCGGTGGAGTGACGCGGTCGGTGGAGTAGGGAGAAGGCGATGGCAGCCGTGGCGGGGCCGGGTGCTCGTGGGCGACGCCGGCCCGGCTGCTGCGGGCCGGCATGATTCTCGCTGTCGTCCTCGGCGGGCAGTTCCTCCTCGCCGCCGTAGCGCCGGTGCTGACCTGGTGGTTGGGGCGAAACGCCGGGTACGTGCTCGCCGTCGGCTACCTGACCGGGGCGGGATTGCTCCTCTCCCAGCGTCCCGCGCTCCTCGCCGACCAGGCGATCATCCTCAACTGGCCGTGGCTACCGTCGCTGGGGATCTCCGCGGAGCTGCGGATGGACGCGCTCAGTCTCATTTTCGCCCTGCTGGTGCTGGGAGTGGGCGCGTTCGTGATGGCGTACTGTCCGCGCTACCTGAGCCCGGGCAGCCGGCACACCCGGGTGTACGTGACGATGACCCTCTTCGCCGGGGCGATGCTGGGTCTGGTGCTCGCCGACGACCTGCTGCTGCTGTTCGTCTTCTGGGAGCTGGCGAGCATCCTGTCGTTCGTCCTCATCGGGCAGGACGGTCGCTCGGAGGCTCGCGGGCCGGCGATCCAGGCCCTCGTCGTCACCACCACCGGTGGCGTGGCGCTGCTGGTGGCGGTGGTCGTGTTGATCGCGAGCTTCGGCACCAGCGATCTCCAGCTGATCCTGGCCGATCCGGGCCGGCTGGCGACCGGACCCGCCTGGGCGGCGGGCGCCCTGGTGATCTTCGCGGCCATCACGAAGTCGGCGCAGGTGCCCTTCCACTTCTGGCTGCCCGGTGCCATGGTCGCCCTCACCCCGGTCAGCGCCTACCTGCACGCCGCCACGCTGGTGAAAGCGGGCATCTACCTGCTGATGCGCTTCTCGGCGCTGTTCGGCGGTCGGTGGCCCTGGGACCTCACGCTGATTGGCCTCGGGCTGCTCACCGCGATCGTCGGCGCGGTGTTGGCGCTGCGCCAACACGATCTCAAGGCCCTGCTCGCGTACTCCACGGTGAGCCAGCTCGGCCTGCTGGTCAGCGTCATCGGCGTCGGCACGCCCGCCTCGGACGCGGCGGCGATCCTGTACACGATCGCGCACGCCCTGTTCAAGGCGACGCTGTTCATGTTGGTGGGAATCATCGACCGCCAGGCGGGCAGCCGGGACATCCGGGCCCTGTCCGGGCTGCGGCGGTCGATGCCGATCACCGTGACGCTAACCGTGTTGGCGGCCATGTCGTTGGCCGGTCTGCCGCCGACGATCGGTTTCGTCGGCAAAGAGGCGATCTTCGAGGCGCTCGTCACGGTGGACGAGGTGCCCTTGCTCGGGTGGGTCGCCGCCGGCTTGGCGGTGCTCGCCGCGACGCTCACCTTCGCGTACGCCGCGCGGCTGGTGCACGGTGTCCTCTCCGGCCCGACCCGGCAGCGTGAGCTGCACGAACCGGCCTGGTCGTTCCTGGCACCGGCAGCTGTCGCAGCGCTTCTCGCCACCGCCCTCGGCCCCGTCGTCGCCCTCCTCAGCCCGATGGTGGAGCGGGCCGCCAGCGATGCCCGGCCCCAGGGGCCGGCGCCCTACCTGGCCTTCTGGCATGGCTTTACTCCGGCGCTCGGGCTCTCCGCGCTCACCGTCCTGCTCGGGACGCTGCTGTTCTGGTACCGGCGCCGGACCGATCCGGTGCTCGCGGCGATACCGACCACGCCTCCGTTCACCGGATACCTCGAGCGGTGGCGGCGCGCGTTGGTGCGCTTCGGGGCAGTCGTGGCCCGACCCGCCCAGGTCACGGCTCCCGCCCCCTACCTGGCCCGGCCGCTGCTCGCCGTGGTGGCGCTGGCGGCGGTCGCCGCGCTGCTCCTCGGCCCGCTACCCACCCGGCACCCGGATGCCACCCGGCCCGGGGACTGGCTCGTGCTCGGGCTGCTCCTGGTCACCCTCGCCGGCCTGGTCACCACCCGTTCGGCGCTCGCGGCGGTCGCGCTGACCGGTGCGGTCGGCCTGATCCTGGCAGTCTGGTTTCTCACCACGGGGGCACCGGACGTGGCGCTCACCCTGATGCTGGTCGAGGTGCTCACCACGGTGGTGGTCATGCTCGCCCTGCGGGGCCGGCCCGGTCGGTTGGTCGCGCCGGGCCGTCGGGTGGGGATCGGCGCCGGCATCGGGCTGGCAGTGCTCGCCGGGGTGGCGGCGACGGCGGCGACGGCGGCGTTGACCGGCCGCCGCGACCTCTCGCCCGTCGGCGACTGGTACCTGCGGGAGGCGTCCTCGGCGACCGGTGGGCAGAACCTGGTCAACACCATCCTCGTCGACATCCGGGCCCTGGACACCCTCGGTGAGGCGGTCGTACTCGCGGTGGTCGCGGTTGGGCTGATCGGGCTCGCCCGGCCGGCCGAAGCCGTACGGGATCGCCCCGACGCGGTACGGCATGCCGTCGATCCGGTGCTCGAGCTGGCGTACCGCGTGCTGGCTCCGGTCATGCTCGTTGCGTCCGCGGTGTTGTTCCTCCGCGGCCACCAGGAGCTCGGGGGCGGGTTCATCGCCGCTCTGCTCGCTGGTAGCGCGGTCGGACTCGGTCACCTGGCGCACCCGGCGGGAGCGCCGCTGCTGGGCCGGCTCCGGGGAGCGCCGCTGCTCACCGTCGGTCTGCTACTGGCACTCGTCGCGGGCTTGGTGCCGCTGGCCGGGGGCCTGGCCTTCCTGGCCCCGGTCAAGTTACCCCTGCCCGGCGTCGGTTCGGTGTCGTCGGCTCTCCTGTTCGACCTGGGTGTGTACCTGATGGTGCTGGCCCTGGTCGTGGCGGCGGTCCGTCGACTGGACAGCGCGCCCGCCGGTCCTGCGCCCGGGCCGGTTCGGGAGCGGGTCCGATGAGCGGGCCGCTGATCGTCGGGGTGCTGGTGGCGGCCGGCGTCTTCCTCCTGCTCCGCCCCGGGCAGCTGCGGCTGGTGCTCGGCTTCGTGCTGCTCGGGCAC
The DNA here is from genome assembly GCF_056820975.1 of Salinispora sp. CH2A1_6. Taxonomy (NCBI): domain Bacteria; kingdom Bacillati; phylum Actinomycetota; class Actinomycetes; order Micromonosporales; family Micromonosporaceae; genus Salinispora; species Salinispora sp. CH2A1_6. The sequence goes on from NZ_JBXEDG010000003.1 coordinate 1,103,882, forward strand.
GCGGTGAACGTGCTCCTGCTGGCGGCTGGCGGGCTGCACCGGCGGGAGCCGCCGGTTGACGGCGGGGGCGCGGAGAGCGCCGACCCGCTGCCCCAGGCGTTCATCCTGACCGCCATTGTGATCACCTTCGGCATCACCGTCTACCTGCTGCGGCTGCTGCGCCGTGCCTCCCGGCGGGGGAGTCGACCACCGGAGACGTGGGACGGGGGGCCGCGGTGAGCATCCTGCTGATTGTTCCGGTGGCGGGCCCGCTCCTCGCTGCCGCCGTGCTGCTCGCTGTCCCCGACCGACTGGTGCTGCGACGGGTGGTGGCGCTGCTCGCTACGGCGGCCGTCATCGCGGTGGGTGTCGTCCTGCTGGTGGCGACCGCCGACGGCGGGGTTCCGGTGCTCCGGGTCGGCAACTGGCCGCCGGTGGTCGCGATCACCTTGGCGGCCGACCCGCTGAGCGCGTTGCTGGTCACGGTCTCGGCGATGGTGGTGCTGGCCTGTCTGGTGGCTGCCGCCGGGACCGGGGATGACCGCCGCCAGGCCTTCCTGCCGCTGACGATGGTGCTGTCGGCGGGCGCGTACGGCGCCTATCTCACCACCGATCTGTTCAACCTGTTCGTGCTGGTCGAGGTCATGCTCGTTCCGTCCTACGTGCTGCTGGCGCTCTCCGGCGGCCCGGGGCGGGCCGGCGCCGGCCGGGTGTACATCACCACCAGCCTGCTCGGCTCCACGATCCTGCTGGCCGGTGTCGGACTGCTCTACGGGGTCACCGGTACGGTCGGGCTCGCGGACCTCGCCGGTGTGGCCCGGGAGGTCCCCGCCGCCGCGGTCGCCGGCGGTGTCGTGCTGCTGGCATTCGCGCTCAAGGGCGCGCTCGTGCCGCTACACGACTGGCTGCCCCGCGCCTACCCGGTCGCGTCACCGGTGGTCGTCGCGCTCTTCTCCGGTCTGCTGACCAAGGTGGGGCTGTACGCGATCATCCGGATCTACGCCGTGTTGTACGGCGGTGACTCCGCGTATCACCCGTTGCTGGTGGCGGTGGCGCTGGCGTCCATGGTGATCGGGGTGCTCGGCGCGATCGGCGTCGGTTCGATGCGGAAGGTGTTGTCCTTCCACATGGTGAGCCAGATCGGGTACGTGCTGCTTGGGCTGGCCCTGTTCACCGCCGCGAGTCTCGCCGCCGCCATCTTCTACCTGGCCCAGTACGTGCTGGTGAAGGCGGCACTGTTCCTGTGCGCGGCGGCGGTGCGGGCCACCCGTGGTACCGACCGGCTGAGCCGGCTGGGTGGGCTGGCCTCGTCCAGCCCGCTGCTCGCGTTGGCCTTCGGCGTCGCCGCCCTGTCCCTGGCCGGCCTGCCCCCGTTCGGCGGGTTCCTCGCCAAGTTTCTGGTGCTGCGGGCCGCCAACGAGGTCGGTGACTGGCTCGTGCTGACGGTGGCGGTGCTGGTCAGCCTGGTGACGCTGCTGTCGATGCTGAAGATCTGGGGGGTCGCGTTCTGGGGTGAGGCGCCGCGGGCGGCCCGGGAAGGAACCGCCCGCCCCGGTCTGGCGCTGCTCGGACCGCCGTTGGCGCTCGGCGGGTGCGCGCTGCTGCTCGGGCCGTTGGGCGGGCCGCTGTTGCAGGTGGCCGACGCCGCCGCGGCGGGGTTGCTGGAGCCGGCCGGGTATGTGCGGGCGGTGAGCGGACGATGAGCGGCACGGTGTGGCGTTCGGTGCGCGACGTGGTGTGGTGGGCGGTGCGCGGACGATGAGTGGCGTGGTGTGGCGGGCCGCGGTCCGGGTCGCGCGGGTCGCGCGGTTCCTGGTCTGGTTCGCGGGGCGGCTGGTGCAGGCGAACCTGGTGGTGGCCCGGGAGATCGTCACTCCGGGCCTCGGGCTGCAGCCCGCGGTGGTCCGGGTTCCGCTGCGCGCCCGGACCGACACCGAGGTGGCCCTGCTCACGCTCTTCGTGACCCTGACCCCGGGCACCCTCGCGCTGGCGGTACGGCGGGACCCGCGGGTGATGTGGGTGCACGGCATGTACGCCGCGGACGCGACGGCGTTTCGCCGCGGCGTGGCGGAGCTGGAGGGGCGGCTGTTGGCTGCCGTCCGACCGGTCGGCGGCGGCCGGATCGGTAGTGAGGGAGGTGGGTGACGGATGCCCTTACTCGACGTGGTGCTGGTGGTGCTCGCCCTGTCGATGATCGTGGTGCTCGGCCGGCTGATCGTCGGTCCCACCGACGCCGACCGCGCCGCCGCGCTCGACCACGGCTTCTTCGTGTTCCTGGCGGCGGTGGCGGTGTTGGCGGTTCGGTTGGACGCGCCCGGACTGTTGGACCTGGTCCTCACCGGCACCCTGGTCAGCTTCCTGGCCACGGTCGCGTTGGCCCGCCTGGTGCACCGGCGGCGGCCGTGATCCGGCTGCTGATCGCCTCCGCGTTGCTGGTCATCGGCGCCGGCCTGATCGTGATCAGCTCCCTCGGACTGATCCGACTGCCCGATGTCTACAACCGGATGAACGCCGTCGCGAAGTCCGGCAGTCTGGGCCTGATCTGTGTCCTGCTGGCGGTGCTTTTGTTGCTGCCCGGCCCCCGGACGGTGCTGGTGGGCCTGGTCGCCATCGGGCTGCAACTCGTCTCGGCGCCGGTCGGCGGGTATGCCCTGGCCCGCGCCGCCTACCGGGCGGGTAGCCCGCTGGCCGACAGCACGCGCTACGACGAACTCGGTGGGCGGGTCCCCGCGACGCGCCGGCGGGCGGGCCGGAAATGACCGGCCGGGAGATGACCGGCCCGGGCAGGACGGGCCGGGATGGTTGGCCTGGGATGACCAGCCCCGGGTGGCCGCGGGCGCGCTCGCGGGTGCCGGCGGGGTAGACTCCGGGGCATGGCCGGAGTCTTCCTGCTTCTTACCGGGCCGTGCTGATGCGCTGAGCGCGCGACAGCACGGCGGCCCCTCCTGTGCGAGGGGCTTTTTTGTGCCCGTCGCCGGCCCGGTCCCGCCGGCGGGTGGCGAGCACCGAACCGACACCGCACGAGACCATCCGCGCCGACTGAAGCGAGGAGAGCCATGACTGAGGCAGCCGCACCGGCCAGCGAGATTCCCCCCTTCCGCTACACGGCGGCTCTGGCCGACGAGATCGAGCGCCGTTGGCAGGACACCTGGGAGCGCGAGGGCACCTTCCACGCCCCCAACCCGACCGGCCCGCTGGCCGACCCGGAGCATCCGCGGGCGGGAGCGGAGAAGCTGTACGTACTGGACATGTTCCCGTACCCGTCGGGTGCCGGGCTGCACGTCGGCCACCCGCTGGGCTACATCGGCACCGACTGCTTCGCCCGCTACCAGCGGATGGCCGGGCGGAACGTGCTGCACGCGATGGGCTTCGACGCCTTCGGGCTCCCCGCTGAGCAGTACGCGGTGCAGACCGGCACCCACCCGCGTACCACCACCGAGGCGAACATCGCCCGGTACAAGGCGCAGCTGCGCCGGCTGGGGCTGGCCCACGACGAGCGCCGCTCGGTGGCCACCATCGACACCGACTTCTACCGCTGGACCCAGTGGGTCTTCCTGCAGATCTACAACGCCTGGTATGACCGTGAGGCGGAGCGGGCCCGCCCGATCGCCGAGCTGGTCGCCGAGTTCTCCGGCGGTGCCCGGCGCACCCCCGACGGGCGACCGTGGGGTGAGCTGACCGACGCCGAGCAGCGGGCCGTCGTTGACCAACACCGGCTGGCGTACGTCTCGCAGGCCCCGGTCAACTGGTGCCCGGGGCTGGGCACCGTGCTGGCCAATGAGGAGGTCACCGCCGACGGCCGCTCTGAGCGGGGGAACTTCCCGGTCTTCAAGCGGAACCTGAAGCAGTGGATGATGCGGATCACCGCGTACGGTGACCGGCTCCTGGACGACCTGGAGAAGCTGGACTGGCCCGAGCCGATCAAGCTGATGCAGCGGAACTGGATCGGCCGCTCGATCGGCGCACACATCGAGTTCCCCGCCTCGGCCTCGGATCCGGACTCGGGGGGCGAGCAGCGGATCAGCGTCTTCACCACCCGGCCGGACACGATCTTCGGCGCCACCTACCTGGTGCTGGCGCCCGAGCATGACCTGGTGGACGAACTGGTACCGACGGCCTGGCCGGCGGGGGTTCCCCAGTCCTGGACCGGCGGGCAGGCCAGCCCACGGGCGGCGGTGGCGGCCTATCGCAAGGTGGCTGCGGCGAAGACCGACCTCGAGCGACAGGCCGAGACGAAGGAGAAGACCGGCGTCTTCATCGGGGCGTATGCCACCAACCCGGTCACCGGGGCCCAGATTCCGATCTTCATCGCCGACTACGTGCTGGCCGGCTACGGCACCGGCGCGATCATGGCGGTTCCCGGTCAGGACGAGCGGGACTGGGCCTTCGCCGAGGTGTTCGACCTGCCCATCGTCCGTACCGTCCAGCCGGCCGAGGGCTTTGCCGGTAAGGCGTACACCGGGGACGGTCCGGCCATCAACAGCGCCGTACCCGCACGCGGCCTGGACCTGAACGGCCTGGGCGTCGTCGAGGCCAAGGCCCGGACCATCGCCTGGCTGGAGGCGGAGGGCCACGGCTCGGGCGCGGTGACCTACCGGCTGCGGGACTGGCTGTTCAGCCGGCAGCGGTACTGGGGTGAGCCGTTCCCAATCGTGTACGACGAGACCGGCGCCGCCATCGCCCTGCCGGAGGAACTGCTGCCGGTCGAGCTGCCCGAGGTGGATGACTTCTCGCCCCGCACCTTCGATCCCGCGGATGCGGAGTCGAACCCGGAGACGCCGCTGTCGCGACGGCGGGACTGGGTCGAGGTGGAGCTGGACCTGGGTGATGGTCCGAAGCGCTACACCCGGGAGACCAACGTGATGCCGCAGTGGGCCGGCTCCTGCTGGTACGAGCTGCGCTACCTGGACCCCACCAACACTGACCGCTTCGTCGACCCGGAGACCGAGCGGTACTGGATGGGTCCGCGCGGCGAGGGCGACTGCGGGGGCACCGACCTGTACGTCGGCGGCGCCGAGCATGCCGTACTGCACCTGCTCTACGCCCGGTTCTGGCACAAGGTGCTGTACGACCTGGGGCACGTGTCGAGCTTCGAGCCGTTCCGCAAGCTGTTCAACCAGGGCTACATCCAGGCGTACGCGTACACCGACGCGCGTGGGGCGTACGTGCCGGCGGAGGAGGTGGTCGAGCGCTCCGGCGCTTACTACCTGGGCGAGGTCCAGGTCAACCGCGAGTACGGCAAGATGGGCAAGTCCCTGCGGAATGTGGTGACACCGGACGAGATGTGTGCCGCCTACGGGGCGGACACCTTCCGGGTGTACGAGATGTCGATGGGCCCGCTGGAGGTTTCCCGCCCCTGGGAGACGCGGGCTGTGGTGGGGTCGTTCCGGTTCCTGCAGCGGGTCTGGCGGGCGATTGTGGACGAGCGCACCGGCGCGTCCCGGGTGGTGGACGCCCCGGCCGACGAGGCGACCCGCCGACTGCTGCACCGGATCGTGGACGGGGTCCGGGGCGACATGGACGCGATGCGGTTCAACACCACGATCGCGAAGCTGATCGAGCTGACCAACGCGGTGACCCGGCTGCCGGAGACGTCGCGGGAGGTGGCCGAACCGCTGGTGCTGATGCTGGCGCCGTTTGCTCCGCACGTCGCCGAGGAGCTGTGGCGTCGGCTGGGCCACGAGACCTCGCTGACCTACGCCGACTTCCCGGTCGCCGACCCGGCCCTGCTGGTGGCCGAGTCGGTGACGTACCCGGTGCAGGTCAACGGCAAGGTGCGGGGTCGGATCGAGGTGCCGGCCGACGCGGCGGAGGAGACCGTCCGGGCGGCGGCGCTGGAGGCGGTCGCCGCCTCGCTGGCTGGCAAGGAACCCCGCAAGGTCATTGTGGTCCGGGGCCGAATGGTCTCCGTCGTGGCCTGAGGTCCGCTCGTCAGCCCGCACGGCTGATCATGGAGTTGTGGTGCCGGTGGGTGCCGGTCTGGTGAGCGCCCGCCCCACCACAACTCCGTGTGCGTGTGGTCAGCGCCGGCTACGAGTCCGCTCTGGGGTGCCTGCCGCCCTGGCCCGCTCGGCGCGCCACCAGCGGTGGACGAGCACCGCGCTCGCGATCAGGCCGAGCCCGGCCGGGGCCGCGGCGAACCAGTTGACCTCGCCGGGCGAGGCGACCGCGGCGCCGACGGCGGCATATCCGAACGCGGTCGGCGCGGAGGCGACGACGCTGCCGACGAGGAACGGCAACACCCGCGCCCCGGTGGTGCCGTAGCCGTAGCTGACCAGGCCGAATCCGGCGATCGGCAGCAGTCGTACGGTGACGACGCCGAGCACGTTCTGGCGGGTGAACCAGCCGTCCAGCCGGGCTAGCCGACCGCGAATCCGGTCGGCGACGAACTCCCGACCGAGGAACCGACCGACCATGAACCCGATGGCAGCTGCCAGTAGGGCCGCGCCGAGCGCGTACGCGGCCCCCTCCACCGCGCCGAAGAGGGCACCGGCGGCCAGGGTGATGAAGGTGCGGGGGACCAGCGCGACGAGCAGGAGCGCTCCGCCACCAATCGCGGCGACCGGGGCGTACCCGCCCAACTGGTCGGCCAGGTGGGGCAGGGCGGTCGGGTCCGGGCGGGGAACCACGAGCAGCGCCACCCCGAACCCGGCGAGCAGGAGCAGTAGCAGACCGAACCGGCCGGCCGCCGGGTCCTGTCCCCGCCACCAGCGGGGCGGGTAAGCAGGGGGGTGCCGGCGGTCGGGGCGGCGGGGGGTGCCCGGATCGTGGTGGCCGCCGCGGGGGGTGGTGTCGCGGCGGCCGTCGTGGGTCATGGTCGGGCGGCGGCGGCTACTGCGGCGTGGCGTTCGGCGCGGAGCCGATCCGACCAGGTGTCGTCCAGCGGGGGGAGCTGGTTGACGCCGACTGCCCAGCGCAGCAGCAGGTCGGCCAGGGCCGGGTTGCGAGCCAGGGCTGGTCCGTGCGAGTAGGTGCCGAGCAGCTTGCCCCGCCAGGCCCCTTCGGTTCTGGTGTCGTTACCGATCCCGGCGGTCACCTGGGCCAGCGGAGACACCTCTGGGCCGAGGTGGGTACGCCCACCGTGGTTCTCGAAACCGGACAGCGGCGGCAGACCCAGCCGTGGGTCGATGTTGCCGGCCAGTTCGCCGATGGCGCGGGAGGGGCCCCGGTCGGAGGAGAGGTCCAGCAGCTCCAGGCCGGCGTACTTGGTGCCCTTGGCGAAGAATGAGGAGCCGAGGATCTGGTAGCCGGCGCAGACGCCGAAGACCACCGAGCCCTGCGCGACGGCGCGGTGCAGGCCCCCGTCGGCGATGAGCCGCTGCGCGCCGAGCGCCTGGGGGCCGTCTTCGCCGCCGCCGACCAGGTAGATATCGGCGGTTGCGGGCAGCGGTTGGTCGGAGCGGACCTCCAGCACCTCGACCGGGTAGCCGCGGCGCTGGGCGCGGCTGGCCAGAATGAGTGCGTTGCCCCGGTCACCGTAGGTGGAGAGCAGATCGGGGTAGACCCAGACGATGCGCAGGCTGTCAGAGAACACGGTCCAACTCCGCTCGGATGTCCTGGAACGCGGTGTAGTTCGCGATGACCTCCAGCCGGCCCGGTGGGACCGACTGGATCGCCTCGGTGAAGGTGCGTACGTGCTGGAACGGCACGTTGTTCACGTCGAGTCGGACGGCCAGGTCGAACGCCCGGTCGCCGGTGATGAGCACCTGCCGATCCCGCAGGGGGCTGAAGTCGACGTCAAAGAGCCAGGAGGTGTCCAGCCCGTCTGGGTCGCGGGCGTTGATGGAGAGCAGTGTCGGTGCCTCGTCGGCCATGTCGAACGCCTCCAGCCAGCTGGCCGGGTTCTTCGCCAGCAGCAGGCGGATCAGCCGTCCGGCTCGCTCGACCTGGGCGTACCGGCCGGCGATCGAGGTGACTGAGCTGAGCTGGAGTACGGCGTCAACCGGTCGTACGCCGAATTCCGCCGCGACGGCGAGGGCGGTGGCGGCGTTGCCGAGATTGACCGTGCCCGGGAGTTGGAGCTGGACCTTGTGCCAGGCGCCGGTCGGGTCGATCACGCCGTCGTCCTCGACGGACCACTGCGGCTGCGGTCGGCGCAGCGGGCAGCCGGTGCACCACCACTGGTTGTCCTGCCGGGCGATGGTCGAGCCGCACTCGGGGCAGACCCAGGAGTCGTCGTGCCAACGTTGGCCCGCGCTGAACCAGACGACCTGGGGCGGGCTGATCCGCTGGTCGTGGTTGGCCGGCGGGCTGGCGGCCCAGACCACCATCGGGTCGTCTGCGTTGGCGATGACCCGCAGCTCGGGGTGGCGGATCAGCGCCGCCCGCCAGAGCTGCGCCATCATGGCGACCTCCCGGGCCCGGTCCAGCTGGTCGCGGGAGAGGTTGAGGAGCGCCACCACGTGGGCGTCGGTGGCGTCCAGCACCTGTGCGAGGTAGTGCTCGTCCACCTCGAGTACCGCGTACGGGGTGCTGCCGGCCTTGGCGAGCGCCGAGGTGTGCCCGGTGGGCATGTTCGCGCCGAAGGAGTTGGTGGCGACCTTGCCGAGCACGCCGACTGCCGCGGTGGCGAGTCGGGTGGTCGTGGTCTTGCCGTTCGTGCCGGAGATCAGGGCGATGGCGCGGCCCGCGGCGAGGTGCGCGAGGAGTTCGGGGTCGATTTTGAGGCCGATCCAACCACCGATGACCGAGCCGTCCCCGCGGCCTGCGGCCCGCGACAGGGCCGCGGCGGTCCGCGACACAGAGCTGGCCACCTTCGCCCGTAGGGGCATTCTCGCGTCCGTCACGCGAGCGAGGTTACTCCACCGGTGGGCTCTCCAGATCGCTGCTGGGGCGGAACGCTTCGGCTCGTTGTCCGGCGCGGCCGGGTGCATCGGGGCGGGGAGAGGGGTCGATCTATGTCGGACGGTGGGCGGTCGCTGGGGCGGTGCCGCCCTCCACTCCGCTCCACCCGCTTTGACGTGCGGTTTTGGCGGGGCGGCAGCCGCGCCACGCGGGCGTTTCTGGTTGCGGGTGGAGGGAAGTGGAGTAGAGTGGGGCCCGATGGTGCGGCCGGGAGGGCCCACCGGCCCGGGGGTCAGCGGCGCCGCGAACGCCGCTTGAAGGGCGAGGGGGTTTGGGCCGTGTTCCTCGGCACCCACACTCCGCGCCTGGACGACAAGGGTCGGCTGATCCTTCCGGCGAAGTTCCGGGATGAGCTGGCGGGGGGTGTCGTGATCACCAAAGGGCAGGAGCGTTGCCTCTATGTCTTCCCGACGCCGGAGTTCCAGCGCATCGCGGACCAGTTACGCGCGCAGCCCATGACGCACAAGGCGGCCCGGGCCTACAGTCGGGTCTTCTTCGCCAGCGCGCACGACGAGGTTCCCGACCGGCAGGGTCGGGTGACAATCCCGGGTCACCTGCGGGAGTATGCCGCACTTGACCGGGATCTGGTGGTGATCGGTGCGCACACCCGGGTGGAGATCTGGGACCGGGTCGCCTGGGACAGCTACCTCGCCGAGAGCGAAGACGAATTCGCTGACATCGAGGAGGGGGTGCTGCCCGGTCTGTAGGCGCGACGGCGCCTGGCGTACCGCGAGATCTCCAGCCGCTTTGAGTTCCTGGCATCCCTTCCCCGGTGCCAGGCGCGCAATCCGATCGGGGGCCGTTGCCGGAAGGCGGGCGGGAGCGGATGGGGATCTGGTGGTACGACGGCGGGGGGACCGTCCAACGACAGGCACGGCACGACAGACGGGACGGGAGCAGTGGGGGGCGACATGGGGGAATTGCGCGGTGCGCATGTGCCGGTGCTGCTTGAGCGCTGTCTCGAGCTGTTGTCTCCCGCGCTGGACCGGACGGATCAGACGGTCTACGTCGATGCCACGCTGGGGCTGGGCGGGCACGCCGAGGCGATCCTGACGGCACATCCGCGGACCGTGCTGGTGGGGCTGGACCGGGATACCGAGGCGCTGGCGCACGCCCGCGTGCGACTGGCCCGCTTCGCTGACCGGGTCCACCTGGCGCACGCCGTCTACGACGAGTTGCCCGAGGTGCTCGATCGGCTCGGCCATCCGGTGGTGGACGGGATCCTCTTCGACCTCGGGGTCTCCTCGTTGCAGCTTGACGCGCCCGACCGCGGGTTCGCCTACGCGCAGGACGCCCCGCTGGACATGCGGATGGACCAGAGCCGGGGAGTGACCGCCGAGGAGGTGGTCAATTCCTACTCGCACCCGGAACTGGCCCGGGTGCTGCGGGTCTACGGCGAGGAGAAGTTCGCGCCGCGGATCGCGTCGGCGATCATTCGGGAGCGGGAACGCACCCCGATCACCTCGTCGGCGCGGCTGGCTGAGTTGGTCCGGCAGGCGATCCCCGCGCCGGCCCGACGCACCGGTGGCCATCCGGCAAAGCGAACCTTTCAGGCGCTGCGGATTGAGGTGAACCGAGAGCTGGCGGCGCTGGAGTCGGCGCTGCCGGCGGCGCTCGACCGGCTCACCATCGAGGGCCGGATGGTGGTCCTCTCCTACCACTCGTTGGAGGACCGGCTCACCAAGGTGGCGCTCGCGGACCGGGTCCGCAGCAAGGGTCCGATCGACCTTCCGGTCGAACTGCCCGGGACCGGCCCGACCTTCCGGCTCCTCAGCCGAGGGGCGGAGCTGCCGGGTGAGGCGGAGGTCGCGGTGAACCCTCGGGCCGCCTCGGTGCGGCTGCGGGCCGCCGAACGGCTCGACCCGACCCTGCAGCAGCGCCAGCGTACCGACCGCGAACGGTACCGGCGGCGGGTCCAAGCGATGCACCAACCGGGGACGGGGGCGGCCGTGCGGCGGCCTGCCTCGGGGGACGACGGGACAGGGACGGATGATGAGGGGGAGGGACATGACGATTGACAAGCGCGACCGCCGGAACGGGGCCGGCGGCGGGCAGCGCACACCGCGGCCGGGGGGCCGGGTCGCGGCGGAGCGGGCCACGCGTACCGGCACCCAGACGCCCCCGGTGGGGCGGCCGGGGACGACCCGCGCGCGGGACACGCGTGCGTTCCCGACCCAGGGCACCGCGGCGCTGCGCCCGAGCGCGCGGACTGTCAACACCCGAACGACTCGGCTGCGGGTGGCGCCACCGGCTCCGGTATCGGTGCCGCGGGCCCCGTTCGCCGCGTTGATCGTCGTCCTGGTGGTCGGCGGGGTGCTCGGCATCCTGTTGGTCAACACCAAGATCAACGAGAACGCGATTCGGCTGTCTCAACTCCAGAAGGAGCAGGCCACCCTCAACCTGGAGCAGCAGCAGCTGAACCAACAGATCACCGAGGCGAAGGCGCCGGGCAATCTACTCGAAGCCGCTCGCAAGCTTGGTCTTGTCGAGCTCGAGCCGGGTTACATCCAGCTCCCCGACGGCGGCGCGGCCATTGATGTGCCGCAGCCGGGCAGCGGGCCCGCGTCGGGGGTCGGCCAGCCGGGTACCGGGGGGTAGCTGTGCCGCCGAGATCGGAGGAGCCGCGCCGGGACGCCAAGGGGTCTCGGCGCGGCCCGTCCCGCACCGACAGTTCCGCCGATCCCCGCCCGGCAGAGTCGGGTGGTGGCATCTCTGGTGCCCGGGCCTACACCCCCCGCGGCCGCAGCATCGGTGAGCAGCGGCTGGGGGATGCCCGCGGAGGTCGCGCCGAGCCGCGTCGGACACCGCGAGGGGACCGCGGTCGCTCCGGTGACCCGTTCCGTCCGGCACTCCAGGTGCTCAGCGGTGGGCGGGCCAGCGCTGCCCGGCGGGCGAACCCGCCACGTCGCACCTCCGTGGTGCGCACCGTGCCCCGGCGTTCACCGGCGGAGGAGCCGCCACCGCGGCGACGCCCGCCGCGCCCAACCTCAGCCCGGCCGACGCGACGCCGCCGGCTGAGGCCACCCCGCCTGGCCGACCCCGGCCGTCGGCTGCGGCTCGGCACCGCGCTGGCGCTGACCCTGTTCACCGTCATCGGTATTCGGCTCGTCGTGCTGCAGGTCGTGGAGAACCCGGATTACGCCGGTGCCGGAATCGAGGACCGGCTGAGGAACGTCATCCTGCCGGCGCCTCGTGGCTCGATCTACGACCGGGACGGCGAGGTGCTGGCGCACAGTGTCGAGGCTCGGTATGTCTTCGCCGACCCGAGTCAGATCGACGACCCGGTCACCACCGCGCAGGCGCTCTCCGAGCCGCTCGGCATCCCGGCGGCGGAACTCGCCGAGAAGATGCGAAAACGCAAGAGCAACGGCTACGAACTGGAGTTCGTGTACCTCAAACGGGGGGTGGACATTGACGTGGCCGAGCAGATCGAGGACCTTGAGCTGAAGGGTGTCGACACCCGGCGTGATGAGGGACGGGAGGTCCCCGGCGGGGGCCTGGCCGCCAACCTGATCGGCTTCACCAGCGACGACATGGTCGGCTTGGAAGGGCTCGAGGCCGGCTACGACAAGGTGCTCGCTGGCAAGGACGGTAAAGAACGCTACGAGGCGGGGTGGGGCGCGCAGATCCCCGGGGGCTTCAGCGAGACGACCGAGGCGAAGCCGGGCAGCTCGCTCTGCCTCACCCTCGACCGGGACCTGCAGTACATGGTGCAGGCCAAGCTGGCCGAGGCGATGGAAGCGGTCAACGGTTCGACCGCCACCGCGGTCGTCCTGGAGGTGGGCACCAGCGAGGTGCTGGCCCAGGCCTCCTACCCCACCTACGACGTCGCGAACTGGCGCGACAGCGACCCGGCCGACCGGGTCGACGTGGCGACCGGGTTCGTGGTCGAACCGGGGTCGGTGCACAAAGCGATCACGTTCGGCGCCGCTCTCCAGGAAGGCGTCATCACCCCGGACACCACGCTGCCCGTCCCCAACACCGTCCGCCTCGGCGGCACCACGTTCGAGGACACCACCAAGGCGAACGGTCGACGGATGAGCCTGGCGGGGATGATGGCGTATTCGTCCAATGTCGGCACCATCGCCATCGCCGACCAGCTTGGTCCGGACCGGCTCATCGACTATCAGAAGCGCTTCGGGCTGGGCGAGCCGACCGGTGTCGGGTTGTTCGGCGAGGCGGGTGGCGCGCTGCTCCCCGCTGACCAGTGGAGCGACTCGTCGCACGGCTCCGTGCCGATCGGGCACAGCGTGGACGCCACCGCGATCCAGATGGCTGCCGCGTACGCGACCATCGCCAACGACGGCACGTACGTCGCGCCGCGGCTGGTGAAGGAGATCATCCGGCCGCAGGGAGAGCGGATAGCGCCGGAGGCGCCGACGACCCGGGAGGTGCTGACCCCGGAGACCGCCGCCGAGCTGCGTACCATCCTGGAGGCGGTGACCACCGTTGACGGCGCGACCGGTCGGGCCGCGGCGATCTCCGGATACCGGGTGGCCGGGAAGAGCGGCACGGGCTTGCGGTGGGTTGACGGGCAGAAGCAGCCCGGCGTGGCGTCGTTCATCGGGATGGCTCCAGCGGAGAAGCCCCGTTACGTGATCGCTGTCTTCGCCCAGACCCCGGGTGGCGGGGGCGGCGACATCGCCGCGCCGGTGTTCGCCGACATGATGCGGTTCACTCTGCAGCACTATCGGGTGCCGCAGTCGCCGTCCCCACCGCCCAACTTTGCCGTCTTTCCCCGTTGACCAGCGTAGACGGGACATCATCGGTGCGTGTCGACGAACCGCCGGGGCGGCTGTGTGGCCGGAACCGGACGACCGGGTAGGGTCTGACGCCGTGTCCGGCAATCCTCGCCCTCGTAGCGTGACCGGAATCCGGCTCGGTAACCTCGCCGCTCGGCTCGCTGCCGAGCCCGGTGCGGACGCCGTTGACCTCCGGTCCGGTCCAGCGGAACCGACGATCACCGGGGTGACGCACGCCAGCCAGGAGGTCCGCCCCGGCGACCTGTACGCGGCCCTGCCCGGTGCCCGGCGGCATGGTGCCGAGTTCGTCTCGGCCGCGGCCCAGGCCGGTGCGGTGGCCGTGTTGACCGACCCGGATGGCGTGGCGGCGACCGCGGAAGCCGGTCTGCCCATGCTGGTGGTGCCGCACCCGCGGGCCGTGCTGGGTGACGTTGCCAGTGTGGTGTACGGCGACCCGACGGCCGGGGTGACGGTGATCGGGATAACCGGAACCGCGGGCAAGACCTCCACGGCGTACCTGGTCGAGTCGGGGCTGCGGGCGGCCGGGCACACCACGGGCCTGATCGGCACCGTGGAGACCCGCCTCGGGGATCTGGTGATCGACAGCGTCCGGACCACGCCCGAGGCGACCGACCTGCACGCCATGCTCGCCGCTGCCCGAGAGCGCGGCGTCACCGCCGTGGTCATGGAGGTGTCCAGCCACGCCCTGGCGATGGGGCGGGTCGGCGGCGTTCGGTTCACCGTCGGCGGCTACACCAACTTCGGCTCGGACCACCTCGACTTCCACGCCGACTCCGCGGACTACTTCGCCGCCAAGGCGAAGCTCTTCGACGGCCGCTGCGAGATGGAGGTGCTCAACCACGACGACCCGGCGCTGATTCCGCTGCGCCGGCCCGCCACCGTGACCTACTCCGCGGCCGGCGACCGCTCCGCCACCTGGTGGGCCGACGAGGTCGGTGGCGAGGGGTACGCACAGCGCTTCACCCTGCACGGCCCGGACGAGCTGACCCTGCCCGCCGGGGTGGCCCTGCCCGGTCGGCACAACGTCGCCAACGCGTTGCTCGCTGTCGCCCTGCTGGTGGCGGCCGGGGTGGCGCCGCGGCCCGCCGTCGCGGGGGTGGCCGACTGCGGCGGCGTTCCCGGTCGGCTGGAGCTGGTGCCGTCCCCGGGCCCGGTGCGCGGTGTCGTCGACTACGCGCACAAGACCGATGCGATCGTCGCCGCGCTGGCGGCCCTGCGGGAGTTCAGCACCGGGCGGCTGATCTGCCTACTCGGCGCCGGCGGCGACCGGGACCGGGGCAAGCGGCCCCTGATGGGCGTCGCCGCCGCCGAGGGAGCGGATGTGGTGCTGGTGACCGACGACAACCCGCGGACCGAGGATCCCGCCGAGATTCGGGCCGAGGTGCTCGCCGGCGTACGCCGGGCCGACACCGAGGCGCAGGTTATGGAGGTACCCGGTCGGCGTGCGGCGATCGCGGAGGCGGTCGAGCTCGCCGCGCCGGGGGACGTGGTGGCGCTGTTGGGCAAGGGGCACGAGCAGGGGCAGGAGGTAGGTGGGCAGGTGCATCCCTTCGATGACCGCACTGAGCTGGCCGCCGCGCTGCGAGCCCGCTTCGGCGACCGGGCGGGGCAGCCGTGATCCGGCTGAGTCTGGCCGAGGTGGCGGCAGCGGTTGACGGCCGGTTGGTCGCCGCTGACCCGAGCGCCGCGGTCACCGGCTCGGTCGAGTTCGACTCCCGCAAGGTCGGTCCAGGCGGGCTCTTCGTGGCCTTCCCCGGGGAACGGGTGGATGGGCACGACTACGCCGAAGGGGCGATCCGGACAGGTGCGGTGGCGGTGCTCGGCACCCGGGTACTGCCCGGCGTGCCGATGGTGCTGGTAGCTGACGCCCGGCTGGCGCTGGGGCGACTGGCCCGGGCGGTGGTGGACCGGCTGCCCGAGCTGACCGTCGTCGGCCTCACCGGCTCCTCGGGTAAGACCAGCACCAAGGACCTGATCGCTGCCCTCACCGCTCGGCTCGGGCCGACGGTCGCCCCGCCCGGGTCGTTCAACAACGAGCTGGGGCACCCCTACACCGCACTCCAGGCCGACCTGGGCACTCGCTACCTCGTGCTGGAGAAGGGGGCCCGCGGGGTGGGCCACGTCAGCTACCTCTGCGAGGTGGTGCCGCCGCAGATCTCCGTGGTGCTCAACGTGGGCGTGGCCCACATCGGCGAGTTCGGTTCCCGAGAGACCATCGCCCTGGCGAAGGGGGAACTGGTTGCGGCGCTGCCGGCCGAAGGGCTGGCCGTGCTCAACGCCGACGATGACCTCGTCGCCGCGATGGCGACGCGAACCCGGGCGCGGGTGGTCCGCTTCGGTGAGGCGGCCGATGCGGACGTACGCGCGGTTGACGTGGTGCTGGACGAGCGGGGCCGGCCGTCGTTCACGCTGGTGACACCGGAGGGGCGCGCGCCGGTGCGGCTCGGGCTGACCGGCCGGCACCAGGTGTCCAACTCGCTCGCGGCCGCCGCGGTGGCCCGGGAGCTGGGAATGCCGGTGACCGAGCTGGCGACCGCCCTGGGCGAGCTCGGGCTGGTCTCGAGTCGTCGGATGGACGTCTTCGAGCGGGTGGACGGGGTCACCGTCATTGACGACTCGTACAACGCCAACCCCGCCTCGATGGCCGCCGCCCTGCGGGCGCTGGCCGGGTTCGAGCGGCGGCGCACCATCGCGGTGCTCGGCTACATGGCCGAACTGGGGCCGTACGAGCAGGACGGGCATGTCGAGGTCGGGCGACTCGCGGCCGACCTCGGGGTGGACCGCCTGCTCGTGGTGGGCGAGGCGGCGGCTCCCATCCATCAGGGCGCAACATCGGTACGTGACTGGGAAGGAGAATCGGTGCAGCTCACCGATCAGGCGGGCGCCGTCGAGGTGCTGCGGGGAGACCTGCGGCCCGGTGACGTCGTCCTGGTGAAGGGCTCGCGGTACCGCACCTGGGAGGTGGCGGACGCGCTGCGCGCCGACGCCGGGACCGATCGGGGCGCGGGGGCGGACGGTGGCCTGGCATGAGGGCAGTCATCGTCGCGGTCGGGGTGGCCTTCCTGGTCTCGCTGTTCTGCACCCCAATTGCGATCAAGGTCTTCACCCGGTTGAAGGCCGGCCAGCCCATTCGGGCCGAGGGGCCGGTGATGCACCAGGGCAAGAAGGGCACGCCGACGATGGGTGGGGTGGTCTTCATCCTGGCCACCGTCATCGCGTACGTCGCCGGGCACCTGGCCCTGACCACGCTGCCGGACGCGCAGATCGCCCAGGTCGAGCCGACCATCACGGCGCTGGTGCTGCTGGGGCTGATGGTGTTCTCCGGCGCGGTGGGTTTCATTGACGACTTCCTGAAGGTCCGCAAGCGGCACAGCGGTGGCCTCAACAAGCGCGGCAAGCTGCTTGGCCAGATCCTGGTCGGCGCGGTGTTCGGGGTGATCGCGCTCTACTTCCCGAGCACCATGACCGACTCTCAGGGCACGGTGACCAACACGGAGACGGTCGGCAGCACGACGTTGAGTTTCATCCGGGACATCCCGGCGCTGGAGCTCACCAAGGTCGGTGCGGTCATCCTCTTCATCTTCGTGGTGATGGCCGCCACCAACGGCGTCAACCTCACCGACGGTCTGGACGGTCTGGCCACCGGCGCCTCGGTGATGGTGCTCGCGGCGTACGCGCTGATCGCCTTCTGGCAGTACCGGCACTGGTGCGCGGACCCGAACTACACCCAGGAGTACTGCTACGCGGTGCGGGACCCGCTGGAGATCGCGTTGATAGCTGGCGCGGCGGCCGGCGCCTGCGTTGGGTTCCTCTGGTGGAACACGTCGCCAGCGAGGATCTTCATGGGCGACACCGGGGCGCTGGGCCTCGGTGGTCTGATCGCCGGGATGGCGATGTCGACCCGGACGATCCTGCTGCTGCCGATCATCGGCGGACTCTTCGTCATCATCACGATGTCCGTGGTGATCCAGATCATCTCCTTCCGGACCACCGGCAAGCGGGTCTTCCGGATGTCACCGCTGCAGCACCACTTCGAGCTCGCCGGCTGGAGCGAGGTCAACATCGTGGTGCGGTTCTGGATCATCGCCGGCATCGGTGTGGCGATTGCCCTGGGCCTGTTCTACAGCGAGTTCCTCGCCCGCGTCGGTTGACCGGACCCAGCGTCTCGACACGCCGAGGAGACGGTTGCGAGGGCCACGCCTCCCCCACCCGCGATGATGGGCGGGTGGGGGAGGGACCAGATGAAGAGGACAGCCCGGGGGCGGGGCGGCGCCGGCCGCCGGGGAGTACGCGTACCGCCGAGGCTCGGCCGGCAGCGCGGCCACCCGAGGAGGCTCCGGACGCTCCACCCCTGCGCGGTCTGAGCGCCACCGGCGGGTTGGCCGCGCTACGTGGCCTGCTGGACCGGCCGCTGGCCTCCTACTACCTTCTGCTGTTCAGCGTCGGCCTGCTGCTGCTGATCGGTCTCACCATGGTCTTCTCGGTGACCAGCGTGGAGGACTTCGCCGTACGCGGCGACGCCACCGCGTCGCTGACCGAGCAGGCCATCTTCGCGGTGTTCGGGATCGTGGCCTTCTGGGCGTGCCAGCGGCTGCCGGTCCGCACCTTCCAGGCGGTCGCCTGGCCGGCCCTCGGGGGCGCGGTGGGGCTGCTGCTGCTCCTGAATCTCTTGCTCGTGGTCGGCTCGCTGGCCGGTGTCGAACAGGTCGGCCCGTTCTCCGCGGACCGGAACTGGCTGTACTTTGGGCCGCTCCAGCTCCAACCCTCCGAGCTGGCGAAGTTCGCCCTCGTCCTGTGGGGGGCGGACGTGCTCGCCCGAAAGGGTGCCCGGCTCGGCTGGTGGCGGGAGTTGGCCACGCCGCTCTTCCCGGTGCTGGGGCTGCTGTTCGTACTGGTCGGCTACAACGACCTCGGCACGCTGCTCTGTCTGCTGGCCCTGGTCGTCGGGCTGTTGTGGGCAGCCGGGGTGCGGTTGCGCGTCTTCGCGGTGTTGAGCGCGATCGGCCTGTTCGGTGTCGGTCTGCTGGTGGCGGTCGCCTCCCTCGGTGCCGGGTCGAACGGGTCGGGCGGGGAGGGGCCCAATTTCCGGCTGCTCCGGCTGACGACTTTCTTTGACCCGCCGCCGCTCGACACCTGCAAGGCGCACGAGTGCTACCAGATGCTCCAAGCGCGGTACGCGATCGAGCACGGGGGCTGGTTCGGCACCGGGTTGGGCAAGGGTTCCCTGAAGTGGGGCGCGCTCCCGGCGGCGGAGAACGACTTCATCTTCGTGATCATCGCTGAGGAGTTGGGTGCTGTCGGGTGCGGTGTGGTCGTGGCGCTCTTCGCGGTGCTCGCGTACACCGGGCTGCGGATCGCCCGTCGGGTGACCGGCCGGTTCCGGCAGCTCGCCGCCGCCGGGGCGACCGCCTGGCTGATCGGCCAGGCAGTGATCAACATCGGTGGCGTGATCGGGTTGCTGCCGCTGACCGGCGTGCCGCTGCCATTCATCTCCGAGGGTGGGACGGCCCTGGTGGTCACGTTCGCCGCGGTCGGCATGCTCGCCTCGTTCGCGCGCGCCGAACCTGATGCGGCGAGAGCCCTGCATGCCCGTCCGCCGGCCCGATGGGTCCGACTAGTCTGGGCCCCGTTGCCGCCGCTCCCCGGCCGGCGCCGCCCGAGTTCCCCACCAGCTCCCCGGGCCCGGGCGCCCCGGGGGCGGCATGAAGAGGACCAGGCCGCACCGCGTGCCGTCCGGGCGAACCGGACCCGGCGTGGGTCGGCGGAGGAGAGGAGACGGTGATGGGTCCGCTGCGTTCGGTGGTGCTTGCGGGAGGTGGCACCGGGGGGCACATCTACCCGCTACTCGCCTTCGCCGACTGCCTGCGCCGGCACGACTCCGGTATCCGGATCACCTGCCTGGGCACTCCCAAGGGGCTGGAGAACGAGCTGATCCCGCCCGCCGGCTACGACCTGCGTCAGATCCCCGCACACCAACTGCCCCGTTCGGTCAATCTGGACCTGGTGAAGACCCCGGGCCGGATGTGGACCGCGGCCCGGGCGGCCGGCAAGGTCATCGACGAGGTGCAGGCCGATGCGGTGGTGGGGTTTGGCGGATACGTCTCGGTCCCGGCGTACCTCGCCGCCTGGCGACGGGAACTGCCGATCGTCATCCACGAGGTCAATGTGCCGCCGGGGGTGGCCAACCGGCTGGGCATGAAGTTCACCAAGCACGTCGCGGTGGGCTTCCCACACCAGCCGACGCAGGCCGAGTCGCTGCGCGGGGCCCGGGTGGTGGGGGTGCCGCTACGCCGGGGCATCGCCGGTCTGGACCGGGCCGCCATGCGGACCGCCGCCCGCGCCCACTTCGGTCTCCGTCCGGACCTGCCGGTGCTCTTCGTCGCCGGCGGATCGCAGGGCGCCCGCTCGATCAACCTTGCGGTCTCCGGGGCGGCCAAGGAACTGGCCCGCAACGGCGTGCAGGTGCTGCACGTGGTCGGTGCACGCAATGAGGCGGTGTCGGTGCCGACCGATCTGCCCGCACCGTACGTGACGTTGCCCTACCTGTCGCAGATGGAGCTGGGGTACGCCGCGGCCGACCTGATGCTCGGCCGGGGCGGGGCGATGACCTGCGCAGAGGTGGCGGCGGTCGGGCTGCCGACGGTCTATGTGCCGTACCCGCACAGCAACCAGGAGCAGCGACGTAACGCGTTGCCGGTGGTGGAGGCCGGGGGTGGGCTCCTCGTTGACGACGCCGAGCTGACGCCGGCCTGGGTGGAGAGCACGGTGATTCCGCTGATCCGGGACCCGCACCGGCTGGCCACCATGGGGGCTGCCGCGGCCGCGTACGGGCATCGCGACGGCGACGAAGCATTACTCAATTTTGTCTATGAGGCGGTGGTCCGGTGAGTGGGATGAGTGCGGCGAAGTTCTCGCCGGCCGGTCAGCTGACTGCGGAGGATCTCGGCGCCATCCACCTGATTGGGGCGGGTGGGGTCGGGATGAGCGGCCTGGCCCGACTCTTCCTCACCCGCGGGATCTCGGTCTCCGGCAGCGAACTGCGCGAGTGGCCATCGCTGGCGGGCCTGCGAGCCCTGGGTGGCACCATCCACATGAGTCATGAGGTGGCCAACCTCGACGGTGTGGACACCGTCGTCTACTCTTCGGCAATCCCGCCCGACCACCTGGAACTGGTGGAGGCGCGCCGTCGTGGCCTGCGGGTGCTGCACCGCTCCGAGGCACTTGCCGCGGCGATGACGGGCCGGCGGACGGTCGCGGTGGCGGGCACTCACGGCAAGACCACCACCACCTCAATGGTGACCATGGTGCTCCAACAGGCCGGGGTGGATCCGTCCTTCGTGATCGGCGGGGAGATATCCGAGGTCGGCTCCGGTGCGCACCATGGCACGGGCGAGTACTTCGTGGTGGAAGCGGACGAGAGCGACCGCTCCTTTCTGATCTATCGACCGTTTGTCTCGATCATCACCAATATCGAGGCCGACCACCTGAACACCTACGGTGACCTGGCCAACCTGGAAGCGGCCTTCGCTGATTTCGCCCGCCTCACCGACCCGGACGGCTTCATCATCACCTGCGCTGACGACGCGGGTAGCCGGCGACTGGTCGAGACGCTGCGTGCCGAGGGACGGCGGGTGTACACGTATGGCACCTCGGCCGACGCGGACCTACGGCTGACCGAGATGGCCTCATCCACCCGGGGCATCCGGTACCTCGCCGAGATCGACGGGCGGTCGCTGGGGGAGTTCCGGCTGCCGGTGCCGGGGCGGCACATGGGCCTCAACAGTGCCTCGGCGGTACTCGCCGCGTACCTGTTGGACCTGCCGTTGGAGGCGTCGCAGGCCGCGCTCGCGGCCTTTCCCGGCGTGCGGCGGCGCTTCGAGCGAAAGGGCGTCGCGGACGATGTGCTGGTCTACGACGAGTACGCCTACCACCCGACACCTATTGCGCTGGCCCTGCGGACGCTGCGGGAGGTGGCCGGCGACGGAGGGCTGATCGTGGTGTTCCAGCCCTATCGGCTCTACCGCACCCGGGATCTGCAGGCGGAGATCGCCGAGGCCCTCGCCATCGCCGATGAGTTGGTGCTGCTGGAGGTCTTCGGCCCCGGGGAACTGCGGGAGCCGGGGGAGGGGTCGGCGGCGCTGATCGAGGCGGTGCCCCTGCCGGCCGACCGGAAGGTCTTCGTGGACTCCTGGGAGGCGGCTCCGGTCGAGGTGGCCCGCCGGGCCAAGCCGGGCGATGTGGTGGTGACGATGGGCGCACCGCCCAGTTCGCTCCTGGGCGACCAGCTACTCGACGCGTTGTCGGAGCGGGGTGCCGCGGGCCCCACCGGCATCGTGCCCGGCGGTGACGTCGGGGGTGCGACGACGATCGGGGGCACCGTCCCCGACCTCCCGGGTAGCTCCACTCCCGATGCTTCCACCGCCGGATGAGTTCGGGGCCTACGCGTCGGCGTAGCTCTGGGGTGGAGGGGGGTGTTGGCCGCCGGGGGCCGGTCCGTCGCTGGCAGCTGGTTCGGGCCGGGCGGGACGCGGTTCCCGCCTCAACCCGACGATTCATGGCCCGGGCCCGGCGGCGCCGAATGCGCGCGGTTCTGCCGTGGGCGCTCGCGGCTGGCGGACTGGCGCTGTCGGGGTTGGTCGGTTGGGTGCTGGTCGGCACTGGCCTGTTCGGGGTGCGTGAGGTGCGGGTAGAGGGCGCCGAGTTGGTGACCTCGGTCGAGGTGCGTGATATCGCCGGTGTACCCGACGGCACGCCGTTGGCCCGGGTGGACCTCGCGGCCACCGCGGAGCGCATCGGTGGGCTGCCGGCAGTCGAGCGGGTTGACGTGACGCGGGACTGGCCGGATGCCCTCGTGGTCCGGTTAACCGAGCGGACCGGTGCGGCGGTGGTGCCGCAGGAGGGGCAGTTTCTCGTGGTGGATGCTGCCGGGGTCGTCTTCCGCCGGCTGTCGGCTCCCCCCGACGGCTTACCGGTGATTCGGCTGGCGGCACCGGGCCCGGCCGATTCGGAGACCCGGGCCGCACTGGCGGTGCTCGCCGTGCTCACCCCGCAGCTGCGGGCCGAACTCGTGGACATCACGGTGGAAGGGCTGGCCCGACTCACGCTTCACCTGCGCGATGAGCGGCGGGTGGTGTGGGGGGACGCGAGCCGGGGGGCAGACAAGGCGCAGGTGGCCACCGCGTTGCTGAACGGGGCGGCGGCCACGATCGATGTCAGCGCTCCGGACGTGGTGACCGTCCGGTGATGTGTGATCTGCCCGCCGGGGCGACACGCCGCCGGGTTGCTTGGCACATGGGGCGGAGGCGCTTACGTTGCCCCGAAGAGGATCAGTGGTTGACATAAATGTAACCCTCTAGTAGAGGGTGAGGGTTGACACCCGAGCCCTGGTGATGGCCGCGTCGTCAACCGTTGATCCTGGGCAAGCCGAGTGGCGCGGCCCATGCCAATCTCGAGGGGGAAAGGACCTTCAGATGACACCTCCGCACAACTACCTGGCGGTCATCAAGGTCGTCGGTATCGGTGGCGGCGGCGTGAACGCCGTCAACCGAATGATCGAGGTTGGGCTCAAGGGCGTCGAGTTCATCGCGATCAACACCGATGCACAGGCACTGCTGATGAGTGACGCCGATGTCAAGCTCGATGTGGGGCGGGAGCTGACCCGCGGTCTGGGTGCCGGTGCCAACCCGGATGTCGGCAAGAACGCGGCCGAGGACCACCGCGACGAGATCGAGGAGGTTCTGAAGGGCGCCGACATGGTCTTCGTGACCTGCGGCGAGGGCGGGGGCACCGGCACCGGCGGAGCGCCGGTGGTGGCGAACATCGCCCGCAAGCTCGGCGCGCTCACCATCGGCGTGGTCACCCGGCCGTTCTCGTTCGAGGGCAAGCGCCGCCAGGTGCAGGCTGAGGCCGGCATCGACGAGTTGCGGAACCAGTGCGACACGCTGATCGTGATCCCGAACGATCGACTCCTCGCGCTCGGTGACCGCAACATCTCCATGATGGATGCCTTCCGCACCGCGGACCAGGTGCTCCTCTCCGGTGTGCAGGGGATCACCGACCTGATCACCACTCCCGGTCTGATCAATCTGGACTTCGCCGACGTCAAGAGTGTGATGAGCGGCGCCGGCAGCGCCCTGATGGGCATCGGTAGTGCTCGGGGTGAGAACCGGGCGGTGGAGGCGGCCGAGGCGGCCATCTCCAGCCCGCTGCTGGAGCAGAGCATGGATGGCGCGCGCGGCGTGTTGCTCTCGATCGCTGGCGGTTCCGACCTGGGACTGTTCGAGATCAACGATGCGGCGCAACTGGTCACCGACGCGGCCCACCCAGAGGCCAACATCATCTTCGGTGCGGTTATCGACGACGCCCTCGGCGACGAGGTGCGGGTCACCGTCATCGCCGCAGGCTTCGACGGAGGCGCGCCCGCCTACAAGGCGGCCGAGCCGGCCCGTAAGACGAATCAGAATCAGCCGGCACCGGCCACGCCAGCGGTACCGGCGCCGCCCACCACTCCCGCCCCGCAACAGTCGCCACGTCGGGTTCTCTTCGACGACGTCGATGTCCCCGACTTCCTCAAGAACGGTTCCTGAGTCCTGCCGATGACCAACACCCCCGCCGCGGTGCCCACCAACCGGAGCGCCGATCTCGCAGCTGGCCTTGCCCGAGTCCGTACCCGAATCGCCGACGCCTGTACGGCGGCGGGTCGGGACCCGGGGGAGGTGGCCATGATCGCGGTGACCAAGACGTACCCGGCGAGTGACGTTGTCGCCCTGGTGGGGCTCGGGGCTGTCGAGGTGGGGGAGAACCGGGACCAGGAGGCCGCGGTGAAGGCCGCCGAGGTGGCCGCGGCGGGCGTGACGCCCCGGTGGCACTTCATCGGCCAGCTGCAGCGGAACAAGGCGAAGTCGGTGGTCCGGTACGCCGACGTGGTGCAGTCGGTCGACAGTGTCCGGTTGGCCCGGGCGTTGGATCGGGCCGCGGCGGCCGAACGGGACCGGCCGTTGGAGGTGCTCCTCCAGGTCAGCATCGACGGGGCGGTGGGTCGCGGCGGTGCGTTACCCGACTCCACCGACCCGGACACGGGTCTCGATCCGGTGGCCGAGGTGGTGGCCGGTGCCGATGGGCTGCGGCTCAGCGGATTGATGGCGGTGGCACCGCTGGGCTGGGAAGCGGACCGGGCGTTTGCCCGGTTGGCGGAGGTGGCGGCCGGGTTCCGGGTCCAGCACCCGCAGGCGAGGTTGTTGTCGGCTGGCATGAGTGGGGACCTGGAATCGGCGATCCGGCACGGCGCGACACATGTCCGGGTAGGCAGCGCGTTACTCGGAATGCGCCCCACGCTGCGGTAGCCTGGCCGCCAGGAGCAAATTACATCGGTGTTGTTTGGTGGGAGTGGCATTCCTCTCGTCGGGGTTGTGGCGCGCGACGCGAAGCGCGTGCCGTGGGGGTGTCGATCCGACGAGCAGAAGTTGATCCACTTGCGGCAGGCGACATGGCACGGGGGTGCGTGCCGTAGGGCGGACGGGAAGGGCGCGGGATGGGTGCGCTGCGCAAGGCGGGGGTCTGGCTCGGTCTGGTCGAGGAGGACGACGAGCGGGCTTACGACGACGGTGGTTACGACAAGGGGGGCTACCGCGAGTCGCGGTATCGGTCGAGCCGATACTCCGAGGACTTCGGAGAAGAAGACGACGACGTCGAGGAGGCCGCTCCGCCCCGTTCGCGGCTCGGCGACCGGGGGCGCCTGGAGCGGGCAGCGGCGCGGTCGAGTGACGTGGATCACCACGAGGAGGGTGAGGAGTCGGAGCGGGTCGAGCGCACCAGCGTCCGGTCGATCACCCGGTCCGCTCCCGAGTCGTCTGGAGCCCTGACCTACCACACCCGTGACAATCTGGCCTTGGCGCCGCAGGCGCCGGTCCGGGAGCGGGTGCCGGTGGAGGAGGAGCAGCGCTACCAGATCACCACGCTGCACCCGACGACCTACCGGGAGGCGCGGACGATTGGCGAGCACTTCCGCGACGGCGTCCCCGTCATCATCAACCTGACGGAGATGGATGAGGCGGATGCGCGGCGACTGGTCGATTTCGCCGCCGGGCTGGCGTTCGGGCTGCGCGGTACGATCGAGCGCGTGACCAACCGGGTGTTCCTGCTTTCGCCGGCCAATGTCCAGGTCACTGCGGAGGACAAAGCCAAGATCGCTGAGGGCGGTTTCTTCAGCCTCAGTTGATCAGCCCGAGTGCAAGGGACGTCACTAGCGTGTTGTCAATCCTGCTCCAGGTTCTTTATCTGGTCTTGTTTGTCTTTCTTCTAATCTTGTTGTCCCGATTTGTGTTGAGTGCGGTGCTCCAGTACGGCCGGCGTTGGCAACCAGGGCGTGGCGCGTCTGCGGGGCTGGAAACCGTGTGGAGCGTCACTGATCCTCCGCTCCACGCGTTGAGGCGTGTGATCCCTCCGCTGCGAATTGGTACCGTGAGCATCGACCTGGCCTCCCTTGTGCTCCTGGTTATCCTGTTCGTGCTGATGGAGTTCGTGTTAGGGCCGTCGATCATCAGGACCGCTGGATGACCGATGCGCTTTCGCGGCCGCAACTGACCCGAGGAGTTTCGATGCCGCTGACCCCGGCCGACGTCCACAACGTCGCCTTCAAAAAGCCGCCGATCGGCAAGCGGGGGTACGACGAGGAG
The DNA here is from genome assembly GCF_056820975.1 of Salinispora sp. CH2A1_6. Lineage (NCBI taxonomy): Bacteria > Bacillati > Actinomycetota > Actinomycetes > Micromonosporales > Micromonosporaceae > Salinispora > Salinispora sp. CH2A1_6. The sequence continues at coordinate 1,130,142 of NZ_JBXEDG010000003.1, forward strand.
GAGGTCGATGCCTTCCTGGACGAGGTCGAGCGTGAGCTGGCCCGTCTGATCGAGGAGAACAACGAGCTGCGCGCTCAGGTAGAGCGCGGTGGGCGCGGCGGTGGCCCCGCCGGTCCGGTCGGCCCCGGCGGTGACGCCCGGCTCGCCGCCGAGCTCAACGACGTGAAGGCCCAGCTCGACCGGGTCCAGCGGGACAAGGCCGGGGCCGAGCAGGCGGCTCGCGCGATGCAGGCGGAGCTGGAGCAGGTCCGCGGCGCCGGTGCCGTGCCGGCCGGCGGCGACGGCGAGCAGCAGGCACTCCGGGTGCTGATGATGGCCCAGCGGACCGCTGACGATCACGTCACCGACGCCCGTCGGGAAGCCGACCAGGTGCTCTCTGAGGCTCGGTCGAAGGCCGAAGAGGTCACCCGCGAGGCGCGAGCCAAGGCCGATGCCCTGGAGCGGGACGCTCGCCAGCGGCACCAGGAGGCCATGGGTGGCCTGGACACCAAGCGCACCGCGTTGCAGAAGCACATCGAGGAGCTCAAGCAGTTCGAGCGCGAGTACCGCACCCGCCTCAAGGCTTACCTGGAGAGCCAGCTGCGTGACCTTGACAGCCGTGGGCAGGGCCCGGATATCGAGATTGACCGGACTGATGGTGGGGGGCGTGCCGCTGGTGGCAACGGCCTCGCCGCGGCCGGACTCGCCGGCTCCTACGGTGGCGGTCGCTCTGGTGCGCTGGAGGCCGGTCGCTGACCACACTGGCCGGCGGTCGTCGCGCTGACGGTCGCCCGGTCTCGCTCAGATTCGGAACGAGACGCGGGGGTGGGCTTTGATAGTCGCCAGTATCCTGCTCATTCTCGTTGCCGTGGTGCTGCTGGTGGCTGGCCTCGCTGATGGCTCCAGCCTCCTGCTGGTTGTCTCCATCGCGGCCAGTCTGTTGGCCGCCGTCGCGCTTGTCGTGGGTGCCCGCCAGGCGGCCACGGCCCGGGCTGGGGCGGAGCGGACCCCGCCCGAGACTGATCGAGGCGGCGGGAGTGTCGACCGGCAACCGGGCGGCTTTGTGCTTCCCGGCCAGCATGGGTCCCCGATCGACCATGGCGGCACCGGGTGGCGGCAACCACCCGGGCCGCCGGTCACAGTCTCCGGACCGGTCGCGAACGACGAGCCGGCTCCCGAGTCGGTTTCCCCGGTGGAGGCAGCGCGGCTGGCCCGACTCGACCGCGAGGTGTGGGTGGTTGACGCCCGCCCCCGCTATCACCTGGCCGGCTGTTCCCGGCTGCTCGGCGAGCCCGAGCCGCTTCCCGTCGCCGAGGCGGTGGACCTCGGCTTTACGCCTTGTGCCCACTGCGCCCCGGTCGCGGCCCTGTCGACCGGAGAAGGGCGGATCGCCAGCGGCGGGACCGGTGCCTGAGGCGCCAGACGCCCGCGGCGGTGACTCATTGACCGTCGCGGTCCGGGTCAAACCGGGGTCGTCTCGGTCCTGGGTTGGGGGCCGCTACCTGGGTCCTTACGGCCCTGCTCTGGTAATCGCGGTGACGGCACCCCCAGTGGACGGGCGGGCCACCGAGGCGGCGCGCCGTGCGCTCGCCGAGGCGCTTGGAGTCCGGCGGGGAGCGGTTTCACTGGGCGCTGGGGTGGTTGGTCGAAACAAGATCTTTTATGTCGGTGGGGTCGGCGCCGAGATCGCCCGGAAGTTGCACCAGCTCCGCGACGGATGAGGCGGTCGGCCGCCACACGGTCCCTGGTCTTGCGTCTGGTGCGCGGCCCTGCCCTCGGTGCCCTGTCCCCGGTTCCTGACCGTTGCCCTGCTGCGCCCCGCCCTGGACCACGGGTGCTGCTGGCGGGGTGCGGTGGTGGTGGCTACTTCCGCCGAGGGCCGGCGGCAGTCTGATCTTCTTGCTTGCGAACACCGGGACGCTTCCGAGACACCGGGACGCTGCTGAGGCACTGGGGCGCTGCGGAACGAGGCGGAGCGGTGGCGGGCAGCGGAGGGCGGCGTATGGGTTTGGTGATTACGGCGAGGGTTGGAGTGATCGGTCTGCTAGCGTTCCTTTTGCCCGAGATGAGTTAATTCGGGGTGGGCGTCAGGGCGTCGGTGCGCCACATTGTCGGACGCCTGTACGTTCCGTATCCTTGCGAACCTCCGGAGTGCGCGGCCCTGTGGCTGCGCGCCCGTTTTGTACCTGGGGGCGCCGAACGCGGCGGCCTCTGTCCAGGTGCCGCGGTCCTCCGCGGCTCCGCGGCTAAGGGAGCGACGATGGCGAAGCCAGCCGACACCAGGACCGCCGGCCGTAAGCCGGCGGCCAAGTCCACCCGCAGCGCGGCGGAGACCGAGAAGATCCGGGCAGCCCTGGCAGCACGGCGGGACGAGCTTCGTGCCGAGTATGATCAGACGTTGAGCGAGATCACCGAGCTGCAGCGCGACCGGCTGACCGACTCGGCCGGGGACGACCAGGCCGATACCGGCACCAAGACGTTCGAGCGGGAGCAGGAGATCTCCCTCGCCAACAGCATCCTGGAACGGATCACGCAGGTCGAGCGGGCACTGGAGCGGCTCGACGAGGGTGGCTACGGCTGGTGCGAGCGGTGCGGCAACCCGATTCCGGTGGAGCGGCTGGCTGCCTTCCCGTCAGCGACCCTCTGTGTGACCTGTAAGCAGCTGGCGGAGCGGCGCTGAGGCCTCGCTCCTCAGCAGCCCGGTGAGGCGGCGCCGCCGCCGCGAGCGTCGATGGGGAGCAGATGACCGCAGGACCGACCCCGGGATCCGGCCGCGCCGAGGCGGCCGGGCCCGCCGAGCCGGTGGGCAGCCCGGCCCCCGAGCCGGACAGTGCCGTCGAGCCGGACCGGCCCGTCGCAGCGGACAAGCCGGCCGAGCCGGACCGGCCCGTCGTGGCGGACGGGCCCGTAGTGACCGACGGTGGGACGAATCGCCGCCGCGCCGCGTCGATCCTGTTCGGCATCGGCCTCGCCGTGTTGGCGCTCGACTTCGTGACCAAGCAGTTGGCACTTCAGGCACTGGAGGGTCGGGAGTCAGTCGAGCTTCTGGGCGGCCTGGTCTATCTCAGCCTCACCCGCAACAGCGGCGCGGCGTGGAGCATCGGCGCCGACCACACCTGGATCTTCTCGCTGATCACCATCCTCGTGATCGGCTGGATCCTCTGGGCGGCGTTGCGCCTGCGCTCCCTGCCCTGGGCGGTGTCGTTGGGGCTGGTGCTTGGCGGGGCCCTCGGTAACCTGATGGACCGGATCTTCCGTGCACCGGGCTGGTTCGTCGGTCACGTGGTTGACATGATCAGTGTTCTCGAGCCGTACGGCCGGGCATTTCCGGTGTTCAACGTGGCTGACAGCGCCCTGGTCTGTGGCGTCTGCCTCGCGGTGTTCCTCGAACTGACCGGCCGTCAGCGCGACGGCAGCCGGCTCGGCCGGGACGGACGACGGGTGAACCCCACCGTGCCGCGGGAGCGGGCATGACGGCGGCGTACGCGGCCGGCGGTGGCCAACGATCGCTGCCAGTCCCGGACGGACTCGACGGACTCCGCCTCGACCAGGCCGTCGCGCGGCTCTTCGGGCTCTCCCGGACAACCGCGGCGGCCCTGGTTGACGAGGGCGCTGCCGTCGTTGACGGCGCGGTGCGGGCAAATTCCTACAAGATTCGGGCCGGGTCCTGGCTGGAGGTGACGCTGCCGGCGCCGGCGGCTCCGCCGGCCGTCGTGCCGCAGGCGGTGTCCGGCCTCCGCGTCGTGTATGCCGACGACGACATCGTGGTGGTGGACAAGCCGGTCGGTGTGGCTGCCCATCCCAGTCCCGGTTGGACCGGACCGACCGTGATCGGTGGGCTTGCCGCGATCGGCCACCGGATCGCCACCAGCGGTGCGGCCGAGCGGCAGGGCGTGGTGCATCGACTCGACGTCGGTACGACCGGGATCATGGTGGTGGCCAAGAGCGAGCAGGCTTACACCGTCCTGAAGCGGGCGTTCAAGTACCGCGAGGTGGAGAAGCGCTACCACGCCGTGGTGCAGGGGCACCTCGATCCGTTGCGCGGCACCGTCGATGCTCCGATCGATCGGCACCCACACCACGACTACCGCTGGGCGGTGGTCTCGGGTGGTAAGCCCAGCATCACCCACTACGACACGCTTGAGGCGTTTCCGGCGGCCAGCCTGGTGGACGTGCGGCTGGAGACGGGCCGTACGCACCAGATCCGAGTGCACTTTTCGACGTTGCGTCATCCATGTGTGGGCGACCTCACGTACGGAGCCGATCCCACCCTCGCCAAGCGGCTCGGCCTGGATCGGCAGTGGCTACATGCCCGGGAGTTGGGGTTCCGCCATCCCCGAACAGGGGCGGAGGTCTGCTTCGTCAGCGACTACCCTGACGACCTGGGCCGTGCGCTGGGACTATTGCGGGACTAGGCGCGGCGATGACCTGACCGATCCAACGCGATGAGGGGGATCTCCGTCCGTGCGCTCCGGTGACCTGCTGCGCCAGCTGGATCAGCGGCTCCTACCCCACCTTTTGGGCACGGCGAACCGGCTGGCCCAGGGCCCTGCCCAACCCGGGGTCCTCCTCGCGGCTGTGCTGCTCTCCTGCCTTGCGGTGACGGTCACCGCGGTGTGGGGGATTGGTGCTCCGCAGGCCGGTGCCCCCACCGCGGACGAGGTGACCCGGGTCGGGGTGGCTGCCGGGGAGTCAATCCCCGGCTATCTGCAGGACGCCACGGACGATTTGGCGGCCCTGCCGACGGCGTCCCCGTCTCCGGAGAACGGCACCTTCGCGCTGGTCTCGCTGTCGACGTACCTCACGCCGTATCAGGCCGCCGATGTCTTCGATGCCGTGCCGGTCGCCGCTGTCATCGGTAGGGTGCCGTTACCAGAGCGGCAGACCGAGGTTGTCCGAATCGACGTGCCGGGCCTGCCAGGTGACGTGATCACCGCCGTGGCCGAATTGGCGGCTCGTAAGGAACAGGAGGCGGGCGACTATCGGGCCCGGGCCGCCGCGATCAGTGACGGGAGACCGGAGCAGCGCGAGCAGCGCGGGCTCTACCTCAGCGCGGCGCAGATGGCGGAGGCCGAAGCCAAGGCCTACCGGGGTGGGTGCGCCTGTGTCTATGCGGCGGTGGTTCGCGCAGAGCCGATCGAGCTGCGCCAGGTGGCGTCCCAGCCGGATGTACGGGTCGTTGACCCCGCGCCGGAGGTGCTTCGGCTGGACCGTACCGTCTTCACCCCGCCCCTGCCGGAGCAGGATGTGGTCGCGCACCCCCTTACGGACTCTGATCTGACCACCCCCGCCCCGGTGGATCCGGTTGTCCCCGATCCGGTTGTTGTCCCCGATCCGGTTGTCCCTGATCCGGTGGTCCCTGATCCGGTGGTCCCGGATGTGGCTGTTCCCGACCCGGTGGTCCCGGATCCGGTCCCCACGCCTACGCCGGCCGCCCCCACCCCGTACGTCCCGGACCCGGCCGCCCCCACCCCGGACCCCGAACCGGTCACCCCCAGCCCGCCGACGCCGACGCCGACGGAGGAGCCCGTCGCCGACCCAGTCCCGGACGCGCGGAAGTCGCCCTCGATTTCACCAGGCTCCAGCTCCGCCGCTGAGGTGCCGACCACGCCGGCTACCTCGGCGAACACGGTCGACGGCGGCGTATCCGAACCGGTTTCGGAAGGTGGGGTCGGCCCGGTGGCAGGCGGACCGGTATAGCCCTAATAGGCTTTCGTTCGTAGCCTGTCAGGCGGGGCAGCATGGAGCTTGGGAGGGCGAGCCGTGGAGGGCAGCGAGACCGGCTGGGGCCAGCCGGCCGAACCGGCACCGCGGTGGCGGGCGTTGCTCGACCGGGCGCGGCTCGGTAGCCGTGCGGCTGAGCCAGCCGGGCCGGACCGGTCGGGGCCTGCGGCCCCAGCCGAGCCATCGCCACGACGGGCCGGCGGCAGCGGCTACGCGGCCCGTGTGCCGGCAGCCGGATCGCAGGTGCCAGGCCCCGGCTCGCCGCCCGCCGAGTTGTCCTATGGCAGGCAGGCGCGAACCTATGGGGCCGATCCGCGGGAAGCGGGGCACCGAGGTGAGCCGGCATACCGGGGCGAGCGGGGATTACCGGCCGAGCCGGCGTATGGGGCTGATCTGGGCTATCGGACCCCAGGCCCGGAGCCTCGCTACTCCGAACCGGAGTCGCCGCCGGTGCAGTCCCGCTACTCCGAACCGGAGTCGCCGCCGGTGCAGTCCCGCTACGCCTTGCTCGACAATGGTTACCGGCACGCCCCGCCAGCAGGGAACGGCTACCAGTCTGATTCGGTCCATCGGTCCGAGCCGACCTATCCAGCCGATCCCGGGTATCGGTCTGGGAACGACTATCGCTCTGCGCCGGCGCACCCGCCCGCGGTAAGCCGCGGCTACGCCAGGGTGGAGTGGCGGCAGCCCGCAGCGACAAGTGGATCGGAACGTGCCGCCACCGTCCTTCGGGGGGAGCTCGGTAGCCCCCGGGTGCTGGCGTTCGCGAATCCCAAGGGTGGCGTGCACAAAACCACTGCGACCGTGCTGGCCGCCGCGACCGTTGGCAGCGTACGAGGCCGGGGCGTGCTGGCCTGGGACGACAACGAGCTACGGGGCACGCTCGGGCTACGTGCGGGCAGCGCCCGGCACGCCCGTACGATCCGGCACCTGATCAGCGACCTCGCGCACATCGAGATCAAGGAAGGGCCGGAGCTGCTGGACCAGCTCGACGACTATCTCCGGCACGCCGCGGACGGCTCGTACGACGTGCTGGCGGGTGAGGAGAGTCCCCGTTTCGCCCAGCGGCTCGACCAGTTCACCGTCCGGCGGGTGCTGGAGCTGCTCCGCCGTACCCACGACGTGATCTGTGTGGACACCGGCAACAACGTGGAGAGCCCCAACTGGCGTACCGTCATGCAGGCGGCCGATCAACTCGTGGTCACCACGGTGCCGCGGGAGGACGCCGCGTTCAGCGCCGACTGGATGCTCGACCTGCTACACGAGGTGGGCATGGGGGAGTTGGCCGACAACGCGGTGACCCTGATCTCGTGCCCGACTCCGGGGCGCAGTGAGCTCCGCGCAGACCTGGAACGACACTTCGCTACCCGGACCCGGGCGGTGACCGTGGTGCCGTATGACCCGATCCTGGAGTCCGGCTCGTCAATCGAGTACCACCAGCTTCAGCCGGCGACCCGGGAGGCGTGGTTGAGCGCCGCCGCGGTGATGCTGGAGCCGTTCGCCCGCTGAGTGGGCGTGTCGTCACCGGCGCCCCACGGCGCCGCCACTCCTGAGAGGATCACCGGGTGAGTGCGGACACCCCCGACCCCGACCGGCCCAGTTCCGGGGCCGTACCGCCGTACGGCGAAGCGCCGGGCGATGGCCCCGTTTCGCCGTACCCGGATCGTGCTTCGGCCGTCGGACCGGTGCCGCCCGCCTCGCTGACCTGGTATGGGGCGCCGTCCGTTGCCGCGGTGCCGCGGCAACGGCTCCGGCCGCAGCTCGGGCGGGCGGCGGCGGGAGTGTTCGGGGTGATGCTGCTCGGTGTCCCGCTGGGGTTGCTCTGGGCCACGCTGGCCCCCGACACTCCGGTGGTGCAGACCGCGTCGGGTCCGGTCTACGGCGAGTCACAGCCGGAGCAGCCGATCGCCGCCGACGGTTGGTTCAGCCTGCTCGGTCTCGGCTTCGGCGTCCTGGTCGCGGTCGGCCTCTGGTTCCTGCTGCGCCGCTCCCGGGGTCCGATCGGACTGGCTGCCGCCGTGCTCGGGTCGCTGGGCGCGGCGCTGGTCGCCTGGCAGGTCGGCCAACGGGTCGGGCTGGCGACCTTCGAGCACCTGTTGGCGACCGCCGCGGAGGGGCAGAGCTTCGGACACCCCGCGCAACTGCGGGCCGGGGGAGTGGAGTGGGTGGGTCTACTGCCGGTGCCGTACGGCAACGTGCTGCTGCCCGCGTTTGGTGCGGCGGTCGGCTACACCCTGCTGGCGGGCTGGTCCCGTTGGCCGTCGTTGCGCCCGGAGCCGACCCCCGACTGGTCGACCGGGCCGGGTGTCAGTTGGGGGTCGGCGGAGACGCCAACTCCTTCAGCGGCACCGGAACCGCCCGGACCTGACGCAGCAGCGCCGCCTCGCGGGTGAGCAGCCGCAGCTCGGCACGGAGCCGGGCCGCGGTGTCGTCGATGGCGAGCAACCGCTGCCGGTCGGCGAGGGTCAGCGCGGCCGTCGCGGCGACCAGGTGCGACAGGACCGTCGGATCCTCGGGGAGTTGCTCCGATGCCTCCCCCGGGTCAGCGCGGATCAGGCCCAGATACTGCCGGAAGACCGCGGTCACCTGAGCCGACAGCTCCCCGGCCTCGTCCTGGGGGTGCGGCTCGGTCAACCACTGGACCTCGGCGGTCAGGTAGGGCGCGCTGGCCCGGTCGACGCTGTCAATCCGGAACCGTTGCCGACCCACGGTGACGATGTCGTAGCCCCCGTCCGGCAGCTCGGTCACCTGTCGCAGCTCGGCGGTGCAGCCCACCTCGTGCAGCGTGACGTCGTCGTCGGGCAACGGACGGCCGTCCGGCGCGGTGGGAGCGACCTCCCAACCGGTCCGGATCGCCACCACGCCGAACTCGCGTGGGCGCTGCTCCGGCAGGGTGAGTAGGTGGCGTACCAGTGCGCGGTATCGGTCTTCGAAGATGTGTAGCGGCAGCACCAGACCGGGGAAGAGAACGGTCCCGAGCGGGAACACCGGCAGCCGCGCAGTCACGGGTCGAGGGTAGCCCGATCCGGCTCCGGAGGGTGTGTCTCGGCTCATCGTCTCGCCGTGTGGGCGGTGCCGGTCAGTCCGGACCCGAGCCGCCTAGACTCGCAAGGGTGTTGCACCGGATCGATCTACGTGGCGGGGTTCGTGACCCGCGCCGCCTGCTGCCCCGTGCCCGGCTCGACGTCTCCGCGGCGGTCGAGCGGATTCGCCCGCTCGTGGCGGAGGTACGGGAGCATGGCTACCCGGCGATCCGGGCGGCGAGCGAGCGGTTCGACGGAGTCTCGCCGGAGGTGCTGCGGGTCCCGGTGGAGGTGATCGCCGAGGCCGAGGGGAAGCTCGACCCGCAGGTCCGCGCCGCGTTGTTGGAGTCGATCGCCCGGGCCCGCCGGGTGCACGCCGCGCAGCGTCGCAGCGACCACACCACGCAGGTCGTACCGGGTGGCACGGTCACCGAGCGTTGGGTGCCGGTTGATCGGGTCGGGCTCTATGTGCCCGGTGGCCTGGCGATGTACCCGTCAACGGTGGTCATGAACGTGGTGCCCGCGCAGGAGGCCGGGGTGCGTTCGTTGGTCGTGGCCAGTCCACCGCGTAGGGACAACGGCGGGTTGCCCGACCAGCGGGTGCTCGCGGCCTGCGCACTGCTTGGGGTGACCGAGGTGTACGCCGTCGGCGGCGCGCAGGCGGTGGCGATGCTCGCCTACGGCAGCTCGGTTGACCCCGACCGCACCGACTTCTGTGCGCCGGTTGACCTGATCACCGGCCCGGGCAACATCTGGGTCACCGCCGCCAAGCGGTTGCTGCGGGGCGTGGTCGGTATTGACGCCGAGGCCGGCCCCACCGAGATCGCGATCTTGGCCGACCACACCGCCGATCCGGTGCACGTGGCCGCCGATCTGATCAGCCAGGCCGAGCACGACCCGCTCGCGGCGAGCGTGCTGGTCACACCGTCGGTGGAGCTGGCCGACGCGGTGGACCAGGAGCTGGCCCGGCAGGTAGCGGCGACCCGGCACACCGAGCGGATCGGCACCGCGCTCACCGGAGAGCAGAGCGGCGTCGTCCTCGTCGCGGACCTGGCGGCCGGGCTGCGGGTGGTGGACGCCTACGCGGCCGAGCATCTGGAGATCCAGACCGAGAATGCCCGCGAGTGGGCGCTGCGGGTGCGCAACGCCGGGGCGATCTTCGTCGGTGCCTGGTCGCCGGTGTCGCTCGGCGACTATTGCGCCGGCTCCAACCATGTGCTCCCTACCGGGGGTTGCGCCCGGCACTCGTCGGGCCTGTCGGTGCAGTCCTTTCTGCGTGGTGTCCACCTGGTGGAGTACACGCAGGACGCGCTACGGGACGTGGCGCCGCACGTGGTCGCCCTGGCGACGGTGGAGGACCTGCCGGCACACGGCCAGGCGGTCACCGTGCGGCTGCCGGAGGGAGCATCGTGACCGGCCTGGACGATCTGCCGATCCGGGCGGACCTACGCGGGCTGACCCCGTACGGGGCGCCGCAGCTGGACGTGTCGGTTCGGTTGAACACGAACGAGAACTCGTACCCGGTGCCGGATGCGGTGGCCGAGACGATCGGTCGGGCGATCGCCGCCGAGCTGCGGGACCTCAACCGGTACCCGGACCGGGACGCGGTGGCGCTCCGGGGCGACTTGGCGGCGTACCTGGGTGCCGGGTTCAATCTTGATCAAATATGGGCAGCCAACGGCTCCAACGAGGTCCACCAGCAACTGCTCCAGGTTTTCGGCGGGCCGGGGCGGACCGCGCTCGGTTTCCTGCCGGCGTACTCGATGCATCCGCTGCTGGCGCTCGGCACCGGTACCCGGTGGGCGCCGGCCCGGCGCGGCGTCGACTTCGGGCTGACCGTCGCCGAGGCGGTGGCGCAGGTCCGTGAGCACCGTCCGGATGTGGTCTTTCTCTGCTCGCCGAACAACCCCACCGGCACTGTCCTGGACCTGGCCGTGGTCACGGCGGTGCTGGCCGAGGCGCCGGGGATGGTGGTGGTTGACGAGGCGTACGCGGAGTTCGCCCGGGCCGGCACGGTCAGTGCCCTGTCGCTGTTGCGTGACCACCCCCGGCTGGTGGTGACCCGTACGATGAGCAAGGCGTTCGGGTTCGCCGGGGGGCGGCTGGGCTACCTGGCCGCCGACCCGGCGGTGGTGGCGGCCGTGCAACTCGTCCGGCTGCCCTACCACCTGTCCACGCTGACTCAGGCGGCGGCGCGGGCCGCCCTGGCGCATCGCGACGAGCTGCTGAGCACCGTCTCGGCGATCAAGGTGCAGCGGGATCGGATCGTGACCGAGCTCCGTGCCCGCGGCCACCGGGTCGCCGACAGCGACGCCAATTTCGTGTTGTTCGAGGTCGGTGGGGACCAGCGCGCCGCATGGCAGGTCCTGCTCGACGCCGGGGTCCTGGTTCGTGATGTCGGCCTGCCCGGCTGGTTGCGGGTCACTGCCGGCACCCCCGCCGAGACCGATGCCTTCCTGATCGCAGTGGAGAAGCTTTCGTCATGAGTCGTACCGCCCGGGTCGAGCGGGTCACCAAGGAAACCAAGGTTCTCGTCGAGGTTGACCTCGACGGTAGCGGCAAGGCCGATATCGAGACCGGTGTCGGCTTCTATGACCACATGCTGCACCAGATCGCCCGGCACGGCGGGTTTGACCTCACCGTGCACACCGTCGGTGATCTCCACATCGACGCACATCACACGATGGAGGACACGGCGTTGGCGCTGGGCGCCGCGGTTGATCGCGCGCTGGGTGACCGGGCCGGCATCCAGCGGTACGGCTCGGCTACGGTTCCGATGGACGAGGTGTTGGTCCGGGCCGCCGTTGACCTCTCGGGTCGGCCGTATGTCGTGCACGACGAGCCGTCGCTCGCCCCGTACATCGGACCGGTCTACCCGACCAGCATGACCCGACACATCTGGGAATCCTTCGGCCAGTCGGCCCGGGTGACGCTGCACGTCGACGTGCTGCGAGCGGCCCGGCCGGGCGGGCACCCGGACGCCCACCACGTGGTGGAGGCCCAGTTCAAGGCGGTGTCCCGGGCGTTGCGCGAGGCGACAGCCGTGGACCCGCGGTTCGCCGACGTGGTGCCCAGCACGAAGGGGAGACTGTGAGGGCCGTGGTCGTGGGTGGAGGGTGGCGCTGATGGGTGGGGTGCTACCGATCCTGCTGCTGATTCTGGCTGGGGTGCTGGTCGGCGGGGCGCTCTCGTTGCATCGGCAGGGGGTGCCGCGTGGTGTGGTGCTCACCACCGCGGCGCTGGCCATGTTGGCGGCGGTGGCCGGGGGCCTGTGGTTGCTGCCGGGGGAGGGTTCGTGAGCAGGGTTGTGGTGCTGGACTACGGGTCGGGGAATCTTCGCTCCGTGGAGCGGGCCCTCGCGGCGGTCGGCGCGGAGGTGACGGTGACCGACGACCTGGCCGCTGCTGCTGATGCGGACGGTCTGGTGGTTCCCGGCGTCGGGGCTTTCGCCGCCTGCATGGCAGGGATAGCGGCGCTGGGCGCCGGTCCGGTGATTGTCGAGCGGGTCGCCGCCGGCCGTCCGGTGCTCGGCATCTGCGTCGGCATGCAGGTGCTCTTCGAGCGCGGCGCCGAGCACGGTGTGGTGACCAATGGTCTTGGCCTGCTGCCCGGACAGGTGGGTCAACTCCCCGCTGTGCGGCTGCCGCACATGGGCTGGAACACGGTCTCGCCGCCGGCCGATTCGGTGCTCTTCGCCGGCTTGGCCTCGAGCCGGTTCTATTTTGTCCATTCATACGCGGCGGACGGGGTGGCCCCGCTGGCCGCTGCCGGCGTTGCCGTGACCACCGCCCACCACGGGGCGGAGTTCGTGGCGGCTGTGGAGCGGGGCCCACTCAGCGCCGTCCAGTTCCATCCGGAGAAGTCCGCCGACACGGGGGCCGCGCTGCTGCGGAACTGGTTGCGCACACTTTCGTCGCGCGCCCAGCCGGCGACCGGCCACTCTGCTGGGGGGCGTCGGTGAGCAAGGAACGGGCGCGGCGTCGGGCTGCTCGGGAGGCGGAGGCGGCGCAGCGGCGGGCGGCGCGGCAGCGGCAGCTCGCCCGGCAGGCCCAGCGGCGCGCACTGCTTCGTCGGCTGACCCCGACGGTACGCCGGGGGCGGGTCGGCCGGCTGCCCCGGCGAACCCGCGGCGAGCGCGCCGCGATCGTGTTGTCGACGGTGGCCGTGGTCCTGCTGATCTGGACCCTAGTAGATGATCTTGCGTTGCGGTTCGGGCTGGTCGCGCTCCTGCTGCTCGTACTGCCGGCGATCGTGGTGATCGCCTTGGACCGTCGTTCCTGATCCGAGGAGATTTTCTGTGAGCCTCACCCTGTTGCCCGCTGTTGATGTCGCTGACGGGCAAGCGGTCCGGTTGGTGCAGGGCGCCGCCGGTAGCGAGACCAGCTACGGTGATCCCTTCGATGCCGCGTTGGCCTGGCAGCGCGACGGGGCGGAGTGGATTCACCTGGTTGACCTGGATGCGGCCTTCGGTCGGGGCTCCAACGCGGAGTTGCTCGCCGACGTGGTGCGTCGTCTGGATGTGCGGGTGGAGCTCTCCGGCGGAGTCCGGGACGATACGTCGTTACGGGCCGCGCTGGCGACCGGGGCCGCTCGGGTCAATATCGGCACCGCCGCGCTGGAGGATCCCGAGTGGTGCGATCGGGTCTGCGGCGAGTACGGCGACCGGGTGGCGATCGGCCTCGACGTGCGAGGGCAGACCCTGTCCGCTCGGGGCTGGACCCGAGACGGCGGCGATCTGTGGGAGGTGCTGGCGCGGCTGGACCGGGCCGGCGCGTCCCGGTACGTGGTTACCGACATCACCAAGGACGGCACGATGCGGGGGCCGAACCTGGGGCTGCTCCGTGAGGTCTGTGCCCGCACCAGCGCTCCGGTGATCGCGTCCGGTGGTGTCTCGACCCTGGCCGACCTGCGTGCGCTGGCTGCCCTGGAGTCGGTCGGGGTGGAGGGGGTAATCGCCGGCAAGGCGCTCTATGCGGGTGCCTTCACCGTGGCCGAGGCGTTGCGGACCCTGGCCGACGCCTGATCTCTCACCGGCGTCCTTGCCGCGTGGCCGCCCCGCCGGCAGTGTTGGCCGGCGGGGTGTGTTGTCCCCTCGTGCCGGTGGTTGCGGAGCCAGGAGGACGCGTAGCCCACAGTTTAGTTGTGCACAACTAAACTGTGGGCTACGCTTTTCTGGTGACCGATGATCTGGTGCTGCGGCGGCAGGTGTGCTTCGCGCTCTATACCGCCTCACGCGCCATGGCCGATGTCTACCGGCCCATCCTCGCCGAGTTCGGGGTGACCTATCCGCAGTATCTCGTGCTGCTGGTGCTTTGGGAGGGCGAGCAGGAGCAGCCGCCGACGGTCTCTGGCCTCGGCGCCCGGCTGCGGCTGGACTCCGGAACGCTCTCCCCACTGCTCAAGCGGCTGGAGGCGGCGGGCCTGGTGGTCCGGCGGCGGTCGGCGGCCGATGAACGACGGGTGGCGGTGGAGCTGACTCCGGCGGGGCGGGCCCTGCGTGGGCGCATGGCCGACGTTCCCCGCCAACTGGCCCAGGCGACCGGGCTCAGTGCTGACGATCTCGTCGTCCTGCGCGACACCCTCACGCGGATCACCAGAACGATCCACCAACACAAGGAGCAGTAGTGACCATGAGCAAGACCGCCAACCGTGAGATCCAGCTAGCCTCGCGGCCGCAGGGTTGGCCGACCGAGGAGAACTTCCGGTTGGTCTCCACCGAGATCCCCACTCCGGGCCCGGGGCAGATCGTCGTTCGCAACACCTTTATCTCCGTCGATCCGTACATGCGGGGGCGGATGAATGATGTTGCCTCCTACGTCCCGCCGTTCGCGCTGGACGCGCCGCTCGACGGCGGGGCGGTCGGCGAGGTGGTGGCGAGTGAGGCCGACGGCTTCGCCCTCGGCGACACGGTGCTCCACGGGCTCGGCTGGCGGGAGTACGCGCTGCTGGACGCAGCGACCGTCCGGAAGGTCGACCCTGCCCTCGCCCCGGTCAGCACGTACCTCGGCGTATTGGGAATGACCGGGCTTACCGCCTACGCCGGATTGCTCGAGGTCGCCACCATGCAGCCCGGGGAGACCGTCTTCGTCTCCGGGGCGGCTGGCGCGGTGGGGAGCATGGTCGGCCAGATCGCCAAGCTTCGCGGGGCCGGCCGGGTGGTCGGCAGCGCCGGCTCGCCGGCCAAGGTTGAGCGGCTGCAGGCGCTCGGTTTCGACGTCGCCTTCGACTATCACGACGGCCCGGTGCGGGAGTCGCTGCACTCCGCCGCGCCGGAGGGGATCGACGTCTACTTCGACAACGTGGGCGGCGAGCACCTGGAGGCGGCGATCGGCGCGATGCGGCCGAACGGCCGGGCCGCGATCTGCGGGATGATCGCGCAGTACAACGCGACCGAGCCGCCAGCCGCTCCGCGCAACCTGGCGATGATCATCAGCAAGCGGCTCACCCTGCGCGGCTTCATCGTCTCCGACTACGGAAAGCTGGGCGAGCAGTTCGCGCAGGAGGTCGGCGGCTGGCTCCGCGACGGGAAGCTCAGCTACGACGAGACGATCATCGACGGCATCGAGAACGCTCCGGCGGCCTTCCTGGGCCTGCTCCGCGGCGAGAACCTCGGCAAGATGCTGGTCCGGGTGTGAGCAGGGAACCCGCCTCGCCTCGGCGGTAGGGACGTAGCTGGTCCAACGCGATCCCCCGGTGGCGCCGCACACGGTGACCGCCGGCGGATCGCGTTGGCTAGGCTGAGGACATGTCCGTGGCCGTACGTGTGATTCCCTGTCTCGACGTGGATGCCGGGCGGGTGGTCAAGGGCGTCAACTTCCTCAACCTGCGGGACGCGGGCGATCCGGTGGAACGGGCTGCGGCGTACCACCGGGCCGGCGCTGACGAGCTGACCTTCCTGGATGTCACCGCCTCGGTGAGCGACCGCGGCACGATGCTGGACGTGGTCCGCCGGACCGCGGAGTCAGTCTTTATTCCGCTCACCGTTGGTGGCGGGGTGCGGCAGGTCAGTGACGTTGACGCGTTGCTGCGCGCGGGGGCGGACAAGGTCGGCGTGAACACCGCCGCGATCACCCGCCCCGAGCTGATCGCTGAGATCGCGGAGCAGTTCGGCCGGCAGGTGCTGGTGCTCTCCCTCGATGTGCGGCGCGCCTCCTCCGCCACCACCAGCGGGTTCGAGGTGACCACGCACGGCGGCCGGCGTGGTACCGGCATCGACGCCATCGACTGGGCGCGGCGCGGCGCCGAGCTGGGCGCGGGTGAGCTTCTGCTCAACTCGATGGATGCGGATGGCACCAAGGCCGGTTTTGACCTGGAGTTGATCCGCACGGTGCGGGCGGTGGTCAACGTGCCGGTGGTCGCCAGTGGGGGCGCGGGCGAGGCGACTCACTTCCCGCCGGCGGTTGACGCCGGTGCCGACGCGGTGCTCGCCGCGAGTGTTTTCCATTTCGGCCAGCTCACCGTCGGCGACGTCAAGGACATGCTTCGCGAGGGCGGTCACCCGGTTCGCTGACCCGCCTCGTCGGCCAGCGGGCGGGCCGGGCCGGTCAGTCCCGGCGGGCGTGGCTCTTGGGGGACCGTCGCGGTGACGGGATGGAGCGGACCGCGTACTCCTGGACTGCCGCCGCGTGCTCGGCCTCGTCCAGATGCCAGTCCGCATCGCCCGGGGTGTGCTGACGGCTCAACGCGCCCTGCACGGTGTCGACCGTGGTGGCCAGGCCGGCGTGCGGGCGGGTGCGCCAGAGCCGTTCTCCCTCCGGCGTGATCCGGAACCAGCCGTCGGTGACGCTGACCAGGCCACTGCCGGCCAACCGACGGATCGCGACCTCGACCTCCTGCCGTTCGGGGAGCGCGCGGTTGAGGTGGTCGGCGGTGGAGAGAACGTCGGCGAGACGGACTCCCAGGGGCCGCCGGCTGGACGCTGCGCGACGATGCCGGCCGGCGCCGTTTGCGATCACCAGCGATACGAAGATCCAAGCGTCCGTCCACTGCCACTGTCTCTCCCCCATGGCCAGATTGTGCCGATCCCGCGCCGGAAAGGAAACACCTCCTCCCATTGGACTACAACGGGTCGTCCTTTGCGTCGCTAGCGGTGAGCCGGACAGCCGCCGGGGGGTCGGCGGGACGGGGACGGTGCGCGGGAGCACACGGCTCAACCGGGAGCCGGGACTGGGGTGGGGTTGGGCGGAGGAGGGACCGTCACGTGGGGCAGCACGAACTGGGTCAGCGGGCCGATGGTCAGGGCATACGCCACCGTGCCGGGGCCGACCGCGCCGCCGAGCAGCCAGCCCAGCCCCAGTACGGCGACCTCGATGGTGGTGCGGACGAGCCGGATCGAGAATCGTGGCCGGCGGGCGACGAAGCCGGTCATCAGGCCGTCGCGGGGGCCGGGTCCGAGCCGGGAGCCGAGATAGAGTCCGCTCGCCGTGCCGTTGGCGACGATCCCGCCGACGAGTAGGGCGGTTCGGGTGGCGAGCGGCAGGTCCGCCGGTAGTAGGGCGAGGGTGGCGTCCACCACGAGCCCGACCACCACCACATTGCTGACCGTGCCGAGGCCCGGCCGCTGCCGTAGCGGGATCCACAGCAGCAGCACCAGCGCCCCGACCGCGATGGTCACCGTGCCGAAGGAGAGCCCGGTGTGCCCGGCGATCCCTTGGTGGAAGACGTCCCAGGGGTCCAGGCCGAGGCCGGAGCGGATCAACAGGGCCATGCTCACGCCGTAGAGGCCGAGTCCAGCGTAGAGCTGGGTCAGCCGTCGCGCGGGCCGGTAGCTGAGATTGCCAATCTGTTGCACGCATGCCAATCTAGTAACCAATCAGGCAACCAGTAGAGCCAATTTCGGTGGAGTGGCCCCCATGGCGAGTCAGATACGCGGAAACCAGTTAGCCCGGCTGCTCGGCCAGTGGCATGCGCTCCCCGGTCGCCGACGTAGCCCCGACTACGTGGCGCTGGCCGCGGCCATCCGGGGGCTGCTCGCCGATGGGCGGCTCTCGCTGGGCGTTCGTCTGCCGGCCGAGCGGGAGCTGGCGGAGGCGCTGCGGATCAGCCGGACCACGGTCACCGCGGCCTACCGGGAGCTTCGCGACAGTGGTCACCTCGCCAGCCGACGCGGCGCTGGCAGCTGGACCATGCTCCCCGGCAACCATCGGATGGCGGGGAGTGGCCTCTGGACCCCGCTCGACGACCGCGAGATGCTTGATCTTGGAGTTGCGGCCCTTGCCGCCCCGCCCGAGCTGCTGCCCGCCGCCCAGGCGGCCGCCGCTGACCTGCCCCGCTACCTGGGTGGGGCGGGCTACCACCCGACCGGTATCAGCGAACTGCGGGAGGCCATCGCCCGCACGTACGACGAACGGGGCCTACCCACCTCACCCGAGCAGGTCATGGTCACCAATGGCACCCAACACGCCCTGGACCTGGTGCTCCGTCTCACGCACAGTCCGGGCGGCAGCGTCTTGGTGGAGGCGCCCAGCTACCCGAACGCCCTGGCCGCGCTGCACGCCCGGCGGGCCCGCATCAGCACTCACGGCCTCGCCCCGGATGCCCTCGGCTGGGACGCTGACCTCCTGCTTGGCGCCCTCCGCCAGGGGCGACCCAAGCTGGCCTACCTGATCCCGGACTTTCAGAACCCGACCGGACACCTGATGTCGGCCCAGCTGCGGGAAAGGCTGGTCGCCACCGCTCACGCCGTCGGCTCCGAACTCGTGATCGATGAGTCGTTCGTGGACCTGTCCCTGGCCGGCGGGGTGATGCCCCCGCCCACGGCCAGCTTCGACCGACACTCCCGGGTGCTCACGGTCGGGGGGATGAGTAAGGCGTACTGGGGCGGGCTGCGGATCGGCTGGATCCGTGCGTCCGCGCCGCAGGTGCAGCGGCTCGCCGCCGTCCGGGTCGGGGTGGACATGGCGAGTCCGGTGCTGGACCAACTGGTCGCCGTCCACCTACTGGCGCAGGGACCGGCGATCGTGGCCGCCCGGCGAGTCCAGCTCACCTCCCAGCGGGACGTCCTGCTCGGTGCCCTCGCCGAGCGCCTGCCCGAGTGGCGGGTGACCGTGCCGCACGGCGGAGTCAACCTCTGGGCGGAGCTCGACGGTCCGATCTCCAGCGCACTCGCCCGCGCCGCCGAACAGGTGGGCGTGCGCCTCGCCCCCGGCCCCCGGTTCGGTCTGGACGGGACGCTGGAGCGTTTCCTACGGTTGCCGTTCACCCTGCCCGAGGTCGATCTGGTGGAGGCGGTCGACCGGATCGCCGCCGTCCGCTACGACCTGGACCGCGCCGGCCGGCCGCAGTGGTCGGAGCCCGCCGTCATCGCCTGATCGTGCAGCGCTGGCGGAAGCCACCCGCAGCGGCCGGTCCCGCTGGGAAACTGGTCGGGTGGAGCGCGAGAACCGGGTCCGCTGGTCGCCGGCGGTTCGGCCGGGAGCGCCCGGCTCCCGGACCACGCGGCTCGAGCTCTTCTACGATCTGGTCTTCGTCTTCGCGTTTCTCAACGTCACCGAGCTGGCCGCCACCGACCTCAGCGTGCCCGTCCTCCTGCGGTCGCTGCTGGTGCTGGCGTTGCTCTGGTGGTGCTGGGTGGGCTTCGCCGCCCTCGGCAACGTGGTCCGCGTTGATCAGGGCAGCGTCCCGCTGGTCGGGTTCGTCACCACGGCCGCGGTCTTCGTGCTCGCGCTGAGTAGCCCGTCGGCGTTCGTGGCGATACCCGAGGGCCTGGCCGGCCCGCTGCTCTTCGCGGCCTGCTACTGCCTCGTGCGGCTGCTCCAGGTGGGTGTCTTCGGCTGGGTGGCGCGGTCAAACCCGAAATTGCGTCGGCGCTGGCTCCTGCTGCTCGCGCCGGCGCTGACCGCCAGCGCCCTGTTGGTCGCCGCTGCGCTGGTGCCGCAGCACCTCGCCGAGGGGGATGCCGAGCGGCTGCTCCGGCTCACGTTCTGGATCGCCGCGATCGTCGTCGAGTACGGCGCCGGCCTGGGTGTGCGGGGGACGGTGACCTCCGCCGCGCACTGGGCGGAGCGGTACGGCCTGATCGTGTTGATCGCCTTGGGGGAGTCGATCATTTCGTTGGGGCTCGGGCCGAACCTGGCCGCCGACCGCCTGCCGTTGACCGCGCCGGTCGTGCTGGCGGCGGTGGTGGGTATCGCCGTTATCGCCGTGCTGTGGTGGGCGTACTTCGACAGTCTCGCGGTCGGGATGGAGCACGCCCTGTACCGGACCCAGGACCCGGATGCACGGCGCAGACTAGCCCGCTACGCCTACACCTACCTACATCTGCCGCTGGTGGCGGGGATCATCCTGTTCGCCCTAGCCCTGAAGCGGCTGCTGCATGACCTGGCGGATCCACAGACGCCGGCCTGGGGGGTGCCCCTGCCGGTCATTGAGGCGCTGAGCCTCTACGGCGGTGTGATCATTTACTTGGTCACCCTGATCGCGTTGGGCGCCGTGGCGCCCCGCAAACTCCGCTGGCCGCCGGTCACCGCGGTCGCGCTGCTCCTCCCGCTGATTCCGTTGTCCCACCGGCTGCCGGGTCTGCTCGCCCTGGTGTTGCTGTCGGCGGTGTGCCTGTTGCTGTTGATCGTGCAGTACGTCGTGGACGCGTCGAACCGGCATCAGATCCGGGAGACGGCGTTGCGGGAACAGCTGGCGACCGAGGCCAAACAGGATGAGTGGCGCGACCGGAACCTGTGACCACTCCCGTATCGCCACCCGGAGGGCCGGAGATGTCGCAAGTCCGACCGGGTCGGGTGCGGCGGTGCGGTGGAACTTTTCGAACCTGCGGGCGCTTCACAGCCCCAACTGGGCGTCGCGCAGTCGGTCGGCCGGGCCCGACGGGCCGTCGATCTGCACCCGCGCCGCCCGTTGCCGTCCGCTCAGGAAGAGCACCAACTCACTGGGGGCACCCACCAACCGGAGCTGCTCGCCGCCCCGACCGGCGGCTCGCTGCCCGTACCCCGGGGCCTGGACCAGCACCTCGGCGGGGAAGCGGCGCAGCGTCAGCCGGGCCAGCCCCCTTGCCCGCTGCCACAGCGCCTGTTGCAGCCCCGCCGGCAGATCGCGGGGCTGCCAGTCGGCTTGTGCCCGGCGAACGTCCTCGTGGTGGATGAAGAATTCCATCGTGTTGGCCGCCTCGTCGAGCAGCGGATTGCTGATCGGGCTCCACACCGGCGGCCGACGTAGCTGGTCAATCAGCCGCTCCCAGGGGCGGGCGGCGAGCTGTCGGCGGACCCGCTCGGCGTACCTGCGTAGCGGCGGTAACAGAATGCCGCCGGCGGCGTCCGGGCGGCGTTCCCGAAGCACCAGGTGGGCGGCGAGGTCTCCGGTGGTCCACCCCGTGTTGAGGGTCGGTGCGTCCGGGCCCAGCGTCTGCATCAGCTCGGCGAGCGCTTCCCGCTCCGATCGGGCGTACTTCGGCATCCCATGATGGTAGGCCCATCACGTCCGAATGCCTCGGTCCCGCGGCATGAGAATGGCCTCCGAGTCGTCGGACCTGGCTCCGGCAGGTAAGGATGGGGGAGACAGCGGCAACTTACGGCGGGGGAGAACGTGGCGAGCGGGACAAGTCGGGACGTGCTCTGGCGAGGGCTGGTCGTCCTCGGCCGGGCGATTCGGGAACAACCCAGGATCTTCGCGATCGCGGCGAGCTCCAGTGTGCTCTTCGGGTTGTTGGTCGTCAGCAGCGCATTCGTGGTGGGCGCGGTGGTCGGCGACGTGGTGGTGCCGGCGGTCGCCGAGGGTTCGGTGCCCACCGCTGCGCTCGCCCTGGCCGCCGCCGCGTTGTTCGGGCTCAGCGTGCTGCGGGTGGTCGCCATCCTCGGCCGTCGGCTCGGCGCCGGCTACATGCAGTTTCGGCTCCAGGCCACCTACCGCCGTCGGGTCACCCGCCGGTACCTCGACCTACCGCTCTCCTGGCACCAGCGCAACGCCACCGGCACCCTACTGTCCAACGCGAACTCCGATGTCGAGGCCGCCTGGCATCCGGTGGCCCCGCTGCCCTTCGCCGTGGGCACACTGGTGATGCTGGTCGGTGCGGTGATCTCGCTTCTCGTCACCGACTGGGCGCTCGCCCTGGTCGGGTTGGGTGTCTTCCCGGCGCTCTTCGCGCTCAACGTTGCCTACTCCCGCCGGATGGCCCCCCGCCAGGCCCGGGCCCAGCGGCTGCGGGCTGAGGTCAGCGGGATCGCCCACGAGAGCTTTGACGGCGCGCTGGTGGTCAAGACGATGGGCCGGGAGGCGCAGGAGACCGAGCGGTTCGCCGCGCGCGCCCGCGACCTACGGGACGCGCTGGTGTCCGTGGGGCGGCTGCGCGGCGTCTTCGACCCCATGCTGGAGACCCTGCCCGGGCTCGGGACGCTCGCCGTACTGGTGGTCGGCACCCTTCGGTTGCGGCAGGGCGCGATCAGCGTGGCCGAACTGGTCAGCGTCGCGTTCCTCTTCACCGTGCTGGCGTTCCCGGTCCGCGCGATCGGCTGGGTCCTGGCCGAGTTGCCGCGCAGCGTCGCCGGCTGGGAACGGGTCCGGCGGGTACTCGACGCCACCGGCAAGATGCCCTACGGCCCAATGGCACTGGACCCCGACGACGCCGGTCCGGCAACGCTCACCTTCCGCGACGTCCACTTCGCGTACGAGCCGGCCGAGGCGCACCTGCCCGGCGCCGAGGTGCTGGGTGAGGTCGGTTTCACGGTGCCGGCGGGGCGGACCGTCGCCCTGGTCGGGCCGACCGGTGCGGGGAAGTCCACCATCACCTCGCTCGCGGTTCGGCTGGTTGATCCACGTGCGGGCGCGGTCGAGGTGGACGGGGTGGATGTACGCGACCTCACCGCGGACTCGCTGGCCCGTACGGTCGCGCTCGTGGCGCAGGTGCCGTTCGTCTTTGACGATTCGGTGCGGGCGAACATCACCCTGGATCGGCCCGGCCTCGGTGATGAACAGGTCTGGGCGGCGCTGCGGTTGGCGGGGGCGGATGGCTTCGTCGCCGCTCTCCCGGAGGGCCTGGATACTCGGGTCGGTGAGCGGGGTACGTCGCTGTCCGGGGGGCAGCGGCAGCGGCTCACCCTGGCCCGAGCCCTCGTCGGTCGGCCGCGCCTGTTGGTGTTGGATGACGCGACCAGCGCGGTCGATCCGCGGGTGGAGGCGGCGATCCTGGCCGGGCTGCGCGCCGTGGAGCCGGGGAGAGCGGCGACGTCGATCCTTGTGGTCGCCTACCGGCGGGCGACCATCGCCCTCGCCGACGAGGTGGTCTACCTGGAGCACGGGGGGGTGGTAGCCCGGGGCACGCACACCGACCTGCTCGCCACCGTGCCCGGCTACGCCGATCTGGTCACCGCCTACGAGCAGGCCGATGCGGAGCAGGCCCAGCAGCAGGGGTACGACGAGGTCCCGCCGCCGCTGACAACCGGCCTCGAACTGGAGGTGGACCGGTGAGGGCGAGGAGTGAGCTTGCGAGCCCCGCAGTCGCGAGCGGAGGGTGGACCGGTGAGTAGTAGCACCATGGCGTCGGAGGCGGCGGCTGAGTCGACCTGGCGGACGCTGCGGCGGGGCTTGGCGCTCTCCCCGGAGCTGCGGGTCGGGTTGGCGGGCACGCTCGGCCTGGCGCTGGTCTACATGGTTGGTCGGGCGGCCGTGCCGGTGGCGGTGCAGCAGGGCATCGACAACGGCATCGCCGGCGGCCTCCGGCTGAATGTGGTCTGGACGGTGGTGACCGTCACTACGGCGGTGCTCGTGGTGACCACCGCCTGCGGCTATCTCATGATGCGGCGGTTGTTCACCGTCAGTGAGACCGCCCTCTCCAACGTGCGGATTCGCGCCTTCCGACACGTCCACGACCTGTCGATGCTGCACCAGCAGTCCGAGCGACGTGGGTCGTTGGTGTCCCGGGTGACCAGTGACGTCGACCAGATCACCCAGTTCCTCCAGTGGGGCGGTGTGATCCTGCTGATCAACCTCGGTCAGCTGGTGGTCACCACAGCGGTCATGCTCGCGTACTCCTGGCAGCTGACCCTGGTGGTGTACGCGGCGTTCGGCCCGGCGGTGTTCGTGATCCGACTGCTCCAACGGCGGCTCGCCGGCGCGTACGGGGTGGTGCGGCAGCGCACCGGCGCGCTGCTCGGTGCGATCGCCGAGAGCGTGGTGGGCGCGTCGGTGATCCGGGCGTATGGCATCTCCGGGCGCACCGCGCGCCGGCTCGACGAGGCGATCGACAGCCAGCGGCGAGCTCAGCAACGGGCTATCCGGATCAGCGTCCTGGGTAGCTCGGTCGGGGAGATCGCGGCCGGGTTGGCACTGGCCGGCGTGGTGGTGCTGGGAGTGCTGCTCGGCGCTGACCGTACGTTGAGCATCGGTGAGGTGACCGCGTTCCTGTTCCTGGTGACCCTCTTCGTGCAGCCGGTGCAGATCGCCACCGAGGTGCTCAACGAGGCGCAGAACGCGATCGCCGGCTGGCGACGGGTGCTGGACGTGCTGGATGTCGAGCCGGATGTCGCGGACCCCGGCGAGTCGGGGCGGGAGCTTCCGCCGGGTCCGCTGGACATCCGCTTCGTCGGGGTGGGCTTCGCCTATCCGGGCGGCGCGCCGGTGCTGCACGACATCTCGGTGGAGATTGCGGCGAAGAGCCGGGTGGCGGTGGTCGGCGAGACCGGCAGCGGGAAGACGACGTTCGCGAAACTGCTCACCCGGCTGATGGATCCGACCGAGGGGGACGTGCTGCTCTCCGGGGTGCCGTTGCGGGAGGTGCGGTTCGGCTCGCTGCGTTCGCGGGTGGTGATGGTCCCGCAGGACGGCTTCCTCTTCGACGCCACGGTCGCAGAGAATGTTCGTTTCGCCCGGCCGGACCTCACTGACGAGCAGCTCACCGCCACCTTCGTGGAGCTGGGGCTGGCGGACTGGCTGGATAGCCTCCCGGCGGGCCTGAACACCGCGGTGGGGGAGCGCGGTGAGGCGTTGAGTGTGGGCGAGCGGCAGTTGGTCGCGCTCGCCCGCGCGTACGTCGCCGACCCGGATCTGCTGGTGCTCGACGAGGCGACCAGCGCGGTCGATCCGGCGACCGAGGTGCGTCTGCAACGCACCTTGGATGCGGTGACCCGGGGCCGGACAACGCTCGCCATCGCGCACCGGCTCTCCACGGCACAGGCCGCCGACGAGGTGATCGTGGTGGATCGAGGGCGGATCGTGCAGCGGGGTCCGCACGAGGAACTGGTCAGCGACGCCGAGTCGGTATACGGGCAGCTCTACGCCTCGTGGCTGGAGCAGACCCGGTAACTGAGGCGGGCCGCGTGGACCCTCAGCCCCTCCGGTGGGGGCACGCCGGCCCTCAGCCCTCCGGCGGGGCGACTCAGCTCCGCCGGAGGGGGTGGCTAGCCCTCCAGCGGGGCGGTGAGATAGCGCTGCATGGTGGGGCCGACGGAGCCGATGAGTGTTTCGGGGGCAGCGCTGGCGATGGGCTCGAGCCGGAGCACGTGGCGTGCCATCGCCAGGCCGAAGAGTTGGCTGGCCACCAGCGCCCCGCGGAGCGGTGCCTGCGCCGGAGCCACGTCGAGGTGGTCGAGGACCGGGCGCAGCACCTGTGTGGTGAGGAACTCGCGCAGCAGCCGAGCGGTCCACTCGTTGCTGACCGCCGAGCGCAGCAGCGCCACCGCGGGGGTGCCGGCGGGGGAGTCCCAGATGCCGAGAAAGGCGCGGACCAGCCGTTCCCCGATCTGGTCGGGGTCCCCGGCGAGTACCGTCGGCACCACCTCGGCCGGGTCGGCCGGGGCGTTCATCGCGGCGAGGAAGAGCTTGTCCTTGCTGCCGAAGTAGTGGTGCACCAGCGCGGGGTCCACACCGGCGGCGGCGGCGATGGCACGGATGGAGGCGTTGTCGAACCCCCGCTCGGCGAAGGTGGTCCGGGCAGCCGCCAGGATCGTCGCCCCGGTGTTCGGGTTGCCGGGTCGCCGTCCGATCCGCCGTACCATCGTCGCCCTTCGTTCGTTGCCGTCGCGGGGTCAGCCGCTGCGTCGGCGCAGGGTGGCGGCGGCGAGTACCAGCGCCAGCACCGCGGCGCCGCCCACGATCGCGAGGTCGCGCCACATCGTTGCGGTGGGTTCGGCGCTTGAGCCCACTTCCTGCAACGCCTCGACCGAGTACGACAGGGGCAGGACGTCGCTGACCGCCTGGAGCCAGCCGGCCATCTCGTCGCGGGGGACGAAGAGCCCGCAGAGCAGCAGCTGCGGGGCGACCACGACCGGCATGAACTGTACGGCCTGGAACTCGGTCCGGGCGAAGGCGCTGCAGAGGAGCCCGAGCGCGACGGCGAGCACAGCGTTGACCGCCGCGATCAGGATGACCAGCCCGCTGCTACCGGCGGTGTCGAGATCGAACAGCCAGTAGGCCACGGCGGCGGCGACCGCCGCCTGGACCACGGCGGCCAGGCCGAACGCGATGCCGTACCCGAAGAGCAGGTCGAGTTTGCCCAACGGGGTGGTCAGTAGCCGTTCCAGCGTGCCGCTGGTGCGTTCACGCAGCATGGCGATGCTGGTCACCAGGAACATGATGATGAAGGGGAAGAACCCCAGCAGCACCAGTGCGATCCGATCGAACGGCGCCGGCTGGCCCGGTGGTGTCGGCTGGTCGACGTACATGTAGTAGACCACCGTGAGGAGTGCCGCGGGTACGACCACGAGCAGCGCGACCGTGCGCCGGTCATGGCGCAGTTGGCGCAGGATGCGGCCGGTGGTGGCGGCGAGGATCCGGGGACTCACGACGCCTCCTGCCCGGCCGTGCCGGCCTCGCCTGCCTGGATCATTCGGAGGAACGCCTCCTCCAGGTCGTCCACGCCGGTCGCCGCGCGTACTGCCGCTGGAGTGTCGTTCGCGATCAGCCGCCCCTCGCGGATCAGTAGGAGTCGGTCACAGCGGGCGGCCTCGTCCATCACGTGGCTGGAGATGAGCAGGGTGGTGCCGGCGGCGGCCATCGCGTGAAACCGGGCCCAGAGCTCCGCTCGTAGCACCGGATCCTGACCGACGGTCGGTTCGTCGAGCACGAGCAACTCGGGGTCGCCGACCAGCGCGCAGGCCAGCGAGGCGCGGCTGCGTTGGCCACCGGAGAGGGTGGCGACCAACTGGCCGGCGGCTGCCCGCAGGCCGACGTCGGTCACGGCCCGGTCGGCCTGGACGGAGTCGCGCCCCTGCAGGGCGGCGAAGTAGCGGGCGTTCTCCCGGACGGTCAGGTCCGCATAGACGCTCGGCGCCTGGGTCAGGTAGCCGATCCGGCGGCGTAGCGGTGGGGCGCCGGCCGGGTGGCCCAGGACGGTGACCGTGCCAGCGGTGACGACCTGCACCCCGACCAGTGCCCGCAGGAGCGTGGTCTTTCCGCTGCCGCTCGGCCCGAGCAGGCCGGTCACCGTCCCGCACGGCACGGTGGCGTTGATGCCGGACAGCACCCGTCGCCCGCTCCGGTCGACAACCAGGTCGCGAAGGGCGATGGCGTCCTGCATTGCCCACCTCCCGGTAAAGATCAAATATTAAACTCAACAGTAGTTGAATTCTGTGGGGTGAGCAAGGCACACGGGTCCCCTACCCGCCGCCCGTCGGGTATCGGAGAATGGGTGACTATGCCCGTACCTGACGCGCCGTCGCCCGGCGCCCTGCCCGGCTCGGACCCGAGTGGCGGTCCGGCCCGGCCGTCCCACCTGGACCCGACCATCGCCGCGCGACTGCGCCGAACGTCGGACGGGCTCCTCGCCGCGGTGGTCCGCCAGTACGGCTCCGCCGAGGTGCTGATGCTCGCCTGGATGGATGACGAGGCGCTACATCGGACGCTGACCACCGGCCGGGCCACCTACTGGTCCCGCAGCCGCGGTGAGTACTGGGTCAAGGGCGCGACCTCCGGACATCACCAGTACGTCCGCGCTGTCGCCCTCGACTGTGACGGGGACGCCCTGCTGGTCGATGTCGATCAGGTCGGCCCGGCGTGTCACACCGGCCGGCGAAGCTGCTTCCACAACGACCTGCCGGTCACCGGCGGGTCCGGCGAACGGCAGGCCCGCTCATGACCGACGGCACCGTCCGTCCGGACGCGACGACCTTCGCCGAGCAGGCCGCCGGGAGGCGGGTCGTGCCGGTCACCCGGCGGCTGCTCGCCGATGCGGAGACGCCGGTCGGCGTCTACCGCAAGCTGGGCGGCGGTCCGGGTACCTTCCTCCTCGAATCTGCCGAGCAGGGCGTGGGTTCAACCGGCATGACCTGGTCCCGGTACTCCTTCGTCGGGGTTCGCAGCGCGGCCACGCTGACCGAACGCGCCGGCGTGGCGGTGTGGACAGGTCAGCCCCCGCCGGGGCTACCCACCACCGGGGACCCGGTTGCGGTGCTTCGAGACACCGTCGCCGCCCTCGCGGGGCCACCTCCCGACGACACGGCCGGGCTGCCACCGCTGACCGGCGGCATGGTCGGCTACCTCGGGTACGACCTGGTCCGGCACTTCGAGCGGCTGCCCGAGCGCACCGAGGACGACCTCGGCCTGCCCGCGCTGGGAATGATGCTCGCCACTGATCTGGTGGTGCTCGACCACTATGATGGCTCGGCGCTCCTGGTGGCCAACGCCATCCTCCCGCCGCCGGAGGCGCCGGATCGGGCGGCGGCGGCCACCGCCGCGTACCACCACGCGGTCGGGCGGCTGGACGCGATGACCGCCGCGCTGTCCCGGCCGATTCCTCCGATGGCCTCCACCGTTGGCGCCGCACCCGTCGGGGACGTGCACTGCCGTACGCCCGAGGGCGGCTACCAGAAGGCGGTGGTGGCGGCCAAGGAGGCGATCCGGACCGGTGAGTGCTTCCAGATCGTGCTGTCGCAGCGTTTCGAACGGGCGACCGACGCCGACCCGCTCGACGTGTACCGGGTGCTGCGGACCACCAACCCCAGCCCGTACATGTACCTGCTGCGCTTCGACGGCTTCGACATCGTCGGTTCCTCTCCCGAGGCGCACCTGAAGGTGACCACCGAGGTGGACGGGGAGCGGCGTGCCCTGCTGCATCCGATCGCCGGCACCCGGCCGCGCGGTAGCTCGCCGGAGGCCGACGCCCAACTCGCCGCCGAACTGCTCGCCGACCCCAAGGAGCGCTCGGAGCACGTGATGCTGGTGGACCTGGGCCGCAACGACCTGGGGCGGGTCTGCCGACCTGGCTCGGTCGAGGTGCCCGAGTTCGCCACGATCGAGCGGTACAGCCATGTCATGCACATCGTCTCCACGGTGGTCGGCGCGCTTGCCGCGGACCGCACCGCCTTTGACGCGCTCGTCGCGACCTTCCCGGCGGGCACCCTCTCCGGTGCCCCCAAGGTGCGGGCGATGGAGTTGATCGAGGAGTTGGAGCCGGTACGGCGTGGGCTCTACGGCGGCACCGTGGGCTACTTCGGCTTCGGCGGTGACCTCGACATGGCGATCGCGATCCGGACCGCACTGATCCACGGCGGGCGCGCCCACGTGCAGGCCGGCGCGGGCGTGGTGGCGGATTCGGATCCGGCCGCCGAGGAGCAGGAGACGCGGAACAAGGCTGCCGCCGTGCTGGCCGCCATCGCCGCGGCCGAGACGCTGCGTGCGGCCCGGTGAGTGACCGGGGCGAGTCCGGTCCGGGGCGTGCCCGGGGCGAGGCCGGCCCGGGGCGGCCCCAGGCCGGCCACCGGGAACTGGTCTACGCCGTGCTCCTCGGGGTAGCCGGAGCGGGCCTTTCGATGTGGGCGGTGACCCGGCCCTGGGTGGTCGAGCTGGCGCCCCGCCCCGCCCCGTTGCCGCCGGTTCGCGTTGCCCGCACCGGTGCGCAGCTACTTCCCTGGCTGCCCGCACTGGCCCTGGTCACCCTCGCCGGATGGGGTGCGGTGCTGGCCACCCGGGGGCGGGTCCGTCGGCTGCTGGGCGGCGTGCTGACCGGGCTTGCGGTGGCGGTGGCGGCCGGTGGCGGATATGGCCTGCTCGCGGGGCTCAACGGCGCGGTCAGTCGGCAGTGGCCGCTGCTCTGCCTGATCGGCGGCGGATGCGCCGCCGCCGCCGGCATGCTGACCGCGGCCCGGGGGGAGCGGTGGTCGGTGATGGGCGCGCGATACGAGCGGCCGGCGGGGGCGGTGCCCGGCCCGGTGCCGGGCCGGGGCAACAGGGACGCCTGGGACGCGTTGGATCGGGGTGCCGATCCGACGGACGACTGACGCGGGCCGCCGACTCAGCGCATCGGCCGCGGATCGCGGTTCGCGGTGAGTTCGGCGACGATCCGGTCCAACTCGGCCCGCTGGTCGGCGCGGGCCCGGTCGGCGCAGACGGCCTCCCACGCGTTGCCCCGTGCGGTGCGCATCTGCGCCTCGCCGACCACGGCGCGTTCGAGCGTGTGCACCACGCCGACGGCGAGCGAGGCGACCGTACGGGAGATGGTGGTGAGGTCGATGCTCTCAGTGCTCATGATCAATCCCGGAGATCGTTGGGTGGCGCGGGCGGATGCCGAGTCGAGTTTGCCCGAGGGAGATGCTCGTCGACTCACGTTTCGTCGGGGTGTCCGCCGCGTCAACTCTGCTTCCGTGGCCCTGACCTGGGAAGAGTCCATTGGCCTTGAGCTTGCTCACAGCCCCGCCCCGGGGTGCCCGGCCTGCCGGATAGCATCACATCAATACCCAGGATGGCCGCGGTCGATGATCATCGGCCTCGATCGGCGACTCGGAGGTGATGGCTGTGTGTGAGCTCACCTTCACTGGAAGTTGGGCATTATGCCGCAAGCCAATTCGTGAGGAGCGCCATACCCCCGGCGGCCTGCATCGGGTACGCCGCCTAGCATCGGCCCAGGACGCCCGGAGAGGGGAGCGTTGGTGACTGCGGAGCATGCGCACGCGGAAGGAAGCGACGCCGGTTCGGCGAAGCCCAGCGTGCTGGACGAGATTCTGGCCGGAGTACGTGAGGATGTGGCTCGGCGGCAGGAGCAGGTCCCGCTGGACCGCATTCGAGAGCTGGCTGCTGCCGCTCCGCCGCCGCTGGATGCGTACGCGGCCCTGCGTCGGCCCGGCGTGGCGGTGGTTGCCGAGGTGAAGCGCTCCTCGCCGTCCAAGGGGCGGCTGGCGGAGATCGCCGACCCGTCCGACCTCGCCAGCGACTACGCCGCCGGTGGGGCCCGGGCGATCAGCGTGCTCACCGAGGGGCGCTGGTTCGGTGGTTCGCTGGATGACCTCGCCGCCGTCCGGGCCGCGGTCGATGTTCCGGTGCTGCGGAAGGACTTCGTGGTCTCCAGCTACCAGGTGCATGAGGCGCGGGCGCACGGCGCCGATCTGGTGCTGCTGATCGTGGCGGCGTTGGAGCAGAAGGTGCTGGTTGGCCTGCTGGAGCGGATCGAGTCGCTGGGCATGACCGCCTTGGTCGAGGTGCACGACGAGGAGGAGGCGGACCGGGCCTTGGAGGCCGGGGCCCAGGTGATCGGCGTCAACGCGCGCGACCTGCGTACACTGGAGATTGATCGTTCGGTCTTCGAGCGGATCGCGCCCGGCCTGCCCAGCAGCGTTGTCAAGATCGCTGAATCGGGAGTGCGCGGGCCCCACGACCTCATCCGGTACGCGTCGTCCGGTGCCGACGCGGTCCTGGTCGGCGAGGGCCTGGTTACCCAGAAGAGCCCCCGTGAGGCGGTGGCCGAGTTGGTCAACGCTGGTAACCACCCGGCGACACCCCGTCCGGTGCGCTGAACGCACTGGGCGAATAGAACGAAGGGAGCCGCGATGAGCGTCGACACGCCCGCCGCGACCGGCCGATACCCGGACGCTGCCGGTCACTTTGGCCGGTTCGGCGGCCGGTTTGTCCCCGAGGCCCTGGTGGCCGCGTTGGATGAGCTCGACGGCGCCTGGCGCACCGCGATGGGGGACGAGTCGTTCCAGACCGAGTTCGCCGCCCTGCTTCGCGACTACGCCGGCGCCCCCTCGTTGCTCTACCCCGCCCGGCGGCTCTCCGCCAGGATCGGCGCCCAGGTGCTGTTGAAGCGGGAGGACCTCAACCACACCGGGGCGCACAAGGTGCGCAACGTGCTCGGCCAGGCGCTGCTGACGAAGCGGATGGGCAAGCGGCGCGTCATCGCCGAGACCGGGGCCGGTCAGCACGGGGTGGCCACCGCCACCGCTGCCGCCCTGTTCGACCTCGAGTGTGTGGTCTACATGGGTGAGGTGGACACCCAACGGCAGGCGCTGAACGTGGCGCGCATGCGGATGCTGGGCGCCACCGTGGTGCCGGTCACCACCGGGTCACGCACCCTCAAGGATGCGATGAACGAGGCGATGCGGGACTGGGTCGCCAACGTCGACAACACCCACTACCTGATCGGTACGGCGGCCGGCCCACACCCCTTCCCCGCCCTGGTCCGCGACTTCGTCCGGGGCATCGGAGAGGAGGCCCGCCAGCAGTGCCTCGACCTGGTCGGTGCGCTGCCCGACGCGGTCACCGCCTGCGTCGGCGGCGGCTCCAACGCGCTCGGTGTCTTCCACGCCTTCGTCGACGACCCGAGTGTGCGCCTGTACGGCTTCGAAGCCGGCGGGGACGGGCCGGTGACCGGCCGGCACGCGGCCAGCATTACCGGGGGCTCCTCGGGCGTGCTGCACGGGACCCGGACCTACGTGCTTCAGGACGCCGATGGTCAGACCATCGAGTCGCACTCGATCTCGGCCGGGTTGGACTACCCGGGGGTCGGGCCCGAGCACGCCTGGCTGCACGACACCGGCCGGGCGACCTACCGGCCGGTGACCGACGCCGACGCGATGGCCGCCTTCGAGCTGCTCTGCCGTACCGAGGGCATCATTCCCGCGATCGAGAGCTCCCACGCGCTGGCCGGCACGGTCGCGATCGCCCCGGAGCTCGCCGCCGAGCTGGGTCGGGAGCCGGTCGTGGTGGTTAATCTCTCCGGCCGTGGTGACAAGGACGTGCACACCGCCGGGGAGTACTTCGGCGTCCTCGACAAGGAGTGACAACGTGAGTCGCATCGGGGTTGCGTTCGACCGGGCCCGGGCCGAGGGCCGGGCCGTCCTGGTCGGCTGTATGCCCGCCGGTTTCCCGACCGTCGAGGGCAGCATCGCCGCGATGACCGCCATGGTCGAAGCGGGCGTGGACGTCATCGAGGTGGAGATTCCGTACTCCGACCCGGTGATGGACGGTCCGGTGATCCAACGGGCCAGTGACATCGCCCTGGCCGGTGGGGTCCGGGTCGCCGACACGCTGCGCATCGTTGACGCGGTCGCCGCCACCGGTGCGCCCGTGGTGACGATGACCTACTGGAACCCGATCGAGCAGTACGGCGTTGACGCCTTCGCCCGGGACCTCGCCGCAGCGGGCGGTACCGGGCTGATCACGCCCGACCTGATTCCCGACGAGGCGCAGGAGTGGCTGGCCGCCTCCGACGCGTACGGGCTGGACCGGACCTTCCTCGTCTCGCCCTCCTCCACTGACGCTCGGCTGCGGATGACCGTCGAGCACTGCCGGGGATTCGTGTACGCGACCGCGCTCATGGGCGTCACCGGGGCCCGTGAGCAGGCTTCGGCGGCCGCTCCGGTGCTGGTGTCCCGGGTCCGGGCGGTCACGGACCTGCCGGTCGGCGTTGGCCTCGGGATCGGCACCGGGGAGCAGGCCGGTGCGGCGGCCGGATTCGCCGACGGGGTCATCGTCGGCAGTGCCCTCATCCGCTGCATGCTCGATGCCGCGAGTCTGCCGGCGGGTCTGACCGCCCTGCGGGAGCTGAGCGCCGAACTCGCCGCCGGCGTCCGGAAGCCGGCCTCCTGACGCCCGCCCCGCGGTCACCGGCCCGGCATTTCGGAGAGGAGCGCCACCGGCCGCGCGGGCCGGGGTGCCACGGTAGGGCCGAACGGCGGTAGCCTGTGCACTCGTGACCCTCGCCTCGCAGACCCCTTTGGCGGCCCTGCCCAGTCCGACCACCGCGGTGTGGCAGCTGGGCCCGGTGCCGATCCGTGCGTACGCGCTTTGCATCCTCCTCGGCATCGTGGTGGCCTGCTGGGTCACCGAGCGACGGCTGCGCCAGCGCGGGGTGGCGCCGGGGGCGGTGCTCGACATCGCCGTGTGGGCGGTGCCGGCCGGCATCATCGGCGCCCGGATCTACCACGTGATCTCCTCACCGGAGAAATACTTCGGCACCGGTGGCGATCCGCTCAAGGCCTTCGCCATCTGGGAGGGAGGTCTCGGTATCTGGGGTGCCGTGGCCGGTGGCGCGCTCGGTGCGTGGTATGCCGCCCGGCAGCTCGGTATTCCGCTCGCGGTGGTGGCGGACGCCCTCGCCCCGGGACTGCCGCTGGCCCAGGCGATTGGGCGGCTGGGCAACTGGTTCAACAACGAGCTCTACGGCGGGCGTACCACCCTGCCCTGGGGCCTGGAGATCCACCGGATGGACCCGGAGACGGGCCAGGCCCTGCGCGACGACGCCGGGACACCCATCCTCGAGGCGGGTCTCTACCATCCGACCTTCGCCTATGAGGCGTTGTGGAACCTGGGTGTGGCCGCCCTCGTCTTCCTCCTCGACCGGCGGCTGAAGCTGGGCCGCGGCCGGGCCTTCGCGCTCTACGTGCTGGGCTACACGGCCGGCCGGTTCTGGATCGAGATGATCCGCACCGACGAGGCGAACACGATTCTCGGCCTACGGCTGAACGTCTGGACCGCGGCGGTGGTCTTCCTCGCCGCGTTGATCTACTTCCTGCGGGTGCGTGGACCGCGCGAGTACCTGATCCCGATCCGCGAGGTGCCGGCGTCCGCCCCCGAGTCCGACGTGTCGCAGGTCGACCTCTCCGCTCGTGCGGCGGGTGCCCGGCCGGCGGCGCCGGAGGGCTACCAGGTGGTCAGCGAGGAACAGTTCCAGGACTGGCGGGAGACGGGCGAGGCGCCGTCGTCACCGGAGCCTGGGCACTCCGGTGACGACCCGCCCACCGACCGGCCGGCGGATTCCGCCCGCTCTGCCGACCAGCGCGACAGCTGAGCGGGGAGGGCCGCATGCGTAGCGCGGTCGTGGTCGGCGCCGGTGTCGGTGGCCTTGCGGTCGCGGGCGCGTTGGCGCGCTCCGGCTGGCAGGTCACGCTGGTCGAGCGCGCCGACCGGATCCGTCCGGAACCCACCGCGGTGGTGCTCTGGCCCAACGGGGTGCGCGCACTGCACGCCCTCGGCCTCGGGGCCGGGCTCGACGCGATCGCCACCCCGTTGTCGAGCAGCGGGGTGCGCCGACCCGACGGACACCAGCTGGTGCGGCCCCGCCCGGTCCCGGCGGACCGAAGCCCGGTGGTGGTGCACCAGGAGGACCTGCACGACGCGCTTATCGCCGGGCTGGGCGAGGGCGTTGAGGTGCGGACCGGCGTGACCCTCCGTGCGGTTCGCGCGGAGCCGGGCGCCCGTCCGTCGGTCGGTGACGGCCGGCACACCTACGAGGCAGACCTGGTGGTCGCCGCCGATGGCCTCGACAGCGTGGCTCGTGCGCAACTCGCACCGGAGGCGGCGGTGGTCAGTTGTGGCTCGGCCGCGTGGCGGGCGGTGATCCCGTGGTACCGGGCGCCCCAACTCTCCGCCGATCTGCCGCCGGCCGGGGAGATACTCGGTGCCGGATACCGCTTCATCTACGTGTCGCTGGGCGAACGGGGCTCGTCCGGGGCCTCCCGCCGCGGCGGGATCTACTGGGTGGCCACCGCCGCCGGTGCGCCTCGGCCGGAGTCGCCGGAGACCCAGCTCGCCCTGCTGCGTCGCTGGTACGTCGGCTGGGCCGCACCCGTCGCCGAGCTGCTCGACGCCACCGACCCGGCCGACCTGGTCCAGCGCGAGATCCGTGAACTGCGCCCGCTGCCCCGCACGTACGGCTTCCCCACCGGTCCGGGCGGGGCGGTGCTGCTCGGTGACGCAGCGCACGGCATGCCCCCGCACCTGGGGCAGGGGGCCTGCCTCGCCTTCGAGGACGCCGCCACCCTGGCCACGCTGCTCCGTGAGTCCCGGCTGCCGGACGCGGTCGCCGCCTACGACCGGACCCGACGGCCCCGGGTGGCGGCGACGGTTCGGCAGACCCGACGGATGTCGGCGGTGCTCCAGGCCCGTGGTCGGCTCGCGCTGCGCGCCCGCGACGCTGTCCTCGGTGCCCTCACCCCCCGGCTGCTGGGGCGCGCCGGCACCACCGCTGACCAGTGGCATCCCCCGTCCTGACCAGGTCCGGATGCCGTCCGGCGAGAGTCGGCCGAGGGTGTGGTACGGGCGAGTATATTTCTCACACTCTGGAAGGTGTGATCAATCTGCACTGGCCTTGGGTGGCCCCCCCTAACGTAGACTCATATGACCCTTGAGGGCCGACGTCGTCCCGACCAAGTTTCAGCCTGAGTGACGACAGGAGGCCCGGGTGGCCGTTCCGTACCCGCACCGCATCCCGCAGCAGGTCCCGCACTCCGGCCCGAGCGGGTCCACCGCCGGGCTCTACGACCCCGCGTACGAACGAGACGCGTGCGGGGTGGCGTTCGTGGCGGACCTGCGCGGCCGGCGGTCGCACGAGGTGGTGGCGAATGGGCTCGCCGCGCTGCGTCGGCTGGACCACCGGGGTGCCCGGGGCGCGGAGCCGAACACCGGCGACGGCGCCGGCATCCTGATTCAGGTGCCGGACGCGCTGCTGCGCGCGGTGGTGGACTTCCCGCTGCCCCCGATCGGTGAGTACGCGACCGGCCTGGTCTTCCTGCCCGACGACGACGAGGCCGAGCTGCGGGCCCGCCGGGTGGTGGAGAAGTACGCGTTGGTCGAGGGCGCCGACCTGCTCGGGTGGCGGGACGTGCCGGTGGATCCGGCGGGCCTGGGCGCGACGGCGCTCGCGGCGATGCCCCGGGTCCGGCAGCTCTTCGTCACCGCGCACCGGCTCACCGACTCGGCGTCGGGCCCGGCCGGTTCCCGGTTGACCGGCATCGAGCTGGAGCGGGTGGCGTACTGTGTCCGCAAGCAGGCCGAGCGGGAATCGGCGGAGCGCGGTGTGCCGGCGTACTTCCCGTCGCTCTCCGGCCGCACGATGGTCTGGAAGGGCATGCTCACCCCGGACCAGCTGCCGGAGTTCTACCCGGAGTTGACCGACGAGCGGATGCGCAGTGCCATCGCGCTGGTGCACTCCCGCTTCTCCACGAACACGTTCCCGTCCTGGCCCCTGGCGCACCCGTTCCGGTTTATCGCCCACAACGGCGAGATCAACACGATCCGGGGCAACCGCAACTGGATGCAGGCGAGAGAATCGATGCTCGCGGGTGGAGCCGGTGCGGCGCTGCCCGGCAACATTCGTCGGATTTTTCCGGTCTGTACGCCGGGGGCGTCCGACTCGGCCAACTTCGACGAGGTCCTGGAGCTGCTGCACCTGGCGGGGCGAAGCCTGCCGAACGCGGTGTTGATGATGATTCCGGAGGCCTGGGAGAACGACCCGGACATGCCCGCTGACCAGCGGGCCTTCTACCGGTTCCACGCCAGCCTGATGGAGCCCTGGGACGGGCCGGCGTCGGTGGCGTTCACCGACGGCGAGATCGTCGGGGCGGTGCTGGACCGCAACGGCCTCCGTCCCGGCCGTTGGTGGCAGACCTCCGACGGGCTGGTGGTGCTCGGCAGCGAGGCGGGCGTGCTGGACCTGGACCCGGCCACCGTGGTCGCCAAGGGGCGCCTGCAGCCCGGCCGGATGTTCCTGGTGGACACCGTGGGCGGCCGGATCGTGCACGACGACGAGATCAAGGCCGAGCTGGCGGCGGCCCAGCCGTACGAGGAGTGGCTCCACGCCGGCCTCATCGAGCTGACCGACCTGCCGGCCCGGGAGCACATCGTCTACACCCACGACTCGGTTCGTCGCCGGCAACAGGCGTTCGGTTACACCGACGAGGAGCTGAAGATTCTCCTCGCGCCGATGGCGCGGGTCGGGGCCGAGCCGATCGGGTCGATGGGAACGGATACCCCGATCTCTCCGCTGTCCACCCGGCCCCGGCTGCTCTACGACTACTTCCATCAGCTCTTCGCCCAGGTCACGAACCCGCCGCTGGACGCCATCCGGGAGGAGTTGGTGACCAGTCTGCAGACCACGATCGGGCCGGAGGGCAACCTGCTCGAGCCGGGGCCGGCGAGTTGCCGGCAGCTCGTGCTCCCCTATCCGGTGATCGACAACGACGAGCTGGCGAAGATTCTCTCCATCGACGAGGACGGGGACCTCCCCGGATTCAAGGCGGTCCGGGTCTCCGGCCTGTACCGGATCCGGGAGGGCGGCGCGGGCATCCGGGCGCGGCTGACCGAGATCTGTCGGCACGTCTCCGAGGCCATCGAGGACGGCGTACGCATCCTCGTCCTCTCCGACCGGGACTCCAACGCCAACCTCGCCCCGATCCCGTCGTTGCTGCTCACCGCGGCGGTGCACCAGCATCTGGTGCGGGAACAGACCCGGACCCAGGTGGCGCTGATCGTGGAGTCCGGCGACTGCCGGGAGGTGCACCACGCGGCCGTGCTGGTTGGGTACGGCGCGGCGGCGGTCAACCCGTACCTGGCGTTCGAGTCGGTGGAAGACATGATCTCGACGGGGGCGCTGGCCGGCGTCGAGCCGGGCACCGCGGTTCGCAACTACGTCAAGGCGCTCGGCAAGGGCGTTTTGAAGATCATGTCGAAGATGGGCATCTCGACCGTGTCGTCGTACTGCGGTGCCCAGGTCTTCGAGGCGGTTGGGCTGGACAGCCAGCTGATCGAGCGGTATTTCCGGGGCACTCCCAGCAAGATCGGCGGGATTGACCTGGACGGGATCCACGGTGAGGTCGCCGCTCGACACGCCTTCGCCTGGCCGGAGCCGGGGACGGCGACGACCGATCGGCTGGATGCCGGCGGCGAGTATCAGTGGCGGCGTGAGGGTGAGCTGCACCTGTTCAACCCGGAGACCGTCTTCCTGCTCCAGCACGCCACCCGCAGTCGCCAGTACGACGTGTTCCGGGCGTACACCTCGAAGGTTGACGCGCTGGCCGCCCAGGGGGGCGCGCTGCGAGGGCGGTTCACGCTCCGTACCGGAGTGCGCCCGCCGGTGCCGATCGAGGAGGTCGAGCCGGCCACCGAGATCGTTCGACGTTTCGCCACCGGCGCCATGTCCTACGGGTCGATCTCGGTGGAGGCGCACGAAACCCTCGCGATCGCGATGAATCGGCTCGGCGGCAAGTCCAACACCGGAGAGGGCGGTGAAGACGTCGAGCGACTACACGATCCGACCCGCCGCTCCGCGGTCAAGCAGATCGCCAGCGGTCGGTTCGGGGTCACCACCGAGTACCTGGTGAACGCCGATGATCTGCAGATCAAGATGGCGCAGGGCGCCAAGCCCGGCGAGGGCGGCCAACTTCCCGGCAACAAGGTCTGGCCGTGGATCGCCCGGACTCGCCACGCCACCCCGGGGGTCGGCCTGATCTCTCCGCCACCACACCACGACATCTACTCCATCGAGGACCTGGCCCAGCTCGTGCACGACCTCAAGTGCGTCAACCCGGCGGCGCGGGTGCACGTCAAGCTGGTCAGTGAGGTCGGGGTGGGCACGGTGGCGGCGGGTGTGGCGAAGCTGAAGGCCGACGTCATCCTCATCTCCGGGCACGACGGCGGCACCGGTGCGTCCCCGCTGAACTCGCTCAAGCACGCGGGAACACCGTGGGAGCTGGGCCTGGCCGAGGCGCAGCAGACCCTGCTGCTCAACAAGCTTCGGGACCGGGTCACCGTGCAGGTGGACGGCCAGCTCAAGACCGGTCGGGACGTGCTGGTCGCGGCCCTGCTCGGGGCGGAGGAGTTCGGCTTCGCCACCGCCCCGCTGATCGTCGAGGGCTGCGTGATGATGCGCGTCTGTCATCTGGACACCTGCCCGGTCGGCATCGCCACCCAGAACCCGGTGCTGCGCGAGCGGTTCACCGGCCGGCCGGAGTTCGTGGAGAACTTCTTCCTCTTCCTCGCCGAGGAGGTTCGGGGGTACCTCGCCGAGCTGGGGCTGCGCTCGATCGACGAGGCGATCGGCCGGACCGAACTGCTCGATGTCGCGCCCGCAGTTGATCACTGGAAGGCGGCCGGGGTCGACCTGAGCCCTGTCCTGCGCCTGCCGGAGCTACCCGAGGAGACCGCGCGGCGGGGTGTCCGTGCCCAGGACCACGGTCTCGGGGCGGCGTTGGACAACGAGCTGATCGCGCTCGCCGAGCCGGCGCTGCGCTCCGGCACCCGGGTGCGGACGCAGGTGTCGGTGCGTAACGAGCACCGCAGCGTCGGTGCGATGCTCGGTGGCGAGGTGGTCCGTCGCCACGGCGGGGCCGGCTTGCCCACCGACACGATCGAGTTCGACCTGCGCGGCACCGTCGGGCAGTCGTTCGGTGCGTTCCTGCCGTCCGGCGTCACCCTGCGCCTGCACGGCGACGCCAACGACTACGTCGGCAAGGGGCTCTCCGGTGGGCGGCTGGTGCTCCGTCCGGACCGGGCCGCGCCCTTCGTCAACGCGGAGGCCATGCCGGGCCGGCGGGCGGAGGACCAGATCATCGCCGGCAACACGATCCTCTACGGTGCCACCGCAGGTGAGGTCTTCCTCCGTGGTCGGGCGGGGGAGCGGTTCGCGGTACGGAACTCCGGGGCGGCTGCCGTCGTTGAGGGCGTCGGTGACCACGGCTGCGAGTACATGACCGGCGGTACGGTCGTGGTGTTGGGGCCGACGGGGCGGAACTTCGCGGCCGGGATGTCCGGCGGGACCGCGTTCGTGTGGCGGCTGGATCGTCGGCGGGTCAACACGGAGTTGGTGGACCTGACACCCCTGAGCGAGCAGGAGCAGGCAACCCTCTACGACCTGGTCCAGCGGCACTACACCGAGACCGACTCCGCGGTCGCCGAGGACTTGCTCAAGCGTTGGTCGGAGGCGGTGGCGGAGTTCACCGCCGTGGTGCCCCGGGACTATCGCCGAGTGCGGGAGATCATGCGGGCCGCCGAGGCCGCCGGCTACGACGTGGACGATGCGGTGATGAGCGCCCTGGCGGCGCCGGCAGCGCAGCCCGCGTCGTCCGCACCGTCCACGCCGGTGTCGCCCGTCGCGCGGGTGGCCGTCCAGGAGGTAGCTCGTGCCTGATTCGTTTGGTTTCCTGCGGTACGACCGGCAGCTTCCCGCCCGCCGGCCCGTGCCGGTGCGGATCATGGACTGGCGGGAGGTCTACGCACCGGCAGGTGAGGAGCTGATCCGGGAGCAGGCCACCCGCTGCATGGACTGCGGCATCCCGTTCTGCCACGACGGCTGCCCGCTGGGCAATCGCATCCCGGACTGGAATGACCTGGTCCGCACCGGTGGCTGGGACGCCGCGGTGGAGACGCTGCACGCCACCAACAACTTTCCGGAGTTCACCGGTCGGCTCTGCCCGGCGCCCTGCGAGGCGGCCTGCGTACTCGGCCTCGGCGGCCAGCAGCCGGTCACGATCAAACAGGTCGAGGTGGAGATCGCCGACGCCGCCGTGGCCCGCGGCGGGCTGCGGCCCTGGTCGGTGCCGCCCGCCAGTGGCCGGTCGGTGGCGGTGGTCGGCTCCGGGCCCGCCGGGCTCGCCGCCGCGCAGCAGTTGGCCCGGGCCGGGCACGCGGTCACCGTGTACGAGCGGGACGACGCCCTCGGCGGCCTGCTGCGGTACGGCATCCCGGACTTCAAGCTGGAGAAGCACCACATCGATCGGCGGCTGGCGCAGCTCGCCGCCGAGGGGGTGCGCTTCCGGGCCGGGGTGGAGGTCGGTGTCGACGTGACCGCCGAGCAGCTGCGGGCCGAGCACGACGCGGTGCTGCTCGCCTGCGGTGCCCTGGCCAGCCGGGACACCCCGGCAACCCCCGGGCGTTCGTTGCGCGGGGTGCACCAGGCGATGGGGCACCTGGTCGCGGCCAACCGGGTGGTCGCCGCCGCGGGGGACACGCCGCCGGCCGCCGCGGTGCTGCCGGACGGCACGCCGATCGATGCGGCTGGTCGGAACGTTGTGATCATCGGTGGCGGGGACACCGGCGCGGACTGCCTCGGCGTCGCCCACCGGCAGGGTGCCGCCGCGGTGTACCAGCTGGATCTCTACCCGCAGCCGTCCCGGGAGCGGGACGAGGCACGGGATCCGTGGCCGACCTGGCCGTGGATCCTGCGGGAGTACCCGGCGCACGAGGAGGGCGGGGAGCGGGTCTTCGCGGTCGCCGTGCAGGAGTTCATGGACGACGGCAGCGGGGCGGTGCGGGCGGTCCGGATCGCCGAGGTGAGGGTGGAGAAGAGTGCTGGCCGGCGGATCGTCACCCCGGTGCCGGGTACCGAGCGGGAGCTGCCGGCCGACCTGGTTCTGCTGGCGATCGGGTTCGACGGCACCGAGCCGCAGCCGCTGCTTGAGCAGCTCGGGGTTTCCCGCAACGAGCGGGGCGCGGTGGCGGCCCGTTCGGATTGGCAGACCGACGTGGACGGCGTCTTCGTCGCCGGGGACATGCACCGGGGGGCGTCGTTGATCGTGTGGGCGATCGCCGAGGGCCGGGCCGCCGCCGCCGCCATCCATTCGTACCTGGACGGGCGGGGTTCGCTGCCGGCGCCGGTGGGTTCGGACGCTCGGCCGCTGGCCGGCTGAGGACGGCGGGCTGCCGTGGCTGGGCTGAGGGCGGTTGGCCGGGCTGCGGCCCGGCCGGCTGCGGGGATCGGAGCGGTGCCGCATCCCATTCACTTTAGCGAATTGCTTCGGTAGCATTACCGGCTAGTAACAAGCTCTACCCTGGCCACGCGCGCGGTCTCTGGGCTCCACCACCCCCGGC
Organism: Salinispora sp. CH2A1_6; assembly: GCF_056820975.1. Lineage (NCBI taxonomy): Bacteria > Bacillati > Actinomycetota > Actinomycetes > Micromonosporales > Micromonosporaceae > Salinispora > Salinispora sp. CH2A1_6. The sequence goes on from NZ_JBXEDG010000003.1 coordinate 1,172,597, forward strand.
CCTGTGGAGGTCCACATGCCACCCCGTGCACCCGCCCGCGCCCTGGCGGCGCTGGTCGCCCTCTGCGTCGCCGTCGTCGGCGCAGTGCTGGTTCCCAGCGCCGCGCAGGCCGCGACCATCAACTACGTCGCGCTCGGCGACTCGTACTCCAGCGGCGTCGGCGCCGGTCCGTATGACGGGTCCATCTGCCTGCGCAGTCAGAAGTCCTACGCCCCGCGCTGGGCTGCGGCGAATGCGGTGACCAGCTTCCAGTTCCCGGCCTGTGGTGGCGCGGTCACCGCCGACGTCATCAACAGCCAGGTCGACTCGCTCAGCGCCAGCACCACGATGGTGACGGTCACCATCGGTGGTAATGACACCGGCTTCGCCAGCGTGATGCTCACCTGTCGGTTCGGCAGCACCTCGTCCTGCTCGGAGGCCATCGACGAGGCGCGGGACTTCGCCCAGGCCACCCTGCCCGGCCGGCTGGACGCCACCTACGCGGCGATCCGGGACCGGGCGCCGAACGCCCAGCTGATCGTGCTCGGCTACCCGCGACTCTTCGAGACCGGCTGGTGTGGCCTGTTCGGGATGAGCAGCACCAAGCGGCAGCAGCTCAACGAGGCCGCTGACCTCCTCAACAGCATCACCGCCGGCCGCGCCGCCGCGGCCGGTGCCACCTTCGCCGACCCCCGTTCCTACTTCGCCGGCCATGGCGTCTGCGGCGACGAGCCCTGGATCAACGACGTCACCGGGATCATCGAGGCGTACCACCCCAACGACGAGGGCTACCGCGACGGCTACCTGCCGGCGCTGAACGCCGTCACCGGCTGAAACCGCTTGCCGGTCGGCAGTCCCTGGGTGGACTGCCGGCCGGCCGTGGGGGCAGGTACCGACGCCGGCGGTGCTGGCCGCTGCCCCTGGTTCACGCGGAACGGCGGTTTCCGACAGTGGCATCACCGATGCGGGGAAACGGTTCGATCGAGAAGACCACCTCGACCGGCACCTCGAAGTAGGCGGCGATCCGCAGCGCCAGGTGCAGGCTGGGCCGAAACTCCCCCCGCTCCAGGTAGCCGATGGTCTGGTAGTGCACTCCGAGCGCGTCGGCGAGCTGCCGCCGGGAGATGCCCCGTTCGGCGCGCAGCACCGCGATTCGGTTGTGCACGGTCTCGCTCATCAATGCCCTCTCATCCGACCCGCCGCATGGCCTGCTCCCGTCGGGCCGTGACCCGCGAGCCGGACTCCCGGCGGGCCATCCGTCGCAGCAGCACCGGCGCCAGCACGAGACCGAGCACCGCCCACGCCCCGAGGACGGCAACCATCTCCAGATGGCGCCAGGACCCGCCGATCTCGACCGCCGCCAGGTCAGCCGGAAGCAGCGCGGAGCGCATGCCCAAGCCTAGCCAGTAGAGCGGGAAGACCTGGGCGGCGCCCTGGAGCCAGTCGGGTAGGCCGGTGATCGGGTAGAAGATGCCGGAGATGCCGATGAGTCCCATCACCGGCAGCACTATCAGCCCCATGTTGCGCGGGTTCTCGATCAGGGAGCCGATCATCGCGCCCAGCGGGAGCGTCGCCACCAGCCCGAGCGGCACCGCCCAGGCCAGAGTGAGCCAGGCACCGGGGTCGCCCAGCCGGAGCCCGTCCAGGAAGAACATCCCGGGGGTCAGTTGGATGACCAGGCCGATCATCGCGACCGAGGAGACCAGCAGCAGTTTGCCGACCAGGTAGCCGAGCATCCCGTTCGGGATGGCCTTGGCCCGCAGCAGGGTGCCGTCCTCCCGGTCCACGACGAGATGCTGGGCCAGCCCGAGCAGCCCGCCGAAGAGTAGGCCCATGCCGAGCGCGCTGGGCAGTGTCCGCGCGCCGAGGGAGAAGTCGGTGCCGGGTACGGTCGCCCCGCGCATGAAGAAGACGGCGACCAGCAGCACCGCCGTGGGGAAGAAGTAGTTCCACAGGTCCTGGCCGTTGGTGAAGGTGCTGCGCAACTCGATCATCCCGCGTCGCAGGCCGGCCCGGAGTGCGGTGGTCTTCGGGCTCATCGGGCCTCCTCCTGCTGCTGCCACACCCGTTCGGCCCAGCCGGTACGGATTCCGGTCTCCTCCTCGTGCACCAGGGCCAGGTACGCGTCCTCCAGGTTGGCGCGGCGTACCTCCAGTTCCTGTACCCCGTCGCCGTGGTCGCGGAGCAGGTCGCGCAGGAACCCGGTGGCGTCCATGGTGGCGTGTACGTGACGGTGGCCGTCGCAGGTCCAGCGGATCTCCGCATCGGTGGTCAGCCGGCGGGAGAGCTGGTCCGGTGAGCCCTGGGCGATGATCCGGCCGTTGGCCAGGATGACGATCAGGTCGGCGAGCTTCTCCGCCTCGGCCAGGTCGTGGGTGGTCAGCAGGATGGTGGTGTGGTCCAGGTCGGCCAGGCGGTGCACGAGTTCGTGGAACTCGCGTCGGGCCGCTGGGTCGAGGCCGACTGTCGGCTCGTCCAGGAAGAGCAGCTCTGGCCGGCCCACGATGCCGACCGCCACGTCGAGCCGCCGCCGTTGCCCGCCGGAGAGCCGGGACACCCGAGTGCTGGCATGTGCGGTCAGCCCGACGGCCGCCAGCAGGTCGTCCACCGGCCAGGGGCGTTGGATCTGGTCGGTCGCGTACGGCGCGTAGTAGTCGCCGAGGTGGGAGAGGAGGTCCCGGACCCGCCACCGGCCGTGGTCACGCCAGGACTGGAGCACCACGCCGATCTGGGCGCGCCACCGCTCGTCGCCGTGGGCGGGATCAACGCCGAGGACCCGGACCGACCCGGCTGAGGGCAGCCGGAATCCCTCAAGGATCTCGATGGTGGTCGTCTTGCCGGCACCGTTCGGCCCGAGCAGTGCGATCACCTCGCCTCGCTGGGCGGTGAGGTCAACGCCGTTCAGCACGTCCACGGCGCCGTAGCGCATTCGTAGGTCTCGAACGTCGAGGACCAACTGGTCGTCGGGATTTCGGGGGGCCGCGACAGCCTCCGGCCGTTCGACTGTAGTCATACTCCGGAAGTTAGCACTTCTACTACATCTCTAGGTATAGGAACTCTCCCCGGGAGGGGCTGTGTCTTCGCCGTGGTGCGGTGGCTCCGTGGGTTGCTCACCCCTATGAGGCCTTTGTCTGGGTGGCCGGAGTGTGCCGTTGATGGAACAACAGGTTACCGGGAGGTAGCTAGGCATTGACGAATGAGAATTCAGGCCCGCATCATCGTTCGCACCGGTCGATCGGACTCGCACCGCACCCACCACCACCCTCACGGAGGTGCAGCCATGCTGCTTCGAAAGACCGCCGTCGTGCTCGCGTTCGTGCTCGGCGCCACGCTCACCGTCCCCGGTGTCGCCGCCAGCGCGGCACCCGCCGTCCCGGAGGGCGCCGCCAGTGCGGCGTCCGCCGGGACGGCGGCGGAGCAAACGTCCACCCACCATGCCCCGGCGAGCGGTTCCGGTGCCGCCGCAGCCGGCCCGGCTGAGGCAGCCGACAACCCCGTGATCATCGTTGGCGGGTTGAGCGGCTTCGCCTTCGCGTACAAGCCGCTCGCCGCGCGTCTGGACGCCGACGGCTTCCGTCCCTTTGTCTACGAACTGCCGGGGCTGGGCTTCGGCGACATCCCGACCTCGGCCCGCGCCTTCGCCGAGTACGTTGACCAGGTTCGCGCCACCACCGGTGCCGCCCGGGTGGACCTGGTGGGGCACTCCGAGGGGGGCTTGGTGGCCCGCTACTACCTGAAGCGGCTCGGTGGTACCGAAGCCGTCGGCCGATACGTCAGCCTCGGCAGCCCGCAGTACGGGACGTACGTGGCCAATATCGTCGCCTTCCTCGGGCTCGGCAACTGCGCGGGTGTCGTGGCCTGTCAGCAGATGACGATCGGCTCGGACTTCCTCGCCGATCTCAACGCGGGTGACGACACCCCCGGCTCGGTCAGCTACACCACGATCCGTACGTGGCAGGACGAGTTGGTGCGGCCGGTGGGCAATGCCGCGCTGGCTGACGGGGCGAAGAACGTACTGATCCAGTCCCGGTGTCCGCTGCGGCTGGTCGGCCACCTCGGGCTGGCGCTGGACGGGACCACCTACACGGTGATCCGCCAGGCGCTGCGTGACGAGTCGATCCGCCCCACCGGGTTGTGCCGGCTGGTCCGGTTTGTCTCCCCGGGCCCGTGCCGAGCTGCGTCGGCCTCCCGAGGCGTGCGCGTCCCTGGTCGTAGCGGGGGGGCACGGGAAAACCAGCGACCGAGTGGAATGTCTCTGTGCTGTTCACCCATGCCTTTCTGCCGGGCTGACCGCGGGCGGTACGATCTCGGGGCGCGCGGTCGCCGACGCCCGCCCCCCCACGACGTTCCCGGCGGTTATCCACTGCCGGCCGTGCAGCCGCGCAACGTCGGAGAACGTGTTCGCATTGCGACAGGGGTCGGCCCCCGGACCGGCCCGGAGGAGAGATTAGCCTGATGGGCGTGACACGCCGCGCAAAGATCGTTTGCACACTTGGCCCCGCCGTCTCCTCGCCGGAGCGCATTCGTGGCCTTGTTGAGGCCGGAATGGATGTGGCGAGGCTCAACTTCAGCCACGGCAGCCACGCCGATCACGAGGCGGTTTGCCGGCTGGTTCGGGAGGCGGCCGAGGCGGCGGGGAGGCCGGTCGCGGTTCTCGCCGATCTCCAGGGTCCCAAGATCAGGCTCGGTCGGTTCGCCGACGGCCCGCACGAGTGGCGTACCGGTGACTCGGTGGTCATCACCAGTGATGACATTCTCGGGACCCGGGACCGGGTCGCCTGCACCTACCGGAAACTTCCCGAGGAGGTGAAGCCCGGCGACCGGCTGCTGATTGACGACGGCCGGGTCGCGGTCGAGGTCACCGACGTCACCGGCAACGACATCCGTTGCCTGGTCACCGAGGGCGGACCGGTCTCCAACAACAAGGGTGTGTCGCTGCCGAACGTTAAGGTCAGCGTCCCCGCGCTCTCGGAGAAAGACACCGAGGACCTGCGGTTCGCCCTCGGCCTCGGTGCCGACCTGGTGGCGCTCTCCTTCGTCCGCTCCGCCGACGACATCAAGCTGGTCCACGCCATCATGGCCGAGGAGGGTGTGCACCGGCCGGTGCTGGCCAAGGTGGAGAAGCCGGAGGCGGTGGATCAGCTCGGGGCGATCGTCCTGGCCTTCGACGGGATCATGGTGGCCCGTGGTGACCTCGGTGTGGAGATGCCGCTGGACCAGGTGCCCCTGGTGCAGAAGCGCGCAGTGCAGCTCTGCCGGGAGAACGCCAAGCCGGTCATCGTCGCCACCCAGATGCTCGACTCCATGATTGAGAACTCCCGGCCCACCCGTGCCGAGGCCTCGGATGTGGCCAACGCCGTGCTCGATGGCGCGGACGCGGTGATGCTCTCCGGCGAGACCAGCGTCGGGAAGTACCCGGTGCTCACCGTCAGCACCATGGCAAAGATCGTGGCGACGACGGAGGCGGGCTCGATCGGGGTGCCGCGGCTCCAGCACGATCCGCGCACCCACGGCGGCGCGCTCACCATCGCCGCATCGTCGATCGCCCGGGCGATCGACGCCAAGGCTCTGGTGGCGTTCTCGCAGACCGGCGACACCGTCCGGCGACTCTCCCGGCTGCACTGCGACCTGCCGCTGCTCGCGTTCACTCCGGTGCCGGAGGTGCGCAACCAGCTCGCCCTCTCCTGGGGGGTGCAGACGTTCCTGATGCCCTTCGTCGAGCACACCGACGCCATGTTTCGGCAGGTTGACGAGGCGCTGCTCGGCCTCGGTCGGGCCAACCCCGGCGACTACGTGGTGATCGTCGCCGGTAGCCCGCCCGGAACGCCCGGCTCGACCAACACCCTGCGCGTGCACCAACTCGGGTCGCTGGTCGACCTCGCTGCGGCCCGGGCGCTCCAGTGAGCGTTCGGAGCGAGCCGAGCTCGCGATCCTCGTGGTCGCGACTGGAGGCCCGGTGAGCGAGTCCGGTGCGGTGGTCGGTCAGGCCGCCGTCGATCAACTGCTGGAGGTGCTGGACCTCAGCTCGACCGGCGAGCGAGCCTTCCGGGGGATGAGCCCGCAGGTCGGCCCGCAGCGGGTCTACGGGGGGCAGGTCGCCGGTCAGGCACTGGTCGCCGCCGGGCGGACGGTGGATCCGGAGCGCTCCGTGCACTCCCTGCATGGCTACTTCGTGCGGCCGGGCGATCCAAGCGTGCCCATCGACTACCAGGTCGAGTGTGTCCGGGACGGTCGTTCCTTCTCCGTCCGCCGGTCAGTGGCGCTGCAGCACGACAAACCGATCTTCTTCATGTCGGCGTCCTTCCAGCGTCAGGAGGAAGGGCTGGACCACCACGCGCCCGCCCCGCCGGACGTGCCCGGCCCGGACGAGATCCCGACGATGAGTGACCGGCTCGCCCGCTACCCGGAACGGCTGGGGATCTGGGCGCTGATCCCCCGGCCGATCGACGTCCGCTACGTCGGCGAGCCCGGCTGGGTGCGCCCGGGCGACCGTCCGGCCGAGCCGAACCAGCGGGTGTGGATGCGGATCGACGGCGAACTCCCGGATGATCCGCTGCTGCACGCCTGCGCTCTGACGTACGCCTCCGACCTCACCCTGCTGGACTCGGTGTTGTCGGTGCATGGCGAGGTCTGGGGGCCCGGCGGGGTGGTGGGCGCAAGTCTCGATCACGCCCTCTGGTTCCACCGGCCGTTCCGCGCCGACGAGTGGTTCCTCTACGACTGCTGGAGCCCGTCGGCGTCGGGCGCACGGGGGTTGGCGGCCGGGCGGATGTTCACCCGGGACGGCCGGCAGATCGCCAGCGCGGTGCAGGAGGGCTTGCTGCGCAGAGTTGGCGCCTGACGGCCAACGCGTGATCGGTGTCGAGGGGATCCGGGCGAAGTTCTTCCGGCAGCATCGACACGACAACGTCATCGCCCCCCGTGAGCCGGTACCCGAAGATGGGTGCCGGCTCACGGCGTTGGGAGCAGAGTGCGCCAGGATCGCCGCCTCGGGCAAGCTTGTTGATCCAGGTCATTCGTCGACTGCGTGGAGTTCCCCGGAGATTTTGGCGGTGCGGCAACCAAAGTGCTGGGGTTGGGCGTCTAGAGGGGCGTAAAAAATGTCGACGGACACCCTCACCCAAGGATCGGCTCGTGTGGACCCTTTGCTGAAAGAGTTCGAATCGTTCGTCCGGAACCGGACGCCTGCGCTACTGCGGTCGGCTTACCTGCTGACCGGTGACCAGCACCTCGCTGAGGATCTTGTCCAGTCGGCCCTCGCTCGGACGCACCAATCGTGGAAACGGCTGCACGACAGCGGGAACGCCGAAGCCTACACGCGGAAGATCATGTACCACCAGCAGGTTTCGTGGTGGCGACGTCGACGTGTAGGCGAGTCGATGCCGGGTGAGATGCCCGAGCGAGGCGACAGCAAGCCGCATTCGGACGCCGCGGACCAGGCCGTCTTGCGGCTCACGTTGCGCAACGCACTGGCTCAGCTCTCGGCGAAGCAGCGGGCGGTGCTGGTGCTGCGCTTCTTCGAGGACTGTACCGAAGTGGAGACCGCCGGCCTGCTCGGCGTCACTGTCGGCACCGTCAAGAGCCAGACATCCAAGGCCTTGGCCAAGTTACGCACTGTCGCACCCGAGCTCGCCGAACTGTACGCCCTGGAAGGAAGCGCCCGATGAAAGACGACCGCCTCCGGCTCGACCTCGCCGATCTGGCGGAAGAGGTCAACGCCGTTGACCTATGTGACCAGGTCTTGCGTACCTCCCGTCGGCTCGCTATCCGACGTGTGATCGTCACGTCCGCTGCTGTCCTCACGCTATTTGCCGCCACTGGTACGGCCTTTGCGGTGATTCCCCGTGGCGATGGTCCGGTGTCGGTGCCAGCCGACTCTCCTTCGGTCATCGTTCCCCCATCGCCGCCGGCCGACCCGTCCCCGACTCCGTCGTCGACGCCAGTTGAGCCAACAGGGTTGCCTGGCACCCGTTACTACCTGGGTCTTGGCGACGATGCCGCTGTCCATGCCGTACGGGGCGAGGCCAACAACGTGGTGGCCCGCTTCCCGCTCTCGGACGATGACCCGTGCCCCAGGAACACGCTCACCATCTCCCCGAATGGTAAGTGGGTGGCCTTTGTCAAGGGCAGCGACGCGAATCGCCATAGTGGAGAACTGCTGGTGGGTCCGCTGGGGGTGGCGGGGGATGCGCCGGAGATGGTCAGCGTGCTGGGCGATGTCAACTGCCTTGGCTCCCGGCCGTTGCTGTGGAAGGGCGATGACCTGCTGGGAGTGCGGCTTGCGGATCGGCAGTTTGTGCTCCTCGATGTGGCAAGCAAGGAGCCGGTGGCCGACAGCCCTCGGGCGGATAGCGTGCAAGGCTGGTCCGCCGATGGAACATGGCTGGCCGCGGAGCAGGATGGCACCCCGTATGTAACAAATGGGACGCAAGTGCGGAAGTATGACTACACCCCGCCTGCCGCTGAGGCGAAGCGGTGGGATGGCTGGACCGTTCGAAGTATATCGATGGATGGCCGGTATGTTGCGGTGGGCTGGCACGGCACCGACCCGTCCCGCCAAGATCGCAGCTTTGGTGTGGTCGACACCACCACGGGCGCGACGGTGCCGCTGCCGGGCGAGGGAGAAATCCGAAGCATCCTGTTCACCGTCGACGACAAGGTGTTGATTCGGCGGGCGAGCGGTATCAGCGTGCTCAACAGCTCCTTCGAGCCCCTCAGTAACGTCGTCGAACCCGTTGAGTTCGAAGGTCTGACCTTGCTGGCCTACAGGTCTGATCGCGGTTAACCGCGCCATCGGCCCTGGGCCTCTCAGCTCTGGAGCCGCCGTGTCACGGGGCACGGCGGCTCCAGCTTGTACGCATTCGGAGCCGCTCGAAGGTGGAGGTCCTGCGCTGTTGGTGGGTGATCGTCGCACCATGTGTTCGCTGCCCAGAGCCGGATAGATCCGAGGGACGATCGGGCCGTTGACGGACGAGCCGGCTAGCCTGTCTGCCATGCGTCTCTCCGCCCGGGTTGACTATGCCCTCCGCGCGGTCGCCGAGCTCGCCGCGGTGACCGGTGGTGCCTCGACCGGCCGAGGGCGATTCGTCACAGCCGACCAGATCGCCCGAGCCCAGGAAATCCCGCCGAAGTTCCTGGAGAGCATCCTGTTGCAGCTGCGTCGCGGCGGTGTGGTGCGAGCTCAGCGGGGCCCGGAAGGGGGCTACTGGCTGGCACGGCCGGCTGCCGAGATCTCCCTCGCCGAGGTGATTCGGGTGATCGACGGTCCGCTGGCCCATGTCCGTGGGCAGCGGCCGGAGCAGCTCGGTTACCACGGTGCCGCGCGGGCCCTGCAGGATGTGTGGATCGCCCTGCGGGCAAGCGAACGCCAGATCCTTGAGCTGGTCACCGTGGCGGATGTCGCCGACGGTGCCCTGCCGGCGCGGGTTACCGAGTTGGTCGCCGACCCGCGCGCCTGGACCTGAGCCGCGCGCCTGGACCTGAGCCGCGCGCCTGGACCTGAGCCGCGTCCGACCTCACCCAGGCCCGACCTGAGCCGAAACTCGCCCTTGAACAAGGTTGACCCAGGCCCCACTCATCCCGCATTGTCGACCAAGTCGATAGGAGATATCCGAAAACTAGGGAGGCGTGGTGCGTAAGCTGTTGGTCCTCGCACTCGTCGGGTTGGCGGCGCAGCTCGTTGACGGCGCCCTCGGGATGGCCTACGGGTTGACCTCCTCGACGCTGCTCCTGCTCGCCGGTGTCGCGCCGGCCGCGGCCTCGGCTTCGGTGCACCTTGCTGAGGTGGGCACCACGCTCGCGGCGGGTGTGGCGCACTGGCGGTTCGGCAACGTCGACTGGCGTGTCGTTGGGCGGATCGCCGTGCCCGGTGCCCTCGGCGCGTTCGCCGGAGCGACCTTCCTGTCCGCTCTCTCCACCGCTGCCGCCGCGCCCTGGATGGCGGCGATTTTGTTCACCCTCGGCGCGTACCTGTTGGTGCGTTTCGCCCGACCGCTGCGCACCGAACGACGGGCCGGTCGACTGCGCGGCCGCTTCCTCGGTCCCCTGGGGCTGGTCGCCGGTTTCGTTGACGCGACCGGTGGCGGGGGTTGGGGGCCGGTGGCGACCCCCGCGCTGCTGGTCACTGGACGACTGGAACCCCGCAGGGTGATCGGGTCGGTGGACACCGCCGAGTTCCTTGTCGCCGGTGCGGCCAGCGTCGGCTTCCTGATCGGGCTCGGCTCCGAGGGCTTTCTGCTGCCGATGGTGCTCGCGCTACTGGCCGGTGGTCTGATCGCGGCGCCGGTGGCCGCCTGGCTGGTGCGCCTTGTCCCGGCCCAACTGCTCGGCGCGGTGGTCGGCGGGGTGATCGTGCTGACCAACGCTCGTACGCTGATGCGCGCTCTCGATCTTGATGGGGGTGTGCGGCCGGTGGGGTATGCCCTGCTGGCGCTCGCCTGGGGTGTCGCGGTCGCGTTCGCGCTCCGGGCCTTGCTGCGCGCCCGGCGTGCCCGGACCGTCGTCGCCGGTGTCCGCGGTGCCACGCCGGCCCGGGATGAGCGTGCCAGCGAGCCGCCTCGAGGTGAGCGTGCCACCGAACCGTCCCGGGAGGAGGCGGTGGCCGACTCTGGGTTGGTTCGCTAGCGCTCGTCGGCGCGAGCGTGAGGCACCGGACCGGCTTCGCGGAATCCGTCGACCCCGGCCCGGTGCGTCACAACTTGGCAGCTCCCGACCCGTCCCGACCGGGAGTGCCAACCACCACCGGAACCAAAACTAGGCGCGGTCCGCGTCTCCGGCGTGACACGGACGTGAAGATCCTGTTTCGGGGCGTCACCGAGACGGTGATCCGTCCTACCCCAGGCCCCGGGCCTGCTCGAAGATCAGGCTGGTCTGGGTGTGCTGCACCGCCGGATCGACTGCCAGGTGGTCGAGTACGAAGTCCCGCAGTGCGTCCGCCGACGCTGCCCGGACGTGCAGCACGTAGTCGTCCGCACCGGCCACGTGGAACACCGCCACCATCCCCGGTAGGCGGACTGATCGGGCGCGGAAGGCGTCCACCACGGCCCGGTCGTGGGCGGAGAGTCGTACGGAGATCAGCGCCTGTACCGGCAGGCCCACCGCCGCCGGATCCACCTCGGCGTGGAAGCCGCGGATCGCCCCGCATCCGCGTAGCGCCCTGGTTCGTGCGAGGCAGGTTGACGGCGCCACCCCGACCCGCTCGGCGAGGGCGTTGTTCGGGAGGCGGCCGTCTGCGACCAGCTCCGCCAGGATCGCGCGGTCGGTGTCATCGAGGCTCGCATAGGGCTGAACCGGATTCGGGGAAGAGGACATGGTGGCATCCTTCCTCGAATTTTAGCGAGTTTCAACGTGGAGACAGCGCATCTGGTTCGGAGGAAGAGCTACTTTATAGCCAAATATTCAAAGGTTCTCGTCGTGATGGTCTCCGGACGCCGAAGCCGAACGGATCGGCCGAGACGACTCCGCCGGCCATCGAGGAGCCTTCGGACATCCCTTCCGAGCCCCCACGGTGTCCCTTCGAGGTCGCGCTTGCCTTCCGAGGCCGCGCGGTGCCCCTCGAGCCGGTGCTGCGGCTCAGCACCCGGTCGCCCGCCGGTAGCCGAGATGCGGAAGCGGTATCAGCGGCGACGGTTGCGGTGGTCGAGGTGCCGGGCGAGCGGCACGCCCGTCGGTGGACTGGTGCGGCGGCCGGCAACTCGCCGGCCGAGGGCCCTTCGCGCTGCTGCGGAGCGGGCGGGCCGGGCGGCCGCCGCTGCGCTTCCCGCTGGGGCCGTGGCCCGCAGCGTTACGTCGCTCGCGATGTGCCGACCGCCACCCGCGCGACGATGTTGGTGTCCCCGGTGGGATTCGAACCCACACTGTCGGAGGTTTGAGCTCCGTTTCTCTACCGGTTGGAATACGGGGACAGTGCTGCCGACAGCCTCGGTGTCGGCCTATAGAGTACCCACTAGGCTAAGGGGCGCGGCACCCGGTCGGGTGTCGGTACGGACTAGTGGGAGTTGCTCGTGGCCGAGACGCAGACGGACGCCGAGCGCAGGCGAGTACTGATCGCCGAGGACGAGGCGCTCATCCGGCTGGATCTCGCCGAGATGCTCGTCGAGGAAGGCTACGAGGTCGTCGGAGAAGCCGGCGATGGTGAGACGGCCGTTCGGCTCGCCAACGAGCTGAAGCCGGATCTGGTCATCCTCGACATCAAGATGCCCATTATGGACGGACTGGCCGCTGCCGAGCGGATTGCTGGCGAGCGGATCGCTCCGGTCATCATCCTGACCGCCTTCAGTCAGCGGGACTTGGTGGAGCGGGCGCGGGCGGCCGGCGCGATGGCGTACCTGGTCAAGCCCTTCCAGAAGAGCGACCTGGTCCCAGCGGTAGAGATCGCGTTGTCGCGCTACTCGGAGGTCGCCGCCCTGGAGGCGGAGGTTGCTGGCCTCACTGACCGGTTGGAGATCCGCAAGGTCATCGAGCGGGCCAAGGGTGCGCTGATGACCACATACGGGATGACCGAACCACAAGCCTTCAAGTGGATCCAGCGCACCGCGATGGACCACCGGATGACCATGAAAGAGGTCGCCGAGCGGATCCTTCAGGAGACCGCCGGGGGCGAGGTGCCCCGTCCGGCCCAGTAGGTCTGGTCCCGCTTCTGCTTCTTCTCCCGAGGGTCGCGGCGGCCCGGGTCGGCGCCGCCGGGGCCTCGTGCGCCCGGGGTGCACCCCGGCATGACCCGACGCCAAAGTTGATCTTACTCGCCGCCGAATTCGATTGCCGCCGGCGTTGCTGGCGGTGGCCGGCTGCGCTGGTCATCGCCGGTGCGCTCGTGGCCTCGGGCCAGCGGTGAGGGATGTTACGGGTTCGGGTCGTATCGGCCTTTGTATTCGTAACGGTTTGACAAGCGTGGCCTCGAGGCCTTCCGGGACCGTTTATCGACCCAGTACGCTCCGCCATCACGAGCCGTAGCGGGTGTGCGGGCTCACATCGAGGTGGGGAGGCTGCCGTACTGGTGCGGTGCCTGCCTCGGGGTGTGCTCGGGCTCCTGCAACTGGAGGAGGTCTATAGCCGTGAGGCGTAAGTACGTACGGGCGCTCGGCGCCATAGGGTTGTCGGCGGCCCTCATTGGCGCTGCGGGCTGTCAGGCGGAGGAGGAGAACGCCGGCGGCAGCAGTGACTGCGGTGGCAAGATCGCCATCTTCGGTGCCTTCAGCGGCCCGAACTCGGGTCTGGTGATTCCGTCGCGCGACGGCGCACTGCTTGCGGTGAAGCAGCACAACGAGGCGAACCCGGACTGCAAGGTGGACCTGCAGGAGTTCGACACCCAGGGCGATCCGACCCAGGCCACGCCGGTCGCGAACCAGGTCACCGGGGACGAGTCCTTCCTGGGCGTCATCGGTGGCGCGTTCTCCGGTGAGAGCAAGGCGACGATGGCGGTCTACGAGGCGGCCGGAATGGTGATGGTCAGCCCTTCGGCGACTGCGATCGAGTTGACCGCGGGCGGTAACGAGGTGTTCCACCGGGTGGTCGGTAACGACGCCGTCCAGGGGGCTGCCGCCGCCGTCTACCTGCGGGATGTCGTGCAGGCCAAGAAGGTCTTCGTGATCAATGACGGCACCACCTACGGTGCCGGCATCACCGACGAGCTGACCAAGTCCCTCGGTGCGTTGGCGGGCGGCGCCGACCAGGTGCAGGAGAAGCAGGTCAACTTCGCCGCCACCATTTCGAAGATCAAGGCTGCCGCGCCGGACGCGATCGCCTACGGCGGCTACACGAACGAGGCGGCTCCGCTGGTGAAGCAGCTGCGGGAGGCCGGCATCACGACGCCTTTCCTCGGCTTCGACGGTCTCTACGATCCGTCCTTCCCGAAGGGCGCGGGGGCCAGTGCCGAGGGTGTGATCGTGACCTGCCCGTGCCTGCCGCCGGACAAGGCCGGTGGCACCTTCGCGGCCGACTTCGAGGCGGAGTACGGCGGGCCTCCGGGTTCCTACGGTGCCGAGGGTTTCGACGCCGCGAATGTGTTGATCGAGGGCCTGGCCGAGGGCAACACCACGCGTGCGGACCTGCTGGCGTGGGTCGACTCCTATGACAAGGAGGGAGTCTCGAAGTCCCTCAAGTTCGCCGACGGCGGTGACGTGGACGAGTCCCGGGTGGTGATCTGGGCCTACGAGATCAAGGGCGGTGAGATCACGGCCCAGCAGGAGATCAAGCTCAGCTGAGCCAGGATGACCGTTACGCGGCCGGGGCTTGCCCCGGCCGCGTAACGGTGCCAAAGGGGAGAAACCCGTGAATTTCGATGCCTTATTCGGCGACCTAGCCCAGCACACTGTTGACGGCTTGTCCAAGGGGGCGATCTATGCCCTCGTCGCCTTGGGGTACACGCTCGTCTACGGTGTGCTCCGTCTGATCAACTTCGCGCACTCTGAGATCTTCATGGTGGGTACCTTCGCGATCCTCGGTACCTGGTCGCTGCTCGGGGTGGCCGACAACCCGCCGATCGGGATGGCGATCGTCTACCTGCTCATCGGTCTGGTGGTCGGTGCGCTGGCCTCGGGTGCCACCGCGCTCACCGTCGAACGGGTCGCCTACCGGCGACTACGCCGGATGAACGCGCCGCCGCTGATCTTCCTGATCACCGCCATCGGGCTCTCGCTCGTCCTGGTGGAGATCTTCGCGCTGTGGATGGCGGGGTTCTTCTCGGGGCGCGGATTCACCGAGAACCGACTCGTGATCGGGATTCCGCCGCTGCTGAAGCAGGAGACAGTGCTCTCGGTGGCGGGCGCGGACATCACCAACGTACAGATCATCATGGTGGTTTCCGCCCTCGTGATGCTCTACGGGTTGGACCAGTTCATCAACCGGACGCGGTACGGCCGCGGGGTGCGGGCCGTGGCACAGAGCCCAGACACCGCCGCGCTGATGGGGGTGCACCAGGACCGAGTGATCATGCTGGTCTTCGTCCTGGGTGGTCTGATGGCGGGCGCCGCGGCCCTGTTGTGGAACATGCGGTACGGGATCACCAAGTTCGACATCGGCTTCGTGGTCGGGCTGAAGGCGTTCACCGCGGCGGTGCTCGGTGGTATCGGTAACCTCCGCGGCGCGCTGCTCGGTGGCCTACTACTCGGGGTCATCGAGGTGTACGCGGCGACGTTGACCCGATCCACCTGGGAGGATGTGGCTGCCTTCGTGGTGCTCGTGGTGGTGCTGATCTTCCGCCCGACCGGCCTGCTTGGTGAGTCTCTCGGAAAGGCGAGGGCATGACAGAGGCACTACGACAATTCAACGAGCGGCGTCGACACGTTCTGGGGGGTATGGGTGACCGGTGGCGGGCACTACCTCGTTGGCAGCGTTGGCTGACCCTGCTCGCGGGCGTTGCCTTCCTCTACTACCTGCCGTTCCTCGGCGACATCCCGGGGACGAACCTGATCATTCCGGGGCTGGACTGGTTCCGGACCGACTCCATCGACGGCGGCGCCAACTGGGCTGGGGTCCTCTTCGTCTGCGCCCTGTACGTCCTGGTGGCCATCGGGCTCAACGTCGTGATCGGGCTGGCTGGTCTGCTCGACCTCGGCTACGTCGGCTTCTACGCGGTGGGCGCCTACAGCGTGGCGCTGTTCGGGTCGGCCGAGTCGCCGGTTGTGGGGGCGTTGCAGGAGCAGTTCGGCCTCTCCTCGGACTGGGCGATCGCGTGGGCGATCTGTATCCCGATCGCGTTGGCCTTCTCGTTGGTCGCGGGCGTCCTGCTTGGCTGGCCGACGCTGCGGCTTCGGGGTGACTACCTGGCCATCGTGACGCTGGGCTTCGGTGAGATCATTCGGATCGTCGCGAAGAACTCGGGGTGGGCCGGCGAGGCGCAGGGCGTGCCCGGCATTCCCGGCCCGGAAGGTCCGCCGTCGCCCGACAACAAGATCTTCGGACTGCTCGACATCAAGCCCTGGTACTGGCTGGCGTTGAGCGTGGTGCTGCTGATGGTCCTGCTGGTCCGGCGGCTGGAGCACAGCCGGGTGGGGCGGTCGTGGCTGGCTATTCGGGAGGACGAGGACGCCGCCGCGGTGATGGGCGTCTACCCGTTCAAGTTCAAGCTCTGGGCGTTCGCCATCGGTGCCGCCCTGGGTGGCTTCTCCGGGCTGCTCTTCGCCAGCCGGTCGGCCTTCATCCAGCCCGAGACCTTCAACGTCCAGCTCTCCATTCTGTTCGTCGCGATGGTGGTGGTCGGTGGCTCCGGCAACATGGCGGGAGTGGCGGTCGGCGCCTTCCTGCTCGCGTACCTGCCGGAGCGGTTCCGCGACTTCTCGGAGTACCGGGTCCTCGCCTTCGGCCTAGCATTGGTGCTCATCATGCTGCTGCGCCCGCAGGGTCTGTTGCCGAGTCGGCGACGAACGCGCGAGCTGCAGGACAGGGCGAAGGAGGCTCCGGTAAATGTTGCCTAAGCAGAAGACATCACCCGAGGACGCCGCCAAGCCCGAGGTGCTGCTTGAGGTGGCCGGGGTCACGCTCCGCTTTGGCGGCGTGGTGGCGCTGGACAATCTGAGCTTCAACCTCCACAAGGGCGAGATCCTCGGGCTCATCGGTCCGAACGGGGCCGGCAAGACCACCTGCTTCAACGCGATGACCGGGGTCTACCGGCCGACCTCCGGCGCGGTTCGGTTCGACGGACAGCAGGTCAGCGGACGGAAGCCGCACCGGATCAACCAGATGGGAATCGCCCGGACGTTCCAGAACATCCGGCTCTTCCCGGAGATGACCGCGCTGGAGAACGTGCTGGTGGGTGCGGACTCCCAGCACCGCACCAGTGTGGTTGGTGCGCTGTTTCGGCTGTACCGGGTCAAGCCGAAGCCGGAGGAGTTGCCCACGGTCGATTCGACCAATGCGCTGGTGCGGTTCTGGCAGCAGGTTCGCCGCTCCTCGGCGCAGGTGTTCGGCATTTCGCGGCACACGCTCGAGGAGCGTGCCGGCGAGCGTAAGGCGTACGAACTGCTGCGCTTCGTCGGCATTGACGACCGCGCCAACGACCTGGCTCGTAACCTTCCGTACGGCTACCAGCGCCGGCTGGAGATCGCGCGGGCGCTGGCCACCGAGCCGAAGTTGCTCTGCCTGGACGAGCCGGCCGCCGGCTTCAACCCGGCGGAGAAGGAGGAACTCCTCGAACTGATCCGCAAGATCCGGGATCGCGGTTTCACGGTGCTGCTCATCGAGCACGACATGCGCCTCGTCATGGGGGTCACCGACCGGATCGTGGTGCTGGAGTTCGGAAAGAAGATCGCCGAGGGGGCGCCCGCCGAGGTGCGGGACGACCCGAAGGTGATCGCGGCGTACCTGGGGGAGCCCGCAGATGCTGCTTGAGATTGACGATCTGACCCTCCGGTACGGCCGGATCGAGGCGCTGCACGGGATCAGCCTGCACGTGAACGAGGGCGAGGTGGTAGCCCTCATCGGCGCGAACGGCGCGGGTAAGACCACCACCATGCGGGCCATCTCCGGACTCCGTCCGGTGAGCCGGGGAGCGATCCGGTTCAACGGGGAGGACATCACCAACCTCCGAGCCGACCTGCGGGTACGGCGGGGCATCTGCCAGTCGCCCGAGGGGCGGGGCATCTTCCCGGGTATGACGGTCCTGGACAACCTCGACATGGGGGCGTACACCCGTCGGGACAGTGCGGGGATCGCCGCTGACCTGAAGCGGGTGTTCGAGCTGTTTCCGCGGCTGGCGGAGCGGCGTCGTCAGCTGGGGGGAACGCTCTCCGGCGGCGAACAGCAGATGCTCGCGGTCGGGCGGGCCTTGATGGCCCGGCCGAAGCTGCTGCTGTTGGATGAGCCGTCGATGGGGCTCGCCCCGATGATCATTCAACAGATCTTCGACATCATCGTGGAGATCAACCAGCAGGGCACCACGGTCCTCCTGGTGGAGCAGAACGCCCAGCAGGCGCTCTCCCGGGCACACCGGGGGTACGTGTTGGAGACCGGCCGGATCGTGAAGGAGGGATCCGGCCAGGACCTGCTGCACGACCCATCGGTCAAGGAGGCGTACCTGGGCGTCGCCTGACCGGCGGCACTGCCCACGCGGTCGGTCGTCCCGCACCGGGACGACCGGCCGCCGCTGGCCGGGGCGGATCCGGGTCACTTCCACGAGGACGACGGCCGGGCGAGTGATTTTCCGCGCCGGCGTCCCGGTGCCGCCGCCCGGCCCTGTCGGCGGCACGGACTAGAGTCGCCACCGTGACAGCCACGAAGCCGCGCCTGCTCCTCGTTGACGGACACTCCCTGGCCTACCGGGCGTTCTTCGCCCTGCCGGTCGAGAACTTCTCCACCACGACGGGGCAACCGACTAACGCGGTCTACGGCTTCACCTCCATGTTGATCAATGTTCTTCGGGATGAGCAGCCGACCCACATCGCCGTGGCCTTCGATGTTTCCCGGCACTCCTTCCGCACCGAGAGGTATGCCGCGTACAAAGCTGGCCGCAGCGAGACCCCGAGCGACTTCAAGGGCCAGGTCAGCCTGGTCAAGGAGATTCTGGCGGCGTTGCGGGTCCCGGCGGTGGAGATGGCGGGCTATGAGGCGGACGACGTGATCGCCACGCTCACCCGGCAGGCCCGCGAACAGGGGATGTCGGTCCTGATCACGACCGGAGACCGGGACGCTTTCCAACTCGTTGATGACGACGTCACGGTGCTCTATCCCCGCAAGGGCGTCTCCGACCTGGCCCGGATGGACCCGGCTGCGGTGACGGCGAAATACGGGGTGCCTCCACAGCACTATCGAGACCTCGCTGCGTTGGTCGGCGAGACCAGCGACAACCTGCCCGGCGTCCCCGGCGTCGGCCCGAAGACCGCCGCCAAATGGATCACCGCTTACGGCGGGGTCGAGGGTGTCGTCGCCCGCGCCGACGAGATCAAGGGTAAGGCCGGGGCGAATCTGCGGGAGCGACTCGCCGACGTGATCCGCAATCACGAGCTCAACGGCCTGGTCACCGACCTGGCGCTGCCTCTGCCACTGGCGGAGACACGCTGGGCTGGCTGGGACCGGGAGGCGGTGCACCAGGTCTTCGACACGCTGGAGTTCCGCATCCTTCGAGATCGGCTCTACCAGTACCTGGACGCCGTTGAGCCGGAAGCCGAGGCGGGCTTCGACCTGGCGGGCGAGCTCCTCGTCGCGCCGGGAGCGCTCGCCGCGTGGCTGGGGGCGCACACGGCACCGAACACGCCGGTCGGCCTCGCGGTCACGCTCGACACCGGGCCCAACCGGCGGCACCTCGCCGACGTGACCGGCCTGGCGCTGGCGACCGCCGCCGGGGCCGGGGCCTGGTTCGACCCCGGCCGACTCGACGTCGCCGACGAGGCGGCCCTGGCGGAGTGGCTGGCTGACGTGAGTCGACCAAAGGTGCTGCACGACAGCAAGCCGGCAGTGCTCGCGTTCGCCGCCCGCGGGTGGTCGATCCGGGGTATCACCAGAGACACGCAGATCGCCGCCTACCTGGCCCGGCCCGACCAGCGCTCCTACGACCTGACTGATCTGGCCCTGCGCTATCTGCACCGGGAACTGCGGGTCGACCTGCCAGAAACCGGGCAGCTCACCCTCGACGGCCTGGGTGATGACGGTGCGGCCGAGCAGAACCTGATGCTGCGCGCTCGGGCTACTCTCGACCTCGCCGAGGCGATCGACGCGGAGTTGTCGCGTGACGGTGAGCAGTCGGCCCGGCTGATGGCTGAGGTGGAGCTGCCGCTGATGCGGGTTCTCGCCGGCATGGAGCGCACCGGCATCGCCGCCGACACGCAGTACCTGTCCGAGTTGGAGGCGCACTTCGCCGCGGAGGTGAAGGCCGCCGCGCAGGGTGCCTACGAGGCGGTCGGGCGGGAGTTCAACCTGGGCTCCCCGAAGCAGTTGCAGGAGATCCTCTTCGGCGAGCTGGGACTCCCCAAGACCAAGCGGATCAAGACCGGTTACACCACCGATGCGGACGCCCTGCAGTGGCTACACGGGCAGAACCCGCACCCGGTGCTCGGGCACCTGCTGCGGCACCGGGACGTGGCGAAGCTGAAGAGCACGGTTGACGGGCTACTCAAGTCGGTCTCCGACGACGGTCGAATCCATACCACCTTCAACCAGACGGTGGCGGCCACCGGCCGGCTCTCCTCCACCGAGCCGAATCTGCAGAACATTCCGATCCGCACCGAGGAGGGGCGACGGATCCGCCGGGCATTCGTGGTCGGCGCCGGGTATGAAAGCCTGCTCACCGCCGACTACAGCCAGATCGAGATGCGGATCATGGCCCACCTGTCGGCGGACGAGGCCCTGATCGACGCCTTCAACTCGGGCCGCGACTTCCATGCGGCTACCGCCTCGTCGGTCTTCCAGGTGCCGGTGGAGGCGGTCACCCCCGACCAGCGGCGCAAGATCAAGGCGATGAACTACGGCCTGGCCTACGGGCTGAGCGCGTTCGGCCTCTCCCAGCAGCTCGGCGTTACCGCCGAGGAGGCGCGCGGGCTGATGGAAACCTACTTCGCCGGTTTCGGTGGGGTGCGCGACTACCTGCAGGAGGTGGTGGCCCGGGCCCGGCGCGACGGCTACACCGAGAGCGTCCTCGGCCGTCGCCGCTACCTGCCCGACCTGGTCAGCGACAACCGGCAGCGGCGGGAGATGGCCGAGCGGATGGCGCTCAACGCTCCCATCCAGGGCTCTGCCGCCGACGTCATCAAGGTGGCGATGATGCACGTGGACGCGGCGTTGCGCGACGCCGGCCTGCGTTCCCGGATGCTGCTCCAAGTGCACGACGAACTGGTCTTCGAGGTGGCCCCCGGGGAGCGGGAGGTGCTGGAGACGCTGGTCCGGCGGGAGATGGGCGGGGCGTACCCACTGTCCGTGCCGCTGGAGGTGTCGGTCGGCGACGGACGGGACTGGAACAGCGCCGACCACTGATCGGCCCGCTCGCCGAGGACCTGAAGCAGCGGGACTTCATGCCCGCTACCGGCCGGGGCCCCGGCGTTCTCTGGGCGGGGCCCCGTGCCGTCGTAGCGCCTTGCGGGACGGGCCCCCCGGTGGCGGCAGCGGGCCTTTGACCGGGTCGTGCCCCCAGTTCATCAGGGAGTACCGCCATCGGGTGTCCCGAACATCGCCGCTGGGCCGTTGCGCCATGTGCCGGCGGACGTAGCCGACAACTTTCCGCATGTGCCGGTAGTCGTCCTCGGAGAGATCGTCCCGTCGACGCCGGAGCAGGTCGAGGATTCGTCGCCCGGAGCGGTGGCCGACTGTCTCGCCGCCCTGGTCACCCCGCCTCCGCCAGCCCACATGCTTGGACTTCTCGGTCTCCAACCAGGCCGACAGTTCACCGGGGCGCATATTCACTGCTGCGGTGAACTCTCGGTATGTCTGCTGCGGGTCGTTCCGACGGCTCACGGCGTAGCACCTCCCGTCCGGTCCGGTCCGGTCCGGAATACCCGAGCCGGACCTGCGGAAACGGCCCCGACGGCGGTGCGCCCGTTCGCCTCGTTCAGATCCGGGGCGAGTCGGCGGCGGAACGGTGAGCGGCCCCTATCCTTGTCCGGTGGCCCTACGACTCCAGACCCGTGCGTCCGATTCGCCCTGGATCAACGCTGTATGGACCGGCACGAGTACGGGCGTCGCGGAGATGACCTCGGTAGCGACGGTCTGTTGGGGCCTGGTGTTCTGGGAGCGGCAGGGCACTGCCTACGCGGCCATCACCGGACCCGAGACGAAGACCAGCGCAGCACTGGTCCCGGAGGACGCGAGCTTCGTCGGGATCGACTTCGCCGTCGGTACGTCGCTGCGGGCCCTCTCGACGCCGGCTCTCGTGGACGGCGGTATCGCGCTTCCCGACACCACCCGCCGAACCTTCCGGCTGGCGGGCGTCCGCTGGGAAACTCCCGGCGCGGATGACGCCGAGGCCCTGGTGGATCGCCTGGTCCGTGCGGAAGCCGTAGTCCGTGACCCGATCGTCACCGCAGTGCGCCGAGGTCACCGGCCAGCGGTCTCGCCGCGGACCGTCGAACGTCGATTCCGAGCGGCGACCGGGCTCACCCAGGGCGCCGTACGGCAGGTCGAACGGGTACGCGAGGCGGCGGCGCTCCTGGCCGCCGCCGCTCCGGTAGCCGATGTCGTCTCCCGGCTCGAGTACGTTGACGAGCCGCACCTGGCCCGTGCGCTGCGCCGGTACGTGGGCCGTACGGCGCGGCAACTCCGCACCGCCGCTGGTGGCCCGATCGCCCTGGATCTGGGTTAGCGGACGACGTCGTAGAGCAGCTTGACGACACCGTTCGGGTAGGCCTCGGTGTCCCGGAGGTGCAGTACCTGCTTGGCCCTGTCCGCCGTGCTGAACAGACGCTTCCCGGCGCCGAGTAGGAGCGGGAAGCAGAGCAGGTGGTACCGGTCGATCAACCCGGCGTCGGAGAGTCGTCGGGCGAGCTCTGCGCTGCCGTGGATGAATATCGCGCCGCCGTCGCTCTGCTTGAGCTTGACAACCTCGTCGGCCGACCGCAGGACCGTCGTTGGTCCCCACCCCGGGACGAGGGCGTTGTCGGGCAGCGTGGTCGAGACGACATACTTGGGCAGTTCCCGGTAGTCGGCGTGGTCGTCCGAGTCGCGCCAGATCGGCGCGAACGCCTCGTAGCTTCGGCGGCCGAACATCAGCGCCGAGGTCTCCTTGAGCTCCTCGCCCTTGAGTGAGAAGACCTCGGGTAGGAATTCGATGTCCTTGATGACCCAGCCGCCGCTGCGGTGTTCCTCACCCGGCCCGCCGCCGGGGGAGTCCACGACGCCGTCGAGCGAGATGAACCCGGTGTAGACCAGCTCACGCATGTCTCGTGCTCCCAGGAGTAGGCGACGAGCGTCACCCGGTCGATCGAACGGCCGTAGCGCCGGGCCGACGCGCCGTGGTGGCGCGCGCCACCCATGCTAGGCAACCGCCACCGGCGGAGTCTTGGACGAAAACGACGGCCGCTGCGGACCCGGGCTACCGCGATCCGTACCGTTGGCAGGATGCAGCAGTCCGAACCGGCGGTCACCCGCCGGGTGGTGTCACCGGCTGAGGGGCGGGCGGCGAGCCGACGGTGGTGGGACCGCGACGCAGACAGCTATCAGGCGGAGCACGGCGCCTTCCTCGGGGATGTTGATCTCGTGTGGTGTCCCGAGGGGCTGCGGGAGGCGGAGGCGCGGCTGCTCGGTGCGGTTGCCGGGTCCCGGCTCCTGGAGTTGGGGTGTGGTGCGGCCGCGGGCTCCCGCTGGCTGGACGGGCAGGGGGCAAAGGTCACGGCTCTCGACCTGTCCGCCGGCATGTTGCGGCAGGCTCGGCTGGCCGCCGAGCGCTCGGGCGTGCCGGTGCCACTCGTGCAGGCTGATGCCCTGGCGCTGCCGTTCGGGGCGGGCGTCTTCGACACCGTACATTCCGCGTTCGGTGCGGTTCCGTTTGTCGCGGACTCAGCGACGCTGATGCGCGAGGTGTTTCGGGTGCTGCGACCCGGCGGAGCCTGGGTTTTCGCGGTTACCCATCCGTTGCGCTGGGTCTTTTTGGATGATGCTGGCGAGGGCGGCTTGGTCGCGGTGCACTCCTACTTCGACCGCCGCCCTTACGTGGAGGAGGATTCGGCGGGAGTGCCGACCTACATCGAGGCACACCGCACCGTCGGCGATCGGATCCGGGAACTGAGTGCTGCCGGCTTCGTCCTTCGCGACCTGGTGGAACCGGAATGGCCGCCGGGGCATGAGGAAACCTGGGGCCAGTGGAGCCCGTTGCGGGGCCGGCTGATCCCGGGCACCGCCATCTTCGTCGCCGGGCGGCCCGACACCTGATGACCCGGCGGCGGCACCGTGGTCTTGGCGGCTGGCGGCTGGCGGCTGGCGGCTGGCGGCTGGCGGGGGCGCGGTCTCCGTGCCGCAGTGCGCGCCCGTTGGTCTGGTGCCGGTGGGGGCGGTGTGACTAGGGTTACAGGCCGGGCGCGTTATTCGACGATAATCCGCTTTTGCAGGTGGCGCGATGGTGAGCGGGTGGGAGGCCTTGCACGCTGTGGTAATGCAGAGGGTAGGCTAGACGACGCGCTCGCGGATTGTGTGCCTCGGTAGGGAGCAGGTGCGCGGTCGACGGAGCCACATCATGATCCCGCGCAGTGATCGTTCGGTGTGTCCGGCGGCGGGTCCGTTTGCGCGAACAGGTCACCGCGGCTCACATCCGTGATGACAACCATCCGACCGGAGCAACCGCCCACATGACGAGCAGCATCGAGGCCCCCTCGAGCGCCACCAAGGTCACCGTCGACGATCTCGGCAGCGAAGAGGCATTCCTCGCCGCGATCGACGAGACCATCAAGTACTTCAATGACGGCGACATTGTCGAAGGCACCGTCGTCAAGGTCGATCGGGACGAGGTCCTGCTCGACATCGGCTACAAGACCGAGGGCGTCATCCCCTCTCGGGAGCTGTCGATCAAGCACGACGTGGACCCCGCCGAGGTTGTCTCGGTCGGTGACCACATTGAGGCCCTTGTTCTCCAGAAGGAGGACAAGGAGGGGCGGCTGATCCTCTCGAAGAAGCGGGCGCAGTACGAGCGCGCCTGGGGCACCATCGAGAAGATCAAGGACGAGGACGGCGTGGTCCGTGGCTCGGTCATCGAGGTGGTCAAGGGTGGCCTGATCCTCGACATCGGGCTGCGTGGCTTCCTGCCGGCCTCCCTGGTCGAGATGCGTCGGGTGCGGGACCTCCAGCCGTACGTCGGCCGTGAGCTCGAGGCCAAGATCATCGAGCTGGACAAGAACCGCAACAACGTGGTTCTGTCCCGCCGGGCCTGGCTCGAGCAGACACAGTCCGAGGTGCGCACCGAGTTCCTCAACAAGCTGCAGAAGGGGCAGGTCCGGAAGGGCGTTGTCTCCTCGATCGTCAACTTCGGCGCCTTCGTCGACCTGGGCGGCGTGGACGGCCTGGTGCACGTCTCCGAGCTGTCCTGGAAGCACATCGATCACCCGTCCGAGGTGGTCGAGGTGGGCCAGGAGGTCGAGGTCGAGGTCCTCGACGTCGACCTGGACCGCGAGCGGGTCTCGCTGTCGCTGAAGGCGACCCAGGAGGACCCGTGGCGTCAGTTCGCCCGCACCCACGCGATCCAGCAGATCGTGCCCGGTAAGGTCACCAAGCTGGTGCCGTTCGGCGCGTTCGTCCGGGTGGACGACGGCATCGAGGGCCTGGTTCACATCTCCGAGCTGGCCGAGCGCCACGTGGAGATCCCGGAGCAGGTCGTCCAGGTCGGCTCCGAGGTCATGGTCAAGGTCATCGACATCGACCTGGAGCGGCGCCGGATCTCGCTGTCGCTCAAGCAGGCCAACGAGGGCTTCGTCGAGGGCGAGGAGCACTTCGACCCGACCCTCTACGGCATGGCGGCGACCTACGACGCCGAGGGCAACTACATCTACCCCGAGGGCTTCGACCCCGAGACGGGCGAGTGGCTCGAGGGCTACGAGAAGCAGCGCGAGACCTGGGAGCAGCAGTACGCCGAGGCGCGTCAGCGTTGGGAGGCCCACCAGAAGCAGGTGCAGGCATCCCGCGCGGCCGACGCCGAGGCTGCGGCCAACCCGCCGGCCGCTGGTCCGACCACCACGACGACCGCGGCTCCGAGCCGGCAGGTGGAGGAGCCGGCTGGCACCCTCGCCACCGACGAGGCGCTCGCCGCCCTGCGGGAGAAGCTCGCCGGCGGCAAGTGATCCGAAGGCTCCGGGCCGCCTGCGGCGAACCGGAGCCGGTACTGACGACGGGCCCCGTCCCGGTGATCGACAGATCGCCGAGGGCGGGGTTCCGCCGTTTCTGCCAACGGTGGTGAGCCGGGACCGGTGTGGCGTGCCGGCGAGTGATCCGGTTGACTGGTCCGGTGTTGATGGTGGGACTGACCGGTGGGATCGGCTCGGGCAAGAGCGCCGTAGCGGCCCGACTGGCGGGGCTGGGTGCGGTGATCGTGGACGCCGACCAACTCTCCCGCGAGGTGGTGGCGCCGGGCACCGATGGGCTTGCGGAGATCGTCGCCACCTTCGGTGATCGGGTGCTCGATTCGGACGGGGCGCTCGACCGGGCGGCACTCGGCTCCCTGGTCTTCACCGATGAGGCGGGCCGCCGTGCACTGGAGGCGATCATTCACCCGCGGGTCCGGACCCGGACGGCCGAGCTGGTAGCCGCGGCGCCACCTGACGCGGTCGTTGTCAACGACGTACCACTGCTGGTCGAGTCGGGGCTCGGGCCCACGTACCACCTGGTGGTGGTGGTGCAGACGGCCCTGTCGATCCGGTTGGAGCGGTTGACCCGCGACCGGGGGATGGCGCCGGCCGAGGCGCGGCGGCGGATCGCCGCGCAGGCCGACGACGTTCACCGCCGCGCGGCAGCGGACGTGGTGCTGACCAACGACGGAACCCGCGACGAACTGCACCGCGCGGTCGACGCGCTCTGGGCTGACCGACTGCTGCCCTACGCGGTCAATCTCCGCGACCGGCAGGTGGCCCAGCCGCCGCCCCGACCCGAGCGCGTTGAGGCCGACCCGACCTGGCCCGAGCAGTACGCTCGGCTGGCCGCCCGGATCCACCGCGCGGTCACCCCAGCCGACCTACGGATCGACCACATCGGCTCGACAGCGGTGCCAGAACGGGACTCGGTGGACGTGATCGACATCCAGCTCACCGTGCAGTGTCTCGGTGCCGCGGACGGAGTGCTGGTCGAACAGCTCGCGGAGGCGGGGTTTCCCCGCCGGCCCGAGACGGGGCGGGACGCGCCGCGCTGGCCGGAACGGGTGCACGGTAGTGCCGACCCGGCTCGCCCGGTGCGCCTCTACGTCCGAGAGGCGGGCTGCTCCGGCGGACGGTCGTGACGGGTATCGCCCGGCCGGGTGTGCGTCGAGGGGTCAGCTGGCGGCACCGTCCTCGAAGGTGAGGTCCACCTGCGCCCAGGTCCCGGTCGCCGTCCGGAGTTGGAGCCGGTGGGGGAGCCCGGAGTGGTCGAGCCAGTAGCGAGTCGGTTCGCCGGCGGCCGTCACCACCTCGACCACGTCGAGTTCAGTGCCAGCCAACCGATCACTCCGAATCCGTCGCGCCGTGCCCTCTTCGGCGGGGGCCGCCGCGCGCAGCGCACCGTCAAGCAGGGCCGCGAGCCCGGCGTCGGGCGCGGGTTCCCAGCCGGTGGTGGGGACGGGCAGCGGTGGCTGCGTGGGATCCACGCCGGTGTTGACGGTTGCCGGCAGCGTGGTTTGGGTGGTGCGCCCACGTTCGTGGCGGAGCAGGGTTCGCCGATGCGGGTCGTCAAGGTCATCCACCGCGAGGTACGCGCTGCGTCGGCTCCAGTTGATCCATCCCGTCCCCTGAAGGGCGGCTGCTGAGCCGAGCAGGGCGGTGAGCGTGGCGGGCGCCTCGCCCGCGGTACGGAGTTGGGTGGGGAGTGCCGCCAGGCGGTGGCGTTCGGCAGCGTTGAGTGGCCGAGGGGTGCCGGCCTGCCCACCGAGGGCCTCGACCGGACGTAGCGACGGTCGGTCGGCGCGGTTCAGTCGTACGGTGACCGGGCCGAGGTCGGGGAGCCGGGCCTCCAGTCGGTGCAGCCGCGCCTCCCGATCCACCCACCAGTGGACCTCGGTGGCGGGCGGGGTTGGCGCGCCGGGTTGGGCCGGCGGCAGCCCGGCGGCGAGGATGTCTGCCCCGTCGGCGCTGGCGATCCAGCGTGCCGCCTCCCTGGCCGGCGGGTCGGCCCGGTCGGCGGCGAGCGCGAAGAGCAGGTCGAGCAGCGGCCGGAGGCGGTCGGCCGCCGGCGGGGCCGCCAGCCGCCACCCGTCGACGGGGGGCACCAGTGGCGGGGGCGCCGGTGACGGGGGCGCCGGTGACGGGGGCGCCGGTGACGGGGGCGCCGAGGTGGTGGGGTCCGGGCGCAGCAGCAGCACTGCGGGCGTCGCCTGGAGCAGACCCCGCTGGGCGCCCACGCCCGGACCACCGAGATCCAGGTAGAGCAGCGGTCGGGACCAGTCGACCCAGCCGACCAGGTCGGTCCGGGCCGCTCCGGTCCCCGCCGTCAGGTGTACCCCGGCTCGCAGATCGCGGTAGTTGGTGACCCGTACCGCGGCGAGTCGGGTTCGCTCGTCAACGGTTGGTCGGCGGGATGGCTCGGCTGAGTCGGGTACCCAACTCAGCCCGAGGACCAGTGCGGTGGCGGCGAGCAGGGCAATCGCGGCGAGCGTACGGAGGATGGTCTGACGGCGGCCGGTGACCCGGGGGAACTGGCCGGTCTGGGTGTCGTCGGACGCGGTCGAGGTGGGCTGGGTACGGGGTGGGGGCCGATGCCGGGGGGTACGGCGGGGACGCGGGGTACGGCGGGTGCGGGCGGAGGACTCCACGGGATGTTGAACGGCGTCGACCGGTCCCTGGTGACGCGTGTGTGCGCTCACGGTGGCCGGCCGGGACGCGTCACGACGACACCGCCGACTCCCGACCCGTATGTGCGCTCGCGGCGGCCGGTCAGCGCGGTCAGCGCGACCACGTCGGGTGCGCACGCCGGAAGCGGGTGCTGCGACCACGTGCCGGGGGTTGGGGGCCGTCCTAGGCCCGTTGCCGGCCCGGTCGGCCGCCGCGAGCGGCCTACCCGAGAAGCGTAGCTCGCCCGGTGGGGGCCGACAACGAAAATATCGAAGCTGATCACCGAGGGTTGGTAGTCGTCCCGGAGTGTCAGCCACCGCGCGTACGGTGGGGCCATGGCGCTCGACATTCCCCGGCTTGACGGCCGCTTCCAGGTCGTCAGTGACTTCCAGCCGGCCGGTGATCAGCCGGCCGCGATCGACGATCTGGAGAAGCGGGTCCGGCGTGGTGACCGGCACACGGTGCTGCTCGGCGCGACCGGCACCGGCAAGAGCGCCACCACCGCGTGGTTGATCGAGCGGTTGCAGCGCCCGACGCTCGTGTTGGCGCCGAACAAGACACTCTGCGCCCAGCTGGCCAAGGAGTTCAGCGAGCTGCTGCCGAACAACGCGGTGGAGTATTTCGTCTCCTACTACGACTACTACCAGCCCGAGGCGTACATTCCGCAGACCGACACCTACATCGAGAAGGACTCCTCGATCAACGAGGAGGTGGAGCGACTGCGCCACTCGGCCACGATGTCGCTGCTCACCCGCCGGGATGTGGTGGTGGTCGCCACCGTCTCGGCGATCTACGGCCTGGGTACCCCGGAGGAGTACCTGGACCGGGCCGTCCGGGTGGTGACCGGTCAGGAACTGGACCGCGACCAGTTGCTGCGCCGGCTGGTCGACATTCAGTACACCCGTAACGACATGGCCTTCCAGCGGGGCACATTCCGGGTGCGGGGGGACACCTTGGAGATCATCCCCGCCTACGAGGAGCTGGCGGTCCGGATCGAGCTGTTCGGCGACGAGGTGGAACGGCTCTATTACCTCAACCCGCTCACCGGCGATGTGGTCCGGGAGGTCGACCACCTACTGATCTTCCCCGCCACGCACTATGCAGCCGGGCCGGCGCGAATGGAGCGGGCGATCCGTGACATCGAGGCTGAGCTGGGCGAGCGGCTGGCCGAGTTGGAACAGCGGGGCAGCCTGCTGGAGGCGCAGCGGCTGCGGATGCGGACGACGTACGACATCGAGATGATGCGGCAGGTCGGTTTCTGCTCCGGCATCGAGAACTACTCGATGCACATCGACGGCCGACTGCCCGGCAGCCCGCCGCACTGCCTGCTTGACTACTTCCCGGACGACTTCCTCACCGTGGTTGATGAGTCGCATGTGACGATCCCCCAGATCGGCGGGATGTACGAGGGCGACGCGTCCCGCAAGCGGATGCTGATCGACCACGGCTTCCGACTGCCCAGCGCCGCCGACAACCGGCCGCTGCGTTTTGACGAGTTCCTGGAGCGGGTCGGCCAGATGGTCTTCCTCTCGGCCACCCCCGGCTCCTGGGAGTTGGAGCACGCGCAGGGCGAGTATGTGGAGCAGGTCATTCGACCGACCGGCTTGGTTGACCCGGAGGTGGTGATCAAGCCGACCAAGGGTCAGATCGATGACCTCATGCACGAGATCAAGTTGCGTACCGAGCGCGACGAGCGAGTGCTGGTCACCACGTTGACGAAGAAGATGGCCGAGGACCTGTCGGACTATCTGTTGGAAAACGGGATTCGGGTGCGCTACCTGCACTCCGAGGTGGACACGCTGCGCCGCGTCGAGCTGCTGCGGGAACTCCGTAAGGGTGACTACGACGTGTTGGTCGGCATCAACCTGCTCCGGGAAGGGCTCGACCTGCCGGAGGTGTCGCTGGTCGCCATCCTTGACGCGGACAAGGAGGGCTTCCTGCGCAGCGGCCGGTCGTTGATCCAGACGATCGGGCGGGCGGCGCGTAACGTCTCCGGCCAGGTGCACATGTACGCCGATAAGGTCACTCCGTCGATGGCGGAGGCGGTCGGGGAGACCAACCGGCGTCGGGCCAAACAGATCGCGCACAACGAGGCGCACGGCATCAGCCCGGAGCCGCTGCGCAAGAAGATTCACGACATTCTCGACGACATCTACCGGGAGGCGGAGGAGACTGACACCCGGGTCGGTGGAGCGGCTCGGCAGCTCTCTCGCGGCAAGGCGCCGGTGAAGGAGACCCGTAGCCGCGGCCGAGCCAGCGCCGGGCCGGCCCGAGAGGGAATGGCCCGTGCCGAGCTGGCTGAGCTGATTCAGGAGCTGAATGGTCAGATGCTCGCCGCCGCACGGGAGTTGCAGTTCGAGTTGGCCGCGCGTATTCGTGACGAGATCTCGGAGTTGAAGAAGGAACTGCGCGGGATGGACGCCGCGGGGGTGCCGTGATCCCTGTCCGCAGCGGCGGGCGTCACGCCGCGGTTCACCCGGGTGAGCGGAGTGCACTTGGGTGGGCGCGGCGTGACCAACCGGACCCGACACCCCCGAGCGCATCGGGGCCAGCGGCCGCCGCGTGTGCGGCTACCGTAAGCACTGGGTGCGACATTCTTGGCCGCACCCAGCTCACTGCGTGGTCCACCTGCCGCCCGGCCCGGCGGTTGAGGTACCGGTCGTCGGGGCAGTCATCGTCCGCCCGGTACGTCGGTGAAGTGTTCGACCTGCGGCGGCTTGGCGAAGTGCGGGCCGATCAGCTCTCGCCACCGGACAAACCGGTCGGTGGCGCGAAAGTTCTGGTCGTGCGCCTCGACCGAGTCCCACTCGATCAGTAAAACGAACCGGGACGGGGACTCGACTCCGCGAGTCATCCGTACCGAGCGGCAGCCAGGCGTGTCGGCGACCAGTGGGTGTCCCTTCGCGTACGCGGCAGCGAAGGCGTCTTCGTGTCCTGGCAGTACGTCGATCAATGCGACTTCGAGCACCATGTGAGCAGCTTCGCACGGTGCCTGAGCCGGCCCACCGTCCGGGTACCCAAGTTCCGCCGAGGGGCAACCCGGGCGCCGACCATCAGCCCGGGCTGCTCGGTCCTCTTGGTGGGGCAGCTCGACAGCCGCCCGCGCGGACACCAGCCCCGCACGCCCGCGCGGACACCAGCCCCGCACGGACACCCGTCCGCATGGCCAGCTCACCACCGTGACCAGGTAGTTGGCGGGCATGAGGGGGACTGTGGCCGCCCAACGTGCGGTGGCTACGCGAGGTGGGCGACAATGAACGGCGGAGGGGAGTACTCCCCCGCGACGGAGTCGTCAGCACGGTCGATTGCCGAACCCGGTGACCTGACCCGGCCCGTCGGTCATCGCCCCGGAAGGGGCGGGTGGCGGAAGAGACCTCCGACAGTCACCATAGTCGGCGTCATCGGCACACCCGCCCCCTGTCGGGGTACACGGTGTGCCGATTGTTGCGTGTCTGCCGGAGGTTGAGCCTTGGACGTGTCCGGACTGGTGTGGGCGGGGACGCTCGTCGCACTGACCGCGATTCTCATCATCGATCTGTTGATCATTGGGCGTCGCCCACACGAACCCAGCATTCGTGAGTCGAGTCTCTGGGTCGGCTTCTACATCGCCCTCGCCCTGATCTTCGGTGTGGGAATCTGGCTCCTCTCCGGGGCGAAGGCGGCGGGGGAGTTCTACACCGGTTGGCTCACCGAGTACAGCCTCTCGGTGGACAACCTCTTCGTCTTCGTGATCATCATGGCCCGGTTCGGTGTGCCCCGGATCTACCAGCAGAAGGTCCTGCTCATCGGCATCGTGCTCGCGTTGTTGATGCGCGGTGGCTTCATCGCCGCCGGCGCGGCGTTGATCTCCCAGTTCTCGTGGGTCTTCTATATCTTCGGTGCCTTCCTCATCTACACGGCGATCAACCTCGCTCGGCAGGGTGATTCGGATGAGGATGATTTCAGCGAGAACCTCCTGATCCGGTGGAGCCGCCGGGCGCTGCCGATCTCGCGGGACTACGACGAAGCGAAGCTCACCACCTACGAGCAGGGGCGAAGGGTGTTCACCCCGATGCTGGTCGTGATGATCGCGATCGGCACGACGGATCTGATCTTCGCGCTCGACTCGATCCCGGCGATCTTCGGTATCACCACGGAGGCGTACCTGGTGTTCACCGCGAACGTGTTCGCCCTGATGGGTCTGCGGCAGCTCTACTTCCTGCTCGGCGGCCTGCTGGACCGGCTGATCTATCTGAGTTACGGCCTCGCGGTGGTGCTCGGCTTCATCGGCGTCAAGCTGGTGCTGGAAGCCCTGGCCGCCAACAGCCTGCCGTTCGTCAACGGAGGCGAGCACGTCGGGTGGGCCCCGCACATCCCGATCTGGCTCTCGTTGACGGTCATCCTGGGTACCTTGACGCTGGCGACGGTGGCCAGCCTGGTGAAGTCGTCCCGGGACCGACGTCGGAACCTGGTCCAGGTCCGCGACTGAGAACCGACCGACCTCGGGACCCGGTCCAGCACCGGGGCGTCCAGCTCCGCGGCGCAACGGCCCGGTGCCGCCCCGGGGGTGTACCACCGGGTCGGAATGTACCGCCGTGCCGGGGTGTACCACCGTGATCGTTATCGGGCACCCTGGAGAGGACCGGCGGGCGATTGGGGACTGCGTGGACGAGCGGACTTTAGCGGCGGGTGTGCGGGCGAGTGGGGCCCGCCGGCGGAGTGGAACACCGGTATGACCGCCCGGGAGCTGGCGCTGGTGGGCGCGCCGAACGCACGTGACCTTGGCGGTCTGGCCGCTGCGGGGGGCCGTCGGGTGCGCGCCGGGGTGCTGCTGCGCACCCCGGCGCTGGGGCGGCTGACTGACGAGGACCTACCGGTACTGGCGAAGCTGATGCCGGCCTGTGTGGTGGACCTGCGGGATGCCACGGAGGCGGTGGTGGCCCCGCCGGACCGGCTGCCGGGGGAACCTCGGGTGATCCACCTGCCGGTGTACGACGTGGCGCATCCGGTCTTCACCTACGTGTCGGCGGTGCTGCTCGGTCACGACCTCAGCGCGTATGCGGAGCTGGCGCAGGAGGGCACTCCGGCGGCGATGCGATCCATCTACCGCTGGTTCGTGACCGGGGAGTCGGCCCGGGCCGGCTACGGCGCGGCGGTGCGGTTGGCGGCGGAGGCGGCGAACCTACCCCTGCTCTACCACTGCTCGGCCGGTAAGGACCGCACCGGCTGGTTGACGGCGGTGCTGCTGCACGCCCTCGGGGTGGACGAGGCCACCATTCGGGCGGACTACCTGGCCAACAATGCGCTCACCGAGAGCCTGCGGGAAGTGCTCCTCGCCGGGATGCTTCGGCGGAGCCCGGAGTTGGACGTCACCGCGGTGCGGCCGGTGCTGGAGGTTCGCGACGAATATCTGGACGCCGGGTATGACGAGGCGCGGCGGGTCTACGGGTCGTTCGGGTCGTACCTGCGTGACGGTCTTGGGGTGGACGACGAACTGGTTGCGGCGTTGCGGGCACGGCTGCTGGAGTGACCCACACCGGCGGGGCGAGCGGGGTTGCCCGCTGAAACGGCGGCGCCCGGCCCAGCCCAGCGGGTTGCCCGCTGAAACGGTGGCGCCCGCCTCAGCCGAGCTGGTGGCGATGGGCGAAGGCGTGGGCGGAGACGTCGGCGAGGAGCTGGCAGGCATCCGTGTCCGCGCTGCGGTCGGAGTGCTCGTCGGTGTGGCAGACGGCGAGGACGTACGGGGGCGCGTCGTCGGGGTAGACGACCCCACCGCTGTGCCGCACCCCACGTACCCAGCCGTTCTTGTGGGCGATCCGGGTGCCGGCGGGCAGGCCGGCGGCGAGATCCACGCGGTGTTCCTGAGCGACGAGGAGGTCGAGCATGGCGGCACAGCTCTCCGGCGTGGCCAGCGGGCCGGGGCGGGTGGCGCCGAGCGCCAGGTCGCGCAGGAGGGCGGCGAGGTCGGCGGCGGTGACCAGATTGGTGATACCGGCCGCACGGGCGGCGAAATCCTCAATGCCGCGGCCGGTGCTGCTGCGCCGGGCTCCGGCCCGGGCCCAGACGTCGGCGACGGCCGGTAGGCCGACCTGGTCCAGGAGCAGGTTGGTGGCGAGGTTGCTGGATCGGACGATCATGCGTTCGGCCAGCCAACGCAGTGAGGCGGTACCGCCGAGCCGGTCCCAGACGTCGTCGCCGTTGTGGGCGGGGCGGGTGCAGGCGAACCGCGCGGCGCCGGGCTGGGCCGAGTCGAACTCGTTGCGGACCGGTACCGCGGTGTCCGGGGCGAGACGCTCGGCCTCCAGGGCGCGGTAGAGCGCCACCAACACGGCCACTTTCATCGTGCTGGCCGCGTAGTGGGTGGTGTCCGGATGCCGGGTCCAGGTGGGGGCGGCGTCGAGGCGAGCCAGGTAGGCCGAGACGGTACCGGGAATCCGGTCGAGGTGCGCGTCCAGACCGACGAAGATCACCCACCGAGGGTAGCTGGTAGGCCGGGGCGCCCTCCGCGCGTCTCGCGGTGTCGGCGCCCCGGCGTGGCCTCAGCTGGAGTGCTTACGGCGGGCCGCTGCCCGGGCCCGCTGCGTCTGGTCGAGCAGTACCTTGCGGATCCGCACCGCGGCCGGCGTCACCTCAACGCACTCGTCCTCACGGCAGAACTCCAGGGCCTGCTCCAGCGAGAGCTTGCGGGGCGGAATCAGCTTCTCCGTCTCGTCGGCGGTCGACGAGCGCATGTTGGTGAGCTTCTTCTCCTTGGTGATGTTGACATCCATGTCGTCGGAGCGGGAGTTCTCCCCGACGATCATGCCCTCGTACACCTCGGTGCTCGGCTCGACGAAGAGGGTGCCGCGTTCCTGCAGGTTCATCATCGCGAACGAGGTGGCGGTGCCGGTCCGGTCCGCGACCAGCGAGCCGTTGTTGCGGGTCCGGAGCTCGCCGAACCAGGGCTCGTAGGACTCGAAGACGTGGTGCAGGATGCCGGTGCCCCGGGTCTCGGTGAGGAACTGGGTGCGGAATCCGATCAGACCCCGTGCCGGGACCAGCCACTCCATTCGGATCCAGCCGGTGCCGTGGTTGACCAACTGCTCCATCCGGCCCTTGCGGGTGGCCAGCAGCTGGGTGATCGCGCCCAGGTACTCCTCGGGCGCGTCGATGGTCAACCGCTCCACCGGCTCACAGGTCTTCCCGTCAATTTCCTTGGTGACGACCTGCGGCTTGCCGACGGTCAACTCGTAGGATTCGCGGCGCATCTGCTCGACCAGGATGGCCAGGGCCAGCTCGCCGCGGCCCTGTACCTCCCAGGCGTCGGGCCGCTCGGTCGGCAGGACCCGCAGGGAGACGTTGCCGATCAGTTCCCGGTCCAGCCGGTCCTTGACCATCCGTGCCGTGACCTTGGCGCCCTTGGCCCGGCCCACCAATGGGGAGGTGTTGGTGCCGATGGTCATGGAGATGGCCGGTTCGTCGACCGTGATCAGTGGCAGCGGCCGTGGGTCCTCAGCGTCAGCGAGCGTCTCCCCGATCATGATCTCCGGAATGCCGGCGACCGCGATGATGTCGCCCGGCCCGGCGGATTCGGCCGGCTTGCTCTCCAGGCCCTCGGTCATCAGCATCTCGGAGATGCGCACCCGCTGGCTGCTGCCGTCGGTGCGGCACCAGGCGACGGTCTGGCCCTTGGTGATCGTGCCCTGCCGGACCCGGCACAGGGCGAGCCGGCCGAGGAACGGCGAGGCGTCCAGGTTGGTGACGTGTGCCTGGAGCGGGGCCTGCTCGTCGTACGTGGGCGGCGGGATGGTGTCGAGCAGGGTGCGGAACAACGGCTCGAGGTTCTGGCTGTCCTGCGGAACAGCCCCGTCGGCGGGCTGGGTGAGGGAGGCGATTCCATCGCGGGCGCAGGCGTACACGATGGGGAAGTCGATCTGTGCGTCGTCGGCGTCCAGGTCGAGGAAGAGTTCGTAGGTGTCGTCCACGACCTCCTTGATCCGAGCGTCGGGTCGGTCCACCTTGTTGATGACCAGGATGATCGGCATCCGCGCCCGGAGGGCCTTGCGGAGCACGAACCGGGTCTGCGGCAGCGGGCCCTCACTGGCGTCCACCAACAGCACGACCCCGTCCACCATGGTGAGGCCGCGCTCCACCTCACCGCCGAAGTCGGCGTGCCCCGGGGTGTCGATGATGTTGATGGTCACCGGGTCGGAGCCGTCGGCCGGCAGGTATCGCACGCCGGTGTTCTTCGCGAGAATGGTGATGCCCTTCTCGCGTTCGAGATCCATCGAGTCCATCACCCGTTCGGTCACCTCACCCCGGGCGCCGTAGGCGCCAGCCTGCCGCAACATGGCGTCAACCAGGGTGGTCTTGCCGTGGTCGACGTGGGCGATGATGGCGACGTTGCGGAGGTCGGTGCGAAGCTGCATGCCTCCATCCTTCCGCCTGCGCGGATCCGGCGCGGCGTCGGGGTCATTCTGGGGTCTTTCCGGGGTCGCCCCAGGGGTATCCCGGATCTCTACCGAAACGCCTGTTGGTGGCGATCGGCCGCTGGCAAGCTGGCCCTCGTGACCGGGGGCATCGGTGGATGAGCTGTTGAGCCGGCTGCAGGAGCTGCCGCCGGGGCTGATCCTGCTGGTCGCGGCGTTGATCGTGGCTGCGGAGACGGCGTTGATCTTCGGGTTGTTGATGCCCGGGGAAGCTACCTTGCTGCTGGTCGGATTTCTCACCTACACCGGGGCCCTGCCGCTGGGGCCGGCGTTGCTGGTGATGATCGCCGCGGGTGTGCTGGGAGACGCGGTGGCGTTCCGGGCCGGTCGCCGGTACGGACCCCGGCTGCGGGCCAGCCGGTTCGGTGCCCGGGTCGGGCCACACCGGTGGCACCGCGCGGACGCGATGCTCGGAAAACTGGGGGGCCGGGGGGTCTTCACCGCCCGCTGGGTGGCCTTCGCCCGGACCCTGGTGCCCCGGCTGGCCGGGGCGGGGCAGATGCCCTATCGACGGTTCGCGCCCTGGAACCTGGGTGGGGTGGTGACCTGGGTGGGCGGCTCGGTGATCGTCGGAAACCTGGCCGGCGAGTCGTACGAGACGGTCTCGCACCTGCTTGGCCGGGCCACGGGCGCGGTCCTGGTGCTGCTCGGGGCGGTGCTGGCGGTGCTGCTGGCCGGGCGCTGGCTGGGGCGAAACCCGGACCCGGTACGAGCGCTGTGGTCCCGGGCCGGTGGCCTGCCCCCGGTGCGCGGGCTGACCCGTCGCCACGGGGTGCTCTTCGGTTTGCTGGCCCGCTCCCTCGGTCCGGGGTGGACGTTGCTGCTGAACCTGGTCGCCGGCCTACTGCTGCTGTTCCTGGCCGGGCTCGCTGTGGCCTGGGGGCTCGGCGCGGTGGTCCGGCGGAGCGGGCTGTCGGTGGTGGATGGCGCCGTCGCGGACTGGTTCGCCGCCCGTCGTACGCCGGAGGCGGTGGAGGTGGCGCTGGCGGCGGTCTCGGCGCTGCGCGGCCCGGTGGTGATCCTCTTTGTGTCGGTGGTGGCGGCGGGGGTGGCCTGGCGGCAGCGACCCTGGCGGGCGGACCTGCTCAGCGTGGTGGGCACCGTCGGCGCCTGCATGCCGTTGGTGGTGCTGGCGGTCGCCGCCGACGTGGTGCAACCCGACCGGTCCGGCCCGCCGGTCTTGTTTCCGACCCAGACCGCCGTGATCGCCGCGAGCCTGTGCACTCTCGCGTGGCTGCTGTCCCGGGGTGCCCGTTGGCCGGTCGCGGTCGCCGCCTGGACCGGCGCTGCCGCCGGGGTGGTGGGGGTTGGTGGCGCGCGGCTCTACCTCGGCCTGAGCACCGCCAGCAGCGCGCTTTCCGGGGTGTTGTTGGGGGTGGCGTGGACGGCCGTGTTCGTGGTGGCGTGGGTGACCCGAGACCGGGCGGTCGGTGTGGCCCCGGACGCCGTCAACCCGCCGGGCGCGGCGGCATCCGAGTCGCGCCCGCCGCAGGGGGTCTCCGGCGGGTGACGGGACGGCGGAAGGGATCGACAACTGCTACCTTGCGTCGGTCGGAGGGGGAGACATGAAGGTGCTTCGGATCGGCATGAGCGCGTTCGCCGTTGTGCTGCTAACCGTGGGATGCGCGGGGGAAGACGCCCCGAGGGCGGCCGAAGCGACCGGGGCGACCAGCACCACGGCGGCGTCCCCGACTGCGACCACGCCCACCCCGTTCGCGCGGACGGAGCTGGGTGACGCGCCGAGCCTCAGCGCCGCACCCAGCAGTCCACCCAGCGCGCGGCCCGCATCGAAGCCCACTGCCACCACGTCGTCTCCGGAGGCGACGA
This sequence comes from Salinispora sp. CH2A1_6, assembly GCF_056820975.1. Lineage (NCBI taxonomy): Bacteria > Bacillati > Actinomycetota > Actinomycetes > Micromonosporales > Micromonosporaceae > Salinispora > Salinispora sp. CH2A1_6. The sequence goes on from NZ_JBXEDG010000003.1 coordinate 1,211,202, forward strand.
AACCCGCAGCGGAGACGCAGGCCCCACCTCCGCCGCCGAGGTCGAAGCCGACCGGCTGCCCACCCCGCCACGAGGGCTCACCAGCTTCCCGCACGCAGATGAGGTCGGCACTGACCAACGCCGCGGCGAAGACATACTGGCCGACCTCCGCACCGGACATTCGGATTCCGTCGGCCCTGGTAAAGGCGACCGCGTGGCAGGAGAGCGGCTGGCAGTCCACGATTGTCGCCTGTGACGGTGGCATCGGTTTGATGCAGGTGATGCCGGACACCGCCGACTGGATGAACCAACGGTTCGGGCAGAGCTACGACGTCTGGGACTACCGCGACAACGCCTATCTCGGCGTGAATTACCTGGCCTGGCTGACCAAGTACATCGGCGACCTGTACTTCGACGGCGACTACCGGCTGGACGCCGCGCTCTGCTCGGCCGAGCTGAACTCGTGCCTGCTCAACGCGGTGATCGCCAGTTACAACTACGGCCACGCCGCGGTGGCGAGCGGGGAGGGCCCGATCACCATCCCGAATCCGCAGTATGTGGGCAACGTTCGCGCGCTGATGACCGAGTGCGTCTGTCTCGCCTACTGACGGTTCGGGCGCCACGCCCACGCGGTGGCGCCCGAACGAGGGACGTCAGTCGTGGGCGGGGACCGGCGCCGGCGTGGCCGGGATCTGCCCGTGGGCCACAGCCGGCGGGCGACCAGGCCACCAGAACCGGTCGCCGAGCAGGAACACGAGGGCGGGGACCAACACCGTCCGGACGAGCAGGGTGTCGAGCAGGACACCGATGCAGACGATGACTCCGATCTGGGTGAGCAGGATCAGCGGGAGTACACCGAGGACGGCGAAGACCGCGGCGAGTAGCACCCCCGCGCTGGTGATGACGCCGCCGGTAACCCGGAGAGCCGAGAGCATCCCGTCCCGGGTCGTGGTGTGTCGGGCATCCTCCCGGGCCCGGGTGACGAGGAAGATGTTGTAGTCCACCCCGAGGGCGACGAGGAACACGAACGCGAGCAGGAGCACGCCGCTGTCGAGTGCGGGGAAGCCCAGGACGTGGTCGAAGAGCAGCCACGCCGCGCCGAGGCTGGCGAAGAACGACGCGATCACGGTGAGTACCAGCAGCACCGGGGCCAGCAGGCCGCGCAGCAGCAGCATCAGGACGGCGGCGACCAGCAGCAGGATGATTGGCAGGATTAGTCGCAGGTCCAGCGTGTTGGCCTCGGCGGTGTCGTAGCCGGCGGCGACGGCGCCGCCGACGAGGGCTCCGTCGAAGGGGCCGGTGCCGGCAACCGCGGGTGGGGCGGAGTCGGGTACTGCGGCGACCGCCGTGCGCAGCTCCCGTACCGCCCGGTCGGAGGCGGCGGTGCCGGGCTCGGCGGTCAGCACCACGTCGACCTGGGCGACGGTGGCGCCGGTGCTACCCGGCTGGGCTGAGGCGACACCGGGCACCGTGGCGGCGGCCGCGGTGACCGCAGCAACGGTGGTCGGGTTGGTGAGCACCGCGACCGGCTGGGTGGTCCCGGCGGGGAAGGCGGTGGCCAGGGTCTGCGCTCCGGCGACCGCCTCCGGTTCGACCCGGAACTGCTCGGTCTCCGACAGCCCCGTGCGGATGCCCAGGCCGCCGAGGGCGAGACCGGCCAGCAGCAGCGTCGCCAGGACCGCGACGGAGGCCGGGCGGCGCAGGACCACGGTGCCGAGTCGGCCCCACCAGCGTCCCTCGGTGACCGCGCTGCCGAGGCGCGGGACGAATGGCCAGAACAGGCCACGGCCGAAGAGCACCAGGGCGGCCGGGAGGACGAAGAGCGCAGAGAACATGGCGAACACGACGCCGGTGGCGCAGGCCACGGCGAGCGCCCGGTTGTTCTCCTGCTCGGACAGCAGCAGGGTGAGAACGCCGAGGACAACGGTGGAGCCGCTGGCCAGGATGGGTTCGGCGGTGCGGCGCAGGGCGGTCCGCATCGCCGTGAAGCGGTCCGCCTCGCGGCGCAGCTCCTCCCGGTAGCGGGCGATCAGCAGCAGCGCGTAGTTGGTGGCGGCGCCGAAGACGAGGACGCTGGCGATGCCGGTGACGGCTCCCGACTGCAGGTTGATCCCGACCGCCGGCACGATCGTCTCGATCGCGCGCAGGGTGAGCTGCTCGGTGGCGGCGACGACCGCCAGCGGCACCATCCAGAGAATCGGGCTGCGGTAGGTGATCAGCAGTAGGAGCGCCACCACAGCGGCGGTTACCGCCAGCAGGGTGGTGTCCGCGCCGTCGAAGACCCGGGTCAGGTCGGTCGTGAAGGCCGGCGCCCCGGTGACCTCGATGGTGAGGTCGCCCGGAGCGTCGGCCAGCACGGCCCGCAGCTCGTCGATGGTCTCGACGGTTCGCTCCTGCCCCTCGGTGCCGGAGAGCGGCACGGCGATCAGGGCGACCGAGCCGTCCGGGGCCACCTGCGGTGGCGACACCTGCCCATTGATCGCGAACCGGCGAAGTTCGTTGGTCTGCCCGGTGAGGGTCTCCTGGTCGGCGGCGGTGAGTGCGCCGCCGTCGGTGCGGCTGACGACGATGAGCGCCGGCTGGACCTCGCTGGCGGGCAGCTGCTCCTGGAGCCGTTCGACCTGGGTGGACTGCCATTGGTCGGAGAGACCGGTGGCGGATACGGGAGCGGGGTTCTCGGGCTTCGGCAGCCCGAAGACGGCGGCGCCGAGGACGATCGCGGCGAGCACGGTGAGCCACGCGGCCCACCTGTCCCGGGCGACGTGGGTGAAGACGAACATCTTTTCCTCGTGTGCTCGACGGGCTGGGCGGCTCGGTTACTCACGCCGGGAATTCGTGTCTGACGAGTATCTTGATAGCCAAGATTATCGGTCTCTCCGCTATGCTGCAACTACATCACCAGGGCGAGGAGAAAATCGGGACGTGGCAGGTCAGAGCATGTACCGGCGACGCGACACCCGACGCGAGCAACTCATCGCGGAGATCACCAACGAGCTCCGGCGGTATGCGGTGGACGCCCAACACGTCGGCCACGCCTTCGCCAACCTGCACGGCCTGGGCGCCACCGACCTGCAGGCCCTGATCGCCGTCATGGACGCCGAACTACACGGTGACCCGATCACCCCAGGTCGCCTCGGCGAACAACTCGACCTCTCCTCCGGGTCGGTCACCGCCCTCCTCGACCGGCTGGAACGCGCCGGCCACGTCCGCCGCGACCGCACCTCCACCGACCGGCGCAAGGTCCTGGTGCACTACGCCGACCGCGGTGCCGAGGTGGCGAGGGAGTTCTTCCGACCGCTCGGCCGCCGGACCGACGCGGTGATGCTCGGCTTCACCGACGACGAGTTGGAGACCGTCCACCGCTTCGTCACGGCCGTCCGGGCCACGCTCCGCGAACACCGCGACGCGGTCCGGGCCGCCCGCCCCGACCCACGCCGGGCGAACGGCTGAGGCCGTGTTCGCGGCGCTGGCGACCCGGGCGGCCACGGCCGTGTTGCGCCTGCCGCCGCCGCGTACCCGCCAGGTCACCCTGACCCGGGATCTCCCGGTCCGGGTTCGCGACGGCGTGTCGCTGCGCACCGACCACTACGCTCCGGACCGCTCGCCCGCGCCCACGGTGCTGATCCGCACCCCGTACGGGCGGGGCGGGCCGATCCGGCTGCTCGGCCGGCTCATCGGCGAGCGGGGCTACCACGTGGTGATCCAGTCCTGCCGGGGCACCGGTGGCTCGGACAGCCGGTTCGACCCGCTGGTCCACGAGCGCGAGGACGGCCTCGACACCCTCGACTGGCTACGGCGACAGCCCTGGTGGAACGGCGAGTTCGGCATGTTCGGGGTCAGCTACCAGGGCTTCGTCCAGTGGGCGATCGCCGCCGAGGCCGAGGCGGACCTCCGGGCGATGGTCGCGGTGGTGACGGCCTCCGGCACCCGCGACTCGACGTATCCGGGTGAGTCCTTCGCGCTGGACACCGTGCTCACCTGGGTTGAGCTGCTCCAGGCGCAGACCGTCGGGTGGCTCGCCCGACAGTGGGAACTGCGGCGTGGCCAGCCCCGGCTCGCCGCCGGCCTGTCGCACCTGCCGTTGGCCGAGGCGGACCGGGTGGCCACCGGGGTGACCGTGCCCTTCTTCCAGGAGTGGCTGCGCCACCACACCCCCGACGCGGCCTACTGGCGGGCCCGGGTCTTCGGCGACCGGATCGCCGAGGTGCGCGCCCCGGTATCCATGATCGGTGGCTGGCACGACATCTTTCTCCCCGCCCAGCTGCGTGACTTCGCGGCCCTGCGAGACGCCGGTGCCGCGCCCCGGCTCATCGTCGGGCCGTGGACGCACGGCAGTCCGGGGCTCTTCGTCGCCGCGCTCCGTGACGGACTGGACTGGCTCGACGAACACCTGGGTGGTTATCCGGGATGCGCTCGGGCCCCGGTTCGCCTGCACGTCGGCGGCTCCGGCGGCGGTTGGCGGGAGTTGCCGGACTGGCCGCCCCCAGCTACGCCGACTGCCTGGTACCTGCACCCGGAGGGCGTGTTGCGCGCCGCGCCGTCGCCGGCGTCAGCCCCGGACGGTTTCTGGTACGACCCGGCCGACCCCACCCCCTCGGTGGGGGGCCCGCTGCTGGTGGCCCAGCAGGCCGGCCCGGTCGACAACCGGCGCGTCGAGGCTCGCCCGGACGTGCTGACCTGGACCAGCGCGGCACTGCCGGTGGCGATGGAGGTCATCGGACCGGTCGAGGCGGAGATTTTCGTCCGAAGTGAGCTGCCTCACCTCGACGTCTTCGTGCGACTCTGCGACGTGGACGGTCGGGGTCGCTCCTGGAACATCTGCGATGGGCTGGTCCGGCTCAGCCCGACCGCCTTCGTGGCCGACCCGACGGGCACGGTCCGCGTCGCGGTGCCGTTGTGGCCGGTGGCCCACCGGTTCGCCGCCGGTCACCGACTGCGGGTGCAGATCTGCGGCGGGGCCCATCCCCGGTACGCCCGCAACCCCGGCACCGGGGAGCCGCTCGGTACCGCGGTTGCGCTGCAGGCCGGATGGCGGGAGATCTTGCACGATCCGCAGCACCCGTCGGCGGTGGTCCTGCCCATTGCGCGGGACGTGCCGAGCGAGTGGTAGGCAGCGGTGGGCGGCCGACCAGTTTCTGGCCTGGCCGCCCACCGCTGCCCTAAACGTGATCTCTAACCAATGCGGCGGGAGCCGCCGCCCGGCAGGTTAACGGTCAGGTTAGAAGAGTCGTGGGAATGCGGCGGTGGTCGATCCGCTGCCGACGATGTATGAGTTGGTGAATAGTGTGTTGTCGGCGGTGAGGTCACCGGTGGAGGGGAAGGCGCGGAGGTGGCCGACGGCGTTTTGGTAAATGAGGTCGGTGCGGCCGTCGCCGTTGAAGTCGCCGGTGATGATGCGTGGGGCCAGCGAGGTGGTCCAGCCGCTGCCGACGACGTATGAGTCGGTGAATAGTGTGTTGTCGCCGGTGAGGTCGCCGGTGTTGGGGAAGGCGGTGAGGTAGCCGGCGGCGCTTTGGCGCATGAGGTCGGTGCGGCCGTCGCCGTTGAAGTCGCCGGTGATGATGCGTGGGGCCAGCGAGGTGGTCCAGCCGCTGCCGACGACGTATGAGTCGGTGAATAGTGTGTTGTCGCCGGTGAGGTCACCGGTGGAGGGGAAGATGTGGAGGTAGCCGGCGGCGCTTTGGCGCATGAGGTCGGTGCGGCCGTCGCCGTTGAAGTCGCCGGTGATGATGCGTGGGAATGCGGTGGTGGTCCAGTCGCTGCCGACGATGTATGAGTTGGTGAATAGTGTGTTGTCGGCGGTGAGGTCGCTGGTGGAGGGGAAGATGCGGAGGTGGCCGACGGCGTTTTGGCGTATGAGGTCGGTGCGGCCGTCGCCGTTGAAGTCGCCGGTGATGATGCGGGGGGCCAACGAAGTGCTCCAGCCGCTACCCACTGCGACATCTGATCCAACGAACAGTCGGTTGTCCGCCGACAGGTCGCCGGTGCCGTGCCAGCCCCGGAGCGTCCCACCGGGATTCTGGTTGATCAGGTCGGAAATGCAGTCACCGGTGTAGTCCCCGAACTGGACAACCTGGCTCACCTGAGTGTCGGTTGTGGCCCACCCCGCTGCGTTGCAGCCGGATGGGGTGTTTTCCTGGATCCAGTCGGCCAGGTCATCAACCCTAGTGCCAGTCGCGCCGTCCTGGGTTGTTGTCTCGCCCAAGCAGCCCTTCTGCCAGGACGTGTTGTTGATCGCTACGAGCTGCGGGTCGCCGTCGTTCTCTCGGAATACCGGGCCTCCCGCGTCGCCTTTACAGATCGTCGCGTCAGCCGTGGCGCCATCAATGCTGATGAGTTCGGGATCAACTTCCGAGACCGTGAATGGGGCGGCATGTAGCCGGTTCGGCACCCACTCGGTCGCGGTCCGACCATAACCGGAGACCGTGAGGGTCTCGGCGGAGGCTGACTCAGCGGCAGCAATCGAAATGGCCGGGATCTCGACCGTCCGCCTGGAAATCCGAACGAGGGCGAGGTTGCGGTCCGGGTGTGGGACGAGTGATACCGCCTGGGTTTCGTAGCCGGTAGACGCTGTTAGGTCCGTACGACCAACAACCACGGTCGTTGGCTGGGTGGGCGCCCCGGCGGCAAGGGGCGCTCCCCCCTCGACGAAACAGCTCTTCGCGGTTACTACCCAATTCGGTGCTATCAGGGCTCCGCTGCACGCAGAGATATCGCCAAAAGTGATTTTTGCGGTAAAGCTGTGAGCGCCGTCTGGGACCGGATCGCTCCCGGCGACCGCGCTGGCTGAGCCACCGCTCAACAATCCGGCAACCAGTGTGGTGCCGAGTAACGCTGCGCTCCAACGGCGTCGGTAATGTGGTGACAAGAGTTCTCCCGTGAGAGGTGTGGGGGCATGGAGGAACAACCTCCGACCCTCGAACGCTGGCGAGGCTTTTTGGCGCACTCCTCGGTCAGTTTAGATCACACCCCTAAGGATTTTGTGCCCCACCTCGAATGGCCAGTGGTCAAGGTTCTTATCCCTTTGATGCAATTTTTCACTATAGTTGGGTGTGAAGTTATATTGATTCCCAGGTTTAGGACTAAATGGGTCAATTAGGTCGGTATGGGTTGGCCAACTGAACGGACTGCGCCCCGCCCTGACACGTGGGTCCGCAGCTGAGGGCACCGGTATGTGGAGGAGTGGCCAGATGAAGCCGTGGCCACCGGAGACCAGCGCTACGCGGTCGCCGCTGCTACCCGACGGCAGGACGCAGCGGTGCAGCGCGTCGGCCGGCGGGCGGTGGCAGTGCGGCGCGGTCGAGCAGTCCGAAGCGAGACGATGGTGCCACCAGATTCTCGGCAGCGGCGGTAGCCGGCGTGCCGGAGGTAGCCGGCGTGCCGGAGGGGCGAGCTGCAGGTTGTCCGGGTGGTGTCGGGCCCAGGCCGAAATCCCAGTGAACACTTGTATTCACCCCGAAAAGGCATATTTCCCTAGCGCCCGGAAAGGCGTTGAATCATGGCTGTCAGGGGGCATCGGTGCCAACCTATTGGAGGGCTTCAATTCATCAGATCGGAAGAGTCCTCTGCTACTATCGGTCCTGATCTTGTCGATCTGCAGAAATGCGTATCTCCTGGAGGGCTTCTTGTTACTGCGTAGCTTGCGTCGCTGGGGTGGGGCAGCGCTTGGAATAACAATGGTTGCCAGCGTGCTGGGCGGCGGCTCGGCTGGTGCCGTCACCGGGGCTACCCCCGTACCAGACGGCACCTACTCCTTCAACGCGAAGATTACTTTCGGTCAGGTGCACGCCTGTTCAGGCGCTCTGATAGAACGAAGTTGGGTGGTGACGGCGAAGAGCTGTTTCGCCGAGGGGAATGCGCCGGTTGTCGCCGGACCGCCAACCCAACCGACCACCGTTGTGGTCGGACGCGCCGACCTTACAGAAGCGACCGGCTACGAGGTTTCGGCCGTCTCGGTCATTCCGCATCCGGACCGGAATCTTGCCCTCGTTCAACTGCCCGTGCCGGTGTCCGAGGAGGTCCCGGCTATCCCGATCGCCACCAGCCCGGCCGCCCTCGAGACGCTCAAGATCTCGGGGTACGGCCGAACCGCGACGGAGTGGGTACCGAACCAGTTGCACGCCGCATCATTCACCGTGCAGGATGTCGAACCTTCACTCATCGATGTTGTGGGTGCCGCCGAGGGCGCGACGATCTGCAAGGGTGACGCGGGTGGGCCCGTGTTTCGGGAGAACGACGGCAACGCGCAACTGGTGGCGATCAACAACACGTCCTGGCAGAAGGGCTGCTTGGGGGAGAACACAACTCAGGACGGGGCGACCGGTACCCGGATTGATGATCTGACAGATTGGATCCTGTGGAACACCTGTAACGCGCCGGGCTGGACCAGCACCGACAATCCGCAGCCCGTGGAGAGCAACCAACAGGTCGGCAACAACAGGGTTGTCCAGGACCTGGCGCTGAGCGACTATGACGGCGATGGGCGCAGTGACCTCGCATTGTATCACTCGAACCCGGCGGACGGATCGGCCTGGTGGATTCGGAGTGGTGCTACCGGGGAGCAGATCCGTGGTGGTTACCGTTACGGTGGTTGCACGGATATTCCTGCGCCCGGTGATTATGACGGTGACGGCACTACTGATCTTGCCTTGTACCGTCGTGACTGCACCAACGGCTCCACCTGGTGGATTCAGAGTGGTGCTACCGGGGAGCAGATCCGTGGTGGTTACCGTTACGGTGGTTGCACGGATATTCCTGCGCCCGGTGATTATGACGGTGACGGCGCTACTGATCTTGCCTTGTACCGTCGTGACTGCACCAGCGGATCGACTTGGAGTATCTACAGTAATCGTAGAGACGTCCACCTCAAGGCGGGGTTCAAGTACGGCGGTTGCACGGATATTCCTGCGCCCGGTGATTATGACGGTGACGGCGCTACTGATCTTGCCTTGTACCGTCGTGACTGCACCAACGGATCGACTTGGAGTATCTACAGTAATCGTAGAGACGTCCACCTCAAGGCGGGGTTCAAGTACGGCGGTTGCAGGGACATCCCCGCGCCCGGTGACTACAACGGCGACGATGCCACCGACCTCATCCTCTACCGTCGTGACTGTACCAACGGCTCCACCTGGAGCATTTACAGCAGCCACACCAACACCGAACTGCGCTCCGGCCTTCGCTATGGTGGCTGCGCCGCTATCCCCGCCGCCAGTAACCCTGCCACCACCAACACACGTCCACACGGCCCGGTATACGACCGGGCGCGTGCCGCTGACGGGACGTGGGCCTCTGGTGCGACGCGGGTGGATGCGGATACCGCGATCTCCGGGATAGCGGCGGCATCACTCCCCGACGGGGGTATGCACCTGTTCACGGTCGTTCCGGGTAGCGGGCTGTGGCATCGTGAGGCAGGGCAGAGCGAGGCGACACGGGTTGACGGCAACGGCGGGCTCTCGGCGGTGGCTGCGGCCGGCTTGCCTGACGGCACGCTGCACGTCTTCGTGTTGGCGCCCGGCAGCGGTGTGTGGGAACGAGTCCGTGCCGTTGACGGAACCTGGGCCCCGAATGCCACCCAGATCGACGCGAATCCGAACATCACCGCCCTCGCCGCGGTCGCACTGCCCGACGGGACCCTGCACCTACAGGTAGCCGTGCCCGACAGCGGAGCGTGGGACCGCAAACGTGACACTGATGGAAACTGGGCCTCCAACGCCACCCGCTTCGACACCAACGACGCGATCACCGCGATCGCCTCGGCTGCCTTGCCCGACGGCGGCCTGCACATCTTCACCGCTGTGCCGGGCAGCGGTGTGTGGCACCATGCCGGCTCGAACAGCAGCGCGGCCCTTGTCGATACCAGCCCGGCGATCCTCGCCGTCTCAGCGGCCGGACTCCATAACGGCACTCTGCAACTGGACGTTGCCGTTGACGGCAGCGGTGTCTGGCATCGCAGCCGAGACACCTCGGGAACCTGGCAGAGCGACCCCACCCAGGTAGACCCGAACCGCCGTATCTTCAGCACCTACACCGTCGGCCTACCCGACAACAGCATCCATCTCGGAACCAACGCCACCATTTCCTGACCAGGAGCTCGGGTGGGCTCACCGTCGGTGGGCCCGACGGTGACGGCGGCCGGAACTCCGGCCGCCGTCACCGCGTCGGGTCACGCCGGGCGGACGTTATCCGCCTGCGGGCCCTTCTGGCCCTGGGTTACATCGAAGTCGACCTTCTGGCCCTCGTTCAACTCCCGGTAACCGCTCATCGAGATCGACGAGTAGTGGACGAAGACGTCCGGCCCCCCGCCATCCTGCTCGATGAAGCCGAAGCCCTTTTCCGCGTTGAACCACTTGACGGTGCCGGTTGCCATGCATCTCTCCCTGTTCCAAGCGGGCGACCCCCGGCCGGCGGCCGATGATCGCCCGGTACCTTCCCGACAGTAGCCGGCCGCGCGCCAATCCGCTGGACGAAGTGCCGTAGGCAACGAAATGACCGGTCCGGGGCGGACCTGCCAAACACCGCACGGTGGCTACCAGACTGGGTCATGCTGCCCCGGTGGGCGTAGCCGCGACCGCGCTGGTCGACCTGGAACGGGAGATCGCCGCGCCCGGCCAGGGCCTGGACCGGCTGCGGCTGTTGCCCGTGCCGTTCGTGCCCGAACTGCGCCTGCATCTGGCCGAGGACCCGATTGTCTGGTGGGCGCGGATGGAGGCCCGAGTCGGGCACGCACTGCCCCCGCCGTACTGGGCGTCGGTGTGGCCCGGCGGTCAGGCCCTCGCCCGGCACCTGCTCGACCACCCCGACCTGGTGGCGGGTCGCCGGGTACTCGATCTGGCCGCGGGCTCGGGTGTGGTCGCGGTCGCCGCCGCGCTGGCCGGCGCAGCGCAGGTCGTGGCCGCTGACACCGACCCGTACTCGGTCGCCGCCGTCGCGGTCAACGCGCAGGCCAACGGCGTGCGGATCGCGGCTACCGACCGGGACCTGCTGGACGACACCCCCGCCGAGCTGGACCTGCTGGTGGCCGGCGACGTCCTGTACGACCGGGCGATGGCCGTGCGGATGCTGCCCTTCCTCCGCCGCGCCGCGTCCGCCGAGGTCAACGTGTTGGTCGGCGAGCCGGGACGCGGTCACGTACCGGCCCACGGGATGGCGATCGTCGCCGAGTATCTGGTGCCGACCACCGAGCCGACTGCCGACTCCCCGGTGCGGCGGGTGCAGGTGCTGCGGCCCGCCTGACCGACGCCGACGGTGGCCCCTGAACGGGAATCAGGGGGAGCTGGGGGTCACTCCGGATATCCAGGGAGGCGGCGTGGTTCTAACGTGTCGGGCATGGATTGGCTGGCCCAGATCGGAGAGCTTCCGACTCTTCTGCTGTTGGGGGCGCTCGGGTTGGTGATGATCCTCGATGCCATACCGCTGCTGGGGGTGTTGGTCCCCGGGGATGTGGCGATCCTCGCGGCGGTGGGGGCGCAGGGCCCCACCGCCGGCCTCGCCGTGCTCGGCACAGTGGTCGCCGGCTGTCTGGCCGGCTGGTCACTGAGCTTCCTGGTCGGCCGTCACCTCGCTGACCGGCTGCGGCGGGGGCGGGTCGGTGACTGGATCGGCGAACAGCGGTGGGCGGCGGCGGAGCACATGTTGCGCCGCGGCGGCGGCCACATGGTGCTGGTGGCGCCCTTCCTGCCGGTCCTCAACGCGCTGCTGCCGCTGGTCGCCGGTGGGCTGCGGATGCCGTACCGGCGGTTTGTGGGCTCTGCGGCGCTCGGTGCGGCGGCGTGGGGCGGGCTCTATCTGGTGCTGGGCACGGTAGCCCGGTCGATCACCGGGCTGCTGCCCGGCGCACCCAGCCCGATGGTGGTGACGATGGTGGTCGGTGTGCTGCTCGCCACCGGGGTGTTGGCGGTGACCCGGCATCGGTTGCGGCCGGAACTGCCCGACGACGGGCGGCCGGCCCCAGCCGGGTCCCTCCACCCGGCACCGGCGCCGGAGCAGAGGTCCGGCGCCGACCGTGGGTGACGTGTCAGCGGCGCGGGGCGGTGGGATACCGGTCACGTCGTCAGTCGAGTAGGTTCACTGCATCGACGTCGGTGACGGTGGGGGAGACTGGATGCCCGCGAAGCATCGTTCATGGTGGGGCTGGGGCTACATCGAGGACGCGGTCAACGGCGCTGAGGCCGCGCGGCTCGCCGACCGGGTGCGGGCCCTGCTACCTGACGTCGACCTGACCCCGCACGAACCGCCACCGGTGGCCGAGTTGGACCTGCCGCCGTCGCGGATCACCCCGCCGGCGACGCTGGCGCACCTCTGCGCGGCTGAGCCGGCCGACCGGGCGGCGCACGCGCACGGAAAGGCGTTCCGGGACGTGGTCCGGAACCTGCACGGGGAGGTACGGCACCCACCGGACCTGGTCGCCCGCCCCACCTCCGAACAGGACGTGGTGGACGTGCTGGACTGGTGCTCGCGTTCCGGCCTGGCGGTCGTGCCCTACGGTGGCGGCTCCTCGGTGGTCGGCGGGGTGGAGCCTCGGGTGGGCGACGGCTACCCCGGCGCGGTCAGTCTGGACCTCGGCCGGCTCGACCGGGTGCTGGAGGTCGACCGGACCAGCCGGGCGGCGCGGGTCCAGGCCGGCGTGTTCGGGCCGGCGCTGGAGGAACACCTTCGCCCGCAGCACCTCACCCTGCGGCACTTCCCGCAGTCGTTCGAGTTCTCCACCCTCGGTGGCTGGCTCGCGACGCGGGCGGGCGGGCACTATGCGACGGTCCTGACCCACATCGACGACCTGGTGGAGGCGCTGCGGGTGGTCACCCCCGCCGGCATCAGCCAGTCCCGACGGTTACCGGCCTCCGGCGCGGGACCCTCACCGGACCGGCTCTTCCTCGGCTCGGAGGGCGCGCTCGGCGTCATCACCGAGGCGTGGCTCCGGCTGCAGGACCGGCCACGGTGGCGGGCGGACGCGGCGGTGCACTTCGACGACCACGACGCGGCCGTCGCGGCGACCCGGGCGATCGCCCAGTCCGGGCTGCATCCGAGCAACTGCCGGCTGCTCGACCCGGCGGAGGCGCTACTGAACGCCGGCACGGCCACCGGCGGTGGGGTGCTCGTGCTGGGCTTCGAATCCGCGGACCACCCGGTCGGACCCGCGCTGGAACGGGCCGTCACACTGTGCCGCGACCACGGCGGGACGCTACCCGAGCCGCCCCGAGAGCGCGACGCGTCAGCATCCCGGGGGAGCGGCGCCACCGACACCTGGCGTTCGTCGTTCCTGCGGATGCCGTACCAGCGGGATGCCCTCGCCGCCCGGTCGATGATCGTGGAGACCTTCGAGACCGCCTGCACCTGGGACCGCTATCCGGCGCTGCGCGCCGCCGTGCTCGACGCGGTCGGCGCGGCCCTGCGGGAGGTCGGCGCCACCGGGGTGGTCACCTGCCGGTTCACCCACGTCTATCCGGATGGGCCAGCCCCCTACTTCGGCGTCTACGCCGCCGGCCGGTGGGGCAGCACCCTCGCCCAGTGGGACCAGATCAAGTCCGCCGTCTCCGCGGCGCTGCTCACCGCCGGGGGCACCATCACCCACCACCACGCCGTCGGCCGCGACCACCGACCCTGGTACGACCAGCAGCGCCCCGAGCCGGTGGCGCTGGCGCTGCGCGCCGCGAAAGCTGCCCTGGATCCATCATGGGTGCTCAACCCCGGCGTCCTCCTGGACGCTCCGGGAGTCAGCGGTGCGACCCCTCCGGCGGCCAGCTCCGGGAGTTCGTAGACCGGACTGGTGGCTTCGCCGGGGCGCCTGCGGCACCGGACGCGCTTGTAGCCCGGCCAGCAGGTGTTGGTACTGGCGTGATGGTCGCGACTCTCGATACTGGGGCTTTGGGGTGGTAGCCGCCTTTCCCTTATGTCGTTAATTGTGATGATGTGAGCTGCTTATATCAGGTGGCTATTTGCGACTAACCCCATCTGTCGGATTTTTGCCGTTTACATATTATTGTGGCAGTGGGCACACGCTTCGATGGAGGTTGGGCTAGAGTCCGGGGGCTATCGAAGCTGGGCTCATCGCTAGTGTCGTCAGTGCTTCCTGTTTGGTCCTTGGGCAGAAGTGAGTTGATGTCATGTCGGTTTTGCGTTGCAGATTTAGGTGATGGGGGCGTTTTGTCGGTTCATGTTTTGCGTCGTTGGGGTGCGGCCCTGACCGGGGCTGTGCTTGCTGCTGGTGTGTTGGGTGGTGGTGTTGCTCGGGCTGTTGGTGGTTCTGATCCGGTTCCGAATGGGGCGTATGGGTTCACTGCCAGGGTGTTGTGTTTGGTGGTGATCGGGCGTGTACGGGTGTGCTGGTCGACCAGGATTGGTTGTTGACGGCGAAGAGCTGTGTCAGTGATGGTGTTGGGCCGGTGGTTCGGGGGGCGCCGGGGAAACCGACTAGTGCGGTGATTGGTCGTACTGACCTGACGGGGACGGCGGGTCAGGAGCGTGCGGTGGTGGCGGTGGTGCCGCATCCGGATCGGAACCTGGTCTTGGCGCGTCTGTCCGCGCCGGTTACCGATGTTGCTCCGGTGGGGCTTGCCGACACTGCTCCCGGGGTTAGTGAGACGGTGATGGTCGCGGGGTATGGCCGTACGGCCACCGAGTGGGTGCCGGATCGTCTGCATGCTGCGGCGTTCACTGTTGAGGATGTCGCTGCGGCCACTGTTGGTGTGGTGGGGGCGTCGGCTGGGGCGACGGTGTGTAGGGGGGATGCCGGGGGGCCGGTGTTCCGCGATGTTGAGGGTGCGTCCGTACTGGTGGCCGTTAGTAGTACCTCGTGGCAGAAGGGCTGTCTGGGGGAGACGGAGACCCGGGACGGGGCGACCGCGACCCGGGTTGACGACCTTGGCGCGTGGATCGGTGAGCAGACCGCTGACGTGCAGATTTTCGGTGTCCTGGATGATGGCCGGTTGACCTACAGTGTGATCGATTCGGCTACCGGTGAACTGCGGGCGGACCGGGAGTCGGCTGCCAGCCTCGGTTTTGTTCCGAAGGCGATGGCCACGCTGAACGAGGACACCATTCTGGTCACCGATCCTGCCGGCAAGATGCATCGGGTGGATGTCACCGGAACGGATCCGTTGACGTTCACTGCCACTTGGGTGATGAGCGGGTGGTCTCCGTATAGCCGGCTGACCTATGACGGGTACGGGTCGTTGTACGGCATCCTCGACAACGGTGAGCTTCGCCGTCGGACGTTGACCACCGAGAAGCCGAGTAGCGCGGAGCACATCAGCCGGGGCACCGTGATCGGTACCGGGTTCGGGTTGAGGGCCATCACGTCGCCGGGTGCGGGACGGATCCTGGGTAACGCCTCGGGCGGCCGGCTGCTGTCGTACACGATTCACGGTAGCGGTGCCGAGGCGTGGTCCAGGGACGATCTGGCCGCCAGTGGTTGGTCGGCCCCGACGCAGTTGCTCTCGCCCGGTGGTGGCCACTACTACGCGCGGACCTCGAGCGGTCGGTTGGACCGCTACCGCGACGTGAATCCGTTCGACGGTAGCGGCAGTGACATCCAGTCTTTCCCGAACGATCCGGTCAGCAGCAGCGGCTGGGACCAGATACTGCTGTCGGCGCGGCCGTGGACCGCACTGGTGTCGGTGTACGGGGTGAACTCAGACGGTCGGATCTCCTACACCGCGCTGGACCCGGTCACCGGGGCGAAGGTGGCCAGCACCGTGTCGGAACAGACCCTCGGGTTCACGCCGAAAGCGCTGGCAACTCTCAACTCGGACACGCTGCTGGTCACCACCGAGACCGGTAGCCTGCACCGGGTCGACATCACCGGCACCCAACCGCTGACCTTCACCCGTACCGCTGAGCGTCTCGGTGGCGGCTGGACCCACGACCTGCTGGTCTACGACGGGCACGGCTCCCTGTTCGGCCGCGCCGGCGGCAAGTGGCTGCGATACACCGTGACCAAGGCCAAACCCGCGAACCCGGCCACCGACCTGATCAACGGAACGACCATCGTCAGCAGCGGCTTCGGCGTACCCACCCTGGCAGCCACCGGTGAGGGACGCCTGCTGGCAACCACCAACGCCGGCGCCCTCATCGCCTACACCGCCGTCGGCACCAACGACTGGAGCCGGGCAGACCTCGCCACCAGCGGCTGGGGCAATGCCACCGCATTGTTCTCACCCGGCGGCGGCCTCTACTACCGACGCGACGGCAACGGCGTCGTGACCGGCTACCTGGACACGTCCCCGTTCAACGGCAGCGGCACCGACATCACCCCGTACACCCCAACCGGCAGCGCGAGCAGCGGCTGGGACCCCATCCTCTCCGCCCAACCGTACAACTCCTGGCCCGACAACACCCGCCGCTGGTAGTTCTGTGTCACTGCCCATAGCTGGTGCAGGCCGTAGTCCGCAGGATGTTCGCCAGCTGATTAGCTCAAAGACCACTGCCTACCGTATGACGGCAGTCGAAAGGATGTGGTTACGGCATGCGTAACGTGTCGAAAATGCTCATGGTTGGGACGATCGGTATAGTTGTGGCGGGCGCGGCGTCTGCGGGCGTCGCCGTCGCCGCTGCCGAGGATGTGCCAACCGAGACCAACGGTGGCTCGATCGTGGAGGATTTTAGCTACCCGGGAGCAGCGGCCATTCTGGCTGAACACAACGTGGAACTCATCTCCGGTGACGGTAATATTGTGTTCGCCGACTGCAACACTCCCCCGGTGAACGATGTCGGCCTGATCCAGGTCTGGAGAGCTGAAGGAGACCCTAGTCATTGGAGAATCTGCTTCAAGGTGCTCGAACCAGTGGGTCGGCTGGATCTTCGGATACCACGGGTCTTCGAGATTATGGGTGACGGCCAACGGACCGGAACCGGCCACAATGGTACCGCGACGGTGATCACGGATGGTGGGGAAGAGAGCACGAAGGATCTCGACCCGGACGGCATCATCCAGTTTGGGCTGGGAGGTGGCAATGAACCCACCACCTTGCTGCGGCTGACCGTCAAACCCTAACCCAGTTCCGTTTCTTAGGCGCCGGACGACAGAACGTCGTCCGGCGCCTAAGCTGTAATGTCGCCCGGGTTCTATTGAGCGGTTACCGAATCAGGGACGAAGATTCCAACGGGCTGATTGGAAATCCCAAGGTTTGCCTCTGCGAATTAGTTCGGCGACCCGTTCAACGCTCGACTCTTGTCACCATAGGGGCTCTACGAAGTTAGTGGGGGTTGAGGTGTCCTCGGGTTCGTCGGGTGGGGGAGTGTCAAGTTAACGGCCCTGTCTCACTTTCGGTGGTGGCGGAGGGTGGCTGGTGTCGTTGTTCCTGTGTGGATGATGTCAATGGGCTTATACAGACGGTGTTCTCGGGGCTGTCCCGCTGGTCATTGAGGATGTGGCCGACGAGGGTGAGCGGATCGTGGTGCTGGCCCGCACGCCCCGGGACGCTGCGGTCTGCCCGATATGCGGGGCCTCGTCGGGACGGGTGCACGGCTATCACTGGCGGACGGTCGCGGACGTTGCGGGCGACGGGCGACGGGCGACGGGCGACGGGCGACGGGCGGCGGGCGGCGGGCGGCGGGCGGCGGGCGGCGGGTGGTGGTTCGGGTGCGGGTGCGGCGTCTGGTGTGCCCCACGCGCGGCTGCCGCCGTACCTTCCGGGAACAGGTCTCCGGGGTGCTGGAGCGATACCAGCGCCGCACGGCTCGTTTGGACAGGCAGGTCAAAGCCGTGGTCAAGGAGTTGGCGGGCCGGGCAGGGTCGCGTCTGCTGGCGATCTTGGCCATGGGCTTGTCCCGTCACACGGCCCTGCGCGCCCTGCTGCGCATTCCGTTGCCCACGGGGCGGACGCCTCGGGTGATCGGCGTTGACGATTTCGCTCTACGCCGGCGGCACCGCTACGCCACCGTGGTGATCGACGCCGAGACCCATGAGCGGATCGAGGTGCTACCCGACCGCACCGCCGACTCCCTGCAAGCGTGGTTGCGCGCGCATCCCGGCGTCGAGGTCGTGTGCCGAGTTGGCTCGGCGACCTACGCCGAGGCCATCCGCCGCGCCCTGCCCAACGCGGTGCAGGTCGCGGACAACTCATGGCCCACGCCCGCGACGCCGCCGCACCTACGGCAAGTCAGACCCGATCGACGCCCTCGCCGTCGCCCGCGCCGCACTGCGCGAGGACGGCCTGCCCACCGCTCACCTGGACGGATCCAACCGCGAACTACGGCTCCTGGTCGACCACCGCGAAGACCTCATCGCCGAACGCACGCGGGTAATCAACCGGCTCCGCTGGCATCTGCACGAGCTCGACCCCGAATGGGACCCACCGGCTCGATCCCTCGACCGAACCAGCAACCTGGACCGGATCCTGCACCACCTGGCGGAACTGCCCGGGGTCGTTGCCCACCTCGCCACCGCCATCACCCAGCGGTGCCGGAACCTCACCGAAGAGATCAACACCATCGAAGCCGAGATCCGTGACCTGGCCGAGAAGCTAGCGCCAGCCCTCATCGCCATGCCCGGCTGCGGCGCCCTGACCGCCGCAAAGATCCTGGGCGAGACCGCCGGGATCGAACGATTCCACTCCGCGGCCGCCTACGCCGGCACCGCGCCGCTACCGGTGTGGTCATCCAACCAAGCCCGCCACCGACTGGGTCGCATCGGCAACCGCCAGCTCAACGCCGCCCTGCACCGTATCGCCATGACCCAGGCTCGCTGGCACCAGCCCGCCAAGGACCTCATCACACGCCGCAAAGCCGGCGGCGACGGCGGACTCGAAGCCCTCCGCATTCTGAAAAGACGCATATCCGACGTCGTCTACCAGGCACTACGCACCGACTGCACACCAACCGGTTGACAGAGGAGCTATGTACACTCCCCCACTGAGGTGATCTCAGAAAAGAATAGCTGCTAATTCGGTACGACACAGGCGAAGACGCCGAGATTCGTCCGCACTTACTCGCCTCGTAGTCTCACCAGCTCTGCTAGAAACCAGAATTCTACTTCCCTTTCGCTCGAAGGTCAGCAGAATTGGTTGATCCGGGAAGTACGTACTTGCCTCATCCTGGGTTCTAAGCGCATGAATCATGTTGGCTATATAGGCCCACAGTTGATCCACATAGCCCCATTCGGACCTTCCTATAATCTCAACGCCATCGATGTTTAGCTCGACTGTCCCTTCGATGTAGTCGGGGTCGCCAGGAAGCGTTTCCTAGGCTTCTAACTGCTGAAACGCGCCACCCTTGGATCGCAGAAAGGTCCGAATGGTGATCATATTACGATGCCTACTTAACCGGGTAGGACCGGCCGACGCGACAATTGTTTACACCAAGAACATACTCTGTTCCGTTGACCGTTCCGCGGACTTGATGCTGGCCGGTAGTGCCGTTCTGAATCAAGGTGTCCCTGTTCTGTTGCATTTCGCTTCGAATGGCACCCTGCACGTCGTCAACCGACATCTCATGACTAAAGAATGATCCGAATCGATCGCCGTCATCCAGGCTTCACCGCCAACACCGCCGACGCGCGGAAGATCTGCCACGCCCGGCCGTTCTTCTCCCCCGCCACCAACGTCAGCCCGATCGCCTTGACCCACTGGCCGACCGTGAGGTCCTTCGGCACCGACGGCTGCGGCACCGACACCCGCAACACCTGCGGGGTCCCACCGTCGGCCGTCAACGCCAGGGGCACCTCCACCAACGGCGCACCCGTAGCGCGGTCCGCCGCGGCAACCCCGTTCTCCTTGTCCTTGAACTGCGGCGTCGCCACAGCGAGCACCAGCAGTCCCCTGCCACCGTCAATCGGCAGTACCAACACGAGCGTTCTCCTTCGTTCGCCCACCACACCCCAAACGACGCAGTTACTAGGCTTCCTAAGCTTCACGTGACAATTGTGATCTAGTCAAGAGGCTTAGCTCAGGAATCTTGGGTAGCCCGTGTAGCTCAATCAGGACAACACGACTACGATCAGTACATGCCGCACGACGCCGACGACCGACGCGCCCTGTTCCAACGGGTCGTCGACGACATCGTCGACCAGATCCGCACCGGCAAACTCGCCCCCGGCGACGTGCTCCCCACCGCCCGGCGTATGGCCGACACCTACAGCGTTGCCTCCATGACCGCCCAACGCGCCCTACGGGAGCTGCAACACCGCGGCCTCACCTACGCCGTCGTCGGCAAAGGCACCTTCGTCCACCCCCAGGCACCCGAACGCATCGGCACCGACGCCGACGGCCGCCCCATCGCCGCGACCACCCAGACACCGGTCATCAGCGACAACCCGGCACTCAACCGGCGCCTCGCCCTCTACCTACTCGAACGCGACCGCATCAGCGGCAAGATCGTCGACGCGTTCACGCGCAAGGACACCGCCGCAGCCTGGCAAGCCACCGAAGAACTCGCCACCCTCCAACAAGCACACACCGACCTCACCGACGACCTCGCCGCCTACGAAGCTAACCTCGGACGAGCCGCCGGCACCACCAGCAGCGCCCCTACCGCCGATCGGCCGACGAATCGAGGCCATGGCCCCAAGGCGTAGCCCAGCAGCCCCGCCACAGACGGAGCCACTGGGCTAAAAATCGCTTCACCAGATCAAGACGGCCCGGCCTGCCGGCCGGCCCCGCGTGCACGCGCCCACGCGAAGGGCGACCCTAACGGCCAACTCAGCCAGCCATCGGCGCCGCGAGGAGCAGCCTCCGGGGACACCAGGCCGTGACGATCGCTTCACCGGGCAAGCGCCGCGACACCTCCCGGCGATCGCCGCTCCGACGCTACGCGCCGCGCCACCGGACAGACCTCACGCACTGTCACGATCAGGTAGTTTACATTTATCTATTTCCATACCTGCTAACTATCTGACAGCAACCGTGACAGCAACCCAGGCAAACAACCACACCTACCTGCGCACAACGGGGCGAGATCGATACTTTCGGTATTGAAGCGATTAGGCTGATCGAATCGAAATCGTGGGCCCATAATCCTCTGATGCATCGGCTACGGAGACGACGAATTCTCGGGTGGGGAATGCGGATTTGAGCGCCGCGCGCCACATCGCCGCAATGCGCGGGGTCAGCTCGGCCAACACGGCGTATTCAGCTTCTGACTTCGGTGCAAACACGTCCCACAAATGAACGTGGTTAACAACACCCTCGACTGCGCTCTTATCTCCCTTGAGTTCATCGAACCACACATCGACTCCGCGCTGCTCGAAGAGAAAGCTCAAGAAGACGCCATTGCGATACTCGGTGAACTCGGGCCAGAAGAGCATCGACATGGCGGCAGCCTCGCCCACGGTCGCCGTGGACTGCAGAAAGGTTCTTGGATCGAACTCCTCGCTAGCCCTGATCCAGCCCTCTAGCTGGGGAAGCTTGTTAAGATCCACGGCTTGCCTGCCTCTCTCTACTCTTCTGGCCCTGGCATCGTCCCACCTGCGTTTATTAGCACCTGATGCGCGGAAGATCCCCCGGGCCAGCCGGTGTCGCAATCTTGCTTTGCTGCGGGAAGACCCGCCCATCAGGAGTCACGTTCCGGCTGAACTCCTGGACGTGAGGTGTCGGCACTCCGCCATGTGCGGCACCAACCAAATCAACTCGCCGCAAGATAACGCCATCCGCATCGTATACGGCGTAGTTGCTAATGACCCCATTCTGAGTGCGGTAAAGAATTCCGTTCGCTGGTCCGCCTGCGTCAAGCGCGCCACCCACCGGGAATCGACCCCCCTGCCAAGGGGTCGCCTTACTGAGGTCAATGCCGCCGTTGTCGTTGTGGACCAGCACCGGTGTGTTGCCGGCTATCACATAGTACGTGTGGGTGCGATGGACGGTGAGATTGTGCATCGTCCGGTGGCCCGGGAATGAGTGAACCTCAACGACGCGCGCGCTGTCGTTTTCAGTGGTATGTAGGACGGTGCCAGGAGTGAGTTCGGCAGCATCCGTCCAGCGTTGGAGGTCTGGTGTCCAGAAGGGGTGTGCAGGGGTGGTTTCTAGAACGGCAAGCTCACCTGATGCTTGCTGGATTGTCAGGTTGGTTAGCTCGGTGTCGGTATTGACAATTAAGTTGGTAACTGGCTGGGCGTGATTTTTGCCGGTTAGCGTGTCGGTGGCTAGTACTTGATCGCCTACGCGGATGTCGGCGATGGCTTTGCTTGTGCCGTCGGCCAGCAGGACCGGGGTGGCTGGAGCGAAGCTGTTGCTGTCAGTCAAACACGATGTCAAGCCCTTGAGTTTCGCAGAGGCGAGTGTGGTCAGGGAGATTTGCAACTCGGCTTGCTTGGCGGCGCGGCTGATGGTATAGAGTTGTTTGGCGGCTTGGAAGCCGATGCTGACCAGCTTTGCGGCTCCGGCGAAGGCCAGGGCTTCTGCTGCCAGGACGCCCAGGTTCAGGAGGGTTTCGGCTAGGTCCTGGTCACCGTTTATGTATTGGTGGATGTTGTATCCGGCTGCGCCGATGCCATATAGGGTGCCGGCTACCACGCCGCAGACGACCGTCGCTAGGCAGCCGATCGCGAGGGCCCCAACTGCTGGGACCAGGGTGGCGGTGACCCCATTAAGGATATCGGTAATAACGGTCAGGATCTGGTCACCCTTGAAATCAGGGGACAGCACCGAGGCAAGGCAGTTCTTTTGATATATACTGCCCTCTATGTAAACGCTGCAGTATCCGGAGTTCATGTACGCCCGACGGGCCAACTCGGCCGGGTCGCCGACGGCGTTGCGGGCGCAATTTTCGGCGGCGTCACCCGATTCGCCGGTCAGGAGCTTGTCCCAACCCTCCCCAGCTGAGGTGTATTCAGCAATACATATCGATATATCGCTAGCTAGGTTGGCCTGGTACTTCTTGTATGCCTCCGTCGCTGCGTCGATCGCCTTCTCGGCGCTTTCGCCAGCGGCGATGGCGGAGTCGAACGCAGCTTGCTTGGAGGCTTGCGCTTCCCTGGCGGACTGGACTGCCCATTCATGAGAACGAATCGCCCAAGAAGCAGAGCGGATCGCGCTGCGTGCCGAGCCGACTGCCTGATTAGCCGCCAGCTTGGCGGTCTGGACCGCAGCTTCGGCCTTGGCCACCGACTTATTCGCCTGATCGGCGTACTGCGACGCCTGCGTGGCGTAGTTGGCCGCGGCCTGCGCCGACTCGGTGGCCTGATTCGCGTAGTCCGCCGCGGCTGCCGCGTCGTCGCGAGCTTCGGCCGCGACAGCCTGCGCGTTCATCGCGTCCTGCAGCGCGCTCTGGGCCACCTCGTTGATCCGCTCCACGAGGCTGGCGACAACCGCCAGGTGCGCGGCGGTGCTTTGGTCCCGCTCAGCGGCCGCGTAGCGCCCCTCGGTGAGGAACTTGTGGAGCCCGGGCGGCGGCCCAGTGAGGGCAATCTGTGCGGCAGTCTTGACCTCCGGGCCGCTTTCTGAGGCGGCCATGACCTGGTTGACCTTGATCCGCTGACCGATGGCGACCGCGTTGTACTGGCCGGATGCGATGAACGTGCGCAGTACCTGCCCGTCCCCGTCTTGGAGGGCCTCCTGCGCTTTCTGCATCAGGTGGGTATCGCCGGAGTTCCGCGCCGCGGCCATGATCTGGTTGACCTTGATCCGGTCCTGGATGTATCGCCCGGGGTAGTCCTGCGTAAGCAGGAACTGCGACACCTCCGCGTCACTGCCCTCTAATGCCGCGAGGGCCGCGTCACCCAGCGACGTGTTCTCGCTAATCGCCAGTTCGGCAACCACAATCCGGTCGTCCTGCCCGGCTGCCTCTGTGATGCCAGTCCGAACGAACTCCATGACCTGGGCGTCACTGCCACCCAGCGCGGCCTGCGCGGCTTGCCGCGTCCAGACGCCGGAGGCGTGCATGAGGTTCACTGCGACCTTACGAGCCGCGGTTAACGCGGCTGCGGGATCGGTGGCTGGATCCAGAGCTTCGGCGATCAGCTGGTCGGTTTCCGCGCCCCGTTGCTCGGCCTGCAGCGCGTCCCACTTGGCCGCGGCCTGTGCCTCGTCGTACAGCGCGGCGGCTTCCCGGGCCGTCTCGACACGTTCGTCCTGAAAAACGGTGAGCCGCTCGGTGTCCGCCTCCCGCGCCGCTTCGTACACCTCGATCGCCTGGCTGGCGGTCTCCACTGCCGCCTGTGCCGCTACGCTCGCTGCGTTCGCCGCCTCACTTGAGCGTTGGGCTGCCGTCGCCGCGTCACCGGCATGGTTCGCCGCGTCGATCGCGGCGTCGGCTGCATCTTCGGCATGCTGCGCCGCCCGATTCGCCGCGTCCCGCGCAGCGAAGGCCGCCTGCACCGCCACGTTCAGGTACTTCTGTGCCGCCCTCGCCGCGCGCAGCGCCCGGTCCGCGTCTGCCCGCGCCTGCTTGGCCGCCGCCACCGCCGCCGAGGCGTTCGCGCCGGCGGCGTTGGCATACTGGGCTGCCTCATCGTTGGCCTTGGCTGCCAGCTCCGCCTGTTCCGCCGCCGCCTCGACAGCGTCCACCGCTTCAATACTCGCCTGGATGGCCTGACCAGCCAGATTGGCACTTGTGGCCAGGTCCCGCGTCAGCTTGGCCTTGCTCCGCGCGTCCTGCGCAGCTTCCCGCGCCGCGTCGGCGTCCGATTCATCGATCGCTGCTTGCGCCGCGGCCTTGTACGCCTTCGCCGCCGCCCGATCCGCTTGCACTGCCGCCGATGCCGCACGCTGTGCCGCGGCCGCGGCCGCCCGCGCCGCCCGGTTCGCCGACGCCGCCGCCTGCACCGCCACCTTCGCCGCGGCCGCCGCCTTCTGCGCGGCCACCGCGGCCCGCTTCGCCTGCGCCGCTGCCTCAGCCGTGTCCTGCCTCGCCGCGTCCGTCGCCGCAGCAGCCTCCTGAGCCGACCGACGAGCCGCTTCCGCGGCTTCCTTCGCCCGCGCCGCCTCTTCCGTGGCTCGCTGCGTCTCCTGCTCGGCCAAATCACCTTGCGCCTGTGCCTGCGCCTGCAGCGACGTCAGCGTGTCGGTCTCCTGGTCCCGGGCCGCCGCCACTGACCATCCATAGCCCAGGAACATCTCGAACGCCTCGGGTGTCCCGGCCCTCAGCGCCTTCTCAGCTGCTGCTTTCACCTGCGGCCCACCTGCGGCCATCGCCTGGTTGACCCGAATCCGCTGATCTAACAGCCACCGCGACTGCCAACCTGATTCCAGAAATTCGTGCCATATGGACGGATCCAGCGATTTCAGCGCTTCCTCCGCGCCAGCCTTCACCGTATCCCCACCAGCCGCCATCATCTGGTTCACACGTATCCGCGCATCGATGTTCGACGGCTGTTCCCAGCCCGAGTCCAGAAATGTCTGTATAGCGTAGTGATCACCGTCGTCGGCAGCGGCTAGCGCCTGTTGCGCGGCCCTCCGGAGCGACGGCCCACCTTCAGCGATCACCGCCACCAACGCATCACGCTCGTCCAGCCGCTGCGCCTGCCCCCAACCCTCATCGAGGAACGTTTGTACGTCCTCATCCGAACCGATCAGGGCCCGCTCCGCCGCAGTGCGGACCTGAGAACCCCCGGCCAGCCACGCCTGCACCACTGGCGACCGATCAACAGTAGGAGGTGATAGTTCCTCAGCTCGCGCCGGATTGGCTGGCAGCAAGCTTGCCAGCAGGGACAGAATGACTAGTCCGATAAGTAAGCCTCGGTGCGACGTGCTACGCCACCAAGTCAATTTAGGATTTTCCAAGCCGGTGGAGGCTCTCATGGCCGCTCCGTAGTCAGGTTCGAGGACTTCGAGATCGTCAACATGGCAGTAGTTGGTGGGAGGTCGGGCTACCCGTCAGAGCGCGGGGCTGGGAGCTCAGGTGTCGTGAAAGGTGTGCCGGGCTGACAGCATCGACGTCCTGCGGGCGCGGCTATCCGACCAGTCAGAGCGAACCGTCAGCTGCAGGGAATTCTAGATCATGCCCGAATCTGGCGCAGTTCGGTGACTGTGGAGGGAATCAGCATGTGCTTTAAGGGCGAATCTGAGTAAAATCTGGTGGTGTGTGCGGAGCAAGGGCCCGTGCAAGCCCGACAAGATGAAGCCCGATGGCCGCGGCCTACCTGAACCAAACCAACGTGTCTACTCTCGCTTGGAGAC
>NZ_JBXEDG010000004.1:0-106624 GCF_056820975.1 Salinispora sp. CH2A1_6
TAAACTACCCGGACTATTCCGTGATCGTCAACCTGGCTATTCAGGCGACAAACCCGTCCTTTGCCGGCCCACAATCACGCACGCTAACTTCGCGGTCGTTACTGTTGTGGGAATCGACAGACCGGCCGACGTCCGCTTCGCGGCCATCCGCCCGGCTCCTGCCGGCTTCAGTACTCTACCCGGTCGGCTTCGTGATTGCAACTCCGTCTCCGGAAGTTCCTCACACCGCCCGTGCCCCAGCCCCGCTCGGCTGTATCGCCACGGCCCTGGTGCCCGCTCTCTGCCGGTTTTCCCGGCTTCCCGCGTGCAAAGAGAAAGTTACGCGGTCGTCCCGCAGAAGGCAAATCAAGATCCATCACTGGCGCCAGTCGGCCGTGGCACACCTCCGGCAACCCACCCACTCAACCGTGTGCGGAGGACCGGAACCGCTCATCCGTGGGAGAGTGTCTGCATGGCCGAGCTGACAGCGACCCCGGTGCTCGCCAAGGACACGCTACTCGGACTACTCCTGCCGTTCTGGCAACTCGTCATCGGCGCCGTCGTACTCGTCGTCCTGGTCCTGTCGATCGGCCGGCTCGCTCGCCGGGGACCGTCCCGAATGACGACGGCCCTCTTGGTCACGGCCGCCGCCATCGTCGGCCTCGCGACGATCGGTGTGCTGCTCCAGGGCTGAGGACGGCCTTCAACGAACAGCCGCACCACCGACGAGCCGTTACCGCCTGCGGCTCCGAACGCTCGGGCGGGCTCAGAAAGGCTAGAGACGACGGTTGGCCAGGCTCGGCAACTCGGCCCGGACCGTTCGCAGCCGCTCCAGGTCAAGATCGACAATCGCGAGCCCGGAACCATCCGGCACCTGGGCGAGCACCGTCCCCCAGGGATCTATCACCATGCTGCGCCCGAAGCAGGTGCGGCTCGGCTCGTGGTCCCCCGTCTGGGCGGCAGCCGCAACGAAGCACTGGTTCTCGATGGCCCGGGCGCGCAACAGCACCTCCCAGTGGTCCCGCCCCGTGTGCAACATGAAAGCTGCCGGAACGAGGAGTAGGTCTGCCTCTCCGTCCGTGACGAGCTGGCGATAGAGCTCGGGGAAACGAAGGTCGTAGCAGATCGACAGCCCGACCCGAATGCCCTCCACCTCAACGACTACCGGCTGCGAGCCGGCAGCGACCGTGGCTGACTCCAGGTACGACACCCGCCCGGGAATCTCCACGTCGTACAGGTGGATCTTGCGGTAGCTGGCAGCGAGCGTCCCGGAACGGTCGAACACCAGGCAGGTGTTGTACGAATGCTCCGGGTCCGGGCCCCGCTCGTGGATCGAACCAGCGACAACCCAGATGCCGAGCCGCTGAGCGGCGTCGGCGAAGAACCGCCCGACCTCCCCGTCCACCGGCTCCGCGTCCGGTTGCCCCGCGACCGGACCGAGATAGTCGACGTACTCGGGGAGGATCGCGAGATCGGCACCACCGGCTGCTGCCCGCCTCAGCAGGGCCTCGGCGGCGGCCAGATTCGTCTCTCGGTCATCCCGGGCGTTCAACTGGCAGACCGCGACTCGCATGGGACCCAGGCTACGGGCAGGGGAGTCAACGGAACAGGACCAGGATTACGGCCACGTCGCGTCGGCAACAGCGAAGCGCCCAGGACCTCGAGGTTCCGGTTAGACCCCAGCGCGAGTCAACTCGGTCACGCGGACTTCTCCTCACGCTCCCGCCGTGCCCGGCGGCTGGTGAACTCACGCGGAACGATCGTTGGGTTTACGTTCTCCAACACCACGTCACGATTGATCAGAACGCGGGCCGCGTCGGGGTTGCTGGGCACCTCGTACATCACGGAGAGCAGCACCTCCTCCATGATCGCGCGGAGACCGCGGGCGCCGGTGCCGCGGAGCATCGCCTGGTCGGCGATCGCCTCCAGGGCCGACTGCTCGAACTCCAGCTCGACGCCGTCCAACTCGAAGAGGCGCTGGTACTGCCGGACGAGCGCATTGCGCGGCTCGGTGAGGATCTGCACCAGAGCCTCACGGTCGAGGCTACGAACGTTGGTGATCACCGGGAGCCGACCGATGAACTCGGGGATCAGACCGAACTTCAGCATGTCCTCCGGCATCACCTGGCTGAAGGTGTCGTCGGTCGAACGCTCCGAGACCGCCCGCAGCCGGGCACCGAAACCCGTCCCACCGTGACCGGTACGCGCCTCAATAATCTGGTCGAGGCCCGCGAAGGCACCGCCGCAGATGAAGAGCACGTTGGTGGTGTCGATCTGAATGAATTCCTGATGTGGATGCTTACGGCCGCCCTGGGGCGGAACGTTCGCAACCGTCCCCTCCAGCATCTTGAGCAGCGCCTGCTGCACACCCTCGCCGGAGACGTCGCGAGTGATCGACGGATTCTCCGACTTGCGCGCGATCTTGTCGACCTCGTCGATATAGATGATCCCGGTCTCGGCGCGTTTGATGTCGTAGTCGGCGGCCTGGATCAGCTTGAGGAGGATGTTCTCGACGTCCTCACCGACGTATCCGGCCTCGGTCAGGGCCGTGGCATCCGCGATGGCGAACGGCACGTTGAGCATCCGGGCCAGGGTCTGTGCCAGGTGGGTCTTGCCGCATCCCGTGGGGCCCAGCAGCAGGATGTTGGACTTGGCCAACTCAACGCTGTCCGCGCTGGGCGCACCGGCCGCCTCGGCCTGAATTCGCTTGTAGTGGTTGTAGACCGCGACGGCGAGAGCTTTCTTGGCCTGAGCCTGACCCACGACGTAACTATCGAGGAACTGGCAGATCTCCATCGGCTTGGGAAGCTCTTCCCACTTCACTTCGCCCGACTCGGCCAGCTCTTCCTCGATGATCTCGTTACAGAGATCGATGCACTCGTCGCAGATATAGACGCCGGGACCAGCGATAAGCTTCTTGACCTGCTTCTGCGACTTCCCACAGAAGGAGCACTTCAGTAGGTCGCCGCCGTCACCGATCCGTGCCACCTACAGTCTCCCTGCACTCGTCGGCCAGCGATCCGGCCATGGCCCCCGGACACCGCGCGCCGCCCATCTCAGCTACCTGCCGGGTCGACCGGCGAAGCGGTACAGACCCGACGTTACCCGCTGGCGCGGGTTTCTCCGACCCCTAAAACGGGTGTGTCAGAGGTCGGTCGAGGCTTCCCCCGGCCGACCTCTGACCTGATCCGGCTCAGTTGGCGGCGTTAGCGGCCAGTAAGCCCTTCTTACGGCTGGTGAGGATGGTGTCGACCAGCCCGTACTCACGGGACTCCTCGGCCGTCATAATCTTATCTCGGTCGATATCCTTGCGGACCTTCTCCACCGGCTGGTTGCAGTGCCGGGAGAGCATCTCTTCCAGCTGGGTACGCATCCGCAGAATCTCCCGGGCCTGGATCTCGATATCCGAGCCCTGCCCGTAGCCCCCCTCCGTGGCAGGCTGGTGAATGATGATCCGCGAATTCGGCAGCGCCATCCGCTTACCGGGCGTGCCGGCCGAGAGCAGCACCGCCGCCGCACTGGCCGCCTGCCCCAGGCAGACCGTCTGAATATCCGGCCGCACGTACTGCATGGTGTCGTAGATCGCCGTCATGGCCGTGAACGAGCCACCCGGCGAGTTGATGTACATGATGATGTCGCGGTCCGGGTCCGTGCCCTCCAGCGTGAGCAGCTGGGCCATCACGTCATTGGCCGACGCGTCATCCACCTGGACCCCGAGGAAGATGATCCGATCCTCGAAGAGCTTGTTGTACGGGTTGGATTCCTTCACCCCGTACGACGTGCGCTCGACGAACGACGGCAGGACATAGCGGTTGTGCACGGCCGCGAACTGCGGCGGCAGGCTCAGGTCGGTCATCGTCAGCTCCTCGCTCAGCTCAGGGTCCCGGCGCCTTCCGGAACCTGAGCGGCCCCGGTGATCACCTTGTCGATGAAGCCGTACTCCATGGCCTCCTGGGCGGTGAACCAACGGTCACGGTCCGAGTCCGCCTCGATCTCCGCCTGAGTCTGGCCGGTGTGGAAAGCGACCCGCTCCTGGAACATCCGCTTGGTGTAGAGCATCTGCTCCGCCTGGATAGCGATGTCCGAGGCGGTACCGCCCATGCCACCCGACGGCTGGTGCATCATGATCCGGGCGTGCGGCAGGGCGTACCGCTTGCCCTTGGTGCCGGCGCAGAGCAGAAGCTGACCCATTGAGGCCGCCATGCCCATCGCCACCGTGGACACGTCATTGTCGATGAACTGCATCGTGTCGTAGATCGCCATGCCCGAGTAGACCGAGCCGCCCGGCGAGTTGATCCAGAGGTTGATGTCGCGGTCCGGGTCCTCCGCGGCGAGCAGCAGCAGCTGCGCGCAGATGCGGTTGGCGACCTGGTCGGTCACCTCGCTGCCCAGGAAGATGATCCGCTCCTTGAGCAACCGGTTGTAGACCGAGTCGTCGAGGTTGCCAATGTTGTCGCCACCGCGGGCATCGATCGCCCGGAGCGGCGTCGGCGGGATGTGCATGTCGGTCATGGCAGCCCTTCGCTCTCCGTACCGTCCTACCCGACACTAACGGCTCGACCGAGTGGCAGAACCCCGGTCGGGGCACTGTTCGCTCTCAGCGCAGCCCGGTCAGGCGTACCCAAAAACAGGTTCGGCCGTCGCCCCAGCCAAATGGCAGGGACGGCGGCCGAAACCTACGATCATTCCGCGTGAGCGTGCGCGGCCTCGTTCTCGGCGCGCAGGGCGTCGAGGCTTACCGCCTCGCCAGTAGCGTCCTTGATCGTGATGTGATCCATGATCGAGGCCAGGGCCTTGCCCCGCCGGACGTCACCGTAGACCGCACCGGCGGCACCGGAGCGGACCAGCTGGTCGTAGAACTGCTGCGGAGCCACCCCGGCCCGCTGCGCCCGGTGCACGATCTCGTGACCGAACTCGTCGTCGGAGACCTGAATCTCCTGCGCGTCGGCGACGGTGTCCAGCAGGAGCTGAATCTTCACGCCCTGGGTGGCCGCCTCGGTCAGTTCGGTGTTGATCTGCTCCTCGGTCTTCTCCTCGGCCGCGAGGTACTCCTCCATCGAGGCACCGATCCGCTCGAGCTGATCCACCATCGACGCCCTGCGGCTCTCGACCTCCTCGCGGACAACACCCTCCGGCGCCGGCACCTCGGCCGCCTCGACAATCTGCTCAAGGGCCTTGTCCCGGGCGGCGTAGATCTGCTCGACCTGCTTGCTCCGGGTCACCCGCTCGCGGACATCGTCGCGAAGCTCCGCCATGGTGTCGAACTCACTCGCCAGCTCGGCGAACTCGTCGTCCAGCTCCGGCAGCTCCTTCTCCTTGACCGTGCGGACCGTCACCGAGACCTCGGCGTCGCGACCGGCGTAGTCCCCGCCGACGAGCTGCGTGGTGAAGGTCGTGCTCGCGTCGGCTGCCAATCCGACGACGGCCTCGTCCAGGCCCGGCAGGAGCTGCTTGCTGCCGACCTCGTGCGAAAGGTTGGTCGCCGAGCCCCCGGGGACCTCCTCGCCGTCAACGGTCGCGTTCAGGTCGATCTGCACGAAGTCGCCCTCGGCGGCAGCCCGCTCGACGGTCTTCAGCGTCGCGAACCGCTCCCGCAGGCTCTGCACCTGCTCGTCGATCTCGCTGTCATCGATCTTCAGCTCATCTACCGTCACCTCGACCGTCGACAGGTCGGGAAGGTTGAGCTCCGGCCGGATGTCCACCTCGGCGGTGAAGTTGAGCGAGTCGCCGTCCGCGAACTCGGTGATCTCGACCTCGGGACGACCCAGCGTCTTCAGGTCGTGCTCGCGCACCGCCGAGAGGATGTTCTGCGGGATGGCCTCCTGGACCGCCTCGTTGAGCACGGTGCCCCGGCCGACCCGCTGATCGATCACGGCGGCCGGAACCTTCCCCCGGCGGAAGCCGGGAACCTGGACCTGCTGGCCGATCTCCCGGTACGCCTTCTTGAGGCTCGGCTCGAGCTCGACGAACGGCACCTCGATGGCGAGCCGCACGCGCGTCGGGCTCAGAGTCTCGACGGTGCTCTTCACAGGCGTACTCCTTGACGGATCTTGGTGGTCTGGGCGCTGTCTACAGCCCATCGAGTGTAGGCGAGCCGGTACGGCCTACAGGCACTGCCCGGGAACCACACGTAGAACGGCGGTGCCCGGGTCGACCCGGCCGCGAACGACAGTCGGGGTGGCGGGATTTGAACCCACGGCCCCTCGCTCCCAAAGCGAGTGCGCTACCAAGCTGCGCCACACCCCGTGGCGGGATGCAGTCTATGCCGTCCACACCCACGCACACTTCCCCGGGGCCACATCCGATCGCGTGTTCCGCCGTTGGGTCGACCGACGGAGCCCACCGGCCGGCTCGCGGGGGACGGCAACAGCGACCCGTCCGGTCGCACCGCACCCCCCGGGAGCAGCACTGTCCGCGCGCACCCAGACCGGGCCCGTGGTTCGTTCCCGACCACAGCCGCGGGCAGGCTGCGCGGAGATCGGCGGCATTGGGTACGCTGTCGGCGCGCCTCCACACGGAGGCCGTCGCGGGCGTAGCTCAATGGCAGAGCTTCAGTCTTCCAAACTGACGGTGCGGGTTCGATTCCCGTCGCCCGCTCCACCGCACTCCGGCCCAGGTCAACGGCACGATCGTCGAACCTGGGCCGCTGTCGTTTCAGCCCTCTTTGATCTTGCGTGCCATTGGCGTGCCGGTAGCGCCCGCCGTGCCGCCCGAGGCCGCTTCGCGTGCCGTCCGCGTGGCCTTCTTGCCCTTGGCCGGCTGCCGCGCCGCTCTGCGGCTTGCCACCGGGTATGGGGGTTCGGCTGATTGCTGACCGCCAGGACCAGTCACCGCCGTTCGATCGCGGCGGGCCGCGGTGGTGCAGCTACGAGACGTCAACCAGGCGTAGGCCGTCGTACTCGGCGAAGTCGGCGTAGTCCTTGCCGTTGAAGGTCGCCAGCGGAAGCCGGTCGACCCGGCAGCAGGCCGCGATCCAGGGGCGTCGGACGGGGACGCCCCCGATGCTGCGCCCGCGCCTGAAGCTGTCCCCAGGTGGTCCAGGACTACCAGGCTCACGCGGCGCTGGCCCGCCGAGAGGCGTACAGATCGGCGAGGAAGTCGTCCAACTTTTCGTCGGACTCGAACCGGTCCGGCCGGGCCAGGTCGTCGACGGAGGCGACCGGCCGTACACCCTGCCGGCGGGCCCGCTCCTCCGCCGGCACATGCTCAGCGGTCGGCCACCGGAACCCAAGTCGGCTGGGAACAGCCCAACGCCTCGCCGTTCTGCAGTGCACACGTGCGCAAGCCGTTGTCATACGGAACGCAACTGCTAACTTCCCGTGATCTTGCTCTGTGGCCCCGCCCAAGGAACATATCGCCTGATTTCTGGAGTTCTTAATGGAGCTTCACCGCCGTCACCCCAACCACTTCTTGGTCTTCTTCTTCCTGCTAGGCGGCATCGTCACCATTTGGGCCTCTCAGAACGGATGGCAGCTGAGGTTCCTGGTCGTGTCGGTGGGCTCGGCACCTCTGTCTACTGCTGGCCTGATCATGATCCTGGGCGCCCTTGCCAGCCTTGCCAGTACATTTCGTCCTGCGCCGATCGCGCTCAGTCAGTCAGCGCTCCGGCTGCGCGCGGGAGGCATCAACGGTTCCGTGCCGTGGACATCGATTGACGCATTGATACTTGAGCCGCACCAAGGAACGTTGGACAGCAGCGGTGCCCCACGACTGCTGTTGTTTCCGTCGGCGGACGCCAACCTGGGCACGGCAGCTGAATATCAAACAAGGTCGATGGCCGCCACTCGATCGTCCTGCTGTCGCTGGACTCGCTCCGGGAGCCACCGGGGAAGGTTATTCGGGTGCTTGCTACGTATGCAGCACAGCGGTTCATCAACGGAAGCTCGGACTCCGCAGTGGAGACGGAATCTCCCGGTAGCCCGATCTGATCCAGGCGACAACCAGGGATCGCCGGATCTCGGCTACGCCGGGCATCTCAGCCTCCTGACTGTTTCCGCACACGTCCCAGTCTCGCTTGAGGGATCTGCGCACCTCGACAGTGGCAGGTAGGTTGACCGAAAAGAGCCACCTTGCCCCTGGCCTCTCGGCGGCACTCCACGCACCGATCATCGAGATCGACGACTTCGTATCGTGGGACAACTTCACCGGCTGGTGGCCTCGCTTTGACGCCCAGGTACTCACCCCGCTGCTTCGCGGTCAGGATGCCCACTATCACGCGCGGGACTGGACGGACTGGTACGGCAACAGGCTCGGCGAGTGGAAGACCCTCCCCTGGGCCCCGGTCGTGATCTTCGAAGGGCTCACCTGCACCCGCCGCGACACGATCGGTCGGCTCGCCTACGCGGTCTGGGTCGATGCACCGGCACCGCTACGGCTGACGCGCGGCCTCGCCCGCGACCGCGCCGACCTCGTCATCGACACCGCACACCGTGGCTGACCGCTAACGCACACCCGGGCCACCACCGTCCCCGGCGCGGAAGCACCTCTTCCAGAGTAGCGAAGCCAACCCGCCATTGGTATGGTCCACTGCCGCATCGATGAGTCCGGCGGAAAGGGGGCATCATGTCGTCCGAGGTCCTACTCTTCACCGGGGCCATAGTTATGCTCTTAGCGACAGCTGTCCTGCTTGGCAGGACGTTGGCCAAGCGGCGACACTGGCGAATTCTGCCCATGATGGGCGCCCTTACCGTCTCGGTAATAGTGCTGACGATGATCACGGGTCCGTTCGGTGCACGTTCACTGGCGGTGATGCTGGCCGCCGCGCTATGGGGTGCGGTTCTCCTCTCCACCGCCAGCTTGGTGCGACACTCGCACTCACTCCTTGCGACCGTCGTCAGCGTGACTGGTGGTGTCATAGCGATTAACGCGGCGCTGGTTGCCTTTGTGGTAATGAGGTTCAGCTCGACGGACGCCCCCCGGGAGTACGCCCTGCACTGGTTGCCCACGATGTTGACCGGTGCTTTCAAGGATCTGGGTGGGGTGCGCAGCGAAAGCGAGAGGCCGCTGTGGGTGGACATGTCCGAGGAGGCCAGCTTGTTACCGTTGCTGATGGTCTTACTGACGGGCTTCGTCCTGTCCTATGTCGTGCGACGACAGGCCCTCACCCGTATGGCCGGTGTTGCGGGCTGAGCTGGCGCTTGGACCCCCGGTCGACGTCATCCGCCGGCGGTTGGCGCGGCGAGGGCCCGTCTCGTTGGTATCGGGCGGGCCGGTGTCACTGTGCTTCCTGGGCTCCCGCGACGAGCGGGTGAAGGAAATCGCGGCGATGGCGAACAGCGCGCCGCCGGAGAGCCAGACCGGGTCCCAGAGGAACAGATGCCAGGGCAGCGCCGAGCCGAGCCCGGCGGGCAGATCGACCACCCCGGCCACGATCAGTAGGTGCTGCGCCAGGTTCGCCACGCCATACAGGGACAGCAGCGCGGCGGTGCCCCACCCGGCGAGCAGCAGCACCCAGCGCGGCGTCCGGCGGGGGCGTCCGGTCGCCAGGGCCAGGCCGAGCGGCGCGGCGATCAGCTTGAGCACCGCCGTTATCCAGAGCAGGGCAACGAACGCCGACTCCCGGGCCAGCGCCGGCCCTTCAACGGCCGGGCCGAACGTGCCCTGTCCCAACAGGCCGCCAGCCGCCCAGTGGAAGCTCAACCCGGCGAACGACAGCGACCAGAGGCCGGCGCCGTAGCCGGCCCAGGAGCCCCGTCGCCCCCCAACCGCGCCGGCGGCGCCCCCGCCGCGCCGGTCATCGGTGTTCACGGCGCTCCGGCTCACGTTGCCCTCCCGGTGAATCAGCCCCGGTGTGGTGGCACTGTGCGGTTCCAGCACGGACCACCGACCGGCCCGATGCTGACGGGTCCAATGCTGCCACTCAGGTGGCTCGGGCCTAACCATTCGACGGGACGGGCGCTGGCACATTCCCCGTACCCCGCCGGGATCACCGCCGAAGAAGCCAAGAGGTAGGAAGCTCTGTGGTCGGATCTACCGAGGTAGCCGCCCCACACCCAACATCGAGTCGCGCTGCCCGTACGGTCACGGAGGCATTCGCGCCGGCGGTGTGGGCGACGGCCATGCCACTCGCCGTCGCCCTCCACGCCACCGCGCCGTCGTGGTTCGCCGGGCTCGGTTTGGGGGCTGCTCGCCGTCCTGTTCGGTTCCCTTGTGCCGTACGGCATCATCTATCTCGGTGTACGCCGTGGCACGCTCACCGATCACCACATCGGCGTACGCGAACAACGCCGCACGCCACTGCTCTACGGATTCTTCTCCCTGCTCGCCGGCCTCACCGTGCTGGTCTTGCTGGGTGCGCCACGGCCGCTTGTCGCGATGGTTGTCGTGATGTTCGCGGTCCTGCTGGTCACCACCGGGATCAACCAGGTGTGGAAGCTCAGCGCGCATGCCGCGGTGTCGGCCGGCTCCGCTGGTGTGCTCATCACCGTCTTCGGCCCGGCACTACTCGTCGTCGTCCCGGTCGTGGCGCTGGTCGCCTGGTCGCGGGTC
Source organism: Salinispora sp. CH2A1_6 (assembly GCF_056820975.1). NCBI lineage: Bacteria > Bacillati > Actinomycetota > Actinomycetes > Micromonosporales > Micromonosporaceae > Salinispora > Salinispora sp. CH2A1_6. Next base: position 10,468 of record NZ_JBXEDG010000004.1, read on the forward strand.
CGGCTCCGCGATCACACCACCAGCCAGGTCCTCGCCGGAGCCGCCGTGGGTGTGTTGGTTGCGGTCCCCACGTTCCTCGTACTCTCGTGATCCGGCCTGGCCGGACGTGCGGTGCGACGTCGAACGAGGGTCAACCGGCCGGTCAGACGGTGATGACGACCTTTCCCCGAGCGTGGCCCTCCTCGAGGTAGCTGATCGCCTCGGGCACCTCGCTCAGGGGATAGGTCCGGTCGAGGACCGGGGTGACCTTGCCGGATTCGAAGAGATCGCAGAGCACCGCCAGGTCGTCCCGGTTGGGGCTCGCCACGAAGAACACCAGGCGTTGCCGTACGAACGGCGACAGGGCAAGCCCACGGAGTACGCGAGCCAGCGGGCCGAGCAGCCCGTCGCCCGTACCGCTGTTCAGGATGAGTGTGCCCCGCGGGGTGAGCATGCGTCGGCAGGCGAGGAGCGGGTGATTACCGACGTTGTCGAGGAGCACGTCGTAGCGTCGTCCACTGCGGGTGAACTCCGCTGTGGTGTAGTCGATGACGTGGTCGGCACCCAGGTCGCGGACCAGCTCGACGTTCCGGCTGCTGCAGACCCCGGTCACCTCGGCTCCCAGCGCCTTGCCGATCTGCACGGCGAAGGTGCCCACGCCGCCCGCCGCCCCGTTGACCAGGAGCCGCTGACCGGGTTGCAGCCGGCCGTGGTGACGTAGCGCCTGGTAGGCGGTGAGGGCGGCCACCGGCACGGAGGCGGCCTGTTCCAGGGTCAGGCGGGCCGGCTTCTTCAGCACTCCGGCGTCGTGGCGCATCGTGACGTACTCGGCGAACGCTCCCTGCTGCAGGGCGAACACCTCGTCTCCCACCTGGAGCGTGGTGACGTTGCTGCCGACTGCTTCGACCTGCCCGGCCAGGTCGTGCCCGAGCGTGTTCGCCTTGGGGCGGGTCAGCCCACCCTGGGCCCGGGTGATGTACGGGCTGCCGCGCATGATGTGCCAGTCCACCGGGTTGACCGAGGCCGCCCGCACCCGGACCAGCACGTCGTCGGCACCGACGGCCGGCATGTCAAGATCTTCAAGGGTGAGAACCTCGGGCGAGCCGTACGCGTAGAAACGAATTCCTTTCATGGGTTCCCTCTCATTCCACGCTGCGGAGGATGTGTTCGATCGATGCCGTTCGGGTTCGTAGTTCGGCGAGGTCGACGGCGCTTCGCTGCTGGGCGTCGAGGGTGTTCTCGGCGAGCTTCTCGAACCGGTGCACGAGCTGACGCAGGTCGTCTGCGCGGGCAGCTGCCCGCTTTTCTTTTCGGCCTTCGAACAGCCCGACGATGACCAGGGCGACCAGGAAGGCCGCCACGATGACCACGACCAGCAGGAAGACTGTCGTTGGCCAGGACATTTCCCCTCCAAGTGGGTCCATTACGTTGACTCCTTGGGCGCGGGACCCTTTCCTGGGTCCGGCCGGGTGAGGGTCTGGGCCGCCTCGGCCACCGCCGATGCGGTCAGGTGCAGGTCGAAATCGGTGACTTCGTAATACTTCATGGCTTTGCCATCGTCGGAGAGCTCGAGCCGGCCGGTGATCAGGCCTGCCGCCTCCAGGCGCCGTAGATGCATGTGCAGGAGTGGACGACTCACTCCAAGCTCGCGGGCCAGCTGACTCACGTAGTCACGACGGCCAGCCAGGGTCGCGACGATGCGTAGTCGAATCGGATTGGCCAGAGCCGCCAGCATCTCGACCAGGTCGTCTCCGGTCGGTCCGCTCACTGCCACAAGACCCCTTCACGTGTCATTTTTTTCTTACACGTGAAACCGTAGCAGTCACCACCCCCGCCGGCAATGCTCACCGCTGTTCTCCCCGGAGCTACAGCAACGACTGCCCGATCGGCCAGGGCCGCGTTGCCGGCCCAGGGTCGAACTCAACGCCGACCAGGGTCAACGGAAGGAAGGTCCGGGTCAGCTGTTGGTGATCCAGCTCCAGAACGAAACCACCCACTCGGTCTGCTTGAGCCATCCGAAGCCGAGACTGACGAGAAAGACGGCCGTCACCAGGTGCGCGCCGCGGGCACCGCGCCGCACCCGGCCCAGACGCTGCTCCAGCACCACCCGGCCAACCAGCCGGGCGAGGGCGAAGAGCCCGACCGCGACCAGCAGACTCAGTAGGAAAATCAACAGTGGTGCGGCGAGGTTGCCGCCACCCGAAATCGCCCAGATCCCCCAACAGACGAACGCGAAGAGCGCTCCGCCGGCGCTCCACTCCCGGCCCGGGCGGAGCTGCGCGAGGTGCCAGCTGATCGGCCGACGCGAAGCCCGCGCCTCCGGCCAGCCCGCCTCCGCCTGCTCCACCACCGGGAACGGCGTGGTCCGACGGGCACTGGTCTCCCCTACCGAGGCGACCCCCCGCTGGAAGGCATCCGGCTGCGGCGGCATCCCGGCCTCCGGCTGCGGCGGCACCGCATCTCCCCACTGCGGCGGCACCCCGACGCCTGGCTGCGGCGGCACCTCGACGGTCCGCTCGGCCCACGGTTGCGTCTGGTCGGCCATGTCGTCCCTCCCCTGGACCAGACGGGGACCGGCGGGCCCCGTCTGACTATCGAGGGTAGCCAGCACACAAATGTGGGTCCGCTACGGACCGCCGGGCCAGCCGACCCCGGCGCAGTGCGCTAGACACGAGGACATGACCTTCGTACCGCACTTCGGTGTCGCCCGGACCGAGGAGCTCGAGAAGTTGGGTGAACTACTCAACAGCCTCTTCCACAGCAGCCTGGACGCCGAGTCACAGGCCGTCCAGCAGAGCACCCTGGAGCCCGAACGCACCCTGGTCGTCCGCGACAACACCGAGCTGGTGGCGACCGCCACCGCCTTCACCCGCGACCTGACCGTACCGGGGGCGTGTCTGCCCGCGGCACACGTCAGCATGGTTGCGGTGGCGCCGACACACCGCCGCCGCGGTCTGCTCACCGAGTTGATGCGGCGGCAGCTCCGCGACGTACGTGACGCCGGCACCGAGCCCGTCGCGCTGCTGTGGGCCAGCGAAGGGCGGATCTACCCACGCTTCGGCTACGGCCTGGCCTGCCAGCAGTTGGTGGTGGAATGCGAGACCACAGAGCTACGCCTGCCCGATCCCACCGCCGCTGAGAGTCGACTCCGCCTGACCAGACCGGCGCACTGCCGGGGTGAGCTGGCCCGGGTGTACGACCGGGTTCGGCCCGACCGGCCCGGCTGGTCCAGTCGCAACGAGGTGTGGTGGAACTATGTCCTCGCCGATCCGGCCGCCCGCCGGGCGGGAGCCACCGAACGTCGAGCTCTGCTACACGAGGGCCCCGACGGCGTCAACGGGTACGCGCTCTTCCGCACCCGCAACGCCTGGGACGCGGTCGGGCCGAAAGCCGTCACCATGGTTGACGAGGTGGTGAGCGGTGATCCGGCCGCCAATCTCGCGATGTGGCGCCTGCTGCTCGCCCTCGACCTGACCCGCCGGCTCACGCTGCGCGGCGTACCGCTGGACGACCCGCTGCTGCGGCTGCTCAACGAGCCACGCCGGCTCGACGCACGACTGACCGATGCGCTCTGGCTACGGATGGTGGACCTACCGGCGGCTCTCTCCGCCCGACGGTACGCGACCCCGGTTGACGTGGTGCTGGAGGTCACCGACGACCTGCTGGCGGAGAACGCCGGTCGGTGGCGGCTTACCGGCGGGCTGGACGGGGCCAGCTGCGTACCCAGTGCCGGGGCGGCCGACCTGGCCTGTGACATCCGGGCCCTCGGAGAGCTGTACCTGGGCGGTGCCGGACTGGGCGCACTAGCGGCGGCCGGCCGGGTTCGGGAGCTGCGGCCCGGCGCCCTGGCCGCAGCCGGGCCGGCCTTCGGTTGGCACCGGGCTCCCGCTGCCATGGAGATCTTCTGACCCCGCGGGGTACGTTCGGTTGATGGGTGACGTGGAACGACGACGGCGGCGGCAGCGGCAACCCGCCGACCGCACCACCGAGAGCCCGAGCCCGGCCCGGACAGCGGCCGGGGGGCCGAGCGGAGGCCGGCCGTCCCGAGTCCGCCGGGGCGGCGCCGAGGAGAGCGAGCGCGGGCTGCGGGGCCTGGTCGGCTCTGGCTCGTCGCAGGTGAGCGTGACCGCGGCGATGCGGGCCCGGGACGCCACCCGACCGACGGAGCAGGACCTGGCGGAGGCGGAGGCCCGGATAGTCCTGGTCCGCCGGAACTGGGTTCCGCGCGAGGACCTCCCCCGTCGGTGAACGGCCCGGTTCAGGGCAGGTCGGGAAGCTTCCGGGTGCGCTCGTAGTCGGCCACCTGGTTGATGCGGCGGGTGTGCCGTTGATTTCCGGAGAACGGGGTGGTCAGGAACGCCTCGACGATGGCGGTGGCCTCATCGAGGGTGTGCTGCCGCGCGCCGATCGCGACGATGTTGGCGTTGTTGTGCTCCCGGGCCAGGTGCGCGGTATCGAGACTCCAGGCCAGCGCGGCCCGAACGCCGTCGATCTTGTTCGCGGCGATCTGCTCACCGTTACCGGAGCCCCCAATAACCACGCCGAGGCTACCCCCGTCGGCAACCACCCGGTCGCCGGTGTGTAGGCAGAACGCCGGGTAGTCGTCGTCCGGGTCGTAGGCGTGCGGGCCGACGTCAACCACGTCGTACCCCTCCTTGGCCAGATGGTTGGCCACGTGCGCCTTCAGCTCGAAACCGGCGTGGTCGGATCCCAGGTAGACACGCATACCGGGCAGTCTGACAGGGCCTGTCTCCGACCGACGCTCGCGGGTCGGTCGGAGACAACTTCAGCACACTCGAGGGAAGACGTCAGCACACTCCGGGAGACGCCAGACCGCCCCCCGGCGAGGGTGCGCTTACCCTCTGCCCGGTCCGGACAGCAACTCGGCGACGACCAGTCCACCGCGGGCCTTCGGGGTGAACCAGGTGCTCTTACGCGGCATCTTCTCCCGCGCCAGGTTCACCGCGACGAAGTCGTCCACGGTCACCGGTGCGACGAGGACGGCCAGCTCGGCGCGGCCGGCGTCAACCTCACCGGTGAGCCAGCTCGCCGGATAGTCACCGCCGACGTAGGTGATCCGCTTGTCACCCGGGTCCAGCCCCAGCGCGTCCCGCAGCAGCAACCGCTCGACCAGGGCATGATCCAGGTTCTCCAGGCGCCCCGCGCCGACCTGGGGCAGGCGTACGGCGTACGCCGCATCGGGGAGCCGGAGGTGGATGGTGCCGCCGGCCGCCGGGACCTCGACCGGGCCGTCCATCGGCTCGACCTGGGCGCCGGCGGCGCGAAGCCGGTCGATCAGCTCATCTGGGCTGGTGGTGAGCTCGTCAACCAATCGGTTGTACGGGGCGATGGCGACCGAGGCCGGCGTGGTGACCACGGCCAGGAAGCGCGGTAGCCCGCCGGTCTGGGCCGCCAGACTGCGGTGGTTGCCGTCGGCGACGACCAACTCGCCACCGCCGGCCAGAGCGGTCAACTCGTCCTGCTGCTCGCCCGGGCCGACCAGCCAGATGGCGTGCGTCCGCCCGGCCTGGTCGGTGTCGGTCGCAGCCGGCGCCCCGGCGCGATCGGCCGCCGCCGCGAGGGCGGTGTGCAGCTCCTCGCCCCGGCCGGTCTGCAGCAGGAGCACCGGCGACAGCAGATGCCCCAGCGCCTCGGCCAGGGCCACCCGCTCGCGCACCTTGGCGATGAAGACATCCTCGTTGCGGATGACCAGACCCGGCTCGGCGGCGCTGGTGGAGATCTGGTCGGTATCGACCATGACGAACAGCCCGTACCCGGGCTCCTCCTGCGGGGCACTGATCCGGTAGAGGACCACCACCTGCTCGGCGGGGGTGTAGCTGCCCGCCGCCTTCGCCTCGGCGAGCCGGGCTACCGCCTCCGGGAGCGCTTCGAGAAACGTTTTCCCCCGGCTCTCCGGGGCCCGATGCGGCATCTCGATGCCGAGGGCGCTGTGTGGATTCACCTCAATGATCGAGGTGATCTCCGCGTCGTCGGCGAACTCGTCGTAGTTCTGCGCGCCGGTGCCGCCAGTGGTGATCCAGGCCCGGGCGATTGGATGGGCGACCGTCATGCCCGCTGACGCTACCGGTACCGCTCACCCCCGGTGTCCGGGCCCACCCGCCGTGCACCGGAGCAACCCGCCGGCACCAGCGGTACGCTCACTCACGGTGAAGTCTCTTCACGACAGCTGCGCCGATTCTCGGCGCCGGTACCGCTCCTCGCCGGAAGTTCCCAGGTACAACCCGAAATGAGACCGTGACCTGGCCCACCCGCCGACCCGGGTGCGTGTCAGACTCGACTCGCGCGACCGCTACGAGCGGTTGCCCGACGACGCCGCGGTCGGCGTGCGGCGAGACGAGAGATGGAGACGAACAGTGCCGGGAGTGCGCAACCTGACACAGGCGGAGGCCACCGAGCGAAGCCGGCTACTCGACGTGACCGGGTACGACATCAACCTGGACTTGTCGAGCGCCGTGCAGGCCGAGGGCCACACGTTCCGGTCCCGGACCGAGGTCCGGTTCCGATGCAGTGAGCCGGGTGCGAGTACCTTCATCGAGGTCGCCGCGGATTCGGTGCGGTCGGCCACCCTGAACGGCACCCCGCTGGAGCTGGGCGGCTGGTCGGCGGAGGCGGGGCTCACCCTGCCCGACCTGGCTGCCGAGAACACACTCGTGGTGGATGCGGACTTCGCGTACTCGAACAGCGGTCAGGGGCTACACCGCACGGTGGATCCGGTTGACGGCGAGACCTACCTCTACAGCCAGTTCGAGACGGCGGATGCGCAACGGGTCTACGCGGCCTTCGACCAACCCGACCTGAAGAGTGTCTACACCTGGCACGCCACCGTGCCGGAGCACTGGAAGGTCGTCTCCAACATGCCGGTGGAGCGGGAGGAGCCGGCCGGCGAGGGCGGCAAGACGGTCCACTTCGTGGAGTCGGTGCGGATGAGCACCTACATCACCGCGCTCTGCGCCGGGCCCTACCACGAGGTGCGGGACAGCCACGACGGCATCGACCTGGGCGTCTTCGTCCGCGCATCGATGGCGCAGTACCTGGACGCCGACGATCTCTTCCTGATCACGAAGCAGGGCTTCGACTTCTTCCACGCCCAGTTCGACATTCGGTACCCGCTGCCCAAGTACGACCAGCTCTGGGTGCCGGACTTCAACGCGGGCGCGATGGAGAACTTCGGCTGCGTCACGCACGCCGAGTCGCTGTTCATCTTCCGGTCGCAGGTCACCGACTTCGAGTACGAGCAGCGCGCCAACACGATCCTGCACGAGCTGGCGCACATGTGGTTCGGTGACCTGGTCACCATGCGCTGGTGGAACGACCTCTGGCTGAACGAGTCGTTCGCCGAGTGGGCCAGCCACTGGTGCAACACCCACGCGACCCGCTTCTCCGAGGCGTGGACCACGTTCCTCTCCGTCCGGAAGAACTGGGGTTACCGACAGGACCAGCTCTCCTCCACCCACCCGGTCTACTGCGAGATGCCGGACCTGGAGGCGGTCGAGGTCAACTTCGACGGGATCACGTACGCCAAGGGTGCGAGCGTGCTCAAGCAGCTCGTCGCGTACGTGGGCGAGGAGCCGTTCCTGGCCGGGCTCCGGTCGTACTTCCGCAAGCACGCCTGGGGTAACGCCACCTTCGACGACCTGCTCTCCGAGCTGGAGGCGGCCTCCGGGCGCGAGCTGCGCAAGTTCGCCGCCCAGTGGCTGGAGACCGCCCAGGTGAACACGCTGCGCCCAGAGCTGACGATCGGCGCCGACGGCAACTACCAGCGGGTCGTGGTCCGCCAGGAGGCGCCGGCCGACCACCCGACCCTGCGCACCCACCGGATCGGGGTCGGCCTCTACGACCGCACCGATGGCCGGCTGGTCCGCCGCGAGCGGTTGGAGGTTGACGTCGTCGGCGAGACGACCGAGCTGACCGAGCTGGCCGGGGTTCCCGCCGCGGACGTGCTGCTGCTCAACGACGACGACCTGACCTACACCAAGCTGCGGCTCGACGAGCGGTCGATGGCCACCGTGGTGCAGCACATCACCGGCTTCGAGTCGTCGCTGGCGCGGGCGCTGTGCTGGACTGCCGCGTGGGACATGATCCGCGACGCCGAGCTGGCCGCGCGGGACTACGTGGCGTTGGTGCTCGCCGGCCTCCCCGCCGAGACCGACATCAATCTGGTCACCGCCACCCTGCGGCAAGCCACCACCGCGCTCACCTTCTACGCCGACCCGATGTGGGCACCGAGCGGCTGGGCCGACCTGGCCCGGACGGCGAAGACCGCCCTCGCCGCCGCCGAGCCGGGCAGCGGCTTCCAGCTCGCCTGGGCTCGGGCGTACGCCTCCGCCGGTCGGTCGGCTGAGGACCTGGCGACGTTGCGGGGCTGGCTGGAGGGGAACGGGGTCCCGTCCGGCCTGCGCATGGACACCGAGCTGCGGTGGGCGGTGCTCACCGCGCTGGTGACCAACGGCGCGGCGGGTCCCGACGACATCGAGGCGGAGCTGGCCACCGACCGCACCGCCAGCGGCGAGCGCGAAGCCGCGCACGCGCACGCGCTCGTGCCGACGCCGGAGAACAAGGCAGCCGTGTGGGCCAGGTTGACCGGTCCGGAGCCGCTGCCGAACTGGCGGCACCGCGCCCTGTTGCGGGGCTTCGCCCACCCGACGCAGGTCGAGCTGGTCCGCCCCTACCGGGAGCGGTACTTCGCCACCATCGCGCAGGTCTGGGCCAGCCGGGACAGTGAGCCGGCGCAGGAGTTCGTCCTGCTGGCGTACCCGGCGTACCTGGTTGAGGAGGAAACCGTGGCGGCGACCGACGAGTGGCTGGCCGGCGCGGGCCAACCGGCACCGCTGCGGCGGCTGGTCGCCGAGGGCCGCGACGGCGTCGTCCGGGCCCTCAAGGCCCGGGCGCGGGACGCCCGAAGCGGCTGACATGCGACGGCCCGGGGCCGAGAGCGTGCTTGCCGGGTGTCAGCAGCCCTTACCGGCGTGGCTGGCCAGCTGGTCGAGGCCGGTGACGATGCCACCGGTCAGGTCGCCGCCACCGAAGGCCGCCACCATCGACAGCGCGGCGAGCCGCGCGTACGTGTCCGGGATGCGCCGGCGGGCGTGCTGGCCGGTGACGATCTCCAGCTGCCGCTGGTTCGGCGAGATCGCGATCAGGACCGACCGGTCGGGGTCGGCGAGCTGGCGGTGCCGCCGCTCGGCGTCCTCCCGGACCGGCTCGTCGAGACCACCGACGAAAATCGAGAAGGTCAGCCCGGTGCTCTCGTCGGCCAGGCGCATGGCCTCGTCAACGCGGAGCAGCTGGCGGGTCGAGAACGGGCCGTCCAGCTCCGGCGGGGCCGCCGTCTCGGACGACGACTGCAGCTCACCAACGGTCACTTGCGCCTCCGGTTCCACCGGCCGGCGCCTGCTGGCCGGCCTGCTCCTGCTTACGGCCCGTCAGCGCGGGCGCCTGGGCGCCGGCGGTCAGTGCGGTGCCCGCCGCGTCGGCCAGCTCCTCCGGACTACTCAGGAACCAGACCGGAGTGAAGTCGAAGGGCCGGCCGGGCCGGTAGCGCTTACCACCGCCACCAACGCCGCGGCTGCTGGCGGCGTATGCCACACCAGCGATTACCAGCGCTGCTACCGCCGGGATTCCGACGAAGACCAGCAACGTATCGGTTACAGACAATCCCAACGCCCCCAGGCGAAAGAGAGACCAGGAATCCGGGTCGGGTGGACGGTCAGGTGGACGATTCCCCGACTCCGCTTGTGGTATTCACGTTAGCGGAGTCAACCGCCCGCCAGATTGCGGGGTGGTGATCCCATCCCCCACTGAGCTGCTCCAGCTGGGCAGCAGCGGCGAGCAGCCGCGCGTCGTCGCCCTGCCGGCCGCTGAGGAGGACCCCGACCGGCAGCCCCTCGGCGGTGGCACCCACCGGGAGCGACACCGAGGGGTCACCCGTGACGTTGAAAATGGCACAATACGGTGAAAAACGCCGTTGACGGTCGAAGTCATCCGCCGGGTCATGAACATCGGTAAACCAGCCCACCGGTGCCTGCGGCGCGGCGAGAGTGGGACAGAGCAGCAGATCGCAGCCGGCGGTCCGGCGTAACCCGAGCCGGACCTGCGCCTGGAGTTCGCCGAGCGCGGCGGTGAGGCTGGCGGCGGAGATCGCCGCCCCGCGGTCCCGCAGCAGCCGGGTCAACGGCAGCAGCTGGCTCTCTCGCTCGGGCGGCACCGGGGCGAGCGAGAGCACGTACCAGACGGTCTCGAACAACGGCCAGGCCGTCGGCGTCAACGGCGGCGGCACCTCGACCACCTCGTGCCCAGCGGCGGTGAACAGGGCAGCGGCCTGGTCCACGGCGGCGACACAGTCCGGGTGGACGGACTCATCGGCGAGCATCGGCGTGGTGAAGCGGCCGATCCGCAGTCGGCCCGGCGTGGCGGTCCGGGCCGCCGCGAGCCAGCCCCCGGCCGGTGGTGACGGCGCCAGGTAGGGCTCACCGGGAACCGGCTGAGCCAACACGTCGAGCAACGCGGCCACGTCGGCCACGGTCCGCCCGATCGGGCCGCTGGTCGGCAGGCCGTATGCGCCGAAGCCGACCGGACCGCCGGAGACCACCCCGCGGCTGGGTTTGTAACCGATCAACCCGCACATCGAGGCGGGGATACGCAGCGAGCCGCCGCCGTCGGAGCCCTGAGCCACCGGAAGGAGACCGGCCGCCACCGCGGCCGCCGCACCACCGCTGGAGCCACCGGCGGTGTAGGACAGATCCCACGGGTTACGGGCCGGCGGAGCGACCCGCCCCTCGGAGTAGAGCGAGCAGCCCAACTCGGAGGTGGTGGTCTTGCCGAGGCTGACCAGGCCGGCGGCCCGGATGAATCGGACCACGTCCGCGTCTACCGGCGGTACGAAGTCGGCGAAGGCAGCGGAGCCGAAGGTCGTGCGCACACCGGCGGTGAGGGTCAGATCCTTGATCGCCGTCGGCACGCCGTGCAACGGCCCCCGCGCCGTGATCGGCACGGCGTCAGCCGCGTCGGCGGCGGCGAGGGCCGCCTCCGGGGTCACGGTGACGAACGCGCCGACGGTGTCACCGAGCGCCGCCACCCGGGTCAGATGGTGTTCGACCAGTTCCCGGCTGGTCCGCTCGCCGCTGGCGATCGCGGCGGCCTGCTCCAGTGCGGTCAGATCGTGCGCCTCGGTCATGCCGTTATCCTGCCCGCTGCCCGATCGGGCCACTGCCCCGACAGGCCGTACGGGTCAACTGTGGTGGGTTCGCCCTGCCCCCAGGGGGCGAGAAAGCGCAGTGCGTTGCCGCCGAGCAGGCCGGCGCGTTGGTCCGGGGTGAGGAAATCGGAGCGGTGCACGACCGCACCCACCGGCCGCTCCCCCAGTGGATATGGATAGTCGCTGCCGAGCAGCACCTGGTCAACGCCGATCGTGTCGACCAACAGCCGCAGCGCCGGCGGTTCGAACACCACCGAGTCGACGAAGAACCGGTCCACGTACGAGCTGGGGGGCCGGGCCGAGGCGCCGCGGACCAGATTTCCGCGACGGTGCCAGGCGTTGTCCGCGCGGCCCAACCAGAACGGGAAGCTGCCGCCGCCGTGCGCGAAGCAGATCCGCAATGTCTCCGGCACCCGGTCGAAGACCCCGCCGAGAATCATCGCCAGCACCGACAGGTGGGTCTCGGCCGGCATCCCGGTAAGCCACCGCGCCATCCACCGATCCAGCCGCGGCCCGCCGGGCATGTCCCACGGATGGACGAAGACCGGCGCACCGACCTCGGCGCAGTGGGTGAGGAACTCGACGATGCCGTTGTCGTCCAGGTCGAGGTCGCCGACGTGGTTGCCGATCTCCACCCCGGCGTGCCCGGCGGCGAGACAGCGGTCCAGTTCGGCGCTGGCGACCTCCGGGTCCTGCAACGGCACCTGGCAGAACGGAACCAGCCGGCCAGCTCCGGCGGCCGTGATCTCCAGCATTCGGTCGTTGAAGATCCGAGCCACCCTGACCGCCTGGGCGGCGGGGCGGTCGTAGCAGAAGAAGACGGGCGTAGGCGAGACCACCTGCACGTCGACGCCGTCGGCGGCCATGTCCGCCAATCGGATCGCCGGGTCCCAACACTCCGCGCCGACCGGGCGGAACTCCATCTCGCCGACCATGATCATCGCGGCGCGCTCGGAGTCGACCCGTAGCCAGGGCCAGCCAGAACCGCCGCAGACCGCGGCGAGATCCGGCCAACCCCGCGGTACGGCGTGCGAGTGCACATCAATGACGGGGGTACCCATCAGCCCTTGCCCGGATGCAGCGTGCCGCACTGGTCGCAGGTCCGGGCCGCCTCGTCGGCGTAGAAGGTGGCGAAGACCGGGGGCAGGTCGGCGGCGATATCCCGGACCTGCAACTCCACCTCGTGCACCTTGTTGGTGCACTCGGGGCAGTACCACTGGAACCGTTCCAGGGTGCCCTCCTCGCGGACCCGCTCGATCACGACACCGATCGAGCCGGCCTCCGGCCGCTGCGGCGAGTGCGGAACTCCGCGCGGCAGCATCCACATCTGCCCCTCACGGATGTGCACCGTCTGTGGCCCGTCCGGGAGCATCAGGTTGACGTGCATGTCCCCTTTGACCTGGTAGAAAAATTCTTCGTATGGTTCAACGTGATAGTCGGTGCGCTGGTTCGGTCCGCCGACGACCATGACGATGAAGTCCGAACTGCCCGGGAGCAGTTCCTTGTTGCCCACCGGTGGCTTCAGCAGGTGCTGGTTGTCCACGATCCAGCCGGGAAAGCTGAACGGCTCAGCGATCTCGCTCACAACGGACCTCCTTCGGGGCGCAGGGCGACGGCCTGCATTTCGATCAACAGGTGTGGGTGCGGTAGCTGGTGGACCGCCACGGTGGTCCGAGTGGGCCCACCCGCGTCGAAGAACTCCGCCCACACCTCGTTGTAGCCACCGAAGTCGTTCATGTTGACCAGGTAGCTGGTCACCTGCACCAGGTCGGCCAGCCCGGCACCGACCGGCTGGAGCAGATCCCGGATGTTCACGATCACCGCCCGGGTCTGGGCCCGGATATCGAGGTCGGTGGTGCCGAACCCGTCAACGGCGACACCCGCGAAGGTGTTGTCCGGGCGGCGGGAAGAGGTGCCGGAGACGAAGATGAAGCCACCGGCGACCTTGACGTGCGGGAACGCCCCACGTGGCACGGCCTTTCCGGCCACCACCCGGGCAGCTGCCCGCGCGCCGAGCTGCGGCGCCGGTGGCGCCCCGCCGGTCACGCCGCCGCCCGCAGCGACGCGTGGCCGAGCTTCTCCACCACCGCGCGGACGTGCGCGCCGGGTCGCAGCGCGACGGCGGCCGTTGCGGCGCCGGCCAGAAAAACCCAGCCCGGGTGGAGCCGAACCCCACGCTGGCCGGCGAGGCGGACCCCCTCGTCGAAGGCGCGGCGTGGGTCGCCGAGGATCGCCGCGGTTGACCCCACCTGGGCGACCTGACCATCGATCTCCAGCAACACGCCAAGGTTGTCCAGGCCGTCCGGAACCGGGCACCACGGCCCCACCACGAAGGCCCCCGCCGACGTGTTGTCGGCGATGACATCCGGCAGGGAGAAGGTGAAGTCCGCGTACCGGGAATCAATCAACTCGATGGCCGGGGCGACCGCGCGCACCGCGGTGGCGAACTCCGCGACCGGCTCGCCCGGCTCGGGCTGCCGGTCCAGCAGGAAGGCCACCTCCGGCTCCACCCGCGGATGGATGAAGTCTCCGACGGAGACGGTCCCGCCGTCGGCGACCCGCATCCGGTCGGTGAGCCGGCCCCAGATCACCTCGTCCACCCCGACCTGGGCCATCTTCGCCTTACTGGTCAGCCCCATCTTGAGGCCCACCAGCTGCTCACCCCGGTCCAGCCGGCGCCGCACCAACTCGGCCTGCACCGCGTACGCGGCGTCGACGTCGAGCCCGGTCTCGGCGGCGAGCTGGCCGATCGCCGTACCCCGGTCAGCCGCCGCGACCAGTTGGCCGGCGATCCCGGCGATATCTACTCCGCTCACGTCTCCTCCTTGCCGGCCAGGTCCAGCGCCACATCCACGATCATGTCCTCCTGGCCACCCACCATCTGACGCCGGCCCAACTCGACCAGGATCGAGCGGACATCCACGCCGTAGCGTTCGGAAGCCCGCTCGGCGTGCCGCAGGAAACTGGAGTAGACGCCGGCGTAGCCCAACGAGAGCGTCTCCCGGTCCACCCGCACCGGTCGGTCCTGCAACGGCCGGACCACGTCCTCCGCCGCGTCCATCAAGGCGAAGACATCGCAGCCGTGCTCCCAGCCGTGCAACTCGGCGACCGCGACGAAGACCTCCAGCGGCGCGTTGCCCGCGCCCGCGCCCTGCCCGGCGAGGGAGGCGTCAACCCGGACGGTTCGGCCCGCCGGCGCATCCAGCGGCCCATCGCCAAGGATCCGGCCGTGCTCCACCGCGACCACACTGTTCGCCACCCCGAGCGAGAGGTTGTGGTGGGCGTGGATGCCGATCTGCGTCTCTGGTTCGAGCACCTGCCGGTAGGCGTCAACTCGCTCGGCCACATCGGACATCAGCAGCCGACCGCCGGAGTCGGTGACGTAGACGCAGTGCGCCCCGTACGACTCCATGAGCTTGGCCTGCGCCGCCAGGGCGGCCGGGTCGTTCATGTGGGCCATCATCAGGAACCCGGAGACGTCCATCCCATTCTCCCGGGCCCAGCCGATGTGCTGGGCGGAGATGTCGGCCTCGGTGCAGTGGGTGGCGATCCGCACACTGCTCACGCCGAGGGCCCGCGCCGCCTTCAGGTCGGCGATGGTGCCGATTCCGGGGACCAGCAGCGTGGTCAGCCGCGCCGTGGTCAGCACCTCGGCCGCCGCTGAGATCCACTCCGCGTCACTCGCCGCACCGTGCCCGTAGTTGACACTCGACCCGGCCAGCCCATCGCCGTGCGCCACCTCGATCGCCGCGATTCCGGCGGCGTCGAGGGTGGCGGCGATCGTCCGCACCTGGTCAATGGTGTAGCGGTGGGCGATGGCGTGCATCCCGTCCCGCAGCGTCACATCCTGGAGGTAGAGCTGGGTCATGCCGTCACCGCCCGCCGGACGATCAGCCGCTCCGCGGTGCGCAGCGCGGCCGAGGTCATGATGTCCAGGTTGCCCGCGTACGTGGGCAGGTAGTGCCCGGCGCCGGAGACCTCCAGGAACGCCGATACCTGCAGGCCGGTGAGGCGTCGACCGAGCGCCGGCAGGTAGCTGTCCACCCGGTCGAACTGCACATCCTGTTTCAGGCGGTAGCCGGGGACGTACTCCTGTACGTCCCGGACCATGTCGGCGACGGCGGCGGCGATCGCGGCGCGGTCCGCGTCGGGGTCCGGGCAGAGGCAGTACACGGTGTCCCGCATCAGCAGCGGCGGATCGGCCGGGTTGAGCACGATGATGGCCTTGCCCAGCTCGGCGCCGCCGACCACCTCGATCGCCCGGGCGGTGGTCTCGGTGAACTCGTCGATGTTGGCCCGGGTGCCCGGCCCGGCCGACTTCGCGGAGATCGAGGCGACGATCTCCCCGTACGCGACTGGGGTGACCCGGTCGACGGCGGCGACGATCGGCACGGTCGCCTGCCCGCCGCAGGTGACCATGTTGACGTTGGTTTCCTGCAGGTGTTCGTCCAGATTGACCGGCGGCACCACGTACGGCCCGACCGCGGCGGGGGTCAGGTCGACCACGGTCCGACCGTGGGCGCGCAGCACGGCGTCGTGGTGTCGGTGCGCCCCGGCCGAGGTGGCGTCGAAGACCAGCGCCACGTCGGTGAACTCCGGTAGCGCCACGAGCCCCGCCACCCCCTCGGCGGTGGTGGTGACACCGAGTCGCCGGGCCCGAGCCAGTCCGTCGGAGTCCGGGTCGATGCCCGCCATGGCGACCATCCGCAGACTGTCACTGAGCCGCAAAACTTTGATCATCAAGTCGGTCCCGATGTTCCCGGAACCGAGCACTGCCACCCCGACGCTCACTCCTCGACCTCCTTCGCAAAGCAGGTACGTACCGATCCGAGGCCGGAAATCCGCGCCTCATATGCGGCGCCGGGCGTCACCGGCACCAACGGGCCAAGGGCCCCGGAGAGCACCACGTCGCCCGCCCGCAGCGGATCACCGGAGCGGGCGAGGGTCCGGGCCAGCCAGGCCAACGCGTGCAGCGGGTTGCCGAGACAGGCTGCCGCGGCACCGACCGAGACCGGCTCCCCGGCCTGCTCCAGCACCATGCCGGCGAGACGCAGATCCACATCGGCGAGTCGACGGGGCGTGGTCCCCAGCACGAACAGCCCGCTGGAGGCGTTGTCCGCGATGGTGTCCACGATGGCGATGTCCCAGCCGGCGATCCGGGAGTCGACAATCTCGATCGCCGGCAACAGGTGATCGACCGCCCGGATCAGGTCGGCGGTGGTGATCCGCTCGTCCGTTAGGTCCGCGCCGAGCACGAACGCGATCTCGGCCTCCACCCGGGGCTGGAGCAGCCGACCAGGTGGCACCTCCACCCCGTCGGGCACCGCCGTGGCCTCGGTCAGCACCCCGAAGTCCGGCTGGTAGACGCCAAGGCTCTCCTGTACGGCCGCGGAGGTCAGACCAATCTTGGCGCCGATTCGCCGGTGCCCCTGCCGCAGCCACTGGCGCACCTGCGCCTGTTGCACGAGGTACGCCGAGTCAATGTCCCCGTCGGGGATGAGCCGCCCGCGCAGCGGCGGGCAGGGTTTGCCGCTCTCCCGAGCCTCGATGAGCTCCCGGGCGGCGGTCTCGTAGTCGACGGTCATGTCAGGTCCACACAGACGTTGGTGAGCTCGGAATAGAAGCCCAGCGAATGAATGCCACCCTCGCGGCCGACGCCGGAGGCCTTCACCCCGCCGAACGGGGTACGCAGATCACGCAGATACCAGGTGTTGACCCAGACGATCCCCGCGTCCAACCGGGCACCGGCCCGGTGGGCCCGACCCACGTCCCGGGTCCACACCGCCGCCGCCAGGCCGTACTCGGTGCCGTTGGCCAACGCGTACGCCTCCTCCTCGTCGTCGAAGGGCGCCACGTGCACGACCGGGCCGAAGATCTCCTCCCGGTTGGTCCGCGCATCCGGGCCGAGCCCGGTGAGCACCGTCGGCTGGATGTACGCGCCGCCGTCACGGGCGTCGCCGAAACGGGGCGTACTCCCGCCGGCGAGGACCTCCGCCCCGTCGGCGCGGGCCAGCTCGTAGTGGCCGAGCACCTTCTCCCGGTGGGTGGGCGAGATCAGCGGCATGTTCATCGTGGCCTCGTCGGCGGGCCACCCGTACGGCAACTCGGCGGCCCGCTCGGCCAGTCGGGCGGTGAACTCCGCGAAGACCGGACGCTGCACGTAGATGCGTTCGGTACAGAGGCAGACCTGGCCACCGTTGGTGAAACTGGACCGCACCGAGCCCTCCACCGCCGCCGACAGATCGGCGTCGGCGAAGACCAGCCCGGCGTTCTTGCCGCCCAGCTCGAAGGAGACCGCCTTCACCCCGTCGGCGGCGGCCCGCATGATGGCTCCGCCGGTGGTCGACTCGCCGGTGAAGGTGATCGCGTCAACGTCGGGGTGCCGGGTGAGGAACTCCCCCGCCGAGCCGGGCCCGAAGCCGTGCACGACGTTGAAGACGCCCGCCGGCACGCCGGCGGCGGCCATCACCTCGGCGAGCAGGGTCGCCGAGGCGGGTGTCTCCTCACTGGGCTTGACCACCACCGCGTTGCCGCACGCCAACGCGGGCGCGACCTTCCAGGTGAGCAGGAGCAGCGGCAGGTTCCACGGGACGATCACGGCGACCACGCCGACCGGCTTGCGCAGCGCGTAGTTCAGCGCCCGGCCACCGGATGGGGTGCGGGTGCTGAACGACTCGGTCGGTGTGGTCGCGGCGATCTCGGCGAAGGCACGGAAATTGGCGGCGCCGCGCGGGATGTCCAGCGTCCGGGCCTGCGAAATCGGCTTGCCGGTGTCGGCCACCTCGGCGGTGACCAGATCATCGAAGCGGCGTTCCAACTCGTCGGCGACCCGGAGCAGCACCTCGGCGCGCTCTCGTTCGCCGAGCCGGCCCCACGGGCCGCGCAGCGCCGCACGGGCGGCGGCCACCGCGTCGTCCACTCCGGTCTGATCCGCGGCGACGACCTCGAAGAGCGGCTCCCCGGTGACCGGACTGTGCTTGGTGAAGCGGCGGCCAGCGGCAACGAACTCACCAGCGATGAAACTGGGCAACAGGGCCGGCCCATCCGGTGCCTGGCCCGTCATCTGGCGCGCATCCCACCGGATCATCCGCGCCTCCCTCGGCGGAGCGCCGCCCCGATCACGCCGGCCAGCAGGGCCGCCGCGCCACCGGCCGCCACACCCAGCAGCTGGTGCTGGCGACGGACTCGACGGCGCACCTGCGCGTACGGGGTGGTCGAGAAGGAGACCAGCTCGTACCGGGACACGTACCGGCCGGGCAGCGCCCGCTCCAGCGTCTGCTCCACCCGTCGGCTGAGCTGGAACAGCGGCGAGGCGACCCGGTCGCGCATCTCGACGAAGTTGGTCAGCGCCATCTGGGCGATCGCCTCGGCGTTGGCCTGCCGGTGGCGTTGGTACAGCGGTAGCGCGGCGGACCAGTCGTCGGCACACTCGTCGAGGCAGCGGTCCAGCTCCACCACATCCTCGAAGGCGCAGTTGGCGCCCTGACCGTAGAACGGCACGATGGCGTGCGCCGCGTCGCCGAGCAGCCCGACTCTCCCGTTCACCTGCCAGGGGTCACAGCGGACGGTGCCGAGGACTCCGACCGGATTGTGCAGATAGTCGTCAACCAGGGTCGGCGCGAGGGGGAGCAGATCCGGGTAGTGCTGCGCGAAGTGTCGCTCGATCGCCGCCGGGCTGCCCAGTGAGGCGAAGCTCGCGGTGCCGTGGGTGGGCCAGAAGAGGGTACAGGTGAAGGAGCGGTCCGGGTTCGGCAATGCGATCATCATCGAGGTGCCCCGCGGCCAGATGTGCAGTGCCTCCGGGTCGAGCGCGAAGGCCCCGCCCATGGGCGGAATGGTCAGCTCCTTGTAGCCGTAGTCGAGAAAGTCCAGGCTCTCCCGCAGCAGGCCGTGGCCGAGTAGCTGGCCACGGACCGCCGAACCGGCGCCATCGGCGCCCAGGACCACCGCCGCGGCGTCAGTGACCTTCCCCTGTGGCGTCTCGAACGTCATCTCTCCGGTGGCCGGGTCGAGGTCGACCAACCGGTGGTCGAAGGCGACCCGCACGCCCGGCAACGCGGCGGCGGCGGAGAGCAGGGCGTTGTTCAGCGCCCCCCGACTGATCGAGTTGATCGCCCGGTCCCCGGCGGCGCTGTAGCCCTGAAACTGCGGCTCACCGTCCACCGGATGAATCATCCGGCCCCGCATCGGCAACGCGTCGGCCATCACCCGGGCGTCCAGGCCGATCCGGCGCAGCGCGTCCAGCCCTCGTTCGGAGAGCGCCAGGTTGATGGAGCGACCCCGCTCAACCCGACCAGCCCGGGGGTCGGGGCGGCGTTCGTAGAGGGCGACCGGATAGCCCCGCCGGGCCAGGAAGGCAGCGAGCAGGCAGCCGGAGAGTCCGGCACCGACGACGGCGACCTCAGCGCGCTCTGTGCTCATCAGTGCACCTCCACCGTAGCGGCCAACGCGTTGGCCACCCGCCAGCAATCGTGGTACGTCGAGTAAAGCGGCACCGGTGCGAACCGGACAACATCTGGCTCACGCGCATCTGCGACAACCCCGTGCTCCAACCGCAGCTGCTTCGCCAGATCGGCGGCGCTCCCCGTGCCGATCCGCACCGACAGTTGCGCGCCTCGGCGGGCCGGATCGCGCGGAGTGACCACTGCCAGGGGCCGCCCCGGGGTGACCTGGTCCAGCAGCCACTCGAGGTAGCCGGTGAGCCGGACACTGCGCTCCCGCAACGCCGTCATGCCGACCGAGTCGAAGAGCTCCAGCGACGTACGTACCGGCCCCATCGCAAAGATCGGTGGGTTGGAGACCTGCCAGGCCTCCGCCGTCGCCGGCGGCCGGGCCACCGGCGACATCTCGAACCGGGTAGCCGCCTCGGTACTCCACCAGCCCTCAAACCGGGGCAGCGTCGGATCGGCGAGGTGGCGCTCGTGGACGAACACCCCGGAGAGCCCGCCCGGCCCGGAGTTCAGGTACTTGTAGGAGCACCACGCCGCGAAGTCGACATCCCAGTCGTGTAGGGCCAGTGGGACGTTTCCCGCAGCGTGCGCCAGATCCCAGCCGACCACCGCGCCGGCCGCCCGGCCGGCGGCGGTGATCTCCGGGATCTCCATCAGCTCGCCGGTCAGGTAGTTGACACCGCCAAGCAGCACCAACGCAATCGTGTCCCCCTCCGCCGCGAGCAGGTCAAGCACGTCGGCCGTACGCAGGGTGTCCTCACCGGAACGCGGAGCCAGGCGTAGCACCGCGGTATCCGGGTCAAGGCCGTGGAACCGGGCCTGGCTCCGGACGGCGTAGCTGTCCGAAGGAAAGGCACTGTCCTCGATGACGATCCGGGTACGGGTGCCGGTCGGCCGGTAGAAGCTCACCATCAGCAGGTGCAGGTTGACGGTGAGGGAGTTCATCACCACCACCTCCGCCGGCCGGGCACCGACCAGTCGGGCGGTCGGCCCGGTCAGCAACTCGTGGTAGGGCAGCCACGGTCGACCGGCCGCCAGGTGTCCCTCCACCCCGAGACGGCACCACGCCTCCAGGTCGGCGAGTAACTCGTCCCTCGTTGCCCGAGGCTGCAGGCCCAGCGAGTTTCCGGCCAGGTATGCCGCCTGCTGGTAACGACCGCCGTCGGCGGGGGGTACGTGGAACAGGTGCCGGTGGCCCGGGTCAGCGGTGTCCAACCGGTTCGCCGACTTCTCCTCCTGGCTCAGCTCTTCCTCGTGCATGCGTTCGCTCCGCTCCCCGCTCACATCTCGGTCCGGGCTGACCACAGCTCCGGGAAGACCACCCGGGCCATGCTCCGCTGCAGCCACGCCAGGCCGGCGGAGCCACCGCTGCCGACCTTGGCGCCCATCGTCCGCTGCACCGCCTTGACGTGGTGCCAGCGCCAGTCGCCGAACCCCTCGGCCACCTCGGTCAGTGCCTCGCCGAGCAGCCGAAACTGGTCGTCGGGGCGGGCGGCGTAGATCCGCACCCAGGCCGCCTCCACCGCGGGATGCGGCTGGTGCTCCTCGGCGACGTCCCGATTGAGGAGTTCCGGAGGAAGCTCGTGACCGTGCCGGGCGAGCAGCGCGAGCACGTCGTCCCAGAGGCTGGGGGCGTTCAGGGCAGCGGTCAGTTCGGCATGCACCTCGACCTGCCGACGGAACGGGCGAATCAGGGCCGGATCGCGCAAGCCGAGCAGGAGCTCGACGTGGCGATACATCGCCGACTGGAAACCGGAGCCCTCGCCGAGGAGATTACGGAACCGGTTGAAGTCGGCGGGGGTCATCCAACGCAGGCTCCGCCAGGCGGCGTTCAGCCCTTCCAGGTGCAGAGCGGCACGACGCAGCGGCGCCTGGGTGTCCGGGATCCGGTCCGCCCGCAGCAGCTGCTGGGCCTCGCGCAGTTCGTGACAGGTCAGGTTGAAGTACAGCTCCATGATCTGGCTGGTCACGAGGAAGGACATCTCGCCCGGATCGCTACTCAGGGGCGTCTGCAACCGATGCAGAGTGCTGGCCTGCACGTAGGCGTCGTACGGAATCCGCCCCGTGAACTCCAGGGTCGGCTCACCGCCGTTGCGGGCGGCTCGGGTGGCGCGTTGTCGCGGGGTTACCGGCCGCACCTCCGCCGCGGTGGCCGCCCGTAGTTCTGTTCGTTCCACCAGTCCGCTCCCTCCGCTCGAGCCGGCCATCCGGCCGTACTGCGGTAGCGGTCATGATGCCGCGACGAGTCGCACCAGTGGAATGCCGAGACAACGGCTCTCACGGCGGTTCACCTATCAATCACAAGGCGATACCCCAGATTTGGTTGGAGAACGTAAGCTCCCCAGTGTGGACGAGATGGACTGGGCTCTGCTGCGCGAACTACAGGCCGACGCCCGGCTGTCGTACAGCGCGTTGTCCCGACGGGTACACCTCTCCCCGCCGGCGGTAGCCGAGCGGGTACGTCGGCTCGAGGAGGCCGGTGTCATCACCGGCTACCACGCACACGTGGACCCGGCTCGAGCCGGGCGAACGGTGATCGCGCTGATCCGCATGTCCTGCTACGGGGCCCGCTGCATCCTCAACAGCCCGGAGACCACGGCCTGGCCGGAGATCATGCAGATCCGTCGGATCACCGGCGACGCGTGCAGCATGCTGACCGTCACCGCCGGCTCGATCGAGGAGTTCGAGGCGGTCATTGATCGACTCGCTCCATACGGCCAGCCTTCCAGCACGATGGTGCTCTCCACCCCACTCGACTGGCGTCCGATCACTCCACCCGGCTCCGGTAGCAGCGAGCCAGCCCCGTCCCGCCGCCGCTGACCCGCGCGGGGGTTTGCCCGGAAGCCAGCGGGAAAGCAGGCCGCGGTACCCGGGGAGGGTCCGGTGGTCGACACCGGGAGGGGGAATCATGCGGGGTCGTCGCGTACTCGCCATGCTGGCCTTGGTGGCGGCGTTCGTCCTGTTCGGGGGCGCGCCTGCCCGCGCCGGTGAGCACACCTTCATCGAGGTCACGCCGAACCCGGCACAGGCCGGCACCCGTGTCGACCTCCGGGCCAGCTGCGACAAGGACAACAACCGTCAGGCGACGGTGCACTCGGATGCCTTCGATGGTCAGGTCTTCCTCCGACCCGACAACGGCTTCCTCACCGGCCACGCCACCATCCCGAGCAACAAGGCGGCCGGCGACTACCGGGTCGACCTGCGCTGCGAAAACAACAAGACCGCCAGCACAACACTGACGGTACTCAACATGTCCCAGCCGACGAAGGGACCGGCGACCGGTGCCGGCGGCACCGCGGTCGGTAGCACCGGCTCCTACCTCCTGGTCGGGGGCGTGGTGGCGGTCGCGCTGGCCGTTGGCTTCGGCTTCTTCGGGCACCGCCGCGCCGGGAACGGTTCCTGACCCGACCGCCACCATGGCCCGAGCAGACAGACGTACTCGACAACGAGCGGTCCGGGCCGGCACCCGGCGCGCGGTGTCGGCCGCTGCCCGACTGGCCGCCGGAACCGCCCGCCGGCTGCACCGAGCCGCCGGACAGGCGTCCGCGGCGAGCGTCGTCACCACCGACCCGGCCACGGAGCCGCTACCCCCGCAACCGCGCCGGCGGTGGGTACCGGCCCGGCGGCGGCTGGGGTTCTCCCGCAGCCCCGGGATCCCCGTGCTGGCCATCGGGACCCTGATGATGCTGATCATCGCCATGCTCGGGGTGGAACAGGTGACCGGCATCAGCGTCCTTCCGGAGCGGTTCACCGCCGGTCTGCGACCGCCGCCGAAAAAGTTCCCGGTGCTACCAGCGAGCGATCCGGTCGCCGTGGAGATCGATGCCATCGATGTCGCGGCCCCGGTGCACAACGTCGGGCTGGCACCGGACGGCACCATCGCGGCGCCGGACGCGGCTCGCGCCCAGGAGGCGGGCTGGTACGACCAGGGCCCCACACCCGGGCAGTACGGTCCGGCGGTCCTCGTCGGGCACGTGGACACCGACACGGGGCCGGCGGTGTTCCAGGGGCTGCGCAACCTCCGCGCCGGCGACCGGGTCGAGGTGGATCGGACCGATGGGCAGGTCGCGGTCTTTGAGGTCAACTCGGTGGAGCGGTTCGCCAAGGAACGATTCCCGACCGACCAGGTGTTCGGGGATTTCGACCGACCAAACCTGCGGCTGGTGACCTGCGGTGGCCAATGGGTTGGCGGCCAGACCGGCTACGCCGACAACGTGGTGGTCTTCGCCTCCCTGGTCGAGGCCCGGAGCGGCTGAGTCACCCGGGCACGAGGCCACTCAGGCGGCTTCGGGCTCGCGCAGGTCGAGCCAACCGACCCAACGCGGGTCGGGAGGTCGGTGGCCGAGCACCCGCCACGCGATACCTTTCGGTGCCGTCGGCGGGGCAGGGAGCCGCCAGCCCAACTCGGCCGGGGTCTTGTCGCCCTTGGTGTGGTTGCACCGGGCGCACGCCGCCACCACGTTCTCCCAGGAGTGCCGACCACCGCGGCTCCGCGGGAGGACGTGATCGATGGTCTCCGCGGGGCCCCGGCAGTAGGCGCACCGCCACCCGTCCCGCGCGAAGATGGCCCGCCGGGACAGCCCGACGTGGGCCCGAAAAGGCACCCGGACGAAGTGGGTGAGCCGCACGACCGAGGGCACCGGCAGCGAGTTCCGGGCGCTGTGCAGAACACCGTCACCATCGGCGACGCAGACAGCCTTGGCGGTGAGCACCAGGATGGCGGCACGCCGGACAGACACGACACACAGCGGCTCGTAGGTGGCGTTGAGGACCAGCGCGCCGGAGCCCACCGTGGGTCGTATGTCAGGCATCGCGCTCACCCCTCCGGTTCAGCGCCCCTCGCTCGCACCACCGGACGGAAACGGGCGCAGCGACCCACCGGCCGGACGTCGACCCCCAGACATCGCCGTCCGTGCGCCAATCGTCCCTGATAAGGCTCGGGATTGCACGTGTTAATCGGGGGTACCCCGCTGGGGGCTGGCCGGAGCGACCCGGCCTGGGCCCGCCGGTCGCGTTTCGCCGTCGTCGGCGGGCCGCGCGCCGCGACCGGCGCCGGCTGCGGTACGAAGGCAGGGTGGATGTCTCCATCGTTCCGGCCGCGACCACCGACTCCCTCGCTACGGATGAGCCCAGCGCGACGTGTCTCGAAGAGCCGCTCTGCGCCGTTCTCCACGACCTGACCGGCGCCGTGTGGTTCGCCGAGGGCAGCTACTGGATTTTGATCAAGCCACTCCGGATCACACTGATTCTGGTGCTGGCCCTGCTGGCCCGGTGGCTGATCAGCCGGACGATCACACGCCTCGTCCGTAGCACCAGCAGCGCGGGCATGCCGACGATGCTGCGACCGTTGCGGGAACGAATCCCCACCACGGCCGCCGAGCCGGGTGAGTTCGTGCCGGAACGGCGCCGACAGCGCGCCGAGGCGATCGGCTCGGTGTTACGCAGCCTCTCCACGGCATTCATCTTCGGCATCGCGTTGCTGATGGTGCTCAAGGAATTCAGCTTCGAACTGGCGCCGCTGCTCGCCAGCGCCGGCATCGTCGGGGTGGCCCTGGGCTTCGGCGCGCAGAGTCTGGTGAAGGACCTGATCGCCGGGCTGTTCATGCTGATCGAGGATCAATACGGCGTCGGGGACACGGTCGACTTCGGTGAGGCGACCGGCTTTGTGGAGTCGGTCGGCCTGCGGGTGACGACGGTACGCGACGCACGCGGAGTCCTCTGGTACATCCGCAACGGAGAAATCATCCGGGTCGGCAACAAGAGTCAGGGCTGGGCGCTGGTCGTGGTGGACCTGCCGATCGGCTTTGCCAGCACCGAGGAGGCGACAGCGGTGCTGCGGGAGGCGGCCGCATCGGTCGCGGTGGACCCGGAGCTGGCGGCGGAGATCATCGAACCGCCCGAGGTCCTGGGTGTCGAGCAGATGACGATGGACGGCGCGGTGATCCGCACCGTGGTGAAGACAACGGCGGACGGTCAGTTCGCCGTCGGCCGGGAACTGCGTCGCCGGCTGGCCGGCGCGCTGGAGAACTCCGGCTTCACCGATAAGATCGCCGCAGCCCGGTTCCCGGGCCTACCGGCGCAGCCGTCCCGGGTGAGCGATGCCAGCGGCATGCCGTGACCGAAGCGGCGGTTTCCGTCGACTACCCCTTCGACTATCCTCCTTTCGTTCAGTCGGCGATCCGACGATCAACCATTTCACCCTGGCTGCTCGTCGGTGATTCCGGCAGAATCCGATACAGCTCCCCGACAGCGGAGGAGTTTCCTCGCTGATCGACGAATCGGACGATGCTTCTCGGCTCGGCCACTCAGCAGTGCCTGGTCCCGGGAATGATGGAGGCGATGGTGCCCAACGGCCAACCTTCTCCAGCCCGTCCGGCCACCTTCAGGGAGGTGTTCGCCCAGCGCGAGTACCGATTTGTTCTGACGGCCGGAGTCCTCTCCTGGGTTGGCGACTACCTCGCGAAGGCTGCGGTGACCCTCCTGGTCTACCGGGAAACCGAGTCGGTAGCGCTCTCCGCGGCGGCATTCGCCATCAGCTACCTGCCCTGGTTGATCGGCGGTCCGCTGCTCGCGACCGTCGCCGAACGGCATCCCCACCGAGCCGTGATGGTCACCTGCGACCTGGTTCGGATGGTACTGCTGCTGGCCATCGCGGTACCTGGGATGCCGACTCCGCTGATTCTGGCGCTCCTCTTCACCGCCACCCTCGCCAACCCACCGGGCCAGGCCGCCCGGTCGGCGCTGCTGCCACGGATCCTGACCGGTGACCGCCTCGTGGTCGGACTGTCGATCAACGCCAGCGTCGGCCAGGCCGCGCAGGTGGTCGGCTACCTGCTTGGCGCGGCGATCGCGGCGGCCAGCCCCACCCTCGCCCTACTGGTTACCTCGGCGACCTACGCCGTGTCCGCCACGCTGATCCGCCTCGGGGTGATTGCCCGACCAACGGCGATGAAGGCTGTGCACCGCAGCCACCTGCTGCGGGAGACCGGCGAGGGATTCCGCATCGTCTTCGGCCAGCCCGTGTTACGTGCCATCGCGATCCTCGTGTTCAGCGCCATGCTCTTCTCCATCGTCCCGGAGGGGCTGGCGGCGGCGTGGGCCGGCCAGCACGCCGACGACATGGATCAGGGCTTCGCCCAGGCGGTCATCATGGCCGCCGTCCCGGTCGGGTACATCCTCGGCGGCCTGGTCGTCGGCCGCATGGTCGCACCGGCCCGACGGATCGCCCTGATGCGTCCACTGGCAGTGCTCGCTCCGCTGCTCCTGGTTCCCACCCTGCTCGACCCGTCACCGATAGTGGTGGCGCTGCTGGCCGCCGGGTGCGGATTCGCCGTCGCCGGGCTGCTGCCAACGGCGAACGGCCTGTTCGTCCAGGCACTGCCGGCCGGCTTCCGAGCTCGTGCCTTCGGGGTCATGGCCTCCGGCATGCAGGTGATCCAGGGGCTGGCGGTTCTGGTGACCGGGCTGCTCGCCGAGCGTTTCTCCATCCCGCTCGTGGTCGGCCTCTGGAGCAGCGCCGGGGTGCTGCTGATGACCGCCGTGGTGCTGTTGTGGCCGGGTCAGGCGAAGGTTGACGCCGCGATCGAAGCGACCTCGCGAGCTGACGCACCCGATCCGGCGCCGGCACCGCCCGCCCCCCGTCCGGGACCGGACCGCCCTGGTGGCCAGCCGGTCGACAGCCCGGGCGAGGGCCAGCGGACCGCCCGGGAACGGCATCGCAACACGGTGTCCTGACCGGTTCGGAGCCAGGGCGGGGAGGTGATTCGGCCCACGCCCGCCCAGCGGCGGACGGCCGCCGGAACCTGGCAGGATGGGGCCGTGCATCCCGCGAGCGAATCGGGCAGCCCCGCCCCCTCAACGAGTTTCTTCGACGCGGTTGGCGGCGAGCCCACCTTCCGCAGGCTGGTGGACGAGTTCTATGCCGGCATCGCCGACGACCCGCTGCTGCGTCCGATGTATCCAGAGGAGGATCTGGGGCCCGCCGCGGAGCGGCTCACCCTGTTCCTGATGCAGTACTGGGGCGGACCGAACACCTACTCCGCCCAGCGGGGGCACCCGCGCCTGCGGATGCGGCACGCACCGTTTCGGATCGGCGCAGCGGAACGAGACGCCTGGCTGCGGCACATGCGGCAGGCGGTGGACCGGCTGGACCTCCCCCCGGAGCTCACCACCGCGCTCTGGGACTACCTGGAGCGGGCTGCGTACTTCATGGTGAACACGCTGGAGGACCCGGCCACGCCGGCGTGACCCAGGAGACCCGGGCGGCCACCGCAGGGCGGTTAGAGTAGGGCGCCCTCGTCGTGCAGCCAGTCAACGAAGCTGGTGGCTACCGCCGCCCCACAGTCGATCATTTCGACCAGGAGCGCGTCGTGCACGCCAGCGGCGAACGGCACCTGCAGTTCGGCATAGATCGGGAGCTGGCCGCGTTCGGAGGGATCTCCGATATACGCCTTACAGAAGCGACGAGTGTGGTTCCACTCGTTGACCACCCGGTAGGCCCGATCCTCCCAATCCGGCGGGACGGTCGCGTGCGGCCGAACGCGTAGCACCAGGATCTCGTCGTCCGGGCCTTCGAGCGCGACCAGGACCGCGTGCCGCTCCCACATCGCCAGTAGGTTTCCGTCGCCGTCGGCCAGGTAGCGCACGTCGAGCCGGTCGAGCGCGGCGCTGATCCGGCTGAGCGTGACCGGTGCGACCGTGGCAGATACGTCCGGGACAGCTGCGTCTGCGGCCGGAGAACGGTCGGCTCCGGTAAAACTGTCGCCCGGTTGTCGGGGAGCCGGTGGGCTGACCCGGACCGCGTCCTCCACTGTGACCCTGCTCCGGCTGTCCGGCTCACCGCCGTCGGCGGAACCGGGGCGCCACGACCACCACGGCATCGCTCACCCACCTCACTCCCCAGCGGATCCAGCCCCTAACGCTGCGTTGGATCCGAGGATGGACGGTACCCGGACAGCCGGGAAGAAGCACCCCCCTAATCAGCTCCCCGGGACAGAAGGATGACGGGGGATCACCCGGACTGCTGACCAAGGATAGGGCGAACGGTTAGATCTGTCACCCTCTGCAACCATGCTGCCCCGTGGGGACCCACCAGGCCGACCCATTGGCCGACCGCCCGGACCTGCACGCCACCCGACGCCTCCGGCGGACCGAGAAAGCCCATCCGCACCAAGCCCTGGACCAACCGCTGAGGCACCTCGACCGGCGTGGCGGGAGAGTCATCCGGAGTGACGACCACCGGCACATGGTCCAGGAGAGCATCACGCACCGCCCGCTCCCCGAGCGCCCTGCCCCCCACTCCACGCCCGGCGGCATCCCTGAGCGCCGCCGCCGCGGCTTCGGCCACCCGCCGCAACTCGGCCGCGGGGAGCGTCTCCACCCGCCGGGCGGCGGGCGGCGGCAGCGGCCAGCGCCACTGTGCGTCCCGGCGCACGGGCAGCGCCGAGCCGCCCGCAGTCAACTCCGCCAGAAGCTCACCGGCGGCGACAGTGGCGTCACCGGGGCCGCCGCCGGCCACCGTGTGGACCACCAGCACCCCCCACGGCAGCCGCGCCCAGAGGGCAGTCCGTTCCGACCCACTGCCGGGTCGCAACCGCACCAGCGCCCCCCGGTCCAGCCGGACCAGCCGCGCCAGGAACGCCCCCGCGTCAACGACACCAGTCAGCCCATGGCCCACCCCACCGGGCACCGGGGACGGGTAGCCACCCCGACCGACGGTGTCCGGGCCGGTCACGCCGCCCCTTCCGGGATGAGGTAGGTGCGCAGGAAGGCCCGCTCCTCGGCGGAGAGGCGGCGCGGCAGCTGCCGGCTCAGATCAAACGGCACCAGCACCGACCGAGCCCGGCTGACCAACAAGTCGCCGTCGTACATCTCGTAGTCGACGGTAACGGAGGCGGCCCGGATCTCCGATACCCAGAGCTCGATCCGGACGGTCGGGGCCGATTCCGCGGTGGCCCGGCCGAGCGCGTAGTCGACCGGCCGCAGGTAGTCGACCTCGTGCCGCCGAATCACCACACCATCGGCGAACGAGCCAACGCCCCAGGCCCGGCCCCCGGCGAACATCAGGGCCACCCGCGCCTCCTCGTAGAGGGTGAGGAAGCGCGAGTTGTTGATGTGCCCGTACGCGTCCAGGTCGGACCAGCGGAGCGTGCAGTGGTAAACGAACCGATCCGCCATGTGTCAGTCGCGGGTGAGCTTGCGGTAGGTAACCCGGTGCGGCCGGGCCGCCTCGGCGCCGAGCCGCTCGATCTTGTTCTTCTCGTACGCTTCGAAGTTGCCCTCGAACCAGAACCACCTCGCCGGGTTCTGGTCATCCCCCTCCCAGGCCAGGATGTGTGTGGCGACCCGGTCCAGGAACATCCGGTCGTGGGAGATGACCACGGCGCAGCCGGGGAAGTCCAGCAACGCGTTCTCCAAGCTGGAGAGCGTCTCCACGTCCAGGTCGTTGGTCGGCTCGTCCAGCAGGATGACGTTTCCGCCGATCTTGAGCGTCAACGCCAGGTTGAGCCGGTTGCGCTCGCCCCCGGAGAGGACCTTGGTCGGCTTCTGCTGGTCCGGCCCCTTGAAACCGAAGGCAGCGATGTACGCCCGCGACGGCATCTCGACCTTGCCCACCATCAGGTGGTCCAGACCGTCGGAGACGACCTCCCAGACGGTCTTGTCCCCGGCCAGACCCGCCCGGGTCTGGTCCACGTACGACAGGGAGACGGTGTCACCGACCTTCACGCTGCCCGCCGTCGGCTGCTCCAGCCCGACGATGGTCTTGAAGAGGGTGGTCTTACCGACGCCGTTCGGACCGATGATGCCGACGATGCCGTTACGCGGCAGGGAGAAGCTCAGGTCCTCGATCAGCACCCGGTCGCCGAAGGCCTTGGTGAGGTTCTGCGCCTCGATCACCGAACTACCCAGACGCGGGCCCGGTGGGATCTGAATCTCCTCGAAGTCCAGCTTGCGGGTCTTCTCCGCCTCGGCGGCCATCTCGTCGTAGCGGTCGAGTCGGGCCTTGGACTTCGTCTGGCGCGCCTTGGCGTTGGAGCGGACCCACTCCAACTCGTCGGAGAGCCGCTTCTTCATCTTGGCGTCCCGCCGGCCCTCGACCGCCAGCCGGGCCGCCTTCTTCTCCAGGTAGGTGGAGTAGTTGCCCTCGTAGCCGACGGCCCGCCCCCGGTCCAACTCCAGGATCCAGCCGGCCACGTTGTCCAGGAAGTAACGGTCGTGCGTGATCGCGATAACGGTGCCGGCGTACTTGGCCAGGTGCTGCTCCAGCCACTGCACGCTCTCCGCGTCGAGGTGGTTGGTGGGCTCGTCGAGCAGGAGCAGGTCGGGTGTCTCCAGCAGCAGCTTGCAGAGGGCGACCCGACGCCGCTCCCCACCGGAGAGCTGGGTCACGTCGGCGTCCGGCGGCGGACAGCGCAACGCGTCCATGGCCAGTTCGAGCTTGGAGTCGATGTCCCAGGCGTCGGCGTGATCCAACTCCTCCTGGAGGCGGCCCATCTCCGCCATCAACTCGTCGGAGTAGTCGGTGGCCATCTGTTCGGCGATCTTGTTGAACCGCTCCAGCTTGGCCTTGGTCTCCGCGACCGCCTCCTCGACGTTGCCGAGGACCGTCTTCGCGTCGTTGAGCGGCGGCTCCTGGGCCAGCATGCCGACGGTGTAGCCGGGCATCAGCCGGGCCTCACCGTTACTCGGCCGGTCCAGCCCCGCCATGATCTTCAGCAGGCTGGACTTACCGGCGCCGTTCGGGCCGACCACACCGATCTTGGCACCCGGCAGGAAGCTCAGCGTCACGTTGTCGAGCACGACCTTGTCGCCATGCGCCTTGCGCGCCTTTTCCAGGACGTAGATGTACTGGGCCACGGTGCGGGCTACCCTCCATCGATCAACGGGTGTGGTCTAACGCGGGCGGGGCCGGCCGCGGATGCGGAGCCGAGGTCGCCCGTCGGCGGGCCGCTCATTCCGGCCCACCGTCAATCCTGACAGGTCACCCCGGCTACGCCCACATCACCCCGCCGGGCTGGCGCCCGGTCGAACCGCCCGCCAGTCCCACAAAATTGTCAACAAGATCACGTTTGGGGTTCGGTGCCGACAAGCGGGTGAGCTAAGTCCGGCACGGTACACCAGACGCCGCGGCTACGCTCAGTACGCTCGTCGCGGGGGATTCGTCAGCACCCGGAGGTGGCCCAACGTGACCGTCCGCAGCTCCTTTGTCGTAGTGGCCAATCGACTGCCCGTTGACGAGGTGAGCACACCCGAGGGACGGCAGTGGCGACGTAGCCCGGGTGGGCTCGTGACCGCACTGCATCCCGTCCTCGCCGAGCACCACGGCACCTGGGTGGGCTGGGCCGGCGGCAAGGGGGCCGCACCGGAGCCGTTCGACCTGGAGGGCATCCGGCTGCATCCGGTGCCGTTGAGCTCGGAGGAGTTGGAGCGCTACTACGAGGGGCAGTCCAACGCCATGATCTGGCCGCTGTACCACGACGCGGTCGAGACCCCGGTCTACAAGCGCCGCTGGCGGGAGACCTACCGACTGGTGAACGCCCGTTTCGCGGAGGCGGCATCGGATGTCGCGGCGGAGGGTGCCACGGTCTGGGTGCAGGACTACCAGCTCCAGCTGGTGCCGGCGATGCTCCGCGAGCTCCGCCCCGACCTACGGATCGGCTTCTTCCTGCACATCCCGTTCCCGCCGATCGAGCTGTTCATGCAGATGCCGTTCCGCACCGAGATCCTCCGCGGGCTACTCGGCTCCGATCTGGTGGGCTTCCAGCAGCGGCTGGCGGCGCAGAACTTCGTCCGACTCGCCCGGCACCTGCTCGGGCTGCGCTACGAGGGGCAGATGATCCAGGTCGACGGCCGCCGGGTGAAGGCGGGCGCGTTCCCCATCTCCATCGACACGCAGGAGATGGAGCGACTCGCGGTGGATCCGGCGATCCGGGCGCGGGCGGAGGAGATCCGCAAGGAGCTGGGGAACCCCCGCACGATCATCCTGGGGGTCGACCGGCTCGACTACACCAAGGGCATCGAGTTACGGCTCAAAGCCTTCCGCGAGCTGCTCTCTGACGGAAAGTTGACAGTTCCGGATGCGGTTATGGTGCAGGTGGCGACGCCGAGCCGGGAACGGGTGGAGCACTACCAGGCACTTCGCGTCAAGGTGGAGCGCGAGGTTGGTCGGATAAATGGCGAATTTGGCCGGGTTGGGGTACCGGCGGTGCATTATCTGCACCAGTCGTACAGTCGCACCGAACTGGCCGCGATGTACGTCGCCGCCGACGTGATGATGGTGACCCCGCTGCGAGACGGAATGAATCTGGTGGCCAAGGAGTACGTAGCAGCGCGCGCCGACCGGGGTGGCGCGCTCGTGCTGAGTGAATTCGCCGGCGCAGCCACCGAGCTGCGCCAGTCGTTCCTGTGTAACCCGCACGACCCGGACGCGGTCAAGGAGGCCCTGCTGCGGGCCGTACACGTGGAGAAGCCGGAGGCCCGTCGCCGCATGCGGACAATGCAACGTCATCTGCGCACCCACGACGTGGGGCACTGGGCGAAGTCCTTCCTCACCGAACTCGGCGTACCGGGACCGGATGCCTCGTGAGCACCGGCACCACACTCAACGACCCCGTCGGTGGCGGCCTGGAACAGGAGCTGCGCACCGCGATCGGTCGCATCGCCCGCGTCCCCCAGCTGCTGATCGCCTGTGACTACGACGGCACCCTCGCCCCGATCGTCGAGGACCCGAGCCGGGCCGTACCGCTGCCGGAGGCCGCGGCGGCGGTGCGGGCGCTCGCCTCGCTACCGCAGACCAACGTGGCGGTCGTCTCCGGGCGCGCGCTGCGTGACCTGGCCGCCCTGTCCCGGCTGCCCAGCGAGGTCCACCTCGTCGGCAGCCACGGCTCCGAGTTCGACATCGGCTTCGTCGAACGGCTCTCTCCCGAGCTGGTCGCCGTCCGCACCCGGCTCCGCGACGCGCTGCACGAGATCGTCGCCGCCCACCCCGGGATTCGGCTGGAGCGCAAGCCGGCCAGTGTCGCCGTACACACCCGCGGGGTTGACCCGCAGGTCGCCGCCGCAGCCGTCGAGGCGGTCCGCAACGGCCCCGCGACCTGGGACGACGTCACCGTCACCCAGGGCAAGGAGGTCATCGAGCTGTCGGTGGTCGCCACCCACAAAGGCACCGCCGTTGACCAGCTGCGCACCCAGCTCTCCGCCAGTGCGGTGCTGTTCATCGGCGATGATGTCACCGACGAGAACGCCTTCGGCAACCTGCACGGACCAGATGTCGGCATCAAGATCGGGCCCGGCGAGACCCAAGCGCAGTATCGGGTAGCCGAGCCGATCGAGGCCGCCCGCGCCCTCGGTCTGCTTCTGGAGACCCGACGGAACTGGCTCTTCGGCGAGCGGGCGGTGCCGATCGAGCGGCACTCGATGCTGGCCAACGGCCGCACGGTCGCGCTCCTCACCCCCGAAGCCAAGGTCACCTGGCTGTGCAATCCCAAGCCCGACTCGGCGGCGATCTTCGCCGACCTGGTCGGCGGCAGCCCCGCCGGCTACTTCAGCGTCGTGCCGGAGCGCGGTGGCATCCCACTCGGCCAGCGCTACCGCTCAAACACGATGACCGTGGAGACCCGGTGGTCCGGCCTGACCGTGACCGACTGGCTGGACACCCCGGACACCGATACCACCCCGGACGGGCCGGCGATCGTCAGTGCCGACTCGACCCTGGTCCGGGTGCTCACCGGACATGGCCGGGCGCAGCTGGAGTTCGCCCCCCGGCCCGAGTTCGGCCAGGTCGCCGTCCAGCTCCAACCACTCGACGACGGGCTGCTGGTACTCGGTTCCAACCACCCGGTCGCGCTCTACTCCCCCGGCGTCACGTGGGAGGTGGTCGGCGACGGCGTGTACGAGACGGCGAAGGCCGTCGTTGACCTCGCCGCCGCCAACGGGCCGATCGTGCTGGAGATGCGCTTCGGCACCCACAGCCTGGAACACCACCGGCAGCCGATTCACGAACGGCAGGCCGCCGCGGAGCAGCCCTGGAAGGACTGGGTAGCCACCCTGCGGCTGCCGACCACCGGCCGGGACCTGGTCGCCCGCAGCGCACTCACCCTCCGCGGGCTGTGCCACCAGCCCAGCGGGTCGATCCTGGCCGCCGCGACCACCTCCCTGCCCGAGGAGCTCGGCGGCGTCCGCAACTGGGACTACCGCTACTGCTGGCTGCGGGACGCGGCGCTGACCGCCCGCGCTCTGGTCGACCTCGGCTCCACCGAGGAGGCCGAGGCGCTGCTGCGCTGGATCGATGGAGTCGTTGACCGCACCGGTGGGCACCCCGAACGGCTACACCCGCTCTACACGGTTGACGGTTACGAACTGGGCGCCGAGGCTGTCATCGACACCTTGCCCGGCTACGCCGGTTCCCGGCCCGTCCGGGTCGGGAACCTCGCCAACCACCAGCTCCAGCTCGACGTCTTCGGTCCGATCGCCGACCTGATCGCGGCCGTGGCCGACGCTCGTGGCTCCGTGCGGGACGACGAGTGGCGGGTCCTGGAGAACATGGTGGAGGCGGTCCGCCGCCGCTGGCACGAGCCGGACCACGGCATCTGGGAGGCGCGCCTGGCGCCCCGACACCACATCTTCTCGAAGGTGATGTGCTGGCTGACCGTCGACCGGGCGCTGCACGTCGTCCGCAAGCACGGCGGTGAGGAGCAGCCCGAGTGGGTGGAGCTACGCGACCGGATCGGCGCCAACGTGCTCGAGTTCGGCTGGCACGAGCAGGCCGAGGCGTACAGCGTCGCGTACGGGCACGAGGACAGTGACGCCTCCTCGCTCTGGATCGGCCTCTCCGGCCTGCTCCCCGGGGACGACCCCCGGTTCGTCTCCACTGTCCTCAAGATCGAGGCGGATCTGCGCAGCGGCCCGGT
Source organism: Salinispora sp. CH2A1_6 (assembly GCF_056820975.1). Lineage (NCBI taxonomy): Bacteria > Bacillati > Actinomycetota > Actinomycetes > Micromonosporales > Micromonosporaceae > Salinispora > Salinispora sp. CH2A1_6. The sequence continues at coordinate 46,020 of NZ_JBXEDG010000004.1, forward strand.
GGTCTACCGGTACCACTGGGAGGACGGCCTACCCGGCCGGGAGGGCGGCTTCCACATCTGCACCTCGTGGCTGATCGAGGCGTACCTACGTACGGGCCGCCGCGGCGACGCGGAGGAGCTGTTCACCCAAATGATCGACACTGCCGGACCAACCGGGCTGCTGCCCGAGCAGTACGACCCGCTGACCGAGCGCGGGCTGGGCAACCATCCACAGGCCTACAGCCACCTCGGCGTGATCCGCTGCGCTCTCCTGTTGGACAACATGCTCAAGCAGTGAGCCGCGGCCCCGACAGCCGGCGCCCCCCGCGTCGGTCGTGTCTGCTCGTGGTGGCGGCCCGCACCGGGCCGCCACCACGAGCGCCGGACACCACCACGAGCGCCAGACGCCACCACGCCGAACGTCCGGCCGCCCTCAGGAGTCCAGCGCCCCGACCACGTCGCCCACGACCACGACCGCCGGGGGGCGGATGTTCGCCGCAGCCACGTCGGCCGCCACCACGCCGAGCGTCGAGCGGATCGTACGCTGAGCGCCGGTCGTGCCCTCCTGCACGACCGCGGCCGGGGTCTGGGCCGGGCGACCGTGGGAGACCAGCGTCGCGGAGATCGCCGCCAGATTCTTCAGTCCCATCAGAATCACCAACGTGCCACGCAGCCCGGCGAGGTGCTCCCACCGCGCCATGGAGGCGGACGAGTCCGGCGGAACGTGCCCGGAGACCACGGTGAACTCGTGTGCGACCGCCCGGTGGGTAACCGGGACGCCGGCGCTGGCCGCGGCGGCGATGGCGCTGGTCACTCCGGGTACCACCGTCACCGGTACGCCCGCCCCGGCGCAGGCCAGCAGCTCCTCGCCACCGCGACCGAAGACGTACGGGTCGCCCCCCTTGAGCCGGACCACGGCCTTGCCGGCCAGGGCCCGGTCCACCAAGATCCGGTTGATCTCCTCCTGGGTGCGGGCCGGCCCGTAGGGAATCTTGGTCGCGTCCACCAGTTCCACCTCGGGGCCCAGCTCGTCCAGGAGCAGCCCGGGCACGAGCCGGTCGGTGACCACCACCTCCGCCTCGGTGAGCAGCCGCCGCCCCTTGACAGTGATCAACTCTGGGTCACCCGGTCCCGCGCCGACCAGGGCGACGTGCCCACCGCGGCGGGTGGGGTGCACCGGCCCCGCGGCCTCGCCGGCATCGGCATCGGCATCGGCCGGCGGCGGGGCCACCCGACCCGGCCCGGCGGCGAGCAGATCCCGGACGACGTCCCGGACGGCCATCGATCGACGGGGGTCACCGCCGCTGAGAACCGCCACCGTCACCGGGCCCTGCCGGGTAACCGCCGGCGTCCACGCGGTGGCGGCGGCGCGATCATCGGCCCGAACACAGAAGATCCGCCGCTCGTCGGCCACCGCGCTGATCGCGGCGGCGGCGCTCGGGTCATCGACTGCGACCTGCACCAGCCAGGCATCGTCGAGGTCGTCCGTGGCGAACCGCCGCCGCTGCCAGCGCAGCCGCCCGGCGTCGGCGTGGGCGCGAAGCGCCGGGGTCAGCTCCGGCGCTACCAGAAGGACATCCGCGCCCGCGTCGAGCAACGCGGGCACCCGGCGGGTGGCCACGACTCCGCCACCGACCACGACCACCCGCCGGCCGGCCAGCCGCAGACCGAGCGGGTACGGGTTGCCGCTCACGCCGCCGTCCCGTCCGGTCGGATGGGCAGTGCACTCATTTCTGCGCCACCCCCGCCGAGTCGAAGGTGGCGACCTCGTGCAGCACGCGGACGGCCCCTGCGACCACCGGTAGGGCCAGCAGCGCCCCGGTGCCCTCACCGAGGCGCAGCCCGAGGTCGACCAGGGGGGTCAGCCCCAGTCGGCGCAGTGCCACCGTGGCTCCCGGCTCGACCGAGCGGTGGCCGGCCACCATCGCGCCGGTGGCGGCCGGGGCGAAGGCCGCGGCGGCCAGCGCAGCCGAGTCGGCGATGACGCCGTCGAGCAGCACCGGCACCCGGCGGGCGGCGGCGCCCAGGATCAACCCGGTGAGGGCGGCGTGTTCCAGGCCGCCGACCGCGGCCAGCACGCCCAGCGGGTCCGTCGGGTCCGGCTGATGCCGGCGCAGCGCCGCCCGGACCACCTCGATCTTGCGCTGGTGCGTCGGATCGTCCACTCCGGTGCCCCGGCCGGTCACCACGGCGGGGTCGGCCTCGGCGAAGACCGCGATCAACGCGGCCGCCGGCGTGGTGTTGCCAATACCCATATCCCCGGTGAGCAGGATGGCGGCTCCGGCATCGACGAGTTCACCGGCGACCCGAATGCCCGTCTCCACCGCAGCCCGGGCCTCATCCCGGGTGAGGGCGGCGGTGACGGCCAGATCCCGGGTGCCGCGCCGGACGTTCGCCTCGACCAACCGGGGTCCGGCGTCGCCGGCCGGGGCCGGACCGGGGGGTACGGCCGCACTGGGTGTTGGGGGCGTGGCGACCCCGACGTCGACGACGGTGACCGCGGCGCCGGCCTGCCGGGCGAAGGCGTTGACCACCGCCCCGCCGGCAAGGAAGTTGCCGATCATCTGCCCGGTGACCTCCTGCGGCCAGGGCGTCACGCCCTGGGCGTGCACCCCGTGGTCGCCGGCGAAGATGGCCACCGCGGCCGGCTCGGGTAGCGGCGGTGGGCAGGCGCCGGCCAGGCCGGCGAGGCGAAGGGAGAGGTCTTCCAGCACCCCGAGGGAGCCCGCGGGTTTGGTCAGCCGGCGCTGCAGGTCCGCGGCGGCAGCCATCGCCTGCTCGTCGAGCGGTGCGATCGCCGCCCTCGTCGTCTCCAGCATCATCCCTCCAGAATCTCGGCCAGCACGGTGGTAAACGCGTCGGTCGTCGCCGGATCGCGGACCGCGATCCGCAGCCAGTCCGGGCCCAGCCCGGGGAAGGTGTCGCCGCGGCGTACTGCCCAGCCTCGATCACGCAGGGTACGGCGTACCGCGTCGGCGCCCGGGTGGTGGACGAGGACGAAGGCGCTCGCTGGCCGGCCGACGACGCGTACCCCGGGTAGGGCCGCCAGGCGGGCGAGGAGGTGGGCACGGTTGGTGGCGAGGTCGGCCGCGATCTGGCGCTCAGCTCGCACCGCCTCGGGACCGGCGCAGGCCGCCGCGGCAGCGAGGGCCGGGGTGGAGACCGGCCACAGCGGTTGTACGGCGGCCAGGCGGTCCAACAGGTCCGCTGCACCGAGCAGGTAGCCGACGCGCAGCCCGGCCAGCCCCCACGTCTTGGTGAGGCTCCGCACCACCAGCAGGCCGGGCAGGTCGGACCGGGCAGCAAGCGACTCCGGCTCGCCAGCGACTCCGGGCGCGAGGGTGGTGTCGGCGAACGCCTCGTCCACCACGAGCACCCGGCCGGGCCGGGCGAGCGCGGCCAGGTCGGCGGCCGGGTGCAGCACCGAGGTCGGGTTCGTCGGGTTACCGACCAGGACCAGGTCGGCATCGGCCGGCACCTCTGCGGGGTCAAGCCGGAATCCGTCGTCGGGGTCGAGCAGCACCCGCTCGACCGGGTGTCCGGCCGCACGCAGCGCCGCCTCCGCCTCGGTGAACTGCGGGTGCACCACCACCGGACGGCGGATCCCGCGCAGCGCCTGGGCGATCAGCACGAAGCCCTCGGCCGCACCGGCGGTGAGCAGCACCTGCGCCGGTGGGCGACCGTGCCGGGCGGCGACGGCGGCCCGCGCCGCAGCGGAGTCCGGGTACCGGCCCAGGTCACCGAGGGCAGCGGTGATCGGGTCGGCCAGCCAGTCCGGCATCGGAGCCTGGCGCACGTTCACCGCGAGGTCGACCAGACCGGGTACGGCCTCGGCATCTCCATGGTGCCCAAGATCGGGTTCGGGCGCCGCCGGACTGCCCGCCGGACTGCCCGGCAGGGTGTCCGACGGCGCGGCCCCTCCCCTGCTCAACTGCGTACGCATGACCGCGATCCTGCCGGGAAGGGGGCGCGTGGCACAGCGCATCGCGACGTGGGCCGCGTCACGAACGACGGGTTAATGAATATTTCTCTAGTACGAATCGGAAATGTCATAACTTGGCCCTGTGAGCAACCGTCCCCTTGCTGCCGCCGGTCGTCTCGTCCCACTTCTCCGCGCCGGGCTCATCGCCGGCATCATCATCGCCGCCCTGGCCTACCCGATCGCCGCCGCAGCCGGCCTCGGCGCCAAGGTCACGGCGCACGCGATGGAACACAAAACCAAGATCCTCAAAACGGCCCTACCAGCCGAGACCTCGTACCTGTACGCGCCGGACGGCAAGACCGTCCTGACGATGTTCTACGAGGAGTACCGGCAGTACACAAAGCTCGGCGATGTGTCGCCCAACGTCCAGCACGCCATCATCGCCGCCGAGGATGCCCGCTTCTACCAGCACAGCGGCGTCGACCCCAAGGGCATCGCCCGCGCCTTCGTGGCCAACGCCCGCTCCAACGGCATCTCCCAGGGCGCCTCCACCATCACGATGCAGTACGTCCGGATGGCCCTGCGGGACAGCGCCACCACCCCGAAGGAGGTACAGGAGGCGACCCAGCAGACCAGCCTGCGCAAGATCCGGGAGATGCGGCTGGCCATGGACCTGGAGAAGGAGCTGACCAAGGAGCAGATCCTGGAGCGATACCTCAACTCCGCATACTTCGGGCATCGCGCCTACGGCATCTACGCCGCCAGCGAGATCTACTTCTCCAAGACCCCGAAGGACCTCTCTGTGGTCGAGGCCGCCACCCTCGCCGGACTGGTCAAGTCGCCATCCCGGTTCGACCCGGCCAGCTCCGACCAGAAGGAGGCGACCGCCCGCCGCAACTACATCCTGGACCGGATGACCGACCTCGGATACCTCTCACCGGACGCCGCCGCCAGCACCAAGTCCGAACCGATCGAGCTGACCCTGAGCTACCCGTCCAACGACTGCGCGTCGGTGCCCCAGGAGTGGAACAGCTGGGGATTCATCTGCGACTACGTGAAGAACTGGTGGAGTGCACAGCCCGCGTTCGGCGAGAACCGCCTGGAGCGGATGGACAAGCTGCGTCGGGGCGGGTACCGGATCGTGCTCAGCGTGGACCCGAAGATTCAGGAGGCGGCGGAGAAGAACGTCGGCACGAAGGGGAGAACCGGCAGCCCGTACGCCAACGGCATCGTGGTCACGGAGCCCGGCACCGGGCGGCTCAAGGCGATGGCGGTGAACCGGACGTATTCCCTGAACCTGGACGGGAATCCGCTCAGCTCCAACCCGGAGGCCGGCCCGAAGGTCAAGGCCAACTACCCGAACACGGTCGCACCCCTGCTCGGCGGTGGTGACCTCCCCGGCTACCAGGCGGGATCAACCTTCAAGATGTTCCCGCTGCTCGCCGCCCTCGACTCGGGTATGACCCTGAACACCTCCTTCAACGCGCCGTACCGGTACCGATCGGAGGTCTACAACGGCTGGGCTCCGTCGAACGCGAGCGGCGCCATGTCCGGAATGCAGACCATGTGGTCCGGCTTCGGTAAATCGGTCAACACGTACTTCGTCTGGCTTGAGGAGCAGGTCGGGGCAGACCGGGCGGTACGCCTCGCCGAACAACTGGGGCTACGCTGGCGCACCGATGTGGACCGACATCACGCCGCTCCGGCGAACGCGAAGACCTGGGGCGCCTTCACCCTGGGGGTCTCGGACGCCACCCCGCTGGAGATGGCGAACGCCTACGGTGCCGTCGCCGCCGAGGGCCGCTACTGCGAGGCGATCCCGGTGCAGGCGATCTACGACCGGGACGGCACACCGGCGATCTACCGGACGGCGGGCGGGATCGAGCGGGAGGTCGCCAAGCCCCGCTGTCGCCAGGTGGTCAGCGCCGACGCCGCCCGGGCCGCCACCGACGCCGCCCGGTGCCCCACCGGCGACTCCCCGGCCCGAGGTGGCTGCGGCGGCTGGTCAACGGCGGACAGCGTCCGGGGCACCGTGGGCCGTCCGGTGGCCGGCAAGACCGGTACCACCGACAGCACCCGGTCGGCCTGGTTCGTCGGATTCACGCCCGAGCTGGCCGCGGCCAGCTTCATCTCCGACCCGGACAACCCCTTCAACGCCGTCGGTGACGGTCAGTCGCAGATTCCCATCCACGCGGTCGCGAACACCCTGCGCGACGCGCTTGAGGACAAACCGACTCGCGACTTCACACCTCCCTCAGACGCGATTGTCGGCTGACCTGGGGTGCCGACCCGGACCGGGGTGGAGACCACCGGTGGTCGCACCGATCAACCCGCTACGGCTACGGGTAACCTCATGGCCGTGTACCGGTTCCTGTTGACGCCACGCTGGCTGGGCGCGCTCGCGCTGACCCTGGTCGCGGCGGCGATCATGGTGTTACTCGCCGACTGGCAACTGGCGCGCTACCACGACCGCACCGCGATCAACGAACGGATTGACGCCGGCCAGCGGATGGACCCGGTACCACTGTCCGAGGCGATAGCCGCCCCGACCGGGAACACCGGCACCGTCGGGCCCGGCCCCACCACCGAACGAACCTGGACGAAGGTCAACGTCACCGGGCGGTACGACACCGCGAACGTGATCCTGGTCCGGGGGCGCTCACTGGACCGCACGGTCGGCTTCGAGGTACTGACCCCACTGCTGCTGACCGATGGCACGGCCATGTTGGTCAACCGAGGCTGGGTTCCGCCCGCGTCGGGCGGTGACGCCACCGTCCACCCGACTGTGCCCGCGGCCCCCGCCGGCACAGTCACGGTGACCGGCCGGATCCGTCCCGGTGAGGGCGGTTCGCTCCCGGTCACCCGCCGCGACGGCAAACTGGAGACCCGCCGCGTCAGCCTGTCCCAGCTGGCCGGGGAGCTGCCGTACCCGATCTACGGCGGCTATGTGCTGCTCGATCAGCAAGTCCCGACCGCCGATTCGACCTTCAAGCCGGTCCCGGTCGGCTACACGAACAACTGGCAGAACTACGGGTACGTCGTGCAGTGGTGGATCTTCGCCGGGATGACGCTGCTGGGCTTCGGCTACTTCGCCCGGCGAGAGGCCCAGCGACGGTCCGGAGCGGCGCGCGAACGTCCCACCGACCGGACGGCCGAAGCAGCCTCCACCTGAGCATTGCCTACGGCGTCCGCGCCGCCACACCGGCACCACTGGCGGGCGGCGCAGCCCGGCGTCAGACCGAGACGGGCTCCTCGATGCGCAGTCCCCGGGCGCGCACCCCGTCAGCGACCCGGGCGAGCGTCGAATCGAGTGCGACCAGCGCGGCAGAGAGCTGACCGAGCCGTTCTTTGAGTGACTCATCGGACCACGCGGAGACGTCAACGTCCCCCAAAGCACTGACGGCGGCCTCCAGGCGGGCCATCACCTCGTTCGTACTCATGTACGAAGGCTATACCACCCGGGTGACCGACACGCCGGAAACGCCCAGCCAGACCAGGACGTTATGGTTCCGACACTCGGGACGGCTGGGACGCGCCTGCGGGGCGACCACCCACCGCCGGCGCGTCCGCCCGCAGACCCGCTTGGAACGCCGAGCGCCGCTGGACACGACCTGGAGGCACCCAGGGCCAACCCAGCAGGGGATCAGCCCTGCTGGGAGCTAGGTCCTGCTGGAGCTCATTCCCGCCCAGCCGTGGCGACGTTACGCAGCAACAGCGCCTCGGCCAGGCACACCCGGGCGAACTCCCCCAGGTGCAGGCTCTCGTTCGGGCCGTGTGCCTGGGCGTACGGATCTTCCACGCCCGTCACCAGGATCGCCGCCTGCGGGAACATCTCCTGGAACGTGGCGATGAACGGGATCGAACCGCCGACCCCGATATCCACCGGGTCCGTGCCGTCCCAGGCGGTACGGAACGCGGAGCGGGCCGCGTCGAACATCGGGCCGGAGGCGTCAATGTGGCTCGGGTCGCCATCGTGCTCCAGGGTGACCGACACCTGCGCGCCCCACGGAGCGTGCCTGCTCAGGTGCGCGCGAAGCGCCGCGTACGCCCGCTTGGGGTCATCACCCGGTGCCAGCCGCAGGCTCAGCTTGGCCTTCGCGGCCGGGACCAGGGCGTTCGGCGCCTCCCCGGTGGCCGGCGCGTCGATACCGAGTACCGCCAGGGCCGGCTTGGTCCAGAGCCGGTCCGTGATCCGATCGGTGCCGATGAACTGCACGCCCTCCGCCAGCCCTGCCTCGGCGCGGAAGCGGTCCTCCGGATAGTCCACCGCCGCACCGCCGCGACTGACCAGCCCGTCCACGGCCACGTTCCCGGCGTCGTCGTGCAGGGTGGCGAGCAGCCGGGCCAGCGCGGTCAGTCCGTCCGGCACCGGGCCGCCGTACATGCCGCTGTGTACGGCGTGCTCCAGCGTGCGGACCTCGACGAAGCAGTTCACGATTCCACGCAGCGACGTGGTCAGTGCCGGCACGCCGATGTCCCAGTTGGTGGAGTCGGCGATCACGATGACATCCGAGGCAATCTCGTCCCGGTACTCGGTGAGCAGCCCCGCCAGCGAGTCAGAGCCGTACTCCTCCTCGCCCTCGATGAACAGCACGACGCCCACCGGCAGCGAGTCACCGAATGCCCGCAGCGCCGCGATGTGCGCCATGATGCCCGCCTTGTCGTCGGCAGCGCCGCGGCCATAGAGGCGGCCGTCCCGCTCCACCGGCTCGAACGGGTCCGACTCCCACAGCGACCGGTCGCCGACCGGCTGCACGTCGTGGTGGGCGTAGAGCAGCACGGTCGGGGCACCGGGCGGCGCCGCCTTCGTCCCGATCACGGCCGGCTGCCCACCGGAGCGGGCCAGCCGCACCTCGAGGCCGCAGTCCCGCAGCAGCTCCGCGACCGCTGCCGCGGAACGCTCCACGTGGGTGTGGTCGAAGCCGTCGAACGCGATACTCGGGATCCGGACAAGACGCTCGAGGTCCGCCCGGACGCCGGGCAGCTCCCGCTCAAGCGCGGCCCGCAGGTCAGGCTCGGACATGATCGGTGTTGTCATGACCGGCATCGTATGCCGCCCTTACCGACCGGCCGCGCCGCAGGTAGTACCGGGCGCGGTCGTGGGGCAACACCGGCGCGCCGTCCACCACCAGGTCCGCCCGGCCGCAGGTGCCGTCGGCGGCGAAGTGGACCCGCTCACCCACGTGCCAGCGACGCAGCTCCGGCAGAATCCCCGGGCCGTCCCGGGTCACCGCCCGGGTGAGCCGCAGCTGCTCCGGGGCGGTCACGAACACGGCGAGGCTCAACTCCGGCGCCACCGCGGCCCGCGCCGCGCTCACCCCCTCCAGCAGCAGGACCGGTGACACCGGCACCGGCACCGGGCGGGGCAGGAACGACCGCCGGACCCAGCTGAACCGCCGGTACTCCCCCGCCCGCCCCGCCCGCACCGGCGCCAGCACCCACTCCTCCAGCCGGGACCAGAAGGTGAGCTGGTCAGCCCAGCCGTCGAGCAGGTCGTCGGTGTGGATCACCGCCGGGCGGGTCCGGCCGGGCCCGACGGCGAGCGCATCGGCGAGGCGCGCCGTGAACCAGCTCTTGCCCGCGCCGCTGGGCCCGTCCACAGCCACCAGCCGGGTCTTCCCCAACCGCGCCGGCGCCGCACACACCCGCTCTGCCAGCCGGGCGTACGACTCCATCACCGCTACCGCCACGGCCTGACCGTATCGGGCGGCAGAGCCACGCCACCTCGGTCCGTCGCCCGTTCGGGCGGTCGTGCCGCTGGCCGACGGCGTTCGACCGCGCGTCGTCGGGCGCGGGCGGCATGATCGGCTGGTGTCCCACAGCGTGATGAGTCCAGGCGTTGATGCCCTGTTGGAGCAGGCCCGCGCCGGGGTGCGCCGGCTGACCCCGCACCAGGCCGTCGAGGCGATCCGCGCCGGGGCGTTGCTGATCGACACCCGCACCGAACGGCAGCGGGTAGAACAGGGTGAGCTGCCCGGTGCGATCGTCATCGAGCGGGCGGTGCTGGAGTGGCGGCTGGACCCGGCCAGTACCTGGCGGATCCCGGAGGCCACCCGGTACGACCGGGAGGTCGTGGTGGTGTGTCGGGAGGGTTACAGCTCCAGTCTGGCCGTGGCGGGCCTACGCGCGCTGGGCCTACGTCACGCCACCGACATCATCGGAGGGGTGCAGGCCTGGCGGGAGGCGGGACTCCCGATCTCCGACCGCCCCGCCGACGTCCGCGAGTGACACTGGGACCAACTCCCCCGTCAGACGGCCGGGTCACCGTCAGACGGGTCACGGTCAGGCGACTGCCGGTCAGGCGGCCGGGTCCCCGGCGGGTGCGCCCGGCGGGATGAACGGCAGGCCCGACGGCGGACCGGATTCGATCAGCCGCCACAGTGCGGCCGTGTCCAGGTGCTCCTCGACCAGGTCCCCGAGCAGGTCCAGGGAGCGTTCGCGGGCGCCGGCGAAGGAGATGTCCGGGGCCGCTCGGAACCCATGTCGGCCCGCGTGCCGGGCCACCTCGGTCAGGAAGCGACGGCGGAACCCGTCCGACTCGAAGGCGCCATGCCAGTGGGTGCCGTACATCGCCCCGGCGATCGCGCCCTCACCGGTGCCGTCGGCATACGCGAAGAGCGGGGAGAGGTCGGGGTCGGCGGCCGAGACGTACCCGTGGTGAATCTCGTAGCCGCGGACCGGGACGCCATCCCACCCGGTGCCGGCCGACTGCCGGACCGTCTTGCTCGGGTCGAAGGTGACCTCGACCGGCAGCAACCCCAGACCGGGTACGCTGCCCTCCCCGCTCTCCACTGGATCGTGGATGCGGCGGCCGAGCATCTGGAAGCCTCCGCAGATGCCGAGCAGGGGCCGTCCGGCGGCGGCGTGGGCGAGCACGGCATCCGCGAGGCCGGTCTGGCGCAGCCAGGCCAAATCCGCCACCGTCGCCTTGGAACCAGGTAGCACGACCAGGTCGGCGGCGGCGAGTTCGGCAGGCTCGACGGTGAGGCGCACCCGCACACCCGGCTCGGTGGCGAGCGCTTCGACGTCGGTGGCATTGCTGATCCGGGGCAGCCGGACCACGGCCACGTCCAGCCAGTCGCTGCCGCGGGGTGCGGCCGGACGGCCGAGTACCCGCCCGTACGCCAACGAGTCCTCCGCGTCGAGCCAGAGGTCGAGCGACCAGGGCAGCACCCCGTAGGTGGGCCTTCCGGTGACCTGGTGCAGCATGTCCAGGCCCGGCGCCAGCAGGCCCGGATCGCCGCGGAACTTGTTGATGACGAAGCCGGCGACCAACGCCTGATCGGCCGGTTCCAGCAGGGCCACCGTGCCGAACATGGAGGCGAACACCCCACCCCGGTCGATGTCCCCGACCACGATCGCGGGCAGCTCGGCGTGCCGTGCCAGCCCCATGTTGACGTAGTCCCCGGCCCGTAGGTTGATCTCCGCCGGGCTACCTGCTCCCTCGCAGATCACCACGTCGTAGGCCGCCCGCAGGTCAGCCAGGGCCGCGTACGCGGTTTCGGCGAGGCGGGGTCGAAGCTGCCGGAACGACCCGGTGGTGAGGGTGTCGACCGCCTCGCCGAGCAGCACCACCTGGCTGCTCCGGTCGCTGCCCGGTTTGAGCAGCACCGGGTTGAACCGCAGCTCTGGGGCGAGACCACAGGCCGCTGCCTGCATCGCCTGCGCCCGTCCGATCTCACCGCCGCGCCCGTCCGTCCCGACCACGACTGCCGAGTTGTTGGACATGTTCTGCGCCTTGAACGGCGCCACCCGTACGCCCTGCCGGTGCAGCCAGCGGCAGATCCCGGCGGTGAGGACGCTCTTGCCGGCGTCCGAGGTGGTCCCGGTGACCACCAGTCCGCCGCTCACCGCCGCCACCCGCGCAGGGCCCGTTGGCTGCCGCCGCTCATCGCCCGGCGACCCGCGGCGGAGAGCAGACGCCCCACGGTCAGCGGGTACGCCGCGGCAAGCCCGAGCGTGGCGAGCCCGACGGCGGCGGAGATCCGGGCCACCCGGGGCAGGTGTCCCGCGTCTGGGCGTGGGCCGTCGCCGAGGAACGGACGCACCTCGACCCGGCCGGCGTAGATGTTGCGCCCGCCGAGCCGGACACCGAGCGCCCCGGCGACCGCCGCTTCGCACTGCCCGGCGTTGGGGCTGGGGTGGTCGTTCCGGTCCCGGCGCCAGACCCGCCAGGCCCGATCCCGGTCCCCTTGGGCCAACGGCGCCACGGCGACCGTCAGCAGCCCGGTCAGCCGGGATGGAACAAAGTTGAGCAGGTCATCGAGGCGGGCCGCGGGGGTGCCGAAACGCGCGTACCGGGAGGAGCGGTGGCCCACCATCGCGTCGAGGGTGTTCGCCGCCCGGTAGCCCAGCAGCCCGGGTAGGCCGGCGACCGCGCCCCAGAGCAGCGGGGCGACGACGGCGTCGGAGGTGTTCTCGGCGACCGACTCGACGGCGGCGCGGGCCAGCTCCGGCTCGTCCAGCGTTGACGGGTCCCGCCCGCAGAGGTGTCCCAGGCGTTGCCGCGCGGACGGCAGGTCACCATCGGCCAGCGACGCGCCGAGCACCGCCGCCTCCCGGCGCAACGTGCGCCCGCCGAGCACAGCCCAGGTGCCGGCAGCCACGACCGCGCCCCGCGCCAAGGGGCGCCCTCGGGTGGCGACCATTGCCGCGGCGCCGAGCGCCACCGGCGCTCCCACCGACAGCGCGGTGTAGGCCGCGCCGGCCGCCCGGTCCGGCCGGTAGATCCGCCGCTCCAGGGCACTCGCCGCGCGGCCGAACCCGGCCACCGGATGCCACCGGCGAGGGTCACCGACCAGCGCGTCCACCGCGTATCCCGCGACGAGCCCCGCTACCGTCGCCTGCCGCAACGCCCATCACCTCCGGCCGGTCAGCGTAGCCGAGCCCCATGCCCGGCCCGCCCGACCGTCTCGCTTGCTCCTTCGGCGGTGTCCGGAGCCGGGCGGCGACCCGGACGAAGGGTGCCGGGTGGGTTGCGGCCCGGTGGACGTGCGGGGGTGACCGCTGGCGGCAGGTGTGGGGTGACCGCCCGGTGGACGCACGGGGTGACGGCTACGCCAGCCGGCACCCCGCCCCCGTCGCGCCCTTCCCCACCAGAGCTTCACCGGCCGGCACGAACCACCGCCCGAGACCGGTTGACGTCAGGCGGACACCCGCCCGCGGCCCCGCCGAACCCGGCTACCGCTGGGGGCCGGCTCGGCACCCTGGCCGGCCGAATCGACGTGGCGGGCTCCGTCGGCCGCCTCCGCGGGCGGGTGCGGGATCCCGGCGGCGGACCCGTCGGTCTGACCAGAACCAGCGTCGCCCCGGCCCGGGTCAGCAATCGGAGCGTCCGGGAGACCCATGTCAGCACCGGCAACGGGTGGGGGGTCGGGCAGTGCGGGCAGCTCAACCCCCTCGGCGACTTGCTGGTCGGCTTGCTCGTCGGCTTGCTGGTCGGCGGGAGCAGCCGATGCCGACTCGATCTGCGCATCGGGCACCTGTAGCTCCGCTGCGGGGTCCACCGTGGGATCGGCTGTGGGATCCGCCGTGGTGCCGGTCGCGGCCACTGGTCGGTTGCGTAGGAACCGACCCCGACCGCGGGACAGATCGTGCCCGACCGCGACGGCCTCCAGTTCGTAGTGGGTCCGGGGGCTGCCGGCATCGTCGGTCCAGTCCCGGGTGTGGATCCGCCCCGAGACGATCACCGGGTCGCCGACCATCACCGAGGTCACGACCCCCTCGGCGAGCCGACGCCAGCAGTTGACCCGAAGGCGGAGGCTGTTGCCGTCAACCCAGCGACCGCTCTCGCGGTCCAGTCGGCGCGCGGTGGAGGCCACCTTGAAGTTGGCCACCAGGGTCTGGCTCTGGTTGGTGCGCCGCCACTCGGGCGCGGTCACCGCAGTGCCGATCACCGTGACGTGGGTGTCAAACATCGTCCCTCCCGGGTCAGGTTGTCATCGCGATTGCTCGACCTGAGCCTGTCCGGCCCCGTCCGGCACTGCCATTGCATGGGGGTGAGCTGTGGACAACGGAGCAGGGTGTGGACAACAACCTGTTCAAAGGCCCGTGTGCTAGGGGCCTCTGGCCCTGGGACAGCAGCGGAGCAAGCAGCAGAATTGACCATGTTCCGGAACGCAAGCAATTAGGTACACCTAGATCAGAAATAACGTAACCGGACGAAGGGGTCAGTGATCATGATGACGATCACCACCGGCACCGGCCAGGCGCAGTCATGAGCGGGGTCACCAACCCGGCCACCGTCAACGAGTGTCTCCGGATGGGGGCCGGCTTCGCGCAGGGCGACCGGGCCTGGATCGCCGACCATTTCGGCATGCTCGATGCCCGGCTCGCCAGCTTCCACGCCGACGCCACCGAGCTGGAGGTGTCGGTCAAGAACCGGGAGACGAAGGGCCAGAAGGTCACCCTGGAGTGCTGGATCGCCGGCCGGCAGAAGATCGTCACCACCTCCGCGGAGGAGGACCTGCAGGCGGCACTCAACGACGTCCGGGACGACCTGCGCCGCCGCCTCAACGACGCGAAGACCCGACAGGAGCCCCGGCACAACAAGCACCTGCGCGACATCGGCCCGCCGCCCAGGGCAGCACAGGACCCCGACGACTGACGGTCCGCATCACCACCAGCTCGGACGTACCCGGCCCTCCTCCCGCACATGGCCGGGGAGGAGGGCTACCGTCCGGTAGCTGGCCGGCGTACCGTCGCAGTCGTGGAACCAGACGTGCTGGGGCCGCCCTACGAGCGGCACACAATCGACCTGGGCACCGACGACGAGGGGCCGGTGGTGGCGACCCTGGTGCGCCGCCGCGCCGAGCGGCCCACCCACCGTGCGGTGCTCTACGTGCACGGATATGTCGACTACTTCTTCCAGACCCACGTCGCCGATCACTTCGCCGCCCAGGGCTGGGACTTTTACGCCCTGGACCTGCGCAAGTACGGTCGCAGCCTGCTCCCGCACCAGACGCCGAACTTCTGCCTGGACCTCGGTGACTACTTCGCGGAGCTGGACGCCGCCGTAAAGATCATCAGATCGAACGACGGGCACGACACCCTACTCGGCATGGGCCACTCCACCGGTGGCCTGATCATCTCGCTCTGGGCGCACGCCCGGCGGGACGCCGGTGTGGTTGACGGACTCTTCCTCAACAGCCCCTTCTTCGACCTGAACCTCCCCTGGGCGCTACGGCGCCCGGGAGCGGCGGCCGTCGCCCGCCTCGCCCACCGGTCACCCAAGCGCACCCTCGCCAACGGCCTCAGCACCGTCTACGGCGAGAGCCTGCACGCCACCCACCGCGGCGAGTGGAACTACGACCTCGCCTGGAAGCCACTCGGCGGCTTCCCGATCCGGGCGGGCTGGCTGGCCGCGATCCGGCGGGGCCAGCAACAGCTCCGCGCCGGGCTGAAAATCCCGGCACCGATGCTCGTGGCCGCCTCAACGCGCAGCTTCAAGGGACTGAAGTGGCGGGAGGCGGCCGCCAGCGCCGACTCGGTGCTGGATGTGGAGCACATGGCGCGCTGGGCGCCTCGGCTCGGCCGGCACGTCACCCTGCTCCGGGTGGACGGTGGGCTGCACGACCTCACGCTCTCCGCGCCCACCGTCCGCGACAGAGTCCTGACGGAGGTCGGACGATGGGCTGACGGCTTCCTCGGCGCCGAAAGAATCGACCGCGGCCGCCTAACAGCGCAGGCGGCACCACCGACGCCCGACCAGACCGCCGAGGCAGAGTCGCCGGCGCCGCAGGCCTGATTGCCGCCGGGAGCGGTCACCACCACCCGCTCCCTCGCCGATCGGGCCCGCGGCGGTACCCTTCTCGGGCGACGTTCCGTGGCACGCGCCCGTAGCTCAGCGGATAGAGCAGGGGACTTCTAATCCCAAGGCCGCAGGTTCGAATCCTGCCGGGCGCACAGGCACCTCTTCAATCTGAGTGGCGTTGTCAGGCTGTTCGTGGCGTACCGCTGGTCCTGGTGCCGCACCTCGTGACCGAGGCCGCACTGTCACGCGCCACCAGCTCTGGAAATAATCAGCTCACCGCCCCACGCGATGCCGACACTCAGCGGCGGGCGCGGTGGGTCACCGTGCGTTTCACCGTGCCGTCCGGGTTGAAGGTCGTCCACTCACCGACCCTTTGTCGGCGCCATAGTCGCCCCGGTCGATCATTTCGCCGGCTGCGTTCCACCTCGTCCACGTGCCATGCTTGCGTCCGTGGTCGAATCCGCTCCGCTGCATGATTCCGCCAGACGAGCGATACCACACCCACTCACCGTGCACGGTCCCGTCGTCGAAGCCGCCCTCCGCACGCAACCTGCCATCGGTGCAGAAGTGCCCCCAGGTGCCCTGCCGCTCACCCTCGACATACTCGCCCACCATCACACCGCCGTGCGGGTCCGGGGCGGTCCAGAGGCCGGTCTTGCGGCCCTGCGCGTCCTCTTCGTCCAAAGTCGGTGGAGTACTCACGTGCGTTCTCCTATCCGCTTAAGGGCCACCGCTCATGGTCGAGAGCGCAGTGGTGCGGCACCGAGATGATGGACCTGGGCACGGCCCGCCGACATCGCGCAGCTCCCCGAGCAGCCCTGACCCCCTCACCCAGGGCAGACCCCAACGCGACGAGAATCCCCAGTCCAGGTCCGACCGGGCCGGGTTTTCTCGACGGTGACGGGAGGCTAGCAAGAAAGCGCGGCCCGGGCAATTGCGTCCGCATTCTCGAGAATCGCGGACCCAACGCCAGGCCGGATTGTTTCGTTCAGCGACCAGGAAACCGACTCGATCGGCGGCCCGTAGGCGAAACGGTTCGGATGGGGGACGCCGGCGGCATCAATCAGCCGAAATGGCCGTGGGGTGACGTCGAGCCCGCCACTCTCGTAGGCACCGCTGGCGTCTGGAATACGGTACGGTCGGCACTTGCCGGCATCGAGCAGGGAACGCAGCAGCGGGTTGGCGCTGTGTGGTAGGTCTGGCTTGGGAATGCGCGCCTCTATCAGTGCCGTGGCCCGGGTTGGCTGCCCCGGGATCATGGTAGACCGTACGGTGAAACAGCCACCTTGCGGATCTGTTCGTATCTCCGGCTCGGGGCCCACCACCTGCAGCAAGCCGCACTCGATGAGCGCCACCATCTGCTCGACCCGCAACGGCGGTGGACCGGCGGAAAAAAGAGTGCTCAGCGGCGTGAACCAGTGGACCACCTCGTCGCGATACGAGGACCCGGTGACTCCGGACAGGTCGATGGCCAGTCGGATCTCCCCGTGCAGGTCGCGTATCACATCCAGCGCGGTCTTTATCGGGTCGTCAATATTACCAACCTTGGCACGGTCGATATCCTTGCGGAGGTGATCGAGCAGCCAATGATTGAAGTCAGCCCGTTCGGGAAAATCACGCGAACGCCAGGGCCGGCCGACGTTCTCCCAACTCCACTCGTCCGACTCGGTCACGCCGTGCCGTCGAAGAATCCCGGAGTCATCCGGCGCGGCAAGATACTCTTCCTGGAATTTGCTGGCGGCAGCTGATCCATGACGTTGCGTAACGAGAGCCACGTAGTAGACCATGCGAACCTCTGCATCCAGCAGGGGCCACACGTCTTGCCGGAAGGTGGATTCTGGAGCTTCACGAATACGATGGGCCGCGCTGGCGGTCAGGAACCGGGGGGTGTGCTTGCCCGCAGCGCCCTTCTGGTTCCGCCCCCGGGTATAGTCCGGAATGCCGTGATGTGCCCCGGCATAGAGAACTGGCTCCCGACCGGAGGGTTCATACCGTAACCCCTTTTCCAGCGGTGTGAACCGGCCACCACGCCCCTCCGTGACCAGGGCAAGAACGTCGAAGAAGGCAAGCCCGAGCCCCCGGACGGCGACCGCCTCCCCGGCATCGATTCCATCCAGGTCGAAATCCGCCGGATTTCCGGGCGGGAAGTAGCGCAGACCGTGACTCTCGGCGAAATCCGCCAGCTCACGCTCATCACCCGTGAGTTCCGTGTCGAGGTGACCGAGCGACAGCACCACGGCGTCCATGTCCGGCAGGCGCTCCCCGTTATCCAGCGTGACGCACTGACCGTCACTCCCGTCCTCCAAGGCCACTGCGGTGGCGCGGTGGACATTAACGCGGACGGTGTCGGGCGCACCGGACACCACGCGTTCAAAAGCCCATCTCAGATAGCGGCCGTACAATCTCCGCGAGGAGTATTCGTCCGGTCCCCGGTGCCCCTGGTCCGCCCCGGCGGCACGGCTGTCCATCCAACCGTGCAGACTCGGACCCGGCCTGATCGGACCCGCGCAGTTGACACTCTCATCGGTAAACTGACTCACCTGGGCGGTAACCGTGTTCATCAACAGATGGGGTGACTGCTGCTCCCGCCATATTCTTCCTGACCCCGGCGGAAAGGGATCCACCAGGTGGAGCACCAACTTGTTCTCACCGTCGTGGTTGGCACACAGTCGCTCCAGGACCGCGAGCCCCCGCGGCCCCATCCCCACCAGGCAGATCTTTCTGGTACGCACCGCGCGCAACCTTTCACGTTTTCTGACCTACCCAGTGGGCAGGAGCGAGCTCGCAGCGCCTCTCAACTTACCGCTCCTGCCTCGGGTGGCAGCCCAAACCGATGAACCGGAGATATTCGCGTCTCTTCGCCAGGATCGTGATTGACAGTCGGCCTGTAGGGCCTGGTCGACGACCTCGGACCGGTGTCATTTCCCCGGTTTTCCAGCTGGCCCACAGGCCGCACACAGTCACCACCTGAGATCAGCGGCCACAGTAGTGGCATGACTTCTCCTCAACACGATTCTGGTCGACCCACCCGCCGCGTCTTCCTGCTCGGTGGGCTCGCCGCCGCCCTCGGGGTCTCGGCGTGTGGCCGGACGACGGTCACCGGGGTCACCGACCCCTCGACGTCAGCCACCTCCATCGACGCATCGACCACCCCGGTGTCGACCGAGTTGACGGGCAACTACTCGATCGCCGACAGCGCCACCGGGACCCAGATCGACGTGACGGTCACCGGGGACAGTCGAATCATCCGCGCCAACGGACTGCCAAACCATCCAAGGGGCAGCTTCCCGAACGCCCACAACCCCCACACCGTCTCGGCCCAGGCATACGAGTTCCACCTGCCCCGCAACGGCACCCGGGCCAGCCGCGCCACCCCACTCGTCCTGCCGCAACCCTTCGGCATCGCGATCAACGGTGTCCCCTTCGACCCGCTCGCCGCCGAGTGGTACCGACGCGATCCGGCCTCCGGCTGGACAGTCGAGGCGATCAGCCCCAAGACGAATCTCGGTTTGGATGACAACAACGCGCATGTCCAACCGACCGGGGCATACCACTACCACGGGCTACCCACGGCAGTGGCCGGCCAGCGGGACGCGAGTCGCCACTCCCCGCTGATCGGCTGGGCCGGCGACGGCTTCCCCGTCTACGCGGGACTCGGTTACGCCGACGCGACGGACCCGGCCTCCGGCATCACCGAGTTGACCTCCTCGTACCGACTCCGCTCCGGTGTCCGACCGGACGGCCCGGGCGGAGCATACGACGGCACCTACAGCGAGGACTTCGAGTTCGTGGCGGGCCACGGCGTGCTGGACGCGGCCAACGGCCGACACGGAGTCACGCCCGAGTATCCCGACGGTACCTACTACTACGTCCTCACCGACACGTTCCCGTTCATCCCGCGACAGTTCGTCGGCACCCTCGCAGAGAGCTTCCGCCACTCCGGACCCGGCGGTAGGCCCCGGTAGCCGCCGGCCGTACGTCGGCTCCCGGTGACGGCCCCGGTCTCCGCCACCCGCGCGGCCCGGAGCCGTTTGTCATACCAGGGCTCGACAATCAGCCATCCGGTACGACGGCCGAGGAGATCTGCATGCGTAAGCTCGTGCTCTACACCCTGATGTCAATGGACGGGGTGGTGGAGGCACCCGACCGCTACATTTTCGACTTCGACGAGGTGATGTACGCCAATCTCGCCCGCACGATCAAGGCCCAGGACACGGTGCTGCTCGGCCGACGGACCTACGACGAGTGGGCGCCGTACTGGCCGAGGGCGGAGGAACAACCCTTCGCCGACTTCATCAACGAGGTGCCGAAGTTCCTGATCAGCTCGGCGGCTCCGACCGTGCCGTGGGCCAACACCACGGTCGTCTCGAGCCCGGTCACCGATCTCGTTCGCCGGCTCAAGGAGCATCCGGGTGGCGACATCGGCGTCCACGGCAGCATTCGCCTCGCCCAGTCCCTCCTGGCGGACCATCTGGTTGACGAGCTCCGACTCGTCATCGCCCCGGCGGTGCTGGGCTCCGGGCGGCGACTACTCGGCGAGAGAGGCGAGCAGCTACGACAGTGGAATCTGCTGCGGCTGGAGGGAACCCCCTCCGGCGCCGTGCTCGCCGACTACGAGCTCAACCGAAGCCGCTGACCGACCCACGTCCACCGCCCAGGCCGTCGGTGCCGACCACCCGGGCCAGCCCCGAGGGGTCACCTGCTCGCCGCGGCCACGAAGGCGGGCGGGTGAGCGGGTCCGCTCCGAAGCAATCCAGACCCGTGAGCGGCTCAGGAACGATCCAGGGCGCCCGCCTCGGCCGGGGTGGGTGCGCTGCCGCCGAGGTGCGCCGGGAGCCACCAGGTGTCGTCGGGGCCGGCCGGGCGCTCCGGGTACTCCCGTTGGTTCCGGTCGACCAGTGCGCTCAGCCGCTCGGCCAGGTCGGTGGTCATCGCGTTCGCGTCCGGGTAGGCGGCCGGCTTCATCGGCTCCCCGATCAGGATCGTGATCGGGGTGTGCCGCCGGCCGAGGGTGCGCGGCCGTCCCTTGGTCCACAGCCGCTGGGTTCCCCAGACCGCCACCGGCAGCACCGGCACGTCGGCTTCCCGGGCCATCCGGGTCGCCCCGCTCTTGAGCTGCTTGACGGTGAACGACCGGCTGATCGTCGCCTCGGGGAAGACTCCGACCACCTCGCCCCGCCGCAGCGCGGCGACCGCCTCGACGAAGGAGCCGGTTCCGGCCCGGCGGTCGACCGGGATGTGCCGCATGCCCCGCATCAACGGCCCGGAGATCCGGTGCGTGAACACGGACTTCTTGGCCATGAACCGGACCAGCCGCTTCGACTCGCGCGCGCCCAGGCCGCAGAAGATGAAGTCGAGGTAGCTGACGTGGTTGCTGGCGAGGACCGCGCCGCCCGTCCGCGGTACGTGGTGGGCGCCCTCAATGGTGATCTTCAGATCGAGTACCCGAAACATTGTCTTGGCGGCGGCGATCACGGGCGGATACACGAGTTCCGGCATCCGCCGACCTTACCCCGGTTTCGGTGACCGCTCGGTGGGTGGAAGCCCCCGTTGTTGGCACCGTCCGCCCGCCCCCCCGGCCCGGGGTCGGGCTGGGCCGGCTCACCTCACTCGCCGGGCCGGCTCAGGTCGGGCTGGGCCGGCTCACCTCACTCGCCGCGCCGCCGCAGTTCGAGCCGGCCGCGGGCGAACGCGTCCACCCGACCCCACCGGCCCGGGATGTCCAGCACCTCGATCCGCCCCATCCCCGCTGGCAGGCGCGGCTCGACAACCAGGTGGCCCTGGTGTGGCTCCAGCCCGAGCATCGTGCGCAGCAGCAACAGTGGGGCGCCGGTGGACCAGGCCTGGGGCGTACACGCGGTCGGGTATTCGACCGGGAACTTGGTCAGCTCCCGTGGGTAGCCGCCGAACGCCTCCGGCAGCCGACCGTCGAAGTAGCGGGCGGCGTCGAGGATGCCGTTGGCGACCGTCGCCGCCTCCTCCGTGAAGCCATACTTGCGCAGGCCCCAGGCGACGAACGAGTTGTCGAACGGCCAGATGGTGCCGTTGTGATAGCCGATCGGGTTGTATCGGGCCTCCCCCCTGGCCAGCGTCCGCACCCCCCAGCCGGAGAAGAGCCGTGGCCCCACCAGGTGTTCGGCGATTCTCGGGGCTCGCTCGTCGTCGACGATTCCGCTCCAGAGCAGATGCCCGATGTTGGAGCTGAGCACGTCGCACTGCCGGCCGTCCGGGTCCAGAGCGAGCGCATAGTACTCACCGTCCGCCACCCACCACTCCCGGTTGAACCGTTCCTTGAGGTCGGCCGCCTCCCGCTCCAGTTGCTCGGCGTAGGCCGGGTCGTCCCAGAACTCGCGGGCCAGCCGAGCGGCCCGCATCTTCGCGTCGTACGCATATCCCTGCACCTCGCAGGTGGCGCGGGGGAACGGTGGCAGGGTGCCGTCGCGGTAGGAGATGGAGTCCCAGGAGTCCTTCCAGCACTGATTCTCCAGCCCGGTGTCGGTGTTGCGTCGTTCGTACCAGATGTAACCGTTGCCCACCAGGTCGGCGCAGCTATCGATCCATTTCAACGCAGCCCGACACTCGACCTGCAGCGCCCGCACCAGTTCGGCGTCCCCGCTCCACCGCTCGTACTCGTCGAGGAGCACGATGAACAGCGGGGTGGCGTCCACCGAGCCGTAGTACGGCGAGTGGGGCTGCTCCTCGAAGGCCGCCGTCTCGCCGTACCGCATCTCGTGCAGAATCCGGCCCGGATCCTCCTCCCGGAAGTCGTCGAACCGGGTGCCCTGAAGGGCGGCGAGGATCTGAAGCGTCGTCTTGGACAGCTCCGGGGTGAACGGCAGTACCTGCAGGCAGGTCAGGATGCTGTCCCGGCCGAACATGGTCATGAACCACGGCAGGCCGGCGGCCGGTAGCGCCGCCCCACCCAGCGAGAACGGAACGAAGCGCAGCGCCGCCAGGTCGACCAGGCAGCGGTGGTACGTCGCGGTCAGATCCTCGCGTTCGCTGTTGACCTTGGGAGCGTTCGCGATCCACTCCTTGAGGTCCTGTTCCAGGGCGAGCCGCTCGTCGCCGTGCGCACGCAGGCCCCTGCGCAGGTCGCGGCCGCTGGGGCCAAGGGTCAGGGTCCGGACGTCGATCTCCGCCACCCACTGCTCATTCGCTGCCAGATCGATGGTGTACGCGAAGCCGCCCTGGTCGAACCGGGCCGGCACCGACGAGGTGATCGTGGTTTCGCGCCGGAAGTTGCCGCGCCGGTAGCCCAACCGCAGCCGGTCCGACTCGGCCTCGGTGTAGAGCTCGCCCTTCTTGTTCAGCTGGTCGTCCTTGATCTCGAACAGGTCGGCGAAGTCGGCTGCCGCCGCCATCCGGACCTCCAGCTCGACCGGATTCTCGTCGTGATTGAGGATGGTGAGCGTCTCCCGAAAGCTTCCCCCCACCGCCCGTTCCCGGATGACCGAGAGCTTGGCGTCCACGTAGTGCGTCGCCGCCCCCGGCACCAGGAAAAACCGCGCCTCGTAGTACTGCAGGTCGTCATAGGAGAGCGGGTTGAGCCGTTCGCCGTTGACCGTCAGCACCCAGGTGGACAGGAAACGGGTGTCGAGGGAGAAGAGACCGGTCGGCTCGGTCGGCGTCGCCTCGATGTCCCCACTCTCCGCGGAGACCACGAAGGTGTTGCCGTCGAGGATGCGCACCGTGTTACCCGGCATCAACGCACCTCCCGCTCGAAGGCTCGACGCGGTCCACGCGCGCGTGGGTCGCCCGGGAAGAGCCGCTCCACCTGGACGAAGAGCCGTGGATCACCGCTGACCCTCAGGTCTCCCCGCAGGCTGGCCGCGATGGCGTGTTCTCGACCGGCGGCCAACTCCTCAAAGAGCGCCGGGCTGAGCCCGATGACCGCGTCGGCCTCCAGGTCCTCCCGACTCACCCGCAACCGCCCCCGGTCGATCCGGAGGAACCAGTGCGTCGTGTGCGCCCCCTCGTGCAGGTCGAACCGGACCGTCGCGGTGGCCCGCATCAGCAGCGGCTCGTAGCCCCGCCGGTCGAGATCCTTGAAGAAGGCCGTGGTCGCTTCCGACATGGGTCCCCACCTCCCGCCGGCCCGTCCGTATGCGCGACTGGGCCACCCATGGCACCACCCCAACGTCGTGCCATCGCCTCCGGGCACGGGTCCCCCGATCCGAGGCGGCCAACCTCGCCCGGATCGGGTGAGACCTGACCGGGCCGCGCTAGTTGTTCGGGTCGTCCGCGCTGATGTCCGCGAGCACCGACTGTGGTTCGCGCTCCACCGCCAGATCCCCCATCGACACCAGGCCGATCAGCTGCCCGTCCTCGACCACCGGCAGCCGACGCACCGCGTATGTCCGCATCAGATCGGCGGCGGCCACGGCGTCGTCGTGCTGGCTGACCGTGATCACATCCCGAGTGGTGATCTCATTCAACCGGGTCGAGGCCGGGTCCATGTTCTCCGCCACCGCTCGAACAGTAATGTCACGGTCTGTTACGATACCAACGACGTCGTCACCATCCGTGACCACGACGTCACCGATGGCGCAGTCCCGCATCTCCTGGGCGGCCGCAATGAGCGTGTCGTTGCCGTCCATCGTCACCAACCGGGTCGTCATGAACTCTTCGACCGTTGTCATGGTGCTCCCCTCTCGCTGTCGGCACCGCGGACTACCCCCACGAGGGCGGCAGGTAACGAGCACGGACGCGATGGGGCGGCCGTCAGCCGCGCGGGGGCAGGCCGTAGACGCGCTCGACGTGCAGTCGCAACACCAGCCGGCGCTGCGCCACCATCTCCCGGCGGAAGTCGTCCCAGTCCGGGTGTTCACCCTGCATCGCCCGGTAGAGGGCGACCAGTTCCTCGACCGTGGGATCGTCCCCGCGCTCGGCGACCGGGGTCAGCTCGGCCCGCCCCTCGGCGACCGCGTACGCCCAACCGGCGCCGCTGCTGACGTGGAAGCTGGCCCTCGGGTCCCGGCGCAGATTGGCGACCTTGGCCCGGTTGTCGGTGACCGAGCTCCGGATCAGCCCGGCCGCCGGGTCGTACTGGTAGAGCACGGTGGAGAGCTGCGCCGGCCCGTCCCGCCGCAGCGTCGCCAACACACCCATCCGGTGCTCCGCGAGGAGTTCGAGCAGCGGCGCCTGGCTCTGGTCGGTCACGGTTGCCTCCCTCGTCGGGTCACCCATCATCCAAACACGTCGGCACCGCCCCGGGGGAAGAGCGGTGCCGACGGTTGGGCTCAGGCGCGTTCGGCGGCGACCAGTTCGGCGATCTGCACGGCGTTGAGCGCCGCCCCCTTCCGCAGGTTGTCGTTGGCGCAGAAGAGGGCGAGACCATGTTCGACGGTCTGGTCGGCGCGGATTCGGCCCACATAGGTCGGGTCCTGACCGGCGGCCTGCAGTGGCGTGGGCACCTCGGAGAGGGCGACGCCGGGCGCGTCAGCGAGCAGCTCCCGGGCCCGCTGCGGGGTGATCGGCCGGGCGAAGCGCGCGTTGACCTGAAGTGAGTGGCCGGTGAAGACGGGTACCCGGACGCAGGTGCCGGAGACCTTCAGCTCGGGGATCTCGAGGATCTTGCGGCTCTCGTTCCGCAGCTTCTGCTCCTCGTCGGTCTCCTCAGACCCGTCGTCAACGATCGAACCGGCGAGCGGGAGCACGTTGAACGCGATCGACTGGGCGAACGACCGGGACACCGGGAAGTCTACGGCCGCGCCGTCGAAGGTGAGGCCGCTCGCGTGCTCGGCCACCTTCCGGACCTGCTCATCCAGCTCAGCCACGCCGGCGAGGCCGGCCCCGGAGACCGCCTGATAGGTCGAGACGACGAGACCCACCAGCTCCGCCTCGGCGTGCAGCGGACGCAACACCGGCATCGCGGCCATCGTGGTGCAGTTCGGGTTGGCGATGATCCCGCGGGGCCGTTGCCGCGCAGCGTGCGGATTCACCTCGGCAACGACGAGCGGCACCGCCGGGTCCATTCGAAAAGCCGACGAATTGTCGATCACCACAGCTCCGGCTTCGGCGACCCGGGGAGCCAGATCCCGGGCGGATTCCTTGCCGGCCGAGAAGAGAACGATGTCCAGCCCCGAGTAGTCGGCGACGGCGGCGTCCTCCACCGTCAACTCGCCACCGCGCCAGGGCAGGGTCCGCCCCGCCGACCGCGCGGAGGCGAACAGCCGAACCTGTTCCGCGGGGAACTCCCGCTCTGCCAACACCTGCCGCATTACCCCACCGACCTGGCCGGTGGCCCCCACAATGCCGATCCTCATACCCGCGAGGCTACCCAGCGGAGCCCGCCAACCAAGAATCCTTTCCCACCGCCCGGACCTGGCGATCCGGGCGGTGGGCGGTCAGCGTGTGCTGGTGATGACCTCCCCCAGGTCGGTCGCCGCCAGCTCGGTCCGGATCAGGGCGGCGTCCCCCTCGACCACCAGGGTCAGCTCCTCCGGGTGCAGGTGCGCGGCGGCGGCCGCCGAGACCTCCTCGACCTCGGCGGCGAGCAGCGCCGCACGCAGCCGGGCGTGGTAGTCGTCGGGCAGGTCATGGACGACCAGCGTGGTCAGCGCCGCGGCGATCGCCCGCGGGGTCTGCAGCTCGACCGAGAGCTGGCCGGCCAGCCAGGAGCGGGCCACCGCCAGCTCCGGCTCGGTCACCCCGGTCTGCTGGGTACGGGTGATCTCGCCGACCGCCTCGACCAACGCGGGCGCGGTCACCGCGGTCTGCACGCCGGAGCTGACCGCGAACCGCCCGAACCGACGCGACGACACGAAGTCACCCCGGATCCCGTACGTGTAGCCCCGCACCTCACGGATCAGATGGTTGAGCCGGGAGGTGAAGGCGCCACCGAGAACGGTGCCGGCGAGCCGCATCGGCACATGGTCGGGGTGTGCGCGGTGCGGCGACGGATGCCCGAGCCGCAGCGTCGACTGCACCGAACCCGGCCGGTCCACCAAAATGATCTTGCGACCGTCACGCGGGGTGACCTGGACCGGGCCGCCCCGGTCCACCGCGCCGCCACCGGTGCCGGCGAACGCCGTCGCCGCGAGCGCGTCCAGGTCGAGGCGCTCCAGGTCCCCGGCGACGATCAAGGTGCCCGGCCGAAGGAACCACTCCGAGTGGAAGATGCGGATGTCCTCGACCTCCAGCACGGCCACCGTCTCCGGGTCGCCGTACAGCGGTCGGCCCCAGCGGTTCTCGACACCGAACAGGTCAGCCCGCAGCGCCGCATCGGCCCGCGGGCCCGGATTCGCCCAATCCATGCGCTGGGCGGTCGCCTCGTCGTCGCGGACCCGCCGGACGTCGTCCGGTTCCAGCCGCGGCGTACGCACCGCCTCCGCCAACAGCTCCACGGCGGCGGGCAGCCGATCCACCGGCGCCTGCACGCTCACCTGGAAGGAGTCCCAGTCCAGGCCGGCCACCAGCTCGGTGCCGAGCGCCTCGATTGCCAGCGCGTACGACGTCGCGTCCCGCTGCGCTGTCCCCTCTTCCAGCGCCTTGGCGAGCACCGCGCCCAGCCCCTCCCGCCCCGGTGATTCGCGGCCGGCGCCGGCGTCGAGTAGCAACAGCGCCACCGCCAGCGACTGCCCCGGCAGGTGCGCGGCGACCAGTTGCCCACCCGCGACACCGCGGCGGACCACCTGCGGAAACCGGTACGGTCGGGCGGCCCCCGGACCGGGCCGGGTGCTGATCAGCGTCATGAGCTCTCCTCGGGCAGGTAGGTCAGGGTCACCCGGTCGGCGGGGGCGAGCACCTCGGATGCCACCGCCGCGATCTGCTCGGCGGTCACCGCCAGCCACGCCGGCAGCCGCTCGGCCGCCCGGCGCGGGTCGCCGAACTGTGTCGCGTACCGGCCGAGGGTGTCGGCCCGGCCCTCCACCGTCGACATCTGCCGCCACCAGGCAGTGCTGAGCAGCGCCTTGGCCCGGTCCAGCTCCGCGGCGGTAACCGGCACGGTGGCCAACTCGTCAACGACCTCGCCCAACCCGGCAGCCAACCGCTCGGCCGACACCCCGGGGCGGGCCGTGGCGGTGGCGATCAACGGCGCCGGGGCATACGCCAGGTCCACCCCGTACGCCCCGACCAGGTCCGGCTGCGCGATCCGTTCCCCGTCGGCGAGCCGCTGGTAGAGCCGGCTCCCCCGCCCGCTGCCGAGGACGGTGGCGAGCACGCTGGTCACGTCGTAGCCGGCGGTGCCGAACGGGTGGGTCCGGTGCGCGACGTACACCCGGGGCGCGGGCACCTCGGTGACGACCGACTCCGTCGTCGCCACGCCGCTGCCGGGAACATGCTGGCCGTCCGGCGCGCCCGGGATCTCCGATCGGGCCGGGATCGCGCCGAAGTACTTCTCGGCCAGGGCGAACACCTCGTCGGCGGAGGTGTCGCCGACGACCGTCAGAACAGCGTTGTTCGGCGCGTAGTACGCGGAGTGGAACGCCTGGAAGGTGGGGAGGTCGGCGGCATTCAGATCGGCCATCGAGCCGATCGTCGCATGGTGGTAGGGGTGGCCCGGCGGGTAGAGCAGCGGCAGCAGCCGCAGCCAGGCGTCGCCGTACGGGACGTTCTCGTAGCGCTGCCGTCGCTCGTTCTTGACCACGTCCCGCTGGTTGTCCAGCGTCTCCTGGGTCAACGCCGGCACCAACCCGCCCATCCGGTCGGCTTCGAGCCAGAGGGCCAGCTCAAGGTGCTCGGCGGGGACCGTCTCGAAGTAGTTGGTGCGGTCCGGGTTGGTGGTGGCGTTGAGGGACCCACCACACCCCTGGACCAGCTTCATGTGTTCGGTCTTCGCCACGTTTGTCGAGCCCTCGAACATCAGGTGCTCGAAGAGGTGGGCGAAGCCGGTCTGCCCCTCCGGTTCGTGCCGGGAGCCGATGTCGTACCAGAGGTTCACGGCCACCGCCGGGGCGGTTCGATCCTCGCTCACCACCACGCGCAGGCCGTTGTCCAGTCGGGTTGTCTCGATGGGCCAGGGAAAACCGCTGTCGGGCATGGGAGGACGCTATCCGATCTCCGGGGCGCGTGGACGGTGCGCCGCGGGACGGGCCCGACGCGGGGACCGTCCGCCGCGGGACGGGGCCCGGCGCGCCGGTTCAGCCGCGGGCCCCGCCGGCTCGCTCAGCGGAACGGGCCGCGCACCTCGTAGGTGATGCCGCCGGAGGACGATCCGGAGGTGCCGCGCTGGGACGAGAAGTAGAACCGGGTGCCGTCGGGGGAGAACGCCGGACCACAGATCTCCGACCGGGACTGACCGGTGATCCGCAGGAACGGGGCGACGACCTCGTCCGGGGTAATTACGTTGATCTCCATGTTGCCGCCGTCCTCGGCGACGTAGAGGTCACCGCCGGCGGTACCGGTGATGTTGTCCACCCCGGTCAGCGGGGCGGTGCCGGAGACCAGCGAGTCGTCGTACGCCAGGTCGATCCGCTCGTTGACCGCGTCGTACGCCCAGACCCGGTTGTCCCCCTTCGTGGTGAACCAACAGGTCCCGTCGGCGTACCAACAGCCCTCCCCGCCGTTGAACCGCTTCGCCCCGGAGACCTGGTCACGCGTGTACGTCGGTGAACCGTCCGGGTCGGGCACCGGGGCCCAGGACACCGGGCCGCTGGTGGCGGCGCCGCCCACCAGTACCTCCAGGGTGCCGGCCGAGAGGTCACCCCAGGCCGTCGGCCGGAACCGGTAGAGGCAGCCGTCACGCTCATCCTCGGTGAGGTAGATCACCTGCCGACGTGGATCGCAGGCGGCGGCCTCGTGCTTGAACAAACCCATCGCGTCCCGCCGCAGGGCGTTCACCCCACCGGTCGGGTAGGTCTCGTAGACGTAGCCCCGGCTGACCTCCTCGCAGGAGAGCCACGTCTCCCACGGTGTCGCCCCGCCGGCGCAGTTCTGCCGGGTACCCGACAGGATCTGGTAGGCCGAGGCGATGCTGCCGTCAGCGTTGAACCGGACCGCCGACGCGCCGCCGCCCGGGGTGATCTCCGAGTTGGAGACGTAGATCCAGCCGGCACCGGCGGCGAAGCAGGCGCCACCGTCGGGTGCGTCGTGCCAGGTGTAGGCGGTACCGGTGACGGCCTGCCGGGAACGGGCCACGATCCGACTGGTGAATCCCACGGGCAGCTGGATACCCAGGGCGTCGGCCGACCGCAGGGGCCCGTAGGGGCTCTCCCCGGGCTGGGCGGGATCGGCCAGCGCGGCGCCAGCCCAGAGGCTGCCGGAGAAGGCGGCGGCGCCACCGGCGACGCCAGCGCGGAGCAGAGTACGACGATCCATCGAAACCTCCGGGAGAGGGAGTGGTCGGTCGTTGGCGTCACAAACCTATCGATATCAGCATCGAAGCTGGTGAAAATCAGATGAGTACTTCCGTACGGGCGGGTGGCCATCGTCGTCGAATCAGGTAGACTCAACGACGTGACACACTCGTATCGATGGTTTAGGCAGCCGGCTCTCCCGCCGGTGACCTCATCGTGAGCTGAAGTCACCCGCACGAGCCGGCAAGGCAGGAGCTTCCGCTCCTGCCTTTTTGCGTACGAGCAGCCGGCTCTCCCGGGCACCGGCCCCGGGCACGGTCGGCGAAGGGAAGCCCACCGTGACCACCTCCGAGACGAACCGGCTCAGCGACCAGCGGATCGACCGCGTGGTGCCGCTGACCACCCCGGCCCTGCTACACCACGAGCTCCCCCTGGACAGTTCGCTAACCTCGGCCGTACTTGCTGGCAGACGGGCCGTCAGCCAAGTGTTGGACCGCGCCGACGACCGCCTCCTGGTGGTGGTCGGCCCCTGCTCGGTGCATGACCCGGTCGCTGCCCTCGCCTACGCGCACCGGCTCCGCGAGCTCGCCGATCGGCTCGCCGACGACCTGCTCGTGGTGATGCGGGTCTACTTCGAGAAGCCGCGCTCGACCGTCGGCTGGAAAGGGCTGATCAACGACCCCGGGCTGGACGGCTCCGGTGATGTGAACACCGGCCTGCGTCGGGCCCGGGCACTCCTGATTGACGTGCTGCGCCTGGGTCTTCCGGTCGGCTGTGAGTTCCTGGACCCGATCACCCCGCAGTACATCGCCGACACGGTGGCGTGGGGCGCGATCGGCGCCCGGACGGTGGAGAGCCAGGTGCACCGCCAGCTCGCCTCCGGCCTGTCGATGCCGATCGGCATGAAGAACCGTCCTGACGGCAGC
Source organism: Salinispora sp. CH2A1_6 (assembly GCF_056820975.1). NCBI lineage: Bacteria > Bacillati > Actinomycetota > Actinomycetes > Micromonosporales > Micromonosporaceae > Salinispora > Salinispora sp. CH2A1_6. Next base: position 76,839 of record NZ_JBXEDG010000004.1, read on the forward strand.
ATCTCCACCGCGGCGGACGCCATCCGAGCGGCCGGGGTGCCGCACGTCTTCCCCGGCATCGACAACTCCGGCACCCCGGCGATCATGCACACCCGCGGTAACACCGACGGCCACCTGGTGCTACGCGGTGGCGGCAACCAGCCGAACTACGACGCCGAGTCGGTAAGCAACGCGCTGGCACTGCTGCGCGCCGCCGGGCTTCCCGAACGACTGGTCATCGACGCCAGCCACGCCAACAGCGGGAAGGACCACCGCAACCAGCCGCTCGTCGCCGCCGACGTGGCCGCCCAGATCGCCGGCGGCCAGCACGGCATCGTCGGCGTCATGCTGGAGAGCTTCCTGCTCCCGGGTCGGCAGGACCTGGACCCGACCCGCGAGCTGACGTACGGACAGTCGATCACCGACGCCTGCATCGGCTGGGACACCACGGAGGAGGTCCTGGCTGATCTGGCAGCCGCCGTACGCACCCGGCGTCGGGCTCCGGCCGTCACCCCTGCCTGACCACCGGGCGGGTGGTTTACGGGGTACGGCCCCGGGTAGGTGGGCGCCGTGACCGACAACCCACCCGTAACCGCGGTGCCCAAGACCGAGTCGGACCTGCGCCGTCTCGACGACCTACTCGAGGATCTCTACCGCGGCCAGGAACGGATCAGTCAGGGTGACATCTACCGGCGGGCGGTCGCCGCCCAGATGCCGGCGGCGCTCCTCACCCGCATCGGCGGACTACCCGAGGGCGAGTACTCCGTGGATGAGGCGGCCGACCTGCTGGGCGGATCGGCCGCCTGACGGGACCGCCGCCGAGGAGCCGGTCCGTGGGGGCCGGCAATGCACGGGACGGGGCGCCCAGCCCGGTGATCCGACGTGAAGGAGAGTGACATGTCCCAGCCCGCCCAGCGACGCTCGGAGCAGCAGGAGCAGCAGGAGCAGCTCGCGGCTCTCGGCCAGCCGCCGGAGGGTCGGGACACGCTACCGGAGCCGGACTTCGCCCGGGAACACGATGTAACGGCGGTTGATCGAGACATCATCACCGGCGCGGACGCCGACGAGCGGGAGGCGGAGTCCCCCCGAGGTTGGTCGGGGGAGGAGAGCTGAGAGCCTGCTCCGCTCGGCATGGACCGCCAGAACACCCCGTCTGCGGTCGTGGGCGGGGCCGGTAGCCCGGCCCCGCCCACGACCGCACGTCGGATGTCTCGATCGGCCGGGCTGACTAACTAACCCTCGCTCCGCTCGGCGCGCTGCTGCGCCGTCGCGTACGCCAGCTGGATGAAGTCTGACGCCGTCATGGCGGTGAGAGCAGTGGCGACGAGACGGGTCAGCCGCGGCGCCAGCACCAGGCCACCGGTGAGCCCGGTGGCCACCCAGACAGCCAGGCAGAACGGGCAACTGAGCAGCTCACCGACGGCGTGCCGGGTGGGACTGCCCGAGTCGCGCACCTCCTCCATCACCTCGCCGCTGCCGATCGGCCGGGCGTAGCGGGTGAACGGGGCCCGCAGCGGGCTGGTCACGGCCTTCTTGGAGAGCAACCGGCTGAGCTTGTGGGTGGCGATGGCCAGCAGGACCACGTCGGCCGTCGCCGGTCGCTCCGGCAGCGGCCGCCGAGTCACCTTCACCAGCCCGACGATCGCGGCCGTCGCCCCGGCGTAGGTACCCAGGGCCACGAGGTATCCGCCGAGCGGCCGGTACTCGTGCGGCGCGTAGGCTCGACGCAGACGGGTCACTTTCGCCTTCAACTCGGTCCCCGCTCCCTCGGTCTGGTCGCCGAGCCGAACAGCTCGACGGTTGCGCCCGGCTCAGCCCGCCTGCAGGTTGTCGGCCACCGCTTCGGCGAGGTCCGCCAACGCCTCGTCCACCAGCCGGTCGGCGGTACCACCGGTCAGATCGAGCCGGATCCACGCCCCACCGGCATCTGCCGGGTCAACCCGGATCTCGGCGGTCCAGTCCCCGGTGGCCCGCCAGCGGGCCGTCAGCTCCGCCGGACGGATATCCGTGGCCGGCCGGCCGCCGGCGCGGAGCGGCTCGGGGAGCCACGCCGACATCCGGTCGGGGTCGATTGCCGTGTTGAACACGACCTCCGGGGGGGCCGACATCCCCCGCTCGGCTGACGCCATCACGACCCCCGCAGTCGACTCGGGTCAACCTCCCGCCCCGGACGCCGGGCGAGGTACTCGGTCTCGAGCTCGGCGGTCCGACGCAGATGGGTGGCGAGCGCCGCGTCGGCGGCGTGCCGCAGGGTGTCCAGCCGCGTTCGGTGCAGGCTGTGCAACTCACGGATCAGGTCGGCCTCACCGAGTTCGGCAGCGTCGACGCCGAGCACCTCGCCGTCGGAGTCCGCGGTGCCGGAGGCCCGGTCGTGCAGGTGGTCTCCATCCCATTCGGGCATCCGCTGCTCCGGGCTCTGGTACTCATCCCGCCGCACAGATCCGGTCATCATCGCCCCCTTCGCTGTTCTGGGCTGGCGTCTAGCCGGATGCCCACCCGAGGTGCCGACAAACCAGCCCGCCGCCAGGACACGGCTGTCGGAACGCGCCCCCGTCCCCGGTACTCTCGAGGCCATGAAGCGGCTCTGGACCCCGGCGTGGATCGTGCGCCATGTGGCCATGGTCGTGCTCGTCGTGGGCTTCCTCGGGCTCGGCTGGTGGCAGCTCAGCCGCGCGGCCGGCGGCAATCCGATCAGCTGGGGATACGCCGTGGAGTGGCCGGTTTTCGCCGGCTTCGTCGTCTTCGTCTGGTGGCGGGAGGTCCGCCAAGAGCTCCGCGGGCCCGAGACGCCGGGCGCAGCGGCGGAAAGCACCGAGTCGTCCGCGACCGCCGAGCCCACCCAGCTGGCGGTGCGCCGGCCGGTGCGGGTCAGCCGTACGGCGACCACCGTGCCGGACAGTGACGATCCGGAGCTCACCGCCTACAACCGCTACCTGCGGTGGTTGACCGACAATCCGGGTGCTCGGCCCGGCGACTACCCCGGCTAGGCCGGGTCGGAAGGACGGACGACGGTGGGCGCAGCCCTGACCCGGTACCGCGTGATCGCCTGGATCGTCGGCGTGGTGCTGATCCTGCTCATGGTGATCGGAATGCCGCTCAAGTACGGGTTCGACTATCCGATCGTGGTGGAAACGGTGGGCCAGGCCCACGGATTCCTCTACATGGTCTATCTGGTGGCCGCCTTCGACCTGTCCCGGCGGGCCGGCTGGCCGTTGTCACGCATGATCTTGGTGATGTTGGCGGGAACCGTTCCGTTCGTCTCCTTCTTCGCCGAACGGCGGGTGAGCAGGTGGGTGACCGGACAGGCCTCGATTCCGGAGCCAGCGACCAAAACCCCCGTCTGACAGACGTTCACACGCTTCCGTTCGGCAACAATCGCCTCGACTTCCCCTGCGGTTCACTCCTGCCCCGGGTTACCTTGTCCAGGTCGGCCCGCCCAACGCCATCCGTCCGGAGGGCACGGGCCCGGCGCCGCCGGGCCTGCGCCCTACCCGGTGGCTGGTGGGGAGAAGGAGCCGTCACACTTGTCGTCCATCCGGAAACGACTACCCACCCTCGCCGTCGCGGCGATCTCGGCCATGCTGGTCGCACCGGTCGCGCCCGCCCAGGCCGAGCCCTCCCCCGCCGAGCTGACCCAGCGGATCGACAAAGCCTCCGCCGAGCTGGAGCAGGTCGTGGAGGCGCACAACACCCTTGCCGAAGACCTCAAGGCGAACAAAGCCACCCTGACCCGGTTAACCGCCCAGCTGAGCCCGCTGGAAGAACAGGTCGCGCAGCGCCGGGCCGAGGTCAACCAGCTGGCGGTGGCCGCGTACAAGACCGGTGAACTCGGCACCGCCACCGCATTGCTGAGCCCAGACGACAGCACGACCCTTGTCAACCGGCTCACCACCGTCGACCAACTCGCCCGGGAGCGGCAGAAACGGATCACCGCCTTCACCAACGACCAGCGTCAGCTCCTTGCGCAACGGAGCCGGGTGGAGGCGACCGTGGAGAAGGCGACCGCACAGGCCCGAGGGCTGGCCAGCACCCGCAAGCGGATCGAGCGCGACCTAGCCGACCTGTACGAGCTGCGACGGCAGGCGTACGGCCGGGCAACCGAACGCTCCACGGCCAGCCCAGACGACGTCCAAGCGGCACCGTCAGTCTCCGGCGCGGCCGGGGTGGCGGTGCGGTACGCGTACGGGGCGCTGGGCAAGCCCTACCGGTGGGGTGGGGACGGCAGCGGCGGTTACGACTGCTCGGGCCTGACCTCGGCGGCGTGGCGAGCGGCCGGAAAATCGCTTCCGCACAGCACTCGCCGGCAGTGGGGGGCGGTGGCGCACATCAAACGCCACGACCTGAGCCCCGGCGATCTGGTCTTCTACCGCGGGCTCGGGCATGTCGCCCTCTACGTGGGCAATGGTCAGATCATCGACGCCCCCACCGCCGGGCGTAACGTGCTCAAACGCGACATGAACATCATGCCGATCGTGGGGTACGGCCGGGTCCGCTGACCAGCCCGTCCGAGTAGGGCCGGGCCAGCGTCCCAGCGGACGCCGGCCCGGTACCACTCAGGCTGCTGCCTGCAGCCCCTCGGCGCGGGCCAGCTCGCGCAGCCGGCCGAGCGCCTGAATCTCCAGCTGTCGGATCCGCTCCCGCGAGAGCGAAAAGCGTGAGGCCACCTCGGTCAGCGAGTGCTCCCGACCGTCCTCAAGGCCGTACCGGGCGCGCATGATGCCCGCCGACCGGTCGTCCAGGTGACTGAGGAGGCCCTCGATGCGCTGCCGCTCCAGACCGGTGAGGACAATGTCCTCGGGGGACGGCGCATCGCTGTCGGCGACCAGGTCACCGAGGTTGGTGTCGCCATCGTCACCGACCGGGGTATCCAACGACACGGTGTCCTGCGACCAGCGAACCAGCTCGTTGACCCGCTCGACAGTGACGCCGAGGGCCGTGGCGATCTGCTCCGGCTCCGGGTCGCTGCCGAGCTCACGGGTGAGCTGGCGGGCCACGTTGCGCATCCGGTTGACATCCTCGACCAGGTGCACCGGCAGCCGCACGGTGCGCTCCTGCTGGGCGATCGCCCGGCTGATCGCCTGGCGGATCCACCAGGTCGCGTAGGTAGAAAACTTGAAGCCACGCTCGTAGTCGAACTTCTCCACCGCCCGGACCAGACCGGTGTTGCCCTCCTGGATCAGATCCAACATGGGCATCCCGGAACGGACATACCGTCGGGCGATCGACACGACCAGGCGCAGGTTGGCCCGGATGAACAGGTCCTTGGCCCGCGCCCCCTCAGCGACCAGCCGTTGGAGGTCCGCTTTCTCGACGCCGGCCGGGACGCGATCCTCGTCGAGCAGATGCTCTGCGTAGAGGCCAGCCTCGATCGCCTTGGACAGATCGACCTCCGTGGCGGCGTCCAGCAACGGCGTCCGGGAAATCTCGTGAAGGTAGACGCCGACCAGATCGCGCTCCTCGGCGACCTCGTCGGTCCGCATGCCGATATTCTTGTCCACGTTGCCCACGGTCCCCTCGCTCGCGCCGGTTGCCCGGTTCCTTGCCATCCCCACGTCCGCCAGCTCCCTCCCCGTACCCTCCGCTGCTGCTCATCGGCGCTGACACCTGAACAACAGTTGAGACGCGTCAGGGATTCCATATCGTGAGTCGAACGTGTCACGAATGCCTGATAATTTGCTGAGAGCACGATCCATATTTGCTGTCAGCACCTCAGGTGGCAGCCCTGAGCTGAGCACGACGTCCGTTAGCCTGGATCGACGGCCACCGGGCCTGGGTCAATGGCAACACCACCCCGACCAAGGGCACAGCGACCCGGGTCACCACCGAACTGCGATCCTGGTCACGCCCGGATCTGCCACGGCGGCCCGGTCGGTTCATCCACAGCCGTAGTGATACCCCGCGCCCGGGTGAACAATCCGCGGGCAGGTTCCATGCCGGGCCAGGGCCAGCCCGACCGCCACCCCACCACTTGTGTCGATCATCGAGGCACCGGAACCCGAGCGGACTCCGGTGCCGCGCCCCACCAACTGTGCAGGTGCTCCCTGATCTGCTGGCTCACTTCGTCCGCCGGACGGTCCGCATCCACCAGCACGAAGGTGGAGTGCTCTGGCAGGCTCCGGTACGCGCGGTCCGCCGCGATCAGGTATCGCATGCTCTCGTGGTCAGTGCCGCGCCGCTCGATCCGCCGGTACGCCTCAGCGGGATTGACCGCCAGCAGGAACGTTACCTGCGGCCGGGGAAAGACCCGGTAGCCGAGCCGGGCCAGCCGCTCCCACCGGTGACCGCCGTGCGCCCGAATGCTCGCATACTGGCAGGCGGAGTAGCGGTCCATCACCGCGACCCGGCCGGTCAGCCGGCGCACCAGCAGGGCTGCGGCGATAGCAAGCCACCGCAGAACAGACTCTGCGACCAGGAGGCCGGCCCGCCCGAGGAGTCGCTGCGCGTCCCGCCGACCCAGCCGCCGCGCCACCCGGCCGAGGAAACGCCGGCCACCGGCGTTGCGATGGTAGGTCGCGGGCAGCCCGACCGCGGTCAGCGCAGCAGCCAACCGGTGGGCCTGCGTCGTCTTACCCGAACCGTCGATGCCGATCAGGGCGACGGCACGCAGTCGGGCCCTGCCGCGTCGCGATCGGGCCCTGCCGCGTCGCGCCCCCTTGAGATCGGCCACCCTGCACACGCTATCCGACCCGCGCTCCCACTCTGTCGGCCTATCCACCACTTTTGGTGGCAGTTGACGCTTTCTCGCACGCTGCGCCAGGTGTGGCAGACCACGATGCCGGGTACCGACCTGGCACCTCCTCCCGACCACCAGGAACGGAGAGCCAGATGGCCGAGCGCGGGGCCGAAACCCTGGTGCACACGCTGAAAAAGGTCGCCGCCGTGCTCAAGCAGGAAGACATCCCCTTCGCGCTCGGCGGCAGCTTCGCGGTCTACGCGCACGGCGGCCACTCCAGCGAACACGACGTCGACTTCCTGATCCGGGAGGCAGACGTTGACCACGCCCTGGGCGCCCTGGTCGCGGCCGGCTTCCTCGCCGAGCGCCCGCCCGAGGACTGGCTGGTCAAGGTCTTCGACGACGACCGCGCGGTGGACCTGATCCACCGACCCGTCGAAACACCGGTGACGGACAAGACCTTCGTCGAGACCATCGTCCGGCCGGTGGACGCGATCCACATGCCGGTGCTCTCGGCGACCCAGTTGATGGTGCACAAGCTGCTCAGCTTCTCGCAGCACTACTGCGACTTCACCCGGGGCCTGCCCCTGGCTCGCTCGCTGCGCGAGCAGATCGACTGGGAACGGGTATGCCGGGACACGCGCCACTCGCCGTACGCCGAGGCGTTTCTGGTGCTGCTGGACCGGCTTGAGGTGGTGGCGTACGCCGGCACCCCGGAACGAAAGGGGACACCGTGACCGAACACCACGACATTGCCACGCGACGGGCGACCGACGCGTACGTGGCAGCCGAGATTCACCGGCTCCTCGCCGAGGACCCCGACGTGGCCGAGCAGGGCATCACCGTGGTCCGCCGGGAGCTCGGCCTGGTGCTGCACGGCGAGGTGGAGAGCGCACAGCGCCGGGACGAGATTCTCCGGCGGGTCTCCGAGCACTTCCCGGAGCTGGCGGTCACCAGCGACATCGGGGTGATCCGCGCGCACCCGCCCACGGAAATCGAACAACTGCCCTGAGGGAGACCCGATGGTGATCCGAATCGCCGCCGTGGGCGACGTGCATCTGGACGAGGACGTGGTCGGCCGCTTCCGACCGGCCCTCGAGGAGATGCCGAACCACGCCGACGTGCTGCTGCTCGCCGGTGATCTGACCCGCCACGGCACCGCGGCGGAGGCGCGGTGTGTGGCACGCGAGTTCGGTGGCCTGGGGGTGCCGGTGGTGACCGTACTCGGCAACCATGACTACCAGTGCAACGAGGTACCGCAGGTGGTGGAGGTGCTCGAGGCCGCTGGCATCACCGTGTTGGAGGGGAACGGGACGGTGTTGGACTGTGGCGGCAGCCGGCTCGGCGTGGCCGGGGCGAAGGGGTTCGGTGGTGGCTTCGCCGGGCGGTGCGCCGCGGACTTCGGCGAACCGGAGATGAAAGCGTTCGTGCAGGCCAGCACCGAGAGCGCGGACGCGCTCAAGGCCGCCCTACATTCCCTCGACTGCGACCTGCTGGTGGCCCTGACCCACTATTCCCCGGTGCCCGACACGCTGGCCGGCGAGCCGCCGGAGATCTATGCCTTCCTCGGCTGCTACCAGCTGGGCCAGGCGATCGACTCAGCCCCCACCACACTCGCCCTACACGGACATGCTCACCACGGGACCGAACGCGGCACCACGCCCGGAGGAGTACGGGTGCGTAACGTGGCACACCCGGTGATCAAACAGGCGTACAGCGTCTTCCACCTGGGTGAGCACCTCGAACCGGGCGAGGTTTCCCGAATGGGCAGCCTGGGTACTCGGCCGGCGTGGAGCTGATTCTCTGGCTGATCTCGGTCGTCCTGGTGGTGGCCGGCATTGTCGCCCTGTTCCGGCATCGGATCCTGTGGGGAGTCGTCCTCATCGTTGGTGGCCTGCTGGTCGGACCCGGTGGGGTCAACGCCATCAGCTGACGGTGGAGCGGAACCACTCCCGGGTGCGCCAGAGCGCGCGTAACTCCGAGGCCCTCGGCGGCCGACGCCGGTGGTGGGCCCTACTCGGCTTCGGCACGGCCGTCTGCTGCACCGCCGTGATCGGCGGGCTGACAGCCCGCGACAGCAGCGCCGACTACGCCCGCCTCGAGCAGCCGGTCTGGGCTCCCCCGGCCGAAGTGTTCGGCCCGGTCTGGACCGTGCTCTACGCGATGATCGCGGTCTCCGGCTGGCTGATCTGGCGGCGCGGCGGCTTCGGATCGGCGCTCTGGGCCTGGGGTGCACAACTGGTGCTCAACGCGGTGTGGAGCCTCCTCTTCTTCGGAGCTGGCCAGTACGGATTGGCATTTGCCGATATTGTTCTGTTGTGGTCGGCGATCAGCGGTACCGTCCTGCTCTCCTCCCGAATCTCCCGGGTCGCCGCGATCCTGCTGCTGCCGTACTGGGCCTGGGTCTCCTACGCCGCCCTACTCAACCTCGCCATCTGGCAGCTCAACGCCTGACCGGTCCGGCCGGCGCATCGACTTTCTCAGATCGTTACCCGCTCGTGTCGTCTTCGGGGTAGACCACACCGGCTGCAAACGCTTTCGTGTGGAGCACGCCCATCGGACCGGCGCCAGGTCTGTCGCACTGACCCGCGCCGGCCAGGAAGGAGGACGGCATGGCGGTCTTCGCCAGACCACGCCAAGCCTTCGTATTAGCTGGCGTGCTCGGCCTGGCCGTCGGCGCCACCGCCTGCGGTAGCGACGACGGCGACAACCTCAGCGCCGATTCGCCGGAGTGCGCGGTATACGAGCAGTACCAGGGCAACGGCGGCACCGAGGTCTCCATCTACGCGTCCATCCGCGATGCCGAGGCGGACCTGCTCGAACAGTCATGGGAGCAGTTCGCCGACTGCACCGGCATTGAGATCGACTACGAGGGCAGCGGCGAGTTCGAGGCACAGCTCCAGGTCCGGGTGGACGGCGGCAACGCGCCAGACATCGCCTTCATCCCACAGCCGGGCCTACTGCACCGCTTCGCGCAGGCCGGCAAGCTCAAGCCGGCATCGGCCGAGACCAAGGCGATGGCCGAGGAGAACTACGCCGCCGACTGGCTGCAGTACAGCACCGTGGACGGCGAGTTCTACGGCGCTCCGCTGGGCGCGAACGTCAAGTCATTCGTCTGGTACTCCCCGAAAATGTTCCAGAAGCAGGGCTGGTCGGTGCCGACCAGCTGGGACGATCTGATCCAACTCAGTGACCGGGCCGCTGCCGACGGCATCACGCCGTGGTGCGTTGGCATCGAGTCCGGTGACGCCACCGGCTGGCCAGCCACCGACTGGATCGAGGACGTGCTGCTGCGGACGCAGACCCCCGAGGTCTACGACCAGTGGACCACCCACGCCATCCCCTTCAACGACCCGCGCGTCGTGGACGCCGTCGACCGCGCCGGCACCATCCTGCGAAACGACAAGTACGTCAACGGCGGCTACGGCGGCGTGAAGAGCATCGCCACCACCTCGTTCCAGGAGGGCGGCCTGCCGATCCTCCAGGAGGAGTGCGCCCTGCACCGACAGGCGTCGTTCTACGCCAACCAGTGGCCCGAGGAGAGCGAGGTCGCCGAGGACGGCGATATCTTCGCGTTCTACTTCCCGCCCATCGACCCCGCGAAGGGCAAGCCGGTATTGGGCGGCGGCGAGTTCACCGTCGCCTTCGACGACCGCCCGGAGGTCCAGGCGGTACAGACGTACCTCGCCTCCGGTGAGTACGCCAACAGCCGGGCCAAGCTGGGCAACTGGGTCTCGGCGAACATGAAGCTCGACCTCTCGAACGTGACCAACCCGATCGACCGGCTCTCGGTCGAGCTCCTTCAGGACGCGCAGACGGTCTTCCGCTTCGACGGTTCCGACCTGATGCCCGCCGCCGTCGGCGCCGGAACGTTCTGGAAGGAGATGGTGTCCTGGATCAGCGGCAAGGACACCGCGGCGGCCCTGTCCGCCATCGAAAGTTCCTGGCCCAGCTGAGCAACCCGCCCCGGTGGCCCGGCCGTGGGGTCGGGCCACCGGCAGCGCACGCATCCCCCGGAGGGCGGATGAACTTCGACTTCGCCGACGAGGCGCCAAAGCTCGCCATGTTGCTGTACGGGGTGGTCGCCTTCGTGGTGGTGGTCGGTGGCCTCCTGCTGCTACTCGACGTCGTCCCCACCTGGCTCACCCGCCGTCGGCAGGCCCGGCGCACCACGACCGTCGCCGCCGGGACACGACTCGAGCCGGGCCGGCGCCGCTCCCGCGAGGGCCTGTTCGCCCTCTTCTTTCTGCTACCCACAGTCCTGATGCTCGGGATCGGGCTGGTCATCCCCGCGATCCGCACCCTCGTGCTGTCGCTCAAGAACGGCGACAGCACGCAATGGGTCGGGCTGCGCAACTACGCCTGGATGGTTGACCGGCCCGAGATCGTCGACAGCCTGTGGAACACCGCGCTCTGGGTACTGCTGGTGCCGCTGCTGGCCACCTCGGTCGGCCTGATCTACGCGGTGCTCGTTGACCGCGCCCGCCTCGAGACCCTGGCCAAGTCCCTGATCTTCCTGCCGATGGCGATCTCGTTCGTCGGCGCCGGCATCATCTGGAAGTTCGTCTACGCGTTCCGGCCCGCGGAGGCGGACCAGATCGGCCTGTTGAACCAGATCTGGGTGTGGCTCGGCGGCGAGCCCCAGCAGTGGCTGGCGAACTCGCCGCTGAACACCCTGCTGCTGATCGTGGTGATGATCTGGATCCAGGCCGGTTTCGCCATGGTGGTGCTCTCGGCCGCCATCAAGGCCATCCCACCGGACATGATCGAAGCTGCTCGCATCGACGGCGTGAACGCCTGGCAGCAGTTCTGGCAGATCACCCTGCCGGGAATCCGACCCGCCCTGGTCGTGGTGGTGGTGACCATCTCGATCGCCACGCTGAAACTCTTCGACATCGTGCGCACGATGACGAACGGCAACTTCAACACCAACGTGATAGCGACCGAGATGTACAACCAGGCCTTCCGGTACGGGCAGACCGGCCAGGGCTCGGCCCTCGCCGTCGTCCTGTTCATCCTGGTCATTCCCATCGTCATCTACCAGGTACGCAGCCTGCGCCGGCAGCGGGAGGTATGACCCCGTGACCACAACCACCCCGACACGGGCCGGAACCGAGGCGCCGCCGACCATCGCCGGCCGCGTCCGGCGGCGACTCAACACCCGCTGGGCGACCGCTGCCTCAATCGTGATCGCGATCGTCTGGACCATCCCGACCTTCGGACTCCTCATCTCGTCCTTCCGACCCGAGGATCAGATCAAGACGACCGGCTGGTGGACGTTCTTCGCTGATCCACAGCTGACGCTGGAGAACTACGAGCAGGTACTCTTCGGCCGCTCCTCGTCGGCCGGCCAGTTGGCCAGCTACTTCCTCAACTCGATTGTCATCACGCTGCCGTCGGTGTTGTTCCCGTTGGCCTTCGCGGCGCTGGCCGCGTACGCGCTGGCGTGGATCAACTTCCGGGGGCGGGACTGGATCTACATTGGGATCTTCGCGTTGCAGATCGTCCCGCTGCAGATGGCCCTGGTCCCACTGCTCAGCTTCTTCTCCCAGGGCATCAGTGTCGGCGGCATCGACCTCCTGCCCGCCTGGAACCTCGACGACGAGCAGCGCTTCATCCAGGTCTGGTTCGCCCACACCTGCTTCGCGCTGCCCCTGGGTGTCTTTCTGCTGCACAACTTCGTGTCCCAGCTGCCCCGGGACCTGATGGAAGCGGCCCGGGTCGACGGCGCCACCCACCCGAAAATCTTCCGTACGGTCGTGCTGCCGCTGATCACCCCAGCGCTGGCCGCGTATGGCATCTTCCAGTTCCTCTGGGTATGGAACGACCTACTCGTCGCGTTGATCTTCGCGGGCGGCGGGGACGAGACCGCTCCGCTCACCGTCCGCCTCGCCGAGTTGGCCGGAACCCGGGGCAACGAGTGGCAACGCCTCACCTCCGGCGCGTTCGTCGCGATCGTCGTGCCGCTGCTCGTCTTTCTGTCGTTGCAGCGCTACTTCGTCCGCGGGCTACTCGCCGGCAGCATCAAGGGGTGAACCCCGCCCGTACCGCATCCGCTTGGCGCGGGTGCGGAGCAGGACCCGCACCGCAGCGATGTCCCGTGGGGAGCTGCGAGCGGCGAGCCAGTACATGATCCCGGTTGGCACGAAGAACAGCTGGAACGCGGCGAGCCCGACCGCGTAGTTCAACGGCGGCGGGAAGGCCTCCCGCAGCCCACGGAACACCAGCCCGACCAGTCCGTTCCCGGCCGCCCGGCCGACCCCATTGACGAGGTTGCCGAGGCTGTACACAGTGCCGCGATGCTCCGGCGGGTTGACATCGGCGATCAAAGCGAACCAGTTCGGTGAGTTGGCCGAGGTCAGGGCGAGCGCCAGCAACGCCGTGAGCAGGCTCAGCCCGACCGTCGGCTCGGTCAGCACACTCGCCAGCACCGCCCGGACGATGGCGCCCGAACCGGCTCCGTCCGGCACATCAATGCGAATCGGCACGAAGAAGAGCGCCAGATAGAACGGCAGTGCCGCGAGGATCCCGACCGCGGCGACCATCGCCCGGCCGGACGGGGTACGACGTTGCACCGCATCGCCGACCAACCCGCCGACGATGGAGAAGACCCCACCGAGCTGGAACAGGGTGGCGAAGACGCTGCCCACCACGACCGCCGTCGCCGCCGAGTAGCCCTGCGCCTCGGCCCGTTCGGCGAAGAGCACCGGCAGCCAGACCAGCGAGCCGAACGCGGCCTGCGCGGTGAGCCCCTGCAGGACCAGCCAGCGATTCGTCCGCCGGCCCAGAATCCGCGGCAGGTCGGCCCGGCTGATCCGGTGGTCGTACTCGGCACCACCGGCCAAGCGGTCGGCCAGCTCCGGTTCACTCTGACCACGCTGGATGTCGAAGGTGAACAGGTAGGCCGCGGTGGCGCCGAGCCCCACGACGGTGAGCACCAGGAACGGACGTCGCCAATCCACCGCCCCGAGTAGGCCGCCCACCAGGGTCCCGGCCAGCGTGCCGACCCCCTGGGACAGCCCCCAGAAGCTCATCACCAGACCCCGTCGGCGGGGTGAGATCAAGTCGGTGACGACCGAGAAGCCAACCGAACCAACGGCGCCGAGCCCCACCGCACCGACCACCTGGGCGGCCAGAAAGGTGGGATAGCTGCCCGCCACCGCGCTGCCACCGGTGCCGAACGCCCAGATCAGCGTGCCGACCATGAGCAGCGGCTTGCGGTTGGTGTGGTCCCCGACATAGGCCCAGCCCACCGCCGCGACCGCGCTGACCAGGAAGTTGGCCGCGGTGACCAGACCGAGCAGGTGCCGCGGCACATCGAACGCGGCGGCGATCGAGCCATACAACGGAGGCACCAGGCCGATCGCCACGTTGTCCAGGGAGGCGAGCAGCACGAACACCACGACGCTGTAAAGCCGGTGCGCCGGGCTGCCACCCCACGCCCGCACCGGACCACCGGTGGCCAAGGTCATGCCGGCAGCCAACCAGGGCCGGCTCGCCGCCCGGTCACCGGGGTGGCGACGGTGCGCTCCCCTGGTCGAGGATGTGCTCCCGGGCCTGCGCATACCGTGCCCGAATCGCCGGCACCGGGTCCGCCTCGTAGGTGCGCGACGCGGCCACGGTCCACCTCGGCGGCCGCACCCCGCCCAGAACCGCCCAGGCGGCCTGGCGGGCGGCGCCGTCGGCGACAAACTCGCCCGGGGGTGGCACGACCACCGGCACACCGAAAACCTGCGGAGCGATCCGGCGTACGGCGGCGGAGCGGGCACCACCACCAACCAGGATCACCCGCCGGACGGCGACGCCCTGCGCGACGAGGGCGTCCAGTCCGTCGGCGAGCGCGCAGAGCATCCCCTCGACGGCCGCGCGGGCCAGGTACGCCGGGGTAGCGGTACGCAGCGTCAGCCCGTGCACCGCGCCGCTGGCATCCGGCCGGTTCGGGGTCCGCTCCCCCGCCAGGTAGGGCACCAGGACCAGGCCGTCTGCCCCGGGTGGCGCGGACAACGCCAGGGTGGCCAGCTCGGCGAGGCCGACTCCGAGCAGCGCGGCGGCGGCGTCGAGCACCCGGGCCGCGTTGAGCGTGCAGACCAACGGCAGGTATCGGCCGGTGATGTCGGCGAAGCCAGCGACGCCACCCGTCGGATCCGCCGTCGGCTGCTCCGCGATGCCGCACACGGTTCCAGAGGTGCCGATCGAGACGACCACGTCGCCGGGGCCGGCACCGGCCCCGAACGCGGCGGCGGCGTTGTCACCCGCCCCCGGACCGAGCGAGGCCTCCGGCAACTCCGGGGCTCCCGCGAGCACGGACGGGTCGAGTCGGCCGGCCAACTCCACCGGACCGAGTACCCGGGGCACGGTCACCATCCGGCCGAACGCCTGTTCGAGCAGGTCCCGGCGGTACGTGGCGCTGGCCGGGGACCAGTAACCGGTGCCGCTGGCGTCGCTGCGGTCGGTGCTCAGCGCCGCCAGGCCGGGGGCGCCGGCGAGGCGCCAGGTAAGCCAGTCGTGTGGCAGGCAGACAGCAGCCACCCGGGTGGCGTTGCCCGGCTCATGCCGGGCCAACCAACGCAGCTTGGTGACGGTGAGGCTGGCGACCGGCACAACGCCCACCGCGTCCGCCCAGAACCGCCGCCCGGCGTCACCCTCGCCCGCCTCGGCCACCAGGTCGGCGGCGGCGCCGGCGGAGCGGGTGTCGTTCCAGAGCAGCGCGGGGCGGACCACCGCGCCGGCATCGTCAAGGCAGACCATGCCGTGCTGCTGCCCGGCGACCGAGACCGCCTCGACATCGGCGAGCCCGCCGGCGGCCGACACCGCCGCGCCCAACGCGGACCACCAGGCCGCCGGATCAACCTCGGTACCGTCCGGGTGCGGCGCCCGACCCTGACGAACCAGGGCACCGCTCTCCGCGTCCCGAATGACGAGCTTGCAGGACTGGGTCGAAGAGTCGACCCCGGCGACGAGCGGCATGCCGACCCGCCTTCAGCGCGCACCGAGCAGATGCTCGACGGCGAGTTGGTGGAGCCGTACAAAGTGGTAGCCGCGGGCGCCGGCAGCGGCCACGTCGTACTCCTCGAAGGCAGTGCGGTCGGCGCGGAGCCCGGCGTGGGTCTCGCCCGGGGCGAGGGTCGGTGTTGCCAGCTCATCCACCCGGCTCGCGGCCAGCGCCGCGGTCACCTCCGGGTCTGCCCGGAACGCCGCAGCCCGCTCCTTGAGCAGCAGGTAGGTGCGCATGTTCGCCTCGGCCGAGGCCCACACCCCGGTCCGGTCCTCGGTACGAGACGGCTTGTAGTCGAAGTGCCGGGGACCATCGTAGGCTGCTCCGCCGCCCGGACCGCCGTTCTCGAGTAGGTCGACCAGGGCGAAGGCATTGAGCAGATCACCATGGCCGAAGACCAGGTCCTGGTCGTACTTGACCCCACGCTGGCCGTTGAGGTCGAGGTGGAACAGCTTGCCCTGCCAGAGCGCCTGAGCGATGCCGTGGGCGAAGTTGAGCCCGGCCATCTGCTCATGGCCGACCTCCGGGTTGAGACCGACCAGTTCCGGGCGGGCCAGGGTGGCGATGAAGGCGAGCGCGTGCCCGACGGTGGGCAGCAGCATGTCGCCGCGCGGCTCGTTGGGCTTGGGCTCGATCGCGAACCGCAGGTCGTATCCCTGCGCCACCACGTACTGGCAGAGCAGGTCAACCGCCTCGCGGTAGCGGTCCAGCGCCGCACGGACATCCTTGACGACGTCGTACTCGGCGCCTTCTCGACCGCCCCACAGGACGAAGGTGCGCGCGCCCAACTGTGCGGCGAGGTCCACGGCGTGCAGCGCCTTGCGGAGCGCGTACCGCCGGACATCCCGGTCGTTGCTGGTGAAGCCGCCGTCCTTGAACACGGGATGGGTGAAGAGGTTACTGGTGACCATCGGGACCACCAGGCCGGTCTCGTCGAGGGCCCGACGAAAGCGGGTGAGGTGGGCGTCGCGGGTGACAGCGTCCGCCCCGAAGGGGAGCAGGTCGTCATCGTGGAAGGTGATGCCGTACGCCCCCAACTCGGCGAGGCGGTGCACCGCCTCGACCGCGTCCAGCGCCGGTCGGGTGGCGTCGCCGAACGGGTCCCGGGCCTGCCAGCCCACCGTCCAGAGACCGAAGGAGAACCTGTCGGCAGGGGTGGGACGGGGCGCCATGCCAGCCTCCGGGGTGTCGTCCGCCATGTTCTGTGGTTGGTCTACCAGACCAAGGCCGAATCGCCCACCACGCACGCCAGCCCCGAGCCACGAGGGCGAGGGCGAGGGCAGCCGAAGACTCCTAGTACGCGCCGCGGCGGTTCAACACCGCGCCGAAGGTCTTCCACAGGATGGTCAGATCGGCAGCGAGGGACCAGTTCTCCACGTAGTAGAGGTCGAGCCGGACGCCGTCCTCCCAGCTCAGGTCAGACCGGCCACTGATCTGCCAGAGGCCGGTCATGCCGGGCTTGACCAGCAGCCGCCGGGCGACATCGCCGTCATACCGGGCGACCTCCGAGGGTAGCGGCGGGCGGGGGCCGACCAGGCTCATCTGCCCGCACAGGACGTTGACCAGCTGTGGCAGCTCGTCCAGCGACCATTTGCGCAGTAGCCGGCCGACCCGGGTCACCCGGGGGTCGTCACGCAGCTTGAACAGCAGGCCGTCGGATTCGTTCCGCGCCGCCAACTCCGCCAGCAAGGCGTCGGCGTTGACCACCATCGTGCGGAACTTCCACACCCCGAACTCCCGGCCCCCCTGCCCGACCCGGGTCTGCCGAAACAACACCGGACCCCGGCTGTCGGCCAGCACGGTCAACGCGATCACCACCAGCAGCGGCGACAGCAGGGCCAGGGCGAAGAGCGCGGACACCCGGTCAACCAGTCCTTTCACCAGTTTGCGGGTGCCTCGGAACTCCGGGGCCTCGACGTGGATCAGCGGCAGCCCGGCCACCGGGCGGGTGTGGATCCGGGGTCCCGCGACATCGGTCAGGGCCGGGGCGACCACCAGATCAACGCCGGTGCTCTCCAACTGCCAGCCAAGCCGACGTAGTCGGGTGGCGGTCAGCTCTCCGGAGGCGGTCACCGCCACGGTGTCGGCGCCAATGGTGGTGGCAGCCGCAGGGATGCCCCGAAACGAGCCCACCACGGGCACGTCCCCCAGCTGCTGCGGAACCGGGGCGAGCAACACATCTGGTATGCACGCCCCGACTACCTGGTAGCCCGCGTACGGCTCGCGCCGCAGCGTGTGCACCAACTCCAGAACGTGTGCGGTGTCGCCGACCACAAGGACCTTCCGGGACCAACCGCGGCCGCGTGACCGGAAGCGATGCAGTCTCTTGCGGGCAGCGAAACGGGCCAACGCGAGCCCGACAACGCCGGCGGCGAAGGAGGTGACGAGGAAGCCCCGGGGCACGCCGACATCCAGGCCCCAGCCGGCGATCACGATCCCACCGGCAAGGCGCAGACTGGCCACGCTCACCCGCCGATACTCGTCGGCACCATAGCCGACGACCCGATCGTCGTAGCAGCGAAATGCCTTGAGCGAGACCAGCCACGCCAGCACCAGGCCGGGCGCCAACAGGATGTGGGGGAGGTCGGTGCCACCGGGGGAACCGACGCCGAGGCCGGCGAGGTACCCCACGAGAACGGCGAGGCTCAGCACCGCGGTGTCGAGCACCAACAGGGCCCGGAGGTAGGACCGCAGGGCGGCACGCGCCCTCGGTGGGGACAGCCCGCCCGCCGCTGACGGGCCGGGGGTCAACAGCGTCGCCGAGTTCACCGGCCCTCCCCACCTCACCTCGCCCCCGGTGGTCACGGCCGGGGACAGCCCGGTGGTCCGGGCCGAGGATGGCCTGGTTCCGCCGGAACAAGAACATCCTGCCCGAGCATTGTAGACAAGAATTCTTTCCGACGTATTGCCGTCACTTTGCGCGCCGCCCCGGCCGACTCAGACCGCCGCCCAGGCCGACTCAGACCCGCCGCATCGACCTCGACGCCGGCGGCGGACTTGACGCTGCGCCCTGGTCAGGAATCCGTCTCGCGCAGCGCGATGGCCTTCAGGAAGATGTCACCAATCTTGGTCGGGTCCTCGGTGATGAAGGAGCCACCGCCGGTAACGTTCGTGATCGACTCCAGCTCTGTCTTGCTGACGTCCGCACCGATCCCGATCAGAACCACCTGTACCGGCCGCTCCGGGTCCTTGATCCGCTCCAGTTCGGCGATCAGTTGCTGCTGGCTGATGCCGTTGTCGTCGTCGTTCTTACCGTCGGTGAAGAGCACGATCGAATTGACCTGCCCCTGTTCCCAGTCCTCCTGGACCGTCTCGTACGCCGCCAGCACCGTGTCGAAGAGACCTGTGTCACCCCGGGTCGGCTGGATCTGGGCCAACGCCGCCTCAAGCTCGCTCCGCTGACTACTCAGTGGGCCGATCTCGACTAGCCGCCGGTAGTCCCGCCCGCTGCCCAGGTTGGTCGAGAACTCCCATAGCCCAATCTGCCAGCTGTCATCGAAGAGGCCGAGCCCACGCCCCGCGGCTTCCAGCGTGACCTGCTGGCGGCTCGCGCCGTTGGCGCTCGCCACGGACTCCCGCATCGAGCCGGAGACGTCGATGACACAGAGCATTCGGCCGGACTGGGTGGCGATCGACCAACTGGAGACCGCTCGCTCGACCGTCAGTGGATCTATCTTGCCACCGTCGGCCGCCGGGCTCGGCGCCCCTTCGGGCGCGCTGAAACCGGCACCCCAGGTACCGTCCGGCGCTCGCAGCGACAACGACGCCAACCGATCCTTGAAGCTAGCCGTGGTGAGCATGTCAAACAGCATCCGGGCAGCCGACGCCTTGACCGACCCGATCCCCGGCAGCACCGCGTACGGATAGTCCAACGGTGTCGCCGCCGGCTTCGGATAGAGCGCGGCCAACGGCACCGCCGGCTTCCCGGCGTTGTAGGAGAGTAAGTCCTCCTCCGACAACGCTGCCGCGCCGAGACTCCGGGCCATCGTGGTGGGATCGGACGAGGTAGGGAACTTCGCGAACAGGTCCTGGCGCCGATCCGCACTGCTGGTGGACAACGCTCGCAACGCGCCGACGGTTGCCGCCTGACCGCCCTCCCCGGCCGCGGCGGCGGCACTCAACGCGAGGAGCCCGGAGAGTCCGGCGGCATCCTGGGTCGGGTTCACGGTGCCGGCCCTGAGTGGCTCAACGTTGTTGACCTGGCTGACCAGCGCGGACCAGGTGAACTCCTGCTCTGGCCAACCAAGCTGGGCGGCGATCGGCTCGGGTACGCCCACCACCACCGGGCTGTGGGCGATCGATGCTCCGTTGCCCGGGTTGAATTCGGAGGCTCCACCGCTCTTCAGCCGCAGCAGCCACGCCGACGAATCCGGCACCCAGATATCCGGGCTTACCGCGGCACCGCTGACCTGACCGACCCCGGGCAGGACGGCACCGTGTTTGGCGGCGACGGTGGCGGCGATCCCGACCGGCTCGGACGCGGTCACGCTCACCTCAACGCAGGTGCCGTCTACCGCCGCACCCGCCCGCTCCCACTCAGTCGCCGCGGAATCGACCGCCGGTGCCAGCTCAGCCGCGACCGCTACTGTCAGCTCGATTGAGCCGGAACAGCCCGGCGCCGCGAGCTGCCGGTAGCCAAAGTATCCACCAGCAGTAACGACCAATACGCCGACGGCTGCGACGACGCTGGCGACATGGATGTTCGTTCGCATGCGATGGCGACCTGCAGACACGGACTCATCTTCCGACCGCTGACGAGTAACGGCTACCTCCGTTCAGCTTTAGTTACGCAGAAGCAACAAGTACCCCCACTTTGACTACTTTCCGTTAACAAGAGAACTCCGTGTGCCGTGCTCCTCCGTCCAGGGCAGGACACAGGTGGGGCTCTGCACACCAACCGCCTCGCTGACCAGCGACGGCACGCCGGTCGCCGGGTTGACCCGGAACACGCCGATCAGGTCGGCCCGCTCGTCCGCGACGTACAGGTTGGCGCCAACCCGCGCGAAATGCCGGGGCCACTCCCCGCCGGAATCCACCTCGGCGACCAACACCGGCAACTCACCGTCGAGCGCGAAGACAGCGATCGTGCCGACACCCCGGTTCGCGACGTAGAGGAACTGCCCCTCCGGCCCGACCGCGACCTCGGAAGGCTGCACCGGCCCCGGCCGCTCGCTGGCCGGAACCCGACCCCGGAACCGCAGGGAAGCGTCTGTGGTGACCTCGTAGGCCAGGACCGAGCCGTCCAACTCCCCCACCAGCCAGCAACGCCTTCCATCCGGGTGACGGGCCAGATGCCGAGGGCCGACACCAGCCGGGATGCGCACCCGCGGAGCCCGTGCCACCAACCGTCCCGTCCCGGCGTCGAGCTCGTACCGATAGACCGAGTCGGTGCCGAGGTCAACCACGAGCAGCGGCCCTCCGTTTCGGCCCGGAGCGACCATGTGGGTGTGCGCCCGCTCCTGCCGCTGTGGGTCCGGACCGTGGCCCGCATGCCGGACCTGGTCGGTGCTCTCTCCGGGCACCCCCTGCCCGTCAAGCGGGAACACCGTCACGCTCCCGTCGCCGTAATTGGCCACGAAGAGGTGCCGGCCGTCACCGGCGACTGCGAGATGGCACGGGTCGGCGCCACCGGTGGGCCGGCTGCCCAGGGCGGTGAGATCCCCATCCGCGGCGACTCGGAACGCACTGACCCCGCCGTCGGTCACCTCGTTGACCGCGTACAGGACTGGCAGGTCCGGATGCCGGGCGAGAAACGACGGTGCCGGGGTGACCGCGGCCGTGCCAAGTGGTGTGAGCGCACCCGAATTCGGCTCCCGCTGCGCGACGACGATCCCCTCGCCGCGGCCCCCGGCGCCCGCCGTGTAGCAACCGAGATGGACGAACGCACCCTGAGCCATCACCGGACCACCCTCCGCGCCGACTCCTCCGATCCAACCAGAGGTTCACCCGAGCCGCGGCGCATCACGCCGGAACGCTACAGCGCGGTTCCACGCCCGGAGCCGGCTACCGCGTTGGCCGGCCGCTCACCACGGCGAGGCGGGGTGCTCACCCCGGCCCGCACCGGGTCAGACCGGCACCCGCTCCCCATGCTGCCGGGCCACATGTTCGACGAGCGCGATCAACACCTGCTTGCCGGACTGCCGTTCCCGGGCGTCGCAGAGCAGCATCGGCACGTCGTGGTCCAGGTCCAACGCCTCCCGTACGGTCTCCAGGCTGAACCGGCGTGCCCCGTCGAAACAGTTGACACCGACCACGAACGGAATACCCCGCTGTTCGAAGTAGCCGATGGACGGGAAGCAGTCGGCGAGTCGCCGGGTATCGGCGAGCACCACCGCGCCCAGCGCCCCGAAGGCCAACTCGTCCCAGAGGAACCAGAACCGATCCTGTCCGGGCGTACCGAAGAGGTAGACCAGGAGATCTTCGTTGATGGTGATTCGCCCGAAGTCCATCGCCACGGTGGTGGTGGATTTTGCCTCCACCCCGGCGAGGTCGTCGGTGCCGATCCCGGCGTCGGTCAGCATCTCCTCGGTCTGGAGCGGACGAACCTCACTCAACGCGCTCACCAGCGTCGTCTTCCCCGCACCGAAACCCCCGGCAATGAGGATCTTGAGCGCGATCGGGATGTGGGCACCGGTTCTTGGGAGTTCAGAGCGCACGGAGTCCACTGACCACCGCCTTGAGGATATCGTTGTCGGGCAGGTACGGGCCGGCCGCGGGCTGGTGGACTGTCACCAAACCACGATCCACCAGATCGCCGAGCAGCACCCGGACGACGCCAACCGCCAGGTCGAGGCCGGTCGCCAGCTCAGCCACCGGGACCGGCCGGGCGGCCAGTGCCACCAGCCGTCGGTGCTCGGGGTGCAGGTCGAGATGTACGGCGGGCTGCGCGTTCCGGTCGGCGAGGACGTACGCGACCAGGTCGAAACCACCGGCGGCCTGAACGCGCCCCCCGGTCAGCGTGTAGGGGCGCACCACCGGACCGGCATCGGCATCCAGCCACCACTCATGCGGCGTGCCGGACTCAGCCCACATCGCGGGTGCCCGCCGTTGGCCGAGCCGGGATACTCATCGTCTCGCCCACCCGGGTCACCAACATCGCCATCTCGTACGCCACCAGCCCAATGTCGGCCTCTGCATCACTGACGACAGCGAGACACGCGCCCTGGCCGGCCGTGGTCACGAACAGAAATGCCGATTCCATCTCGACGACAGTCTGCCGGACGGGACCACCGGTCACATGCCGGCTCGTGCCCCGGGCCAGGCTGGAGAGACCAGAGGCGAGAGCGCACAGATGCTCCGCGTCGTCCCGTTCCTGCCCCGTGGACGCCCCCAGCAGCAGCCCGTCGGCGGAGAGCACCACCGCCTGCCGGGCCGGCGGCACCCGCTCCACCAGTTCGTCGAGCAACCAGTCGAGATCAACATTCTGCCTGGCAGATTGCCGCATCACGCGTCCCTCTCAGTTGCGGTCGGGGATTCGAGATCGTCCGACGGATCGACCGGCCGAGGGCCGGGTCCAGCTTCGGACATTGTTACCTGGGCGGCGACCCGACGTCCCCTCGCCGTGCCGGCTTGTAGCTCCGCCATGATCCGACGGGCTTCCTCCGGTGAGCGGGGGGTCGGGTCCGACGATGGTGACTGCCGAGCCCCCACGACCGGCTGCCGCACCGTCGGCCCATCCACTGGCCTGGACCGCTGAACAGCGGCGGTCACCCCGTCTGGCCCGCTCGTGAAGCGGGACCCGCCGTGCGCGTCGGCTCCGGCCACGCCCGCCGATTCCGGCCTGGGCAGTCGTTGTTGCCCGGGCTCGCCTGGGACGCCAGCGGGCGGCGCCGTCGCACCCACCTGGCTCCGCGGCCCCGCCCCCGGACGACGGCGAATCCGCCGCGGCAGCCCATCGATCTCGCCAGCCACCTCGACGGGTATCGGGCCGACATCGACCACGGCCGGGTCGCCAGCAGTCGGGGCCGACCGAGTGCCGGCGAGCGCCAACGGCTCCGACCCCATGGGCAGCGGACCCGATGTCTCCCGGCGGGGGGCCGGGGGCCCCAGACGCTCCCGCTCACCGGGCGGCGCACCCGAAGGCAGCGGCTCCTCGGCGACCAACTCGTCCGGGATACGGACAACGGCGATCAGACCAGCCGCGCCGGACCGACGCAACCGGACTCCCACCCCGTGCCGGGCGGCCAGCCGAGCCACCACGAAGAGCCCGAGCCGGTCGGTCCGGGTTGGGTCGAACTCGGGCGACGAGGCCAACAACGAGTTGGCGTCCGCCAACGCCTCGGTGCGCATACCGATGCCCTGGTCGGTGATCTCGAAAATGTAAGCGTCGCCCCTGAGTACCCCGGTGACCCGCACTCGGGTCCCTGGTGGCGAAAACCTGGTGGCGTTCTCGATCAACTCGGCGAGCAGGTGGATCAGGTCACCAACGGTCCGGCCGACGAGACCCGCCGACTGCACGCCGCCGATGTCAACCCGCTTGTACGCCTCAACCTCGGACAGCGCCCCCCGAATCAGGTCGACCATGGCGACCGGGTTACGCCAGCCCCGACTCGGAGCCGAGCCAGCCAGAATCACCAGGTCCTCCGCGTGCCGCCGCAGCCGGGTGGCAAGGTGATCGACCTGGAAAAGATCAGCCAGTTCGTCCGGGTTCTCGGCGCGCCGCTCCATCCGATCGAGCAGGGCGAGTTGGCGGTGCACCAGCCCCTGGCTACGCCGGGCAATGTTGAGGAAGACCTCGTTGAGGCCACGGCGCAGGTTTACCTCACCCTCGGCAGATCGGATGGCGGTCCGTCGCACCGCGGTGAAGGCGCGCCCCACCTGGCCGATCTCGTCCGTACCGAAATCGACCGACGGCGCCTCCCGTTCCACGTCCACGGTCTCACCGTGGCGCATCCGCGCCACCAGCTCGGGCAGCTGACGTTCTGCCCGCTCGAGTACGGTGTGCAACCCGGCCAGCCGGCTCGCCAGGGAACGGCCAACCCGAACCGCCACCACCAGGGAGACAATGACTGCGATGAGGCCCAGCAACCCGGCGGACGCAAGCAGCAGAAAGACGCGTATGGCCAGGGGCTTCGACCGATCAGCCAAGCCATCGGCCTGGTTCAACTCGTAGTCCCGCATCGCCTGCTGGACCGTGTTGTAGTCGGCCTGCCAGTTCGCAGCCACTACCGGCAGGCCGTCGGCGGAGTTTTCGATCAGGAGTTCCTGCATCTGACCCAGTCGACGGAACTCCGCCTGCTCGGTCAACTGCTGATACGCGCCACGTTCCGCCGCCGGCAGGTCGGCTACCGCCGAATCAGCGAGGAACCGCTGGTTCATGATCGTCTGCACGAGCTTTCGATGCTCGCCCTCGGCGAAGCTGCCCGAGACGAATGCCCCGGCCAACACGGCATCGGCCTGACCGAGCAACTCGCGGGAGTGGCCAAGCGCGGTTACCGCCAACGCCTCCCGGTGCAGCTCGGGGTCCGGCAGCGCGGACAGCGCCGCGAAGGCCTCGAAAGCCGACGAGATCATTCCGCTATAGAGGTCAACGATGTCGGACCGGTCCGCCTCTCCCCGGTCGATCTGACCACGCCCGGCTGGCAACGCGTCCAAGGCGACGAGGAGCCGGTCCAACCGCATATCCAACAGGTCGTTGGTGGCGTCCCGAAGGTCGTCGCCAGCAGCTCGACGACGTAGCTCGGCGATCACCTCGTCCGTCTGCTCCCGCTGTTCATCGAGGCCAACCTCAGCAGACTCGGCAGCCAGGTACACGACCGAGAGCCGGCGTTCGCGTTGCAGCTCAGCAACGACCGCCTCACCGGGCCGTCCGAACTCATTGAGCAGAGTGTGGGCGGAGAGCAGACTCTGTGCGGGACCAAAGGTGAGCGCGGTGGCAAAGATCCAAAGTGCGAGGAGCGCGGTCACCGGCGCCACGACCAGTGCGGTCAGCTTGGAGCGGATCGACCAATCGCGGGTGTTCAATCAGGACCTCGTCCAGCTGGTGGGGGCTGCGGGGACGTCGGCACATGCCGGGCAGCACCCGCCGGGGCGCGCCCCAAAGTCGTGCCGGGACGGCATCGGCGGTCGCCTTGGGCAGGATACGGAATCTACGCCAGTTCCACTACTGCCCGTCTAAGCTCTCGCCACATAAGACGGACGTCGTTTAGCCGAGCGGGCGGAGCGGGCAACGTCCGCTCCGCCGCCAGCGGAAGGGGCACAGCCAGGGCAGACCACCCGTAGGGCCACCCTCAACGCTCAACCTCAATGCGCTATCCGTCGACTTTCATACCTTTCAGCACTTTTGTCGGTAGACCACTGCTATAGGTGATTCCTTGGCACGACACCGAAAAGTGCGCCGGACCGGGATTGATGAGCTGCATCAGGTGGGAATACCCAGGGCAGCGGAGGAGCCAGGTTGAGGAGACGAGCATGCGCCGAGACAAGCAGCAGGCCGACACTGAGCGCCCGGAGGCCGCGCCCTTCGCCGCCGCACCAGCGCGACCGAAGGGTGGCCAACCGGCGACCACCGACAAAGACGACCAGCGCATCGCCGCGGACGGGAACCGGGACGACCGGCCCGAATTCCACCGGCCCGGACCGGTCCCGAGTGCCCTCGGTGCGCCCTCGGTCGGCGGGGCGGTCGCCGCGTCCGCGCTGGCCGGCGGGGAAGAAAAGGCTCCAGACGTGCGCGACGAGTCAACCGCCCGGCCCGGCGACGGTGCCGTTGACGTTGCGCGAGAAGGCTGGCGGGCGGACCCTACGGCCGAATTCCGCGGCGGCCCGGGGTGGGTGCAGCGGCGGGCCGAGCGAGCCTCCACAACTGCCGAGCCTCCCACCGCTGAAGGCCACCGCGAGCAGCGGGGAGACGGCGCGCCCCGGACCGCCGGCTCCGCCGCTGAGCCAGGACCCGATGCAGGTGGCATGGCACCCGATGCACGGGGTACGCGGGAAGGTAGCGCACGTACGGACGGGAGGACGACACCATGACCGATCGTGACCGGTACCGACCGTTGGAGGAGAGCGCTGAGGCAGCCGCAGCGGTCGAGGACGACACCGGCGTCCCCCAGCTGATGACCGGCGGGGGTGGCGACCAGAACACCCCCACCTTCGCCGCCGCTGGGGAGCAGGCCGACGGCGGTGCGTTGACCGAGGATTTCCTTGGCGACCCATACCGCGCCGGGGCCGGCGGAGACACCATCCGCACCGGAGCGGAGCAACCGTGGGAGCCGGAGGATCTGGTGGCGGCACGCGGTCAGGACCTGACCCCGGAGAATGTTGAGCGGGCCCGCCGAGACCTGGTCGAGAAGGGTCGGGCAGCGATCGAACGCACGGTCCCCTGACCCGTAGCCGCCGGCGCCCCGGACCCGATCGAGCTGATCGGGTCCGGGACTCGGGGAACCCGCCGCCCAAGCGCCTCACCACCCCAGCGGCTGGGTTCCACATCAGGGCAGCGGCGGATGGGCGTTCTGCATGAGCTGCTGGAACTGCGCCGGGAACCAGGCACCGGAGATCGGCGCATCGGGCAGGGCACCGGTGGGGTTGAAGCCGTTCCGGGCGTTGCCCTCGTACGTCGGGTCGCACATCCGGTCAAAGCCCTTGCCATCGTCGTTCGGGATCTCCTCGCTGGAGCCGTCCGACTCGCCCGGCGGCTTCACCCAGACGTAGGCATCGATTCCCGGCTCCGGCGCCGCCTGCGGCCGCTCGCCCAGGCCTGCGCCAGATTGGTTGCACCAGTTGCCGGCGTGGATTCGCCGATCAACCCGACCGCCATCGACGTAGCTGTCGACATCGGTCATCGGCCCGGGGCCGGCTGGTCGGGCGCTACCACCCCAGCCGTTTCGGGAGGTGTCAATCAACATTCCCACCTCTGAGTCGAAGCCCTTGCCAACCAGTTCGTCCCGGAACGCCTGCGCAAACGTCAGCTCGTCTACGTACTGGTTCCAGTCCACCCACGTGGACTGGCGAATCGTCTGCCCGTTGACCGTGTCGGTGATCTCGAAGTAGGGCTCGCGCAGTGCCGAGTAGTTGGCGGTGTTGACGATGAAGCCGTGCACGTTGTCGACCGTGCTGCCCGAGGCGGTAGCGGCTTCCTCCAAGAGCAGAGCGACCGGGCTGAAGTTGGTGTCCCAGCCGATCCAGCCGTGGTGGGCGGCGTCCACGTAGTTGTAGACGTTGCTGATCGCACCCAACGTCGCCAACGCGTAACCGATGCCGTTGACGTAGGCGCCGTTCTGCTTGACGAGGTCACAGGTCGGAGTGGCACCCGGGCTACTGCCGGTGTTGGCGTGCAGGTTCGGCAGCGAGTCGATCTCGATGATGTTGATGATCCGGAGGTCCTGATACGCCGGGTCACTCTGGATTGCCGCGATCGGATCGATGAACTCGGCCTTGTAGCGGGGCAACTCGTCCGGTCCCAGTTCACCGTTCGAGGCGAGTGCAGCGCAGTCCCGGCCGGGCAGGTTGTAGACGACAAACTGGATGTAGTCCGCCCCCTGGCTCAACGCCTCGTCCAGGTGATCCCGCACGCCCATCGGTCCGTTGGACTGGCTGTCGTCAGTGCCCTCGATGGCGGCGATCCGGTCGATCCAGACGGCGGTCGACGTATCCGAAACCCGATCGCCACCGGGCACCGACTCGGCCTTGGCCTTCCACTCCGGGTTCACGTAACCCACCGCGTTCAGGTACGGATTATCGACCCGGCTTCCGGGTGGGGAGGTGGTGGGGGGTGGTGGTGGGGTTGGCGGTGCCGTGGTGGGAGGTGGGGTTATGGGAGGTGGTGTCGTCGGCGGCGCGGTGGTGGGTCCGCCACCACCACTGCAGGCCACATCGTTGAGAGTGAACGACGTCGGTTTGGGGTTGCTACCACTCCACGAGCCGTTGAAGCCGAGATCGATCGTGGCGCCGCTGGCGACCGAACCGTTGTACGACTCGTTCTCTGCAGTGACGTTCTGCCCGGACTGGCTATACCGGGCCGACCAGCCGTGCACCACCTGCTGACTGCTGTTCGGGAAGGTAAAGCGAAGGGTCCAGCCGTCGAGCGCCTCCCCGGTGTTCTTGATACTGAGGGAGGCGGTGAAACCGCCGGGCCAGTCATTCGTGGTATACGACACCTCACACTGGGTCGCGGCGTGGGCCATGGTGACCGGCAGGGTCACCAACCCACCTACGACCAGGACGCCCGCGCCGGCCAGCGCGAGGGACGGGCGCGGCCCGGCGAGTCTTCTCCACACATTCATGCCACAGATCTCCTTGGGCGAGACCGTTCCGCGGAGGGCCCGGCCGACTGGCTCGGTGGATGCCGACGTGGACAGCCACCGATGCCAGCGGAACCTTCCGGGACCGTCCTGGACCGGGTGGTGGTGGTCTTTGCAGACCTGCGATGCAGGTCGGTCGGATCGGCAGGATGATCGTCCGGCGGTCCGGTTGCCCTCGATGCCCCTACCGCTGCTGGGTGGCTCCCTAGGTATGCCGATTCTCCCATGGGAGCGCTTCCATCGCAATCCTTCGACGGAATCTACTCGACCGTCAGCCTCGCAGGAATAGAAGTGCGCTACGCGGGAAGGACCGCACCAGCCATCAGGGCCGAAGGTCATCAAACCCTACATAGCCCCTTAAGCCGGAAAATACGAAATTTCTCCTTCATAGGTTGTGAAACGGACTAACGTCTGCCCTAGCTCGGTTGTCACCGAGTTCAGGACAACAGGGGATGGAGTGACGCACGTTATGGCAAAGAAGCTGCTCGGGAAGGTCGTGGCAGGTGCGGCCCTCGGTGGCGCCTCCCTGCTCGTGTGCGCGCCGGGTATCGCGGTCGCGGACGATCATCACCGGGGTGATGAAGGCAAGGTCCAAGCCAAGCCGCACGCGGTCGAGGCCGGCCACGAGGTCAAGCTGCTCCAGTTCTGCCCGACGCCACAGGAGCACGCCTATGTCTGGTCGAAGGTGACCGGCAAGGTCCCGCTCCGGCCAGCTGAGGACCAGCGGGACGGCAAGGACGACCGGGGCAAGGGCGGTCACGACCGGAAAGACAAGGGCTACGACTACAAGGGCGACTGGGGCTCCAAGGGCCACGACTACAAGCGCCACGACTACAAGGGCTACGACTACAAGGGCTACGACTACAAGGGCGGCTGGGGCAGCGAAGCCCGCGAAGGCTCCGAA
>NZ_JBXEDG010000005.1:0-152159 GCF_056820975.1 Salinispora sp. CH2A1_6
GCCACTCCGGCCCGAGTGGCTTGTCCGCCATCGACGGCGTAGGAGTGTCGCCACCGCAGTTGTGTACGAGGACCGGGGTGTTGCCGGCTACCACATAGTACGGGTGGCCTTGCTACGGTGGCTGCGGCGATGTCATGGGGTCGATCTTGGCGGTGAGCTGGGCTTTCGCTCAGCCGCCTGTCGGCGGTTCATCGTTTGTGGGCGGTTTTGACAGCAGCCGTGACAGCAACGTGGGGGCGCGTCGGGCTGCGTGGGGCGACGGGCTGGGGTGTCTACTCGGTCGGTCGTCTGGTGGTGTTGGCGGGCTTCTTCTTCTGTGTGCGGCGGTTGATGAGGCGGTCGACGGCGGTGATGCGGCGGTGCAGGCGGGTGGAGCCGGCGTCGATGGCGGTGGTGTCGATGCGGTGCAGGACGGCGCGGGCGGCGTCGAGGTTGCCGGCTCTTGTGTGGCCTTCGGCGAGCCAGGTTTGGTAGAGGGCGACTTCGCGGGTGTGGTCGTGGTTGTAGCCGGCGAGTGCTCGGGTGAGTAGGGGTTCGGCGGAGGTTGGGGTGCCGAGTTCGATGAGGCAGCGGGCGGCCATGACGTCGATTTCGGTCTGGTTGAGCCAGTACACCCATTCGGGTTCGGCGATACCGTCGCAGTGTTGGTCGTAGGCGTCGTTGACGGCGTCGAGGGCGCGGCGGGTGGTGTCGGTGTCGCGGGCTCGGGCGGCGGCCCAGGCGAGGCGTTCCAGCAGCAGCGCCCGCACGAGCGGGCTGGCGTGCGGGGTGCCGGTGACGGCGGAGCGGGCGATGAGCAGGGCGTCGTCGCGTTTGCCGATGTTGGTGATCTGGTAGGCGAGGCTGGACAGCAGTTGCGCGCCCAGCGCCCGGTCTCCTGCCGCGTCGGCGGCGGTGACGCCGGATAGGTAGAGGCGTTGGGCGTCGGAGTAGTTGCCGGCGTCGCTGGCGACCCAGCCGGCGAGTTGGGCCAGTTCACCGATCACGGTGTACAGCCGTCTACCGGAGGCGTCGGTGTAGGAGGCGGTGCGGGCGAGGTGTTCGGCGTGGTCGAGTTCGGCGCGGATGACGGGAAGCAGGGTGCGGCTGCCGACCGTGTCGTCCAGGTGGCGGAGGTCGATCACCCGGGCTTCCAACGTTCGGATCAGGGTTGCGCCGATGCGGCGGCCGGCGCGTAGGCAGCCGATGGCGGGCGGGCTGTCCAGGAGCCATTCGTGGGTGCGGCGGACCGGGCCGGCTGGGGTGCCGATCGGTACACCGAGGGCATGTTCGTAGCGTTCAACGATATCGGGAGTGGCCTGGCGGCGGCCGGTCTCGACGAGGCTGAGGTAGGGCTTGCTGAAGTGGGTGAGCGCGGCCATGCCGGCGAGGCTGTGTCCGGCGGCTTCGCGGGCGGCTCGCAGGTGGGCGCCGAGGTCGGCGGGGGTGTCTGTAGACGGGGGAAAACCCTCGCCTGCTTCCATGGTCATCTGTCTCCCCTGATCCTGGTGGCAGGCCCAGCGGGGACGTGCATCGAGTCCGAACCTGGCTGGCGCCCGTTTCGGGAGGGCCGGGACCAGGGGTTTGGCGATCGGCACTCGCCTCGACCCCAGTGCTGCGGCCCCGGTCCTCCCACCGTAGCCCACGACGCCGCCGAAAGGGTGTCAGCGATGACGATGCATCTACCAGTTCGTCCGGTATGGACGTGCGCCGTGTGCGGGCAGGTATGGCCGTGCCTGACCCGCAAACGTCAACTGCTGGCCGAGTTCGCCGGCGCGCGGGTATCGCTGATGCTCTACCTCACCCAGTTCTTTGTCGAGGCGTGCGTGGACATGCCCACCACTACCACGGGAACGCTGTATCACCGGTTCTTCGCCTGGCCCTACGAACCAACCGACGCCCCGCCAGGTAGAAAGGGCGCCCCGCCGGGGTGGTAATCCCGGCGGGGCGCGTGCTGTCGGTTGGTGGGGTTCAGTTGTCGGAGTTGGTGTCGTCGTCGGGTTGGTCGGCTTGTAGTGCCTGGTTCATGGACTCGACGGCGTGGCGTTGCAGGCGTAGCCGGACGTGGGAGTAGATGTCGGCGGTGGTGTGGATCTGCGCGTGGCCGAGCAGGTCCTTGATCGTCACCAGGTCCACGCCCTGTTCGAGCAGCAGCGTGGCGCAGGTGTGTCGCAGGTCGTGGGTGCGCCGTGAGGCGCTGAGGTTCGAGTGGAGGTGAGAGACCTTCACCGCTGGCCCTGTCGCAGCAGGGAGGCCCGGATGTAGCGGACGGTGGCCGGGCGGATGTGTTTGCGGCAGCAGTTGCCGATGGCGCAGCAGCGCGGCCGGCGTGCCTTGACCGGGTGGTTCGGGTTCCGTTTGGCGTCCCAGCCCTGCGCGCAGCACTGGCACACGCTTGGCAGCCGGTCGAGGAAGGTTCGCACGTCCCGGACGGTCAGGGTGCCGAGTTTCCGTGCGCCGAGGCCGGGGATTAGGAACCGGCGGACCAGGGATTCGTACGTGACGTACGTCGTGGCGCGGAGCCGGTGCCGGGCGACGCCGGTCAGCCACGCGGTCAGGTAATCGCCGACGGTGAGGTTTGGGTCGGCGGCCACGACCAGGCCCCGGTTCGAGTCGGCCAGTTTCTCGGCGAGCTTGTCGGCTGCCTGGCGGCGGGTGGCGGCGTAGACGTAGATGCGCTTGCGGGTGCCGTCGGCGGTGAGGACGTAGCCGGCGCCGCACCAGCGGCCGTCGGCGCGTTGGAAGATGGTGCCTTCGCCGTTGGCCTTTCTACCGGCCATGGTCGGCCTCCTTGGTCAGTGAGTCGAGGTAGCCGGCCAGGGAGCGGGCGGGAATGCGGCGGCAGCGGCCAATGCGGACCGAGTGCAGCCGGCGGGAGCGGATGAGGTCGTAGACGGTGTGCCGGCCGACTTGCAGCCGGGCCATCACGTCGGAGACGGTCAACAGGTCGGGACTGCTCACATGCCCTCCCCGAGTGGGCCGGTGTAGCGCCAGTCCCCGACGGTGAGAAGATCGGTGGCCGGGTCGACGCCGATAGCTTCGGCGTGGCGGGTCAGCCGCCACCGGCGCCGTTCATCGCGTAGCGCGGCGAAGGTGGTCGAGTAGGCCAGTGACTTGCTGGTGACGTGGCCTCGGTAGCCGAGTTGGTGCGCCCACCGGCGCAACCGCAGCCCTCGCAGCTCGGGCAGTCCGCCGAGCCGCCAGCAGGTCTCCACCAACATCCGCCCGTGCGCGGGGAGCTGGTCGAGGCTGACGCCGGGACGTCGGCCGGTGCCCGAGCACACCCGGCACCAGAGTCGAAGCCCGTCGGCGGGGCGCAGGCCGTCGCCTCGGCACGCGCGGCAGAACAGCGGTGGCACGTCGACGCCGACGGCCTCGGCGGTCTTCGTGGCGTACTTCGCCACGTGCCGGGCCACCACCACGTCACCGGAGGGCAGCGGCTGGATGTCGACCTGCCGGCCCCAGCGCAACACACGCCCGCCCACGACTGCTGTCGCTGGTGTGGTGACGGCGACGACCGGGACCGCCCGGCGGATCGCGGTTTCCAGCAGGTGGCTGGTCGCCCAGGTCGGCGGCGGCGTAGGCAGGCCGTCCGGTCCGTCGAGCCTGACGATCGCGTGGAAGTGGACCACTCCCCGCGCCTGGAACTCGGCGACCTTGGCGAAGGCCACCCGCACCTGCCGGGCAGCCTGCCGCCGGGACAGACCCGCTACAGCCGCGAGCGTGCGGCGTGCCTCGGTGGTGAACCGCGCCCACAGCATCCCGGCGTGAGCGTTGAACAACACCTGCCCCGGATAGTCATAGCCGTCCGGGTCCAACGGGGTGCCGATCAGCGGGTCGCCCGGCAGGTGCCACCGGCCGCACCCGGATTCGTCGGGGTGACAGGGGCGAAGGACGCCGTGCCGGGCGGGGCCGAGGTGTACCGGCCCGAACGACAGCGCGGTCACCGTTACGAACACCCGCGGCCGGGCCACGGTGGTGGGCTCGTCACGGAGCCCGCCGGCGATCAGGTGGAAGGCGTCGAGCTTGTACAGCGTCGAGCACGCCGGACACCGCGCGGCACGCCGGTTACGGCACCGCACCGTGATCGTCTGCTGGTCGCCGGTGTCGGCGAGGACACGGCCGGTGCCGGCCTCGACCAGCAGACCACGCCCGGTCAACCGGATCGGATGCCGGCACACACCGACCCGTCCCTCCACCTCGTGAGCGGCGGCGATGCGGAGCAGGGCGTCGAGGTCGACGCGGTGAGGGGTGGATGGCATCATCGGCGCAGTTCCTCTCAACTTGTGGGAGGGCTGCTTGCGGGGAGAGCGGCGGGGTGTTCTTGGCGGAATGAGCCGCCGCCCTCCCTGTCCTGACCGCCGGGACGGTCCGCCCTGGCAGCATCGGCGAGCAGCCACAGGGGGTCACGGACCAGGTGGGCGGTGTCCGCGGCGATCCGGTCAGCGGTGGCGTCACTGACGTACGGGGTGCGGACCAGCGTGAACCCGGGCCGGCCTTCGGCCACCATCGACGCAACCCCGATGTAGGCGGGGTCCTGCAACCGGCGCGGATGCTCATCCGGGAAGCCGGTGATGTCCGAGCCGAGCACCGCCGTGGCCGCCTCGCTGGTGCGCTGCGCGAAGCTGACCGCTACCTGGCAGTTGTCCCGGATCTTCGTCGGGATCGCATCCCCGGTCGCCTTCTGCGTCGCCAGGATCACCTGGACACCGACGTTGCGGCCCTTGCGCACCAACTCCTCCACCAGCCGGGCCGTCTGCCGCGCCACCGCGTCGCGCTTCTTCGACTCGGCGTCGGTGCCCTTGGACTCGTTGAAGAACGTGTGCGCCTCATCAACCACCACCACAACCAGGGGCCACGAGGCGGACGGGCCGAGATGCCACACGTTCTTCACCCCGAGCACCGCCCGGATACACCGCTGACGGCCCGTCATCAGCTCATGCACCCGCACCAGATGATCACGGACCTGCTCCGGATCGTCCTTCGCCGACAGCCACGCCCGACGGAACAGCCCGTCGTAGTCCGGGCCGCCCTTGCCATCGATCAACACGAACTGCACCGCCGGCGACGGGGCGAGCTGACAGAACCGGGCATTCAGCAGCGAGGTCTTCCCGAAGCCGGCTAGCCCCGCGACCACCGCCCCCGACACCCCGGAGCAACGGATGGTGACCGGCTGCCCGTCAGCGTCGACACCCGCCGACCACGCCTCCAAGGGGTCAACCGTCGCGGCCTGCCCGTCCCAGACGGCCGGTTGGGTCAGCGGGTCGACCAGCAACGCCCGCAGCCGAACCAGACCCGGACGGACCCGCGCCACCCGTACCTGCGGCACCCGCCACGCGTCGATGAGATGCCCGGCCGCGTTCTGGAACTCGACCAAACCGAGCCGGCCGACCGTGGAGGCGTCCACCTCGACACCCCACCGCCGCGCCCGCACCCGGACCGCCGGCACCAGGTCCCGCCGCGCCACCGCCGTCTGCGGCCGAGACGACCACAACGGCGGACGGACGCGCTCGGTCTGCACCAGGCCCACCCGCACGGCAGTTCGCCGCCACGTCCATCGGATCCGCCAGCCGACGCGTATCGCGGGCCGGATCTCGGCGTCGGCCAGCAGATACCGCAGCATGTGCGCGGTCAGCCATGCGACCACCACGACGGCCGCCACACCCAGCAGCACGGCGGGAACCATGGTGAGCAGCCTCAGATGATTCGGATCGATCGTCATCCAGGCTTCACCGCCGTCAACGCCGATGCGCGGAAGATCTGCCACGGCCGGCCGTTCTTCTCCCCCGCCACCAACGTCAGCCCGGTCGCCTTGACCCACTGGCCGATCGCGAGGTCCTTCGGCACCGATGGCTGCGGCACCGACACCCGCAACACCTGCGGGATCCCGCCCTCCGCCGTCAACGCCAGGGGCACCTCCACCAACGGCGCACCCGTAGCGCGGTCCGTGGCGGCAACCCCGTTCTCCTTGTCCTTGAACTGCGGTGTCGCCCCGGCGAGCACCAGCAGTCCCCTACCACCGTCAATCGGCAGTACCAACACGAGCGTTCTCCTTCGTTCGCCCACCACACCCCAACAGCATGGTCACTATGCTTCCTAAGCTTCACGTGACAATCGTGATCTAGTCAAGGGTCTAGCCCAGGAATCTTGGGTAGCCCGTGTAGCTCAATCATGACAACACGACTACGATCAGCACATGCCGCACGACGCCGACGACCGACGCGCCCTGTTCCAACGGGTCGTCGACGACATCGTCGACCAGATCCGCACCGGCAAACTCGCCCCCGGCGACGTGCTCCCCACCGCCCGGCGCATGGCAGACACCTACGGCGTCGCCTCCATGACCGCCCAACGCGCGCTACGCGAGCTGCAACACCGCGGCCTCACCTACGCCGTCGTCGGCAAAGGCACCTTCGTCCACCCCCAGGCACCCCAACGCATCGGCACCGACGCCAACGGCCGCCCCATCGCGGCCACGACCCAGACGCCCGTCATCAGCGACAACCCGGCACTCAACCGACGCCTCGCCCTCTACCTCCTCGAACGCGACCGCATCAGCGGCAAGATCGTCGACGCGTTCATGAACAAGGACACCGCCGCCGCCTGGCAAGCCACCGAAGAACTCGCCACCCTCCAACAGACACACACCGACCTCACCCACGACCTCGCCGCCTACGAAGCCAACCTCGGACGAGCCGCCGCCAGCGAAGCGCCCGAGCCCTCCGAGCCGCCGGCACCGAAGAAACCACGCCGCAACCCCAAGGCATAGCCCAGCAGCCCCGCCACCGACCACTGGGCTAAAAACTGCTTCACCTAATCAAGAACGGCCCGGCCTATCGGCCGGGCCGTTCGCACGCGCCCGCGCAAGCGAACACCCGAACGAGGCGGCCCACGTGCCCGCAACCGTCACGACGGGAGCGGCCACCGAAGCCATCAGGCCGTGACGATCGCTTCACGGCAGCAAGCACCACGATGGTTCCGGCGATCGACGCCACGACGCTACGCGCCGCGCCACCGAGCAACCTTGCCGGCCGCTGGAGTGGATCCAGCCGTATTCACGAATTTAAATACATGCTGCATCTATGACATCACCCGTGACAGCAACCCACACCAACAACCACGCCCGCAGGCGCACGGCGGAGGGAAGTCACTACCATCAGTAATGGTTCCCTCCGCCGCCAATGCGACAAACCACCCACTTGCCAGAGAACCGCCATAAGGATTAGCGGCGGCTGACTCTAATCCGACTTGCGGGAGGCAGCGAGAGCGGTATCTCGTCCGTCACCCAGGCGAATTCAAGCGAGGAAAGTCGTCCCCCTGAAAGCCAGAGGAGCAGCTCGCCAACATAGTTCTCATCTGCATCGTAGACATGGGCATCGACCGGACATGGACCCTCCGCTACGTGCGCAGTAGGCAGATCAGCCGGTATATCGAGGTCAATGCTCGGCGACCCGATCGGCTGCCATTGAGCTGACACCTTTGCTGACTCAAGCTGCGCCCTGAGCTCCGCCACGCCGGGAACGCCGTCGATCAGAATCGCCCGGATGACCTGGTATTCGAGGGCAGTCAGGGGACGAGGGAACTCCTCACCCCGACCGGCCTCTCGACGGATGCTCATCACGACGCTCCAGGGAACTTCGATGGAATGAACGCGGTTCCTATTCGAGGTACACCATTGACCATTGCACCTCGAATTGTCACCGTCTCACCATAAATCTCACGCTGAACCTCGAAAGGCCCCCTCGCAGGAAGCCCGCAGGTGCAGCGCAGGCTATCGGTGATTGCACGCATCGCTTCGGACCTGCCTCCTGCAGCAGTAACAAGGTCTCCGAATCCATGCTTTGCGGGGTCAATCACGTGCTCCAATTTTTGTGGCGTGTTAGCAAGGCCGAATGCCTCATCTAACGTTGACTGACTCAGCGGCGGAGTGCAGCCATTGGTGTTGTGTACGAGCACCGGCGTGTCGCCAGCCATCACATAGTACGTGTGGATGTCGGCGACGGTGAGGTCGTACATGACCTCATGGCCGTAGTAGGGCTCAACCTTGGAGATCGTCACCGGCGTGCCGTCGCTGGTCAGCATGCGCTCGCCAGCGCGTAGCTCGGCGGCGTCGACCCACGCTGACCTGTCCTCGCTCCAGAAGGGGTGGTTCGCCGTGGTCTCGATAGCGGCCAACCCGCCAGCGGTTGACAGTGCGAGGTCGGTGAGCTCCACGTCAAGGTTGATATGGGTGGCAACAACCTCCCGTGGGACTGTCTCGCCGGTTTCGGGGTTGGTGGCAAGTACCTCGTCGCCTGGCTTGAGCTTCTCGATCGGCCGCATTGAGCCGTCAGCCATCAAGACGATGGTGCCAGGCGCGAAGCTGTGGCACCCCTTCTTGAAGTAGACCTTGGCGTTTTCTATCAAGTCACCGAGCAAGTTTTTGATGCGCTTGGCGCGGTTATATCCTTGTTCCCACTTAAGGCCATACTTGACAACGAGTCTGCCGAGGGCGCCACCGCCAATAGCGGAAGTAATAACGTTAATAACAGTATTTACACAGGCACCAACGTCGCCATCAAGGAAACAGTCCAGGCCATCAGTGATGCCCAGATCTTCCATCGCAATCTCGGCCAGCTCCTTGCCGGCATTGATCATTTTTGCCTTGGCGGCGTCTAATTTGCGCTGCCGCTCTCTCTCCGCCGCTGC
The DNA here is from genome assembly GCF_056820975.1 of Salinispora sp. CH2A1_6. Classification (NCBI taxonomy): domain Bacteria; kingdom Bacillati; phylum Actinomycetota; class Actinomycetes; order Micromonosporales; family Micromonosporaceae; genus Salinispora; species Salinispora sp. CH2A1_6. Next base: position 8,668 of record NZ_JBXEDG010000005.1, read on the forward strand.
CGCCAAGGCGGCGAGTCGCTCATCCGCGGACGCTAGCGGATTCTTGTGCGGAGCACGCGTAGAGCGATACCCATCAACGACACTCCACTTATTTCCGTCATAGGTAAGTCTTTGGTCTTGCTCTTTCCAATAGGCTTCCTCTTCGGCTCCACCACCGGTGGCAAGGGGAATGAGCCCGGTGGGGTCCGAGTACGAGATCGGGTTGTTGTTGGCGTACGCGTACCCGTTCATCTGCTGCGGGTCGGTGATGTCGATGATCGGGTCAACGGAGATGAACCGGCCGGTGACCGGGTCGTACTCTCGGGCGCCGATGTTGGTCAGGCCGGTCGTGGAGTCGATGTTTCCGTTGACGAAGCCCTTCTCCGTCGGCCACTCCCCCGACTCGGCGCCGCGGACCTCGCCGAATGGGGTCGTCCGTCGGTGGGTGATCGCACCGGTCTCGTCGACTGTCGCCTGGCCGGTGCCGTGGTGGTCGTTGGCCACATATCGGAGACCGTCCACCTTGCGAACCAGGGTGCTGCCGCCGGGCAACGGGTAGTAGCGGGTCGCCGCCGTGGACCGGGATTGGTGGTCCAGCCGGATTTCCATCTCCGGCAGGTAGAGCGTGGTCGCGTCCGGCTCCTTACGGAGCATCCGCGAACCGTCTACGCCGTAGAGGAAGCTGGTCTTCTTCCCGTCGGCGTCGGTGACCGACTCGAGGTTGCCCTCGGCGTCCCAGACCAGGGTCTGGTCCTCACCGGTCTTCGTACGCTTCGTTGTGTTACCGGTCGCGTCGTACTCGTAGGAGTACAGCCGGTCGCCCTGCGGAGTCTTCTCCGTCATCTCTCGGAGCGTGTGCGGCTGCGCCTCGCCGGCGGCCGGGTAGCTGTAGCTGCGCTCGATCAGTGGGGTGCCGCTGGTCGAGTACTGGGTCTCCGTCGTGCGGTTGCCGGTCGCGTCGAAGGTGTAGGCGTGGTGGTAGGGCGCTATACCGCCCACCCCGGTCACCGACGGGCCACCCGCGCACGGGTCCTCGGCGGTGCTCGCCGACGTCCAGGCCTCCTCCATTCGGCGCAGGTAGTCGTAGGTGAAGCACTGGGTGTCCCGGGTACCGGACGGGTTGTTGGCGATGCTCGAAATGTTGCCGGCCGGGTCGTACGTGTAGCGGGCGTCGATGTCGACGACCGGGGCCATCAGGCGGTCCAGTCGTTGGCGGGTCAGCCGCTTGGTGCCCTGCTCGTACTCGTAGGTCGACCAAACCTTCCGGCTGCCCACCACCGCTTCGGTCTGCAGGACCTCACCGGTGCTGGCGTAGTCGACGTCGGTCACGTAGGCGGCGTCACCCGTCATCGCGGTGACGCGCTGCATTTCGTCGTAGGTGTAGATGATCGGTTCGAAGGGCAGGCCACCCCCGTCGGACCAGGACCTCGACTGGACGGTGCCATCGGAGTTGTACTCGGTGCCGAAGGTGTAGAGGCCGGCGAGTTCGGCGCCGGCGTGCTCCGGCACGGAGATGTAGGTGCCGGCCGGCCGGTAGAACTCGTCATAGATCGAGTAGTAGGTGGCGTACTCGTGCCCCTCGACCCACCGACTTGCCGACGAGATGTGGCCGAGCATCTCCAGGTCGTAGGTCCAGCTGCTCAGCAGCTCACCGCTTTCGGCCGAGCCCTGGTATACGGCGCTCTTGCGACCGATCTGGTCGTAGGTGGTGCTGATCGTCTGGTCCAGGGCGTTGGTGGTGCTGGTGATCCGGTCCAGATCGTCATAGGTGATCGTTGACCTGCCCGCGTCCGGGTCGACCGAGCTGGTCCTCCGGCCAAGTTGGTCGTACTCGTGCGTCCAGACGTTCCCGGCTGGACCGGTGACCGTCTCAAGCCGCCCAGTTTCGTTGTAGGCGTAGGTGGTTGCGTCGAAGTCACCCGACGGTTCGTTGCCCTTGTACTGCCGTAGCTCGGTGGTCTTGCCCAGCGCGTTCGTAATAGTGGTGGTGGGGGTGCCCCCGGCCGGCGGATCCACCGACACCCGGTCACCGCCGTAGGTGGTCGTGGTGCGCCACTTCTCATTGCCCGCGACGGCGAAGATCTCGGCCTTGACCCGATCCGCGCCGTCGTAGACGTAGAGCTTCTGGCCGTTCACGTCACCGTTGACGGCCGGGTAGATCGCGTCGGTGGGTGCACCCGCAACGGTGTAGGTCGCGTAGGCCTTCGCGAGTTGCCCGGTCGCCGTGTAGAAGGTGTCCGCGATCGCGCGAGTGCCGTCCGGACCCTCCGACTGAGCCTGCCGGGGCCGAAGCAGTCCGTCATATAGCTGGTATTCGACGCTGTAGGAGCGGCTCCTCTGCAGCCGCTCGGTCTTGACGGCGACCGGCTTGTCGGTGCGGATCAGATAGGTGTATCGGATGCTCGGGTCGAGGTCGACGCCACCGGAACGGTCCGGCATCCAGACCTTGACCAGCCGACCCAACCCGTCGTATTCCAGCTCGCTTTCCAGACCGTTCTCGTCCACATGCCGCACCGGCAGGCCCCAGGCAGGGGTGTACTCGGTGGTCGTGACGTGCTGCAGCGGATTGGTCAACTTGACCATGGTGGTCAAGTTGTCGGTCTCGGTGTACTCAGTGGTCGTGACCGCGCCCAGAGCGTTGACCGCTGTCAGCGGCCGTCCGTACTCGTCGAAGGTGCCCTCGGACGCGCGTACGTAGGTCGCCGACGTGCCGTCGTGGCTCTTGAGCCGCTCGTTCCGGGTCGGGTTACCCAACGTCGGCGGTTCACCGAACGCCTTGCCGTCGTAACTGGTCCTGTTGTCGGAGATGACCTGCGTGCTGCGTTCGGGAGTGGCGGAGCACGGCACCGCGACCGCCTCCACGCGCGAGACCAGGTTGTGCAGGTGGCTCGTGGGGTTGTCGGCGTAGGTGGTGCGGCTGCACGACTCGTCGCCGGTGACCTCGACATCGCCCTCGTGCTCGGTCTGGGTCACCCGGCCGAAGCTCGTGTCGAAGGTTGAGGTCTGCTTCGTCTCCCGCCAGCCGCCCGCGGCCAACGCGACCAGGTTCCGGGCCGTGGCGGTGTTGACAAACCAGGCCTTCTTACTGCCCCAGCTGTGGGTCTCCGTCGCGGTGTTGTGCCGCCACGAGGTCTCGATCTTCTTACTCACCACCTTGGCGCCGTCGTAAACGATGCTCTCCACCTGGTGGCCGGAGAACTCGTCGTGATCGGTGTGGGTGCCGCCGGTGGAGTCGGTCACGGTGACCGTGCGGGTACCACCGTCCGGATCCTTGTCGCCGTGCATACCCCGCAGGTAGCGGTACTCCGTCTTGGTCGGCTGGACCTGACCGTCACCGGAGGTGACGACCACCCGGCCGTAACCGCGCCAGTCATTCCAGGTCAGGTCCTCCGGGTCGGTGATCCCGTCCGGGTCGGCGTGCCGCCACGCCGCCCCATCCAGATACTGGTAGCGGGTCACCATGTCCGGCGCGCCACCGGTGCGGTCGGTCTCGACGACCTGCTCGACCACATACTTGTGGAACCAGTCGACGATCGGGTCGCCGCTGCCGAGCGGGCTCCACCGCACCGGGTAGCAGCGGCGGGTGCTCTTGCCCGGGGTGGGGAGGTTGGACAGGGTGCAGTCCGGGGTGGCGTAGTTGACATCGATCTGTCCGCCGGTGTCGGTCCAGACCGTAGCCAGTCGGAAACGCACCAGCGGGGCGATGTGGTCACCGTTGCGGTCGATCCGGTTGGGCAGTTGCAGACCCCCAAACTCCACCGATGGCATGGTGATATCCACGCCGGGACCGTAGAGACCCTTGTGGGTGATCTTGTGAAGCCAGAGGGTCCGGGACCCGTCGCCGTTGTCGGTGAGCAGGTGGTCGAGCTTCCAGTGATCCACCGCCGTCCAGTCGGTGCCCTCGCGGATCTCGGTGGTGATGCCGGTCAGCCGGGCCCGGGTCCAGAAGGTCGGGGTGATCTGGTCCAGCGTGCACTTGGTGTTCGCAGCACAGTTGCGGTCGAACGGCACATCAGGCCAGTGCGACGCGGTGTCGGCAGTCAGGTCCTGCGGGTCACAGTCGATGTTCCCGCTGGGCAGACACCGCTCCTTCGTGTCGAAACGGACCCGGGCCGGAGCATCGGTCGTGTAGACCGCCTCGTGCCGCTGCCCGTAGTCGATGCGCTTAAGCCAACCGCCGCGCACGTACGGCGCACCGTTGACGTCAGTGCGCGTGCCCCGCGCATAGTGGTTGATCTCCTGCTGGTAGAAGTAGGAGCTGACGTTGCCGTAGCGGTCCTTGACGTAGTCGAGGCTCCACCGCCACGCCTGGTCACAGTGCGCCGAGGTGAACGTCTCGTCGTAGCACGGTTCACCCTTGTCGTCGCCGAAAACGGGCATCGTCCACGTCGACTTGGTCTCCTCCTTGCCGGAGGTCCAGCCGGGAAGCCGGTTCAGGCCGAAGTAGTACTCGGTCCCGTCGGTGGCGGTGACCTTCCAGTACTCGCCGTTGTTGTCACCGTTGACCGCGCCGGTGAACCGCTCGACCTTCGACCCGTCGTCGTCCGCGAACCGCCAGGTGTCACCGGACTTGACCAGCTCCGTCGAACGCCCGTTGAGCAGGATGGTCGCGTTGTCGTAGGCCCAACACTGGTCGGGGTACTGGTCGTGCCCGTCCTCCGAGCACGGGTTGTATCGACGCTCGATGTGACCGGGCTCGTAGTTGAAGCCCTCACCGATCCACGAGCCCTGGTTGTTCGTCGCCGCCGTCCGGCCGTCGACCGACTGCGAGGAGTAGGCGAGCGTGACCGGTGGTGCGCCACCGCCCGGCACCGGCGGGGTCCGCAGCGGGTAACTCCAGGAGAAACCGCCGGTCGAGGGGGCCACCGACCACTTGGCCGACGGCGCCAGCTTCGTCGCGCTGTAGTCGCCCTGCGACGAGGCGTCGGCGGCGACCATGGCGACCAGCGCACCGGTACGCACCTCGGCGGAGAGCGTCTTCGACACGGTGTCATTGGACGTGGGCACTGGCGCCGCAGCGCACTGCGCCTGCTCGGGAGTGGTCAGGGCACACTCCGGCAGCTGAACCAGCCGCAGCCGCGCTCCGAAATCACCGCCGTAGGCACCCGCGATGCCCGCGTAGCCGAGGCCGAGCCGGACCGTGCCATCGGTGGACCGGCCGTCGTTTCGAGTGACCCGGACGAGCGGACCATCGACCTTCGCTTCTTCGTTGGCGCCGCGGTCGAGCACCTCGACCCGCACCTTGCTGGGAACGGGGTCGGTGCCACGGTCCCGCTCGGCCGACGTCTTGGCCTTCGCGTCGGTCGTCTCCGGTGCCGACGACACCGAGACCGGCAGTCCACCAATGTCGGTGGTCTCGGCCGGCATGACAGCGGTGGCGGCCGGCACGACGGCGGCCTCGGCCGGCACGACGGCGCTGGCGGTGGCGGTGGCGGTGGCGGGGGTGCCGGCGGTGGCGGGGGCGGGGGCGCTGACCGCCGCGGTGGTCGGCACCTTGATGTCCGCGACCCCGGCCGCGGGCCAGGTGACTTCATCTGGTTCGGTGGCTGCCGCCATCACCGCCGGGTTCGCCGTACGGGGCTTGACCGGCAGCGGATCCCGCGTCGGCAGGATCGTCCCCGGGTCCGTGGTGGCGGGCCGGTTCAGGTTCGGCTCCGCCGCGACGGGCGGCGTCGCGACCTGGATGAGGCTGGCACCCATCACGACGGCCACCGCCCAGGCGACCGGTCGCACGGTGCGGCGGTTGAACCGGCCGCGCCGGACCAGATGTCGGGAGAACATCACCCCTCCAAGGGGTCGAGGAAGGTCGGAAGGAAGGCGTGAGGTGTGCTGGGCCCGCCCGACAGGAGGCGGGCCCAGCAGTGGTCGCGTCAGAGTGCGAGTTGCTCGCGGGTCTGCAGGTTGAGCCGCTGGATCAGCACCGGGTCAGCGACCCCGTCATAGACCCGGACGTCGTCGATAGCTCCCGAGAGGTGCTCCTGGAACGAGTCGTCGAGGAACGCCCGGCCCACCTGCACCCCACCGGTGGCGACAAACGGCGACACCAACTCGATAGCTGCACTGAGGTCTCCGTTGACGTACAGCACCATCTCTCGGGTGTAGCCGTTGTAGACGAGCGCCAGGTGGTCACCCTTGCCGATCAACTTCGGCGTCTTGTCGGTGTCCCTGGTGGTCCACTCCGGGCCCACCTCGTCGGTCTCGGTCATGGCCAGCTCCCACACACCGGCCTCGTTGCAGCGCACCACCACCGAGCTACCGTGGCCGCCCTTCTGGGAGAAGGCCGTCATCGGGGTGCCTTCGCAGCTGCTGGTCAGCTTGACCCGGCCGCTGACCGAGAAGCTGCCCGCCATGTCGGCGTTGGTGGGCGTGGTGGCGTAGCTGTCCGCGCTGCCGGTGAGCGCGAGGTGGCCCCCGCCGAGCAGCGCCAACACCGGATGCTTGAAGATCATCGCGCCGGATCCGAGGGTCAGCCCCGCTCCACCGCCGTGCTCCGGGCTGAGCATGTCGGTCTCCGCGTTCAGCCGCCAGTACGCCTTCCGGCTCGGTGGCGTCTTCTGCAGTGAGGTGACCTCGTCGTCGACGATCAGCCGGTCGAAGACGGCGACGTCGGCCATCGCACCCCGCCAGTAGTCGGCGTATCCGCTCTTGACGAGCCGGCGACCGAGCTGGAGCGAACCCCTCGACTTCGTCAACGAACGGCGCTCGGCGACCTGCGGCGCGTTGGCCCCAACCTGGAGTGACATCTCCCTCGTGCCGCCGTCGAAGATCGCCGTGACATAGGTCCACTCCGTGGTCGCTGCCTCGGCGGTCACCTCCCACCGACCGAGCGAGTTGACCTCGGTGGTCGGTACCCAGAAGAACCAGGCTCCGTTCCGCACGCCCAGCGCGAAGCCTGGCTCACCGGTGCCGTCCTGGCTCACCGCCACCTGCTGGCGGGAGGGATCATCGACCTTGAACCAGCCGCTGACGGCGAAACTCGTCGACGTATCCGTCAACACGCTGTCCGCGGTAGTCAGGTAACCGTTGGTGGTCCCGTCGAAGAGGGCTGCTGTGTCGGAGGCGCCACCTGGTCCCTGTACACCGAACGTGACGCCGTCACCAGCGGTCGCGTCGTTGCCGCCGAGCGCGTCGTCCGCCATGTCCTGTCCGGCGACCTCGCCGAGCGCCCAGGCAGCGGTCGGCGGTCGCTTACCCACCCGGAAGGTGCAGGAGGCGATGGTGCTCGATCGGCCGGCCCGGTCAACGGCCTGGACGTTGATGGTCCGAGGGCCTTCCTTGTCCGGGTACCAGTCGGCAAGGGTGACCGGTCCACCGTCGGTGGTGGGCCGCAGCACGTTCACTCCTGGCACGGGGTTGGTGTTGAAGCCGTACCGGTACTCCACCACGTCGGTCGCGGCGGAGTCGAAGGTGAAGCTGCCGGGGATACCGATCGAGCCCAGCCACTCGTCACTTTCGATGCACAGTGGGGCGTCTGTCGTCCCGTTGTCCGCCGCGTCCTGCGGCAGATACACCGCGGAGTCCACGTCCGGCGGGGTCGGGCTCGACTTGTCGTACAGGAACTGACAGACATTGCGGGATCCGTCGCTGCTCCACGGACCCCAGCTGGTGTTGTCGCTGGCCCGTACCTCCCACGAGATGGGCACGTTCTGCGCGATGTCGCTCGGCACCGTGTACGAGAAGACCGATCCGCTGGCCTTCAACGGTGTGGTGTAACTTCGCGACTGCGTCGTCCCGCCGCTCGGCGTCCAGGTCACCTTGAACTGGGCCTTGATCTGCTCGGTGTGCGCCGAGGAGTGGTCCGGGTCCCGCAGCACCGCGTTCAGCCGCGGCGGCACATCCACATAGGGTGCCCCCGCGCCATAGACGCACTGGCCTCCCGGAGACATCGTGAGCTCGTTCGCGTTCGGGATCAGGGGTGCCCGGTTGTACTGGACGGACAGGACGCCGTTGTCGCAGAACCGCTTCGTGTGCACCCCGCTGGTCTCGTTGACCGACCGCAGACCGAGGGTCACGGTGCTCCACCCGTTCTTCGCCGCCAGCTCCACGGCGGCTTTCGCGTTCCACTCCGTGTTCTGGTTGGTGGACGTGCAGCTCGACTGGGTCTTGGTGGGAGAGCTGGTGGCGAGGTGCTTCGCTCCGGACCACCCGGAGCCACCGGGCTGGTTGTTCCAGTTGGTGGCGGAGCTGATCCCGGCTGGCATCAGATAGAGCGCGGCCGCTCGGGGCGTGCTGTTGTAGACGTGCTGCAAGGTCACCCTGAACTCCGCCTTCAGGATCGTTCGACCCGAGTACGGGGTGGCGAGCCGGTAGAACAGCCGCTTGACCTTGGAGTTGAAGCACGAGCTGGGGCAGCGCCCGACTCGTTCGTGCCGCTTGCTGTCGAACTTCCAGTACTCCTCATTGGGATAGCCGCTGTCGACCATCGCCCAGCCGCTGTTGGTGCTGCTCTGCCAGACCGGGTCGATGTAGAGCGGGAAGGACGCCTCCGGATCGGTCAACATGCCCTGATCCGGGGTCAGCGTCAGCATGTTCTCGGCGTATTCCAGCTCGACCGGCGCCACTTTCGACGCGTCACCCGGGCCCTGCACGGAAGCCGCACCAGGGTCGGTCGAGGTGACGCTGGTGCCACTGGAGGAACGCAGGGCCCTGGCGGCCAGCGCGCCACCACCCTCCTGGGGTCCGTTGTCCCACATGGTCGGCGCATCGGCTTGGAGGACCGGGTCGTTGGTGGCCGGGTCCAACGCCACCACGCCCCCCTCCGGGGTTTCCTCGATCGTCAACCCGACAGTGGTGACACCGAGCCGGAGGTCCTGCAGTTCGGGAAGCTCGGCCGCCTCGGGCGTCTTGACCACCAGCACGTGGGAGAAGCCCTCGACCGTCACGTTCGTGACCAGGTCCACGTCCGGGAGCACGTTCGAGTACGTCGCCTGGCTGTCCACCACGACCGGCTCGGGTAGCGGACCGTGCGGCCAGGTCAGGGTCATACTCTTCTGGTCCCGGGTCGCCACCGTCAGCGGCACATCGCCGCCCGGGGAGAGCTGGATGCCGAGCAACGCCGCGCTCGGAGCGTACGAGCCATCCGGCTGGACCACCAGGGTCGCGTCGGCCGGGACCCAGCTGTCGCCCTGCGTCACCCGGACCGGCTGGGTGTAGTCGTTGGCGATCAGCGTCCCGTCCGGCTGCGCGAACACGTCGCGGTACTCCGTGCGTAGCGCCAGCACCTCCACCGGCTGGTCGAGCTCCTTCGCCGCTACCAGCGCCTCCGCCTCGGTGTCCCGGACCGGCTCCTCCGCCAACGCGGCGGTCGGGACCAGCGGCGCCGCCTCATGCGGCTGCACGAACACCATCCCGGCCAACAGGCCGAGCATGCCGGCCGCTAGGCCTGCCCTGAACAGCCCGTCCCGCCGACGCCTGCGACGAACCACGGTACGTTCCTCCCCCGGTGAACTCTGCGTTGTCATGTGTGTCATCACCCGATCGCCGCGCCGAAGGCGGTCCCATCGGCGGGAATTCCGCCCTGACCGGGCTGCCAGGTAGTACTCGGCGACGTCGCACCGTCCGCCAGGCTGGACCAGGCGAATCCGTATACCGCCGGATCGCGATACGGCGTACCGACGTACAACTGGTGGGCAGTGGCCCCCAGACTGACACCGATCAACTCCTGCGTCACGGCGCTGCCGGGCAGGCTGGCGGCGTCGCGCTGGATCGTTGTCGGCGTGCCGATCGGGTCGGCCAGAGCGGGGAACACCAGTACGCGACCCGCGTCGAGCACGTCGCCCGCGTCCGCACCGGGGGCGCCGACGGCCAGGAACATGGTGTCGTTCGTGCCGTCGCTGGCCGGCTCGGTGTTCACCACCGCGACCTCCTCGCCCAGGTAGGCGCCATCCTCCAGGGCCTGGGTGAACGCGGGCAGCTCCGTGAAGGTCGCGTCGGCGGTGACGTGGAACCGTTGTACCAAGCCCGCGTCTGCGACCACGGAGTTGGATTCTTCGACGGTGATGTCCTCACCAGGAGCCCCGACCACCACCAGCGAGTCCGCCTGGTCCGTCGCGGCACCAGCCGGCCGGTAGGGCGCGATCGCAATCGATTTACCGAAGAGGTCGTTGGCCTCTGCCACACCCGACACGTTGGCGACGTTCTGGTGAAGATTTGTCGCCAGTCTCGGGCTGCCCTCGACCAGTTCGTAGCTGCTGAACACGCCGACAGCTCCCGCGAACACCTCAGGGCCGATCGCCTCGCCCGGGGAGCCGATGGCGAAGTGATTGGACGAGGCCGCCACCGCGTAGCCCACACGGTCGTCCTGCTCGACCACGCCCGGGATGAGCTCCCCGGCTTGGAAGAGCACATTGAGACTGCCGCGGAAGTAGTGCGCCACACCGGCGTCGACCGAGCCACCGATGTCCTCGCCCGGGGTCCCGACCACAAGATAGGGCTCCCCGGTCCGGGAAACCGCACCAGCCACGGCGAACCCGAACTGGTCGTCGACCTCGGCCTGCTCGGGAGTGGCACCCGCACCCTGGTGGAAGGTCAGCGACGCGGGCCCCTGCGCGAGTCCGTCTGGCGTGCCGAGCAGGACGTACGTGACGCCCGCATCCTCCGCGGTAGCCAGGTCCTCGAAGGGCACCCCGACCGCGAGGTCGGTACAGCCGTCGTTGTTCGCGTCATACGCCGACACGGAGTACCCGAACTGGTCACCCGCCCCGACCGCGCCCGACACCTGGGAGTTGCCCTCATGCAACGTTTCGACCGTGCCGGCGCCGCCGCCGTATACCAACCGGATGTGGCCCGCCTTGTCCTTGCCCTCGACAGTCGCTTCCGGATCGGCGATTGCGATGTCAGCAACGCCATCCCCGTTGAAGTCGCTGTCCGTACCGCCGACACAGCCGGTCACCGGGGCATCCGTGGTGTATACCTGCATCTCGCAGAACGACGACCAGGCATCGCTGCCGGAGACACCATCGGCGGCCTTCACCCGCCAGCGGTAGATGCCACCGTCCACGAAATCGCCGGCCGGGACCGTCGTCGCCGCCGTGGCACCGGACGCGACGCTGTTGAAGCTGACCGAGCCGACCGGACGGTCGGCATTCATCGCCCACCATTCGAAGGTGACCGCCATCGCCGTTCCATCCCCGTCCGAGACGGTCGCCTTGAACTGCGGGGTGAGCGTATTCACCAGCGGACGGTCCGTGCCCGTCACGCAACTGGTGCTCGGAACGGTCGCGCGGGACTCCACCGTCGGCCACGAGTTGTAGGTCACCGACGCCTTCGGGTCCTGCGAGGGGCTGGCACCCTCCCGGGACCGGAACTGCTTGAAACCGGAGGTGTCCGTCTCGTCGCTCGCGCGGAGCCCCATACCCGCCTGGGTCTTGTTCGCCGTGGCAGCCCGCTGGAAGAAGCTCTGACCGTCAATCGTCGCCCACGCGTCACTACACTCGAACGAACCGTGCGTCGACGTCGAGGTAGCTTCCTTGGTGAACCACTCCGGCTGGTTCGTGAACGTGGTCGTGTAGGTCGACGTCCCCGTTGTCCAAATCTCCCAGGGCCTCGGCGTGCAGGTGCTTGACCAAAAGTTCCAGAACGACACCGTTGACGCGGTGACCTGCTTACCGACGAGCACCGTCGTATCCCAGGTGAGAAACGAGCGCGTCAGTTCCGTCGGGGTGGTCCCCAACAGCCCGACCTGCAGATCGTTCCTCTGGTTCTGATCGCTGGTCACGGTCTCCCGCACGTACGTGTCGAACGTCGTCCCAAGCGGATTGACCGTTGGGTCGATAGTGACCGGATAGACCGTGGAGTCGCTGCGGAGCCAGTCCAGGTCCGGAGTCAGCGTTAGCTCAACGCGACCGCTCCGATCGACAACATCCGTGCGGACCCGCTTTTCGTTGACAGGACTACCAACAATGTCCTTTTGCGCATCCCACATCAGCGGGGCGGGAATGCGTGCCGTCTGCTCACCCGCACGATCCCTCAGCAGGACCGAACCGTCGGCACCACGGGTCGAGGAATCCACACCAGAGCCGGAGAACACGTAGTCAACTTCGCCGACGCTGACCAGGGCAGCCCGGTTCTTGACCACCAGAAACTGCTCGAACCCGAGACGGGTTGCCTCCACCACCAGGTCGACGCCGGGTCGGGCGTCCGGGTAGGTCGCCCGGTTGCCCTCCAACACCGGCGTTGGCAACGCTCCGGACCACCCCATCGCGACCCGGCCCTCATCCAGGACCACCGCGGCGAGTTCGTGCTCGCCCGCGCCCTGGGCACCAGAGATCCAGAGATCGTTCGGATGGGCCGCGGGTCGCACCGAGCCGTCCGGTCCCGCCTGCAGGGTCAGGTCTACTCGGACCCACTTCCCGTCCCGGCGGAAGCGTTGGATGCCGGCGGCGATGTCCGCCCGGAACTGACCTGTCGGCAGTGCGTACACCTCGGTTGTCTCCGAGGTCAGACTCTTCACCTGCACCGGCTCGCCGCTCTCGCGGGCAGCCCGCAGGGAGACCGCCTCGTCGGACCGACTCTCCACGCCACCTGTCACGCCATCCGGTCCCGCAGCCAGAAACTCCGCTGGCTCGCCCGGCACGCTCGCCAACCCGGCCACCGTCAACACGGCGACACTCACCGCCAGGCACGAACGAACGGCGGCCGTCATCCGACGCGCCACAGACCCTCCCCCGCATGATCTTCACGTTTGCGCAGAGGACCTTAGGAGCACCTTTCCCCAAGGCGCAAGAGCAACTACCGAGGGTGAGGATAGAGAGTTCAAAACGGACGATAAGGCTTCTCTAAGCGACGCATTGTAAGATCTGGTTAAATCAGGAGTAAGACAATTATTAACAGACTTCCGGCTTATATTGTGCGGCTATACTCCAAGAAGCTCCTAAGAAGCACTAAAACTTTCTAAGCTGCCGAAACGGCTGATAACGCCTAAAATACCCGGCCGGGCTGACTGGTCAGGGTGCCAGCTAGCGAGGCACACCGTCGAGTGGCAGCAGCCGCACCGGCCCCCGACCGAGCAGCGCCAACGGGTCCAGATAGGTGTCGCCACGCCGCAGACCCCAGTGCAGGCACGCCGGAGCCCGGCAGCCCGGGTGCCCGGCCCGCAGCCGGCCGACCGGCACGCCGGCCAGGACCGGCGTGCCAACCTCGACATCGGAGTGCACCGGCTCGTAGGTGGTCCGCAGGCCGGCGGCGTGGGTCACGGTGAGCACCGGCCGGCCAGCCACGGCACCGGCGAAGGTGACCACCCCATCGCCCGCCGCCACCACCGGCACGCCTGCGTCGGCGGCCAGGTCAACACCGCGGTGGCCGGGCAACCAGGGCTGCGGCGGTGGGTCGAACCGTCGCACGACCGACGGCTCCCCGGGCAGCGGCCACTGGAAGGTCGGAACCGCCCCGGGCGACGGGGAGTCCACCAACAGCGACCTGGGCCCAACCGCCGGTGCGGCGGGGACGGCGGGCGTGGTGACCAGCCCGGCGCTGAGCAGGATGGCGAGGATCGGGGACGGCTCCATGGCGGCAGCCTGCCCGGACTGCCGGTCGGCGGCTACTCCCCACCAGCTCACTGTGGATAGCCACAACACTGTGGAGGGAGCATGGGAGGCGATTCGATCTGCTATACCAGGCCGGCCTGGGTCCGCCGGGTGGGATCGGGATGACGTGCGGTCAGGGCGACGGAGCTGACCCCGCGGGGGAAAGGGAGGGGTCAGTGCGCTCCGGAGGTCAGTTGCCGAACCCGGAGTCGGCCGGCAGCGAGATATCCGGCTTCTCCAGCTCTTCCACGTTGACATCCTTAAACGTCATTACCCGGACGTTCTTGACGAACCGGGCAGGACGATACATGTCCCACACCCAGGCGTCGTGCATCTCGACCTCGAAGTAGACCTCACCGTCCGAGTTACGGACGTGCAGGTCGACCTGGTTCGCCAGATAGAACCGACGCTCGGTCTCCACGACGTAGGAGAACTGGCGGACGATGTCGCGGTACTCCCGGTAGAGCTGCAGCTCCATCTCTGTCTCGTACTTTTCGAGATCTTCCGCGCTCATCCCATCCCGCCTTCCATGGCCACATCATTCCCCACCGACGCCGCGGCCCAGGGCCGCTCGCCCAACGCCACGCCGACGGTACCCTTTACCGCCCCAGCGCGTTCCATCGCCTCGTCGGCCGCGGCGACCAGCGGTCGCCGGGCCCGGGGTGGGGCCCCGTGCCGGCCGGAGACGGTCGCGACATTGACGTACGAGAACCGGTGCTCCGGGCACGGCCCGCGCTCCCGCAGCGCGGCCGAGTGCTCGGCGGTGATGTAGCCCTTGTGCTCCGCGAACCCGTAACCAGGGAACTCCAGGTCCAGCTCCACCATGATCCGATCTCGGGTGACCTTGGCCAGCACACTGGCCGCCGCGACACAGGCCGCCACCCGGTCGCCCTTCCAGACCGCCAACCCGGGCACGTCCAGCCCGTCCACCCCGAAGCCGTCGGTCAGCACGTACTCCGGTGGGGTGGCCAGCGACGCCAGCGCACGACGCATCGCCGCCAGATTGCACACGTGCAGTCCGCGCAGGTCCACCTCCGCCGCCGGGATCACCACCACCGCGTACGCCGACGCCCGAGCGACGACCTCCGCGTACACCCGCTCCCGGCTGGCCGGGGTGAGCAGCTTGGAGTCGGCGAGTCCGTCGATCTCCCCGCGCCGCCCCGGGGGCAGGATGGCGGCGGCCGCCACCAGGGGGCCGGCGCAGGCACCCCGGCCGGCCTCATCGGCGCCGGCCACCCGCCCAAATCCGCGTCGTTGCAGGGCGCGCTCCAGCGCGTAGAGCCCGCCGTCGCGACGGACGACGGTACGCGGCGGCGTCAGCATGGCCCACCCCTGTCCGCGCTCACCCACGGCTCGACGATCAGGAGCTGGCCGGACGCGCCGACGAGTAGCACCCGGGTGGGGCGACGGAGGACGTGGGCGACGGTCACCATCCCAGCCTGCCAGACGCCTTCGCCGTCGCCTACCGGGCCTACCCGGCCCACCGGCTCAGGTTCCAGGCCGGGGAATGGGGCCGTACTGCTCGGGCACGCTCAGCCAACGTGCCCGGTCCAGCGGCCAGAAGATCGTGAAGGCCCGGCCGACGAGACGATCCTCGGGAACGGTCGCCTCGTGGACGTCCTCCCCCGACTGCTGCCAGTGCTGCAACGAGTCGCCCGAGGCCGACCGGTGGTCGCCCATCACCCACAGCCGCCCCCGCGGGATGGTGACATCAAAGTCCTGGTCAGCGGGCTGGTCCCGCTCGCCGCCGACGGAGTAGAGGTACGGCTCGTCCAGGGCAACCCCGTTGATCGTGATCCGTCCCTGTTCGTCGCAGCAGACCACGTGGTCGCCGCCGATGCCGATGACCCGCTTGATGAAATCCTCCCCGTCCGGGCTCCAGGAGGTCGGCGCCTTGAAGACGACCACCTCGCCTCGTTTCGGCGAGCGAAAGTCGTACACCAACTTGTTGACCAGCACCCGATCGTCGATCTGGAGGGTGTTCTCCATCGACGGCGACGGGATGAAGAAGGTCTGCAACACAAAGGCACGCACCAGCACCGCGACCAGAATCGCCACGCCCAGGAGAATTGGCAGCTCCTTCCAGAAGGAGTTGCGGGACTTGTCGGTCTGCTCGTCAATCACGGAATGGAGCCTACGTTGCCGAGCTGGGCGACACCGGACGGAACGCGCGAGAACTGAGCCACGCGGCGGGGAGCGGGAGGAGTAGCAGCGCGCCACCGTCGGGGCTCGGCCCAACCGGTGGTGGCGTACTGGTCGGGGAGCCCGCCGCCGCCGGAACGTTCGCGAAGACCTCCGGAGTGGAGAGTGCGGCCCACCGCGACGACGGCCACACCACGCCGACCGCCCGTCCGACCACATTGTCAATCGGCACCGGGCCCTGGCACCGGGCGTCCTGGGAGACCAGCCGGTTGTCGCCCAGCAGGAAGAGCTGCCCGGGTGGGACGATGACCTCGTCGAAGCGACGCGCACGGCACTCACCCGGATTCGGCGGGAGGTCCAGCGGCGAGTCGCGCCACACGTACGGCTCGTCGATGGCGATGCCGTTGACGAGCACTCGCCCCTGCTCGTCGCAGCAGCTCACCCGGTCGCCCGGCAGCCCGATCACCCGCTTGATGAAGTCCTTCTCGCCGGGGCCACCGACCCCCACCAGATCAGCGAAGGTGGCGGTGAGCCGGGGCAGGAATCCCGGGTCGGGCTTCTCGTCGAGCTGGGCGGCCCACCGCTCCGGGCCGCGGAAGACCACCACCTCGCCCCGCGCCGGGTCCCGTACGTCGTAGACGACCTTGTTGACCAGCACCCGGTCCCCGACGAGCAGCGTCTCGGTCATCGAGCCGGACGGGATGAAGAACACCTGAAGGAGGAAGGTCCGAATCAGCACCGCCAGGCAGAAGGCGACCGTCAGCAGCAGCGGCAACTCCTGCCAGAGCGGCAACGGGCGGCGGCGCCGCGCCCGGCGACGGCGTGGGTCGACCGTGCCGTCCTCGTCGCGCGTCTGCACCACGCCTCCCCGGTCCGCAGAAACGACACTACCGCCCGGGGACCTGGTCGAGGTCTCCGGACGGCAGTGGACACCTGCCCCGCCGCTGGGCGGGGCATCCGGCTGCGTTGGCACGTCCCGGCGGTGCCCTCCGGTTCGTACACCATACGCGCAGCTCAGGACGGGTGGTGCAGCACGATTCAGCTCGGCTGCTTCTCCCGCTTCTCCTTGATCTTCGCCTTCTTGCCGCGCAGCTCGCGGAGGTAGTAGAGCTTGGCCCGCCGGACATCACCGCGGGTCACGACCTCGATCCGGTCGATGGCCGGGCTGTTGACCGGGTAGGTGCGCTCAACCCCCACCCCAAAGCTGATCTTGCGGACCAGGAAGGTCTCCCGCAGACCGTCACCCTGACGACGGATGACGACGCCCTGGAAGATCTGGACCCGGGACCGGTTTCCCTCGACGACCCGTGCGTGCACCTTGACAGTGTCACCGGCGCGGAAATCGGGAACGTCGGTCCGCTTCGACTGGGCGTCAAGCGCGTCCAGGATGTTCATCGCTGCGTCCTCGCGAGGCTCACGGCGCATCGTCAGTCGATGCGCGAATGGGTGATTCTGACCCCCGGATGGTCGCCGGCACTCGCCGGCCCCGGTCGAGGGTCCTCGCAGCCACCCGCGGCGCGGTCGACTGCGGCAACCCCCTATTTTGCCACATCGCTGGGGGCAGCCGGGAACCCGGCCTGCTCCAACGTCGCCCGGTCCCGCCGGTCCAGGCACTCCGGAGCCAGCGCGGCGATCATGTCGGGGCGCCGGGCGACCGTCCGCACCAGGGCCTCATCCCGACGCCAGCGGGCGATCTTCCCGTGGTCCCCGGAGCGAAGCACCGCCGGCACCTCCTGGCCCCGCCAGGCAGCCGGCTTGGTGTACATCGGCGCCTCCAGCAGCCCGTGGGCGTGCGACTCCTCGTCCAGCGAGCCAACATTGCCCAGCACCCCGGGCAGCAGCCGGGTCACCGCCTCCAGGATCACCAGCACCGCCACCTCGCCGCCGAAGAGCACATAGTCACCGAGGGAGACCTCGGTGACCGGCATCCGACTCGCAGCGTGCTCAAGCACCCGCTGGTCAATCCCCTCGTACCGGCCACAGGCGAAGAGCAGGTGCGGCTCGGCGGCCAGTTCGTGGGCCAGCGCCTGGGTCAACGGAGCACCGGCCGGCGTGGGCACCAACAGCCGGGGCGGGTCAGCTTCCGGCGGGGCGAGCGCGTCCAGCGCCTCCCCCCACGGCTCCGGTCGCATCACCATCCCCGGCCCCCCACCGTACGGGGTGTCGTCGACCGTCCGGTGCACGTCGTGGGTCCAGGTCCGGAGGTCGTGTACGGCCAGCTGGAGGTTGCCACTGGCGCGGGCCCTGCCGATCAACGACAGGTCCAGCGGAGCGAAGTACTCCGGGAAAATGGACACAACGTCAACGCGCATTGCGGGGCTCCAACAACTGTGCGGGCCAGGCGGCCTGGCCACACCGGATACCAGCCGGGGGGTCGAACTGGCCGCCGGGGTCGGAGGTCGAGCAGGCCTTACGGGTCAGAGGTCGAGCAGACCGCCGGGCGGATCCACGACCACGCGACCGCCGGCGAGATCAACCTCGGGAACGATCGCCTGGACGAACGGAACCAACACCTCCCGGCGACCGGGTCGGCGCAGCACCAACAGGTCCGCGGCGGGGGCGTGGTCGATCCGGGCGATCTCACCCAGCCGTTCCCCAGCCGGGGTGACCACGGCCAAACCGACCAGTTGGTGGTCGTGGAACTCCTCCGGGTCCGTCGGCGGGGCCACATCGGCGCGGTCCACCCCGACGAGGGTTCCACGAAGCGCCTCGGCGACGTTACGGTCGAGCACACCCTCGAACACCACCAGCAGCACCCGCCCCTGATGCCACCGCGCAGCCTCGACGGTCAGTTCACCCGGCACCCGGTACGCGCCGGGGCGAACCGCGTCTCAGGTTCGTCGGTCCGCACCTCCACGGTCACCTCACCGCGGATCCCGTGCGGTTTGCCGATCCTGCCGACGACGAGCATCAGTACGAGTCGACGATGTCGACGCGTACGCCGCGTCCACCGATGGAACCGATGACCTGGCGCAGCGCCTTCGCAGTCCGCCCGGACCGCCCGATCACCGTGCCGAGGTCCTCCGGGTGCACGCGGATCTCAAGCCGCTTGCCCCGCCGGGAATCGACCAGCCGGACCCGGACATCGTCGGGGTTGTCGACGATGCCCTTGACCAGATGCTCCAGCGCTGGACGCAGTGCCACGTCAGCCCTGCTCGCCGGAGCCCGCACCGGCCTGCTCCTCGGTCTTCGGCGCCGCCTCGTCGGTCTTCGGCGCCGCCTCGGCCTTGGCGGCCTTCTTCGCCGGCTTGGCCGGGGTCTCCGCCAGACCGGCGGCGGCCTTCGCCTCAGCCTCGTAGGCCGCCTTGCGGTCGACCCGCTCGGGGGCAACCTTCAGCGGCTCGGGAGCCGGCAGGCCCTTGAACTTCTGCCAGTCGCCGGTCTTCTCCAGCAGGCGCTGCACCGCCTCGCTCGGCTGCGCGCCCACGGAGAGCCAGTACTGCACCCGGTCCGACTTGACCTCGATCACCGAAGGGTCGTGCTTCGGCTGGTAGATCCCGACGAACTCGATCGCCCGGCCGTCACGCTTGGTGCGCGAGTCGGCGATGACGATGCGGTACTGCGGGTTGCGGATCTTGCCCATCCGCAGGAGCCGGATCTTTACGGCCACAGTGTTTTCGCTCCTGTTGTTTCCACCGACCCTGGACGGGCGGTGCACGGGTGAGCGCGCACTCCGGCACAGTGGGGTTGGGCCGGAGACTGCTCGGGTGGACTGACGTGGTGCCCGGGTAGAGGGCGCCGGACCCACGCCGGATACCAGCAAGCCATTCTGCCAGATCGAACCGAGAAGCCTCACATCGGACCGGCCCCGGCTCACCCTTCGACTATGACGAAGCGCACACGGATTCGGCCCGGGTGGACCGGCACACCCGCCGCGGTTGACTCCGGCGCTCGAGTGGGCGCCGTCGGCCGAGTGGGCTCCGGCGGCCGGTGGGCGGTGCCATCAGCGCGCTGGCGGCCGGTCCCACCCGGGCGGCAGATCCAGCGGGGCCGTCCACTCGACCGGCGGCACGAAGTCGCACCAGGTGCCGTCGAACGGGAACTCACCCGCCTCGGCCCGGGCGATCACCCGCTTCCCCTCAGCCCAGACCGCATCCGGGTCGGGCACCCAGTAGTGCTCCGGGAAGTCGAGCCGCTCGGCGAACTCGTCCTCGTCCTTCCACGCCCAACGACGGTCCGCGTGGATCAGCACATCAAGATCCTGGTCCACCACGTCAACGCCGGCGAGCCCACCGTCGTCCCAGCGAACACCGTGTTCCTCGAGGTTGACGTACCAATGGGCGAAATGCCCCTGATCGTCCTGGAATAACCAGACCGAGTGCGCGGCCCCGACCGGCAGGAACTTCAGCAGGGGTGGCCCCTGCCACCGCGCGAGCGTCAGCCGGTAACTCGAGACGATCCACTCGGCGAACGGAATTGCCCGCATCCCGACTCCGGCGTCGGTAGTCTCGCTGGCCACCTCGGAGCCCCGGGGGATCCAGAGCAGCAGCCCCCGGTCGTCATCGCTGACCACGCGCGCCGGACGAACCCAACCGATCCGCCCCCGCCGCACATTGCGGTGCACCACCAGCCGCCCAGGTTCGAACCTCACCTGGCCGACCCTACCGCCCGCCGACGACCACTCGGAACGCCAAGCGCCCACCAAGACCGCTCAGAAACGCCAAGCTCACCTAACCGACGACCGATTGGAGCGCCGGCGGCCCGGTTCGCTCCGCTCGCTGTCGAGCTGCCCCATCTGAGCGCCCGAGCCAACTCGGGCCGGATCAGGGTCGGACCGGTCGGACCCGGTCCGACGGGTTCGGACCGGGATCGAATCTGGTCGCACCGGATCGGTGGCGGTACCGGCCCGGTGCGAGCGCAGCTCAGTAGGCCCGGGACAGGATGGCGACCAGGTCCGGCTCGTCCTCGCTGTCCGGCACCGAGCCATCTGCCCGGACCAGGCACCGCACGGTGACACCCTGGGTGTTCGCCTCCGCCTCGCCCTTGGTACCGACCACCGACCACGGCACCCGGGCCCAGCCCGTCGCCGCCGCCTCGATCGCCTCGGCGAGCGTCCCCACCTCGCGGGTCCGCGCCTGCCGGCTGGCGAGCGCCTCGTCGTGCAGCGCCTGCTGGTCGGCGTCGAGCGCCGCGCGCACCACGGCGACCACGTCGGCGACCGGAACCGGGGACTTCGAGCCGTCCGTCCGCCGGACCACGACCGCGTTCCCCGCGGCCAGATCGCGGGGGCCGATCTCGACGCGGATCGGATAGCCGCGCAGCTCCGCGTCCACTGCGCGACGTCCGAAGGGGGTGTCGGTCCGGTCGTCGAGGGCGACCCGTACGCCGGCATCCCGCAGCGCGTCGTGCAGCCGTGCCGCGGCCTCGCCGACCCCCTCGCCGTCCTTGACGACCATCACGTACGCCTGGACCGGCGCGAGCTTCGGCGGCACCCGCAGGCCGTTGTCGTCGCCGTGGCACATGATCAGACCACCGAGCATCCGAGTGGAGGTGCCCCACGAGGTGGTCCAGGCGTACTCCCGACCCCCCTCGGCCGAGGTGTAGCTGATGTCGAAGGCGCGGCCGAAGTTCTGCCCCAGCTCGTGGCTGGTGCCCAGCTGGAGCGCCTTGCCGTCGCCCATCATGCCCTCGAGGGTGTAGGTGGCGGTCGCACCGGCGAACCGCTCCCGGGCCGTCTTGAGGCCCACCTGCACCGGGATGGCGAGGACATTGACCATCAGGTCCTCGTACGCCTCGTGCAGAATCCGTCGCGCGTAGGCGCGGGCGTCCTCGCGGGTCGTGTGTGCGGTGTGCCCCTCCTGCCAGAGGAACTCGCTGGTCCGCAGGAAGATGCGGGGGCGCAGCTCCCAGCGGACCACGTTCGCCCACTGGTTGAGCAGCAACGGCAGGTCCCGGTACGAGTCGACCCACTTGGCCATGAACTCGCCGATGACGGTCTCGCTGGTCGGGCGTACCACGACCGGCTCGGCGAGCTGCTTACCGCCGCCGTGGGTAACCACCGCCAGCTCCGGCGAGAAGCCCTCGACGTGCTCGGCCTCGCGTTTGAGGTGGCCCTCCGGGATGAAGAGCGGGAAGTAGGCGTTCTCCGCGCCGGCAGCCTTGATCCGGTCGTCCATCTCGGCCTGCATCCGCTCCCAGATGGCGTAGCCGGCTGGTCGGATCACCATGGTCCCTCGGACCGGGCCGTTGTCGGCCAGCTTCGCCTTGGCGATCAGGTCCTGGTACCAGCGGGGGAAGTCCTCCGCACGGGGAGTGAGCACGCGCGCCATGACCGCACATCCTATGTGCCGCCGGGGCGGTCGCCGTCAGCGGGCGGTCGCTCCACGCCGGACCACCGACCGCCCCCGCCGCCCGCCACCACCCGGCACCCGCCCCGGTGGATCAGCGCAGCACCCGGCCGCGGAGGACGACGCGGGCGGGGGATCGGACGACGCGCAGGTCTCGCCGTGGATCCTCCGGGTAGACGACCAGGTCGGCCCGGCCTCCCTCGACCAGGCCGGGAAAGCCGAGCCACTCGCGGGCCCGCCAGGAGGCGGCGGCGAGGACGGCCTCGGCGGGCATCCCGGCCTCTTCGTGCAGCAGCAGCATCTCCTCGGCCGCCAGACCGTGCGCGATGCCACCGCCGGCATCCGTGCCGACGTAGATCGGGACGCCGGCCTGGTAGGCGGCGCGGACCACCTCGGGGAAGCGGTCCCGCAGGGCGAGCATGTGGTCGGCGTAGCCGGGGAACTTCGCCCGCGCCTGGTCGGCGATGCCACCAAAGGTCCGTATGTTGATCATGGTGGGTACGAGTGCGGTGCCCTGCCGGGCCATCACGTCGATCAGGTCCAGGCTCAGGCCGGTGCCGTGTTCCACCGAGTCGACCCCGGCCCGCACCATGATGTCGACGGCGGACTCGGAGAAGGTGTGCACCGCGGCGCGGGCCCCGGCGGCGTGCGCGGCCCGAACCGCTGCGGTCATGGTCTCCGCGTCCCAGGCCGGGGCGAGGTCGCCGACGCCGCGATCGATCCAGTCGCCGACCAGCTTGACCCAGCCGTTGCCGGCGTCCGCCTGCGCGGCGACGGTTGCGGCCACCTCGGCGGCGCCGACCTCCACCCCGACGCCGCGCAGGTAGCGCTTCGGTGGGGCGACGTGCCGGCCGGCCCGGGCCAGCCGCGGCAGGTCCGGGGCGTCGTCGAGCTCCGGATACGGGTACGGGGAGCCGGCGTCCCGGATGGCGAGCACCCCGGCGTCGCGGTTGACCTGGGCCAGCTCGCGGGCCTGGTCGAGCGAGGTGATCGGCGCCCCGCCCCGGGCGATGCCGATGTGACAGTGCGCGTCGGTCAGGCCGGGGAGCAGGAAGCCACCATCCGCGATGGTCTCGGCGCCGGCCACCGGCTGGAAGGTCACCCGGTCACCGACCAGCCAGATGTCCCGGACCTCATCTTCGGGCAGGAGCACACCACGCACGTGCAAAGCCATACGCTCAGTCCTACCTGATCGCCCGCCAGGGCGTGCGGGCAGGCCGACGCCGACAGGCCACAGCCCGGCGACAGGCCGCAGCCCGCCGACAGGCCACGGTCACCGCCGACAGGCCACGGCCACCACTCGATCAGCAGCGATCATTGCCGACCTCGCCCCGTCTCGAACCCGGTCATCGCGGGCGCTGGTCCCCCTTGCCGAGCTTGTTGAAGTCGATCTTCGGAAGCTTGAACCCCGGTGGTAGCCCCTGGCCGGCCAGGTCGTCGGGGCCCAGGCCGGGCGGCAGCTGCGGCATGCCAGCGGGGAAGCCGCCCCGCGCCCCCGTGCCGGCCCGCGACCGACCGCCACCCTTCCCGCCCTTGCGCTTGTTCTTCGGCGACTTGGTCGCCTTCCGGCGCCCGCCGGGCAGACCCATCATGCCGCCCATCTGCTTCATCATCTTCTGGGCGTCGGTGAAGCGGTTGAGTAGCTGGTTGACGTCCATCACGGTAACCCCGGAGCCGTTGGCGATGCGGGCCCGGCGCGAACCGTTGATGATCTTCGGATTGGTGCGCTCGGCCGGGGTCATCGACCGGATGATCGCGGTAACCCGATCGAAGTGTTTGTCGTCCACCTCGGCGAGCTGGTCTTTCATCTGGCCCATGCCCGGCATCATGGCCAGCACGTTGGCGATCGGCCCCATCCGCCGAACGGCGATGAGCTGGTCGAGGAAGTCCTCCAGGGTGAACTGCTCACCGCCCATCAGCTTGGCGGTCATCTTCTCTTTCTGATCGACGTCGAAGGCCTGTTCGGCCTGCTCGATCAGGGTGAGAACGTCGCCCATGCCGAGAATCCGGCTGGCCATCCGGTCCGGGTGGAAGACGTCGAAGTCCTCCAGCTTCTCGCCGGTGGAGGCGAAGAGGATCGGCTGGCCGGTGACCTCCCGGACCGACAGCGCGGCACCACCACGGGCGTCACCGTCGAGCTTGGAGAGGACCACACCGGTGATGCCGACACCGTCCCGGAACGCCTCCGCGGTGCGCACCGCGTCCTGGCCGACCATGGCGTCGATGACGAAGATGACCTCGTCCGGGTTGACCGCGTCCCGGATGTCGGCCGCCTGCTGCATCATCTCGGCGTCGATACCGAGCCGGCCGGCCGTGTCCACGATGACGATGTCCCGGGCAGCCCGACGCGCGTGCTCGATCGAGGCACGAGCCACCTGCACCGGGTCGCCGACGCCATTGCCGGGCTCCGGGGAGTACACCTCGACGCCGGCGCGACCGCCGAGCACCTGAAGCTGCCCGACGGCGTTGGGGCGCTGCAGGTCGGCGGCGACCAGCAGCGGCTGGTGGCCCTGGCCGCGCAACCAACTGGCCAACTTGCCGGCGAGTGTGGTCTTGCCGGAGCCCTGGAGGCCGGCCAGCATGATCACGGTCGGCGGCTGCTTGGCGAACTGAAGCCGCCGTGCCTCACCACCGAGGACGTTGACCAACTCTTCGTTGACGATCTTGACGATCTGCTGGGCCGGGTTCAGCGCCTGGGAGACCTCGGCGCCCCGCGCCCGCTCCTTGACTCGCGCGATGAAGCCCTTGACCACCGGCAGCGCCACGTCCGCCTCCAGCAACGCGAGGCGGATCTCGCGGGCGGTGGCGTCGATGTCGGCGTCGGTGAGCCGTCCCTTACCGCGGAGCTTGGTGAAGATCCCGGACAGGCGGTCACTCAAGGTGTCAAACACGCGAACATCCCGTTTGTCAGAGTTCTGGTGAGCACGAGCACGGCCGGACGAGCTGTCCAGCCACCGCTAGGGTATCCGGCCCGCGATCCACCCGCTTCCGGCCGGCACACCCGATGCCGCCCGCGTACCTGCCGTCCAGCCGACGACATCGCCCCCTCATCGCGCCGCAGCCAGGACAGCGGCGGAGATCCGAGCCTGGTCCTCGGCGTCCAGCCCGGCGCCGACCAGGTAAAACGCGTCCACCACGGAGGCGCCGAGGGTGGAGATCCGCGCCGCTCGCAGCTGAACTCCCACCTCGTCGAGCGCCGCGCTGACCCGGTAGAGCAGGCCAGCGGCGTCGGCCGCCCGCAACTCCAACACCACCGCGTCGGTGGCCGCCTCCCGGTACCACCGCACCTGGGGTGCGGGTCCCGCGCCGCCGGCCGCGACGGCCCGATCCCGCAGCCGCTGGTTCACCGAGTCGGCACCGGTCACGGCCCGGCGTAGGTCGGCGCCGAGCGCTACCGGATCCGGCGCGAGGCCGTAGCGGGGTTGGACCCGGAACTCGACCAACGCCCGCCCGGACACCGTCGAGGCGTCCGCGGAGATCACGTCGAGCCGGTGCAGAGCCAGGCACCCGGCCACCGTCGTGAGCAGGCCACGCCGGTGGGCCGCCGCCACCGCCACCTCGTCCCCGGTCAGACGGACCACCGGCAGTGGGCCGGCGACCAACACCGGATCCGGTACGGGCGGTTCGGGTAACCGACCGGTGTCCAGTGTGGTGCGGACCCGGGCCACCAGATCGGCGACGAGCCGTTCCTTCCAGCGCGACCAGGCGGCCGGGCCGGTGGCCGCCGCGTCGGCCCGGACCAGGGCGTGCAGCAGCTCCAGGGTGCTGGTGTCGACGACCTTCGCCGCCACGCCGGCCACGGTCACCGGATCGGCGAGGTCGCGCCGGGTCGCCACCTCGGGCAGGAGCAGGTGCAGCCGGACCAGCCGCCCGATCAGCGCCACCTCAGCCGCGGGCAGGCCGATCCGGGCGGCGACCGCCGCCGCGATCGGCGCGCCGACCTGACTGTGGTCACCGGGTAACCCCTTGCCCACGTCGTGCAGGAGGGCGCCGAGCAGCAGCAGGTCCGGTCGGTCCACCTCCCGGGTGAGCCGGCTGGCCTCGGACGCGGTCTGGACCAGGTGCCGGTCGAGGGTGAACCGGTGCACCGGATGGTGCTGCGGCAGGCTCCGGATCCGGGTCCACTCCGGTAGCCAGCCGTCAACCAACCCGTACCGGTCGCAGGTCTCCCACGCCGACACCAGCCCCGGCCCCGCACCCAGGAGCGTGACCAGGGCGGCGCGCGCCGCAGCCGGCCAGGGAGTCGGCAGCGGCGGGCAGTAGGCGGCCAGCCACTCGCAGGTGGCCGCCGCGATCGGCAGACCGGTGGTCGCCGCCGCGGCGGCGACCCGCAGGGACAGGCTCGGCTCCGGGCGCACCCCGATCACCGCGCGGGCGAGCACCAGCTCACCGTCGTGCTCGACCACGTCCCGGGCTACCGGCCGGCGGAGCGGTCGGCGGTCGGCACCCCGACGCCGAGCGCGGAGCCGGTCGGCCGCCCGGAGGGCGTCGTCGAGAGCGTGGCGGACCGTCCGGGCGTCGTTGGCGACCCGGCGCAGCAGCAGGTCCCCCTCGTCCACCCGCACCGCCGACAGGTCGGTTCGTGGCTGGCGCAACCCGAGCAGGGCGGCGACACCGTCGCGTTCCGGGGCCACCAGCCGGTCAACCCGCCGACCGGCCCGTAGGTGCAACGCGTCGCGGGTATCCAGTAGCCGCAGGTGGGCGGCGTGGACCGCGGGCCGGAGCGCGGTGGTGACGCCGGCGCGGGCGATCGCCCGGAGGAGCCCCACGTCGCGAAGTCCGCCAGCGGCCTCCTTGAGGTCCCCCTCGAGCAGGAACGCCAGCTCTCCGTGGGCCTTCCACCGGGCCTCGGTCAGCTCGCGCAGCCCGGGCAGTCGACGCACGGCGTCCCGTCGCCACTGGTCGGCGGCCGAACGAACCAGCCGGTCGGCAAGCGCCTCGTCACCCGCGACGAGTCGGGCATCGAGCAGGCCCAGAGCCACGCGGACATCATCCTGGGCGACCGCGAGGGCCTCGGGAACGGTACGTACCGAGTGGTCGAGGCGCAGCCCAGCGTCCCAGACCGGGTACCAGATGCCGGCGGCCAGCTCGTCCACCCCGGGTACGTCGGCGTGCAGCAGCAGCAGGTCAAGGTCCCCGTACGGGGCGCACTGACGGCGGCCGAGCCCGCCCACGGCGACCAGCGCGACCCCTTCCCACCGGGGCAGCAGCCCGGCGAGCCAGCCGTCGATCGACGCCGCCCGGGCCGCCCGCGCCGCGGCGTCGATCCCGCCAGGAGCACCGGTGACCTCGTTGGTCAGGAGGTCCGGTCCGGCCGTACACTTCTTGATCAACGAGGTCACCGGTACCTACTCCCGCCCGTGGGACGCCTACACGGCGTCGAGGCCGCGTTCGCCGGTACGGACCCGGACGACCTCCTCGACCGCGGTGACCCACACCTTGCCGTCACCGATCTTGCCGGTCCGGGCGGCGGCGACGACGGCGTCAACGATCTTGTCAACATCCAGCTCGTCGGTGAGTACCTCCACCCGGATCTTGGGCAGAAACTCCACCGTGTACTCGGCACCCCGATACACCTCGGTGTGCCCCTTCTGGCGGCCGTAGCCCTGGACCTCGCTGACGGTCAGGCCGGCCACCCCGAGCGCGTGCAGGGCCTCCTTCACCGCGTCCAGCTGGTATGGCTTGATGACCGCGGTCACCAGCTTCATGTCCAACCCCTCCATTCCCGGAACGTTAACCAGTGACCTGCGCGACGGCGGACCCGCCGCTCACCGCCGACCGCCCGCCGACCAGGCCGACGCGACCTGCTCTACGGCGCTGCTCTCCCCGGCCGGCTTCCCGCTGGCCAGGCCCGCCGCCGCGAACGCGCCGCCACCGGCGGAACCGGCGGCGGGAGAGAGGTCGTAGCCGCTCTCGGCGTGCTCGGCGATGTCGATCCCCTCGACCTCGGCCTCCTTACTGACCCGGAAGCCGATCGTCTTCTCCAGGACAACGGCGAGGACGAAGGCCACCGCGAAGGAGTAGCCGGTGACGATCACCGCGCTGAGCGCCTGGACGCCCAGCTGCGCCACCCCACCCCCGTAGAAGAGGCCCTCGTTGCTGACCAGCGAGCTGACCGACGACGTGCCGAAGAGACCGATCCACAGACAGCCGATCCAGCCACCGACGAAGTGCACGCCGACAACGTCGAGCGAGTCGTCGAAGCCCAGCCGATACTTCAGACTCACCGCCAGCGCACAGACCGCCCCGGCGACCAGGCCCAGCAGCACCGCGGCCCACGGGGTGATGAAGGCACAGGCCGGGGTGATCGCGACCAATCCGGCGATGGCGCCGGAGGAGGCACCGACCAGCGTGGGTCGGCCGTCCCGCGCCTTCTCCACCAGCAACCAGCCGAGTACGGCGGCGGCGGTCGCCACCTGGGTGTTGACGAAGGCCAGCCCGGTGGTCAGGTCCGCGGTCAGTTCGGAGCCGGCGTTGAAGCCGAACCAACCGAACCAGAGCAGACCGGCGCCGAGAGCGACCATGGGGACGTTGTGCGGCTTCATCGTCTCCCGGGGCCAGCCGAGCCGCCGGCCCAGCACCAGCACCAGGGCCAGCGCCGCCGCCCCGGCATTGATGTGCACCGCGGTGCCACCGGCGAAGTCGAGTGCGCCGAGCTCCGCACCGATGAATCCGCCGCCCCACACCCAGTGGGCGACCGGGAAGTAGACCAGACTCGCCCAGCCAACCACGAACAGCAGCCAACCGGAGAACTTGGCCCGGTCAGAGATCGCACCGCTGATCAGGGCGACCGTGATGACGGCGAACATCATCTGGAACGCCATGAAGACGTAGAGCGGAATGCCGGTCTCGCCCCACAGGTCGGTCTCCGCCATGAAGGTCTTGGTGCCGAGATACTGGCCGAGGTCGCCGATGACCCCACCCCGGTCCGCACCGAAAGCGGCGGAGAAGCCGTAGAACAACCAGAGAATACTGACGAGCCCGATCGCGGAAAAGCTCATCATGATCATATTGAGGACGCCCTTGGCCCGGTTGAGGCCGCCATAGAACAGCGCCAGTCCGGGCGTCATGAGCAGCACGATCGCGCTCGAGACCAGCAGCCACGCGGTGTTGCCGGTGTCGATGGTCGGTGCTTCAGGCACGCTGGCCTCCTAAGGTGAAGTTCCCTCCTTACGGCTTCCGAGGCAGCACTGCCCGTCCACCGGTTGCCCGGAAGCCTGCGCGCTCCCTGTTTCCCGCAGCGTCACCCGTCGATTTCCAATCGATGACGACGTGTTTCGTACGTGTGAAGCGGGCCGCGGCCACCCGAACGGAGGAGGCCGCGACCAGCCGATCGCCGACCGAACGCACCCCCGGGGCTAGGCCCACACCGGACTTTCGCCGTGTTGACGCAGCACAACAGCGGCCCCGTTCCCACCGGAAAACCGGCGGGAACGGGGCCCTGGTGGATCTGACGCGGCCGGACCGCTACCCGGAACAGCCGGGTACGTTGACGCAGTTGTTCGGCCGGTTCTTCACGACGACGGTGCCGGTGGCGGTGTTCAGGTTCACCGTTCCACCCACCTCGTTGAAGATACCGCCGCCGTCGATGACAGCGATGTTCTTGATAATCTTGGAAGTGAACAGGGTGGCCGTACCGGTGGCCGAGTTGAAGATTCCACCACCCTCCTCACCCGCCTGGTTGCCGGCGACCGAGGTCCGCCGCAGCACCACCTGCCCACCGTTGAGGATTCCCCCACCGTCGGTGGCAGCGGTGTTGCCCTCGATCCGACTGTCCTCGAGGACCGCCACGGGGGACACCGGAAGCCCCGCCGCAACGAACAGCCCGCCCGCGGTGAACCCGTTCGCGGTGTTGTTGATGATGCCGACGCGTCGCATCGTGGTCTGACCGAACACCGCGACGCCCCCGGTCTCGCCGGCGGTGTTGTCGGCGATCTTCGTATCGGCGAGGTAACCGATCCCCTCCAGCTGGATGCCTCCGATACTGGTCTCGGCCTGGTTTCCCGTGATGGAGCTGTGTTCCACTCGGATCGCCGCACCAGGGGCGCTGCCAATGCCAGCCGCATTGCTAGCCGTGTTCTTGTCCACCCGCGAGTACCGGACCGTGAGCTGACCCGTGGTGTAGACACCACCACCGTTCACGGCGGCGATGTTGCGGCTGATGCTGGAGTGTTCGACGACAACCGTTCCGCTGTTGGCCACACCTCCACCGTTCTGGTCGGACACGTTGTTCACGACCTCGACGTGCTTCAGGGTGGCGCGACCACCAGCGTTCACCAGGAGACCACCACCGTCGCCTCCGGCGGTCTGCCCGCCGGTGACGGTGAGGTGTCTGAGGGTGAGGTCACCACCGACGTCCACGGCGAGAATGCGGAACGGGTCGACCGCGGCGGCGCGTTTGATGGTGGTGTGTTTTCCGCCGTTGAGGGTGATCGGGGTGGTGATGGTGGGGAGGCCGGCATCGTCGAGTTCGGCGGTGAGCAGATAGGTGCAGTCCTTGGCGAGGTCGAGGACAGCGCCGCCGCGGGCGTTGGCGAGGGTGATCGCGGCGATCAGTTTGTCCGCGTCGCAGGGGACGGGGATGCCCGTCGGGTGGTCTCCCTTGTGGGCACCAGGTCGCCCGTCCGCGCCAGCAGCGGCGGTGGCGACCCCGATGGTGGCGGTGAGGGCCAGGCCGGCCACACCGGCGAGCCCGACGGCCCACCATCGTGATCTCGCCCGCCCCCTGTCGGGGCGCGTCGGTTCGTGCGTGCAGTGCTGATGGTTCATGTCGTTTCGGTGTCCCTTCCCCCGTCATGGACGAGGAACGCACCGCTCCGGGTAGCCCGGTTGGCGTTCCTCGGCTACCAGGCAGGCAGTAGCAGCCACCACCGAGCAAAACCGACATGACGCCCAAATAAACATGAACCCGAAAAAGCTACCCATATGAAATGGACGACGCCCTCGACGGACACACCGACGCGCGCTCACCCACCAGATCTCGCCCCGCACCCGCACCCGCACCCGCACCCGCACCCGCACCCGCCTACCGTCCGCCACGGCAGCACCGAACGACTACCCCGGGGCCCGAAGCGCGTCCTCAAGGAGGTGCTGCTCGTAGTCGAGCAGGCGCAGGTCCCGCAGCGGACGACGGAGGTGCCCACGGTTGACGATCCGCACGAAGGCCGGATCACCGGCAGCGGCCATCCGCCGGATGCCCTCCACGTGGTCAACGATCCGCTTGCGGATGGTACGGACCAGCCGATGCCGGTCGCGCGGGATGAGCCCGTACGCGTCGGCGAAGAGCCGCAGCCGCCGCGGCCGGTCCGGACGTCGCCACCCGAGGGTGACCGAGTCTCGGTCGGCGAAGACCGGCACCCAGGTCCAGGCGGCGTAGGCGACGTCGTAGATGCGGGAGCCCGGCGAGGCGAGATCGAAGTCGATCATCCCGAGGGTGCCGTCCGGGCGCCAGATGACGTTGTGCGGGGCGGCATCGTGGTGGCAGATCACCTCGCTCTCCGGAGACGGGCCGAAGGAACGCCACACCGCCCCGTCCGGCAGGACGAGGCCGTACTGCGCGTCGTGAAACATCCGCAGCATCGTGGCGACCGTCACCAGCGCCTCGTCGGTGACCCAGTGCGGGGCCAGCGGGTACTCCCCGCACTCCCCCTCCAGGTACGACAGCACCTCACGGTTACGCTCATCCATCCCCAGCGCCCGGGGGGCACCGGTAAAACCCACGTATTCCAGGTGCCGCAGCAGGGCGTGCACCGACGGTGTCCACGGGCCGGCGTTGCGCCGGACCGTGTCCCCGACCCGGACCACCGTGCTCACATTGCCGCCGCGCAGCGGGATCTCTCGTGCCATCACATAAGGCCGCCCGAGGCGGGAGGTCGGATGGTGCGGGTCGCGCCACCCGGGGTGGGCGCGATCGTTGGTCATCACCGTGGGGTTACGCGTCCGCACCGGCCTCGGCGCCCAGCAACGCGTCCACGAACTGCGCGGGGTCGAACGGAGCCAGATCGTCCTTCCCCTCGCCGAGACCGACCAGCTTCACCGGGATGCCCAGCTTGCGCTGCACGGAGATCACGATGCCGCCCTTGGCGGTACCGTCGAGCTTGGTGAGTGCGACGCCGGTCACATCCACCGCCTCGGTGAAGACCCGCGCCTGCTCCAGACCATTCTGGCCGGTGGTGGCGTCGAGGATCAGCAGCGTCTCGTCAATCGGACCATGCTTCTCCACCACCCGCTTGACCTTGCCCAGCTCGTCCATCAGGCCGACCTTGTTCTGGAGCCGGCCGGCGGTGTCGACCAACACCGTGTCCACCCCGGTCTCAATACCGCGTTTGACGGCGTCAAAGGCGACGCTGGCCGGATCGGCCCCCTCCGGGCCCCGGACGGTCTCCGCCCCGACCCGGCCCGCCCAGGTCTCCAGCTGATCCGCGGCGGCGGCGCGGAACGTGTCGGCCGCGCCGAGGATCACGCTCCGGCCATCCGCCACCAGTACCCGGGCGACCTTGCCGCAGGTGGTGGTCTTCCCGGCCCCGTTGACCCCCACCACCAACAGCACCGCCGGCACACCGTCCTTCGGCGCCGTGTGCAGGGCCCGGTCCAGCTCCGGGTCGAGGGCGTTGACCAGCTCGGCGGCGAGCAGGGTACGCAGCTCAGCGACGGTGCGGGTGCCGAGCACCCGGGTCCGCTCGCGGAGCCGGTCAACAATCTCCCGGGTGGAGTCGATGCCGACATCCGCGGTGATCAGGCTGTCCTCGATCTCCTCCCAGGTCTCCTCGTCGAGGCGGTCCCGGCTGAGCAGGCCCAACAGCCCCTTGCCGAACACGTTCTGCGAGCGGGACAGCCGGGAGCGGAGCCGAACCAACCGGCCGGCGGTCGGCTCCGGGACCTCCACCGGGACCTCCACCGGGACCTCAGCCGGGACCTCGGGCACCTGCACCGGGGGGGCCGGCGGCGGCTCGACCAGGATCCCGGTGGGCTCCGCCTCGGCCGCCTCGGCCGCCTCGACCGGCGGTCCAGCGAGGTCCTCCTCGGCGCGGGTCTCGACCTCCGTCGTCGGCAACGGGGGCTCCCGACGGCGACGCAGCTTCGGTGCCACCAGCCCGACGGTGCCGAGAATCAGCACGCCGAGCAGGGCGAGTGCGATGAGGAGGTAATCCGTCATGCCCGAAATCCTGTCAGACGCGGGCGACCGCGTCTCCACCACCGCACCGCCGCCGGAAACCGGCGGGGCAATAGGCTCGTCCGCACCCACTGCTGCACCCGCCGGCCGGGTAGCAGGGACGACACGCTCATCGGGAGGCCCACCATGCCCGCCGCAGACCTGCTCGTCGGCCCGCTGCTCCGCCGGGTGGTCGGCACGCAGGCCACCATCTGGGTGGAGACCAGCGCCCCGGCGACCGTCACCGTCCAGACCGCCGACGGCGCCACCGGCACCGCCCGCACCTTCTCCGCCTACCAGCACCACTATGCCCTGGTCGTGGTCTCCGGGCTGACTCCCGACACCATCAGCGGCTACGAGGTACTGCTCGACGGGGAACCCGTTTGGCCACTGCCCGGCCCGTACCGGCCCAGCGTCATCCGTACCCGGGCCGCCGACGACCGGGACCAGCCAGTACGCCTGGTGTTCGGCTCGTGCCGGGAAGCCACCCAGCACGCCACCGGCCGCGAACTGCCCCCGGACGCGCTCGACGCGTACGCCCGCGGGCTGGCCGCCACCCCCGACCCGGCGGACCTGCCCGACCTGCTGGTGCTCCTCGGCGACCAGGTGTATGCCGACGAGACCTCACCGACCGTACGACGGCTACTCCGGCGGCGTCGGCGACGGCCGGTGGGCGCGCCGGTGGACCAGGTGGTCAGCTTCGACGAGTACACCAAGCTCTACCTGGAGTCGTGGCGCGCCCCGGAGACCCGCTGGCTGCTCTCCACCGTGCCGAGCGTCATGATCTTCGACGACCACGAGATCGTGGACGACTGGAACACCTCCGCCGCCTGGCGCGCCGACGCCCAGGCCCAGCCCTGGTGGGGCGAGCGCATCAGCAGCGGGCTCGCCTCCTACTGGGTCTACCAGCACCTCGGCAACCTCGCCCCGGCGGAGATCGCGGCCGACCCGCTCTACCTGAAGGTGACCGCCGCCGAGGACGCCACCGACGTACTCCGCGACTTCGGTCGCCGGGTCGACCGGGAGTCGGGCCTCGCGCACGATCCGGAACGGTCGCGGGCGGTGCAGTACCAGTGGAGCTTCGCGCTCGATGTCGGCCGGACCCGCCTGGTCATGCTCGACAACCGGTGCGGCCGGGTGCTGGAGCCGGGCCGGCGGGCGATGCTCCCGCCGGGCGAGTGGTCCTGGCTGGTCGACCAGGCCCACGGCAGCTACGACCACCTGGTCGTGGGCTCGTCCCTGCCCTGGCTGCTACCGCCTGGCATCCACCACGTGGAGGCGTGGAACGAGGTGCTCGCCGACTCCCCGCGGCGCTGGGTGGCCGACGCGGCGGAGAAGCTGCGGCGCGCTGTCGACCTCGAGCACTGGGCGGCGTTCCGGCGCTCCTTCGACGCGCTCGGCACCCTCTTCGCCCGCATCGGTGGCGGCACACCGGACGCGGCGACCCGGCCTCGCCGTGAGCCGGGTGAACCACATGGTCCGGGGCAGCCGAGTGGGACCGGACAGCCGGGGCAGCCCGGGCAGCCGGCGAACCGCGCCCCGGGGGCCAAGCCGGCGTCGATCAGTGTCCTCAGCGGCGACGTGCACCACTCGTACCTGGCCCGGGCCCGGTTCGCCGACCCCACGGTGGTCACCCCGGTGCACCAGCTCACCTGCTCCCCACTGCACAACCAGGTGCCGGCCGGGATGCGCCTGCCACTGCGGTTGGGCTGGTCACCTGCCCTGGCCATGGCCGCCCGAGCGCTGTCTCGCACCACCGGGACCGGCCGGCCGGCGCTGCGCTGGACGAAGCTGGCCGGACCATACTTCGGCAACGCCATCGGCACCCTGCGACACGACGGGCGCACGGCCGAGGTGACGATCGCGGGCACCACCAGCGCGGGTGGGCTGCGGGAGGTGATGCGCCACCAGCTCACCAGCGGCTGACGCCCGGCCAACAGTCGGTCCCGGCTCGTCGGACGGCGCCGAATCCGGTCCAGATGGCGCCGGCATGAGCCCTCGCCGGGGTAGTGCGCTCGTCCCGGACCCGCTGCGCGAGGATACGGGCATGATCTGGAAAGCACCTGAGATCGACCGCCGACCCGAGCCCTTCCTCGGTACGGAACGTGCCCTGCTCACCGGCTGGCTCGATTACCACCGAGACACGTTGCTGCACAAGTGCGCGGGCCTGTCCGCCGACCAGCTACGCACCGCGAGCGTCGAACCGTCCCTGCTCTCCCTCCTCGGCCTGGTTCGGCACATGACCTACGTCGAGCGGGCGTGGTTCCGGCAGCGTTTCGCCGGGCAGGACCTGCCCGACCTGTTCGACTTCACCGCTGATCCGGACGCGGAGTTCCGGGTGGAGACCGCCGACCCGGAGGCCGACTTCGCGGCCTTCCGAGCCGAGATCGCGGCCGCCGACGCCGCCGCCGCCGGGCGCGACCTCGACGAGGAGTTCACGCTGCGCCGGCGGGACGGCAGCAGCGACCAGCTCAGCCTGCGCTGGGTCTACCTCCACATGATCGAGGAGTACGCCCGGCACAACGGCCACGCCGACCTGATCCGGGAACGCCTCGACGGTGTCACCGGAGACTGACCGTCAGTCGGCCGGGGCCAGGGCGGCCCGCAGGTAGCGCAGGTCGCCGGGGCCGCTCCAGCGGTGCGCCGACAGGCCGGCCACCCGGGCCCCCGCGACCACCCGGTCGTCGTCGTCGACGAGCAGCACCCGCGACGGTGCGGTGCGCAGCGCCTCACAGGCCGCCTCGAAGTACTCCTTCGCCGGCTTGTGCGTGCCGACGACCGATGAGTTGACCACGACATCCAGCTCACCCTCGAGCCCGAGGGCGGCGAGGTCGGCATCGAGTACGTCGGTGGCGTTCGTGGCGAGCCCGACCGGGACCCCGGACGCCCGGACCTCCCGGACGAACGCCAGCACCTGCGGGTCGACCTCACCCCGGTAGCGCTGCCACTCGTTCACCGCCGCCTGAGCCTGCTGCTCCCCCACCGACGGGGTCAGCGCCGCGGCCACACTGGCCATCCACTCGGCGTGGCTCACCCGGCCGGTCAGTACCGGCTGGAGCGAACCCCAGGACATCGCGATCTCGTCGAGGACACCTTCGGTGAGCCCGTACGCCCGCTCGACGCCGGCGGCGACCGCCGGGTCCCAGCGGCGCAGCACCCCATCGAAGTCCACCAACAACGCCGTCGCCCGTTCCCGACTCACTCGCCATCCTCCTGCCCGCCCCCGGCTCGGTCGAGCCGCTGGCTGATTACTTGGGTAACGCCGTTTCGCATGGTCACGCCGTAGAGCGCGTCCGCGACCTCCATCGTCCGCTTCTGGTGCGTGATGACGATCAGCTGGCTCTTCTCCCGCAGCTGCGCGAGCAGCGTGAGCAGGCGGCCCAGGTTCACGTCATCGAGCGCCGCCTCCACCTCGTCCATGATGTAGAAGGGGCTGGGCCGGGCGCGGAAGATCGCCACCAGCATCGCCACCGCGGTCAGCGACCGCTCCCCGCCGGAGAGCAGCGACAACCGTTTGATCTTTTTGCTCGGCGGCCGGGCCTCCACCTCGACGCCGGTGGTGAGCAGGTCGTCCGGTTCGGTGAGCACCAGCCGCCCCGCACCACCGGGGAAGAGCACGCTGAAGACCTGTTCAAACTCCCGGGCGGTGTCGGCGAAGGCGCTGGCGAAGACCGACAGGATCCGGTCGTCCACATCCTTGACCACGGTCAACAGATCCCGCCGGGTGGCCTTCAGGTCCTCCAGCTGCTCGGAGAGGAACTTGTACCGCTCCTCCAGCGCCGCGAACTCCTCCAGCGCGAGGGGATTGACCTTGCCGAGCAGGGTCAGTTCCCGCTCCGCCTTGGCGGCCCGCTTCTCCTGCACCGCCCGCTCGTACCCGACCGGCTCGGGCACGGGCAGGCCGTCCCGGTCGGCGGCGGCGACCTCGGCGTCGGTCGGCGGGACCGGCTGGGCCGGACCGTACTCGGCGATCAGGGTCGCCAGGTCCACGCCGAAGTCCTCGGCCGCCTTCGCCTCCAGCTGCTCGATCCGCAGCCGTTGCTCGGCGCGGGCGACCTCGTCGCGATGCACCTGGCCGGTCAGCCGCTCCAGCTCCACCCCGAGGCGCTTGGCGGCGCCGCGCACCTCGGCGAGCTCGGCCTCCCGGGCCGCGCGTTGGCTGGCCACGGCGTCCCGCTGCTGCGCCGCCTGGACAATGGAGACATCGAGCTGGGTCAACGCCGTGTGCGCTCCGGCGGCCACCGCCCCGGCGACCGCGGCGCCCCGGGTACGCACCGCCCGCCGCGCCGCCGCCCGCTCCCGGGCGGCCCGCTCGGCCGTGGCCTGCCGACGTAGCGAGTCGGCCCGGCCGGCGATCGAGGAGACCCGCTCCTCGGCGGTACGCACCGCCAGCCGTACCTCCATCTCGTTCTGCCGGGCTCGGGGCAGAGCCGCGGCCAGCTCATCGCGCTCCGCGGTGGAGGGTTCGACGTCCACCGGTGCCTCCTCGGCCAGCCGCAGCCGCTCGGCCAGCTCGGTCAGGCTGGTGAGGTCCCGCTCGCGGGCCTCGACGGCGCGGGAGCGGGCCGCACCGAGCCGTTCGGTCTCGGCCCGCGCCGACCGGGCCGCGGCCCCCAGTTCGGCGAGCCGGCGAGCGGCGGCGTTGCGGTGCCCCTCAGCCTCCCGCTTCGCGGCGGTGGCCTGCTGTACCGCCTCCTTGGCCACCGCCACCTCGGCCCGCGCCTGCACCAGCTGCTCGCGCAGCTGCGCAGCGGTCCGCTCGGCGGCGACGCGATGGGTCCGCGCCTCCTCGACGGCGGCCTGCACCTCGATGAAGCTCGGCGCCTTGGCCGACCCGCCGGCGGCGGCGTACGCCCCGAGCACGTCCCCCTCCGGGGTCACCGCCCGCAGCTCGGAATTGTCGCTGATGACCTCGGCGGCGGTGGCGAGGTCGGGGACGAGGACGACATCCCGCAACGCCCGGTGTACGGCCGGCCGGATCGGTGCGTCGCACTCCACGAGGTCCGGCGCCCACTGGGCCCGGTCGGGCAGCTTGGGCCGCAGCGCGTCAGCCGGGCCGGTCATGCCGGGGCCGGCCGGGCTACCGACCAGCAGACCAGCCCGACCAGCATCTGTGATCTTGAGTAGGCGAATCGCTTCCGCCGCCTCGTCCACGCCGCTGACCACGACGGCGTCCGCGAGCCCGTCCAACGCCGCGGCGAGCGCGGCCTCGTGCCCGGGCGCGACGGTGAGCAGCCCAGAGAGGCCGCCGAGCAGGCCCGGCACCTCTCCGGCCCGAGCCAGCAGGGCACCCGCGCCATCCTTACGCCGCAGGCCCAGGGCGAGCGCCTCCTCACGGGCCTTCCAGGTCGCGGCTTCCTTCTCCGCGGATCGCTCGGCGTCGCTGCACGACCGGACCCCCGCCTGCGCCTGCTCCTGGTCGGCGACCGCCTCCGCGTGGCGGGCATCCAGGCCGGCGTTGTCCCGATCGGCCTCGGTGGACTGCTCCTCCACCGCGTCCAGCTCGGCCTGGGCCCGCTCGGCCCGGGCCAGGGCGTCGGCGTACGCGGTGCTGAGGCGCTCGATCTCCTCACCAGCGGTGGCCGTGCGGGCGCGGGCGGAGTTGACCTGCCCCGCCAGCCGGGCCAGCCCCTCCCGCCGGTCGGCGTTGGCCTTTGCCGCCGCAACCAACTCCCGCTCGGCGGCGGCGAGCTGCCGCTCCAGCTCCTGGCGGTGCTCCACCGCCTCCGCCAGCCGGATCTGGTCGTCGGTGAGCGCCGCGCGGAGCTCCTCCTCCTGCTCGCGGACGTGCTCCGCCTCCGTCTCGAGCTGGTCCGGGTCACGGCCCGGCCGTTCATCGTCCGGCGTGGCGCTGAGGTGGCGCCGCCGCTCCCGGGCCAACTGCTCCATGGACCGGAACCGCTCCTGCAGCGCCGAGAGCCGATACCAGGTGTCCTGGGCCGCGGCGAGCAACGGCGCATCCGCGGCGAGCGCCGCCTCCAGCTCGCCGAGGCGGGCCTGCACCTCGGCATGCTCGGCCTCTGTTCGCTCGCGCCGCTCGCGCAGCGCGGTCTCGTCCGCGATCTCCTTGGCCAGGGTGCTACGCAGGGTGGCGAGGTCGTCGGCGAGCAGTCGGAGCCGGGAGTCCCGCAGGTTCGCCTGGATAACCGCGGCCCGGCGGGCCACCTCGGCCTGCCGGCCGAGTGGCTTGAGCTGGCGGCGTAGTTCGGCGGTGAGGTCGGTGAGCCGGTTGAGGTTGGTCTGCATCGCGTCGAGCTTCCGCAGCGCCTTCTCCTTGCGCTTGCGGTGTTTGAGGACACCGGCCGCCTCCTCGATGAAGGCCCGCCGGTCCTCCGGTTTGGCGTGCAGCATGCCGTCGAGCCGACCCTGCCCGACGATGATGTGCATCTCCCGGCCGATGCCGGAGTCGCTGAGCAGCTCCTGAATGTCGAGCAACCGACAGGAGTCGCCATTGATCTCATACTCGCTCTCGCCGGAGCGAAACATCCGGCGGGTGATCGAGACCTCGGTGTACTCGATGGGTAGCGCGCCGTCGGTGTTGTCGATGGTGAGGGTCACCTCGGCCCGGCCCAGCGGGGCCCGACCGGCGGTGCCGGCGAAGATGACATCTTCCATCTTGCCGCCCCGCAGTGCCTTCGCGCCCTGCTCGCCGAGGACCCAGGCGATGGCGTCGACAACGTTCGACTTGCCGGAGCCGTTCGGGCCCACCACGCAGGTGATGCCCGGTTCCAGCTTCAGCGTCGTCGCTGAGGCGAAGGACTTGAAGCCCTTGACCGTCAGGCTCTTGAGATGCACCTTCTCGATCCTCGTCCGGTGGCCGCCGTACCGTCGCCCGGCTGCGCGGACCTGGTGAACCCGCAGACTAACCCGCAGTCGGCACGCACCGCGCACGCGACCCGCCCTGCGGCGCCACCGCCGGTCATATCTGATTCAGGTTTCCACACCCGGGCCGATCAAGAAAAACGATGACTGGGGGCATTGTTTCGGCGCCCCGGCACCGGAACCCGTGACCGAACACACAGGTGACCGGAGGCACAGATGACGGCCCGGTCCACAATGCCGGCCGGCTCGGGTGATGGCGTACCCAGGAGGCGCAATCCACCAGGTGACGGCGTACACAGAACCGCGCGCCGGCACAGTCGTGTCGGCGCGCTTCTTACCTGGTGCGATTCAGTTTTCTGCGAACTGCGGATCAGTGCCGACCTGGTGGGTCAGGTCAGCGCGGGCTCGGCGAGACGGAGCAGGTCGTCCGCCTCGGCTGCCGCCGCCGCGAGCCGATCGTTCTCGGCACGCAACCGCGTGATCTCGAACTCGAGTGCCTGAA
This sequence comes from Salinispora sp. CH2A1_6, assembly GCF_056820975.1. Classification (NCBI taxonomy): domain Bacteria; kingdom Bacillati; phylum Actinomycetota; class Actinomycetes; order Micromonosporales; family Micromonosporaceae; genus Salinispora; species Salinispora sp. CH2A1_6. The sequence goes on from NZ_JBXEDG010000005.1 coordinate 49,075, forward strand.
CCGTGGCACGCAGTCGGGTGACCTCGTCGAGCAGGCGCCGATCGGGCGCCGCACCTACGTGGCCGTACAGGGCCTTCGCCATGTTGACTCCTTGATATGCGCTGCCGGAAAAGCCGGCCAACGCGCGCCCAGTTAGTACGCGACTGTCACTCCAGCAAATTCTGGGCATGACCGGGCGCGACTGGCGACACCTACATATTGAGCCGGCACCCCCTCCTTCGTCAAGTTGCTACAGGCCGTGAACCATCTCCACGTCGACCTGTCCACCTAACGGGGGTTGCCTTTCGGCGCGGACATGCACTGTCCGGACCACCCAACTGTACGCACAACTTCTGCCAACTCCCCACCCCTGAGGTCCGGGTTCCCCTTAACTCTTTCTTAGCCACGTTGCCGCAGGAAGCGGCCGCGACGTAGCGTCGCCCCGGCCCGCACCTCAACCCGTGGAGGCGACCCGTCGTGTACGGCTGGAACGACCCGAGGAACCCGGACGGTAGCCGTCGGCAACCCGAACCGGCGGCCGACGAGCCAGCCTGGCCGACAGACCGCCCGGAACCGCGCTCCGCCTACCTGTTCGGTGACGAGCCGGACAGCCCCTCCGGCGGCGGGGAGCAGCCCGCCGACCGATGGGAGCGACCCGCCAACCGGTGGGAGCAGCCCGCCAACGAGTGGGACCGGCCCACCGGCCAGTGGGACCAGCAGCAGCCGACCACGCACTGGCGGCCCGACGCCGAGCCGGTCCGGGGCTGGGGAGCCGCGGAGCACCCACACCACGGACGCACCGGTGAGCCTTACCACGAGCAGCCCACGCAGGGCTCGGACGCCACCCCGAGCTGGCAGCACGGGGAGCCCACCCGGAGCTGGCAGCAGGACCAGCCGGGCGACTGGCGCGGCCAGCGGTTCGCGGGCGGGCAGGACGACCCCAGCGGTAGCTGGCACGGCGCGGCCACCCCCACCGGACAACCGGCGCCCGCCGGCGCGTGGCCGCCCCCGAAGTCGACCGGCTGGTCCGCCGACGAGCCGACGACCAGCATGCCGCCCATCGCGGGAGCCGCCGCACCGACCGATGACCTGCCGGCCGGCGAGGATCGACCGGGCCATCGGAACCGACGACCGTTGCTCATCGGCGGAGCCGCGGCGGCAGCCATGCTGGTGGTGAGCCTCGGCGTCGGCGCCGTCACCCTCGCCGGCGGCGATGACACCAGCCCCACCTCGGCCATCGACGACATCGTGGCGACCAACCCGACCGAGGAGAGTACGCTCCCCAGCGCGACGCCGACCTCGGCCAGCCCCAGCCCCAGCGCCACGCCGAGCACGAGCGCACCCGCACCGTCGCCGTCGGTGACGCCCAGTCGCAAGCCGAGCCCGACGGCGTCACGCTCCACCGCCACCTCCCGGCCCGCCCCGACCCGCACCACCGCACCCCCCACCACGCCCACCAACGGCAACGTCAGCGAAGACGCCGCCGAGGTGGTTCGCCTGGCCAACGTCGAGCGTGCGGCGGCCGGCTGCGCGGCGTTGAGCATCGACGACAAGCTGATGACCGCCGCCCAGCGGCACAGCCAGGATCAGGCCGACAACAAGAAGATGACACACACGGGCAGCAACGGCAGTAGCCTCGGCGACCGCGTCAACGCTGTCGGCTACCAGTGGAGAGCCATCGGGGAGAACGTCGCCTGGAACCAGCAGTCGCCGGCCGCGGTGATGAAGGCCTGGATGAACAGCCCCGGCCACCGGGCGAACATCCTGAACTGCTCCTACACCGAGATCGGCATCGGCATCGCGACCAGCAACGGACCCTACTGGACGCAGGTCTTCGCCGCGCCCCGGTGACCACGGGTCGTCGTCCGCCTCGTCCCGACCGGGTGCCCGGTTGAGGTAGCGCCGCTGCCTCAACCGGGCGCTTGCGGTTCAGCCGCGAGCCGGGCCCCTCCCGCGAGGCCGCGGCTGGCAGCGCGGGCAGCTGAATGACGACCGGTTCATGAACGCCTCGCGGCGCACCTGCGCACCGCACCGCCGGCACGGCTGGTCCGCCCGCCCATACACGTTCAGCGCCCGGTCGAAGTAACCGCTCTCGCCGTTGACGTTGACGTACAGGTCGTCGAAGCTCGTTCCGCCCTCCTTGATCGCCTCGCCGAGCACATCCCGGACGTGCCCGAGCAGGCGCAGTGCGGCCGGGCCGGTCAGCCCGTCGGCGGGCCGGGCGCCGTGTAACCGAGCCCGCCAGAGGGCCTCGTCGGCGTAGATGTTGCCCACGCCGGAGAGCAGCGTCTGGTCCAGCAGAGCCCGCTTGATCTCGGTCCGGCGGCGGCGTAGCGCCGCGACGAAGGTGGCATCGGAGAACTCCGGGTCCAGCGGATCCCGGGCGATGTGTGCGATCTCCGCGGGCAGCTCCGCACCCCCGGCACTGACCTGCAACCCACCGAACGTCCGCTGGTCGACGAAGCGCAACTCGGGTCCGTCAGCAGCGAATCGGAACCGGACCCGGAGGTGGTTCTCGTCCGGCGCCGCAGCCGGCTGCAGGAGCAACTGCCCCGACATGCCGAGGTGCCCGATCACCGCATCGCCGCTGTCCAGCGGTAGCCACAGGTACTTACCGCGCCGCCGCACGTCCCGGAAGGTCGTCCCGACGAGCACGTCCGCGAAGTGGGCGGCGCCGGCCAGGTGTCGGCGCACCGCGCGCGGGTGCAGCACCTGCACCTCGGCGATCCGCCGCCCGATCACCCACTGCGCCAGCCCCTGCCGGACGGTCTCGACCTCCGGCAGCTCAGGCACTGCCGGCCGCCCCGCTGCCGGCGCTGGCCGGCTCCTGCTCCGCCTGCGCGGTCAACGTCCGCCAAGCCGCTTCGGCGGCCCGCTGCTCGGCCTCCTTCTTGCTCCGCCCCTCCGCGCCGCCGTAACGCCGGCCCGCCACCACCACCCAGGCGGTGAAGGTCTTCAGGTGGTCCGGCCCGGTGCCCTCGATCCGGTACTCCGGGACGCCCAGCCCCTGCGCGGCGGTCAACTCCTGCAGGCTGGTCTTCCAGTCCAGCGCCGCGCCCCGCCCGGCCGACTCGGCCATCAGCGGGTCGAAGAGACGATGGATGACGCTCGCCACGGTCTCCAGGCCGCTCTCGAGGTAGATCGCACCAAGCAGCGCCTCCAGCGTGTCGGCGAGGATGCTCGCCTTGTCCCGCCCGCCGGTGCTCTCCTCCCCCTTGCCGAGCAGCAGGTAGGGGCCGAGGCCGGCGGGGCCCAGACCGCGGGCCACCTCGGCGAGGGCCCGCATGTTGACCACGCTGGCCCGTAGCTTCGCCAGCTGCCCCTCGGGCAGGTCCGGATGGTTGTGGAACAACGCGGTGGTGATCACCACGCCGAGCACCGAGTCGCCGAGAAACTCCAGCCGCTCGTTGGTGGGCAGACCGCCGTTCTCGTACGCGTACGAGCGGTGGGTCAACGCCCGCTCCAGCAGCTCCGGGTCCAGCGCCACGCCGAACGCCGCCTCCAGGTGTCCGACGGCCGGCCGCCGACGCTTGTCGATGCTCATGATGTGCGTACCTCGGTGTCGGTGATGCGGTCGTTGCGGTCCGGGTGAGCTTCCGCACCGATATCGGAGAGGAGCGCACGGACCTGGTCGGTGGCCCCACGTCGGGCCAGGTGGGCGGCCAACGCGATACCCGAGGCGATGTCCCCTCCGTGGGCAGCGCCATGGCACACCACCACCGTGCCAGCGACGCCGAGCAGGGCAGCGGCCCGGGGAACCCGGCCGCCAGCCGGTGGGCCACCGGTCATGGCGTACGCGCCCTCGATCGCCTTGAGCAGCACGTTACCGGTGAATCCGTCAGTGACCACCACATCGGCGCGCGCGCCGGACGCGACGTCGTACCCCTCGACCAGGCCGACGTAGCGAGCGGCACACGGCAGCGGCACCGTGGCGAGGGTGGGATCGGCCAGTCGTCGCGCGCGGTCGCCCTTACCGGGCTCGGTGCCGATCGAGAGCAGCCCGACCCGCGGCGACTCGAGCGCGTGCGTGACGGCGGCGTACGCGGCGCCGAGCGCCGCGTGCCGGGCGAGGGTAGCCGGGCGGGGCTCCAACGAGCCGCCGACGTCCAGGAGGATCACCGGGCCGTTCACCCCGGGCAGGGTGGCGACCAGGGCCGGCTGCCGGACGGTGGGCCAGCGGCCGAGCCCGAGGGCCGCGGCGGTGACGGTGGCACCGGTCGAACCGGCGGAGACGAGCGCGTCGGCGGTGCCGTCCCGGACGGCGTCCACGGCGGCGCCAACAGTGGAGTTGACTCGCGCGGTGGTGTGGTCTCCCCGTTCGACGGGGCGCAGAGCGATCCGGGCGCGCTGCACGGGATCAAGGGCGGCGGTCAGCTCGCCGAGCGCCTCGGGCGGGCCGATGAGCAGGACGTGTAGGTCGGGGTCGGCACGGACGGCCCGCAGAGCGCCGTCAACCACGACGGCGGGAGCGTCGTCCCCGCCGAGGAGGTCGACGGCGATCCGCACGATGCCCGGCTCCACCGGGACCTCGACCGGAACAGGCCAGCCGGTGGCGATGGGAGCCGGGGCATCGGGCGAGCGCCGGGGCGCACGCGCCGCCCGACCAGAGGTCGGGGGCGTCACTCGTCGTCCAGGTCAGACCTCAAGGACCTGACGGCCGTTGTAGGTGCCGCAGACGGCGCAGGCGGCGTGCGGCAGCTTGGCGGACTTGCACTGCGGGCAGGCCACGGTCGCAACCGCCGCGGTCTTCCACTGCGCCCGACGGGACCGGGTGTTGCTGCGCGACATCTTGCGCTTGGGGACGGCCACGGTTCTTACTCCTCTTTACGGGTCAGTTGCGACAGGGCCGCCCAACGTGGGTCGACCTGCTGGTGGCTGTGATCGGCCGGCAGCTCGGCCCAGCCCACCCCGCAGTCGGGGCACAGGCCTGGGCAGTCCTCCCGGCAGAGCGGGTTGGTCGGCAGCGTCAACACCACCGCGTCCCGCAGCACCGGCTCCAGGTCGATCAGATCGCCCTGCATCCGGCCCACCTCGTCCTCGTCGGCCGTCATGTCCGTGGTGCTGTTCTCGTACGCGTACAGCTCCTGGACCGGGACGGCCGCGACGTCGTCGATCTCGCGCAGGCAACGGCTGCACTCGCCCTTGAGGGGAACACTGATGGTCCCGGAGACGAGCACTCCCTCGGATACCGACTCCAACCTCAGGTCGAGGTCAAGATCAGCACCGGCCGGCACGCCGATCAACTCCACACCGAGGTCCGCCGGTGCCGCCGCTACCCGCCGGACGGTACGCAACGCACCAGGTCGACGCGGCAGGTCCCTCGTGTCGAGGACCAGCGGCGACCTGGGGTCGAGTGGCGCAGGCGTGTGCTTGGGCATAGTTAGACTCCGGCCGGTAGGAGGGCCGACACCCGAGATTACCTGGGTGGTCGCCGTAGCGTCGAACCGGGGGCGTTTGCACCCACGGCGACGGCGGTTCGCGCCTGTTCCGGCGCGGCCCAACCCGCGGTTCTGGCGGGGCCGACCCTAGAAATTCAATGGCCGCTCGGCCTCTTCTCCGCTGAACGTGCCGATCTCCCGGAGCGCGTGCATCTTGTCCCGACCCCGCTCGATCGAGGCGAGGGCCCGGGTGAGGAACTGCTCGAAGTTGGCGAGCGCGGTGTCGACGTAGTCGTCCACCTCGTCGCGGAGCCGCTGTGCCTCGGCCCGTGCCTCGGCGACGATCCGCGCCCCCTCGTGCTCGGCCGAGACGGTGATCTCGTTCACCGACACGAGCCGGGCGTGCTCCGTCTCCCCCTCGGCGATGATCCGGTCGGCCTCCCGCTTCCCGGCCTCCATGATCTTGTCTCGCTCATCGAGCAACGCGGCGGCCCGGCGCAGGTCCGCGGGCAACTCGGCGCGCAGCTCGTCAAGGACGGCGATCATCTCGCCCCGATCGAACATGCAGTTGTTGCGGGACATCGGCACGGAGCGGGCCTGCTCCACCATGGTGATCAGTTCGTCGATGCGATCGAGCGGGTCCACTGGTACCTCACTCCTGTCGTTCGTCGGCCGATCTCAATGATGCGGGTGGAACCCCGGTTCGGCGCCCCCACCCATGATGCGCTGTGCCATCCACCGGTGCATCATGACCCCTCCCGGCGCGTCGCCGGGAGAGGTTGACGTCGGCGGACCGGACCGAGTCACCGACCGCGGAACGAACCGGGGCACCGACGACGGATCAGAGCCGCGATGGCGGATCGAGGCGCGCCAGCAGGGCTTCGCGGACCACCTCCGGCACGTGGGCGGAGATGTCACCACCCCACTTCGCCACATCCTTGACCAGGCTCGAGGAGAGGAACGAGTAGAGCGGGTTGGTCGGCATGAAGAGTGTCTCCACGCCGGCCAGGCCGATGTTCATCTGGGCCATCTGCAACTCGTAGTCGAAGTCACTGACCGCTCGGAGCCCCTTGATCAGGACACTGGCCCGCTGGGCGTGACAGAAGTCCACCAGCAGACCACGGAACGACTCCACCCGGACGTTGTCGTACGACGAGATCACCTCGCGAAGCATGTCGATGCGCTCGTCAACGGTGAACAGACCGGTCTTCGACTGGTTGATCAACACTCCGACGATCACTTCGTCGAAGAGCCGACTGGCCCGGCCGATGATGTCGAGATGACCGTTGGTGACCGGGTCGAACGAGCCGGGACAGACCGCACGCCTCATGATCGGCGACCGTACCAAAGAATGGTTTCGCCGTACCGGCGGCTGCGCTCGCCGGTGAGACCTGGCACCCAGCCGACCGGCCCGCTGCGACTCGACCGCTCCACCACGACGAGGGCCTCGGGCGCCAACCACCCGTTGCCGGCGAGCCCGGCGAGCATGGCGGAGACCTCCTCGTCCGACACCGGGTAGGGCGGGTCGGCGAAGACCACGTCATATGGGCCCTCTTCGGGGCCGGCGGCGAGCACGGTGGCGACCTTTCCCGCAACCAGGCGGGCAGCCGGACCGGTTCGCAGGGCCGCCATGTTCGCCCGGATCGTGCGGCCGGCCCGCGGGTTCGACTCGACCAACAGCACGTGCGCGGCACCCCGGGAGAGCGCCTCCAGGCCCACCGCCCCGGACCCGGCGTAGAGGTCGGCGAAGCGCGCCCCCTCCAGGTCGACGGCCGCCGCAAGGGCGCTGAACAGCGCCTCCCGGACCCGGTCGGAGGTCGGCCGGGTGCCGGCGCCGGGCGGGGCGGCAATCCGGCGCCCACCGAGCGCGCCCGCCACGATGCGCGTCACCGCCTGCTCCTGGTCATGCTGCGACGCTACGTCACCTACGCCGGGCCGAGCGCTTCCGGGCCGAACCAGGTCAGAAGTCACCCCGCCATACACATCGGACGGTTACTGCTCGACAACCCTCCGCCAATCAATGATCACGAATCGACAACATCATGTGAACCCCCCCATCCCAGTACCCGAGATTGATTACAAACCAGTACAGTCACCGTCTGTGCGCCCGCCCTGGCGAGCGCAGCCTGTGCCCAGGCGAGCGCCGTGAGCCCGCGGTCCACGCCAACATCGCCGCTACCTCCCGTTCCGCCCGGCACGTCGTCCGATCCCTCATTCAGGAGCAGACGTGAACCGTCTCCATGCCCTATTCCGGCGTGCCAGCGCCGTCGCCGCTGGCGCGCTGCTCGGTCTCACCGGAGTGGCTGTCCTCGCCACCCCCGCCAGCGCCCACCACAGCAAAGTCACCGGTCAGGCCAAGTGCGACGCCGCCACCGGCGAGTGGGTTGTCGACTGGAGCATCAAGAACTACGCCCCCAAGGGCGTCAAGAAGTACAAGCTGGTCGAGGTCGTTGCCAAGACCTACGTCGGGGGGAAGGCCACCGAGGTCACCATCCCCGAAATCACCGTCACCGACGGCGACAAGTACCCGCACTCGGTGAAGAAGGCGCTGACCGCCACCCTGCGGGTGGACAGCAACGTCACCATGGCGTCGCTGGCCGTCCGGGCCGAGTGGGACAACGGTTTCGTCGAAGACCGGCTGAAGGGGGCAACGGTCAAGTTCTGCGGCACCTGCAAGCCACCGAAGCCGACTCCGACCCCGTCGCCCTCCGAGCCGCCGACTCCGACCCCATCGCCCTCCGAGCCGCCGGCTCCGACGGTCCCCAACCCGTCGGCGAGCATCCAGGCTGACTGCGAGGGCATCGCCCACGTCACGCTCAACAACGCCGACGACGCGACCGCTCCGGCGGAGTTCACCGTCGAAGCCAGTGCCGGCGCCTTCACCGAGAAGGTGAGTGTCAAGCCCGGCGAGAGCACCTCGGTGGAGGTTCCGGCGGAGCAGGCGACCGATATCAAGGTGTCCGTCGAGGGCAGCGAGGAGCCGCTCTTCCACGGCGATCCGGAGCCGGCCGACAACTGCGTCAAGCCGGGCGAGCCGACCGGCGCCTACAAGTCCACCTGCGACGAGCTGATCTTCGAGATCAACAACCCCGAGGACGGCAAGACCACCACCGCGACCTTCACCCCGAACAAGGGTGAGCCGCAGACGCTGACCGTCGAGCCGGGCATGAGCGGCACCGTCTCCTTCCCGGCCGAGGAAGGCCTGATCGTCACGCCGAGCGGCGAGGGCATCGAGGACCCCAAGCCGATCGCCTGGGAGAAGCCCGAGGACTGCACCCCCGGTGAGGGCGGCGGCGACCCCGGCCTGCCAGTGACCGGTGCCGCGGCTGGCGGCATCGCCGCCGGCGCCGCCGTGCTGCTGGCCGTCGGTGGCGGCCTGTTCGTCATGGCCCGTCGTCGCAAGCTCCGGTTCACCGCCTGAGCTGAGGGTTACTGACCGCTGAGGGCGGGCCGACCAGCTGGTCGGCCCGCCCTTCGCCGTTCGCCGGAGCCGATCCCGCGGCAAGGGCCACACCGGACCGGCTCCCGCTCGGGTCTGCGCCGCAGCCGCTGGCGCGGCTACCCCTTCTCCAGGTACTCGGCGCGGTCCGCGTCCACCAGGGCCGCCACCGACGCCGCCAACGCCGGATGGCGCACCAGCTCCGGATCCTCCTCGACCAGGTTGATCGCCTCGGTCCGGGCGTCGCGAATCAGGTCCGCGTCCCGCAGCAGCGACAGCAGCCGCAGGTGCGAGCGGCGACCGGATTGGGTGGCGCCGAGCACATCGCCCTCGCGGCGTTGCTCCAGATCGAGCTCGGCGAGCGTGAAACCATCCGTTGTCGACCCCACGGCGTCCAGCCGCTCCCGCGCCGAGCTACCCTCCATCGCCTCGGTCACCAGCAGGCAGAGCCCCGCCGCAGAGCCACGACCGACCCGGCCCCGGAGCTGATGCAGCTGGGACACCCCGAACCGGTCGGCGTCCAACACGATCATCACGGTGGCGTTCGGCACGTCCACCCCGACCTCGACCACAGTGGTCGCCACCAGCACATCGAGGTCACCAGCGGCGAACGAACGCATCACCGCGTCCTTTTCCTCGGCGGGCAGCCGACCGTGCAGCACCCCGATTCGCAGTCCATGCAGCGGCCCCTCGGCGAGCAGCGGCGCCACCTCGGTCACCGCGAGCGGGGGCCGACGGGCGGTGTCGTCCTCCGCCGCCGCCTCCTCGTCGGAGGTGGGGCCGTCGCCGATTCGCGGGCAGACCACGTACGCCTGGTGGCCGGCGGTGACCTCCTCCCGCAGCCGGCGCCACGCCCGGTCCAGAAAAGCCGGCTTCTCCGCGGCCGGAACCACGTGCGACGCGATCGGCGAGCGCCCCCGCGGCAGCTGCGACAGGGTGGAGACCTCCAGGTCTCCGTAGACGGTCATGGCCACCGTACGGGGAATCGGGGTGGCCGTCATGACCAGCACGTGCGGCGGCTGCTCCGCCTTCGCCCGCAGCGCGTCCCGCTGCTCGACGCCGAAGCGGTGCTGCTCGTCCACCACCACCAGACCGAGGTCGGCGAAGTCGACGCCCTCGTACAGCAGGGCGTGTGTGCCCAGCACGATGCCGGCGGCGCCGCTGCGAATCTCGCCCAACGCCCGCCGGCGGGCCGCGGCACCCAACGAACCGGTGACCAGCTCCACCCGGGTGGCGTGCGCGGCGGAGTCCAGCTCGCCCGCCCGCCCCAGCGACCCGAGCAGGTCGAGGATGCCGCGGTGGTGCTGGGCGGCGAGCACCTCGGTCGGGGCCAGCAGCGCGGCCTGCCCACCGGCGTCCACCACCTGCAGCATGGCGCGCAGCGCGACCACCGTCTTACCGGAACCGACCTCACCCTGGAGCAGCCGGTGCATCGGGTGGGCGGTGGCCAGGTCCGTGGCGATCTCGGTGCCGACCTCCCGTTGACCAACCGTCAGCTGGTACGGCAGGCGGGCGTCGAAGGCGTCTCGCAGGCCACCGTCCACCCCGGGTCGTGGTCGGGCTGGACGGTCGGCGGCCTGCCGCTTGCGTCGCACCAGGGTGAGCTGCACCGCGAAGGCCTCGTCCCACTTGAGCCGGCGACGGGCCCGGTAGAGCGCCTCCTTACTGGCGGGCCGGTGCACCTCGCGCAGGGCGGCGCCGAGACCGACCAGGTTGCGGCTGCTCCGCACGGTAGCCGGTACCGGATCCGCCGGGGGGTCGACAGTGTCCAGTACGACCCGCACACACCGGGCGATCACCCAGGTCGGCACCGCCGCGGCGGCCGGGTAGACCGGGATCAACGCACCCGCGAACTCCTCGACCTCCTCGCTGGCCGCCACCTCACCCTCATCACCGGCGCCGAGGAGCACGTACTCCGGGCCGTTGAGCTGCCGGCGGCCCCGAAACTCGGTGACCTTGCCGGCGAACAGCCCCCACCGGCCGGGGCGCAGGTCCCGCTCGCGCCAGACCTGGTTGCCGAAGAAGGTCAGGGTCAACGCACCCCCCGAGCCGTCACCGACCGTCACCTCCAACAGATTTCCGCGGCGTTGGCGCATCGGACGTACGGCGGTGCGCTGCACCTGGGCCAGGACGGTGACCTGCTCACCGACATCAAGCGACCGGATGTCGGTGTGCTCACCGCGCTCGTCGTACCGGCGGGGAACGTGGTAGAGCAGGTCGCCCGCGGTGTGCAGGTCGAGGTGGGTGGCGAGCGCCTTGGCCGTCTTCGCCCCGACCAGCTTGCCCAGCGGAGTGTCGACGGTGGCCTGGTCGGAGGTCATTCGACCCCCACCAGGAGCGGGTGGTGCGGCTGCCCACCCAGGTACACCTGCACCTCGACGAACGGCCAGGAGCGGACCACGTGCTCGCGGACCGCCTCAGTCAGGCCGGCGGGGGCGTCCGCCCCGATCAGCAGGGTCACCAGCTCGCCACCGCCGCCGAGCATCCGGTCGACGACGGCGGTGCAGGTGTCGAGCAGGTCCGCTCCGATGAGGTGCACCTCGCCGTCAACCAGGGCGAGCACGTCCCCGGGCCGGCAGGGCCCGGCGACGGTCAGGGCCGTCCGGCTGGCGTAACAGACCTCCGCGTACCGACAGGCGCCGGCGGCCTCCGCCATCGCGATCACGTCGTCCTCGAAGCGCCGCCCCGGGTCCCGGACGGCGAGGGCGGCGAGCGCCTGCACCGGCGACCGGGTCGGGACCACGCTGACCTGGAGGCCGAGCCGCGACGCCGCCCGGGCCGCGTCGTCCGCCATCGCCCGGGTGTCCGGATCGTCGGGCAGCACCACGACGTGGGCAGCGCGAGTGGCGCGAACGGCGGTCAACAGCTCGCTGGCGGAGGAGACGCCCTCCAGCACCGTCGCCTCCGCCGCGGTGCAGAGCTCGACGATGCCAACCCCGGTGGCCACCACCACCGCCGCCCGGCGGTCCGGGGCCGGGACCGGGGAGGCGGGCGGCCGGGGCAGGTCAGCGAAGCGGGTCACCCCGATCCGATGCGGGCGGCCGGCGATCACTCCCGCCTCGATCGCCGCCCCGACATCGTCAACGTGCACGTGCACGTTCCAGGTGCCGGCCGCGCCGTCGCCGACGACCGCCAGCGAGTCGCCCAGGGCGCCGAGCTCCTCGCGCAGCCGGGCCACCGCCGCCGGTTCGGCGTCGAGCAGGTACTGCACCTCGTAGGCGTACGTTGACTGGTTGTTCTCGCGGGATTCGTCGACCGGCAGGTGGCACGACCTGCCGGTGAGCTCCGGACGCGCCGGACGCTCCCCGGTGACCACCTCGACCAGGGCGTCGAGGAGCAGACAGAGGCCCCGCCCACCTGCGTCAACCACACTGGCGCGGGCCAGGGCCGGTAGCTGCTGGGGTGTTCGGCCGAGGGCTTGCGCGGCCTCGTCGGCCGCGGCCCGGGCCACGGTGCCCAGCTCGTCCCGGCCGGCCCGCTCGGCGGCGCGTGCCGCGGCGGCGGCCACGCTGAGCAGCGTCCCCTCGACCGGAGCGGCGACGGCGGCGTAGGCGGCGGTGGCGGCGGCACGCAGGGCGGCGGCCAGCGCCCGGCCCCGCACGACCGGGACCGCGGCCAGCGTGTCCGCAAAGCCGCGCAGGATCTGCGCCAGGATCACTCCCGAGTTGCCGCGGGCACCGAGCAACGCGCCCCGGGCCATCAGCCGGAGCGCCCGCCCGTGCGGGGTGGGCCCGTCGTCGGGCAGCTTGTCCCGCTCCATCGCCAACGCCTGCTGCGCCGAGGTGAGGGTGAGGACCAGGTTGGTGCCGGTATCACCGTCGGGTACCGGGTAGACATTGAGGTGGTCGATCTCGCCCTGGTGGCGTTTCAACGCGACCAGTCCACCCGCGCACCAACGGCGGACCGCGGCGGCATCGAGGGTGTCCAGCACGGTAGGTAGCCTACTGGCGCGCTCCGACCCGCGCCGGGCCCGGCAACGCGCGCCGGGCGTGTCCGCCCAAGGCCGAACGCGTCCGTGCAGGGCCGGGGCGGTCCGCGCGGGGCCGGGCGGGTCGGAGGGGGGTTGGGCATCGCGAGCAGGCATCGGGTAACCTGACCGGGTTGCCCGGGCAGCGCCTGGTGACGACCTCATGAACGGATCAATCCCAGGAGTATCCCGTGGCTAGCGTGTGCGACGTCTGTGGCAAGGGGCCGGGCTTCGGCCACAACGTGTCCCACTCGCACCGGCGGACCAACCGCCGCTGGAACCCGAACATCCAGTCCGTGCGCACCCCGGCCGGTGGTGGCAACACCAAGAAGCTGAAGGTCTGCACGTCCTGCATCAAGGCTGGCAAGGTCACCCGCGCCTGACGCGGCAACCCAGCCAGATCGCGCCGGCGGACCCGACGGGTCCGCCGGTTTCGCGTATGCCGGGCCGGTTTCCGCGTAGGCCGGGCCGGGCCGAACCCTCCCGAACTCGGCCTGGACCGGACGTCTCCCGAGCGGCGCGGATTCAGAGCATGCGGCCGAACGAGACGCAGGCCGGGTCATCCTTGTAGAAGCCAAAGTTCGGGATCTGCGCGTAGCCGGATGAACGGTACAGCGCGAGCGCCTCGGGTTGCCGATCGCCGCACTCCAGGACGATCCGCTGTCGGCCCCGCTCGCGTGCGGACCGTTCCACCGCCGCCAGGACGGCACGGGCCACGCCCCGCCCCCGGACGTGCGGTGCCACGTACATCCGCTTCAGCTCGGCTGTCTCGACCGAACCACCGTGGCTGCGCCAGCCGCCACAGGCCACGGATTCGCCGTCGAGCTCGGCGATGAGGAAGGTCCCGGCGGGCGGCTCGAACTCGGTCGCATCCACCGGGGTCTCGTCGCCGCTGCCGCCGTATCGCACGCCCAGGTCGGCGAGGGCCGCCTTGATCAATTGCTGCGCCGCCGGCGAGTCGAATCGGGTGGGGTGAATCTGCAGGTTATGCACCAGTGCAGGGTACGACCGTCCGGTGCGCCTACCGGAAGTGGTCCCAACCGCCGGGGCCCTCCCACTGCCGGCGGTCCACGGTCACCCCGGAACCCGCGGTGACCGCACCGATCGGCTGCCAGCCCGCCGGCAACACCGCCGTCGGGGGGAAGGTCGCCGCGAGGGCGTGGTCGTCCCCGCCGGTCAACAGCCAGGTGTACGGGTCAACGCCGAGCGCCTGGGCCGCGTCGCGCATCTGCCGGGGCACCGCGAAGGCGTCCCGCCGCACATCCACCGCCACCCCGCTCGCCTGGGCCACATGCCCCAGGTCGGCGAGGAGCCCATCCGAAACATCGATCATCGCGGTCGCCCCAGCTCCGGCCGCCGCCGGTCCGGCCTGGTACGGCACCTCGGGCCGTCGGTACGCCTCGACCAGCAGCCGCGGGGTCCGGAAGCCCCGGGACAGGATGGTGAGGCCGGCCGCCGCGTACCCGGTCCGACCGGCGAGAGCCACGACGTCACCGGGCTGGGCCCCGGCCCGGGTCACCGGTGTCCGGCCGCCGAGATCACCGAGTGCGGTCACCGCGATGGTCAGGGTGGGACTCGTCGACATGTCCCCGCCCACCACGCTGGCCCCCACGATGGCAGCCTCCGCCGCCAGGCCATCGGCCAGCTCCTCCGCCCACTCGGGCGGCAGCTCCGGTGGCATGCAGAGGGCGACCAGCAGGGCGGTGCTGCGCGCACCCATCGCCGCGATGTCGGCGAGATTCGCCGCGGCTGCCCGATGGCCGATCTCCTGCGCTGCGGACCAGTCCCGGCGGAAGTGCCGCCCCTCCACCAGTACGTCGGTGGAGGCGACAACCCGAGCGTCCGCGGCGGCCACCACCGCCGCGTCGTCCCCGGGGCCGAGCAGGACGGTCGGTCCGTAGGACAACCGAGCGGTGACCCGGTCGATCAGACCGAACTCGCCCGGCCCCACGACGCCGTTGCCGCGTTCGCTCACCGCTTCTCCTTCTCCGCCGATCGGAATCCGGCCTGGTCGGTAGGGTATTTTCTCCCTTCGGGCCGCTCATCCAGCGGCGACGGAGGGAGGTCGAACGTGGTACAGGCGTACATACTCATCCAGACAGAGGTCGGCCAGGCGCGTGACGTGGCCGGTCAGATCGCGAAGATTACCGGCGTTGTCCGCGTTGACGCCGTCACCGGGCCCTACGACGTGGTGCTGCTCTGCGAAGCGCCGACCGTGGATGAGCTCGGCGACCTCATCGTCAGCAAGGTGCAGATGGTGCCCGGAATCACCCGCACCCTCACCTGTTCGGTGGTGCGTCTCTAAGTGAGCAGGCTGCCCGACTCATCCGACACCACCACTGCCCGCCACGACGCACCCGGCCCCGGGAACGACACCGCTCCCGACGGCGCCGACGGGTCCCCGGCGGCCGGCCGGAACCGCTCCAACCGCGGCGCGGCCCTGATCGCGACGGCAGTCGCGCTCCCGGCGACCGTGCTGGCCGGTGTCCTGGCATTCCACCAGTTCGCCCCGGACCAGCCGGAAACCGAGCCGAATTCGGTGACGACCCCCACGCCGCTGTCGACCGCTCCCGTGGAGATGGCCGCTCCGGCCCTGGCCGAGCGCCCCGCCACCGTCTGCCGCGCCCTGCTCTCCCAGCTTCCGCCGGCGATCCGGGAGCTGCCGCAGCGTCCGGTCACCGCCGGCCCCGAGCAGAACGCCGCGTACGGTGACCCCGCCCTCACCGTGGCCTGCGGCGGCACGGCGCCAACCTTCGCCGACACCGACAAGCTCTGGTTGGTCAACCGGGTCTGCTGGTACGGCAACGAAACGGCGGACAGCACTGTGCTGAGCACCGTTGACCGGGAGACGACCGTCACGGTCCGGGTGCCCGACGGTTACGACCAGCCGCTCCAGTGGGTCTCCCCCATCTCGGAAACGATCATCGCCACGGTTCCCTCCGTTGACGACGCCCCGACCGGCTGCCGCCCCGAGTAGCCCCCGCCAACGGGCCGCCGCCGCTGCGACCGGACCTGCCGCACCGGCAGTCCGGAGCACGGCGGCGAGGCCGCTCACCGCGAGCCGCTCCTACGGTGCAGGGCGGTCCGGATGAGGCGGTTGATCAACTTTGGGTACTCCAGACCGGCGGCCGCCCACATCCGCGGGAACATCGACGACGGGGTGAAGCCGGGCATCGTGTTCACCTCGTTGAGGTAAACATCCAGCTCGGGGGTGACGAAGAAGTCAGCCCGAGCCAGCCCGGAGCAGTCGAGCGCGGTGAAGGCGCGGACCGCGTACTCCCGGACCTGACGGGTCACCCGCTCCGGCAGCTCGGCGGGGATGTCGTACTCGGAGGCGAGATCGGCATCGATATACTTCGCCTCGAAGTCGTAGAAGTCCTGCTCCCCGACCACCCGGATCTCGGCGAGCGAGGACGCTTCCGGCGCCCCACCGGCCTCGCCCTCCAGCACCCCGCATTCGATCTCACGGCCGACGACCGCGCCCTCGACGAGGACCTTGGAGTCGATCTCCCGGGCGGTGGCGACCGCGTCATCCAGGTCCGCCCAGTCACTGATCTTGGTGATCCCGAAGGAGGAGCCGGCCCGGGAGGGCTTGACGAAGACCGGCAGGCCGAGGCGCTGCTTGTCCTGCTCGGTCAAGGTCATGCCGCTGCGCAGCACCGTGTACGGGCCAACCGGAATCCCCTCGGCGGCGCAGAGTTTCTTGGTGAACTCCTTGTCCATGGCAGCGGCGGAGGCGAAGACGTTCGCCCCGACGTACGGGATGCCGGCCATCTCCAGCATCCCCTGGATAGTGCCGTCCTCCCCGTACGCTCCGTGCAGAACCGGAAACACCACATCCACGTCGGCGAGGGCCCGGGGCCCCGCGGTCGCGTCGAGTACCAGCAGCCCGCTGCTGCTCGGGTCAGCGTTCAGCATGACGGCGTCCCCGGACTCCGCGGTGATCTCCGGCAACCGCCGGGCGTTGATCGCGAGCTGATCCGGATCGCCTCCGGTCAGCACCCACTGGCCGGCGCGGCTGATCCCCACCGGCACGACCTCGTATTCGTCGGGGTCGAGCGCCGCCAGCACGCTGCCGGCGCTGACACAGGAAATGCCGTGCTCCGGGCTACGTCCGCCGAACACGACCGCCACGCGGGTCTTGCCTGGGGTGGTCACTGGCCCTCACCTCTTCGTCGGCTCGTCGCATCTGCCGGGGCGCTCACCTTGGTGACCTTACTGTGCGTGGTGAACGTCGGCGTGCGATACCCCGTGGAGAGCGCGAGGGCCTAACAACTAGCCGGGCCACAATACGGTGGGTAACCGGATTTTGTGGATGTATCGGTTTAGCTCGGCAGGAAACAGACGGCCCGCCGATTCCCGGCAGCCCGCCGAGCGTCGACTATCGGCGACTACGCCACCGGCCGATCGCGATCAGCTTGACCCGCTGCCGACCCGCCCGCACCATGCCCAGCGCCATGAACGCTCCGGCGATCCGCTCGGCGGCCGCACGGCTACTCGCGCCCACCACCTGCCGACGCCGCTCCGGGCTGGCCCGCTCGTCCCGACCACAGTCCTGGGCGCGCACATCGGTGAGCACCACCAAGAACCGGGTCAACGCCACCTGGCCGGACTCGGTGGCGCCACGGCGCTGTCGGGGCAGCTGGGCAGTTCGCATGTCGAGTCCCTCCGGACGGCGAGCCATTGGGGCGGCACGCGACAACCGGGCCCGGGGGAGGTAACCCGACCGCCGCGCGCCTCATCCCTCCGAGTCGCTCGCCGCCGCCGTCGCCACGACAACCGTCAGCGAGGACCTGATGACAGCGTGACACTGCGATGGCCGTAAATGCAACTCTCACCTGCGTTCTCTCATTTACCGCCTCCCAAAGATGTGCAAGGATCGATACATGGCCCCGAAAACCGCCCGCGCCCGTCGCCTGGGCATCGCCCTGCGCACGCACCGGGAGGCCGCCGGCCTCACCCTGGAGTCCGCGGCGGACGAAATCAGCAGCACCCGCAGCACCCTGTCCCGCTACGAGAATGCGCAGACGCTGGTGAGCCCGGCGGTCGTCCGCGCGCTCCTGACCCTCTACGGTGTCGCACCAGACGAGATCGCGGCAGCGACACAGCTCGCCAAGGACGCACGCAAGCCCGGCTGGTGGGTCTCCTACTCATACCTGCTCGACCGGCGCACCATCGACTTCATCGCGCTGGAGGCCGAGGCCACCGCGATCGCCAACTTCGAGCCCTCCGTGGTGCCCGGCCTGCTCCAGACCGCCGACTACATCCGCGGCGTGATGCGAGGAGGCCCGCACACCCTGACTGATGACGAGGTCGAGCAGCGGGTCCAGCTCCGGCTCGACCGGCAGCAGCGGCTCACCGCGCCGCACCCGCCGATCCTCGATGCCATCATCGACGAAGGCGCCCTACTCCGACCGGTGGGCGACCGGACAGTGATGGCGGCGCAGCTGAGCCACCTCCTGAAGGCAAGTGACCTGCCCAACGTCACCGTCCAGGTGATCCCAC
The DNA here is from genome assembly GCF_056820975.1 of Salinispora sp. CH2A1_6. NCBI lineage: Bacteria > Bacillati > Actinomycetota > Actinomycetes > Micromonosporales > Micromonosporaceae > Salinispora > Salinispora sp. CH2A1_6. Next base: position 67,343 of record NZ_JBXEDG010000005.1, read on the forward strand.
TGGCCGCCGGCTACCACCGCGGCACCCGCGGCTCGCTGCACATCCTGGAGTTCGCGGACCCCGAAGACCCCTTCATCGCCTCGGTGGAGACCGTCGCCGGCCAGATGGTCCTCGACCGCCCCGGCGACCTCCGCACCTGCACCAAGATCATGGAGCACCTGCGGAGCGTGGCCCTCAGCCCGGCAGACAGCCGGGACCAGCTTCGACACCTCATGGAGGGACGGTAGGACCATGACACCGACGATCGGCCCACAGCTGCCCCGGGCCCACTGGCGCACCAGCAGCCACAGCGGAGACGAGGGGGCGTGCGTCGAGATCGCGACGCTGCCACAGGCGGTGGGCGTGCGCGACTCGAAGGACCGAAGCGGCCCGACGCTGCTCTTCACCCCCGCGGCCTGGACGACCTTCACCGCCGCGCCACCACGCCGCTGACCGGTCGGGCGGCGGTACCGGTCCCACCGTCGCCCGACCACCACCGGAAGCCAGCTCCGGCCACCCCTCATCGCCCCGGTGGCGACGACACCCGCAGCGCCGCGAGGGCCACCCCGCGCGCCCCGGCCATGTCCCGCTCCGGCACCAGCGCAAACGTCGCCACCGCCGCCTGTTCCTTCCGCAGCACCGTGTGCTCGCGGACGGTGTCCAGGAACCAGTCGCGGAACTCCGGAGCAGCCTCCACCACGCCCCCACCGACGAAGTAGGCATGCGGATCAGCGAGATTCGCCACGAGGGTGAACAGCCGGCCGATCGCCTTCGCCTGCTGGGTGAAGATCTCCCGGGCCAGCGGGTCACCTCGCTCGCCAAGCCCACGGACCAGCCTCGCCGCCCGCACCAACGGCTCAGCGGCCAGCGGATGCCCGGGAAACCGGGTCAGCCAGTACGGCAGCAGGTTGCGGGCGATCCCGGTCAGCGACGCGACGCTCTCCGCGTCCCCGACGAAGCCACAGCCACAGACCGGCTCCGGCTGGCCGGGGCCAAGCAGGCCGGTCAGCGGAAGCTGCACGTGCCCCAACTCCCCCGCCATGCCGGCCGCACCGGCGATCACCCGTCCGCCTTCGACCAGACCGCCACCGAGACCCGTACCCACCACCACGGAGACCGACGAGCGACGCGCCGCATCCACGCCAAAGTGCGACTGGTGCGCGTACAGAGCGGCGGCGTTGCCATCGTTGAGATACACCACCGGCAGGTCGAGCCGCCGCGCAAGCGCACCCCGCACGTCGTAACCCCGCCACTGCGGCTGGGAGAAGTTGGTCGAACCACGCGCGGAGATCACCCCGGCGGCGCTGGCCGGACCGGGGGTGTCCAGCCCCACCGCCCGGACCAGATCCCGAGTTACACCGACCGACGCCAATGCCCCGGTAAAGGCACCCGCGAGGGCCTCAATCGCTGCCTGCGGACCGGCCTGGACCTCGCTCGGGCTCTCGAGCAACCCGTCCACGAGGAAGCGCCCATCCACCGTCAGAACAGTGGCGTTGTTGCTGGTGCCGCCGTTGTCCAGACCAACGACCACGGGCGTTGCCGCGCTGCCCACGTTCGGCCCTCCCACTCCGGAGACGATGACGTGAGGCTAGTTCCCGCGCCGATGACCCGCCATCGGCAAACCGTCAGCAGTCAGCAGTCAGCAGTCAGCAGTCAGCAGTCAGCAGTCAGCCGGCAACGACCCGCAGCGCGGCAGCCACGTCGGCGACCAGGTCGGCGGTGTCCTCGACCCCGCAGGAGAGCCGGACAAAGCCGGGCGGCGTGTCGTCACCCCACTGCGCCCGCCGGTCGGCCGTGGTGTGCAGCCCACCGAACGAGGTGGCCGCCGACACCAGCCGGGAGGCGGCGACGAAGCGGGCGACACGGTCGGCGTCGCCGAGATCAAACGAGAGCACCCCCGGCATCCGGCGCAGCTGCGCCACGGCCACCGGGTAGGCCGGATCCTCCGGCCGGCCCGGCCAGCGCAGCCCGGTCACTGCCGGTTGCTCCGCCAGCAACCCGGCGAGGGCCGCGGCGTTCGCGGTCTGCCGGGCCAGCCGCAGGTCGAGAGTGGCCAGGGATCGGTGCGCCAGCCAGGCGTCGAAGGCGCCCGGGACCGCCCCGGTGTGGTCCCGCCACCGGGTCACCGCCGCGAGCAACTCGGCCGACCGGGTGCCGACATAGCCGAGCAGCAGGTCCGAGTGGCCGGTGAGCGCCTTGGTGCCGGAGGCCACCACCAGGTCGGCGCCGAGTTCCAACGGACGCTGCCCGAGCGGGGTCGCGGTGGTGTTGTCCACCGCCAGCAAGGCCCCCGCCGCTCGCGCCCGCGCCGCCAACGCGGGCAGGTCAACGACGTCGAGGCCCGGGTTCGCCGGGGTCTCCACCAACACCAGACGTACGCCGGCGAGATCCGGATAGGGACCGGCGGTCGGTGCGAGGAGCACCCGTACCCCGATCCCGGCCAGGGTCTCGGTGGCGAACGCCCGCACCGGAAAGTAGCCGTCGGCGGGGAGCAGCACCGTGTCGCCGGAGCGCAGCACACTCAACAGCAGCCCGGTGATCGCCGCCTGACCACTGGCAAAGACTCGACAGTCGCCCCCCTCCAGCTCGCCGATCGCCGCCTCCAACCGCCGCCGGGTCGGGTTGTCCGGCCGACCGTAGCCGTTTGGCGTGCCCGCCGGCCCGGCCCACGGATCGAGGTGGTATGGCGCGGCGAAGACCGGACCGGGTAGGAAGGGTTCCCCGGGTACGGGCTCCGGCAGCCCGGCGCGGACACAGCGGGTTCCGTCGCGGTCGGCTAGCACCGCCTCACTCCGGCTTCGTCGTACGGCTCATCAGCGCCGCGACCGCACGCCGCGGGTCCCCGCCCTCGTGGCAGACCAGCTCGACCTGCTCGGTGATCGGCATCTCGATCTCGTGTGCCCGGGCCAGATCCCGGACGGCCAGCGCGCTCTTGACCCCCTCGGCGGTCTGCCGGGTGGCGATCCGGGCCTCCTCCAGGGTCGCCCCCCGGCCGAGGTGCTCGCCGAAGGTACGGTTGCGGGCCGACGGGGAGGAGCAGGACGCCACCAGATCCCCCATGCCGGCGAGGCCGGCGAAGGTGAGCGGGTCGGCGCCGAGCGCCACCCCGAGCCGGGCGGTCTCGGCCAGCCCGCGGGTGACCAGCATCGCCCGGGTGTTGTGGCCGAAGCCCATCGCGGTGGCGATGCCGTACGCCAGGGCGATGACGTTCTTGACCGCGCCCCCCAGTTCACAGCCGATCACGTCGTCGTTGGTGTATGGGCGGAAGTACGGGGTGGTGATCGACCGCTGCACGAGGGTGGCCCGGTCAACGTCGGGGCAGGCGACCACGGTGGCGGCGGGCTGCTCGGCGACGATCTCGGGGGCCAGGTTCGGCCCGGAGACCACGACCACCCGGTCGGCGGGGACGCGGGCGGTCTCCATGACCACCTCGCTCATCCGCTTGGTGGTGCCGAGTTCGATCCCCTTCATCAGGGAGACCAGCGTGGCGTCGCGATGCAGGTACGGGAGCCACTCGGCGAGATTGCCCCGCAGGGTCTGCGACGGGACCGCCAGCACCACCAGCTCGGCACCCGTGATCGCCTCCCCGGCGTCAGCGGTGGCCGTCACCCGCTCCGGCAGGACCAGGCCCGGCAGGTACTCCGGATTGCTCCGCTCGGCCTGCAGGGCCGCCACGACCGACTGTCGCCGGGCCCAGAGCCGGACCTCCCGGCCCGCGTCCCCGAGGATCTTGGCGAAGGCCGTCCCCCAGGACCCGGCCCCCAACACGGCCACGTGCCCGCTCACGCCGCCGCTCCCGGGCGTTCGGTGCGGCGGGGGCGTTCCCAGAGCGCCGGCGGCTCGGCCTGCCGGATCTCGGCCAGCAGATCGCGCAGACGCAGCATGATGACCTCGGTCATCTCCTCAAGCACCGCCTTCGTCGGAGGGACGCCGGCCCACCGGTCCAGGTCGACCGGGGGCCCGGCGACGACGGTCACCGGAATTCGGGGACGCGGGTTCAGCCGGGAGGTCCGGGGATCGAACATCCGCTCGGGCCCCCACATCGCCACCGGAATTACCGGGGCGCCAGTGGCCAGGGCGAGCCGCGCGGCACCGGTCTTGGCCTTCATCGGCCACAGCTCGGGTTCCCGGGTCGTGGTCCCCTCCGGGTAGATCACCACCGCACCGCCGCTGTTCACCACCTCGACCAGGCGGTCCAACGACTGGACCGCGGCCGCGGTGCCGCGCTCGACCGGGATCTGCCAGCAGCGGCGCAGGATCAGGCCGACCAGCGGAATGCGGAACAAGCTGGCCTTGCCGAGAAACCGCGGCCAACGCCCGGAATCGTAAACGAAGTGCGCGGCGACCAGCGGATCGGCGTGCGAGATGTGGTTCGGCACGATGATCACCCCGCCGGAACGACGGAGGTGTTCCATGCCCCGCCAACTCCGCCGTGTCCAGATCGTCATCACGGACTTGACCAGCACCACGGCGAACCGTGGCCAGAACCCGATCCTGCGCCGCGCCACCCGCGCCTCCTTCTACCGCCACCGACCGGCCCGCCGGTACGCCCCACCCGGTTCAACGCCCGCGAGGTGAAATCATGCCTGCTCCCCCCGGGTCCGGCCAGTGAGGGTACCGGCACCGGGCTGGCAGGATGGCGGGGTGACCCAGGTGTGGACCGTAGTGGTGCCGGTGAAGCGGCTGGACGCGGCGAAGAGCCGGCTCCGCGGCGCGCTGCCCGGCCAGCCCCACGCGGCGTTGGCGCTGGCGTTGGCGGTCGACACGGTCGAGGCGGTGCGGGCCTGTCCGGTGGTTGCCGAGGTGCTGGTGGTAACGGACGACCCGGCCGTGACGGCGGCGATCGGTGCGCGGGTGGTGCCGGACCGCCCCGCCGCGGGACTCAACCCCGCCTTCCGGTACGGCGCGTCCGTCGCCGGGGCCGGCTGGGTGGCGGGCCTCACCGCGGACCTGCCCGCGCTACGCCCGGTCGAGCTGGCGGCCGCCCTGTCGGCGGCGCGGTCCGGTCCCTCGACCCGCCGGTTTGTCCCCGATGCCCCCGGCACCGGCACCGTGCTGCTGGCCGCGCCGCCCGGCGTGCCCCTGGATCCCCGCTTCGGTGGCAGCTCCGCGGCCGCCCACGCGGCCAGTGGTGCGCTCCCCCTGCTCGGTGACTGGCCGAGCCTGCGTCGGGATGTCGACACCGCCGCCGATCTGGCCGCGGCCACCCAACTCGGGCTGGGGACGCGCACCGCATCGCTGTGTGGCGCGGCGGCCACCCCCACCGGCAGCCGGTCGGTGTAGCGTGCCGGTCATGCAGGGCACGGTGGCCACCTATGACGCGACGACCCGCAGCGGCGTGCTCCTCCTCGACGACGGCACCGAACTGGCGTTTCCGGCTCCGGCCTTCGACGCCTCCGGCCTACGGCTGCTCCGCCTCGGCCAACGGCTGCGGGTGGAGACCGACGGGGCGGGAACGGTGATTCGCGTGACGTTGCCGACGATGAGCTGAGCAACCCGGCCAAGTTCATCTGGCGTTAACCGGGCTCCGGTCAAGATGGGCGGGTGAGCACCCCTGGCGAGCACCCCGCTGACTCCGTCGCCGGACGACCGGCGGTTCCACCCCACAACGGCTCCCGCCCCCGCGGGGCCAACGGTCGCTTCCTGTCCGCCCGGGGCACCGACACCGCCGACTCCCCGGCCGACCCGACCAGCGTCGACCCGACCGACCCGACCAGCGTTAACCCAGCCGACGACGCGGCTGGCTTGGCGGAGGTGCTCGACCCGGTGCCGGACCAGCCGGCGCCGCCCGACGAACCGCCCGCCACGCAACCGCTGCCGGACGACCGGTTCCTCAACCGGGAGCTCTCCTGGCTGGACTTCAACGCCCGCGTCCTCGCACTCGCCGAGGACCCCCGCACCCCGCTGCTGGAACGGGCGAAGTTTCTCGCCATCTTCGCCAGCAACCTCGACGAGTTCTACATGGTGCGGGTCGCCGGGCTGAAGCGACGGCTCTCCGCCGGGCTGCCGGTCCGCGGTGGCGACCGGATGCCGCTGCGCACCCAGCTGGAGCTGATCGCGGAGAAGACCGCCACCCTGGTTTCCCGGCAGGCCGCCTGCTTCGTCGACGACCTCCTGCCGAAGCTGGCCGCCGCGGGTCTGCGCATCCTCCGCTGGGGTGACCTGACCGACGCCGAGCACACCCGGTTGCGCACCTACTTCGGTGAGCACATCTTCCCCGTGCTCACCCCCCTCGCGGTCGACCCGGCGCACCCGTTCCCGTACATCTCCGGGCGCTCCCTCAACCTGGCGGTCTCCGTCTGCGCCCCGGACAGCGGATCGGAGCTGTTCGCCCGGGTCAAGGTGCCCAACAACGTGCCCCGGTTCGTCCGCGTCCACCGTGACCAGCCCGGCGTTCAGGTACTGCCGGTGGAGGATCTGATCTCGGTGCACCTGGGTCAGCTCTTCTCCGGGATGCGGGTGGTGGAGTGCCACCTCTTCCGGGTGACCCGCAACGCCGAGGTGGAGGTCGACGAGGACCGGGACGAGGACCTGCTGCAGGCCCTCGAACGGGAACTCGCCCGCCGTCGATTCGGCCCGTCGGTTCGGCTGGAGGTGGCCGCCTCAATCTCCGAACACATGCTGGAGCTCCTCGTCCGCGAACTGGACATGGACCCCCAGGACGTCCAGCGGGTCAATGGCCTACTCGACCTGTCGGCACTCTGGCAGCTCTACGGCGAGGCGGATCGGCCGGACCTGAAGGATCCGCCGTTCGTGCCGGCCACCCACCCGCGGCTCGCCGAGGGCGAGGTGCCGCGCAGCGTCTTCGCCACCCTGCGCGACGGTGACGTGCTGGTGCACCACCCGTACCGCTCCTTCGCCACCAGCGTGCAGCGCTTCATCGAGCAGGCCGCCGCGGACCCGAACGTGCTGGCCATCAAGCAGACCCTCTACCGCACCAGCGGCGACTCCCCCATCGTGGACGCCCTGGTAGACGCGGCGGAGGCTGGCAAGCAGGTGGTGGTGCTGGTCGAGTTGAAGGCCCGGTTCGACGAGATCGCCAACATCGGCTGGGCGCGGACGCTCGAACGCGCCGGGTGCCACGTCGTCTACGGCCTGGTGGGGCTCAAGACGCACTGCAAGACGGCGTTGGTGGTCCGGCAGGAAGGCAGTCAGATCCGCCGCTACTGCCATATCGGCACCGGCAACTACCACCCCAAGACCGCCCGGCTCTACGAGGACTTCGGCCTCCTCACCGCCGATCCGGAGATCGGTGCCGACCTGACCGACCTGTTCAACGTGCTGACCGGCTACAGCCGGCAGACGGCGTACCGGCAACTACTCGTGGCGCCGCAGGGAATCCGCAGCGGCCTGATCGAGCGGATCGAGCGGGAGATCTCGAATGTCCGGCTCGGCCGGTCGGGGCTGGTCCAGTTCAAGGTGAACTCGCTGGTTGACGAGGAGATCACCGATGCGCTCTACCGGGCCTCCCGGGCCGGCGTCCACGTGGACCTGCTGATTCGGGGGATGTGCACGCTCCGTCCCGGGGTCGCGGGCCTGTCGGAGAACATCCGGGTCCGCTCGGTCCTCGGCCGGTTCCTGGAGCATTCGCGGATCTTCCGGTTCGGCAACGACGGTGACGCCGAGTTCTGGATGGGCTCGGCCGACCTGATGCACCGCAACCTGGACCGGCGGGTCGAAGCGCTGGTACGGGTCACCGACCCGGTAGCCCGAGCGGAGCTGGATCACGTGCTGATCGCCGCGTTCAGCGCCGACGTGGAGGCGTTCGAGCTGGACGCGGAGGGCAGCTGGCACCGGCGCTCCGGCACCGGGGACGACCCTCGGGCGCACCTGCAGGAGTTGCTGCTACGCCGAGTTGGCGGCACAGCCGTACGCTGACCAGATGGCGAGCGGGATCCGGTCAGCCGGCGGTGTCCTCTGGCGGCCCGGCAAGGGCGGTGTCGAGGTCTGCCTGGTGCACCGCCCCCGCTACGGCGACTGGTCGCTGCCGAAGGGAAAGCTCGAGCCGGGCGAGCACCCGCTCCGCGCCGCCCTCCGGGAGGTCGCCGAGGAGACCGGCGTGCGGGCGGTGCCGCAGGCCCGGCTGCCGAGCGTGCGCTACCGCAGTCAGAACCGGCCGAAGGTGGTCGACTACTGGTCGATGCGGGCGGTCGCGACCAATGGATTTCCGCCCGACACCGAGGTTGACGAGGTGCGCTGGCTCGCGGTGGACAGGGCGGTGCGGTTGGTCAGTCACCCGCACGACGCGGCGGTGGTCCGCGCGTTCGCGGCCCTGCCACCGGTGACCGCGACGGTCATGCTGGTGCGGCACGCGGACGCGGGTGGGTGGAGCAGTTGGGCCGGGTCCCGGAGCGGCCGACCGCTCTCTGTCGCCGGCTGGGCCCAGGCACGACGGCTGGTGCCGCTGGTGGCCGTGGTTGCGCCGGTACACCTGCTCGCCGCGTCGGCCCGGCGCTGCGTCCAGACCCTCAGCCCGGTGGCGGATTTCTTGGACCTGCCCATTGCGGTCACCAGAGATCTGGACGCGCCGCGGGCGGGCCAGCGCCAGGACGAGTGCGCGTTGGCCGCTGCCGCCTGCCTGGCCGCCTTCGGCACGGCCGGTACGCCGGCCGTGGTGTGTTGCCAGGGCTCGATGGTTTCGGGGGCGCTGGAGCGCCTCTCCGGCCGCCGTGCGGACTTCACCACCCAGCCCGGGGGCGGCTGGCTGCTCGCCTTCTCCGGCGCGACTCTCCTCGCCCCCGACCCCCTGTAGCGCGTCGGGGGCGCCCACCGTGCTGGTGGCCGCCCCCGACGGTGCCGGATCAGCGCGTGGTCGCCCGCTTCGCCGGTGCCTTCCGCGCGGTGGCCTTCGTGGCCGCCGCACTCTTCCGGGCCGCCGTGGCCTTCGTGGCCGGCACCGCCTTCTTCGTCGCGGACTTCCGCGCCGTGGTGGCCTTCGTCGCGGTGGTGCGCTTCGCCGGAGCGGCCTTGGCCGCGGTGGTCTTCTTCGCCGCGGTCTTCTTCGCCCCGGTGGCCTTGGCCGCGGTCGTCTTCTTCGCCGCGGTGGTCTTCTTGGCCACGGTGGCCTTCGCGGCGGTCGTCTTCTTGGCGGCGGTGGCCTTCGCCGCGGTGGTCTTCTTGGCCGCGGCACCAGTGGTCCTGGCCCCGGCCGCCTTGGCGGCGGTGCTCTTCTTCGCCGCTGTGGCCTTCGGCACCTTGCCGCTGGCCACCATCTCCTTGAACCCGGTACCCGGGCGGAACGTCGGGACGGAGGTCTTCTTGACCTTCACCGCCTCGCCGGTCCGTGGATTGCGCGCTGTTCGGGCTCCCCGGACACGCTTCTCGAACGCTCCGAAGCCGGTGATCGATACCTTCTCACCCTTGGTAACCGCCGCCTGGACCTCAGTGAGGACCGCGTCGAGCGCGGCCGTCGCCGTCTTCCGGTCCCCCAGGCGAACGGCGAGCGTCTCGATAAGCTCGGCCTTGTTCACGACTTCCTCCCGATTGTGCAACTGACTCGACGCGAGCCATTCTGCGCGCACGTTATGCCCTGCGCTGGCGCTACACAAACATTCGACAGAAAAAGGCCCTTGTGTCGCAACAGATTCGCCCCCACCAGCGACGCCGGTGGGGGCGACTTTTCCCTCGCGGGGCGGGACGGGCAGCTATGTGATGGTCGGTAGGAACGGCCGCCGCGCTGCCTCGAAGGCACCGATCAGGGGTTCGTGCCGAAGCGTGAGTCCAATGTCGTCCAAGCCCTCCATCAGCCGCCAGCGGCTGAACTCGTCCAGCGGGAACGCCCAGGTCGCATCCGCGACCTGGACCTGGCGGGCAGCGAGGTCGACGGTGATCGGCGTGCTGGGATCAGCCTCGACGCGACCCCAGATCTCTTCGACCACGTCCAATTCCAACTCAACCGGCAGCAGCCCTCCCTTGAGCGCGTTACCCCGGAAGATGTCCCCGAAGCGCGGGGACAGCACGGCCCGGAACCCCCAGTCCCGCAAGGCCCAGACGGCATGTTCGCGGGAAGAGCCGGTGCCGAACTCGGGGCCAGCAACGAGAATCGAGGCACCAGAATATGATTCATTGTTGAGGACGAACGCCTGATCCTCCCGCCAGGCACTGAACAACGCATCCGCGAAACCCGTTCGCGTTACCCGCTTCAGGTGCACGGCGGGGATAATCTGATCGGTATCCACATTAGAGAAACGCAGTGGCACGGCAGTGCCGGTGTGGATGGTGAACTTCTCCATCAGCGGTATCCCTTGCTACAGATCGGCGGGAGCCGCCAGCCGGCCCGCCACCGCGGTGGCGGCGGCGACCGGCGGGGAGACCAGGTGGGTACGTCCACCCCGGCCCTGGCGGCCCTCGAAGTTACGGTTCGAGGTGGAGGCGGCGCGCTGGCCCGGGCGGAGCGTGTCCGGGTTCATCCCCAGACACATCGAGCAGCCCGCGAAGCGCCACTCAGCACCTGCCTCGGTGAAGACCTTGTCCAGCCCTTCCGCCTCGGCACCCGCCCGTACCGCGGCGGAGCCCGGTACGACGAGCATCCGCACACCCGGGGCCACCCGGCGCCCGCGCAGCACGTCGGCAGCCACCCGCAGGTCCTCAATCCGGCCGTTGGTGCAGGAGCCGACGAAGACCACGTCAACGGTGAGGTCCCGCAGCGGAGTGCCCACAGCGAGGTCCATGTACTCCAGGGCTCGACGAGCGGCGGCCCGCTCCGGCTCGGTGGCGAACTCCTCCGGATTCGGCACCCGCGCGTCCAGCGACGCGCCCTGTCCCGGGTTGGTGCCCCAGGTCACGAACGGCGTGACTCGGCTCGCATCCAGGGTTACCTCGGAGTCAAACGTCGCGCCCGCGTCGGTGGGTAGCGTCCGCCAGTACGCGACCGCCGCCTCCCAGTCAGCGCCGGAGGGGGCGTTCGGCCGCCCCCTGAGGTAGTCGAACGTCGTCTCGTCCGGGGCGATCAACCCGGCCTTGGCACCCCACTCGATCGACATGTTGGCGACGGTCATCCGCCCCTCCATGGACAGCTTCCGGATCGCCTCGCCCCGGTACTCCACGACATGCCCGCGGCCACCGCCCGTACCGACCTGGGCGATCAGTGCGAGCACCAGGTCCTTCGCGGTAACACCCGGCCCGAGTTCACCGACGACGTTCACCGCCATCGTCTTCGGTCGGGCCTGCGGCAGCGTCTGGGTGGCGAGCACGTGCTCGACCTCGCTGGTGCCGATACCGAAGGCCAACGCGCCGAAGGCGCCGTGGGTGGCGGTGTGCGAGTCACCGCAGACGATCGTCATCCCGGGTTGGGTCAGGCCCAGCTGCGGGCCGATGACGTGGACGATCCCCTGATTCTGATCACCCAACGGATGCAGCCGCACACCGAACTCGGCACAGTTGCGGCGCAGCGTCTCGATCTGCGTCCGAGAGGTGGCGTCGGCGATCGTCAACAGGTCACCGCGCCGGAACCGGTACGACGGGTCGGCGTACCCGGTGGGGGTGTTGTGATCCTCGGTCGCGATCGTCAGGTCAGTGCGCCGGACTTGGCGGCCGGCGAGGCGCAGCCCGTCGAAGGCTTGCGGGCTGGTCACCTCGTGGAGCAGGTGCAGGTCGATGAAGAGCAGGTCGGGCTCGCCCTCGGCGGATCGGACGACGTGCGAGGCCCAGACCTTCTCGGCCAGGGTCCTCGGCTCAGGAGTGACTCCCACCATCTGGACATCCTAAATTCTGGGAGGTAGGTTTCGGTTTGTGGGACACAGTATGAGCGGTGTCGGCGTTCTCGACAAGGCGGTGGTCATCCTGGCCGCCTGCGTGGACGGCGCCAGCCTGGCCGAACTCGTTGAACGCACGAAGCTGCCCCGGGCAACAGCACACCGGTTGGCCCAGGCATTGGAGATCCACCGAATGCTGGTACGCGACACACAGGGACGGTGGCGCCCCGGTCCTCGCCTGGGGGAGCTGGCCAACGCCGCGCCCGACGTGCTGCTGACCGCGGCCGAGCCCCTGCTCTGCGCGCTCCGGGACGCCACCGGGGAGAGCGCGCAGCTCTACCTGCGCCGGGCCGACGAGCGGGTCTGCGTAGCCGCCGCCGAGCGGGCCAGCGGCCTACGGGACACCGTGCCGGTCGGCTCGGTGCTACCCATGATCGCCGGCTCCGCGGCGCAGATCCTGCTGGCCTGGGAGCCACCGGAGGCGGTCATGCCGCTCCTGCCGCGCTCGAAGTTCACCGGCCGAGCGCTCGCCGAGGTCCGGCGCCGCGGCTGGGCGCAGAGCGTGGCGGAACGGGAAGCGGGGGTGGCGAGCGTCTCCGCTCCGATCCGGGATCGCACCGGACGGGTCATCGCCGCCGTCAGCGTCAGCGGTCCCATCGAACGGCTCGGCCGCCGTCCCGGCGAACGTCATGCGATGGCGGTCGTCCGAGCCGGCCAGCGGCTCTCCGGCCTGTAGCCCACCGCCCTGGTGACCGAACCCAACAGGCCCGTCTCGCCAGGGCGAGACGGGCCTGTTGGAGATGAGTAGCCCCGACCGGATTCGAACCGGCGCTACCGCCTTGAGAGGGCGGCGTCCTGGGCCGCTAGACGACGGGGCCAGGAAATTTCCCCAACGACCACTCAGCTGAGCGGTACGAAGATAGTCTACCGGCACCGGCCGAACCACTCTCGCCGGGGGCAGTCACCTCGGGCGGGCAGCCCACCGACGGCGGTCACCACCCCGATGCGGGGCTGACCCGGTCTGGGGGCACACCCCGTCCGGGAGTGAACGGGGGACCCGGTCCGGAGAACGGAAAAGCCCGCCCCGACAACGGGACGGGCTCACACCGCTTCTGTAGCCCCGACCGGATTCGAACCGGCGCTACCGCCTTGAGAGGGCGGCGTCCTGGGCCGCTAGACGACGGGGCCAGAACCTCATGCTTCCCACCCAACGGGTGGGAAGCATTCCACCGGAGGCGGAACCTCCGCTGGAATCCAGCGGTCACGACTCAACCGAGCCGAGACAGCGCTGGGGTACCAGGACTCGAACCTAGACTAACTGAACCAGAATCAGTCGGGCTGCCAATTACCCCATACCCCATCGGCGCCTCGCAGCGCCGGGCACAAACATTACCCTCCTCCCGCCGTGGGGCCAAATCGCCCCCGACAGAACGCCCTTGAGCAGCGGAAACCTCGCATCGGATCAGCTGGCGGGCAGCACCGGGTTGGTCAGCTCACCGACCCCCTCGATCCGCACGGTGACCGTATCCCCATCCACGAGCGGACTAACCCCGGCCGGTGTGCCGGTCAGGATCACGTCACCGGGAAGCAACGTCATCACATGTGAGACGTACGACACCAGGGCCGGCACGTCGAAGACCATGTCCCGGGTCCGGCCCAGCTGGCGGACCTCCATCTCCTCCGGATCGCGACCCACCTCACACCGGATTTCCAGGTCGGCGACGTCGAGACCGGTGGTGATCCAGGGACCGATCGGGCAGAACGAGTCGAAGCCCTTGGCCCGGGTCCACTGCCCGTCCGCCCGCTGCAGGTCCCGCGCCGTGACATCGTTGGCGCAGGTGTAGCCGAAGACCGCACGGGCAGCGGCGGCCCGGTCGGCCCGCCGGGCTCCGGGCGCCCCAATCACCACGGCCAACTCGGCCTCATGCTCGACCTGCTTCGACAGCGCCGGCAGCCGGATCGCGTCCCGCGGCCCGATCACCGAGGTGGACGGCTTGAGAAAGAGCAACGGCTCCTGGGGCACCTCGGCGCCGTGCTCCGCCGCGTGCTCGGCGTAGTTACGGCCGACGCAGACAACCTTGCTCGGCAGGATCGGCGAGAGCAGACGGACATCGGAGAGAGCCCACCGGGCACCGGAGAAGGTGATCCGTCCGAACGGATGGCCCTCGACCTCAGCGACGGTCAGCCCCTGCGGACCCGCCTCCGGCTCCCCCTCGACGACTCCGAACGACATTCCCTTGGTATGAGCGAAACGAGCGATACGCACCGGGCCAATCTATCCCCGGCCAGGTGCGGGGGTGCAGCCGCAGGTCGGATGCCGCGTGGCGCGCCGCGCAGCCTACGCCATCACCACCCGACCGGGGCCGGCTTCGCCACTTCCTACCGCCCGGCGTGACACCGCCCTAACGTCGGCTCCGGAGGTTCGTTCGTATGCCTGCATCGACACGACACCACGGGGCCCTCGCAGTGTTCGTCTACTGCCTCGGCATCCTCGCCGCCGTGCCGGCTCTACCCGGCCCGGCCGCCGCACAGCCGCCGGCCACCCGACCGCCGGCCCCACCCGCGGCAGCCACGGCGCCCGCCGGCCAGCCGTCCGCCGAGGCCTCCGCGGAGCCGGGCCGACCGTCTGCGCCGCCGGCGCTGCCGAGCCCTACCCAGGCCGCGGCCCCACCACCGAAACCGCCGGTCACCGTAGAGGTCGCATCGGAGAATACCGCCGCGCCGAGCTACCGGATCCAGATCCGCAACGACGGAGACCGGCCGATCACCACCACCGTCCGGCAGGAGCTTCCGCCGGGCACCTCGGCGACCTCGATCACCGACGGCGGCCGACCCAGCCACCACGGCGGCACCGCCGGAACAGAGGTCACCTGGGACCTGCGGCTGCCCGCCCGGAGCACCACCACGCTCAACACCAAGCTCTCCGCGCCACCGGATACGCCCCTGACCGCGCCCGCCTGCGCGTTCGCCGCTGGCGGCGAGCGCCCGTACGACTGTGCGACCGCGACCTGGCAGTCCGCCTCAACGCCGGCGGCGGCCGAACCGGAACCACCGGTGTGGCAGCGGCCGGCGGCCCTCCTCACCGGCCTCGGTGGACTCGCCGCGTTCGCTGTCGGCGGCTGGTGGGCCTGGCAGCGACGGCGACACCGAACCCAGCTCCCACCGCCACACCAAAGGGGACGCGGGACCGTCTATCCGCGACCGGCGGCACCGACCACTCCGGCGCGCCGCCGCCGGCCCTCGACCTGGCTGCTCGTCCCGGTCGCCGCGGTGTTGCTGGCTTCCACCGTGGGCGCGGCGACCTGGACGGCCACCCGGAAGGCTACTGCCGTCGACACCGACTCCCATCCCACCAGCGGCGCCTGGCTCGGCACCGGAGCCGCCGGGGCGATCGGGGAGCCGCTCCGCGAGGCGGCGTTCGAGTTCACCGTCTACCGGATCAGCTGCCAACCAACCTCGACGAGGCACACCTGCGCGGCGACGGTCGGGGTCCAGAACCGCACCCCGGAACAGCAGACCTGGTACGGCCCCCTCCAGCGGGCGTACCTCGCCAACGGCAATTTCGTCGGTACCGACGAGCAGGCGACCCGCCGGGCGAACCAGGGCCGGGACGTGTTCGCCAAGCCACTGGCCGCCGGCAGCCGAATGGTCCTCCCGCTGATCTTCAGCGTGCACGGCCAGCAGCCGCCGACCCAACTCGAGCTACGCAGTGGGGTGTTCTCCGCCGGAGTTCGGGTGGACGTGCCCTGACCTGCTACGCGACCGTGGCCGCGGGTTTACGGGACCGCTCGGCCTTACGGCGCAGCTGGGTGTAGACGCCGGTGAGGCCCATCGCCTTGCGCGCCTCGAAGACGGTCTGCTGCACCGCCTGCCGGGCGCGTTCCGTGCCCTCCACGATCAGTTCGTCGACTCGACCCCGGTCCGCCTCGTAGCGGGCGCGCCGCTCGCGCATGGGGTCGAGGAAGGCGTTCAACGCGGTCGCCAGCTTCTCCTTGACCTCGACATCGCCGACCGTGCCTCCGCGATACCGGCCCTTGAGGTCATCGACCTCCGCCCGGTTCGGATTGAAAACGTCGTGGTACTGGAACACCGGGTTCCCCTCGACCGTGCCCGGCACGTCCGCGCGTACCCGGTTCGGGTCGGTATACATGCCCATGACCTTGCGGCGAACCTCGGCCGGCTCGTCGGAGAGGGCGATGGCGTTGCCGCGGCTCTTGCTCATCTTGGCCCGGCCGTCGGTGCCGACCAGGGTGGGCGTCTCGGCGCTGACCAGGTCGGGGACGGGGAAGACCTCGCCGTAGAGATGGTTGAAGCGGCGGGCGATCTCCCTGGTGACCTCGACGTGCGCGGCGTTGTCCTTGCCGACGGGCACCACGTTCGCCTTGACGCAAAGGATGTCGGCGGCCTGCAGCACCGGGTAGCCGAGCAGGCCGTACGGCATCTCGTCCTTCCCGGCGTCACGGGCCATCTCCTTGAGGGAGGGCACTCGTTCCAGGCGCGGCACGCTGACCAGGTTCTGGAAGAGAGTGTTGAGGTCTCCGACCTCCTGGATCGCCGACTGGAGGTAGAACGTGGCGAGGTCGGGGTCGATCCCGGCGGCGAGGGAGTCGAGGACCATGTCCCGGGCGTTCTGGGTGGCCCGCGCGATGTCGTCCCGGGTGTTCTTGGTGGTCAGCATGTGCAGATCGGCGATGATGAAGAAGCTCTCGTAGCGCCGGTGCAGCTGCACTCGGTTGGCGATGCTGCCGACGTAGTGGCCGAGGTGCAGTTTTCCGGTGGGGCGGTCTCCGGTGAGCATCCGTGCAGCGGTCATGACGATGGGCCTTTCGCGGGAGTGACGGATCGTCGAGGCGTCTCGCCAGTCAGGCGACGGTCGCCTCGCCGATGCGATGGACCTGGGTCTTCGTCGCCTCCCGCCATCGCGAGCCGGCACGGAACCGCAGCCCGCGGGCACGCAGCAGAGCGAGGATCTGGTCATAACGGTCCCCGAGATCTGTCCGGAGGAAGGTCGCCTCCGACCTCCCAGACCGCGATCGGCACGCCTTCGCCTCGCCCCGACCCGCATCGGGTCTTGTCGTCGGCGTGCGGGGACGTGCCACGGAACCACCGTAGACGTCTTCCATGATCAAATTCGATCTATCGTGAGGGTGACTTCCATCGACCCTCGAAGTCGTCAGTTGGCCGCGGCCGACGGCTCCGGCAGGTACGCCTCGTATTTCTTTTGGATCAACGAGTTGTAGACGAAACCCCAGATCCGGGTACCCCGGAAGGTCCAGACCCTGCCCGCCTTGACGTCCACGATGGTGGGCTGGGTCATGACCGCGAAGCCGGACCGCTTGAGCCGGTATGCCTTCTGGGTCAGCGCTGTCGCGGCGGGATCCGCCGCCTCGGTCACGAGCACAGGCAGCACAATGACGCCTGTCTGCACACCGAGCCAGCGGCCTTTTCGTTCCAGTCCCAGCCCTACCGCGTTGTTGACGAAGGACCGCAGATCTCCCTCGACAACCTGCCCCCTCCTCGTGACGACCGTGAAAAAGTGAATCCGGGTCAAGGCCCGAAACTGAGCCCGGTAGCCCACCATCACGGAGTCAGCACCCAGGCGCTCATCAGTCACCGCACACCCGTCGACCACCAGCCGTTGCCGAATTATTTCCACGTAGTCTGCTGGCGCTACCATTTTCGTTCCCCCTCGTTCCGCACCACCGACCGAGCATAGAAGGTTGGCACCCGGAGGACCGATATCCGCCTCACTTCGGAACCCGCAGTTCCTACCTCGCGAGTTCGGCAATGTTCCGGTGATCTTTCGGGAACAGCCTGCCGGCCAAAAGTCGATCGAGGCCCGGCACGCGCATCGCCCGGAATCCCCAGCGCCGAGCCAGCAGCTTGACCGACGACGTCGGCAGGAACCACTCGGTGACCCGATCTCGGGCCGCCTGCTGCGTGGTGCGGATGACCGGCCGCCAGCGACGCTCGTAGTCGGCCAGTCCCTCCTGGACAGACCCGGCGGCATGCAGCCGTTCGGCCAGCAGGTACGCCCCGGCGATCCCCAGTGAGGCACCCTGCCCGGCGACCAGGGACACCGCGTACGCGGCGTCACCGACCAGCGCGACCCGCCCATCGACCCAACGCGCGGCGTCGACCTGGGCGACCTGGTCGTAGTAGACCGCATCCGGCGGAGGACAGTTGGCTACGGCCCGCTCCACCAGGTCGCCCATGCCGGTGTAGGTACGACGGAGCGTCGCACGCGGGTCCTCGGGTAGACGGGCGTCGTCCGTACGGTGCACGGTGAACACCGCGACCCGCCCGTCATCGAGCCCGTAGAGGCCCAGCTGACGGTTGAGGGTCTCGGTGATCACGAACTGGCCCCGAACCTGTGCGAACACCACGGGGTCCTCGAAGACGTACGCCGCAGTGTGCATGCCGAGGTAACGAAGACAGTTGCGCTCGGGGCCGAAGACGAGCGAGCGGACGTGGGAGTGGATGCCGTCGGCGCCCACGATCACGTCCGCCTCGACAGCAGTGCCGTCGGAGAGCTCTGCCCGGTCACCGCTGATCCGGTCGATCGTGACGCCATAGCGGATGTCGACCTGGTCGTTGAGCGATTCACGGAGCATGCGTTCGAGGGCAGGCCGCATGATGCTGGCGTATTTGCCGTCCAGAGCCCGGGCGAAGAACGTGTGGTCGACGCGGACAGTCGTCCGGCCACGGGAGTCGATGTAGCGGAAGGATTCGACCGAACTGGCGACCCGTCGAAGGTTCGGCCGCAGACCCATCGCCGTCAGCGCCTCGTGCCCCGGGCCAAAGAAGTCGATCATATAACCCTGTTCGCGCGGCCCCGGAGCATGGTCGACGATCTGAACCTCCCCACCGTGGTGGTGCAGCCGGTGGGCGAGGGCCAGCCCGGCGATACCGGCACCGCAGATGAGGGCTTTCATCGCTGTTCTCCATTCTCTTCGGTGTTGGTGATTCGGCGCAGAAGCGGAGCGACATGCTCCGCGGACAGGCCCGGGTCGAGGCCCTTGTGCAGGACGAAACCGTCGAAGAGCGCCAATACCATGCTCGCGGCGGCGCGCGGCCTGGGGTGTCCGCAGCGGGTGAGCTCTTCGGACAGCGAGCTACGAAAATCGGCGACCAGGGCACTCATCCCCTGGCGCAGTTCGGGGTCGCGGGTGGCGGCGAGGTAGGTCTCGACGAACAGCAGCGAGGCCGAATCAGCACCGTTGTACTGGTCGAGGTCGAGCAGCATCCGCTCGATGCCGTCGCTCGGGCTCGCGGTCCCGGCAAGGAGCGCCCTGGTGTCGTCGAGCATCCGCCGGACCTCAGCCAGAGCGGCGTGACGCAGCAGCGCCTGGAGCGAGTCGAAGTGGTAGTGCACCAGCCCGGAACGGACGCCAGCCCGCTCGGCCAGCGTCCGGGTACTGACGGCGTTCCAACCGAGCTCGCCGATCAGCTCCCGGGCGGCCGCCAACAGGCGTGCTCGCGCGTTCCGGCCCCGTTCGATGTTGGTCTCACCCACGATGACCCCCTTGGGCGATCGCCTTGGACGTTTGACCAAACACTATCCGTGGCGCGCGGCAGCAGCAACCTCGCCGCCCCAGCATCCGGCTTCGTAAGCGCAGCCCGGCCCGGTAGCAGCAGCGTGCAGTGCGGCCGCACCGCGGGAGACACACCCGGGCCCAACAGCGGGGACGGTCGTACCCTGGGCAGGTGACAGCCGCCCTCCCCGCAACCGGCACCGTGCTCGACCCGGCGACCTGGCAGGCCCGACGCCGGGCGCACCAGGAACGGATCGACGGGTGGCTGGCCCCCCACCTGGCCCGCCGCCGCCGGGGCGAGAAGCATCCGGTGCAGGACTTCCTCTTCACCTACTACTCGTACCGACCGGCCCGGCTCCGCCGCTGGCATCCCGGCGCGGGGGTGGTGCTGCGCGACGCGGACCCGGCCGACTTCGGGCCGGACTACCGCGCCAGCGCCGCCGGTGCCACCCTCGACACCCCGGCGGTACGCGCCCGACGGGCCGATTCGATCACCTGGATCCGGACCCTGTTGGCGGCCACGGCCGGCCGACCGGCGCAGTTCGGCTGCTTCGGCATGCACGAGTGGGCGATGGTCTACCGGCAGACCCAGGACGAGGTCCGGCACAACGCCTGGCCACTGCGGATGAGCCCGGCGCAGGTCGCCACGGTCGTCGAGGAGCGGGGAGTGCGGTGCAGCCACTTCGACGCGTACCGCTTCTTCACCGCGCCGGCCCGGCCGCTGAACCTCCTCCAGCCGACCCGGGACAGCCAGCACGACCTGGAGCAGCCCGGCTGTCTGCACGCCAACATGGATCTCTACAAGTGGGCGTACAAACTCTCCCCGCTGGTGCCGTCCGAGTTGGTGGCGGAGTGCTTCGCGCTGGCGGGACAGATCCGCACCCTCGACATGCGCGCCTCGCCGTACGACCTGGCTGCCCTGGGCTACCCCCCGGTCGAGGTCGAGACGCCACCGGGGCGGGTGGAGTACGCGGCCGCCCAGCGGGGTTTCGCCGAACGGGCCGCCCGGCTGCGCACCCGGCTACTGGACGCGATTGACCGGTGCGACACGTAGTGACAGATGTCCTAACTTAACCGCCAGCGCATGGCCACCGAGATCCGGACCCGCGCCGAGTCCGGGGCAGAGCTGGCCCCACTGCTCACCGCCTTCCATGCCCGGGTCGCCAACCAGACCGTCGGGGAGTGGCAGGCCGTGCTGGACCACTCGAATGCGGACCCGTCGGCTACTGGGGCATCTCGCTGGGCTGCGGGCTCGGCGTGCCGTTCGTCGCCGCCGAGCCCCGGGTCCGCGCGGCGGTCCTCGGCCTGGGTGGAGCCACGGCCCCGGCGCTCCGCGAAGCCGCCGCACAGATCACCGTACCGATCGAGTTTCTGGTCCAGTGGGACGACGAGCTGGTGTCTCGCGAGCAGAGTGTGGCCCTCTTCGACGCGTTCGGCTCCGCCGAGAAGACCCTGCATGCCAATCCGGGCCGGCACGGTGACCGGCTCCCCGCACACGAGTTGGACAGCGCGGTCCGGTTCTTCACCCGGCACCTGACGGCGCCGGTGACCGGCGCCGCCGAATCATTGCCACCCGCTGGCCGATCAGACTGATCCGATCAGTCGCCGTCGACGCGGCGGTCCCGCTTGCGCTGGGACCGCCGCTTCTTCTCGGCCAGGCGCCGCTCCTTGGCGGCGCGGGAGGGCCGGGTCGGGCGACGACGCTTCGGCGGCGGTGCGATCGCCGCGCGGAGCAGCGCGGCCATCCGTTCCCGGGCGGCCTCCCGGTTGGCGAGTTGGGCGCGGTGCTCGCTGGCGGTCACGGTGAGGACGCCGTTGACGAGTCGCCCGGCGAGGCGGTCGAGGGCCCGGGCGCGCAGCGGCTCCGGTAGCCCCGGTGAGGCGGCCAGATCGAAGCTCAGCTCCACCCGCGAGTCGGTCGTGTTGACCCCCTGACCACCGGGCCCGGACGACCGGGAGAAGCGTTCCCGCAGCTCGGCCTCAGGCACTACCCACCGATCGTGCACCCGCAGCCCACTGTCCACGCTCCGAGGCTAGCGCCTGGGCCCCGGGGCGCACCGGGCAGGCGGGTACCCGGGGCAGGCGGAGTCGTTCCGGGCCGGCCCCGCAGACCTCAGCCCCCCTTACCGATGATCGTGTCGGCGGTCTGCTGAACCTGATCGATGGGGATGGCGAAACCGATCCCGATCGAGCCGTTGCCGTCGATCGTGGCGATCGCCGTGTTCACTCCGACCACCTCACCGCGCGCGTTCACCAGCGGCCCGCCGGAGTTCCCCGGGTTGATCGAGGCATCGGTCTGCACCGCCGTGTGCCGGTTGTCGCCGAGGCGCACCTGCCGGTCCACGGCGCTCACGATGCCGGCGGTCACCGTGCCGGCGAGGCCGAGGGGCGAGCCCACTGCCAGCACCGGCTCACCGACCCGGGTCGTCCCCGGCTTGGCCAGCGGCAACGCCGTCAGCCCCGCGGACGACGGTATCCGCAGCACCGCGAGGTCACTGCGGGGCTCCCGGCCCGCCACCTCGGCGGCGAACCGTCGCCCGTCCGGCAACTCCACCGTCACCGAACCGCTTCCCCCCTTCGCCAGGATGTGATCGTTGGTGATGATGTGCTGCTGGTCGTCAACCGCGAAACCGGAGCCGGTCGCGGAGGCGCCATCGGCGCCAGCGGCCAGCACCGAGACCACCCCCGGGACGGTCTGCTCGGCGGCGGTCACCAGCTCCGCCGGCACCGGCGCAGCCGAGGCGGAAGCTGCCCCGGGCGGCCCGTCCTGGCTCGCCACCAAACCACCGGCCGCGGCGCCGGAGACACTGGAGATGGCCACCAGCGCCAACCCGAGCAGCAGTCGGTGCTGCCAGCGACGCACCCCGCCCGCCCGGGCCAATCCGGACTCGCCTGGCCGCGGCCGCCCGTCCGGGCCCAGCTCGGGCGAGATGAACCAGGGGCCACGCGGTTCGCCCAGCCCGCTCTGCACTGCCATACGTACGCTCCTCGTGTCGATCGGCCACCTGCACCCAGCCACCCGCGGGCTCAGGGCAGGCGGGAGAACCAACGCATTGAGCCGGCCGCCGCTCCCAGCGCGAAGACCAGGCTGAGCCCGATGAACCGGGCTGAGACGTCCTGTCGCTTGGTGCGGTACCCCACCGAACTGCCGATGTCGTCGTATACCGCGCGCAACTCCTCGACGCTGACCGCCTCGTGGAACTGTCCGCCGGTCTCCCGGGCGACGGCGTCGAGGGTCTGCCCGTCCACCGGTACCTGGATCGGCCGACCGCCCCGGTCCACATAGCCGGAGGCGGTGCCGAAGGCGATGGTGTGCACGGGCACCTCCATCTCCACCGCGTCGGCCGCCGCCTCCATCGGGTCCATCCCGGAGGTGTTGGCCCCGTCGGAGAGCAGCACGACTCGAGCCGGCGGCGGGTCCGTCGCCGCCTCACCGTCCAGCGCCTTCACCGCTCCGAGCGAGGTGTTGATCGCTTCTCCGATCGCGGTGCCCTGCACCCCCGTCGCCCCCTCGACCAGCCGATCGATCCCCTCGTCCAGCGCCTCCCGGTCGGTGTCGGGCGGCACCAGGACAGCGGCGCTGCCAGCGAAGGCGACCAGACCCACGTTGAACTCGTCGGGGAGACCGTCCACGAAGCGACGGGCCGACTCCTTGGCGGCGGTGAGCCGGTCCGGCTCCACGTCCCCGGCGAGCATGGAGGTGGAGACATCCACCGCCACCATCACGGTCGCCCGTTCCCGGGGAACCCGCACCTCGGCGGTGGGCCGAGCGAAGCCGACCACCAGCAACGCCAGCATCGCCAGGAAGAGCCCGGCTGGCACGTGCCGGCGCCAGGCCGGTCGCTGTGGTGCCACCCGGTCCAACAGCCGCAGGTTCGTGAACCGCACCGCGTACCGGCTTCGGCGGCGCTGTAGCAGGGCGTAGCCGGCGGCCAGTCCGAGCACGGCGAGCAGCAGCCACAGCCGGGTCGGCGAGAGCCAGATCACCCGCGACCTCCCCTCCCGGCCGGGACCGGGACGGTCGCCAGCCGGCGTTGTTGGTGCACGTGCCGCACGATGTCGGCGACCCAGTCCCGGTCGGTCCGTAGCGGCAGGTGCGCCGCACCGCACCGGCGGAGCGCCTGGCGTACCTGATCGCGCTGGGCGGCGGCCGCCGCGGCGTACCGCTGGCGCAGCCGAGGGTCGCCGGTCCAGATCTCACGCCGCCGGCCGCTCTCCGGGTCAACCAGGGTGACCAGGCCAACGTCGGGCAGCTCCCACTCCCGCGGGTCGGTCACCTCCACCGCGAGCACCTGGTGCCGAACGGCGAGCCGCCGCAGGAGCTGTTCCCAGGGAGCGGGCTGCCCGGGCGATTCGGGCAGGCCGTCCAGGAAGTCCGAGATCACCACCACGAGCCCGCGCCGGGTGGCTACCCGGCGGACACCGTCCAGCGCGGTGGCCAGGTCGGGGGGCGCGAGCGGCGCGGTGTCCTGGTCGTACCCGCCGTGCCGGGGAGCAGCCAACAACGTGCGAAGCAGCCCGAAGAGATGGGTACGGCCGCTGCCGGGGGCGTGGCGGCGGAGCCCGGTCGGGGTGAGCACCGACGCGCCGAGCCGGTTACCCACCCCGGCGGTGAGGAAGCCCACCGCCGCGACGGCGGCTACCGCGAGTTCCCGCTTGTCCAACTCGGCCGTGCCGTACTCCATGCTGACGCTGGCGTCTACCAGGAGCCAGGTGGTGAGTTCCCGGTCGGCGTCGAGCTGACGCACGTGCGGCACGGTGGTCCGCGCGGTCACCGCCCAGTCCATCCGGCGGACCTCGTCCTCACCGGGCCGGTACTCCCGACTGCCGGCCGGTTCGCTGCCCGGCCCGGGGAGCAGTCCCTGGTACTGGCCGTGCAGCAGGCCGTCGAGCCGCCGGGTCACCGCCAGCTCGAGCCGGCGGAGCCGCCGGTCCCCGGCCAGGTCGGCCAGGCCGGGGTCCGGCGGCACCGGGCCAGCGGGCCGCCCGCGCCACCTCACGCCGCCGCCAGGTGGGGCGCGGCCTCGGTCACCCCGGCGACCCGAGGCGGCGGTACCGCGTTGACCAGCCGCCGGATGACCGACTCGGCCGACACCCCGTCGGCGACCGCGTCGAAGGAGAGGACCAGCCGGTGGGCGAGCACATCGGGCGCCAACTCGCGGACGTCTTCGGGCAGCACGTACTCCCGGCCGCGCAGCAGGGCCTGGGCTCGGGCGGCGGCGACCAGGCCAAGGGTGGCGCGGGGACTCGCCCCGTAGGCGAGCAGCGGGGCGACGTCGGGCAGGCCGAACCGGACCGGGTCCCGGGTGGCCAGGATCAGCCGGACCACGTACTCGGCAAGCGCGTGGTGCACGAAGACCCGGCTCGCCCGGGCCTGGAGGTCGAGCAGCCGTTGCGGGTCGAGTACCGGCTGGGGCGTCGGCCGGTCGCTGCTCATCCGGTAGAGGATGGCGAGTTCGTCGGCGTCGCTCGGGTAGTCCACCGTCACCTTCATCAGGAACCGGTCTCGCTGCGCCTCCGGCAGCTGGTACACCCCCTCGGACTCGATCGGGTTCTGGGTGGCCAACACCAGAAACGGCGCCGGGACCTCCCAGCTCCGCCCGCCGATCGAGACCTGGCGTTCGGCCATCGCCTCCAGCAGCGCGGACTGCACCTTCGCCGGAGCGCGATTGATCTCGTCGGCGAGGACCAGGTTGGCCATGACCGGACCCAGCTCGACATCGAACGTCTCCCGGGATGCCCGGTAGACGCGGGTGCCGACGATGTCGGAGGGAACCAGGTCGGGAGTGAACTGAATGCGGGAGAAGCTGCCGCCGACGACGGTGGCGAGGGTCTGCGCGGCAAGTGTTTTCGCGACGCCGGGTACCCCTTCCAGGAGGCAGTGTCCGTCGGCGACGAGCGCGGTGAGTAGGCGTTCCACGAGCTGGTCCTGCCCAACGATCACGCGCCGGACCTCGGCGAGAGTCTGTCGTAGCTCGGTGCCAGCTGTGTCGGGATCGACCGAGCTGGGCTCGGGGGCCAGGGTGTCCGAGATGTCCGTCACGGTGCTTGCTTCCCGCGCCAACCGTCAGCAAACGTCGGACTTACCGCACTGGATATCCCACTAGCGACGATTCCCCTCGATACTGGACAAAAACCAATGGAACGCTGAAGGCCTTCGGCAGCTTCGGCGCCGGGTTGGGCGGGCCGGCGTGCCCTAGGCTGCGGTCGTGGCGGAAACAGGTACCCCCTTTCGGCGGCCGACAGCTTTGACCGTGGCCAGTTGGCTGGCCGTAACACCGGGTGTCGCCTGGGCGGCCGTCCGCCTGCTCGGCCTCGACCACGGGCCCCTCGTCCAGCTACTGGCCTTCACCCCGTACGCCGCCGCGGCCAGCCTGCTGCCCCTGATCCTGCTCCTCGCGTTGCGCCGCTGGCGGCCGGCGGTGGTGGCGGCGGTGACGACCGTGGCGCTGGTCGCCGTGGTGGCACCGCGGACGTTCCCGTCCACCCCGCCAGCCGTCACCGGCCCGCCGGTACGGCTACTGACCGCCAACCTGCTGGCCGGCTCCGCCGACGCCGAGGCGCTGGTTGACCTCGTCCGACGGCACTCGGTGGAGGTCTTGGCCGTGCAGGAGTTCACCCCGACGATCGCGGCCGAGTTGGACCGCCTCGGGCTCGACCAGCTCCTGCCATACCGGGAACTACACCCCATTGAGGGGACCCCCGGCTCCGGGCTGTACGCGCGCTACCCGATCCGCGCGGGCGGCGTCCGGCACAGCAGCAACGGCTGGGGCTTCCGCCAGGCCTACGGAACCGTCCTCGTCCCGGCGGCACCGCCGGTCCAGGTCGAGTCGGTGCACCCCTCCGCCCCGTACGCGCTCGACCAGGTCGGAAACTGGCGCCGGGACCTCGCCGCCCAGCCCCCCGCCACCCCGGACGGACAGCTCCGCATCCTCGCCGGGGACTTCAACGCCACCCTCGACCACGCCCCGCTGCGCGCCCTGCTGGACACCGGGTACGTGGACGCGGCGGACGCTGCCGGGACCGGGCTCACCGGCACGTGGGGGCCGTACGACGGGGACCTGATTCCACCGGTCACCATCGACCACGTACTGGTGGACCGGCGGATCGCGGTCCGGTCCACCACGGTGTACGGGATCCCGGGCAGCGACCACCGCGCGGTCTTCACCGACCTTCGTCTCCCGCCGGCCGGTTGAACCCGGACCGTCCGCCCCGGGCCTGGTCCAGCCCGTAGGTCAGGGAGTCGACCAGCGCGTCCCAGCTCGCCTCCACCACGTTGGGGTGCACGCCCACCGTGGTCCAGTCCCGACCGGCACGGTCCGACGTCTCCACCAGCACCCGGGTCACCGCCCCGGTGCCGTGACTGCCCGCCAGAATCCCCACCTTGTAGTCGGCCAACTCAAAGTCGCGCAGCTCGGGGTAGTGCGTGACCAGACCAGTGCGCAGCGCCTCGTCGAGCGCGTTGACCGGGCCGTTGCCCTCCGCGGTGGCGATCACCCGCTCGCCGCGTACCCGGACCTTGACGGTCGCCTCGGAGACCACCGCGCCGTCCTCACGGTGCTCGACCAGAATCCGGTAGGACTCAAGCGTGAATGGTCGGGGCGGCGCCGCGTCCGGCAGCTCGGAGCGGACCAGCAGCTCGAACGAGGCGTCGGCGGCCTCGAACGACCAGCCCTCGGCCTCCAGTTCCTTGACCCGCTTGGCGACCCGGTCCAGCGTCTCCGGGTGGTCGGCCAGCTCGAGGCCCAACTCCCGGCTCTTGAGTTCGATGCTGGCCCGGCCGGCCATCTCGGTGACGAGGATGCGCATCCCGTTCCCCACCAGCTGCGGGTCCACGTGGTTGTAGAACAACGGATCCACCTTGATCGCACTCGCGTGCAGCCCCGCCTTGTGGGCGAAGGCCGCCGCCCCGACGTACGCCTGATGGTCGTCGGGGACGATGGTGGCGAGTTCGGCGATGCCGCGGGACACCCGCACCATCTGCTCCAGACAGCCCTCGGGTAGGACCGGCAGACCGAGCTTGAGTTGCAGGTTCGCCACCACGGCGAAGAGGTCGGCGTTGCCGGGTCGCTCGCCGTACCCGTTGGCGGTGCCCTGCACGTGCCGCACGCCCGCCTCCACCGCGGCGATGGTGTTGGCGACCGCGCAGGCGGTGTCGTCCTGGGTGTGGATGCCGAGCTGCTCGGCCGCCACCCCGAGCCGGGCGGTGAGGTCGACGATCACGGCGGTGACCTGGGAGGGGAGCATGCCACCGTTGGTGTCACAGAGCACGAACCGCTCGGCGCCGGCGCCGAGTGCGGCCTCCACCACCGACGAGGTGAACCCGGGGTCGTCGCGGTAGCCGTCGAAGAAGTGCTCCCCGTCGACGAAGACCCGCCGCCCCTGCGCCACCAGGTGCGTCACGGTGTCGTGGACCATCGCCAGGTTCTCGTCGGCAGAGGTACGCAGTGCCCGCTGCACGTGCCGCAGATCGGCCTTGGCGACCAGCGTGACCGCGGGGGTCTCGGCGGCGAGCAGGTTGCGCACCTGCGGGTCGTCGTCAACCTGCCGGCCGGCGCGCCGGGTGGCGCCGAACGCCACCAGCACCGCGTGACGCAGGTCGAGTTCGGTACGGGCCCGGCGGAAGAACTCGGTGTCCTTCGGTACCGCGCCCGGCCACCCGCCCTCGATGAAGCCCACCCCGAACTCGTCGAGGAGCCGGGCCACCGCGAGTTTGTCGGCCACCGAATAGCTGAGCCCCTCGCGCTGGGCGCCGTCGCGCAAGGTCGTGTCGTAGACCTGGAAGGTCATGAGGAATCCTCTCTGCGGCAACAAAAAGACCCCCCACGAACGTGGGAGGTCTGCGCGCTCGGCGGACGGGAGGCCGGCGCGCTAGTTGCCAATAATGCGGACGGTACGGTTCACGAACCTCACTCTGCCAGCCGTGGGCCCGTCGGGCCGGCCGAATCCGCATTCCGGGACGACTTTCGGAGATCGTCGATGTCGACCCACACGAACGACACACCGCGCACGAACGGCCTTCCCCAGCTGGTTCCGCGGGGCAGCCCTCCCCCGCCCCGGTCAGCGTGGCGGCGGTGGTGGCGGTGTACCCGGCTCGACACCGGGTACCACCCCGCGAAGGCCCGACGCCGACCGGACCGCCCAGGGGTGGAAGGAGACGCCATGGCACGGCGCGACCCACATCCGGCCCGCCCGACGCCGAGCCCGCTCGGCACCGGCGGTCCGAGCAGCACCCCCGACGGCCCGCCCGGCAGCGCTTTCGACCCGTGGCGATACCGCGCCGAAACGCCCACCGACATCGACCTGGCGGGCTACCACGTCGAGGCGAGCGACGGTGGAATCGGGAAGGTGGACCAGGCCAGCTCCGCGGTCAACTCCAGCTACCTCGTGGTGGACACCGGCCCGTGGTTCTTCGGTCGCCGGGTCATGCTCCCCGCCGGCACCGTCAACCACGTTGACCACAACACCCGGAAGGTCCATATTGACCGGAGCAAAGACCAGATCAGGGCCGCGCCGGAGTACGACGAGACCGCGGACACCGATCCGGCCTACCGGGACCGGCTCGGTGGCTACTACGGCGACACGTACGCCGCCATCCCACCGGGCACCGCGCGCGAACGATGATCGGTAGGACCACCGGCGCCGGGTCATACCGCTACCGTGTCAGCGTGGATCCCCTTGACGTAACTCGATTCGACAGTCTGTTCAACTTTCGCGATGTCGGCGGGCCCGCCGGCCACGACGGGCGCGTTGTCCGAAGTGGCCGGCTCTTCCGCTCGGACACCCCGCACCGGCTGGCCGGCGCCGACCGGACGGCGTTCGCCGCGTTCGGCGTCCGCACCGTGCTCGACCTACGCCGGCCGTACGAGGTGGACCGGGATGGCCGGATCCCGGACTTCGCGGGGCTGACCTGGCGGCACATCCACCCGGAGCACGCCGACTGGGCCGAAAACCCGTACCAACCCGGTGCCGACCTCGCCCGCTACCTCGCCGACCGGTACGCCGACCTGGCCTCGACCGGCACCGCCGGCCTGGCCGCCGCGATCGGGCTGATCGCGGACGAGACCAACGCCCCACTCCTGGTGCACTGCGTCGCCGGTAAGGACCGAACCGGCATCGTCTGCGGTCTCACCCTGGCCGTACTGGGCGTCTCCGACGCTGACATCGCCGCCGACTACGCGTTGAGCACCGCAGGCGGCGAGCGTTTCCAGGCCTGGTTCGCCACGACGGGCAAGACGTTGCACCCGTCGCTGCCGCCGCTGCGCTGCCCCGAGGAGGCGATGTTGCTGTTCCTCGCCGAGCTGCGCGACCGCTACGGCACGGTCGAGGGCTACCTGCGCCACGCGGGCGTCACCGACGCCCAGGTGGCCGCGCTCCGCAACCACCTGCTGGAGTAGCCGCAACTCTCACAGCACGTGGTGGACCCAGTTCTGCGGATCCGTGGCCTTGCCCCGCTGGATGTCGACGAGTTGCTGGCGCAGAGCCATGGTGACCGGTCCGGGTTCACCGCCACCGATCCGGAACTCACCATCGGGAGAGCGGACCACGCCGACCGGATTGATCACCGCAGCCGTGCCGCAGGCGAAGACCTCGCGCAGTCGACCGCTCGCCGCGTCGGCCTGCCAGTCGGCGAAAGCAATCGGCTGCTCCGCCACCCGGTGACCGGCGGCGGCAGCGAGCGCGAGCACCGACTCCCGGGTGATGCCGGGCAGGATGGTCCCGGTCAACGGTGGGGTGACCAGAGAGCCGTCGTCATAGACGAAGAACAGGTTCATCCCGCCCAGTTCCTCAACGAAACGGCGCTCCACCGCGTCCAGGAAGACGACCTGGTCGCAGCCGTGCTCGATCGCCTCTGCCTGGGCCACCAACGAGCTGGCGTAGTTGCCGCCACACTTGGCCGCGCCGGTGCCCCCGGGCGCGGCCCGGGTGTAGTCCGGCGAGGCCCAGACGGTCACCGGCTTGACCCCACCGGAGAAGTACGCACCGACCGGGGACGCGATCACCGCGTAGAGGTATTCGTTGGCGGGCCGCACACCGAGGAAGACCTCGCTGGCGAACATGAACGGCCGCAGGTAGAGGCTGCCGTCCTCCCCCTCGGGTATCCAGTCCCGGTCCACCTCGATCAGCCGGTGCAGCGAGTCGACGAAGGCCTGCTCGGGGAGGGCGGGCATCGCCATCCGCCGGGCGGACGCGGCGAACCGGGCGGCGTTGGCGTACGGCCGGAACATCGTCACGCCGCCGCTGGCGGTGCGGTACGCCTTCATGCCCTCGAAGATTTCCTGGGCGTAGTGCAGGACCGCGGCGGCCGGGTCCATCGGGATCGGTGCCCGTGCCTCGACCCGGGCGTCGTACCAGCCCTTCCCGGCGGCGTAGCGGATAGTAACCATGTGGTCGGTGAAGACCCGCCCGAAGCCGGGGTTGGCCAGCAGCGCGCCCCGGTCCGCCGCGGATACCGGCGCAGAATTCGGACGGATCTCGAACTCGAGCTTGTCACCACCGCTCATCGCACTGGCCTCCCTGGAATGGATGATGACGGCATGCGGACCCGCGTGCCGAGCTGGTGCGAGCAAACTTACCCCGAACGGTCGTTCAGCGGGTAGCGGCATCCGGCGCGGCCCGCTCCGACTGGCACCCGGGCCGCAGGGACCGCCGCACGGATGGCTCGCCCCCGGCTACCCACGGGTGTTAACCGGGTTGTTGACCGCCTACCCAGCGTGACTGACTGCGGGCCACCCCGGCGGCTCACGGTCCTGCGGGCCGCGGCGGCGGCTCACGGTTCAGCCGGCCGCGTGGCCGGCCAGCCGGTCGCCGACCTCCGCGGTGCGGACCGGCACGCCCGGCACCCGCCCGGCCAGCTCTGCCGCCACGGCGGCGGTGATCCGGGACGCCGGCTCGGCGTGCCCGAGTTGGTCGAGCAGGAGCGCGGCGGAGAGTACCGCTGCCACCGGGTCGGCCAGACCGCGACCGGCGATGTCCGGCGCGGAGCCGTGCACCGGCTCGAACATCGACGGGTACGCGCGATCCGGGTTGATACTGCCGCTGGCCGCGAGCCCGATTCCGCCGGTGACGGCGGCGGCGATGTCGGTGAGGATGTCACCGAAGAGGTTGTCGGTGACCAGCACGTCGTACCGCTGGGGCTGGGTCACCAGGAACATCGCGGCGGCGTCAACATGCTGGTATTCGGTGGTCACGTCCGGGTGCTCGGCGGCGACGTCCGCGAAGGCACGGGCCCAGAGCGAGCCGGCGTGGGTGAGCACGTTGGTCTTGTGCACAAGGGTGACCTTGCGCCGCTCCCGCCGTTCCGCCCGGTGGAACGCGTCTCGGATCACCCGCTCGACCCCGTGCCGGGTGTTCAGGCTCTCCTCGGTGGCGATCTCGGCCGCGGTACCGCGGTGCAGTGCGCCGCCGGCGCCGGCGTACAGCCCTTCGGTGCCTTCGCGAACCACCACCAGGTCGACCTCGCCGGGCTTGATGCCACCGAGGGGACCGCTCGTGCCGGCCCAGAGCCGGGCCGGGCGCAGGTTGACGTACTGGTCGAAGGCGAACCGCAGCCGCAGCAGCAGACCCCGCTCCAGCACGCCGGGCGGGACGCTCGGGTCACCGACCGCACCCAGCAGGATGGCGTCGTGCCCAGCCAGTTCCGCAAGGACCGAGTCGGGCAGCACCTCGCCGGTGCGGTGGTAACGCGCGGCACCCAGGTCGTACTCGGTGGCCTGCACGTTCGGGACCACCGCATCGATGACCTTGCGGGCCTGCGCGACCACCTCGGGACCGATTCCGTCCCCAGCGACCACCGCGATTCGTGCCACGTCGACTCCCTTGCCTCGCTCGCTCGGCTCCGAGGGTACGCCCAGTCCCGAAAAACGGTACACACCTTCCACCATTCGGGAAATCGGATGTACAGGAGGCTTCCAGGTGACATTCATTCAGCGGTGATCTCCGCTGCCTATCCTGGTCGACAGCGGGGGCACGGGCCACAGGCCAGGGACCAACCAACGCCGCGACGCAACGAAGCCGTCGGCCGGGAGGCGGGATGAGAATGAGGATCGATGAACAGCAACGCAGCCGCTGGAGCGGCTCGTCGCGACTCCGCCCGCAGCCACGTCCGGACCTTCGCCTCGGTGGGCAGCAACGACGGGTCGGCGGAGCGGGTCCGGCGACCGGGGAACGAATCGCTGTCACGCACACCGTCCGGACCACCACCGCCGAGTACACGTTGCTGTTCAACGCACCCGACTGGCTTGGCCGCCGGGGCGTCGGCGCGGCACTCCGGGACGCGGTCGCGGAGCTACGCGCAATCGACCTGGCCTACGGACCAAACCGACCGGAAAGCCTGGTATCACGGTTACGGCGGGGGGAGATCAGCCCCGAGTCCTACCCGCCGCTGACCGACCTGGTCAACCGTTGCACCGCGATGCGGGCCGCGACCGACGGTTGGTTCGACGCCTGGGCAGTGCCCGGCGGCTTCGACCCCGGAGGACTCCTCGGCGGGTGGGCGGTAGAACAGGCCGCCGCCCGGCTACGAGCCGCGGGCGTCCACGACTACGCCGTACTCACCGGCGCTGACCTCGTCGTACGTGGGCACGCCGCGCACGGGGGACCGTGGCGGGTCGCCGTACACCACCCCACCAACCGACGCCAAGCACCGCTGGTGTTGGAGATGACCGCCGGGGGGATCGGTACCTCCGGGGTCACCGGACGACGGGGGCACGTGGTGGATCCGCACACCGGGGAGCCCGCCGACCAGTTCATCGCCGCCACCGTCGTCGGGCCGGACCTCGCCATCGCCGACGCCTACGCCACCGCGCTCTACGCGGCGGGGCCAGCCGGATTGTCCTGGTTCCACAGTGAGACGGACTACCGAGTCCTCCACGCCCACCGCCGCTGACCGGCGCCCGTCGCGACACCGCCCCGCTGGGGCTCACGATCGGCCCCCACAGTCTCGGCAACTACCGTGAGGGCCGGTCAGCGACGATTGCGCGTGGCTCGCGCATCCGAGGGGTGCGGACCAGCCAGGGCCGGACGTCAACCTCGCCACCCGAAGACGGGCCCACATCACGGACTCAGCCAGTAACCGCATCGGTACGCTAGCGAATTGACATAACTCCACGCAAGAGGATCCACTGCAGACCCTCCTGACAGGAGTGTGAGCTGGCTGGGTAGGGCGACTTCGACATGGCGAACGACAACTGGCACGCTGTCCGCCGTGAGTTTCGATCTGAGCGTGTGGGCTCTGCCACCCGGGGCGACGCCCGAGGACGTACGTACCGCCGTCCGGCGGTGCCGAGCAGGCCGGCACACCGATCGCCAGCCCGACCCCCGGGTCGTCAGATTCTATCGGGCGATCACCGCCGCGTACCCGGAGCAGGCAGGCCGGGCGGAGACCCCCTGGGCGAGGACGCCCCTACACACCGCCGGCGACCACGTCGAGCTGAACCTACATCCCACCTGCGCGGACCAGGTACTGCTGGACATCGAACGGCTGGCCGGCGAACATCAGCTGATGCTCTTTGATGTCCAGGACGGCTCGGTCTATCCACCGCCTCACCACACCGACGGCTGACCGCCCCAGGACCGCCTACGCCACGAAGGGCCCGCACCGGGGCGGGCCGAGCCCTCCGTGGCTCGCGGTCACTCCTCCCGCAGGTCGGCAGCGCTGGCCGCGGTCGCACCGACCGATTCGGCGACCGAGGTGAGCAGATCGGCGCCGAGCGCCTGGTCAACGGTGAGGGTCATCAACGTCTCCCCGCCGGCCTCCCGACGGGCCACCTGCATCGCGGCGATGTTGACACCGGCCTCGCCGAGGAGCGTGCCGACCGCACCGACCACCCCGGGCCGGTCAACGTAACGGAGGAAGACGAGAATGCCCTCCGCCCCGATCTCCACGTCGAAGCCGTCCACCTCGGTCAGCTTGTTGACGTCCCGGACGCCGGCGACGCTGGTGCCGGAGACACTCACCGTCCGGCCGTCCGGCAGGGCGCCACGGATCGTGACCAGCAGCGCCTCCTCGGCCGTCTCGGGCCTGGTCACCAGCGACACCTCGACCCCTCGCTCGGCCGCCAGGTGCGGGGCGTTGACGTAGGTGACCTGCTCCTCCACCACCGAGCTGAAGAGCCCCTTGGTCGCCGCGAGCTTGAGCACCGAGACGTCGTTGCTGACCACCTCGCCCCGCACGTCAACGGTCACGCTCGCGGCGATACCGCCGGCGACCGCGGTGAAGGCCCGGCCGAGCTTCTCGACCAGCGGCAGCAGCGGCCGGACATCCTCGGCGACCACGCCGCCGGTCTGCACGTTCACCGCATCCGGCACGAACTCACCCTGCAACGCCAGCTTCACGCTCCGGGCCACGGCGAGGCCCGCCTTGTCCTGCGCCTCGTGCGTGGAGGCGCCCAGGTGCGGGGTCGCCACCACGTTGTCGAAGGCGAACAGCGGTGACGAGGTGCAGGGCTCCTTGGCGTACACGTCAACGCCGGCCCCGGCCACCCGTCCCTCCGCGATGGCGTCCGCGAGAGCCTGCTCGTCCACGAGGCCACCCCGGGCGGCGTTGACGATGCGCACCCCGGGCTTGACGATCGCCAGCTCCTTCTCCCCGATCAGGCCCACTGTCTCCGACGTCTTCGGCAGGTGGATGGAGATGAAGTCGCTCTGGCGCAGCAGCTCATCCAGGCCGACGAGGCGGACGCCGAGCTGCGCCGCCCGCGCCGGCTGGATGTAGGGGTCGTAGGCGATCAGCCGAGTGCCGAATGCAGCGATCCGCTGCGCGAAGAGGACACCAATGCGTCCGAGCCCGACCACCCCGACGGTCTTGCCCTGTACCTCCACCCCGGTGTACTTCGACCGCTTCCACTCCCCCACCTTCAGCGCCGTGCTGGCGCTGGCGGTGTTCCGCGCGACTGCGAGCAGGAGGGCGACCGCCTGCTCCGCCGCGGAGACGATGTTGGAGGTCGGGGCGTTGACGACCATGACGCCGCGGCTGGTGGCCGCCGGCACCTCGACGTTGTCCAAGCCGACACCCGCCCGGGCGATCACCTTGAGTCGTGGTGCCGCGGCAATCGCCTCGGCGTCGATACGGGTCGCACTGCGGACAAGGACCGCGTCAGCCTCGGAGAGCGCCGAGAGCAGGGCCGGGCGGTCGGTGCCATCCACGTGCCGGACATCGAAGTCGTGGGCGAGCACCTCGATGGCGGCGGGGGCGAGTTCTTCGGCGATCAGTACGACAGGATTCATTGGTCCTCTAAATGTCGTCTATAGCGGTCGGCCGGGCGGCGGGAGCAGCACTGCACCCCGCCGGCAGTCCGGCCATGGCCGTCAGGTGCGGCTGCGCACCCAACAGGGATCGTAGGGGGCTAATCGGCGCTCCGGCGATCAGGGTGAGTGCCCTCACAGCGACCGCCCGGCACGGCCGGGGTACGCCTCCACCGGCGGCGCCGCAAGCGCAACCGCCGGACGCCCGTGACCCCACGCCGGGGAGGGAGAGCGTCAGGTCACGGGCGTCCGCGGTCCCCGGAAACCCTCGCGCCAGGGTGTCCGGGAGCCGCTGGATCAGGCGGTCTCGGTGATGGGCCGGTCAACCCAGCTCATCATGGCGCGCAGCTTGCCGCCGGTCTCCTCAATCGGATGTGCGGCGCCCTCCGCCCGCCACTTGGCGAAGTTGGGGCGGCCGGCCTCGTCCTCGGCAACCCACTCCCGGGCGAACTCACCGGACTGAATCTCACCCAGGATCGCGCGCATCCGCTCCTTGACCCGGGAGTCAATGACGCGGGGGCCACGGGAGAGGTCGCCGTACTCGGCCGTGTCCGAGATGCTGTACCGCATCCGAGCGATGCCGCCCTCGTACATGAGGTCCACGATGAGCTTCAGCTCGTGCAGGCACTCGAAGTAGGCCACCTCGGGGGCGTAGCCGGCCTCGGTGAGCACCTCGAAGCCGGTCTGCACCAGCGCCGCGGCACCGCCGCAGAGCACCGCCTGCTCGCCGAAGAGGTCGGTCTCGGTCTCCTCGGTGAAGGTGGTTTTGATCGCGCCGGCCCGGGTGCCACCAATGGCCTTGGCGTACGCCAGGGCCAGACCGAACGCGCTGCCGCTGGCGTCCTGCTCGACGGCGACCAGGCAGGGAACGCCCTTGCCGTCGACGTACTGCCGGCGGACCAGGTGGCCGGGGCCCTTCGGGGCGATCATCGCCACGTCCACATCGGCCGGCGGCGTGATCAGCCCGTACCGGATGTTGAATCCGTGCCCGAACAGGAGCGCCTTGCCGGCGGTAAGGTGCGGCGCGATCGAGTCGGTGTAGAGGGCACGCTGGGCGGTGTCCGGCGCGAGAATCATGATGATGTCGGCCTCGGCCGCCGCCTCGGCCGGAGTCTGCACCCGCAGTCCCTGCTCCTCCGCCTTCGGGCGGCTCTTCGATTCGGCGGGCAGACCGATCACCACCGCAACACCGGAGTCACGCAGCGACAGCGCGTGGGCGTGGCCCTGGCTGCCGTACCCGATCACGGCGACCGTACGGCCCTGAATCAGACCCAGGTCGGCGTCGTCGTCGTAGAACACCTCAACGCTCATGGTTTTTCCTTTCGTGCGGCCGCGCCCGGCGGCCGATCGGAGATCTGGTGGGTACGGATCAGGCGGCCCGAAGCGCCGGGCCGGCGGTGATGGAGCGGGACCCGCGGCCGATGGCGACCGTGCCGGACTGCACCATCTCCTTGATGCCGAAGGCCTCGAGGTCCCGGAGCAGTGCGGCCAGCTTGTCCGGGGTGCCGGTCGCTTCGATGGTCAGCGTTTCCGGGGCGACGTCAACGACCCGGGCGCGGAACAGGTTCACCGTCTCCAGTACCTGCCCACGGGCGCTGCGGTCCGCGCGGACCTTGACCAGCAGCAGCTCCCGGGCCACCGACACCTGGGGGTCCAGCTCAACGATCTTGATTATGTTCACCAGCTTGTTGAGCTGCTTGGTGACCTGCTCCAGCGGAGAGGAGTCGGCGTTGACCACGATGGTGATCCGGGAGACGTCCGGATTCTCGGTCTCCCCGACGGCCAGACTGCCGATGTTGAAGCCGCGCCGGGAGAAGAGCCCGGAGACCCGGGCCAGGACGCCGGGCTTGTTCTCCACGAGCACGGAGAGCGTATGCATGGTCACAGTCGTGCCTTCCTCGTCTGGTTCTCCCGACCCCCACGGCGCCCGGTGTGGTGGGCCATGACTACACCTCGTCCTCGTCGAAGACCGGCCGGACACCGCGGGCGAACATGATCTCGTCGTTGCTGGTGCCGGCGGCGACCATCGGCCACACCATGGCGTCCTTGCCGACCACGAAGTCGATGACCACCGGGGCGTCGTTGATGGACATCGCGGTCTCGATCGTCTGGTCGACGTCCTCCGCTGTCTCACAGCGCAGCCCGACGCAGCCGAGCGCCTCGGCGAGCTTGACGAAGTCCGGAATGCGATGCTTGTGGGTACCGAGTTCGGTGTTGGAGTAGCGCTCCCCGTAGAAGAGGGCCTGCCACTGCCGCACCATGCCGAGATTACCGTTGTTGATCACAGCGATCTTGACCGGAATACCCTCCAGCGCACAGGTCGCCAGCTCCTGACTGGTCATCTGGAAGCAACCGTCGCCGTCAATCCCCCAGACCACCGTCTCCGGCCGACCAACCTTGGCCCCCATCGCCGCCGGCACCGCGTACCCCATGGTGCCGAGGCCGCCGGAATTCAACCAGGTACGTGGCTTCTCATACGAAATGAACTGGGAAGCCCACATCTGGTGCTGGCCCACGCCTGCCACGTACACCGCCTCCGGGCCGACGATCTCGCCGAGCCGGCGGAGCACGTACTGCGGAGAGAGCGTGCCGTCGGCCGGGTCGTCGTACCCCAGCGGGTAACGCGTGCGCAGCTCCTGCAGCTGGGACCACCAGTCGTCGAGGTCAGGCCGCTGACCGGCCGACTGCTCGACGGTGACCGCGCCGACCAGTTCGTCGATGACGTGTCGGGCATCGCCCACAATCGGCACGTCCGCGTGCCGGTTCTTGCCGATCTCGGCCGGGTCGATGTCGGCGTGCACCACGGCCGCGTCGGGAGCGAACGAGTCCAGCTGGCCGGTCACCCGGTCGTCGAATCTCGCCCCCAGCGCGATGATCAGATCCGCCTTCTGCAGCCCGTAGACCGCGGCGACCGTCCCGTGCATACCGGGCATGCCCAGGTGCTGCGGGTGTGAGTCGGGGAAGGCACCGAGCGCCATCAGAGTGGTGACCACCGGAATCCCGGTCAGCTCGGCGAGCTGGCGCAGCCCGTCGGTCGCGCCGGCCTTGAGCACCCCGCCACCGACGTAGAGCACCGGCCGGCGGGCGATGGCCATCAGCCGGGCCGCCTCCCGGATCTGCTTTCCATGCGGATGCAGCGTCGGCCGATAGCCGGGCAGGTCGAGCGTCGGCGGCCAGGCGAAGACGGTTGATGCCTGGAGGACATCCTTGGGGATGTCGACCAGAACCGGGCCGGGCCGGCCGGTCGCGGCGAGGTGGAACGCCTCGGCGAGCACCCGGGGCAGCTCCTCGGCGTTCTGGACCAGGAAGTTGTGCTTGGTGATCGGCAGCGTGATGCCCTGGATGTCCGCCTCCTGGAAGGCATCCGTCCCGATCGACGGCCGGGCGACCTGGCCGGTGATCGCCACCAGCGGCACCGAATCCATGTACGCGTCGGCGATCGGCGTCACCAGATTGGTCGCACCGGGCCCGGAGGTGGCGACGCAGACGCCGACCCGCCCGGTCGCCTGCGCGTACCCGGCGGCCGCGTGCCCGGCGCCCTGCTCGTGCCGGACCAGAATGTGCCGGACCGTGGAGTCGTACAACGGGTCGTACGCCGGCAGGATCGCGCCACCGGGAATACCGAAGATGACCTCGACGCCAAGCGCTTCGAGGGATCGCACGAGGGAGCCGGCACCGGAGACCTGGGCGGGGGCGGGGGCGGGGACGGGGGTGCGTACCGCCGGGACGGTCGGGGTGGCCGCCGGGCGGGGCCGGTCAACGTCGCGGGGCGGCTCAACGGCCGCGCGGGCCCGCCGGGCGGAGTTGGCGAGGGTCTCGGGTGTGGGTCTCGTCATGGCGGTTCAGGCCTTCGGCTGGAGGGTGCGGTGGGTTCTGCGGTGGAACGCCGGCGGAGCGCCCGGCGGATCTGACGGCAACAAAAAAGCCCGCGTGCGGGATGCACGGGGCCAGCGCACTCTCAGTGGGAGAGTGCGCTCAGGTAAGTACTCGCAGCGACCGGTACGACGACATGCGAACCAGCATGACGCCTCTCAAGCAATGAGTCAACAAGTCCCATATTTTGGTTAACGGACCTGCCGAATCTGTCGCCCGAGACACTGGCACCCCGACGCGGTCCCGCTCCGACCCGTCCCGCTCCGACCCGGGCTACTCCGGCACCGGTTGCCCGGGCACGGGCAGGGGCGGCAGCCGCCGGGGCGGCGGTGGACCGGAGGCCGGCACGGGCGGCACCGAACCGGCGATCGGTGGGGCGTGCGACGAGGTGGCGGCCTCCAACATCGCCTCCAGGTGCTCGGCCGGCACCCCCCAGCCGAGAAGAGCGCCCTGACCGAAGTGGCAGCCTGCGGCAACCACTTCGGCCAACTCGGTCGGCGTCGTCACACCCTCGGCGATAACCCCAAGACCCAGCTGATGCCCCAGGCGCATGACGATGTCGACCATCGGGGCGAACGCCGGGCCGTCGGCGTCAACCGGACGAACCGGCTTATGTCCGGCGACAAGACTGTGGTCGATCTTGAGGATGTCGAGCGGCAGCCGACGAAGCTGGCCGAGGGAGGAGTAGCCGGCACCGAAATCGTCCAACGCGATCCGAACCCCGGTACGACGCAACGCGGTCAACCGCCGAATCAGCTCGTCCACGTCGGTGGCGACGGCGTGCTCGGTGACCTCCAGCACCAGACGCTGCGGCGGAACCCGGTGTACGCGCAGCGCGTCGGCGACCTGACCGACGTAGGCCGGGGCGTGTAGCTCTCGAGGCGAGACGTTGACCGACACCCAGACGTCGTGCCCGTCGGCGAGCCAACGGGAGAGCTGGTAGCAGGCCTGGTCCAGCACCCACGCCCCCAGCTTGGCAATCATGCCGCACTCCTCGGCGAGCGGGATGAACTCATCCGGCCGGACCGCACCCAACTCCGGATGGCGCCACCGGAGCAGGGCCTCGGCGCCGACTGGACGTACCGACGGCAGCGACGCCACCGGCTGGAACACCAGTCGTAGCTCGTCGCGTTCGATCGCGCCCCGCAGCTCGTGCTCGAGCGTGGTCCGCCGGCTCAACAGCCGGTCGTAGGCGACGTCGTACCGCTCGATCCGATTCTTGCCGCGCTGCTTGGCGTAACGCAGGGCCAGGTCGGCGTGGCGCAGCAGCAGCTCGACATCGGTTTGGCGGGCCCAACCGGCGATGCCGATGCTCGCCGAGAGGAAGACCGGCCCCTCGGGCAGCTCGTACGCGGCCGCCAACGCCCCGAGCAGCCGCTCCCCGATCGGGTCGGTGGCGGCCGGCGGGCCGGGCAGCAGGACAGCGAACTCGTCCCCGCCGAGCCGGGCCGCCAGATCGCCGGGGCGCAGGGGGCCGCGCAGCCGCCGGCCCACCTCGGCCAGGACGGCGTCCCCCGCGTCGTGACCGCGCACATCGTTGACGTTCTTGAACCCATCCAGGTCGAGCAGGAGCAGGTCGCACTGGGTGCCCCGCTCCGCGCAGCGGTGCAGAGCCCGCAGCAGCCCCCGCCGGTTCGCCAGGCCGGTCAGGGCGTCG
The DNA here is from genome assembly GCF_056820975.1 of Salinispora sp. CH2A1_6. Taxonomy (NCBI): domain Bacteria; kingdom Bacillati; phylum Actinomycetota; class Actinomycetes; order Micromonosporales; family Micromonosporaceae; genus Salinispora; species Salinispora sp. CH2A1_6. The sequence continues at coordinate 108,325 of NZ_JBXEDG010000005.1, forward strand.
GTGTGGGCCAACTCCCGGAAGTGCGCCTCCCCCTCGACCAGCCGGCGGGCGTACCGACGGACATCGTGCAGGGTCAGGGACTGCCGGGCAACCAGGACGAAGCCCGCGACACTGATGGCGGCCACGCCGCTCGGGTCGAAACGGCCGTCCTGGAGGAAGTGGTACGTCGCCGCGCCCGCCATCACCAGGATCGGCAGGACAGCATGCTCACCCTCGCGCCGGGTCGGGTCGATGTCCGACTCGCAGGGGCGATCGAACCCGCGCAGCACCAGCGCCACGGTCAGCAGGCCGGCCACGGCCACCGTCGCGCCACCGAGCGCCCACCCCACCTCCGCCCGGGACAACCCGGTGGCGATGCCGAGCCCACCGAGGGTCGTCGCGGCGGAACCGCTGGCGAGCGCGGCGAGCCGCCGTCGCGGAGACGAGACCCGGAACACCACGACGGTGGCGAGGCCCACGATCAACGCTGCGCTGACTGTGGCGAGCAGGATCGGCACACCGACCACCGGGGCCGATCCGAGCAGGCGGGTCGGCTCAGCGAGGAGCACCCAGCCCACGAACCAGAGCGCGGTGGCGATGATCAACCCGTCCAACGACAGCCGGGTGGCGACCCCGATGCTGGGGGCCATGCCCGGCAGCCGGAGCAGCCCGGCCCCGAAGAGCAGCCCACTGGTCACCGTGGCCAGGGCGACCAGCTCGGCCCAGCCGGTCGAGGGGCTCGGCTCGGGCTGCCCAGCCGCCGTCAGCCCCACCAACGCCCCGGCCGTGACCGCGACCAGGCCGATGACGGCGGCCACGGCGAGGAGGAGGAACGCCGCGGCCCGGGGCGCCGATAGCCGACGGGCAGCGCCCACCACCCGGGTGACGGCCGGCTTGTGGATGAGCCCGCTCAGCACGGCGGTGCGAAGCTGGCCCGGGGGTGTCAGCACAGCCCAACTCTGCCGGATCCACGCCCGGAGCGGGGGGCCGGGTGTGCATCTGTTGGGACACGTCCCGCGCGGGTGCCGACCGAACCGAGACGGTGTCAGACTGGTACGCATGCCTGAGCTGCGGTCGAGGACCTCCACCCACGGTCGGACGATGGCCGGCGCCCGAGCCCTGTGGCGGGCCACCGGGATGACCGACGACGACTTCGGCAAACCGATCGTCGCCATCGCCAACAGCTTCACCCAGTTCGTACCGGGTCATGTCCACCTCAAGGAGCTCGGTGGCCTGGTGGCCGACGCGGTAGCCGAGGCGGGCGGGGTGGGCCGGGAGTTCAACACCATCGCCGTGGACGACGGCATCGCGATGGGCCATGGCGGCATGCTCTACTCGCTGCCCAGCCGGGAGTTGATCGCCGACGCCGTGGAGTACATGGTCAACGCGCACTGCGCCGACGCCCTGGTCTGCATCTCCAACTGCGACAAGATCACTCCCGGGATGCTGCTGGCCGCCCTGCGGCTGAACATCCCGACCGTCTTCGTCTCCGGCGGTCCGATGGAGGCCGGTAAGACAGTCGCGATCGAAGGGGTCGTGCACTCCAAGATCGACCTGGTCGACGCCATGGTCGCCGCATCCAACGAGGCGGTCACCGACGACCAACTCGACCAGATCGAACGCTCGGCCTGCCCCACCTGCGGCTCCTGCTCCGGAATGTTCACCGCCAACTCGATGAACTGCCTCACCGAGGCGATCGGCCTGGCCCTGCCCGGCAACGGGTCAACACTCGCGACCCACGCCGCCCGCCGGTCCCTCTTCGTCGAGGCCGGCCGTACCGTCGTCGAGATCGCCAAGCGCTGGTACGACGGAGACGACGCCACGGTGCTGCCCCGCGCGGTCGCCAACCGTGCCGCCTTCGACAACGCGGTCGCTCTCGACGTCGCGATGGGTGGTTCGACGAACACCATCCTGCACCTACTCGCCGCCGCCCGCGAGGCCGAGCTGGACTTCGGGGTGCGGGACATCGACGCCATCTCCCGGCGGGTGCCCTGCCTGGCCAAGGTCGCACCGAACTCCCCCAACTACCACATGGAGGACGTCCACCGGGCCGGCGGAATCCCGGCTATCCTCGGCGAGCTGGACCGGGCCGGTCTACTCCACCGGGAGGTCCACGCGGTGCACTCCCCCTCGCTGGAGCGCTGGCTCGCCGACTGGGACATTCGCGGCGGCGCCGCGACACCGAAGGCGATCGAGCTGTTCCACGCCGCGCCGGGCGGGGTGCGCACCACCGAGCCGTTCTCCACCACCAACCGCTGGTCCACGTTGGATACCGATGCGGTCAGCGGGTGCGTCCGGGACCGGGCCCACGCCTACACCGCGGACGGGGGACTGGCCATCCTGCACGGCAACCTGGCACCAGAGGGCTGCGTGGTGAAGACCGCCGGGGTGCCCGAGGAGTGCCTCACCTTCCGCGGCCCGGCCCGGGTCTACGAGTCCCAGGACGACGCGGTCACCGCCATCCTGGCCAAGGAGATCACCGCAGGGGACGTGGTGGTGATCCGCTACGAGGGCCCCCGGGGCGGACCCGGTATGCAGGAGATGCTCTACCCCACCTCGTTCCTCAAGGGCCGGGGGCTGGGGCGGGCCTGCGCGCTGCTCACCGACGGCCGGTTCTCCGGCGGCACCTCCGGGTTGTCGGTCGGCCACGTCTCCCCGGAGGCGGCCGCCGGCGGGCTGATCGCCCTGGTCGAATCGGGCGACGAGATCGTCATCGACATCCCGAACCGCACAGTCGAGCTCACCGTACCGGCCGAGGTGTTGGACGCCCGCCGGGTCGCGCAGGAGAAACGAGACCGGCCGTACACGCCGGCGGAGCGGCAGCGCCCCGTCTCGGCGGCGCTGCGCGCGTACGCCGTCATGGCGACCTCCGCCAGCGACGGCGCCTACCGCCGCGTCCCCGAGTAGCCGGAATTCGGGGCGCGGCCTCGCGGACCGCCCCAAGCCGGCCCGGGAACGTCAGCCGACCCTCCGCCTACCGGGCGGACGGGGCTGACCTGGTTGTCGACCCGGACGCCCTTACGGACATCGACACGGTTCGGCGGGCGAAACCCGCGATTCACCGTTGGTGGCGGAGGTCTTGTCTTGCCGCTCCACCCCTGGATCGGTTGGATTCGCGAACCCCGTCACGGCGATTACAACAACAGCGACCAGTCTTACGACCCTCTGAATCGTCACGTCGTCCTCCTCGTCTGCCGGTTGGCAATGCCGCGGCGGAAAAGCCGGAACTCACCTCCGCCGCACCGATAGTTGACTCTACCGCCCACTCACCAACATTCACCCAAATCTACCTATAGACCTGCCCTAGAATTACCTTAATTAGCCTTAAGCTGAACCACTCAGCAGCCGATCAAACACTTTACGTAACACCCTTTCTTGACTGGCTTCACACCGCACACAGGCGCAAACCCAACGTCACACCCCACGCCACGTTCGACGCCAACAGCCCGAGACCTCTCCCAGGCCCGCGCCGGGCGGGTCGCGCCCGCCGCATCGACCAGACCTGGATGAGACCGGCAGGACCGACCGGGGCGGTCGACCGCCCCGGGGAGCGACAGCGGCTACCCCGGCACACCGCCGGCCTCAGCCACCCGCCCCGACGCTGTGGAGCTTTATCTGTTTTGGGCATGTTTTTCGGGTTCATGTTCGCTTGCTCTGTTTGTCGGTTTACTGTCCGGGTGGCTGCTACCGCCCGCTCGGTAGCCGAGGGAACCCACCCGGTCAGCCACCACCGGGTGATGACTCCTCGTCGTTCACGGGGGAAGGACACCGACACCGCGATGAACCAGCAGGAACACATCCAGATACCCGAACCGGACCGCCCTGGCGGGCACCGGGCGAGGTCACGGCGGCGCTGGTGGGCCGTCGGGCTGGCCGGGGTGACCGGCCTGACCCTCACCACCGCCGGCATCACCGTCACCCCGATCGGGGACGCGGTCAGCCGCGCCATCAGCAGTAGCGACGACCGCCCCGGGAAACACCCGGACGCCCCCTCCACCGGAAGCGACAACCACGACGAACGAGCCAAGGGCGACAGGGGCGCCCACGACGGCAGAGGTAAGGACACGAAGGGCGTCCCGGTCCCCTGCGACACCGACAAGCTAATCGCCGCGATCACCCTCGCCAACGCCCGCGGCGGCGCCACCCTCGACCTCGCCAGCACGTGCACCTACCTACTCACCGCCCTCATCGACGATGCCGGCCTCCCCGCCATCACCGCCCCCATCACCCTCAACGGCGGCAAGCACACCGTCATCGAACGCGCCGCAGCGGTCGAACAGTTCAGAATCCTCACCGTCGACGTCGGCGGCGACCTCACCCTCAACCACCTCACCATCACCGGCGGACACACCGACAGCGACGGCGGCGCAATCCTCGTCAACACCGGCGGGGCGCTCACCACCAACCACAGCACCATCACCCGCAATATCGCCAACGGAGACGGCGGCGGTATTTACAGCGCCGGCGTCACCACCGTGCGACACACCACCGTGAGTCGTAATACCGCCATCGCCACCGGGGGCGGTATCGCCAACTCCGGGGGGCAGGTGACTCTGGAGAAAGCAGCGGTGAAGGCAAATACCGCAGGCGCCGTGGGCGGTGTGTTGAGCATCGGTTCCTCCGCCGTCGTGACGATCCGGCACAGCCTGATCGCCGACAACAACTCCGGGGGAGCCGGCGGCCTGCTGATCCTCAACGACGGGATCGGCACAGTCGTCGACAGCACGATCACCGGCAACCGCTCGAGCAATTTCGCGGGGATCCAGGTTGACGGACAACTCACCTTGAAGCGGGTGAAAATTACCAATAATACCGCTTCCTCCGGGTTTGCCGGCGGCCTGTTCGTCGGCCCCGACTCCACCGCTGTGGTCGAGGATGGCCTCATCCAGGGCAACACCGCCCTCTCGAACTTCGGCGGCGGCGTGTACAACTTCAGCGTGCTGGTGATGCGCAACACGAAGGTCATCGGCAACCAGGCCGAGGAGGGCGGCGGCATCTACAACTCCGGGGGCATGGTGACGCTGTTCAACACGCAGGTGGTGAAGAACATCGCCACGGTCGACGGCGGCGGCATCGTCAACGACGGTGGGACCGTTGACCTGAACACCGCCACCGGCACCATCGTCATCAAGAACCGGCCCAACAACTGCGTCGGCAACGTTCCCGACTGCCCAGCCTGAACCGGCACCCACGCGGGGCTCCGACCCGCCGCCTCCGCGGCGGGTCGGAGCCCCGCACTCCTGCGGTGATCAACCGTGCCACCACCGCGGCGCACGGGACCGCCCCGTCCCGACACCGCTGGGGAACAGGTGGGATCATCACAGGGTGAGCAGCTCCGACACCCTCCGATTCCGGCACAACCAGGCCCTGCTGGTAGCCGCGGTGGTCGCCTTCCTCGGCGCCCTGCCCCTGGCCGCCGCCCGGTGGTACCTGTTGCCGGTGCTCCTCGTACCGCTCCTCCTCGGCGGATGGGCCTGGCGGGCCGGCACCGACGTCACCGCACAGGGGCTGTGCCTGCGGGCGCTCGCCGGCCAGTACCGAATCCGCTGGGACCAGATCGTCGAGTTGGGCGCGGACCCAGCTGGCCGGGCGGTCGCTCGGCTCACCGACGGCCGGGCGGTCACGCTGACCGCCATCCGCCGGGACGACCTGCCCCGGCTCGTCGCGGTCACCGAGCGGCCCGCACCCGGCCCGGCCGGCCGGTCGACTCAGTAGCCCTCCACCACCACGTTGGTGGGCGACTCGCCCGCGGCGAAGCGGCGAATCTGCTCGCCCACCAGCTCGTACGCCCGCGGGAGCAGGCCCTGAACCGAGCCCGCGACATGCGGGGTGAGCAGCACGTTCGGCATCGCCCACAACGGATTGTCGGCGGGCAGCGGCTCCGGGTCGGTGACGTCCAGCACGGCCGAGATCCGGCCGGTGCCCAACTCGGCGACGAGTGCCTCGGTCTGCGCCACCGGCCCCCGCGCCGCGTTGACCAACAGGGCACCGTCGCGCATCGCCGCGAGAAAGCCCTCGTCAACCAGCCCGCGGGTCTGCTCGGTCAGCGGCACCAGCAGCACCACCACATCCGCCTCCGGCAGCAGCCGGGGCAGTTCCGCGACGGCGTGCACGCCGGACCGCGCGGTTCGGGCCACCAGGGTGAGGCCCACCTCGAATGGGGCGAGGCGTGCCTGGACCGCCGTGCCGATCGAGCCGGCGCCGACGATCAGCACCCGCTTGCCGGCCAGTTCGTCGGTCGGTGCCACCTCGCGGTATGCCCACTCCCGACGGCTCTGTGCCCGGACCAGCGCGGGAAAGGAGCGCAGGTGCGCCAGGATCGCGGCGACGACCCACTCCGAGGTGGCTTGGTCGTGCACTCCCCGCGCATCACAGAGCGTCACGCCCGGCGGCATCCGGCCGACCCACGCGTCCGCACCGGCGGTCAACAGCTGCACCACTTCCAGATCCGGCAGCTCCCGCAACAGGTCGGCGGTCTCCGCCTCGGCCAGGAACGGTGGGACCCAGAACCGGACGTCGGTCACCGGGGACGGGAGCCGGCCCGGCTCCGCCACCTCCACCGTGACACCCGCCGGCAGGTCACCGAGGAGGGACGTGCCGTGCTCATGGGGGATCCACACCTTCACACCCGCCGACGATAGAGCCTCGGGCCGGCCCGTCCTTTTCCGGGGCCCACGCCGGCCCACCGGCCGCTACCCTGGTCCCGGTGAGCGCCCGTCCCGTGCACCTGCGCAGCCGCCGCTTTCGGGCTACCCTCGCGGCGTCGTGCGTGGCGCTGCTGATCACCACCGGCTGCAGCTTCGGCGAGCCCGGGCCCGATCCGGCCGGCGAACCCCCCACTTTCCCCACCCCGACCAGCACCGGCCTGGGGAGCACCGGGCCGGAGGTGGTGGCCACCGTGTTGGCGAAGGGCCTACGGGTCCCGTGGGGCATCGCCTTCCTCCCGGACGGGGGCGCGCTGGTGACCGAGCGGGACTCCGGCCGGATCCTCCAGGTCGGGCCCGAGTCCGACCCCGGCGGGCTGCGGGTGACCGTGGTCCAGACCCTTGCCGAGGTGACGGCGGGTGGCGAGGGTGGGCTGATGGGGATCGCCGTCTCCCCGGACTACCAACGGGACCAGACGGTCTTCGTCTACTACACCGCCGAACAGGACAACCGCATCGCCCGGCTCACCCTCGGGGAGCCGCCGCACCCGATCCTGACCGGCATCCCGAAGGCGCGCACCCACAACGGCGGTGGCCTCGCCTTCGGCCCGGACGGGCAGCTCTACGCCAGCACCGGCGACGCCGGCGACCGGGAGCAGGCGCAGGATGGCAACCGGCTCGGTGGAAAAATATTGCGGATCACCACCGACGGCGAGCCCGCACCGGACAACCCCTTTCCCGACTCGCCCGTCTGGTCGCTGGGCCACCGCAACGTGCAGGGCTTCACCTGGGCCGCCGACGGCCGGATGTACGCCGTCGAGTTCGGCCAGAACACCTGGGACGAGATCAACGAGATCGAGCGGGGAGGCAACTACGGCTGGCCGGAGGTCGAGGGTCGCTCCGACGACAGCCGATACGTCGACCCGATCGTCTGGTGGCCGCCAGCGGACGCCTCCTGTTCCGGGCTGGCTCGGACCGAGCAGTTCCTCGCGACGGCCTGCCTCCGCGGACAGCGAGTCTGGCTGATCGAGTTGACCGCTACCGGAACGCTCCTCGGCCAACCGCGTGACCTGCTCACCAACCGGTACGGCCGATTGCGGGCAGTGGCCGCGGCACCGGACGGCTCGCTCTGGGTGAGCACCTCGAACCACGACGGGCGCGGAGCTCCGGTGGCGGAGGACGATCGCCTCCTGCGCCTGGTGTTCGCGGACGGCGAAGCCGGACGAAGCTGACCGCAAGAACGGGACAAAGTTCACCGCGATGTCGCCGGTGAGCCGACGACAAATCCGGACAAATCCGACAGCAAGCTCGGGTCGAGCTGGTAGCTAGGTCAGATAAGTGGGGCATCTGGCAACACCCGGCCCAGATTTCCCGAGCCTTTCGACTGAGCGAGTCAGAATTTCAGCATGGACGGTCAGGAGAACGAGCAGCAGGACAGCCGAGGCGGCCAGCCGCCAGGGACGGGCTGGAGCCGACGGTTCCGGCTGCGGCACCGGCCAGCCGACGGCCGTTCGACCCGCTGGCGGGCGCTGCGCGCCATCGGGATGACCCTGGCCGTGCTCGCCATAGCCGTGACCGGGGTGTTGATCGGCACCCTGGCCGGCGGCCGGGTCAGCACCGAGGTCGGACCGTTTCAGGCGGATCTGACGGTAACCCCGACGCTGCACGGCGGCACCACCATCGACATACCGCCGCTCGGCGCGCTGCTGCTCGACAGCCACGACGGCCCGGCCAAGCTGACCGTGCAGTTCGGCGCTCTCGACCAGGACCGCACCGAGGCACTGCTGCACGACCCGGAGAGCCTCGACCGGGCGAGCCAGACCGCCGTGGACGACGTCCGTGAGGGCATCCTGCGCCTCGGTGTCCGTACCGTCGCCGCGACGGTGCTGGTCACCCTGCTGCTGGCTCTCCTGGTGTTTCGCGACACCCGCCGTACGGCCTGGGCGGGAGCGCTTGCGCTCGTGATCGTCACCGGCAGCCTGGGCACCGCGGCGGCCACCCTGCGCCCGCAGTCGATCGAAGAGCCCCGCTACGAGGGGCTGCTGGTCAACGCGCCGGCACTCGTCGGTGACGCCCGCCGGATCGCCAGCGACTACACCCGCTACGCCGAGCAGCTCCAGCGCCTGGTCGGCAACGTCAGCCAGCTCTACGCCACCGTCTCGGAGCTGCCGGTGTTCGAGCCGCAGCCCGGGACCACGCGGGTGCTGCACATCTCCGACCTGCACCTGAACCCGGCCGCCTGGCAGGTCATCCAGACCGTGGTGGAGCAGTTCGGGATCGACGTCGTGGTCGACACCGGTGACATCACCGACTGGGGCAGCGAGCCGGAGGCGAACTACGTCGACTCGATCGGCCTCCTCCGCAAGCCCTACGTCTACATCCGCGGCAACCACGACTCGGGGGGTACGACCGCAGCGGTGGCCCAGCAGCGCAACGCCATCGTGTTGGACAACGCGACCACCGTCGTCGCCGGGCTGACCATCGCCGGCATCGGGGACCCGCGCTTCACGCCGGACAAGAGCACCTCACCGGCGGGCAGCAACCTGACCGGGGAGACAGCCGACCAGCTCATCGGCGTCGGTGACCAGTTGGCGGCCACCGCTCGTAGCGCACCGCAGCCGGTGGACCTGGCGCTGGTGCACGACCCCGCCTCGGCGGGCCCCCTCTCCGGCACCACGCCGCTGGTACTCGCCGGACACACCCACAACCGCGAGGTGTACCGGCTGCCCCAACAGCCGGACCACACCCCCACCCTGCTGATGGTGCAGGGCTCGACCGGTGGCGCCGGACTGCGCGGTCTGGAGGGCGAGGAGCCCACCCCGCTGTCGATGACCGTCCTCTACTTCGACGAGGAGAAGCTGCTCCAGGCGTACGACGACATCACTGTCGGCGGCACCGGCCAAGCCCAGGTGAACCTCGAACGGCACATCGTGGAGGACCCGAAGGCCGGGGCCCCCGCCCCGGTCACCCCCACTCCGACCCGCTGACCGAGCCGCCGGACGAGCCGACGGTCAGCGATCGGTCAGCGCAGGGAGAGCGCGGCGAGGGCGGCGTTCACGATGCTGCCCGGCAGCAGGTCGTGAAGCTCGTACAGCTCGGCGACGCTGCCGGACTGACCGAACTCGTCCACGCCGAGAGGCACCGCCGGGGCCCCGACCGCCGAGCCGAGCCACGCCATCGCGTGCGACGCCGCGTCGTGCACGGTGACCACCGGCACCCGGTCGACGAAGGCCGACCGGAGCGCGCCCGGAACGCTCGGCACGGTGGCGGTACGGACCCCCTGGCGCAGGGTGCGCTGCCAGGCCCGGTAGAGGCGGTCCAGGCTGGTGACGTCCACGACGTGCGCGGCGATCCCCTCCTCGGCCAGCTCGGCCGCGGCGGCGAGCACCTCGGGCAGGACCGCACCGGAGGCGGCGAGCTGCACGACCGGGGCGTCGGCGAGCTGCGGGTACGCCTGGTGGGCGTCAACCAGCCGGTAGGCGCCGGCGAGCACCTGCCGACGCAGCACCGCGTCGCCGATCCGGCTCCGGGCAGCCGCGAACGGAGCCTGGTCAACCGGGCGGGTACTGAGTCGGAAGTAGTATCCGCCGTCCTCCTCGGGCGCGGCGGTCGTGGCCGGCGCCGTACCCCCGGCGATCTGCCCCAACGCGTCACAGAGCAGCCAGTCCAGGGTGGTGGCGTAGGCGGGCTCGACGAAGGTGACCCCGGGCAGCTCCAATCCGACGCTGGCGGTGAGCGTCGACTGGTGTGCGCCCCCCTCCGGCGCCAGGGTGACTCCCGAGGGGGTGCCCGCGACCACGAACCGGGCGCCGGAGTAGGTGCCGTGGAGGAAGGCGTCCAGGCCCCGCAGCACGAACGGGTCGTAGACGGTCCCGACCGGCAGCAGCGGCTGCCCGGAGTGGTCCCAGGCCAGGCCGAGCTGGCCGAGCAGCAGGAACAGGTTCATCTCCGAGATACCCAGCTCGATGTGCTGGCCGGCCGGGCTCTCCGTCCACCGCAGCAACCGGTCCTCGGACCATTCGCGCTGCGAGGTGGGCGCGAAGACACCGGCCCGGTTGATGAACCCGGCCAGGTTGGTCGAGGTGGCCACATCCGGTGCGGTGGTGACGAGATAACGCCCGACCTGCGGGTCACGGGCCAGGTCAACCAGGACCCGACCGAAGACCTCCTGGGTGGAGACCGGCTTGTTCGCGCGTACCCGGGTCGTCTCCGGAACGCTGACGCCCAGCTCCCGCGTGCGTGGTGCCCGGGACAGCGCCTCCCGCCGCGCACCGGCCCGGACACCGGCCGGCGACGCCGGGTCGAGGCGGTCCCACTCGGTGTCCCGGGTGCGGCCGTGCGCGGCCCGCAACGCGTCCACCTGCGCCGTGGTGAGCAGCGCCGAGTGGTTCCGGGGGTTGCCGGCGATCGGCAGCCCCCAGCCCTTCACCGTGTACGCGAAGACCACGCTGGGCCGGTCGGTGACCGCGTCGCACTGGGCGTAGGCCTCCAGCATCGCCGCCAGGTCGTGCCCGCCGAGGTCGGTGACGAGCGGACCCAGCTCGTCGTCGGGGATGTCGGCGATGAACTCCGCGATTCCCGCCGGCGCGCCGTCGAGGAACTGCTTGCGCAGCAGCGGCCCGACGAGGCCGAAGAGCGACTGGTACTGCTCGTTCGGCATCCGGTCGATCCAGTCCCGCAACTCCGCCCCACCCGGACGGGCGTACGCGGCAGCGAGCCGGCGACCGTACTTGACCTCCACGACGTGCCAGCCCGCCGCCTCGAACTGGCCCCGCCACTGGTCGATCCGGATGCCCGGTACGACCCGATCCAGCGACTGGCGGTTGAAGTCGACCAGCCACATCACGTTGCCCAGTCCGGTGGTGGCCGGATCGGCGACCGCCTCCCAGATGTTGCCCTCGTCCAGTTCGGCGTCGCCGATGAGGGCGACGAACCGGGACCGGGGACGGGCACCGAAGTGCGCGTCCACGTAGCGGCGGGTAACTGCCGCGAAGAGCGGCGCCGCCGCACCCAGGCCCACCGAGCCGGTGGAGAAGTCGACCTCGTCCGGGTCCTTCGTCCGGGACGGGTACGACTGGAGGCCACCGCGGGCACGCAGCCGGGTCAGGTACGACCGGTCCAGGTTGCCGAGCAGGTACTGGATGGCGTGGAACACCGGGGAGGCGTGCGGCTTCACCGCGACCCGGTCCTCGGCGTCGAGGTGCGCGAACCACAGCGCCGTCATCGCGGTGACCAGCGATGCGCTGGACGCCTGGTGCCCGCCGACCTTCACGCCGTCGCCGGTGTCCCGGTCGTGGTTGGCCGCGTCCACGATCCGGGTGGCGAGCCACAACACCCGGCGTTGGATCTCGTCGAGGACCTCGAGGTCGTGCTGGTTCACGGGGGGACTCCATCCGGGCGCCGCCGTTGGCGCCCTCCGAGGGGTGGGCAGGAAGGGCCCGCCGGCACCCAGCCGGCGGGCCCTTCCTCGCACGTCAGCCCTGGACGCCGAGGCGCTCCAGGATCAGTTCACGCACGGTCTTGGCGTCAGCCTGGCCACGGGTGGTCTTCATCACCGCGCCGACCAGGGCACCGGCCGCGGCCACCTTGCCGCCGCGGACCTTGTCGGCGATGGCGGGGTTGGCGCTGATCGCCTCGTCCACCGCCGCCGTCAGCGCGCCGGTGTCGGAGACCACCTCCAGCTTGCGGTCAGCCATGATCTTGGCCGGCGAACCCTCGCCCGCGACCACGTGCTCCAGCACCGTACGGGCCAGCTTGTCGGTGAGCTTGCCGGCGTCAACCAGGCCCTGCAACTCGGCGACCTGCTTCGGGGTGGCGCCGATGTCGGCCAGCTCCACCCCGGTCTCGTTGGCCCGGCGGGACAGCTCGCCCAGCCACCACTTGCGAGCGGCGGTCGGGGTGGCGCCCGCCGCGATGGTCGCCTCGATCAGCTCGACCGCGCCAGCGTTCAGGATCGACTGCATGTCCAGGTCGGACAGGCCCCACTCCTGCTGCAGCCGACGCCGGTGCACCCGCGGCAACTCCGGCAACGCGGCCTTCAACTCGGCCACCCAGGCCGGATCTGGCGCGACCGGCACCAGGTCCGGCTCCGGGAAGTACCGGTAGTCGGTCGCGGTCTCCTTGGAACGGCCGGAGGTGGTGTCCCCGGTGTCCTCGTGGAAGTGCCGGGTCTCCTGGGTGATCCGGCCGCCCGCGGTAAGCACCGACGCCTGCCGGATGATCTCGGAGCGCACCGCGCGCTCCACCGACCGCAGCGAGTTGACGTTCTTTGTCTCGGTACGGGTGCCCCACTGCTCACCCGGAAGGTTCAGGGAGGTGTTGACGTCGCAGCGCAGCGACCCCTCCTCCATCCGTACGTCGGAGACGCCGAGCGACCGGAGGACGTCGCGCAGCTCGGTGACGTACGCCCGGGCCACCTCCGGCGCCATCGCGCCGGCGCCGGGGATCGGCTTGGTGACGATCTCGACCAGCGGGATACCGGCGCGGTTGTAGTCGACCAGCGACTCGGTCGCACCGTGGATGCGGCCGGTGGCCCCGCCCACGTGCAGGGTCTTGCCGGTGTCCTCCTCCATGTGCACCCGTTCGATGCTGATCCGCACCGGTTCGCCGTTCACCTCGACATCCAGGTAGCCGTCCACGCAGAGCGGCTCGTCGTACTGGCTGATCTGGTAGTTCTTCGGCATGTCCGGGTAGTAGTAGTTCTTCCGGGCAAACCGGCACCACTGCGCGATCGAGCAGTTCAGCGCGAGCCCGATCCGGATGGTCGCCTCCACGGCCGCCCGGTTGGCCACCGGAAGCGAGCCGGGCAGCCCCAGGCAGACCGGGCAGACCCGGGTGTTCGGTGCCCCGCCGAAGTCGGTCGGGCAGCCACAGAACATCTTGGTGTTCGTGCCCAACTCGACGTGGGTCTCCAGGCCGATCACCGGTTCGTAGCGCGCGACGACCTCGTCGTACGCGGGCAGTGTCGTCGTCATCGGTGCTCCTGCCTCACAGTGCCGGTGGGGTGAACGGGCCGACGGCGCTCTCCAGCGCGGCCGCGACCCGGTACATCCGGTCGTCAGCCATCGTCGGTGCCATGACCTGCAGGCCGACCGGGAGCCCGTCGGCGAGGCCACAGGGCACCGAGATGCCCGGCCCGCCGTACAGGTTGCTCGGAATGGTGAACAGGTCGGCCAGGTACATCTGGTACGGGTCGGCGGTGCGGGCCCCGACCGGGAACGCGACGAACGGCGTCGTCGGCGAGATCAGGGCGTCGACCTGGTCGAAGGCGGTGGTGAAGTCCCGGCTGATCAGGGTGCGCACCTTCTGCGCCTGACCGTAGTACGCGTCGTAGTAGCCCGACGAGAGGGCATACGTGCCGAGCATGACCCGGCGCTTGACCTCCGGGCCGAAACCGGCCTCCCGGGTCGCCGACATGACCTCCTCGAGCGACCGGGTACCGTCGTCACCGACCCGCAGACCGAACCGGACACCGTCGAAGCGCGCCAGGTTCGACGAGCACTCGCTCGGGGCGATCAGGTAGTAGGCCGGCAGCGCGTACTGGAAGTGCGGGCAGGAGACCTCCACGACCTCGGCACCCAGTTTGGTGAGCGTCTCCACCGCCGCCCGGAAGGCCGCCAGCACGCCCGGCTCGGCTCCCTCCCCGGCGAACTCCCGGACCACGCCCAGCCGAACCCCGGTCAGGTCGCCGCTGGCACCGAGCCGGGCGGCGGCCACCACGTCCGGCACCGGCGCGGGGATGGAGGTCGAGTCGAGCGGGTCGTGGCCACCGATCGCCTCGTGCAGCAGCGCGGCATCCAGCACCGTTCGGGCACAGGGGCCGGGGGTGTCCAGCGAGGACGAGAAGGCCACCAGGCCGTACCGGGAGGTCCCCCCGTAGGTGGGCTTGACGCCGACGGTGCCGGTGACCGCCCCGGGCTGACGGATCGAGCCGCCGGTGTCCGACCCGATCGACAGCGGTGTCTCGTACGCGGCCAGCGCGGCCGAGCTGCCGCCGCCGGAGCCGCCCGGGATCCGGCTCAGGTCCCACGGATTGTGGGTCGGCCCGAAGGCCGAGTACTCGGTGGAGGAGCCCATCGCGAACTCGTCCATGTTGGTCTTGCCCAACATCACCGTACCGGCCGCCCGCAGCCGGCGCACGATCGTGGAGTCGTAGGGCGGGCGCCAGTCGGCCAGGATCTTCGACCCGGCCGTGGTCGGTACGCCCTTCGTGGTGAGCACATCCTTGACCGCCACCGGCACACCGGCCAGCGGGCCGAGCGGCTCGCCGGCGGCGCGGCGCGAATCCACGTCGCGGGCCGCGTCGAGGGCGCCCTCCGTGTCGACGTGCAGGAAGGCGTGCACCCGGTCGTCAACGGCCGAGATCCGGTCCAGGTGCGCCTGGGTGACCTCGACCGCCGAGGACTCGCCCCGCGCCACCAGGCCGGCGAGTTCAGCGGCGGAGAAGCTGGTCAGGTCGGTCATGAAGCCACATCCTCGTCCAGAATCCGCGGTACGCGGAACCGCTGCTCAGCGGCGTCGGGCGCGCCCGACAGCGCCTCCTGGGGCGTCAGGCACGACGCCACCACGTCGTCGCGCAGCACGTTGGTCAGCGGCACGGAGTGCGACGTCGGCGGGATGTCCGCCGCGGTGACCTCACCGACCTGGGCAACTGCCTGGAGGATCACGTCGAGTTGGCCGGCGAGGGTAGCCAGCTCCTCCTCGGTCACGGCGAGCCGCGACAGTCGCGCCAGGTGCGCGACCTCCTCGCGGGAGATGGCGGCCATCGGTGCCCCCTTCGTGGCTGTCCTGCTGATCTGTCCGCGCCCACCGCGGGTGTGCTGCGCTACCCGCGGTGACCGCAGCGAGTCTATTGCTCCCTTCCGGCGCCGCTGCCTCGACTCCCCCCTCGACGGCACGGCCGGCAGGTGGGTTGAGGGTCAACGGGCCGGGTGCTGCCGGACGGCGGCCTCCGGGGCCGCCGTCGGGCGGACCGGACGATGCCGGGCCAGCCAGGCGACAAGCTCCTCCGCCGGCATCGGCCGGGCATAGAACCAGCCCTGTGCGGCGTCGCAGCCAATCGCGTGCAACATCCGCCAGGTCCGCTCGTCCTCCACCCCCTCGGCCACCGCCCGTAGCCCGAGCGCCCGGGCCAACTCGACCACCGAGGTAACGATCGCCGCGTCGTCGGCGTCCTCGGTCATCCCGAGCACGAAGGAGCGATCCACCTTCACCTCGGACAGCGGTAGCCGCCGCAGGTGTTGCAGGGAGGAGAAGCCGGTGCCGAAGTCGTCCAGGGCGATCCCCACGCCGAGTCGGTGCAGCCGGGTGATGGTGGCGAGCACCCGCCGCGGGTCGGCCATCAGCGCCCCCTCGGTGATCTCCAACTGGAGGCGCTGCGGCGGTACGCCGTGCCGGGCGAGCCGCTCTGCGATCCGGTCGGCGATCTCCCCGGTGTGCAGGTCCCGGACGCTGACGTTCAGGGCGGCCCGGAGGACCACCCCCGCCGCCTGCCACCGCGCCAACTGTGTCACCACGTCGTCGATGACCCGGAAGGTGAGCAGGCGCATCACCGCGCTCTGCTCGGCCACCCGGATCAGCTCCTCCGGGTCGACCATCCCGCGCCGGGGGTGGCGCCAGCGCAGCAGCGCCTCGACCCCGACCACCTCCCCGGTCGCGATGGCGACCTGCGGCTGGTAGTACATGGTGATCTCACCCGCACCGCCCGGGTCAGCCAGCCCGCCTCCATGCACCACCGCTGCCCGAGGCGGCCCCCCGGCTCCGTCGGTGGCCGCGGCGAGCGGATCAACGGTCCCAGCGGGGGCCGGCGGACCGGCCGGGCCGACGGTGGTACGGCGGCGAATCGGGTCGGCCGCGGTGACGATCCGCTGGATCAGCTCGTCGGAGTGGACCAGGTGTACGCCCTGCCGTCGGCCCCACCACTGCCACCGGCCCGGGTTCGGCCCGCCCGTGCGGGGCGACACCGCGCCGTCACCGCCGAGCACCGGGAAGGCCGAACCGTTACGCCCCGGGTCCGCCCCGCCGCCCTCCGCCTCCGGGAGCAGACCGGAGGCGAGAACCCGACGCAGGTCGGCGAGGAGACCCAGTCGCTCGGCCGTGTTGTGGTCGGACTCGGCCACGTAGACGGCGACCGTGTCGTTGCGCTGCTTCGCGTCGTACATCGCCACGTCGGCGTGGCGCATCAGGGTGGTGAAGTCCTCGCCGTGGTCGGGGAAGAGCGCGACCCCGATCGACCCGCCGACATCCAGCGGCAGCCCGTCCAGGGTGACCGGCTCGGCCAACGCGGCCACCACCCGGTCGGCCCGATCGCGTGCCTCGGCGACATCGGTCAGCCCGGTCAGCACGATGGCGAACTCGTCCCCGCCGAGCCGGGCCACCAGATCCCCGCCGGCGACCTCGGTCAGCCGGGCACTCACCTCGACCAGCAGGCGATCGCCGACAGCGTGCCCAAGGGCGTCGTTGACGTGCTTGAACCGGTCCAGATCGAGCAGCAGCAGCGCCAGTCGGGCCGGCGCCGCACCATCCGCGGCCCGCTCCGCGTGCCGGTGGAGTTGCTCGCCGACCTCGGCCACCAGCGCCTTCCGGTTGGCCAGGCCGGTGAGGGGGTCGAGGGCGGCCAGCTGCTGCTGCTCACTGCTGAGCCGGGCCATCTGGTAGACCGCGAACAGCGGCGCCAACACCAGCGGGACCAGCGCTGCACTCGCCTGGGCCGCGGTGACCACCACCGGCGCAAGCAGCAGCAGCGACCCGGTGGAGAGCAGCTCGAAACCCATCCCCTGCCGCCAACGCGCCCCGAAGCGCAGCCACACCGCCGAGTTGACCAGCCCGTGGTTGACCACGAACCAGGCGAGCGTCGCGCCGCCGATCGCGGCCACGTCGGTCCAGCTCAGCTGTCCGCCGCCGAAGAGGTCGCCCGGGCCGAGGCCGATGAGAACATGGGCGGCGGCGAGGGCACAGGCGCACTGGCCGGCGTTGAAGGCGATTCGCCAGCTGGCGTGCCCCATCCGGACCCCGGACACCACGACCGCCACCGCCTGCACGGCGACCGCCGGGCCCAGCCCCCAGCCGAGCAGGATGGCGAAGGTGAAGCAGGTGGACGCGAAGACCGCCGACGACTGCCGCCGCCCCGGCGGGTCGAACGGGCGGGCGTCCCCGGCGACCGCCAGCACCGCCATGGTCCAGAACGCCGCGGGAAGCCCGAGCACCTGGTCGGGAAGGGCCAGCAAGGGACCCGCCGACGTCAGCGTGGCCACGGCGAGGACCACCGCCACGAAGGCGAAGAACGGCGCGCTCCGTCCCGGTGGGACGAAGTTGCGCGGGTCGGCCGTCGCCATCACACCTCCCGCGGGTCAGGGTCGGCGCACCCATGCGTACGCCGTGTCCCCCATGAAACGCCCCAGGAGCCAGAATTCCCCGTACGACAGTCACGAATCGGTCGTAGTCGTAATTAAGTTGGTATACGCGCCACTACCGCCGGTCAGCCCTCGATCCGGGCCACCGCCTGAGCAGCCTCGGGGCCGGCGTCGAGCAACACCTGGAAGCCCTCCTCGTCCAGCACCGGCACCTTCAGGCTCGCCGCCTTCTCCGCCTTTGTCCCAGGGTTGTCACCGACCACCACAAAGGCCGTCTTCTTCGAGACCGAGCCGGTGACCTTGCCGCCACGCGACTTGATCGCCTCGGCCGCCTGATCCCGGGAGAAGCCGGCGAGGGTCCCGGTCACCACCACGGTCACCCCCTCCAGCGGGCGCGGCCCCTGCTCGACGGCCTCCTCCGCCATCCGCACTCCGGCCTCGGCCCACTTGCGCACCACCTCGCGGTGCCAGCCCACGGCGAACCACTCCCGAACGCTCGCCGCGATGGTCGGCCCGACTCCGTCAACCGCCGACAGCTCCTCCTCCCCGGCCTGGTCAATCGCCTCGACCGAGCGGAAGTGCCGGGCCAGGGCCTGCGCCGCGGTGGGACCGACGTGCCGGATGGAGAGCGCCACCAGCACCCGCCAGAGCTCGCGCTCCTTGGCCACGGTCAGGTTCTCCAGCAGCTTGACCGCGTTACTGCCGAGGCTGCCGTCCTTGTTGACGAAGAACGGGGACTGCGCCAACTGCGCGGTGTCGAGGGTGAACAGATCGCCCTCGTCGGTGATGATCTGGGCGTCGAGCAACGCGGCGGCCCCCTTGTAGCCCAGGACCTCGATGTCGAAGGCCCCCCGCCCAGCGAGGTGGAAGACCCGCTCTCGAAGCTGGGCCGGACAGCTACGCGTGTTGGGGCAACGGATGTCGATGTCGCCCTCCTTCGCCGGAGCCAGCGGAGTGTCGCAGCACGGGCACCTGCTCGGCATCACGAACGGCCGAGCCTGCGGTGGGCGCAGCTCGACCACCGGGCCGAGCACCTCGGGGATCACGTCCCCGGCCTTACGGATCACCACCGTGTCGCCGATCAGCACCCCCTTGCGCTCCACCTCGCGGGCGTTGTGCAGGGTGGCCAGCGCCACCGTCGACCCGGCCACCCGGACCGGCTCCAGGACCGCGAAGGGAGTGACCCGGCCGGTGCGCCCGACGTTCACGTCGATGTCGAGCAGCCGGGTGTTGACCTCCTCCGGCGGGTATTTGAAGGCGATGGCCCAACGCGGCGCCCGGCTTGTCGAACCCAACCGGCCCTGAATCGCCACCGGGTCAACCTTCACCACCACGCCATCAATCTCGTGCTCGACGTCGTGCCGGTGCGCGGCGTAGTGCGCGATGTACTCCGCGACACCGGCCAGCCCCGGCACCACCCGCCACCGATCGCTGGTGGGCAGGCCCCAGGCCCGCAACGCCGCGTACGACTCGGACTGGGTGCTCGGCGCCCAGTCCCGGCGGGCCCCGAAGCCGTGCACGACCAGCCGCAGCGGCCGGGACGCGGTGACCCGTGGATCCTTCTGCCGCAGGCTGCCGGCGGCTGCGTTGCGCGGGTTGGCGAAGGGCGCCCGCCCCTGCTCGACCAGCCCGGCGTTCAGATCCGCGAAGCCGGCGACCGGGAAGTAGATCTCACCGCGGACCTCGAGGAGAGCGGGGAATTCCGGAAACTCGGCGGACGGCGTCAGCTCCCCCGGCACGTCCCGAATGCTGCGAACATTCGCCGTCACGTCCTCGCCGGTGCGGCCGTCCCCCCGGGTGGCCGCCCGGACCAGGCGCCCCTGCTCGTAGGTCAGATTGATGGCGAGGCCGTCCACCTTCAGCTCGCAGAGGTAGGGAACCGGCCCACCGGCATCCCGCTCGACCCGCTCGGCCCAGGCCGCCAGCTCCTCGTCGGAGAAGGCGTTGTCGAGCGACATCATCCGCTCGGCGTGCGCCACCGGGGTGAAGTCGGTGGAGAAGGCGCCCCCCACCCGCTGCGTCGGCGAGTCCGGCGTGCGCAGGGCCGGGAACTCCGCCTCCAGTGCCGCCAGCTCCCGCAGCTGCTCGTCGAAGGCCGCGTCGGAGATGGTCGGCGCGTCGAGCACGTAGTAGCGGTATTGGTGCTCGGTCAGCTCCCGGCTGAGCGTCGCATGCCGCTCGCGCGCCGCCGAGGTCGGCTCCGCGCCGGCCGCCGCCTCCTGCTCCGCAGGAACCTGCTGGCCGATGGCATCCTCGGACATCGCCCTGACCTCCCATTCTTCCCACTACCCCGGGAAACCGTATCGGGGCGGTGAGACATTACGCCGGACACCGGCCCGCGCCAGCAATGACGAGGCCGTGCTGGCCGTAGCCCCGGCCACGACGGCCGCCGAGCTACCGGCGGGCGCGGTCACCCGACGCGGGCAGCACCCGCGGCCCGCGCGCTCACCCCTGCTCGCTCAACCGCCGTCCCGCGTCCTGGCAGGCGGCGAGGACCGCTCGAGTGTGCCCCCCGGTGGCGTTCGCCAACCCACAGGCCGGCGTGATGACAACCTGCGGCGCGAGCTGCCGACGGGGGAACCCGAGGCGGTCCCAGAGCCGGCGGACCCGCTCGGCGACCTGCGCCGAGGTCGGTGCGTCGCCGGCTGCGGACGGTCGGGTGGGCACGGCACCGGCCAGGAGGCCCAGCCCGGCGTCGATCGCCTCGCCCACCGGATCCAGGTCGGTGACCAGGTCGAGATCGAGGGCCACACCGACCGCGCCGACCTCCCGAATCAGCTCCAGCGGCACGTCCGGTGCGCAGCAGTGCACCACGACCGGTACGCCGGCGGCGGCGATGACCTCGCGCAGCAGGCTGCGGGCTCGGCCCGGTTCCACCGGCTGGTACGCCCCGAACCCGCTCTCGGTCGGCACCCGCCCGGCGAGCACCGCCGGCAACGACGGCTCATCGAGCTGCAGCAGCACCGAGGCCCGCGGTAGCCGACGCGCGACGGCAGCGACATGCTCCCGCACCCCCTCGGCCAGGGAGCCGGCCAGGTCCCGCATCGCGCCGGGATCGCGTACCAACCGGCCGCCCAGCGGCAGCTCCACCGCCGCGGCGAGCGTCAGCGGCCCAGCGACCTGGACCTTGACCGGCCCGGCGTACGCCTCGGCCTGCGCGGCGAGTTGGTCCAGATCCCGCTCCATCAGGTCCCGGGCCCGGCGTCGGTCCCGACCGGGGCGGGGGGCGACGCGCCACCGGGCGGCGTAGAGCTCAACCGGTAGCTCCACCAGTAGCCCGGCGGTCCGGCCGATCAGCTCCGCGCCCGGGCCACGGGCGGGCAACTCGGGCAGGTGGGGAAGGAGGGGCAGCTCACCGAGGGCGATCCGCTGGGCCTCCGCGATGTCGGTGCCGGGGAGCGACCCGACACCGGTCGCCGCACCCGCGGGCCACGGCCACGGCTGATCACTCACGGTCGAAGACTATCCGATTCACGGACCACCACCCGCCGGGCCACCCGGTCGGTCAGGCCGCGATGGTGGCGGAGCCGAGCACGATGTCGCCCGCCGGGTCCGGACGGTAGGCCACGATCGCCTGGCCGGCCGCCACCCCGCGGACCGGCTGATGCAGCTCGGCCCGCAGCCCGTCGCCGGTCACCGCCACGGTCGCGGGCACCACGTTGCCGTGCGCACGCAGCTGCACCTCGCACTCGACCGGAGCAGCCGGCCGGGGCCCGGCGATCCACACCGGACGCGCCGCCTGCACCTGGGACACCGCCAACGCCTCGGCCGGGCCCACCGTCACCGTGTTGGTCTTCGGGGTGATCGACAGGACGTAGCGGGGACGACCGTCCGCGGCCGGGCGGTCCAGGTGCAGCCCACGCCGCTGCCCGACGGTGTAGGCGTACGCCCCGGTGTGCTGGCCCACCACCTCGCCGGTGGCGGCGTCGACGACATCGCCGGGCGTCGCACCGAGCCGCTGGGCGAGGAAACCACGGGTGTCCCCGTCGGCGACGAAGCAGATGTCGTGCGAGTCCGGCTTGTCGGCCACCGCCAGACCGCGCCGGGTTGCCTCCGCTCGGACCTGCGTCTTCGTCGAATCCCCCAGCGGGAACATCGACCGGCTTAGCTGCTCGCGGGTGAGCACGCCGAGCACGTAGGACTGGTCCTTGGCGAGATCGACGCTTCGGCGTAGCAAACCGTCGGCGCCGAGCCGCGCGTGGTGGCCGGTGACCACGGCGTCGAAACCCAGGGCCACGGCCCGGTCCAGCACCGCGGCAAACTTGATCTTCTCGTTGCAGCGAAGGCAGGGATTCGGGGTACGGCCGGCCGCGTACTCGGCGACGAAGTCGTCCACCACGTCAGCCTGGAACCGCTCGGCCATGTCCCACACATAGAACGGGATGCCGAGCACATCGGCGGCCCGCCGGGCGTCCCGGGAGTCCTCCAGCGTGCAGCAGCCCCGGGCGCCGGTGCGATAGGTCTGCGGGTTGCGGGCCAACGCCAGATGCACCCCGGTCACGTCATGCCCGGCCTCGGCGGCCCGCGCCGCCGCGACCGCGGAGTCCACGCCGCCCGACATCGCCGCCAGCACCCGCACCCCGACCACCTTCCCACAACACCGTCGGGCACCGCGGTGGTGCCCGGACGAGCGTAACCACCCCAGCCGCCGCCCCCAAACCCAGCGCGCCCCGCTCTCCCGGGGCGATGCCTACCGAGCGAACCGCTGCCGCCGTGCGACGACGGAATCAGCGCGTAGCGCGGAGGCTACCGGCACGCCGGGCCCGGTCGACCGCCTCCGGCAGAGCTGCGATCAGCGCGTCAACCTCCTCCGGCGTACTGGTGTGGCCGAGCGTGAAGCGCAGCGAGGAGCGGGCACGGGCGCTGTCGGCGCCCATCGCAAGCAGCACATGGCTCGGCTGGGCAACCCCCGCCGAGCACGCCGAGCCGGTGGAGCAGGCGATGCCCTGCGCGTCGAGCAGGAGCAGCAGCGCATCGCCCTCACAGCCCGGAAAGGAGAAGTGGGCGTTGCCGGGCAGGCGATCGTTCGGGTCGCCGTTGAGCACCGCCTCCGGCACCGCCTGCCGCACCCGCGCCACGAGGTCGTCCCGGAGGGCGGCGAGCCGGGCCGCGCACTCCTGCTGGTGCCGGACCGCCGTCTCCAGGGCGACCGCGAACGCGACGATTCCGGCCGTGTCCAAGGTCCCCGAGCGGACGTCCCGCTCCTGGCCGCCGCCGTGCAGCAGCGGGGTCACCGCGACGTCCCGGGCGAGCACCAGGGCACCCACCCCGGCCGGCCCGCCGAGCTTGTGCCCCGTCACGGTGAGCGCCGAGACGCCACTGGCGGCGAAGTCCACCGCCACCTGACCGACGGCCTGGATCGCGTCGGTGTGCAGCGGCACCCCGTGCTCGGCGGCCACCGCGGCCAACTCGGCAACCGGCTGGACCGTACCCACCTCGTTGCTGGCCCACATCGTCGTGATCATCGCCACCTGGTCGGCGGCGGCGGCCAACTCGGCGCGCAGCCGCTGCGGGGTGACCCGGCCGAGGGCGTCGACCGGAAGCCAGCTCACCTCGGCGCCCTCCTGCGCGGCCAGCCAGTCGACGGCGTCGAGCACCGCGTGGTGCTCGACCGCACTGGACACCACCCGCGTCCGCCGGGGATCGGTGGACCGGCGGGCCCAGAAGATGCCCTTGACCGCGAGGTTGTCGCTCTCGGTGCCACCCCCCGTGAAGATCACTTCGGCGGGGCGAGCACCCAGCGCGGCGGCCACCCGCTCGCGCGACTCCTCCACCCGGCGGCGGGCC
Source organism: Salinispora sp. CH2A1_6 (assembly GCF_056820975.1). Lineage (NCBI taxonomy): Bacteria > Bacillati > Actinomycetota > Actinomycetes > Micromonosporales > Micromonosporaceae > Salinispora > Salinispora sp. CH2A1_6. The sequence continues at coordinate 132,086 of NZ_JBXEDG010000005.1, forward strand.
TGCCGGCCCGCCCCGTGCAGGGCGGAGGCGTTGCCGACCTCGCGCGCGGTGGCGACGTACGCCTCCAACGCCACGTCGAGCATCGGAGTGGTCGCCGCATGATCCAAATAAGCCATCAGGTTCAGCCTAACGACCGGATCGGGGTCAACCGGAAGCCGGAGGGCCTCCGGGAAGAACCGCGCCGCACCGGGTGGGCGAGCCGCGGCAGCTCAACCGAGCCGGCGGCCGAACCAGCCGAACCGCTTGTCGAGCGCCACGACGGCACCGGCCACGAGGGCGACCCCCAGGATCCGCAGCCATGTCCCGGGGCCGATGGGCGCCGTCCGGAACAGTGTGTTAAACACCGGCAGGTAGGTGAGCGCCACTTGGCCGAGCGCCTGGAGCAGGACCCCACCGATCAGCCAGCGATTGGTGAACAGCCCCAGCCGCCACGCCGAGTGGCGCAACGATCGACAGCTGAACAGATAGAAGATCTGCACGGCGACGACGAGGTTCACCGCCGCGGTACGGGCCTGCGCCAGCTCCGCGCCGCCGCTCAACTCCCACTCGAACACCCACCAGGCGCCCGCCACGACCAGGGCGGAAACGAGCAGAATCCGCATCACCAAAGCGCTGGTCAGCAGCGGCTGGGCCGGATCCCGAGGCGGCCGGGACATGATCCCCTCCTCCTTCGGCTCGAACGCGAGCGTCAGGCCGAGCAGCACCGCCGAGGTCATGTTGATCCAGAGGATCTGGCTGGGCAGGATGGGCAGCGCGGTGCCGAGCACGATGGCGACGAGGACCAGCATTCCCTCCGCCGCGTTGGTGGGCAACGTCCAGGTGATGAACTTGGTGAGGTTGGCGAAGACGCCCCGCCCCTCCTCGACGGCCGCCTCGATCGTGGTGAAGTCGTCGTCGGTGAGGATGATGTCCGACGCCTCCTTGGCCACCTCGGTGCCGCTGCGTCCCATCGCCACCCCGATGTCGGCCTGCCGCAGGGCCGGCGCGTCGTTGACGCCGTCCCCGGTCATGGCGACCACCTGTCCATCGGCCTGCAACGCCTCCACCAGCCGCAGCTTCTGCTCCGGCGACACCCGGGCGAAGACTGCCGCCCGGTCCACCGCTGCCGGGCCGTCGGCGGGCGAGAGCCGCGCGAGGTCGGCGCCGGAGAGCACCGCGCCGGACCCCGGCTCCGCGGCCAGTAGCCCGAGGCGACCGGCGATGGCGCACGCGGTGCTCCGATGATCACCGGTGATCATCTTCACCGCGATGCCGGCTCGCTGGCTGGCGGAGATCGCGTCAGCGACCGCGGCCCGGGGCGGATCAAACATGGCGTGCAGGCCGGTGAAGACCAGGTTGCCGGGCAACTCCTGCACTGCCAACTCGGCGTCACCGGCCATCCGCAGCTGCGCCGTGGCCAGCACCCGTAGCCCCTCGCCGGCGAGCGCGCCGGCGGCGCCCAGCACCTCGTCCCGGTCCAGCGGCACCGATCGCCCCTGCTCGTCCAGCGCCGCGACGCTCCACTCCACCAGCCGCTCGACCGCGCCCTTGACCAGCACCACCCGTCCGCCGTCGCGGGTGTCGTGCAGGGTCGCCATGAACTGCCGCTCCGAGGTGAACGGAACCGACGCGACCCGGGGTAGCTCGTCGGCCACAGCCGCAGCCCACAGGTCGGCCTTGGCCGCCACCACCAACATCGCGCCCTCGGTCGGGTCGCCGAGCACCACGTACCCCTCGTCCCGCTCGACCAACCGGGCGTCGTTGCAGGCCACCCCGGCGAGCAGCGACCAGCGCAGCGCCCCGTCACCGGAGATCCGGACGGGCTCGCCGTCGGGACCCCGGATCTCACCGGCTGGTTGGTATCCGCTGCCGGTGACCTCGTGCCGGCCGGCGACCGTCCAGAGCATCCGCACCGTCATCTGGTTCTCGGTCAGGGTGCCGGTCTTGTCGGTGCAGATCACCGTCGTGCTGCCCAGCGTCTCCACCGCCGGCAGCCGCCGGATCACCGCCTGCCGGCGGGCCATCCGCCCAACCCCGATCGCCAGTGTGATCGTCACCGCCGCGGGCAGCCCCTCGGGGATGGCCCCGACCGCCAACGCCACGGCGGCGGTGAACATCTCGCTGCCGCTCTCCCCCCGCAGGATGCCGACCCCGAAGGCCACCCCGGCGAGCACGAGAATCACGACGGTGAGCAGCCGGCTGAAGCGGGCCAGCTTGGCCGTCAGCGGGGTGTCCAGCACCTGGGCGCTACCGACCAGGCGGTGGATCCGACCCAGCTCCGTCTCGGCCCCGGTGGCCATGACCAGTCCGGCCGCCGAGCCGCCGGTGACGAGCGTGCCGGAGTAGAGCATGTTCCGGCGGTCGGCCACCGGAGTCTCGTCCGCGACGGCGACCTCGTCCTTGCGGACGGGCTGCGACTCACCGGTCAGGGTCGACTCGTCGACCCTGACCTCGTCGGCGCGGGCCAGGCGCAGATCGGCGGGGACCTTCTCCCCCGCCTCGACCAGCACCAGGTCGCCGGGGACGACCTCCGCCGACGGCACCCGACGTGGTTGACCATCCCGGACCACCCGGGTCTCGGTCCGCACCATCGACCGCAACGCGTCCAGCGCGGCCTCGGCCTTGGACTCCTGCAGGAACCCGACCAGGGCGTTGACCAGGACCACACCGAAGATCACGACCGAGTCGACGTACTCGGCGAGCAGCAGGGTGACCAGGCCGGCGCCCACCAACACGTATACGAGGGGGTTCTGGAACTGGCGGAGCAGCCGGCGGAGCAGGCCGCCGCGGGTGGCGGCCGGCAGGACGTTGGCCCCGAAGCGCTCCCGACGGTCGGCCGCTGCCGCGTCCCCCAGGCCGCGCTCGGTGTCGGTCTCGAGCAGCAGCACGACCTCGTGCAGGGCCAACGCGTGGTGGCCCCGGTCGGGCGTCCTCGGCATCCGCGCTCCTCGTTCCCTGCCTCGGCGGGGTGCGTGCGGGGCACGCAGGCCATCCTCGCAGGTTGACGCGGCGACCGTACGGTTGTGGTCGGGTCTGGCGAGTCAGCTCACCGGCGCTTGCGAATCTCCTCGGCGGTCTGCGGTACGACCTTGAACAGGTCACCCACCACGCCGAAGTCGGCGAGCTCAAAGATCGGCGCCTCACCGTCCTTGTTGACCGCGACGATCGTCTTTGAGGTCTGCATGCCGGCCCGGTGCTGGATCGCGCCGGAGATTCCGAGCGCGATGTAGAGCTGCGGGGAGACCGTCTTGCCGGTCTGGCCCACCTGGAACTGGTGCGGGTAGTAGCCCGAGTCAACGGCGGCGCGGGAAGCGCCGACGGCGCCACCGAGCAGGTCCGCCAACTCCTCGACGAGCTTGAAGTTGTCGGCGGTGCCGACCCCACGGCCACCGGAGACGACGACCGACGCCTCGGTCAGCTCCGGACGGCTGCCCTTCTGCTCGGCGACCCGGTTGACGACCCGGGCCAGTTTGTCGGCGGCCGAAACCGAGACGGTGAGCTGCTCGACGGCCGGGGTGGCCGCGGCCGGTTCCGGGGTGATCGAGTTCGGCCGAACGGTAACCAGCGGCAGGCCACGGGTGACCTTGGACTTCACGATGGTGGAGCCGGCGAAGACAACCTGCGTCGCGGTGCCGTCGGCGTCCAGCCCGACCACGTCGGTCAGGATGCCGTTATCGAGCTTCACCGCGAGGCGAGCGGCGATCTCCTTGCCCTCCTGAGCGGAGGCGAGCAGCACCGCGGCGGGCTGTACCCGCGTCACCAACTCGGCCAGGACGGTGGCCTTGGGCGAGACCAGGTGGCCGTCGATCTCCGCACTCTCGGCGGCGTAGATCTTCGCTGCCCCGTACTCACCCAGCTTCGCGCTCAGCGCCTCGGCTGCGCCGGGGCCGCCGAGCACGACCGCGCTCGGCGTACCCAGGCCACGGGCGAGGGTGAGCATCTCCAGGGTGACCTTCTTGACGCCGAACTCCCGGGTGGCTTCGACGACGACGAGAACCTCAGACATGTCCAGACCTGCTCTCACACGAACTTCTCGGTGGCGAGGAACTCGACCAGCTGCGTGCCGCCGGCGCCCTCGTCGGTGACCTTCGTGCCGCTGGAGCGCGGCGGTCGCTTGCTGTGCTCCAGCACGGCGCTGGTCGCGCCGGCGTGGCCCACCTCGGCCGGGGCGACACCGAGGTCACCCAGGGGCAGGGTCTGCACCGGCTTCTTCTTGGCGGCCATGATGCCCTTGAAGGAGGGGTAGCGCGGCTCGTTGATGGTGTCCCAGACGGAGACCACCGCGGGGGTTTCGGCGGTGACCACCTCGTAGCCCTCCTCGGTCTGCCGCTCGATGGTGAGCGTGCCGCCGTCAACGGTGAGCTTCCGAGCGCCGGTCAGCGCGGCGATGCCGAGCCGCTCGGCGATCATGTGCGGCAGGACCTGGACCCGGCCGTCGGTGGACTCGGCACCGCAGAGCACCAGATCGGCGTTCAGCTGCCCGAGCGCGGCGCCGAGCACCTTGGAGGTGGCCACCGCGCAGGACCCGGCCAGGGCGTCGTCCAGGACGTGTACGGCCTTGTCCGGCCCCATGGAGAGCGCCTTGCGGATCGACTCGGTCGCCTGGTCGGGCCCCATGGTCAGGATGGTGACCTCGCCGCCGTGCGCCTCCTTGATCTTCAACGCCTCCTCGATGGCGTACTCGTCCATCTCGTTGATGACGTTGTTCGCCGAACCGCGGTCGACGGTGTTGTCGTCAGTACGCAGGTTGCGGTCCGCGCCCGAATCGGGCACCTGCTTGACGAGTACGACGATATTCATCGCGCTTCGACGACCCTCCTGTATGTGGTGCGATTCGCTCGCCCGGTCTGGGGCGCAGCCTCCCGCGTAACTCAACGCGCGGTCAACCGCGGACGCTGTGCGGTTGCCCACGACACCATGTTACCCACAAGTAGCTTCCAGCTCTGGAGCCCGTATGGTGACACAGCTCACCGAGCGTGGCTCAGGCCGGCTCCACCAACGCACCCCGGATGCGCTCGATCATCGCTGTCTCCTGCGGGGTGACCCCCCGGTGCGCCCCGGCCGCCTGGTCGGCGGCGGCCAACACCACCTCCCGGTAGGTCCGCACGTCCTGCGGAGACTTCTCCCGCAGGATCGCCACCGCCCGGGTCAACGCCGGAAGCACCACAGACTCGATCTCGAGCTCCGAATCGCGCGGCAGCCGGGGCAGGGGACCACTGGTCAGCACCGCCTTGACCACCCCACTGGAGTCAGCCAGCGCGGCGGAGGCGGCGAAGCTCTCCCGGACCAGTGCCAGCACACCGGGCTCCACATTTGACACGAGGACGACCGCGCCGAAGGCGCCCGTCTTGAGGGTCAGCCGCTCCTCGGCCGTCAACCGCTGCTCCATGATCACGGAGTGTAAATGTCGCGCCCGCCGTGGGGTGTGGCAACAACCACGGGTACGTCATGATGGTGTCATGGCTCGGCTGTACGTTCTCCTCTTCCTCGCTCAGGTCGTCCTCGCCGTCGTCGCGTTGATCAGCTGCCTCTCGGCCGAGGAGGGCGACATCCGCGCCCTGCCCCGGATCGCCTGGGTGCTGGTCATCCTCTTCTTCCCGCTGGTCGGCTCGATCGCCTGGTTCGTCGCCGGCCGCGAGTCCAGAGTCGGTCAGCCCGGGGCCGGACGGCCGGTCGGCAACGGTCTCGCCGGGCGCCGGCGCCGCCCGATCGCCCCGGACGACGACCCCGAGTTTCTCCGCTCGGTCGAGGAACGCACCCAGAGCCAGGCCGACCGGGAGCTCTTCCGCCGTTGGGAGGAGGACCTGCGCCGCCGCGAGGACGATCTTCGTCGCCGGGACGGCGAGCAGAAGCGACCGGACGCCTGACCCGCCTCAGGCGAGACTCGACGACCGGGGATACGCGTCCCCCGGGTCGGTCACCACGTTGACCAGATACGGCACCCCGGCCGCGAAGGCCCGCCGCAGCGCCGCCCCCAGGTCGGCGGCCTTCGTCACGGTCTCGCCCGCACCACCCAACGCCTGGACCACCTGGTCGTAACGGAGCTCCGGCTGGAGGTCGGCGGCCACGTCGTAGCCGTACAGTGCCCGCATCGGATGCTTCTCCAGCCCCCAGATGCCGTTGTTACCGACGACGATCACCACCGGCAATCGCTGGCGGACCAACGACTCCACGTCCAGCAGGGAGAAGCCGGCCGCACCGTCCCCCATCAGTACGCAGATCTGCCGGTCGGGGTGGGTAACCCGAGCACCCATGGCGTAGCCCATCCCGGTGCCGAGGCAGCCGTACGGACCGGGGTCGAGCCAGGTACCGGGCTGGGCGGGCTCCAGGTACCGACCCGCGTACGAGACGAAGTCGCCACCGTCGCCAATGGTGATCGCGTCCCGGGCCAGTACCCGGCGCAGCTCGCCGTAGACCCGGGCGGGCCGGATCGGGTCGGTCTCCGCGGCCATCTCCGCGGCGTCACGGGTACGGGCAGCATCCTCGGCGGCACGCAACTCGGCGACCCACTCCGTGTGGTCGGTGCGGTCGCCGGGGTGGTCGGCGAAGGCGGACAGGATCAGTCGCAGGTCGCCGGCGGGTGCGGCGGCCGGCTGGCGGTGCCCGGCACGCTGACCCGGCGCGTCCACGACGTGCACCACCGCCGCGGCGCCGAAGTCGCCGAAGTTGAGCCGGAAGTCCAGCGGTGTGCCGACGACGACCACCACGTCGGCCTGCTGCAACGCCACCCGGCGAGACTTGGCAAAGGCGAGCGGGTGCTCCGGCGGTAGCGCGCCCCGGCCCATGCCGTTGGCGAAGACCGGCACCGAGAGGGCCTCGGCCGCCGCGCGCAGCGCGTCAACAGCAGCGCCGGCGTAGACGTCGGAGCCGGCGATGAGCACGGGGCGCTGACCGTGGGCGATCAGGTCGGCGGCCTTCGCCACCTCCGCCGGGTCCGCCTCGATCGGGGCGATCGGAGCGACGGCGGGCAGCTCGGCGTCGGCCACCGCGAAGGCCACCTCCAGGGGGAGGTCCACAAAGACCGGGCCACGATGCGGGGTGAGCGCCGTGGTCAACGCGCCACTCACCACGTGCGGGATGTCCTCGGGGCGCCACACCGTCTCGGCGTGCTTCGTCACCGGGGTGACCAACGGCAGGTGATCCAGCTCCTGAAGGCTACCCGCCCCCCACCGAAACTGTGGTGCTCGCCCACCGAGCACCAGGATCGGTGATGCGTTGAACAAGGAGCTGGTCAGCCCGGAGATGCCGTTGGTGACGCCCGGTCCGGCAGTCAGTACGGCGAGGCCGGGGCGGCGCTGCAGCTTCGCGACCGCCTCGGCGGCGAAGACCGCCGACTGCTCGTGCCGGACGTCATAGATCGGAAACCCGAGCTGGTGCGCGGCGTCGTAGAGCGGGAAGACGTGCCCACCGGAGAGGGTGAACATCTCCCGCACCCCGTGTGCCCGCAGCGCCGCCAGCGCGAGCGCCCCGCCGTGCCCCTCGATCCGCTCCGACATGACCAGCTCCCCTGCCCGCGGAAGGTCCGGGCATACGCTACCCAGCGGTAGCCGGAATGGGAACGCCTCGGATCAACGTCCGGTGAAGTCCGGCTTGCGCTTCGCCACGAAGGCCGCCATGCCCTCCCGCCGGTCGTCGGTGGCGAACAGCGCCGCGAAGAGCTGGCTCTCCCAGGCCAGACCGGAGGTCAGATCCATCTCCAGGCCACCGTCGACCGCCAGCTTCGCCGCGCGCAGGGCCTGCACCGGCCCGGTCAGGTACGGCTGCACCAGGGCCACCGCAGCCGCGTAGACCCCGGCGGCGGGGGCCACCCGGTCGGCCAGCCCAATCCGGAGCGCCTCCGGCGCGTCCACCATCCGGCCCGACATGATCAGATCCTTGGCACGGGCCGGGCCGACCAGGCGGGCCAGGCGCTGGGTGCCACCGGCGCCGGGAATGACGCCGAGCTTGATCTCCGGCTGGCCGAGCTTGGCGTCCTCGGCCACCACCCGCCAGTCACAGGCGAGGGCCAGCTCGCAGCCGCCGCCGAGGGCGTACCCGGTGATCGCGGCGACCACCGGCTTGGGGATCTGGGCGATCGCCCCCAGCGCGCTGGAGAGCGCGACCGCCCGCTCGGCCATGTCCACGTAGGACATATCGGCCATCTCCTTGATGTCCGCGCCGGCGGCGAAGACCCGATCCCCGCCGTACACGATGACCGCGCGGACGGCCGGGTCGCCACCCGCCTGGGTCGCCGCGGCGCGCAACTCCTCCTGCACCTGGGTGTTCAGCGCATTCATCGGCGGCCGCTCCAGTCGAATGGTGCCGATCCCGTCCTTGATCTCCAGCCGCACGAACTCGCCCACGCTGTCCCTCACTTCCTCGTCGAAGTAGCGTGCCAACCTTACGGCCCCGCCGCTGGGGCCGTAGTCTGGCGCCAGCCCTGGCACCGGGAGTTCCGAGATGGTCACGCATTACGACGACAAATCGATACGGATCACCTCCACAACTGTGCAGGTGATGGACCAGACCTTCCCCCTGGCCGAGATCAGCGCCGCGTGGCACCACCGCGGCAGCCGCTCCTGGCGCGTGTTGGCCGGCCGCGGCGCGATCGGCGCGGCCCTGGCCGTTCCGCTGGTCGCGGCGGTGGCGGGCATCGTGCTGGCGCTCTGGCTCGGCCGCTCCCCCACCATCACCATCGCCATCATCGGCGCCTCGGTGCTGGTCGGGCTCGCGGTCGGGCCGGTCGCCGACTTCCTCTTCGAACACCTGGACCGCTCGTACGCCCGGGGCAGCCGCCGGCGGGAGATCTGGATCCGGTGGCAGGGCCGGCCGATGCTGCTGCTGGCGACCGCGGACGCGCTGCGGTTCGGGCAGATCTACCGAGCCCTGCAGCGCGCCATCGAAGCCAGCCAGCCAGCTCCCCGACCACCGCACCCGGCGGCGAGATCGGACCGCTCCCGCGCCACCAGCCCATAGCGGCCCCGGTGCCGGAGTAGCGCCGGACGCCGGCCCGATCGGACCGACCCGCACCCACCGACCCCCCGGTTAGAGTTAATGATGACCCTCTATTACCGGGACGACGCGGTGCAGGTGACCTCCGAGGCGATCCGGTCGGGCGGGCTCCGGGTGCCGATAGCCGAGATCAGGTACGTCTGGCACACGAAGGGGCGAACCACCCTCGCCGTCCGCGGGCGGCTACTCAGCCGCAGTGTCCTGGTGCTGCTGTTGTCGTTGCCGCCCCTGGCGGCGGTGGTCTGCGCACTCTCGCTGGTCTGGTCGGCGCCGGAGCGAGGCTGGCTGCCGGTGCTGCTCACCCTCGCCGGGTGCCTGCTACTCGCGCTGGCCGTGGCGCCCTTCCTGGAGATCCCGCTCGGCTGGCTCGACCGCTCCTACGAGCGGGGAAACCGCGTACACGAGCTGTGGGTGCAGGCACAGGGCCGCGAGCTACTGCTCCTGCGCACGCCGGACGCCCTCCGGTTCGGCCAGATCTACCGCGCCGTGCAGCGCGCTGTCGAACAGCAGACCTACGACCGGTGACCTGGCGACCAGAGCATCCCGCCCAGGCTGCCACCGCCACCACCCGCCCTGGGCCGCGGTGCGCAAGAGTCAGCCCGGCCGGTACAGCTCGTCGATCTCGTCCCGGCGGGGCAACGCCACCGAAGCGCCGAGCCGCCGAACACACGCGGCGCCGGCGCCCGTCGCCCACCGCGCCGCGTCCACCAGGTCGCGCCCCTCCCCCCAGCCAACCGCGAGCGCGGCCGAGAACGCGTCCCCGGCCGCCGTCGAGTCAACGGTCTCGACCGGCACCGCCGGCACGTACGCCCGACCGCCATCCCGGTCGCCGTACCAGGCGCCGGAGACGCCGAGGGTGAGCACCGCCCGGGGCGTCAGCTCCAGCAGGGCCTCTGGCTTGTCCCGACCGTGGCCGGTGAACGTCTGCGCCTCGCTCTCATTGACCACCAACACGTCGGTGGCGGCGAAGAGCTCCGGCGGCACGGTCCGGGCGGGCGCGGCGTTGAGCACCACGCGAGTCCCGGCCGCACGCGCCGCCACCGCCGCCTCGGTAACGGTCTCCACCGGGATCTCCAACTGGGCGACCAGCACATCCGCTTCCCGTACGGCGGTCAGTTCCGGCTCGGTCAGCCCAGTCATCGTGGCATTGGCGCCGGGACTGACCACGATGGCGTTCTCTCCCTCGACGTTCACCATCACCAGGGCGACCCCGGAGGCGCCGTACATGACCCGCAGCTGACCGGTGTCCACTCCCGCCGCGGTGATGCGCGCACGCAGGGTGACGCCGAAAGCGTCGGAGCCGATGGCGCCGAGGAACGTGCAGGCCGCGCCGGCCCGCGCTGCCGCGATGGCCTGGTTGGCGCCCTTGCCACCCGGAACCATGACGAAGTCCGCGCCGAGCAGCGTCTCCCCCGGTCGAGGCAGCGCCGCAGCGGTCGCCACGAGGTCCATGTTGGCGCTACCCAGGACGACCACCCGGGTCTGTGGCATTGAGCACCTCCGATGGTACGGGTTGGGGCTGTGGATTCCCTACCCGGTCACGGCCTGACGCGAGCCACGCCGCGCCTCAACCGGCACGGGCGGTGTAGCGGTCGCCGTGTCGCTCCACCACCAGGTGCAGCCCGAACGTCTTGCTGAGATTGTCCCCGGTGAGGACATCAGTCAGCAGGCCCTGCGCCACCACGTCCCCGTCGCGCAGCAGCAGCGCGTGGGTGAAGCCGGGCGGGATCTCCTCCACATGGTGGGTGACCAGCACCAACGCCGGGGCATCCGGGTCCGACGCCAACTCCGCGAGCCGGGCCACCAGCCCTTCGCGGCCCCCCAGGTCAAGCCCGGCGGCGGGCTCGTCGAGCAGCAACAGCTCCGGGTCGGTCATCAGCGCCCGGGCGATCTGTACCCGCTTACGCTCACCCTCGGAGAGGCTGCCGTACCGGCGGTCGGCGAGGTCTCCGACGCCGAGCTGGCCGAGCAGGGCTCGGGCCCGGGACTCGTCGCCGCTGTCGTACTCCTCTCGCCAACGACCCACCACGGACCAGGACGCGGTCACCACCACGTCCACGACCCGTTCCTCGGTGGGGATGCGCTCAGCGAGGGCTGCGGTGGAGAGCCCGATCCGCGTCCGCAGCTCGGTCAGGTCGGTACGACCGAGCTGCTCGCCCAACACATGGGCGAGCCCGGCGCTCGGGTGCAGTCGAGCGCCGGCCAGGTTGAGCAATGTGGTCTTGCCGGCACCGTTGGGACCGAGCACCACCCAGCGCTCGTCCAACTCGACCTGCCAGTCAAGGTCGTGCAGCAGGGCCGCACCGGCGCGGCGCACGGTCACACCGTCGAGGCTGACCACCAGATCCGCGTCCACGGAGGCGGGGGCGGCGGCGGCACCGGAGGGGCCGGGGATCAGGGCACCAGTCACGGCTCCATCCAACCACGCACCGGTGAGCCACACCCGGGCCCCCGAAGGAGCTACCGGAGCGAAGCGCGGTCACCGTCGAAGCGTCGGCCAACCCCACCGTCCCGCCGCTCAGCTCGTCGTCGAACCGAACACCTCGTCCCGAGCCGCCTCCAGGGCGGTGTGCAGCGCGCCGCGCAGAATCGGCTCCTCGGTCAGCCCGGTCGACACCACCCGCGGCCGCACCAGAGCGATCGCCGCCACCTCCCGCTGCACTCTCTCGGCCAACGCCGCCCCGCCGGCCCGGCCGACCGCACCAGCCAGGACCACCAGCGGCGGATCCAACACCACACAGGTACTCGTCACGCCGAGCGCGAGCCGGCGGGCCAGCTCGTCCAGCATCGGGGCACCTGTCGCGCCGGCAGCGACCGCGGCGGAGACCCCACCGGCCGCCGTATCGTCGGGATACCCGTGCTCCCGGGCGAGCGCGCGAACCGCCTCCCCGCCGACGAGCTGCTGGAACGCGGGCTCCGTGCGAAGGGCAGCGGCACGCGGGATCGGCACCCCGGGCACCGGCAGCCAGCCGATCTCCCCGGCGGCACCGGTGCTGCCGTGGTGCAGCCGCCCGCCGATGACGATCGCCAGACCGATTCCGGCATCCACCCAGGCCAGGACGAAGTCCGCCACGCCCTGCGCCGCTCCCGACCGTGCCTCGGCCATCGCCACCAGGTTGACGTCGTTCTCGAAGACCACGGGGGTGCGCAGGTCGTCCCGAAGCGCGCCGAGCACGCCGGCGTGCCACCGCGGCAGATTGAACGCGAAGGTGATGTCACCACTGGTCGGGTCGACGAGACCGGGGGCGCCCAGGACGACCCGGCGTACGGTCGACAGCGGCGCCTCGGCGCTGTTCGCGGCCGTTACGACCGCGTTGTGCACCACGCTGACCGGGTCGTCGGTATCGACGGTTGACTGCACCGAGCGGCCGACCACCGTCCCGGTGATGTCCGCACAGGCGGCGACCACCCGCGCGGCCCCGAAGTCCACCCCCACCACGTGGGCGCTGCCCGGCCGGACGGCGTACAGCTGGGCGTTCGGACCCCGCCCGCCCGCCTGCTCACCGACCCGGGCGACCAGCCCCCGCTCCTCGAGCCGCTCGACCAACTGGGATGCGGTCACCTTGGACAGACCGGTCAGTTCGCCCAGCCGCGCTCGGGTCAGCGGGCCCTGCTCCAGCAGCAGCTCCAGCGCCGCGCGGTCATTGAGCGCTCGTAACAGGCGGGGGGTGCCGGGGAGCCGGGTCATAGTCATGCCAGTCCTCGAGATTTCATAACCAGCCACACGCAACGACGAAAGAGGTAACCGTAGCGTAACGACCACCAACGGAGCGGGTAATCGACCGTATCGACAGGGAGACAGGAGAGCACATGGGGTCGGCCAGGTGTTCGCCGCCTCGCGCTGGGCACCCTGCTCGCCGCCTATCCGGGCCCGGTCCCACCACAGTGGGGAGAGCGGAGACGTCACCCGCCTCGCGCACACGACCGCAAGCCCGTACCCCGGCAACGCCGCACTCGGGGCGATCGGCGACGGGGCGCTGACCCGACGTGCCCACGAGGCCATCGGGACGGAGTTGGCCACCCTCGGCATCACCGTCAACCTCGCCCCGGCCGTTGATGTGAACAGCGCCGACGAGAACCCGGTGATCGGCACCCGCTCCTTCGGTCGCGACCCGGACCGGATGGCCGCCTGCGCCACGCACTTCCCCGGCCACGGCGCCACGGTCGTGGACTCCCACCACGAACCACCCACGATCGATGCCCCGCTGACGCTCCTCCGCCGGCGGGACCTACCGCCGTTCGCGGCGGTGGTCGCCGCCGGCACCCGGTGGTGGTGGTCGAGATAGCTGGCCCGGGTCGTGGCGGCCATCGGGGGTACGCGCCTTCGTCACCACGTACGGCGCCAGCCACGCCAACGGCCGCGCCGCCGCCGAGTTCCTCGGGCTGACCCACCGAACACACCTAGTACGCTCCGTTACCGCCCGCTACAGCCGGTCGTGCACCTCTTACCGCAGGTCAAAGTCCAGTTTTCGACACACCAACACCTCGGATCGCCCTTGCCTACCCGCCGCCAAATACGTAGCGTTACAGCTGCATCCGGCGATCCGCCCTCGGGCGGCCAGCGGGGGCCTGGGGGAAGGACGCGGACCGGGGTTCCGGCCCGGGAGCTCCGGTCCGCGCCCTCCCCACTCGCGGCGGCACGAGCCGGCCGCCGCCTCGTCTCTGTCCTGGTGCGGTCGCGCGCGAAATTCAGCCCGGGTAGACCCCGAACGACCGCCAGCCCCGGTCGGGGAACCCGGCCGCCTCGGCCACCCGGGCCGACGCCGCGTTTCGCCGGCTGTGCAGGTACGTCGGTACCGCCCCCCCGGCGAGGACACTGCGCGCCGCCTGGGCGACGAGCCGACGGGCCAACCCCCGCCCCCGGGCTGCCGGGACGGTGCCCACCGCCAGCTCCCCGCCGTACGCGTCATGCCACTTGACGCCGACCCCGGCCTGGTAGCGGCCGCGGGCATCGCGTACCACCAGCACCGGCCGGTCGAACAGCCGGAGCCAGGGCGGCAGGCCGGGCGAGGTCGGCGGGATCCACTCACCGACCTCCGGCAGCGGTGCGGGGTCCTCGGTCCACCGAAACACGTCGTCGTGCACCACCCAGTCGGGGTGACCGACAGCCGCCGGCAGGCCGGCGAGGAGCCGCCGGGACGAGCCCTGGGCCAGTTCCCGGACGGCGGCGACCCGCTCCGGCGCCACGGAGAGCACCTGGTGCTCCCCGGCGGAGACGGCGATCGCCGGCCGGAGCCGACCGTCCCAGGCGGGCTGGGCCCGACGCCGGGCGGCGACCACGTGCCGACCCGGACCAGCCGGCCACTGCCCCAGCCAGGTGGTCAGGTGCAGGTGGAGCCGCCGGCTGCCCATCACCCTCCTCCGAGGTCTGCGCGTCGCGCGCCGTACGCACAGCGTCTGGGGTGCCCCACGGGTCACGGGCCACCGTCGCTGGCGACGACTGTAACCGCCTCGCAAGATCTTAAGCTGATCGTCACGGCTACGCTGGGCACGACGAGGGAGGCCCGGTGACACAACGGGTACTGGTCGTGGACGACGACCGAACAGTCAGTGACGTGGTCTGTCGCTACCTGGTACACGCCGGCTACCAGGTGCGGCACGTCGGCGATGGCGACTCGGCGCTTGCCGCGGTCGCCGCCGAACCGCCGGACCTGGTGGTGCTGGATCTGATGCTGCCCGGGCTCGACGGCTTGGAGGTGTGCCGGCGGCTGCGGGCCAAGCCGGGCGGGGTGCCGATCATCATGCTCACCGCGCGCGGCGACGAGGCTGACCGTGTCCTCGGCCTGCAGCTTGGTGCGGATGACTACCTCGGCAAGCCGTTCTCGCCCCGGGAGTTGGTGCTACGCGTCGGGTCGGTGCTGCGGCGCAGCGATGCGCCGCGGACAGCACCGGCCACCGTGCTCCGCGACGACGCGCTCGTGGTCGAGACCGGCCCCCGCGTGGCCCGGCTGCACGGCCACGAACTCACCCTCACCGTGCGCGAGTTCGACCTGCTGGCGTACCTGATGCGACACCCCGCCCGGGCGTTGGGCCGGGCCGAGCTGCTGGAGCGGGTGTGGGGCTGGAACTTCGGCGACCAGTCGACGGTGACCGTCCATGTTCGCCGGCTACGGGAAAAGGTGGAGGCCGATCCGGCCAACCCCCGCCGAATCGTAACGGTCTGGGGCGTCGGCTACCGATATGAGCCGACCGATGGGTGACCTGGCGCTGATCTTCGCGTTCGCGCTCGGTCCAGCGCTCTGCGTCGGCGCGGCCGGCGCGCTCACCCTGCGCCTGCTGCGCGAACGCTCGGTGACAGTACACATCGTCACCCTGCTGGTCGTCACGGTGACCGCGATGGTGGCCGCGGTGGCCGTGGTCGCCGACCAGATGTTCCTCTCCCCGCATGACCGGAACGTGGTGCTGATCACGGTGGCGGCGGCGGCTCTGGTGAGCCTCACGGTCGGCTGGCTCTTCGGGCGCCGCCTGGCCGCCGCCGCGGTCTGGGCGGACCAGGCCCGGCAGCGTGAACGCCAGATCGAACAGGGTCGGCGGGACCTCGTCGCCTGGGTTTCGCACGACCTGCGAACCCCGTTGGCCGGGCTGCGGGCGATGGCGGAGGCGCTGGAGGACCGGGTGGTCAACGATCCCGCGTCGGTGAGCGAGTACCACCGCCGGATCCGGGTGGAGACCGATCGGATGACCCGGCTGGTGGACGATCTCTTCGAGCTCTCCCGGATCAACGCCGGCGCCCTGCGCCTAACCCTGTCGGCGGTACCCCTGGGCGATGTCGTGTCGGACGCCGTCGCCAGCGCCGCACCGCTGGCGGCCGCCTGCCGGGTGCGCCTGCTGGCACCCGACTCGGGCTGGCCCACCGTACTGGCCAGTGAGCCCGAGCTGGCCCGGGTGGTGGGGAACCTCCTGCTCAATGCCGTCCGCTACACGCCGTCGGAGGGGACCGTCCGGGTCGAGGCCGGGGCGGATACCGACTGCGCCTGGCTGGCGGTCGCGGACACCTGCGGCGGCATCCCGGAGGAGGACTTGCCCCGCGTCTTCGAGGTCGCCTTCCGCGGCGAGCGGGCCCGCACCCCCTGCCCCAGCACCGGGGGATCGACCAGCGCTGGGGAACCAACCAGCTCCGGGGGGCTGGGACTGGCGATCGTACGCGGATTGGTCGAGGCGCACGGCGGCCGGGTACAGGTCCGCAACACCACCGGTGGGTGTCGGTTCGAGGTCCGGCTACCCCTTCCGGGAACCGCCTAAGCCCATCGATTGTTACCACTTTATTCAATAGACGTACACCATTACCTGAAATGGTGGGGTCATGCCGAACCAGCCGCAGAACCGCCGCCACTATGACTCCAGCGCACTCTGGCCGACCGCCTGGGTTGCCGCGGAGCATTTCCCGGCCCAGCCACCGCACCGCGGCAACCGCGCCTCGCCGCTGCTCACCTGGGTTGAGCTGAACCGCCGACCCACCCGCTACTCCAACCCCCACTGACCAGCCCTCGGGTCCACCCAGGGCGTCGCGGGGGAGCAACGCACCACCGGCGAGCCGACGCCGGCATTCGCACACCTGTCGGGTAACGTCTGCTGGTCCTCCAGACCGGCCTACGACAGGAGAAGTTCCGCGCATGGGCAAGAAGACGATCCGCGTCTCTGACTTCAGCGGCCGGGTGCTCCAGCCCGACGACGAGGCCACCCGGGTGGTCATCCTGGAGCACCCGGACCTGGTTGCCGGGCCCGTACAGTTGGACGCCACCCCCGCCGAGGTGGAGAACATCGACGACGCGGCCCTGGATGTCGCGATCGTTGAGATCCACGACAGCCACGGCGGGGGCGAGCCACGCCGGGTCGTCCTGACCGCCAGCGAGTTCGATGCGATGGCCACCGACACACCGATGGCGCAGCTACTGCGGACCGCCGAGCGGGTTCGTCCGCCGAAGACACGCCGCGCCGCCGAGAAGGTCGACTACAGCACGATCGAGCACGCGGGTCGACCGCACCGGGGTCGGGTCACCGAGGAGGAGGCCCGGCTCGTGCGGGAGCGGCTGGACGAGGTCAACAAGCGCCTCGCCGACTCCGGCGTCCGTCAGATCGACCCGGCCGATCCGGAGCACGCCGCCCGGTACGGCTTCCCCACCCCAGACTGACCAGCTCGCCTCCGGCTGGTGGGGTCGCGGGCGGCGAGCGTCGCCCCGACCCCACCGCCCGCCCCGCGTGACGCAGCGACCGGTGCCGGTACGTCAGCCTCGTGGGCCCAGCGGGGCCGAGCCCAGCTGTCGGCGTTTCGGCGAAAGGGATACCGCGTGCGACTCCAGGTGGGATGCGCGATGTGGACGCACAAGGCGTGGCAGGGGCGCCTGGTGGCCCACCCCCTACCCGCACCCGAACGCCTGCGGCACTACGCCGGATGGTGCACGGCCGTGGAAGGGAACACCACCTTCTACGCGACCCCCTCCCGGGAGACAGTCTCCTCCTGGGCACAGCAGACCGACCCGAGTTTCGGGTTCGTGCTCAAGCTACCCCGAGTTGTCACGCACGAGCGCCGGCTCGATGATGTCGACGCACCGCTGCATGCCTTCCTCGACGCGATCGAACCCTTGGGTCCCCGGGCGCAGGCCCTCTGGATCCAGCTGCCGGGTTCTTTCACCCCTGGCGACGTGGCTGCCCTCGCCCGCTTCCTGCAGCGTCTTCCCCCGACCCACCGGTACGCGGTCGAGGTGCGCCATCCCGCGTTCTTCGTCGACTCCCACGCGACCCAGAGGTTGGTGCGAACGCTTGCCGCCACCGACACCGAGTGGATTCCCTTCGACACCACCACATTCTTTGCCTACCCACCAACCAGCGACGCGGAGCGGGATGCCTGGACGAAGAAGCCACGGATGCCACTCCGCACGGCGGCGCTGACCGACCGGCCGATCGTCCGTTACCTCGGCCGGGACGATCCCGACCAGACCGGTGCGGGCTGGCAGCACTGGGTCGACACCGTCGCCGACTGGCTCCACGAGGGCCGCTCGCCCACCTTCTTCGTCCACACCCCAGACAACGCCGACGCCCCGGTGCTCGCCCGCCGCTTCCACGACGAGGTGCGCACCCGCGTCCCCGCGCTCGAGCCGCTACCCCGACCGGCTCCGGCGCAGCCACTGACGCTCTTCTGAGCCCGCCGCTGAGCGCGGCCCCTCCGGGGTGCCGCCGTTTTCCGGCCACCGCCGCCAGCGCTGACCCACGGCGCGGAAGCCGCGTCAATCGTCCTTTTACCCAGACCGACACCCTTAACGCCCGGTACGCGTTGATCCTGGCGGTAGAGGCATCTCTACCTACACAGGGTATGGGTGGCTAATGGCGGCTTCTGCCCTATTAGCAGTCATTCGTCGGCTGGAGGTATGCACGATGCAAGGAATCGGTCAACGGCTCGGCCGAGGCGTTGAAGGGCAACAGACGGGACGCACCGCCGCCGGCTGGCTCTCCCTCGCGCTGGCCGTGACGGTCACCCAGGCGGTCGTCGTGTCATCCGCGTTCGCGCAGAACAAGCCACCGACGGCCGCTGCCGTGACGGACACCGCCCTGTCCTGGGGCGAGGGCGACAAGGGACAGTTGGGTAACGGGACCAACGACAACAGCACCGTCCCGGTCGAGGTCAGCCTCCCCGCGGGCACCCTGGTCACCGCCATCGCCGGCGGCGGCGCCCACAGCCTGGCGTTGACCAACACCGGCACCCTGCTCGCCTGGGGCGAGAACTCCTCCGGCCAGCTCGGCGACGGCACCACGAACAGCAGCAACACCCCCGTCGCGGTAGCCCTACCCGCCGGAACCGACGTTACCGCCATCGCCGCCGGCAACGTCCACAGTCTGGCGTTGACCTCCAGTGGCACCGTCTTCGCCTGGGGCGGCAACTCCTCCGGCCAGCTCGGCGACGGGAGCACCGACAGCACCAGCACACCCGTCACCGTCGGCCTGCCCGCGGACACCACGGCCACCGCCATCGCCGCCGGCGACAGCCACAGCCTGTCGCTGACCGACACTGGCAGCGCCTTCGCCTGGGGGGACAACTCCCAGGGCCAGCTCGGGGACGAGAGCACCAACAGCACCAACAAACCGAGCAACGTCGCCCTGGCATCGGGCACCACGCTCACCGCGATCGCCGGCGGCGCCGCCCACAGCCTTGCGTTAACCTCCGACAACGCCGCCCTCGCCTGGGGAGACAACTCCCAGGGCCAGCTCGGGGACGGGACCAACGACGACGCCCTGGCGCCGGTCAACGTCGCCCTGATACCAGGCACCGAGGTCACCGCCGTCGCCGCCGGCAACCGCCACAGTGTGGCGTTACTCGGCAACGGCACCGCCGCCGCCTGGGGGAACAACTCCCAGGGGCAGCTGGGCAACGGGAACAACACCAGCAGCGGCACCCCGGTCGAGGTCACCCTGCCCACCGACACCACACTCACCGCCATCGCCGCCAGCAACAGCAACCACACCGTGGCGACAACCAACGCCGAAACCGCCCTCGCCTGGGGCGACAACTCCTTCGGTCAGCTCGGTGCCGAGACCGACGACACCCCCGACCCCAGCATCGCCAGCAGCAGCAACACCCCCATCGCGGTCAACCTGCCCACCGGCAGCACCCTGACCACCGCCGCCGTCGGCAGCAACCACAGCCTGGCCCTGCCCACGCTCCAGGCGACCTCCACCACGGGCCTGCAGGTCTCGCCGCCGGACCCGACCACGGATCAGGACGTCACCCTCACCGCCACCGTCACCTGCGACCCCGGGCCCGCGACCGGCAGCATCACCTTCCGCAACAACAACACCGACCTCGCCACCGTGCGCCTGGACAGCAACAGCACCGCCACCTACACCACCCGGCTCCCCGCCGGCACCCACACCATCACCGCCCACTACACCAGCACCACCAGCC
This sequence comes from Salinispora sp. CH2A1_6, assembly GCF_056820975.1. Lineage (NCBI taxonomy): Bacteria > Bacillati > Actinomycetota > Actinomycetes > Micromonosporales > Micromonosporaceae > Salinispora > Salinispora sp. CH2A1_6. The sequence continues at coordinate 151,953 of NZ_JBXEDG010000005.1, forward strand.
TCTGCCCCAACAGTCAGTCCGAACCCGTCACCGTCGCCGTCACTGAGCCGACCGACCCCACAGACCCGACCGACCCCGACCTACCCATCACCGGGGCCAGCCTGCCCAGCCTGCTCACCACCGCCACCCTGCTCATCCTCGCCGGTGCCAGCTTCATCTACCTCACCCGCCGACACCGGTCCAGCCACCACCAGAAGTAGCGAGTAG
>NZ_JBXEDG010000006.1:0-1394 GCF_056820975.1 Salinispora sp. CH2A1_6
GGGGCTGTCTCGCTAGCGGTGTTTCCGGCGATCTTGGTTAGTAGGTTTCAGCGGCTGGGAAGCGGTCGCTGAAGGTGATGGCGAAGGCGTTCAACGCGGGTTTCCAGCGCATCGTCCATCGGGTTCTGCCTGCTCCGGTGGGGTCCAGGGAGCGAGTCACCAGGTACAGACACTTCAACGCGGCCTGCTCGTTGGGGAAGTGGCCGCGGGCCTTGACCGCCCGCCGGTAGCGGGCGTTGAGCGACTCGATCGCGTTGGTCGAGCAGATGACCTTGCGGATCTCCAGGTCGTAGTCGAGGAACGGGATGAACTCCGCCCAGGCGTTGTCCCACAAGCGGATCACCGCCGGATACCGGCCGCGCCACTTGTCGGCCAGGTCGTCGAACGCCGCTCGGGCGGCGTCGGCGTTGACGGCGGTGTAGATCGGCTTGATGTCGCGTTTGATCTCGTCCCAGTACTTGCGGGAGGTGAGCCGGAAGGTGTTGCGGATCAGATGGATCACGCAGGTCTGCACCACCGTGCGGGGCCACACGTTCGTCACGACCTCGGGCAGGCCCTTCAACCCGTCGCAGACGAGGAAGAACACGTCCTTGACGCCGCGGTTGCGTAGGTCGGTGAGCACGCTCATCCAGAACTTCGCGCCCTCACCACCTGCGCCGGCCCACAGACCGAGGATGTCCTTGTCGCCGTCGAGGGTGACGCCGATCGCGGCATAGAACGGCCGGTTGGCGACCTGCCCGTCACGGACCTTGACCACGATGGCGTCGATGAACACCGCGGCGTACATCTCGTCCAGGGGCCGGTGCGACCAATCCGCCATCTCCTCGAGCACCTTGTCGGTGATCCGGGAGATCGTCTCCTTCGACACCGAAGCCCCGTAAATCTCGGCGAAGTGCGCGCTGATCTCCCCGGTCGTGAGGCCTTTGGCATACAGCGACAACACGACCTCGTCGACCCCCGACAAGCGCCGCTGCCGCTTACGGACGATCTGCGGCTCGAACGTGCCCGCCCGGTCCCGCGGCACATCGATCTGCACCGGGCCGTTGCCGTCGGTCAACACCGTCTTCGACCGAGTGCCGTTACGGATGTTGCCCGACCCGACACCGGCCTGGTCGTGCTTTTCGTAGCCGAGGTGCTCGGTCATCTCCTCGTTCAGTGCGGTCTCCAGGACCGTCTTGGTCAGCTGCTTGAGCAGCCCGTCCGGGCCCGTCAACGACAGCCCTTGTTCCTTGGCGGCTCGGACCAACTCGACGGCGGCTTTCGCCTCCGCGGTCGACTCGGGCCGCTTCTTACGTCCGGTCTGATCGTTCAGTGTCGCGGTCATCACGGCACCCTCCTCACCAGGCACAACGCCTGGCAGGTCAGGCCGGAAACACCGTTAGATCCACACTCCC
>NZ_JBXEDG010000007.1:0-169078 GCF_056820975.1 Salinispora sp. CH2A1_6
CAGCCCGCCACTCTCGCGCCAGGCACTTTTACTACTTTACCCGGTGGTTTCTGCCGTGTCAAACCGCTTTGCTGCGATCTGTCGGCTTTCAGCCACTTTTGGGCACCACAACGTCGCCGACTGTCCGTCGCCTTCGTCATGATTTCGGCAGACCGGCCGCTTGCGGTTTCCCGCTAGCGCGCCCGGCTCCTGCCGGCGGCTAACCTTACCCGGTCGGTTTCGCCTCGCCAAATCCGCCTACCGGCGAGTCTGGGGCACCGCCCAAGCGAACCATCCAAGCCGTGAGGCTTGGTCAGTCCGAGAGGTCGTTTCCAGCACTCCGGCCGCTCGGGGCGACCGCCCCGTTTCGTCCGTTCCGCGCTGGCAGAGAGAAAGTTACGCGTCCGACGGAGCTACCGTCAAATCCGCCGGACGCGTCCCCGGTCACATCATCAGGATCTGGCTATTTTCGCAGCTCAACACCGGCGAAGGAACGCTTCCCCCGACGCAGGACCAGGTAGCGGCCGTGCAACAGGTCCGCCGGAGTGACGACCGCGTCCGTCGAGGACACCCGGTTGTTGTTCAGGTAGGCACCCCCCTCGGCGATCACCCGACGGGCTTCCTTGTTGCTCGGCACCAGGCCAGACTCTTTGAGTAGCCCGACCACGTCGGGTAGCTCGTCGAGGTGGACCAGGCCCGCCTCGGTCAGGGCGGCGCGCAGGGTCGCGGGCGAGAGCTCCGCCAGCGACCCCCGACCGAACAACGCCTGACTCGCGGCGACCACCTGGGCCATTTCCCGCTCGCCATGCACCAGGGTGGTCAGCTCCTCGGCGAGCGCCCGCTGGGCGACGCGTGCGGCGGGTCGCTCCGCCGCCTCCTTCTCCAGGGCCTCCAGCTCGGCCCGGGGACGGAAGCTGAAGTAGCGCAGGTAGTGGGCGACATCGCGGTCGTCCGCATTGACCCAGAACTGGTAGAACGCGTAGGGACTGGTCAGCTCCGAGTCGAGCCAGATCGCCTCACCCTCGGTCTTGCCGAACTTCGTACCGTCCGACTTGGTGACCAACGGCGTGGTGAACGCCTCCACCGGCCCCGCGCCCCGGCGACGGATGAAGTCGACGCCAGCGGTGATGTTGCCCCACTGGTCGGAGCCGCCGAACTGGAGCTGACACCCGTGGCGTCGATGCAGTTCGAAGAAGTCGTTGGCCTGGAGCAGCTGGTAGCTGAACTCGGTGAAGCTGACCCCGCTCTCCAGTCGGGCCCGCACCACCTCGCGCGCCAGCATCCGGTTGACCGGGAAGTGTTTGCCGACATCCCGCAGGAACTCCACCACCGACATCTCGCCGGTCCAGTCCAGGTTGTTGACCAGCTGTGCCGCGTTCGCGCCCTGGTACGACACGAAGGGGGCCAGCTGGTTCCTGATCCGGGCCACCCATCCCGCCACCACCTCGGGCGGGTTGAGAACCCGCTCGGCGCTCTCCTTCGGGTCACCGATCTGCCCGGTCGCCCCGCCTACCAGCAGCAGCGGCCGGTGGCCGGCGAGTTGGAGCCGCCGGGCGGTGATGACCTGCATGAGGTGACCGACGTGCAGGCTCGACGCGGTCGGGTCGAAGCCCACGTAGAAGGCCGCTCCCGGGCCGTCGAGCAGCGCGCGCAGCTCGTCGAGGCCGGTGGAGTCCTGGATCAGGCCACGCCACCGCAGGTCGTCGAAGAGTGTGTCCCGCTCTGCCGGCGGGGGGCTGGTGTCGGTCACAGTCTCCGATTCTCCCCCATGACCAGCCGGCCCGGCGATCGGGATTACCGGCCCGCTATGCTGGCCGCCCCGCAATGACGAAGGGCTATGCCGTGGACGATCCAGATCTGACCGGCGGCTTCGTGGGCCTGCTGGGGCTGCGCTACGAGGAGGTCAGCGCCGACCGGGTGGTCCTCCGCTGGCAGGTCCGTCCCGAGCTACACCAGCCGTACGGCATCCAGCACGGCGGTGTCTACTGCTCGGTGGTCGAGACAGCGGCGAGTGTCGGCGGGGCCGCCTGGCTGGGCGACCGGGGGCAGGTCGTCGGCGTGTCGAACCAGACCGACTTCCTGCGGGCAGTCCGGTCGGGTGAGTTGACCGCTGTGGGCACCCCGGTCCACCGGGGCCGCAGTCAGCAGCTGTGGCAGGTGGAGATCACCGACAGCGATGACCGGCTGGTGGCACGCGGCCAGGTCCGGCTACAGAACCTGTCCGCGACCGGATAGCCGCAGCCGGTGGCCGCGCGCTAGGCGGCGGCGGGAAGGTCCAGCACGTACGCGTCGCCCTCCCGGCGGAAGCCGAGCCGGTGATAGTAGGGGGCGACCATGCCGGGCGGGGTGACGACCTGCCGGAAGCCCTTGGCGGTGAAGAGGCGGCTACGCCGGTACACGAACTCGCCCGGAGTGAAGTCCCGGAACCGCTGGGTGACATAGTCGAGGTCGACCTGGGCCACCCCACCCGGCTCCGCGTGCGCCAGCACCACCCCGACCACCTCATCGGCCTTGACGACCAGGAACGCGGACCGCTCCCCGCCTCGGTGCCAGGTGAAACCGGGGTTGAACCGGGCGATGTCGGCGGCGTGCACCCGCAGCGTGTGGGCCAGGAACTGGTCGTCAACGCCCACCTCAACCACCTGGTAGGTCGCGGTGTCGTGGCGGGTCGCCAGCATGCCGCGCAGGTACCACACGTTGATGCCGGCCAGCACGACGTTCAGGCCAACCATCGGCCATACCGGGATCGCCGCGTTGTAGCCGATCAACACGACGCACCCGACCAGGTTCAGGGCGCGCAGCCGGAGGATAGCGGTCTGCAGTAGCGACCAGACCAGCACCGCAGAGCCGGCCCAGCCGATCAGTTCCAGCCAGTTCACCTCGGCGAGGGTAGTACCTCAGCTCCGCGCGGGTGCGGGGGCGGGGTCAGTGAGCTCCAGGATCCACTCCTGGACCTCGACGCCCCGCCCTGGGGCATACCCCTGGTCCTCGCCGGTGACGACGAAGCCGCACTTGCGCAGCACGGCCAGGGAGGCCCGGTTGTCCTTGGCCACCCGGGCGTGCACGGGCCGGCGGGGCAACTCACCGAGCAGGACGACGAGCGCACCGGTCGCGTACCCCTGACCCCAGCGACCCGGATCGATCCAGTAGCTGACCTCGGTGCGTCCGTCGGCGGGGAAGACATTCACGTGGCCTACCACCTCATCACCAACCACCACCGTCCGCGACACCACCGTCGGATCGGCGCGGATCCGCGTCCAGTGCGCGTCGAACGCGGTGCGGTCGGCGGGGTCGGCCGGGCCGAACGCCGCCATCCAGTTGGCCTCGGCATCCTGCTGGTGGGTGAAGAACAACGGCAGATCACTGTCGAGTACGGGGCGCAGGCGCAGATCGGTGGGCATCGCGCGATAGTAGCTCCGGCCGAGGCCGCCGAGCGAAGGACCATTGGCCCCAGGCTTGGGCCGACCGCCCCTGATTGGGCCGCGGCCGGCCCGGCAGGCTGAAGGTGAACGAGCCGAAGGAGGGCAGACATTATGACGAGCAACGCCGGCGCCCCGGTCGTGGTGGGTGTGGACGGTTCTGCCGCCGCGTTGGACGCGGTCCGGGTAGCGGTGCTCGAGGCGGAGTACCGGCAGCGCCCGCTCCGGGTGGTGCACGCCTTCATCTGGCCGTTGACCGGGACCCCGTTGACCCCGGTTCCCGGCGCCCCGGTCACCGCCGGGCTGCGCAACCAGGCCGACGAGTATGTGCGGGAAGCGGTGGAACAGGCCCGCAAGATCTCCCCCGACCTGCGGATCACTGGCGTCGTGGTGGACGGGGCGCCCACTCCGGTGCTGGTCGAGGAGGCGCGGGAAGCGGTGCTGACGGTGCTCGGCCACCGGGGTCTCGGCGGCTTCGCCGGGCTGCTGCTCGGCTCGGTCACCGTGCAGGTCGCTGCCCGGGCGACCAGCCCGGTGCTGGTCGTCCGAGGTGAGCCACGCGCGGACGGTCCGGTTGTGGTGGGTGTCGATGGTTCGCAGCTGTCCACCGAGGCGGTCGCCTTCGCATTCGAGGAAGCGGCCCGCCGGGACGCTCCGCTGGTAGCCCTGCACGCCTGGCTCTTCCCCACCCCCGTCGGCCCGGGGGACATCCTGCCCCTGGTCTACGACCTGGACGCCGTCGAGGGCGAGGAGGAGCGGACCCTCGCCGAGTCGCTCGCCGGTTTCGCCGAACGGTATCCGCAGGTGCAGGTGCGGCACCGGGTCGTGCGTGGGGCTCCGGCGCGGGTGCTGGTAGAGGCGTCGAAGAGCGCGCAGCTGGTGGTCGTCGGCGCACACGGGCGCGGTGCCCTCGGCGGGCTGCTGCTCGGCTCGGTCAGCCACGCCGTCCTGCATCACGGGCACAGCCCGCTGGCCATCGTCCGACCCGCTACCGGCTGACTGCACCGCCGCGGAAGCGGCGGCCTCCCGCCGGTTCGGCCACGCCCCGGTGAACGCCACGATCCCGTTGACGTCGTTGCTCGCAACACCGGGCCTGCCACACCGGTCCAGGGGACAATATGCCGACAGAGGCTGAAAGGGATGCTGATGAACCGACCCGTGGTGGTAGGGGTGGATGGCTCGCCACCGAGCCTGGTGGCGGCGGAGCACGCCGCCCGCGCCGCGGTGCAGCGGTCGCGACCGCTGCACCTGGTGCACGGCTACCTGCACCCGTCCGGGTTCGGGGTTCCCATCAACCCGTACGAGTTTGGGGTTCCGGCCCCGAACGACGACGCGCAGTCGATGCTGGAACGGGCCGCGGCCGAGCTGGCCGACCGCTGGCCCGGGCTGACCATCCAGGTACGGCAGGTCGCCGGCGGGCCGGGAGCCACGCTGATTGAGGAGTCCCGCCGGGCGGAACTGGTCGTGGTGGGTAGCCGGGGTCACGGCGGCTTCGCCGGGCTGCTGCTCGGCGCGGTCGGTTCGCAGGTCACAGCGCACGCGCACAGCCCGGTACTGGTGGTCCGGCCCACCGATAGGCCGATCGAGGTGGGCGGACCGGTGCTGGTCGCGGTGGACGGGTCGGAGTCGGCGGAGGTCGCGGTCGGGCAGTCCGCCGACGAGGCCACCCGGCAGCAGGCCGAGCTGGTGCTGGTGCACGTGCACACCCCCGGCGCGACCGACGCCACGGAGGTGCTGGACACCGCGGTGGCGTCGGTGCGCGGCAGCCACCCGGGGCTGACGGTGACCGCCCGCCAGCTGCGGGCGGAGAAGCCGGACCAGGCATTGATCGACGCAAGCCGGGACGCTGCCCTGATCGTCGTGGGGACCCGGGGACGAGGCGGATTCACCGGGATGCTGCTCGGCTCGGTCAGCCAGTCCCTGGTGCAGCACGCCCACTGCCCGGTGCTCGTGGCGCACGCGTACGGTCGAGGACGCTGACCGGTCCGGGCGCAGTGGGCCCGTCACCCGCCTGCTCAGCCTCTCAGCCGCCAGAGATCGGGTCCAACTGGTCATTGCCGCTTACGAAGCCGGCCTGGTCACCGTGGCTTGACCAGGGTCTTCACCAATGCGGTCGGGTGGCTCTCATCAGACCCACGCGAGGAAGCGACGATAGAGGTCGGACGCTCGATTCACCTGCGAAAGTTGTGCATCCGCCTCGGTCATCAATGCGCTCAGATACACACGCAAGGCCACCAGGTTTCCGCGGTACTCGATCAGAAGGGCGGCTCTGGCCGCCGGGCAGGGCCACTCGGCCCGGCAGGTGCCGCAACCCCACAGGGGACGCATGGGTAGGTGTGTCCGGTCGGCGACCGAACGTCCCGGATTCGGGCGAGGGAGCCTCGGGCTGGTCATCGCAGCACCCGGAGCACGATGGCCGCCACGATGATGACCAGGATGAGCGCCGCGATCAGCTGGTGCCGGGTGGTGGCGGGCGGCGGGGGCGGGCTCGGTGTGCGCGGCCGCACCCGGTCGCCATCGGGCAACGGCGGCGTGCCGTACGGGTCGGGATGTGCGCGCCGGTCAACGGGCGGGTCGTCGTCGGCCATCACAGCCTCCTCAATCCGGTGAGCACAGCCTCAAGTACATCGATACTCGGGTACGAGGTGTAGTGCACCCGCGCACGACCCACCGCACGACCGCGAGTTTCCGCACTCAGCGGATGCCCTGGATCCTTCTCCGGCACAGCATCCTTCGGTCGGTTGTGGTTGATCGAATAGCTGAACGCGGTCCCGATTTTCCCAACTGATAGCTGTTCGGCTGTGACTGGCAAGGCAGACTCCCGGACGTGAGTGGATGTTGATAGACCGCTCCCGCACCCGCGGAATACGGGAGCGGCCCGACAGCGCCTCCGGCGGGCTCGGATACCTCCACCGGCTTACGCCGTCTGGTTCCACCATGGGCGTTGACCGACTACTCTCGGAACACCTCACGCCCGATTGCGGAGAGCGGCAGTCGTTCGAAGCACGGCAGGGAATTGATCTTTCAGACTGTGGAGAGGCATGGAATCCGTGGCTGTTTCACCCTCCGAGTACCTGTTGCGTGAGCTACGGCGGCGACGTACCGCAGCAGGGCTAACTCAGGCGCAGCTAGGTGAGAGGCTTTTTCTGTCGGACTCGCAAGTGAGCGCGATAGAGACCGGCTCTAAGGCCCCAACGCGTGAATACCTAGCCGATATGGATAAAGCGCTAGATCTGGGTGACCACTTTGTAACCATATGGGACGAGCTGGTACGAGGTGACGCTACGCCCGTCTGGCTACGTGAGTGGCTGGTGGTCGAGCGCGAGGCGACGTTGCTGCGGTGGTACGAGCCTGCCTATGTGCCCGGCATCCTCCAGACGGAGGCGTACGCGCGAGCAACCTTGAGTAACGGCCTTCTGACGGCGGACGAGGTTGAGGAACGTGTCGCATCCCGGCTAGAGCGACAATCTGCCCTAACCAGCAGTACGCCAACGCACCTCGTGGCGGTCGTGGACGTAATGGTCTTGCGCCGGCAGATTGCCGGACGGCCAGAGGTAATGGAAGATCAAATCGAACGCGTGATCAAGCTGGCGGCGCTACCGCACGTGCAGGTCCTCGTAGTTCCCGAGGAGGCAGGCATCTACCCTGGCCTACAGGGAGGATTCATCCTGGCGACAATTGAGGACGGGAGCGTGGCGGCGCACCTGGACCACCAGGTCGAGGCACGGGTGGTGAACCAGCCGGATCGACTTGCTACTCTCCACCGCGTCTGGGAGGTAGTTCGAAGTGAAAGCCTCTCACATAGACAGTCACTCGAAGTCATCAAGAAAGCGGCGCAGACATGGACATGACAGGTGCCAAGTGGCACAAGTCGACTTACTCGGGTGCTAACGGCGGATCTTGCGTGGAGGTGGCAAACAACCTTCCCGGCGTCGTGTTCGTACGGGACACCAAGGACCGAGATGGTGGCAGCCTCCGTTTCAACCCCCAGGCGTGGCAGGCATTCGTCGCGCAGTTGCCCGAGCAACACTGACCCATCGTCAGCGCAAAGGCCCGACTCGCAGGGAGTTGGGCCTTTGCGCTAGAAGCTTCAGCTACTGTGGGCGTCCTCGGACAAGGCCCCAAAGCCCACAGGTACAGATAACTGCAGTCCACCAGAAGGCCTTGGCCAGCGGACCATCCGGCGTCCCCGGGGCCCCGAACGGCCCACCTCCCCGTACCGTTCTGCGGCTCGACATGCACCATGCTGAGCCGCTGCTAACCCAGATCGATGCGGCCCTCCGGCAGCGCTACCAGGCGAAGCTGCTCAGGCGCTGGGGCGAGCGGGCCGGCGCCGGGGTATGTGGCGGCGATAGGCGCTGACGGTCGGGTCGCCGGCCAGCCAGAACCGCCACGGCACGTCGTGCGCACCGGTGACGCCGACCCGTGGCCCGGCCGCTACGGCCGTTTCCGGCACTGGTTCGAGGGGTGGACGCAGTCGGATCGGGCCGTCGCCGAGCAGGTACCGCCCGTATGCCGAGCGGTCGACGCCCAGTGCGGCGCAGAGCCGGGCCGGCCCCCGGGCGAGGTCCCGGTCGGATCGCGCCGTCTGACGGCGGGACCGGGCCGGGGCGTGGCCGGCGATCACTTCTCCCGCCCGCACCAGCACCGCCGCGGCCTCCCCCTCTGGGCCGGTCACCACATTCAAGGCCCAATGCATGCCATACGTGAAGTAGACATAGACATGCCCGGATGGGCCGAACATCGCCGCGTTGCGCGGAGTGCGCCCCCGGTGGGCGTGTGAGGCCGGGTCCTGGGCGGTGCCCGCGTACGCCTCGACCTCGGTGATGCGGAGGGTGACCTCGCCGGCGCGGAGCTGGGCGCCGAGCAGGCCGCGCGCCGCCGGCACCACCGGTCCGCCGAGCAGGACGGCTAGTCGCGCGAGATCATCCACGGCTGCGACCCTATCCCGGGGTGATGCGGGTCGCCAGAACTATGGATTAGGCCAGCCTTACCTTAGAGTCGATGCTCGTGACTTCCGCATCCGCCCTGTTCCCGGCCGTGCAGGTGCCGTTCGTCCGCGACCTGGCAACGCATGGCGAGCGCACCGCGATCGTTACCCGGGACGGGGAGATCTCATACACCGACCTCGCCGCTCGGGTCGCGCGAACCGCCGAGCAGCTTGGCGTGGGGCGACGGCTCGTGCTGGTCGTCGGCGCGAACACGGTCGACTCGCTGGTGACGTACCTGGCCGCGATGCACGCGGGTCACCCGGTCCTGTTGGTACCCGAAGACCGGGCCTCGGCGCTCGCCGGCCTGATCGAGACGTACGACCCGGACGTGCTGGTCAGCGGCGCCGACGAGGGCTGGCGGATCGAGCACCGCCGCGCCACCTCCGCGCATGACCTGCACCCCGACCTGGCCCTGCTGCTCTCCACCTCCGGGTCGACCGGCTCCCCGAAGCTGGTCCGGCTCTCCCACACCAACCTGCAGGCCAACGCGGAGGCGATCGGCGAGTACCTGGGCATCCGCGACACCGACCGGGCGGCCACCAGCCTGCCACTGCACTACTGCTACGGCCTGTCAGTGGTCAACAGCCACCTGGCCCGGGGCGCCGCGCTGGTGTTGACCGACCTGTCGGTCGCCGACACCTGCTTCTGGGAGCTGTTCCGGGAGGCCCGGGCCACCACCCTCGCCGGAGTGCCGTACACCTTCGACCTGCTGGACCGGGTCGGTTTCGCCGCCATGGACCTGCCACACCTGCGATACGTCACCCAGGCCGGTGGTCGACTCGCACCGGAGCGGGTGCGTCAGTACGCCGAGCTGGGTCGGGGCGCGGGCTGGGACTTCTTCGTCATGTACGGGCAGACCGAGGCGACCGCGCGGATGGCGTACCTCCCACCGGACCTCGCCTTCGACCACCCGACGGCGATCGGGGTACCGGTGCCCGGCGGCGACTTCCGGCTCGCCCCGGTCGCCGACCATCCGGACCCGGAGGTCGGCGAGCTGGTTTACGCCGGCCCGAACGTCATGCTCGGCTACGCCCACTCTCCCGCCGATCTGGCGCTGGGCCGCACCGTGGACGAGCTGCACACCGGGGACCTGGCTCGGCGTACCGCAGCCGGAGTGTGGGAGATCGTCGGCCGCCGTAGCCAGTTCGCCAAGATTCTCGGGCTACGGGTTGACCCGCAGCAAGTCGAGGCGCTGCTGTCCGCGCACGATGTCACCGCCAGCTGCATCGGCGGTGACGACGAACTGATCGTGGCGACCGTCGGCGCCGAAGACCCACGCCGGGTACGCCTCCTGGTCGCCGGTGAGGTGGGGCTGCCGCCGCGGGCCGTGCGGGTGCTCCCCCTGGCCGAGTTGCCCCGGCTCGCCTCCGGCAAGCCCGACCTGGCGACGCTGCGTGAGCTCGCCGCCGAGAGCGCGGCGCCGCCGGCGGCGCCGGCCGGCGACCTCTGCACGCTGTACGCGGAGGTGCTCGACCGCACCGATGTCACGCCCGATCGCAGCTTCGTCGACCTCGGCGGGGACTCCCTGTCGTACGTCGAGATGTCGGTGCGGTTGGAGCGGGAGCTGGGTGACCTGCCGGCGGACTGGCACACCCTGCCGATCGCAGACCTGCGCCGATCCAGCGCAGCTCCCGGACGCGCTCCCCGGCCACGTCGGCGGCGTTCGCTGGAGACCAGTGTGGCGCTGCGGGCGGCGGCGATCGTGCTGATCGTCGGCTCACACATCCCGATGTTCACCATCACCGGTGGGGCACACCTCCTGCTCGCGGTGGCCGGCTTCAACTTCGCCCGGTTCCAGCTCACCACCGCCGGGCGGGGAGAGCGGCTACGGCAGATCGGCGTCAGCCTGCTGCGCATCGTGCTGCCCACGGTGGCGTGGATCGGTGCGGTGATGCTCTTCGACGACCAGTACCGACTGAGCACCCTACTGCTGGCCAACAGCATCCTGCGGCCCGACGACGCCCCACACGGCTGGCACTTCTGGTTTATCGAGACGGTGGTCTACCTTCTGGTGGCGCTGTCCGCCCTCCTCGGCCTGCGCCGGGTCGACCGCTGGGAGCGGCGGTACCCGTTCGCGTTTCCGCTGGGGCTGACCGCGGTCGCGCTGCTCGGTCGGTACGACGTCCTCGGCCTCGAGGCGGGCCATGACCTGCCGGCGGCGCTCGTGGCCGGCTGGCTGTTCACGCTCGGCTGGGCGGCCGCCCGAGCCGAGGGGGTATGGCAGCGACTGTTGGTCACGCTCGCCGCGGTGGCCACCGTGCCGGGCTTCTTCGGGCAGCCGGCCCGCGAAACCCTGATCGTGGCCGGCTTCGCGTTACTGACCTGGCTGCCGACCGTGCCCAGCCTGGGCGTGCTGAACAAGGTGGCGGGAGTCCTCGCCGGCAGCTCGCTCTACATCTACGTGACCCACTGGCAGGTCTACCCGCACCTGCGGGAGCTGCCGCTGGTCGCCCTCGCCGCGTCGCTCGCGCTCGGCATCGCGTATGCCGCGCTGGTCAGCCGCGTCTGGCGTTGGGCCGCCACCCGCCGCCCGTCAATGACCTGGTCAGGTGAACCGGTCAGCGGGGAACGACCTGTTCGGCGGCCCACTCCCGCCAGCCAACGAGCTGGTCGGCGGCGGCGGCGAGCTGCTCGGCGACCGGACCCGGGCCGGTGGAGCCCGGGGTGGTGCGGGCGGCGAGCGCGCTCCGGACCGACAGCACGTCCCGGACCGACGGGTCGAGGTGCTCGCTGACCGCGGCGAGGTCGGCGTCGGAGACCTCGTCGAGCGCGCAGTCCCGGGCCACGCAGAGCGCCACCAACCGGCCGGTGATCTCGTGCGCCTCGCGGAACGGCACCCCACGGCGGACCAGCCAGTCGGCCACCTCGGTGGCGAGCGAGAAGCCCTCCGGCGCCGCGGCGACCAGCCGGTCGGCCCGTACCGTCATCGTGGAGATCATCCCCGCGAGGGCCGGCAGGAGCAGCTCCAGCGTGTCCACCGCGTCGAAGGCGGGCTCCTTGTCCTCCTGCATGTCCCGGTCGTAGGTCATCGGCAGGCCCTTGAGCATGGTGAGTACGCCCACCAGGCCCCCGACGAGCCGGCCGGACTTGCCTCGGGCCAACTCGGCGATGTCCGCGTTCTTCTTCTGCGGCATGATCGACGAGCCGGTGGCGAAGGCGTCATCCAGCTCCACCCAACCGAACTCCGGCGACGTCCACAGCACCACCTCTTCGCCGAGGCGGGACAGGTGCACGCCGATCAGCGCGGTGGTGAAGAGGAACTCGGCGACGAAGTCCCGGTCGGCGACGGCGTCCATCGAGTTGGCGAAGGACGTCCGGAAGCCCAACTCCCGGGCGACCGCCACCGGGTCCAGCGGCAGGCCGGAGCCGGCGAGGGCGCCGGCTCCGAGTGGACTGATCGCCGCGCGGTGGTCCCAGTCGCGCAGCCGCTGTAGGTCGCGCAGCAGCGGCTGCACATGGGCGAGCAGCCAGTGCCCGAAGGTGACCGGCTGGGCGGGCTGCAGGTGGGTCATGCCCGGCGTCGCGGTGTCCACGTGCCGCCCGGCCTGCTCGACCAACGCCTCGGCCAGCTCGACCAGTCGAGCGGCCACGCCCCGGGCGTGGTCACGCAGGTAGAGCCGCAGGTCCGTGGCGACCTGGTCGTTGCGGGAGCGGCCGGCGCGCAGCTTGCCGCCGAGTCGGCCGAGCCGCTCCAGCAGCCCCCGCTCCAGGGCGGTGTGCACGTCCTCGTCGTCGACGGTGGGCCGGAACGTGCCGGCGGCGCAGGCGGCCTCCAGATCGTCCAGGGCGGCCAGGATCTGCCCCAGCTCCTCGGCGTCCAGCAGGCCGGCGCCGGCCAGGACCCGGGCGTGCGCCCGGGACCCCGCGAGGTCGTAGGGGGCGAGCCGCCAGTCGAACTGCACACTCACCGACAGCCGGGCGAGTGCCTCGGCCGGGCCGCCGGCGAAGCGGGCTCCCCACAGGCTGGTCCGGTTGGTGGCTGCGCTGTTCTCGGTCAGGCTCTTGTCGTCCACCCCGCCCATTGTGGCAGCGCTCACCGCGCCCCACCCAGCCGGGCGTCCCGCTCCGCCGACATCTTGCTGGGCAGGCCCCACAGCTGCACGAACCCCTTGGCGAGGGACTGGTCGAAGGTGTCACCGGTGTCGTAGGTGGCCATGCCGAAGTCGTACAGGCTGGCCTCGGACCGCCGGCCGGTGACGGTGACCCGGCCGGCGTGCAGGGTGAGCCGTACCTCGCCGGAGACGTGCTGCTGCGAGTCGTCGACGAAGGCGTCCAACGCGTCCTTCAGCGGGGAGAACCACAGGCCGTCGTAGACCAGCTCGCCCCAGCGCTGGTCCACGCTCCGCTTGAACCGGGCCAGGTCGCGCTCGACGGTGACCGCCTCCAGCTCCTGGTGGGCGGTGATCAGCGCGATCGCGCCCGGCGCCTCGTACACCTCGCGGCTCTTGATCCCGACGAGCCGGTCCTCGACCATGTCCAGCCGGCCGACGCCCTGCGCGCCGGCACGCCGGTTCAGCTCCACGATCGCCTGGTACGGGGTGACCGTCTCCCCGTCGATCGCGACCGGGTTGCCGGCGTCGAAGGTGATGACGACCTCGTCCGCGTCCCGCGGCTGGGCCGGGTCGGCGGTGTAGGAGTACAGGTCCTCGATCGGCGGGTTCCAGATGTCTTCCAGGAAGCCGGTCTCGACGGCCCGGCCCCACAGGTTCTGGTCGATCGAGTAGGGCGACTTCGCCGACACGTCGATCGGCAGCCCCTTCTCCTCGGCGAACGCGATCGCCTTGTCCCGGGTCCAGGCGTAGTCCCGGGCCGGCGCGATGATCCGCAGGTCCGGGGCGAGCGCCCCCAGGCCGACCTCGAAGCGGACCTGGTCGTTGCCCTTGCCGGTGCAGCCGTGCGACACGATGGTGCCGCCGTGCTTGCGGGCCGCGGTCACCAGGTGCTTGACGATCAGCGGCCGGGACAGGGCGGAGACCAGCGGGTACCGGCCCTGGTAGAGGGAGTTAGCCCGGACCGCGGGCAGGCAGTACTCGGCGGCGAACTCGTCGCGCGCGTCGACCACCTCGGACTCCGCGGCCCCGCAGTCGAGCGCCCGCTGCCGGATCACCTCCAGGTCCTCACCGCCCTGCCCGACGTCGACCGCCACGGCGATCACCTCGGCGCCGGTCTGCTCGGCCAGGTACGGGATCGCGACGGAGGTGTCCAGCCCTCCGGAGTACGCCAGAACGACCCGCTCAGTCATGATGTGATGCTCCTTTCAACGTTGTCTTCGCGGCGGGCCCAGCCGGCGAGTTGGTCGCCGAGCGCGGCTCCGCCGTCGGCCTCGCGGGCCACGACGAGGATGGTGTCGTCGCCGGCGATCGTGCCGACGACCTCGGGCAGGCCGGCGCGGTCCAACGCGCTGGCCAGGTACTGGGCCGCACCCGGTGGGGTACGGAGCACGGCGATGTTGCCGCTGGCGTCCACCCCGTTGAGCAGCTCGCGCAGCAGGCGCACGAGACGCGCCGGCGCGGTCTCGGCCTCCCGCAACGGACGCTGGCCGTCCTCCGGGATCAGGTAGACGCCGCGGCCGTCGCCACCGCGCACGGTGACCGCGCCGAGTTCCTTGAGGTCCCGGGAGAGGGTCGCCTGGGTGGCCTGGATGCCCTCCCCCGCCAGCAGGTCGCCCAGCTCGGTCTGCGAGTGGATCGCCTTGTCCCGGATCAGTTCGACGATGCGGGCGTGCCGGGCGGCACGGGTCAGCGGGCCGCTCATGCGCGCTGCCCGGTGTGGCCGCCCGACGCCGGCGCGTCCGGGCCGAGGAGGAATGTCAGCAGCGCCTTCTGGGCGTGCAGCCGGTTCTCCGCCTGGTCGAAGACGGCGCTCTGCGGGCCGTCGAGCACCTCGTCGGTGATCTCGTCGCCGCGGTGCGCGGGGAGGCAGTGCAGCACGATCGCGTGCGGCGCGGCGTGTGCGAGCAGCGCCGTGTTGACCTGGTACGGGCGGAACGGGGTGACCCGGTCCAGCCCGTCGGACTCCTGCCCCATCGAGGTCCAGGTGTCGGTGGCGACGGCGTCGGCGTCGCGGACCGCCGCCACCGGGTCGATGCCGGTACGCACCGACCCGCCGGTGCCGGCGGCGATCTTCTCCGCCCGGGCCAGCACCCCTGGGTCCGGGCTGAACCCGGCGGGCCCGGCGATCCGGACGTGCATGCCGGCGGCGGCGCCGGCCAGCAGGTACGAATGGCACATGTTGTTCGCCGTGTCGCCCAGGTACGCCAGCGTCCGCCCGGCGGTACCGCCGAGGTACTCGCGGACGGTGAGCAGGTCGGCCAGGAGCTGGCACGGGTGGTACGTGTCGGTGAGCGCGTTGACCACCGGCACGGTCGCGTGCGCGGCGATCTCGGCGATCCGCTCGTCCCCGTGGGTCCGCAGCACGATCGCCGCCACGTAGCGGGACAGCACCCGTCCGGCGTCGGCGAGGGTCTCGCCCCGGCCGAGGTGGGTCACCTGGCTGTCCACCACCAGCGGATGTCCGCCCAGCTCGGCGATGCCGACGTCGAAGGACATCCGGGTCCGCAGGCTCGGCTTGTCGAAGAGCACCGCCACCGCTCGCGGGCCGGCCAGGGGGCGGTACCCGAAGCGGTCCGCCTTCATGCCGGCGGCCAGGTCGAGCACGGTCGCCTGTTCGGCGGGAGTGAGGTCGTCGTCCCGCAGGAAGTGCCGGATCATGCCCTGGCCTCCGTCGTGGTTGGGGTGGTCGGGGTCGGAATTCTGGCCGGTTGGGCCGGCGGGTTGGCGTTACCCGGTCCCGTTGGCGCGGCGGCCGGGGTCGGGTCGGCGGCGGCGCGGGTCGCGTCGAGGTCGGCCGGGGTCGGGCTGGCGGCGTCGAGGGCCGCCGGCAGGGCGGCCAGGAAGGCGTCGGCCTGGTCGGCGGTGAGAATCAGCGGTGGGGCGAGCCGGATGACACCCGGCTGCACCGCGTTGGCCAGGAAGCCCGCCTCCCGCAGCGCCTCGACGGCGACCGCCGCGACCGGCGCGGTCAGCACGATCCCGAGCAGCAGGCCGGCGCCCCGCACCTCGGCGACCAGGGGATGGTGGAGCGCCTGGACACCCCGGCGTATCCGCTCTCCGACCCGCTCGACGTGGTCGAGCAGCCCGGTGCCGGCGATCGTGGACAGCACCGCCAGCCCGGCGGCGCAGCTGATCGGGTTTCCCCCGAAGGTGGTGCCGTGGGAGCCGGGGCGCAGCAGGTCGGCCGCGGGCCCGAAGGCGATGCAGGCGCCGAGCGGCAGGCCACCGCCGAGCCCCTTGGCGAGCGTCACCACGTCCGGTTCGATGCCCTCGGCCTGGTGGGCGAACCAGTGCCCGGTACGGCCGATCCCGGTCTGCACCTCGTCGAGCACCAGCAGGGCGCCGTGCTCGGCGGTGATCCGGCGGGCCTCGGCGAGGTAGCCGGCCGGCGGTACGACGATGCCGTTCTCCCCCTGGATCGGCTCCAGGATCACCATCGCGGTCGCGTCGGTGACGGCCGCCGCCAGCGCGGCGCTGTCGCCGTAGTCGACGTGGGTGACGGTGGTGGGCAACGGACGGAACGGGTCGGCCTTGGCCGGCTGGCCGGTGAGCGCCAGCGCCCCCATGGTGCGGCCGTGGAAGCCGCCCCGGGTCGCGACGACCTCGGTCCGCCCGGTGAGCCGGGAGATCTTGAACGCCGTCTCGTTCGCTTCGGCACCCGAGTTGGCGAAGAAGACCCGTCCCGGTCGACCGGCGAGGGCGAGCAGCAGCTCGGCCAGGGCCACCGGCGGCTCGGCGGTGTACAGGTTCGACACGTGCCCCAGCGTGGCGACCTGCTTGGAGACGGCGGAGACCACCGCCGGGTGGGCGTGGCCCAGGGTGTTGACGGCGATGCCGCCGAGCAGGTCCACGTACTCCCGGCCGGTGTCGTCGACCACCACGGCACCGGCCCCGCCGACCAGTGCGAGCGGCGGAGTGCCGTAGTTGTCCATCATGGAATCTTGCCAGCGGTCACGGAGCGGGCTCATCCGGGAATCACCATGGTTCCGAAGCCTTCCGAGGTAAAGATCTCCAACAGGGTCGAGTGCGCGACCCGCCCGTCCACGACGTGCGCGGCGGGCACGCCCCCGCGCACCGCCCGCAGGCAGGCCTCCATCTTGGGAACCATCCCCGACTCCAGGGACGGCAGCAGCTTCGCCAGCTCGTTCGCGGTGACCTCACCGATCAGGCTGGACCGGTCCGGCCAGTTGGCGTACAGGCCCGGCACATCGGTCAGGACGACCAGCTTGCGCGCCCGTAACGCGATCGCCAACGCCGCCGCGGCGGTGTCCGCGTTGAGGTTGTGCGGCACACCGTCCGCATCCGGGGCCACCGTCGAGAGCACCGGGATCCGGCCAGCCTCGAGCAGGTCGGTCACCGCCGAGATGTCCGCCGACTCCACGTCGCCGACCTGGCCGATGTCGACCGGCCGCCCATTGACGTACGCCGGGCGTCGGACCGCGGTGAACAGACCCGCGTCCTCGCCGGAGAGCCCCATCGCGAACGGACCGTGCGCGTTGATCAACCCGACCAGTTCCCGGCCGACCTGCCCCAGGAGCACCATCCGGACCACGTCCATCACCTCGGGCGTGGTGACCCGCAGCCCACCCCGGAACTCACTGTCGATGCCGAGGCGATCCAGCATCGCCGAGATCTGCGGGCCGCCGCCGTGCACCACGACCGGCTTCAGACCGGCGTGGCGGAGAAAGACCATGTCCGCGGCGAACGCCCGCCGCAGCTCCGGATCGGTCATGGCGTTGCCGCCATACTTGACCACGACGGTCGAGCCCGCGAACCGGGCCAGCCACGGCAGCGCCTCGATCAGGGTGGCGGCCTTGGCCTGGGCGCCGGTGAGATCCGCGGTGTAGCTCATGCCCGAACCTGCCTTCCGTCTCCGATCGCGGTGCCGCGCCACGCGGCGATCCTCGTGCTCACGACGAGTACGCCGAGTTCTCGTGCACGTACCCGTGGGACAGGTCGTTGGTCCAGATCGTCGCCGCGGCCGCGCCCGCCCCCAGGTCGATGCAGATCGTCACGTCCACGCCCCCGAGGTCGACCTTGGAACGGTCCTCGGCGGCGGCGCCGCCGCGGCACACCCACACCCCGTTCACCGCCACGTCGACCCGCTCCGGCTCGAACGCCGCGGTGGTGGTGCCGACGGCGGCGAGGATGCGCCCCCAGTTCGGGTCGTTGCCGAACAGCGCGGTCTTGACCAGGTTGTTCCGGGCCACGCTCCGGCCCACCTCGACCGCGTCGTCCTCGCTCGCCGCGCCGACCACGTCGATCGTGATCTGCTTGGTGGCGCCCTCGGCGTCGGCGACGAGCTGCTGCGCGAGGTCGTGCGCGACGGCGGTGACCACGGCGGTCAGCTCGGCCTCGGTGGGCGTGACGCCGCTCGCACCGCTGGCCAGCAGCAGCACCGTGTCGTTGGTGGACATGCACCCGTCCGAGTCGATCCGGTCGAAGGTGACCCGGCAGGCGGCCCGCAGCGCCGCGTCCAGGGTCTCCGGGTCGGCGACCGCGTCGGTGGTGAGCACGCTGAGCATCGTGGCCATCGCCGGCGCGAGCATGCCCGCACCCTTGGCCATCCCACCGACGGTGAAGCCCGCGCCGTGCCCGACCGCGTTCTTCGGCCGGGAGTCGGTGGTCATGATGGCCTCGGCGGCGGCCGGTCCGCCGTCCTGGCTCAGCGCCTCGACCGCCGACCCCACCCCGGGCAGGAGCCGGTCCATGGGCAGCCGCTCGCCGATCAGACCGGTGGAACAGACGGCCACCTCGCCCGCGCCGAGGTCCAACCCGGGGGTGACGGCGGTCAGTACCGCCGCGGTGTGCTCCGCGGTGGCGTGGGTGTCCTGGAAGCCACCGGGGCCGGTGCAGGCGTTGGCGCCGCCCGTGTTGAGGATCGCGACGCGAACCAGACCGCCCTGGACGACCTGCTGGGTCCAGAGCACCGGCGCGGCCTTCACCCGGTTGGCGGTGAAGACACCGGCCGCCCCGGCGTGCGGGCCGTCGTTGACGACCAGGGCGACGTCGGCCACCCCGCCCTCCCTGAGCCCGGCGGGCACCCCGGCCGCCCGGAATCCACGGGGAGTCGTGACGCTCACGGGGTGACCCCCCAGACGGAGAGGCCGGTGGCCTCCGGCAGGCCGAGCATGATGTTGGCGTTCTGCACCGCCTGGCCGGCCGCGCCCCGACCGAGGTTGTCCAGGCCGCTGACCACGATCAACCGCCCGGCGTCAACGTCGACGGTCGCCTGCAGGTGGCAGGAGTTGGAGCCGAGGGTCGCGGCGGTGTGTGGCCACCGCCCCTCGGGGAGCACGTGCACGAAGGGCGCGTCCGCGTACGCCTCGGCGAGCACCGCCTGCGGGTCGACCTCGCGTACGGGCACGGCGGTGACGGTCGCGAGGATCCCCCGTGGCATCGGCGCCAACACCGGGGTGAACGACAGGCTGGTCGCCCCGGTCGCCTGCTTGATCTCCGGAACGTGCTGGTGCGCGCCGACCCGGTATGGCGACAGGTCCCCCATGACCTCGCTGGCGAGCAGGTGTGCCTTGGCGGCGCGACCGGCGCCCGAGGTCCCGGAGGCGGCCACCACCACCACGTCGGCGGGCTGGGCCGCGCCGGCGGCGATCAGCGGGGCGAGCGCCAGGATGATGGCGCTGGCGTAACAGCCGGGGTTGGCCACCCGGGTCGCGGCGGCGACCCGCTCGCGCTGACCCGGCAGCTCGGGCAGACCGTAGGTCCACTGTCCGGCGTGGGTGCCGCCGTAGTAGTTGGCCCAGGCGTACGGGTCGGCCAGCCGGTGATCGGCACCGAGGTCAACCACGCGCACCTCGGGCGGCAACTGCGCGGCCAGCGCCGCCGACTCACCGTGCGGCAGCGCCAGGAAGACCAGGTCGGCATCGGCCAGGGCCGCCGGGTCGGTCTTGGCCAGCACCAGATCCAGCCCGGTCAGTTGCGGGTGCACGGTGTCCAGCCGGTGCCCGGCCTGGCTGTGCGCCGTGGCGGCGACCAGGTCGAACTCCGGGTGCCCGGCGATCAGGCGCAGCAGTTCACCCCCGGCGTAACCGCTCGCGCCGGCGACCGCAACTCGGATCCCCATACCTACCTCCGTATGACAATGCAGGGAAGGTTAGCAGTGACTGCATGATCATACAAAGCATTGCATGGCGATGAGGTCGTGTTCTAGATCACCAGCCGCCACCGACGGAAGGGCCCGCGTCGCGATACGCGACGCGGGCCCTTCGACGGAAAACCCCAAACGGCGGGAAGAGGCCACCTCTGCCCTCACACGCCGCGGAGAGTAGCGCCGAAGCGCTCCGCGACACAGGCAACCGCCGCATCCCGCGCCGCGACCGCCTCCTCCACCGTCAGCGTCCGATCCGGCGCCCGGAAGGTCAACTTGTACGCCAACGACCGACGACCCGCGCCGAGCTGCGCACCGGCGTACACGTCAAAGAGCCGAACCGACTCCAACAACGCACCGGCCCCCGCCACCAGCGCCCCCTGCACCTCGGCCACCGGCACGTCGACATCGACCACCAACGCCACGTCGATCAGGGCGGGCGGGAAGGACGAGAGCACCGGGGCCTGCCGTACCGAAGCCGCCGGAACCGCGTCCAGATCCAGCTCCATCGCGGCGGTACGGCGGGGCAGCTCCAGCTCGGCGATCACCGCCGGATGCAGCTCGCCCGCGTACCCGACCGCCACGCCGTCCACCACCAGAGACGCACAGCGCCCGGGGTGCCAGGGAGCGTGCTCCGCGGCTCGCACAGCCACCCGGTCCTCGGGAATGCCGGCGGCGGCAAGCACCGACCGGGCCGCCGCGACCGCGTCCGCCCAGCCCGCCGCGCGTCCCTCGCCCCACCAGCCACCCGGCTCGACCTCACCGGCGAGCACCACGGCAACGTGCCGCGGCTGCTCCGGCAGCACCGCGTCGGCGGCGGCGAACTCCGCGTCCGACGGCCGGTGCTCCACCCCCATCGCCGGCGGAGAGCCAGCCGCCGCCCGCGGGTGGAAGACCGTACCGATCTCGTAGAGCGCGAGGTCCCGCTGGCCTCGGCCCAGGTTCCGCCGGAGCACCCCGAGCAGCGGGCCGAGCAACGTCGTCCGCAGCGCCGGCTCCTCCTCCGACAGCGGGTTGGCCAGCCGCACCGCCCGCCGCCGGGCATCATCGGCCGGCAGGCCCAGCTGGTCAGCCAGCTCGACCGCCACAAACGGCGCGGAGAGCACCTCCACGTACCCCTGGTCGGCGAGCATCCTGGCCACCGCCCGCTGACGCCGCTGCTGCCAGGTCAGGCCCCGGCCGGCGGGGGCCACCGGCAGCACCGCCGGCACCCGGTCGTAGCCGTCGAGGCGAACCACCTCCTCGACCAGGTCGGCCGGGTCGGTCAGATCGGGCCGCCAGGTCGGCGGGGTAACCAGGAACGACACCGCGTCACCGGCGGCGACGCCCACCGCACCCGGATCCGCGGCGAGTCGATCCGGGCCGGCAACGACCGTGCAGCCGACCTCGGTGAGCAGGGCAGCCACCCGGTCCGGCGAATAGGCCACCCCGACCCGTCGGGCTGGCAGGTCCGCCGGCAGGACCACCGGGGCCGGTGCCGACACATGATCGATGTCGAGGATCTCCGCACCGGCCGCACCGCCGCCATGCTCCACCAGCAGCCGCACCGCCCGCTCGACGGCGACCAACGGCAACGCCGGGTCCACGCCCCGCTCCCACCGCTTGGCCGCCGCGCTGAACAGCCGGTGCCGGCGGGCCGTGCGCCCCACCATCACCGGATCCCAGTGCGCGGCCTCGAACAACACGTTGCTGGTCTCCGCGACCACCTCGCTGCTCTCCCCACCCATCACGGCGGCGAGCGAGATCGGGACACCGGCGTCCGCGCCAGCAGCCGGATCCGGGTTCGGCAACCCGGCGTCAGAGATGACCATGTCCTCGGCGACCAGCGTGCGCGCCACCCCGTCCAGGGTGGTCAACCGCTCCCCCGCCACCGCCCGGCGGACCACCAGCGAGCCGGTGATCCGGTCAGCGTCGAAGGCGTGCATCGGCTGGCCCAGCTCGAGCATCACATAGTTGGTGATGTCGACCGGCAACGAGAGGCTGCGGATACCGGCGGTGGTGAGCCGCTGGACCATCCAGGCCGGCGATGGCGCGGCCGGGTTGACACCACGGACCATCCGCGCCGCGAACCGGTCACAGCCGACCGGATCCCGCACCTCCACCGGGTACGCGGGCGCCTCTGTGCCGGCCGGGGCGGACGCGAGGCCCGGGTCCCGAAACGGCACCCCGAACGCGTGCGACAGCTCCCGGGCGATCCCCCGCACCGACATCTGGTAACCCCGGTCCGGGGTCAGCTCCACCTCGACCACCACGTCGTCGAGGCCCACCACGGGGCGGGCGTCGTCACCCGGCTTGGCGGGGCTGGAGCCGGGCAGCACGATGATGCCGGCGTGGTCCTCGCCCAGGCCCAGCTCCTTCGCCGAGCAGATCATGCCCTTGGAGTTGCGCCCGTACGTCCGGCGCGCCCCGATCGTGAAGTCGCCGGGCAACACCCCGCCGGGGAGGATCACCACCACCCGGTCGCCGACCGCGAAGTTGCGCGCCCCGCAGACGATCTCCTGCAACTCGCCGGTGCCGTTGGCGTCCCCCACGTCCACCCGACAGAAGCGAATCGGCTTCTTGAAGCCGGTCAGCTCCTCAATCTCCCGCACCTCGCCGACGACCAGCGGCCCGGTGACCGTATCGGCCAGGTCCACGACGGACTCCACCTCGAGACCGAGGCCGACCAGGGACTGCTCAAGGTCGGCCGGGGTCAGGTGCGCCGGCAGGTCAACGTACTCACGCAGCCAACTGACAGAAACTCGCATGACTCAGATCACCGTCTCCGTAACTCGTGCCCGCGCCTACGCGCCGTACCCGAACGCCCGGGCGAACCGGACGTCCCCCTCCACCAGGTCCCGCATGTCGCCGACGCCGTGCCGGAACATGACCGTACGGTCGATGCCCATGCCGAAGGCGAATCCGGAGTAGACCTCCGGGTCGATGCCGCAGGCCCGCAACACCCGCGGGTTCACCATGCCGCAGCCACCCCACTCGACCCACCGCGCACCCTTGCGGTGCTCCGGGAACCACACGTCGAACTCCGCCGACGGCTCGGTGAACGGGAAGTAGTGCGGCCGGAAACGGGTTCGCGCCTGGGGCCCGAACATCGCCCGGGCAAAGTGGTCCAGCGTGCCGCGCAGGTGCGCCATCGTGATGCCACGATCCACCACCAGGCCCTCGACCTGGTGGAAGACCGGCGCGTGAGTGGCGTCCAACTCGTCGGTCCGGTAGACCCGGCCCGGGCAGATCACGTGGATCGGCGGCGTGCGGGTCAGCATCGTCCGCGCCTGCACCGGCGAGGTGTGGGTCCGCAGCACCATGCCGGAGTGCTCCGGCGCGACGTGGAAGGTGTCCATCAACCCCCGCGCCGGGTGGTCCGGCAGGATGTTGAGCGCGTCGAAGTTGGTCCACTCCAACTCGACCTCGGGACCCTCGGCCACCTCGTAGCCCATTCCGACGAAGAAGTCGGTGATCTGCTCCATCAAACTACTGACCGGGTGGCGGGCCCCGGCCGGACGCCGGTCGGAGGGCAGGGTGACATCCACCCGCTCCTCGACCAGCATCCGCTCGGCCTGCTCCCGCTCCAGTACCTGCGCGCGCGCGGCGTAGGCGCTCTCGATCGACCGGCGGGCCTCATTGACCCGCTTGCCGGCGTCGGCCTTGGCGGCCGGCGGCAACGCGCCGATCTCACGTCGGGCCAGCGACGCCGGGGCCCGGTCCCCGAGGTGGGCCGGGCGCAGCGCGGTCAGCTCATCCGGATTGGCGGCGGCGGCGAACGCCACCTCGGCGGTGGCGACAGCCTCGGCCAGTGCGGCCGGGTCGAGCAGGGCGACCTGCTTCGGGTCGTACGGGTCGTTGCGGTAGGACATGGCGTACAGGCACTCCCTCACGGCGGCGCCGGCCTTGTCAGGCGGCGAAGCGAGTCTACGGACGCGCGGCTGTGCCGCAGCCCGCCGGTGGGAGTCGTGCGGAGAGCGGGTCAGACCCGCCGCCCGCCGGCACCGGCGGGCTGGCTAAACGAACGCCGTTGCGCGTTCACGGGCGGCCGCTCTCCTTTGCTGTCTCGCTCGCGGTGCCGGCCTCAACAGCGGCTGCTTCCTCGACCGCTGCTACTTCCTCGACCGTGGGTGTGGTCTCCACCGCGGTGGTGGCCTCGACCGGGCGCGGGGACGACGGCCGGCGCTGCGCTCTCGCTGAAGCGTACAGGCACACCGCCGCCGCGGCAGCCAGGTTGAGGCTCTCCGCCCGCCCGTGCAGTGGGACCCGGACCCGGGCCTCGGCAGCCGCCGTCAGCTCGGTGGGCAAGCCGTGCGCCTCGGAGCCGAAGACCCAGGCGGTGGGGGCGGCCAACCGGCCGGCATCAACCAGGTCGTCCAGGTCGTCCGCGCCGTATCCGGTGGTGGCCAACACGGCGAGCCCGGCGGCCCGCAGGTCGGCGAGCACCTGCAGCGGATCGGGCGCCCGCACCACGTCCACGTGGAACAGGCTGCCCGCCGACGCCCGCACCACCTTGCCGTTGTAGGGGTCGACCGCCGTACCGGCGAAGACCACCATCTGGGCTCCGGCCGCGTCGGCGGTACGCAGCACCGTGCCGGCGTTACCCGGATCGCGGATGTCGGCGAGGACGGTGACCAACCGCGGCGCTCGCGCGAGAGCGGTGGCCAGCGATAGGTCGAGATGGTGGCAGACGGCGATCAGGCCCTGGGGAGCGACCGTCTCGGCGAGCCCGGCGAGCGCCGCATCGGTTACCTCCGAGACGGGGAGGTCCGCGGCGGCGGCCTGGGCGGCCAGCTCCCGGTACCGGTCCAGGGCGGCCGGCGTACCGAAGAGTTCCAGGACCGTGCCGGGGCGAGCCAGGGCCTCGCGGACCGCCTGTGGACCCTCGGCCAGGAACCGACCGGTGGCCTCGCGGTCCCGGCGGCGGTGCAGCCGACGGGCCGCCACGATCCGGGGGGTGCGGGGGGTGAGTGGTCCGGAGACGGCGTCGAGGCGCCTCCCGTGCGGTCGTGACTGCATGGGAGACGCCTCGCGCTGCCGTGGGTGGATCAGGCGGCCTGGGCGCCGGCGCCGCCGGTGCCCTGCTCCGCGACGGCCGCACGGGCCTTCTCGACGATCGCCGCGAAGGCGGCGGCGTCGTTGACGGCCAGGTCGGCCAGGATCTTCCGGTCGACCTCGATGCCGGCCAGCTTGAGGCCCTGGATCAGACGGTTGTAGGTGAGCCCGTTGGCGCGGGCTCCTGCGTTGATCCGCTGGATCCACAGCTGCCGGAAGTCGCCCTTACGGTCGCGACGGTCCCGGTAGGAGTACTGCATCGAGTGCAGCACCTGCTCCTTGGCCTTGCGGTACAGCCGGGAGCGCTGACCGCGATAGCCACTCGCGGTCGCCAGCAGGGTACGGCGCTTCTTCTGGGCGTTCACAGCCCGCTTGACGCGTGCCATCTCAGCTCCTTCGTTGGTTCAGGGTGGCGCGCGTCAGCGGCCGAGCAGCTTCTTGATGCGCTTGACATCCGGCTTGGCCACCTCGACCAACCCGGTCAGCCGGCGGGTACGGGTGGAGGACTTCTTCTCCAGGTTGTGGCGCAGGCCGGCCTGCTGCTTCACGATCTTGCCCTTGCCGGTCACCCGGACGCGCTTGCCCATCCCGGTGTGGCTTTTCATCTTCGGCATGTGGAACGTCTTCTCCCCTGCTACTCGCCGGCAGTTCCGGCGGGTCCGGCCGTCTCGGCCGGCGGTGCTGCCGCGGCGGCACCGGACTCCCGCTCGCCCCGCGCAAGCGCGCCGCCGCGGGCCGCTGTGGCGGCAGCCTTGGTGGCGCGGTGCGGTGCGAGCACCATGATCATGTTTCGACCGTCCTGCTTCGGCGCGGCCTCGACGTAGCCCAGCTCCGAGATCTCGGACTCGAGCCGACGCAGGAGCCGGTAGCCCAGCTCCGGGCGGCTCTGCTCGCGACCCCGGAACATGATCGTCACCTTGACCTTGTCCCCGGCCTTGAGGAACCGCACCACGTGACCCTTCTTGGTCTCGTAGTCATGCGGATCGATCTTCGGCCGAAGCTTCATTTCCTTGATGACGGTCTGCTGCTGATTACGCCGCGCTTCGCGCGCCTTCAGTGCGCTCTCATACTTGAACTTGCCGAAGTCCATGAGCTTGCACACCGGCGGGCGCGCCATTGGCGCAACCTCGACCAGGTCCAGGTCGACGTCCGCGGCCAGCTGAAGGGCGCGCTCCAGCGGGACGATGCCCACCTGCTCACCCTCGGGACCGACCAGTCGGACCTCACGTGCCCGGATCTGCTCGTTCACGCGTGGTTCGACGCTGATGGGGCCTCCTCGAGTCGAGTCTTCTGCGTTGCCGACCCTGCGGCTCCCGGGTAGGAACCGACCCGGAAAGCAGAAGGCCCCGGCAGCTGCCAGGGCCCGCTCGACCGGTCGGCACGACTATATAGTCGCGCATCCGACACCGAGGCATGCTCAGAATCGGGGACCGGACCCGTCCGCCGCGCGGCGAATCAGGTGGGAGCAGGCGCTCCGCTTTCAAGGCCACCCGCAAAGCCGCAGCTGGCCTGGTCGTCCCAGATAGCCTACACCCCGCGCCGGTCCGCCCCAAACCGGGCATCAGCCCCGTGCCTGATCTGACGGGTCAGGGGCGGTCAGGAGCCGGCGGCACCCTCAGCCAGCCGGGCCTGATGCAGCCGACGCAGCTTGCGGACCGCGTCCACGGCCAGCTCCTTGTCGGCGGCCTGGAGGGCAAGCATCGGCACCAGGTCGTCATCGTGCAGCTCAAGGCTCGCCCAGGGCGCCCCGCGGTCGAACCGGACGCCACGGACAAGCTCCCAGGGCAGTTCGTACGAACCGATCACGTTCTGCACCCGGACCCGCTGCGCGTCGGCCTCCACCCGCGGCCGGGTGAAGAGCAGGAAGGCAAGTGCGCCGAGCACGCCAAGGCCGACCATGCCGAGTTGGTCGCCTCGCTGAAACGAGCCATAGCCGCTGCCGGTCGCCCCGTGCAGCGACGTCGCCAGCACCGTGAACAGCAGCACCATGGCAATCGCCGAGGCCCAGCAGACCAGCCGGACCCGCCGGGGCCGGATACGGAACGCTTCGGTTTCGCTCACTGCACCAGTCTGCCACCCACGCCCGGGCGACCCGCGCCCGGCACACAGCCGGGCGCGGCGAAGCTCGGCCGGGGCGACCGGTCCGACGCGGGGTGATGACCGGTCCGGCCGGGGAAAGTAGTCCCGGCTCACGCCCCGGCCCGGGTCAGAGGCGGCAGGCCTGAATGCTCGTGACCAGAATCGCGCGGGCGCCGACCTGGTACAACTCATCCATGATCCGGTGCACATCGTCGCGGAGCACCATCGCCTGCACCGCGACCCAGCCCTCCCGGTGCAGCCGGGAGACGGTTGGCGACTCGATGCCCGGAGTCAACGAACTGGCCCGTGCCAACAGGTCGGCCGGGACGTCGTACGTCAGCATCACGTAACGCCGGGCGACAAGCACGCTGTGCAGACGACGGAGCAGCAGCTCGCACTGCGGGTGGGGCGGCGCGGCAGAGCGGCAGACCAAGACGGCGGACGAGCGCAGCAGCGGCTCACCGAAGACCACCAGGCCGGCCTGACGCAGCGTGGCACCGGTCTCCACCACATCGGCGACCACGTCGGCGAGGCCCAGCCGGATGGCGTTCTCCACCGCGCCGTCCAGGCGGATCACGTCGGCCTTGACGCCCAGCTCGGCGAGGTGCCGCTCCACCAAGCCGGGGTAGGCGGTAGCGACCCGACGCCCGTCCAGGTCCTGCGCCGAAGCGATGTCCTCGGGCCGCGCGGCGAATCGGAAGGTGGCCTGGCCGAAGGCCAGGTCGACCACCTCGGTGGCGGGCGCACCGGAGTCGACCAGCAGGTCCCGGCCGGTGATGCCGACATCCAGGTCTCCGGAGCCGACGTAGGTAGCGATGTCCTTCGGACGCAGATAGAAGAACTCAATGTCGTTCGAATCGTCCCGGCAGACCAGGTCCTTCGGGTCGGTTCGCTGGCGGTAGCCCGCCTCGCGCAGCATCTGAGCGGCCTTCTCGGCCAAGGTCCCCTTGTTGGGTACCGCGACTCGCAGCATGCTGGAATGCTCCTTGTCGAAAACGGGAGGGTCGGTCGGCACGGGACACTCACAGATGTCGGTAGACGTCCTCAAGGTCGAGGCCAGTTGCGAGCATCAACACCTGCACCTGGTAAAGCAGCTGGGAGATCTCCTCGGCGGTCCGCTCGGGCCCCTCGTGCTCGGCTGCCATCCAGGACTCGGCCGCCTCCTCGACGACCTTCTTGCCGACGAAGTGCACCCCCTTGTCCAGAGCCGCGACGGTGCCCGAGCCCGGGGTGCCGGCAGCGGCCTTGGCCTGCAGCTCGACAAACAACTCCTCGAACGTCTTCACAGCGTCGATTCTTGCAACCGACCGACCAGCGCGGCTCCACCGGGTCCGGAGTGTCCCACGATGCCGACCCCAAACCTCAGCCGCCGAAGCCCACCCGTGAGGTGGCGCCAGCCAGGTCCCGAACCGCGAGCGCCGCGTCGAGGACCGCGACGGTCGCCGCCCAGCCCTTGTCCTCCGCCGAGCCGGGCAGCCCGGCCCGGTCCCGGGCCTGCTCGATCGTCTCCACGGTCAGCACCCCATGCCCCACCGGCTTCCCCTCATCCAGGGCGATCCGGGTAAGCCCGTCGGTGACCGACCGACAGACGTAGTCGAAGTGAGCGGTGGCCCCCCGGACCACCACCCCGAGCGCCACCACCGCGTCACAGCGCCGGGCGAGCGCCTGCGCCACCACGGGTAGCTCGACCGAGCCGGCCACCCGGGCCACCGTGGCACCGGCCCCACACGCTTCGGCGGCGGCGACGGCCCGGTCGAGCATGTGGTCGGTGAGCTCGCCGTGCCAGCGGGCAGCGACCACCCCGACGGTCAGACCCGCGGCAGCAACAGCATCAGTGCCCGGTTCCCCGAAGCCCGCCATACCTATGCTCCAATCCCATCACCGACGACGGTGCGGCCCGTGGGCGCGTCGACCACCTCGTCGAACTTCAGCAGATGTCCCATCCGGTCCCGCTTGGTCCGCAGATAGTCCACGTTCTCGGGGTGCGGTCGAACCGGCAGGTCCAGGCGGCCGGTGACGGTCAGGCCATACCCCTCCAGGCCGGCCCGCTTGGCGGGGTTGTTGGTCAACAGCCGCATCGACCGCACCCCCAGGTCGTAGAGGATCTGCGCGCCGGTGCCGTAGTCCCGCGCGTCCGCCGGCAGGCCAAGCTCCAGGTTCGCGTCCACGGTGTCCCGGCCCAGGTCCTGCAACTGATACGCCTGGAGCTTGTGCAACAGCCCGATCCCGCGCCCCTCATGACCGCGCAGGTAGAGCACGACTCCGCGTCCTTCCTGGGCGACCCGCTCCAGGGCGGCGTCCAGCTGCGGGCCGCAGTCGCAGCGCAGCGAGCCGAAGACGTCACCGGTGAGGCACTCGGAGTGCACCCGCACGAGCACATCTCGACCATCACCGAGATCACCCAGCACCAACGCGACGTGCTCAGCTGAGTCGTAGTCGCCGCTGTACCCCAACGCCCGGAAGACCCCGTGCCGGGTGGGGAGCCGCGCCTCGGCGACCAACTCGACCTGCTTCTCCGTCCGCCGGCGATAGGCGATCAGGTCCGCGATGGTGACCAGAAGCAGCGAGTGCTCGGCGCAGAACCGCTCCAGGTCCGGTCCCCGCATCATGCTGCCGTCGTCGTTGACCAGCTCGCAGAGGACGCCCGCGGGGCGTAGCCCGGCCAGCCGGGTGAGGTCGATCGCGGCCTCGGTGTGACCGGGCCGGCGCAACACACCCCCCTCGCGGGCCCGCAGCGGGACCACGTGACCGGGCCGGGCCAGATCCTCCGGCCCGGTGCCGGGGTCGGCGAGCAGCCGGATCGTGTGCGCCCGATCGGCGGCGGAGATGCCGGTGCTCACGCCCTCCCGGGCGTCCACGGTCACCGTGTAGGCGGTGCCGCGCCGGTCCTGGTTGGTGTGGTGCATCGGCGGCAGGTCCAGCCGGTCGCACTCGCCCTCGGTCAAGGCCGTGCAGATGTAGCCGGAGGTGTAGCGGACCATGAAGGCGACCAGCGCGGGCGTGGCCAGCTCGGCCGCGAAGATCAGGTCGCCCTCGTTCTCCCGGTTGGCGTCGTCGACCACGACGACGGGCCGGCCGGCGGCGATCTCCGCCACCGCTCGTTCAATCCTGGCGAATGTGGTCATGCCGCAGCCTCCGCATAGCTCGGTGGGATCGGCGCGAGGTCGGTACGAGCAGCACGCGACGTCCGCCACCAGGCGACGAGACCCCAGGCGCAGAAGGCGCCGTAGACGAGGTACATGGCCGCAGAAGGGTAGAACCCGCCGCGCAGCAACAGTGGCAACCCGACCACGTCAACGGCGATCCAGATCAGCCAGAAGTCCACATACCCGCGGGCCATGCCGTACGTGGCGAGCAGGCTGCCGGTCAGGATCCAGGCATCCGGCAGCGGTCCCCACGAGCCCAGGGCGGCGAGGACCGGGTAGCTGACGGCGGTGCCGACGACGGCGGCCGCCAGCATCCCGAGCCGCTCCCGCCCGGTAGCCCAGCGGGGCTCCACCGCGGCGGCAGTGCCGTCGCCGCCCCGGCGACGGTTCCGCGACCAACGCCACCAGCCATAGAGGCCGAGCCCGAAGAAGAAGACCTGCCGGCCCGCCTGGCCGTAGAGGTCGTGTGCCTGCGGGGTGGCGAACGCTCCGCCGAGGAAGACGGTGAACAGCAGCGCGTTACCGATCATGCCGACCGGCCAGGCCCACACCACCCGGCGCAGGCCGAACATCGCCGCGGCCAGGCCGAAGACGTTGCCGACAATCTCGCGGACCAGCACCGGTGAGCCGGCGAGGCTCACCTGTGCCTCGAGCAGCCAGCCGATCGGCCCCATCACGCCGGCCCACCCACCGGCGCGGCACCGGGCCGGCCGACAGCGGCGGGCAGGTGATCAGCGGCGGGCCGGTCGTCCGGCCCGGCCAGCTGACCCCCACCGAGCAGCCGCTCGACGTATTTGGCCAGGACATCAACCTCGAGGTTGACCATGTCACCGACGCTCCGGGCGCCCAGTGTCGTCAGCCGCAGGGTGGTGGGGATCAGGCCCACCTCGAACCAGTCGGGCCCGACGCTCGCCACGGTCAGGGAAACCCCGTCAACAGTGATCGACCCCTTCGTCACCACATACCGAGCCAGGGCAGTGGGCAGGCGGAAGCGGACCGTCTCCCACCGCGCGGCCGGTTCCCGGGCCAGCAGCTCGCCAACGCCGTTGACGTGCCCCTGAACCAGGTGGCCACCGAGGCGGCTGCCGAGGGTGGCGGCCCGCTCCAGGTTCACCCGGTCACCGACGCGCAGCACGCCAAGCGCGGAGCGGCGCAACGTCTCGCCCATCACGTCGGCGGTGAAGGCACCACCGGCGAGTTCCACCACGGTCAGGCAGACTCCGTTGACCGCGATGGAGTCACCGGGCCGGGCGTCGGAGACGACCAGTGGGCCGTTGATGGTGACCACCGCGGAGTCCTCCGCGGTCTCCGCGATGTGGATGACCTCACCGAGTTCCTCGACGATGCCGGTGAACATGTCAACCCTCCCTCTTCCGGGGCAGAGCGGTGATCCGCAGGTCGGGTCCGACCTGGGTAACGTCGACGACCTCGCAGTCGATGGCATCGGTGATCGTGGTCACTCCCGCGGCTGCCAACGCGGCGGGGCCGGCGCCGAGCAGCCGGGGCGCGACGTAGCCGACGATCTTGTCGACCATCCCGGCGGCGAGGAAGGCACCGGCCAGCCGCGGCCCACCCTCCAGCAGCGCGGCGCGCACCCCGCGCTGGTGCAGCGCGCCGAGCAGCGCCGGCAGATCGACCCGGCCCGCCGAATCGGTGCCAACCTCCTCGGCGGTGGCGATCCAGGTGGGCGCGGCGTCGTCGCGGACCCGTGCTCCGGCCGGGGTCCGGCCCGCAGAGTCCACCACCACCCGCAGCGGCTGCCGGATGGCGAGGCTGCCGTCGCGCAGGTTCCGAACGGTCAGGCGCGGGTCGTCGGCGAGCACGGTGCCCACCCCGGCGAGGACGGCGTCCACCGTTGCGCGCAGCGCGTGCACGTCCATCCGTGCCGCCTCGGAAGTGATCCACATGCTGGTGCCGTCGGCCGCGGCGGACCGCCCGTCCAGCGTCGCCGCGTACTTCCAGACGAGGTACGGCCAGCCCCGACGCGTTGAGGTCAGCCAGGCGATGTTGCCCGCCTCCGCCTCAACGGCGCGTACGCCCAGGTCGACCCGGACCCCGGCGGCGCGCAGCGTGGCGGCGCCACCGGACGCGGCCTGGTTCGGGTCGGGTACGGCGATCACCACCCGGGCGACGCCGGCCTGCACCAGAGCGGTGCTGCACGGGCCCGTACGGCCGGTGTGATCGCAGGGTTCCAGCGTGACCACCGCGGTGCCGCCCCGCGCCCGCTCCCCCGCGTTGGCGAGCGCGACGATCTCGGCGTGCGGCCCGCCGGCGTACGCGTGGAAGCCCTCACCGACGACCTGGCCGCCCGGGTCGAGCAGCACGCAGCCGACGACCGGGTTGGGGCTGGTGGTGCCGAGGCCGCGCGCGGCGAGCTCGACTGCGCGACGCATCGCCTCATCTACGGAGACGCCGGCCATGCCCTGCCCTCCCGCCCGCCCGCCGATCGGTGCGCGGGCGGCGATAGGAGCGGCGGCATCGGGCCGCGGGCGTGCGGTGGCGGAGATCCGGGAACGGCACAGCCGCCCCGGGAGGACCGTACGACACGCCGACACCGGCGGCCGGGTAGGGCCCATCCGTCCCGCGCGCTGTCTCCCATCCGGACTGTCTGGACGCGGGCAATGCCCGCACCCAACCGTCGGCCCCGGATTTGCACCAGGTCCACCGGGCGGACGAACCGCTCCCGGGTCGCGGGCTTACCACGGTCAGGCCGTGGATCACCGCCGGTTCGGAATTACACCGAGTCCCGCCAGCGCGTGGTGGGTACTACCCGAAGTCTTACACGCTCTGGGGGGTCAACGGCTACCCTCAGCGCGCTACTTCACAGAACGATGACTCGAATCCGACACACCGCGACGCCGGTCCATCGCCACGTACGACCCCGGCTGACTCTTGGCCACCGACTTCATCTCGGAGGCGATCGTCATCGCCGCCAGCGGGTTCGTGAGCCGCTTGTCGGCATCCGAGACCGCGACGCCGATCGAGAGGGTGACCAGCGCGGCACGGCGTAGATTGCCCCGCCGGTCCTTGAGCTCCACGTAGCCGCGGGCGGCGTCGGGCGGGTCGTAGAGCGCGTCGGCCGCCTGCTCGAAGTCCGCGGAGACCTGTGAGGTCAGCTGCCGGACCTGTTCCGGCGTGCTGACGAAGATGAAGTCGTCGCCGCCGACATGACCCAGGAAGGCCGATGGGACCCCCACCGCGACGACCGCCTGGTGCAGGCTGCGGGCCAACGCGCTGATGAAGTCGTCGCCGCGAACAAACCCGTAGACGTCGTTGACACTCTTGAAACGGTCAATGTCGATGTAACCGACCGCATAGTCGGATCCGACCCGAATCCGGTCGGTGATCTCCCGGCGAATCCGGCTGTTGCCGGGTAGTCCGGTCAGCGGCGAGACCTCGCGAAACTCCTTGTTCCGACGCAGCGTGGAGCTGACCCGGGCCACCAACTCCGCGGTGTCGAAGGGCTTGACCAGGTAGTCGTCGGCGCCGGCGCTGAGGCCATGCACCTTGTCCACGGTCATTCCCTTGGCAGTCAACATGATCACCGGCAGGGCGGCGGTCATCGGGTCAGCCCGGAGCCGTCGGGTCAGCTCCAACCCGTCCATCCGGGGCATCATCAGATCGACCACGGCCAGATCCGGGCGATCCCGCGCAATCACCTCGAGCGCCGCCTGGCCGTCCCCGGCATGGATCACCTCGTAACCGTGCAACCGCAGGTTGAACTCGACGAACCGGGCAATGTCCTCGTCGTCGTCAACGACCAGAATGACGTCCTGGCGATCCCCGTCGGGCTCCACGTCAGGCCCGGGGCGCCGCGCACTCGGCCAGAGACCGCAGCCGGCGTACGGCCTCGGCCGGGTCGTCGGCACCAAAGACCGCGGTGCCGGCGACGAAGGCGTCCGCGCCCGCCTCGGCGGCATCGGCGATGGTGTCCACGGCGATCCCACCGTCGACCTCGATGCGCAGCTCCAGGTGACCGGCGTTGACGTGGTGACGGGCCGTGCGCACCTTGTCCAACAGGTTCGGAATGAACCGCTGCCCACCGAACCCCGCCTTGATCGTCATGATCAACAGGGTGTCGAAGCTGGGCAGCAGGTCCAGGTACGGTTCGATCGGAGTGTCCCGGTCGATCGCCAGCCCCGCCTTCGCACCGGCCGAACGGAGGTCCTTGGCCAACGCGACCGGGTCGTCACAAGCCTCGGCATGGAACGTCACGTTGTACGCCCCGGCGTCAGCGTAGCCGGGCGCCCACCGCCGCGGATCCTCAATCATGAGGTGCACGTCAAACGGGAGCGGGGTGGCGGCCCGCAGGCTCTGCACGACCGGCAGCCCGATCGTCAGATTCGGCACGAAGTGGTTGTCCATGACATCCACGTGCACCCAGTCGGCGGTGTCTTCGATGGCGCGGACCTCGTCCGCGAGGCGGGCGAAGTCGGCGGCCAGAATGCTCGGTGCGACGATTGGCAGCGGTACGGTCACGAGGCCAGTGTACGAACGCAACCCCCCAACGCCACCGGCGCGGCACGACCGGTGCGCCCGCGGGCGCACCCCCGCGGCTCCCCCGCAGGGAACTGGCCACAACGGACCAGGCGCCGTACAGCGCCATCGCTCCACAGCGGTCACGGTCGAACCGGTCGGCGGCAGCGGGCCGCGAGTGGGGAACGCTGGACCGCGCCGGCGGCAGCCCCGACGTCGATGGCCCACCCGGAACGGCTTGCCACGTGCCGTAAGCTGCCGCACCGTGGCGTGTTCGACGCCATACCTACCGACCACACCCGGAGAGGGTCGCCGGATGAAACGAGTCACGCTGTGCGCCACGCTGGTGGCCCTGACGCTCGCCGGATGCGCTACCGCACCGCCACCGGGGACCGACGGCGATCTGGTTGACGACTGGGCCCCCATCGCCGCCCCGACGGGTTTCACGCCCGAAGCGGGCATCTGCCACCCCACCGTGACCGAGATCGGTCACCGCAGCGCGTACGCGCCGACTCCCTGCGACCAGCCGCACCTGGTGGAGACCATGCACGTCGGCACGGTGACCGGGGACGAGGCGACGGACTCCACGCCACCGGAAGCCGGCTCGGCCGGGATGCAGACCGCCTACGCCACCTGCGCGCAGAAGGTGAACCAGGCGCTGGGCGGCGACTGGCGCAGCGGACGAATCGGTCTGTCCATCGTCTTGCCGTCGCCGGCCGGATGGGAGGGAGGCTCCCGCTGGTTCCGCTGCGACGTGAGCGAGCAGCAGAGCCTGGACGATCCGAGCGCGGTGTCCCGCACCGCCAGCCTGGCCGGAGCGCTCAAGGAGGGCGACTCCCCACTTCGGCACACCTGCTTCGAGCCGGTGATCGAGGATGACCAGGTGGCGGAGATGACACCGGTGGCGTGTACGGAGAAACACCACAGCGAGTTCGTCGGTGTCTGGGCCGCACCGGATGTCGACTACGCCGACTTCGAGCGCGACAGTGACCGGACCGGCAAGGGCTGCCTCGAGCTGATTGCCGAGTACGCCGGGGTGCCCCGCAGCGACGTGAAGTACCGCGCCGGCTACATCTACTACGAGCCGCTGGAGGAGCAGTGGCTGAGCGGCAACCGGGGGGTGCAGTGCTTTCTCTGGGTCCACGACCGGAGCCTGAAGCGGTCGGTGCAGGGTGCGGGCAAGGCGGGCCTGCCGGCATAGGGTCGGCGGCGCCCGGGACGAGTGACCGCCCGGGCCGGCCGAGCCGGGGTGGCCACGCCGCGCACCGCGCGGGCTGACCACCCCGGGTCGATCAACGAAACGCCTCCGGCACCGGCACCGGGCTGGGGAACAGGTCGACCACGGCGCAAGCACCGCCAGGGTCAGCCGCGGCGCAGCACCGCCAGAAACATGGCGTCGGTGCCGTGCCGGTGCGGCCACAGCTGCACCGTCGGCCCGTCGCCGAGCCCCGGCATCCCCGTTGGCAACAGCGGACGGGCGTCAACGAAGTCGACCGGCACCCCCGCGCGGCGTGCCGCCTCGGTAACCGTCACGTGCGTCTCGACAACGTGCGGCGAACAGGTCACGTAGGCCACCAGCCCACCCGGGCGGACCGCCCGCAGTCCCGCGCTGAGCAGTTCCCGCTGCAACCGGGTCAACGCCGGCAGGTCCGACGGCTGCCGACGCCAGCGCGACTCGGGTCGCCGGCGCAGCGAGCCCAGGCCGGTGCAGGGCGCGTCCACCAGGGCCCGATCGAAGTGCCCCTCCGCGAGCTTCGGCGTCGACCCGACGCTACGACCGTCAGTGTTGAGCACGGTCACCGGCAGGTCACGGGTGGCCTGCCCGACCAGACGGGCCCGGTGCTCGGACACCTCCACCGCGGTCAGGCGCGCGCCACGCTGGGCCGCGACGGCACCGAGCAGGCCGGACTTGCCGCCCGGCCCGGCGCACAGGTCGAGCCAGCGGCCGTCCGGGCCGTCCAGGGGCGCCGCCGTGAGAGCGTCGGCCACCAGTTGGGAGCCCTCGTCCTGGACGTGGGCCCGTCCCTCGATGAGCGCCGGCAGGTCGCCGGGGGCACCCCCACCGGAGTAGACCGCGTACGGGGAGAAGGCACCCGGGATACCGCCAACCTCGTCGGCCAGGGCCACCGGATCGGCCAGCCCCGGTCGGGCGCAGAGGTGCACCGGCGGACGCTCGTTGTCCTCGATGAGCAACCGGGTGGTCTCACCGAGATCACCGCCGAGCGCCTCGGCGAACGCGCGCACAATCCACTGCGGATGGCTGTACGCGAGCGCCAGGTGCCCGATCGGGTCGGTCTCCAGCGGTGGGGCGAGCCGGGCCACCCAGGCGTCGGCATCCCGGCTGGCGACCTCCCGGAGCACCGCGTTGGCGAACCCGGTCGCCCC
The DNA here is from genome assembly GCF_056820975.1 of Salinispora sp. CH2A1_6. Classification (NCBI taxonomy): domain Bacteria; kingdom Bacillati; phylum Actinomycetota; class Actinomycetes; order Micromonosporales; family Micromonosporaceae; genus Salinispora; species Salinispora sp. CH2A1_6. Next base: position 36,667 of record NZ_JBXEDG010000007.1, read on the forward strand.
CGCCCCGACCGATCGAACCAGGTCAACAGTTGCCGAGACAGCGGCGTGGGCGGGTACCCGGGTGTACAGCAGTTGATAGGCACCGAGCCGCAACGCGTCCCGAACCGGCGGGTCGATGCGGGCCACATCCCGCCCAGCGGCCTCGGTGAGGATCGCATCGAGAGTTCCGAGCCGACGCAGCGTCCCATACGTCAGCTCGGTGGCGAAGGCGGCGTCCCGGCCGACCAGACCCGCGTCGCGCAGGATCGCCGGGAGCACAAGGTTGGCGTACGCGTCGTCCCGGTTGACCGCGGCGACCGCTTGATAGGCGGCGTGCCGCGGTAGGTCAACAGTGCTCCGGCCGGTGGGACGGCCGCGCCCGCCAGCCGTCGGCCGCTGGCCGCCACGGCCCCGCCGTTCCGGGCCGCGCTCGGGTCCGGCACCGGAGCGACCGTGGCCGGCGGCGGGCCGACCGCCCCGGAAACCACCGGGCCGGTCCACGTCCTGGCCGTCTACCGGGTTCGTCATGCGAGGACCTCCCCAGCGCTGACCCGGACGCCGCGCGCCCAGTCACTCGCCGGCATGGCCCTCTTGCCCGCCGCCCGGATCTCCCCGAGCGCAACCGGGGTGGTGGCGGTGCCGGCAAGCACCCGGGTCTTCTCCACCAACAGCTCGCCCGGCTTCAGCTCGGGGCCATCCGCGACGAGAGTGACCGGGCCGAGCTTGACCCGCTCGTCGCGGAAGGTCGTCCACGGGCCGGGGGCCGGGGAGCAGGCGCGGACGCGCCGGTCCACGGCGAAGGCGGGGTCGCCCCAGCGCACCCGGGCATCCGCCACGGTGAGCTTCGGCGCCAGGCTCACCCCGTCGTTCGGTTGCGGCTGTGCCCGTGCGCCGCCCTCCTCGATCGCGTCCAGTATGGCGATCAGCAGCTCGGCACCGGAGTGCGCCAACCGCTCCAGCAGGTCGCCCGAGGTATCGGTGGGCCGAACCTCGTCGGTGACGGTGCCGTACACCGGGCCCGTGTCCAGGCCTTCCTCGAGCTGGAAGACGCTGGCACCGGTCAGCTCGTCGCCGTGCAGCAGAGCGTGCTGCACGGGAGCCGCGCCGCGCCAGGCGGGTAGCAGGGAGAAGTGCAGGTTGACCCAGCCATGCCGCGGAATCTCCAGGGCGGCCGGTGGGACCAACGCGCCGTAGGCGACGACCGGCACACAGTCCGGCGCCAGCGTGCGCAGCCGGTCGAGGAACTCCGGCTCCCGGGGCCGGGCCGGGGTGAGGACTTCGACGCCGTGCTCGTCGGCCCAGGCGCCGACCGGGGAACGGGACAGGCCACGGCCCCGGCCCGCCGGAGCATCCGGGCGGGTGAGAACCGCTACCAGTTCATGGCGGGAGGCGGCCACCGCAGCGAGGGTGGGGACGGCGACGGCCGGCGTACCGGCGAAGATCACGCGCATCGGCCGGTCACCGCCCCAGGCCGAACGGGTTGTTGGCGGCATGCGGGCTGAGCTTCACCGTCGGCGGGGCCGCCGGGTCGTACCACTCCGCCCGACGGATCTCCTTCATCGCCGCCTTGCGGCCGGCCGGGTCGAGCCGGTCGATGAACAGCACCCCGTCCAGGTGGTCGGTCTCATGCTGCACGCAGCGGGACATCAACCCGGTACCGACGATCTGCACCGGATCGCCGTGCCCGTTGAAGCCCTTGGCGACCACGTTCTGCCGGCGCTTCGTGTCGAAGTACAGACCCGGCAGCGACAGGCAGCCTTCGGGGCCGTCCTGCTCCTCGGCGTCGGGGAACTCCAACACCGGGTTGACCAGGTGGCCGACCACGTCGTCCACGTCGAAGGTGAACACCCGCAGGCCCACACCGAGCTGCGGCGCGGCCAGACCCGCGCCGTTCTGCTCACGCATCGTGTCGATCAGATCAGCGATGAGCTTGCGCAGTTCGACATCGAAGTCGACCACCGGGTCGGCCGGCGTGCGCAGCACCGGGTCGCCGAAGAGGCGGATGGGCTGGACGGTCACGCGGATTGGCTCCTTCGTGGGCTTGGCAACGGGCGTGCCGTACCAGTCTACGGAGTGCCCAGTGCGGCCCCGGCCGGCGTACCGTGATCAGCGGCTACGGCACCGACGGTCACCGGAAGCGTCTCGTAGCCACGCAGGGTCAGCCGGCTCCGGCGGACGGGCTCGCCGGCCAGCGCGAGCTCGGGCAGCCGGCGCAACAACAGCGGAAAGGCGACCTGGGCCTCCAGTCGAGCCAGCCCCGCGCCGAGGCAGTAGTGCGCGCCGGCACCGAAGGACAGCGGGGGCGACTGGGCCCGGCCCGGATCGAATCGGGCCGGATCAGTAAAGCGCGCCGGGTCGCGGTTGGCCGCGCCGAGCAGAACCAGCAGCCAACTCCCCGCGGGCAGCTCAACCCCGGCGAGGGGCACCGACTCGCGGACCGTACGGCTGGTCAACTGCACGGGTGAGTCGTACCGCAGAAGCTCGTCCACGTAGCTGGGGGCGAGCTCGGGCTGATCCCGCAGGGCGGTCGCCGATTCGGGGTGGGTCAGGAGCACGAACAGACCGTTGCCGAGCAGGTTCGTGGTGGTCTCGAAGCCCGCGACCAACAGCAACACAAGGTTGGCCAGCAGCTCCTCGCCGGACAGCCGGTCACCGTCGGCGTCATGCGTCTGCACCAGGGCCGTGGTCAGATCATCGGCCGGGTCCCGGCGGCGCTGGGCGATCAGCTCGGTGAAGTAGTCGCGCAACTCGGTGGCGCCGGCGTCGGCGACGGCCAACTCCTGCGGGGTGATCTCCGGCTCCAGGACACCGGTCAGATCGCCGGCCCAGCGCCGAAACTGCGCCCAGTCGGCCGCCGGCACCCCGAGCAGGGCGCAGATCACGGTGACCGGCAGCGGGTAGGCGAAGCCGCCCAGGAAGTCCACCGGAGCACCACCCCGACCGGCCCGGATCATCTCGTCAATGAGTTCGTCGGCCTGGGCGGCTACCACCTCGCGGAGGGCGGCGACCCGGCGCGGGGTGAACACCCCCGCGGCGAGACGGCGCATTCGGCTGTGGTCCGGCGGATTGGCACGAATCATTGACTGGGAGATCGACATCATCGCCGGGCTGTCCTGCCAATGCGGGAAGACACCGTCGCGCTCTTCATCGTCCATCACCGCAAACCGGGGGTTTCGCAACACCGTGTCGGCCTCGGCATACCCGGTGACCACGAAGAATCCGGCCGCCGTCGCCACCACCGGGCCGTGCGCACGCAGCCGCTCGTACGTGGGGTAGGGGTCACGCCGGCCCGGCGGAGACATCAGCAGTGCGACCGCCTCAGATGCGTCCATTCGCCACCTCCTATGTCAGGGTCAGGTGGCCCATCATGCACGCTCTGTGGGCGGTCCGTAACCCCCAGGCGGGGTACGGAGACGGTGGCGTGGCCGTCAGGCGCTGGCGCCCGGCTCCCCCGCCAGCACCGCGCCGCCCCCCAAAAGCGCCGGTGCGGGCAGCGGCAGATCGATGCCGTGCGCGACCGACCAGTCGTGGATCATGCTGGGCCGGACCTGGGCGGTGAAGTAGTCGATCGCGCTCATCCCACCGACGACGGGCTCGTCCACCTCGGCGACCAGCCCGGCGGGCACCAGCCGACACCCGTCCCGCAGCGCGGCGCTGAGTCGACGGTGCCCGTCCACCACAAAGAAGTGCTCGCCCGTGTAACCGATCCGCAGCGGCTCCGGCGGCTCGTCGCCCGCCGCAGCGGCCTCGCCCGCGGATTCGGCATCCCACTGGCCGCGGAGGGTGACGATGTCCTCGGTCGGGTATACCCGGGCCGGGTCGAGCAGCAGCAGCGGCGGAGCCTCCCGCAGCACCTCGGGGCAGAGCCGCCCTTCGTACGCGGCGACGATGTGCTCGATCACCTCCGTGGCGCCGGCCCGGGTGGTGTCGCAGATCAGGTCGTAGTTGCGCAGCTGGGCCTTGTCCACGCCGTAGCGGATGATGAACCGATTCCGCTCACTCTCGCTGCGCTCCATGAGTCGGGCCTTCGCCTCCTCGAGGGAGGTGTACTGCTCAGCCGGGCCGGAGGGGCGCAGCAGCACGCGCCGGGCGGCCTCCCCGGGCTCGGTGATCATGTGCACCTTGAGCGCGTCGGTGAAGAAGTGCCAGGCGAGCCGCGAGTCCATCACCAGGCACTCGCCGGAGGCCGCGATGTCCCGTTGGAGTTGGTCAACGTAGCCGTCAACAGCCTGGTCCAGCTCGGCGTGCAGATTGAGCTGGAGGGCGGTCATCTGCCGCTCCTGGGCCATCTGCCGGTAGAGGTCGCCCACGCTGACCCGACGCATGCCGAGGCGCTCGGCGATCTCCAGGGAGACGGTGCTCTTGCCGCTGCCGAGGTCGCCGTTGAAGACAATCGACTGAGGAACGGTCACGACTGGTCCACCTATGATTGCGGGCTGTCAACACTCGTCGGCACCGCGCCACCCGACGCGCTCCGTCGCCATCGCCGCCGAACCGGCACCAGCTCCGGCCAGGCGCATCGAACGACACACCCCTGGCCTGAGCCTTCATCCGGCTCGGCATGAGGGGCGATGCTATCACCGGAACCGCCGCCATCCCCACACAGCGTGTCCGTCGCACCAACCGAAGTAACTCATAGTAACTATTGATCTCCGCTGAGTGGCGGGTCAGAAGAGGGCCAGCGGGTCGACCTGGAGCCGGAGTGGATCCGCAGCCTTCCGGGCGGCGCGCACCCCCGCCGCGGCGTGCAGGGCCGCGGCCAGGGCGGACGCCCGGGCGCGGGGAACCCGGACCAGCATCCGTTCCCGGTCGCCGTCGGCGGGCACCGGCCCCAACAGCTCCGCCTCCGCCGGTAGCCGGGACTCGGCAAGCAACTCGGCGACGGCGGTCGGCGGCCCGGTGACGCTCGCCATCCGCACCGCCGGTGGAAAACCAAGCTCCCGACGTTCGGCGAGTTCGCGGGCCGCAAACCAGCCAGCGTCCCAGCGGAGCAGCGCCTGCACCGGGGCGAGCGCACCGTCGGCGACCACCACCACCCGGCCGCCGGCCGGGCCGGGGCGGGCCAGGGCGGCGGCGGCGAGCCAGCGCCGCAGCGCCTCCTCCCCCGCCCGCAGATCGGCGCGGGTCAGCAGGGCCCAGGAGTCCAGCAGCAGCACCGCCCCGTAGCCGCCCTCGGCTACCGGCTCGGCACCGGGGGTGGTGATGACCAACCCGGCGCCACCGGGGACGGTCGCAAGGACCTCCTCCCGCCCGGAGGTGCGCACCGGCACACCGGGGAAGGCCCGGCCCAGCTCCTCCGCCGTCCGCCGGGCACCGGTGACCGAGGCGCGGAGCCGCCGGCCGCGACACTCCGGGCAGGCGTACGCGGCGGCGACCCGCGCACACCAGCGGCAGACCGGCGCACCCCGTGCCGACGGCAACGCGAGCGGCCCGGCGCAGTGCGGGCAGCGCGCCGGAGTCCGGCAGGTGGCGCACGCCACCGCCGGCAGGTAACCGCGCCGGGGCACCTGGACGAGGACCGGCGCATCGGCGGTGAGGGCAGCGCGCGCCGCCGTCCAGGCCAGGCTGGGCAACCGGGCGGTGGCCGCACCGGGGTCCCGGGCCAGCTGGGGGTCGTCGCCGGTGGGGGCGATCGCCGGCATCCGCGCCCGGACGGCGGCGCGGGCGGCCGTCACCTCGCGGGCCCACCCGGTCTCCACGAGCAGCTGCGCCTCGGCCGTACGGGCATAGCCGCCGACCAGGGCAGCGGCACCAGCCAGCTGGGCGCGGGTCAACAACACCTCGCGGGCGTGCGGGTAGGGGGCGCGGGGCTCGGCGTGTAGGTCGTCACCGTCATCCCAGATGGCGACGAGGCCGAGTCGAGATACCGGCGCGAACATGGCGGCCCGGGTACCGATCACCACCGGCACGTGACCCCGCCGGGCGGCGAGGAATGCCCGGTATCGGCGGGCCGGACCAAGCGCGGCGGTGAGCTGGACGTGCCGGCCGGGGCCGAGCACGGCGGACAGCGCCGCGTCGAGCCGGTCGAGATCTCGGGCGTCGGCGACGACCACGACCGCGCCCCGGCCACCGGCGACGGTCGCCGCGACCGCCTCGGCGTAGCGGGTGGGCCACTCCTCCCCCGGCAGGGCAGACCAGACCGCGCGGGGGGCACGGCCGTCGGCGAGGGCCCGCAGCAGGGCTGGGCCAGTCGGATAGTCCGCCCATCCGACCGGATCGGCCGGCCCGTTCTCCGCATCCGGCGAGGACGAACCGGCCGCGGAGGACGGTTGCGGCTCCTTCTCGACCCGGGCATGCCGGGGCGGGACAGCGAGGCGAAGCACGTCGGCGAGGCTGCCGGCGTAACGGTCGGCGACGGCGCGGGCCAGGCGGGCGATCTCCGGCGCGAGGGCCGGCTCCGGGGAGACCACCTTCTCCAGGTACGCAAGCCGGGGATGGGCGGATTCACTCACCCGCTCCAACAGCCAGCCGTTGACGAGCTGACCAGCGAAGCGGACCTTCACCCGAGCGCCGGGGACAGCCTCGGCGTCAAGGGACTCGGGCACCGCATAGTCGAAGGGCCGATCGAGGTGGGCCAACGGAACGTCCACGCAGACACGAGCGACCGGCGACCCATTCGCGGGCCGCCGGTCGCTACGCGGGGTGTTACTCAGGCGCCCGCTACCGACTTGAGGTCAGCGGCGCGGTCGGTGCTCTCCCAGGTGAAGTCAGGAAGCTCTCGACCGAAGTGTCCGTACGCCGCGGTCTGCGAGTAGATCGGCCGGGTCAACTTCAGATCCCGGATGATCGCCGCCGGCCGAAGGTCGAACACCTCCGTCACCGCCTTCTCGATCCGCTCCACCGGCACCGTCTCCGTGCCGAACGTCTCCACGAAGAGGCTCACCGGCTGCGCCTTGCCGATGGCGTACGCCACCTGCGCCTCGCACCGCTCCGCCAGCCCGGCCGCCACCACGTTCTTGGCCACCCACCGCATCGCGTACGCCGCTGAACGGTCCACCTTGGATGGGTCCTTGCCCGAGAACGCCCCGCCGCCGTGCCGCGCGTACCCACCGTAGGTGTCCACGATGATCTTCCGACCGGTCAGACCCGCGTCGCCCATCGGGCCGCCGACCTCGAACCGGCCCGTCGGATTCACCAGCAGCCGATAGTCTTCGACGTCCAGCCCCAGCCCGAGACTCTCCACCTCCGGTGCGATCACGTGCTCCCGGATGTCCGGCGTCAGCAGCGACTCCAGCGACACGTCGGCCGCGTGCTGCGACGACACCAGCACCGTGTTCAGCCGTACCGGCCGCAATCCCTCGTACTCCACCGTCACCTGCGTCTTACCATCGGGACGCAGGTACGGCACCACGCCTTCCCGCCGCACGTGTGCCAGGCGGCGCGACAGCCGGTGCGCCAACGCGATCGGCAACGGCATCAACTCTGGGGTCTCCGAGCAGGCGAACCCGAACATCATCCCCTGGTCACCTGCACCCTGCGCATCCAACATGTGTTCGGATGCACCGGTACGCAGCTCAAACGCGTTGTCAACACCCTGGGCGATATCTGCCGACTGAGACCCAATCGACACACTTACCCCGCAGGACGCCCCGTCGAAACCCTTTCGCGACGAGTCGTAACCAATATCCAAAATCGTCCGACGCACGATCGACGGGATGTCGGCGTAGGCCTGGGTGGTTACCTCGCCCGCAACATGCACCTGACCGGTTGTGATCAGCGTCTCCACTGCAACCCGGCTACTCGGGTCCTCTGCCAGCAACGCATCGAGGATCCCGTCACTGATCTGGTCAGCAATCTTGTCAGGATGACCTTCGGTGACCGATTCGGAAGTGAAGAGGCGGCGTGTCACGGCACTCCTAAGTCAGGGAAACTCGTTCCGCGGCAGTTTAGTCACTCGCGTCCGGTACCGGATCCCCCTATCGCGCACTGATCCAGCTATCCGGGATGGCCGGCCAGCCGGGGGACGATGAGGTCCCAGACACCGTCGGCGAGATCTTCCTTGGACTGCTCGGGCATCCGGCTGGCCGATCCGTCCGCGCCGATGACGGTCGCCGCGTTGGTGTCGGCGCCAAAAACCCGGTCCGGGCCAACCTCGTTGATGACGATGAGGTCCGCCCGCTTTCGGGCGAGCTTGGCTCGGCCGTTGGCCTCGGCGTCACTGGTCTCCGCGGCGAACACCACCAACACCTGCTCCGGGCGACGACGTTTCCCGAGCTCGGCAGCGATGTCCGGGTTCGCAACGAGCTCGATGGTGGGCGCGCTGCCGTCGTCCGACTTCTTGATTTTGCCAGTCGCGTACGTGGCGGGGCGGAAATCGGCGGGAGCCGCCGCCAGCACCACCGCGTCCGCGCGGTCGGCAGCCGTCAGCGTGGCTTCGCGCAGCTCGGCGGTCGTGCCGACCCGCACCAGATCCACACCGGCCGGGTCGGGCAGCGCGACGTTGGCGGAGACCAGGGTGACCCGGGCTCCTCGCGCCACCGCGGCGCGGGCGAACGCGTAGCCCTGCTTGCCGGAGGAGCGATTGCCGAGGAACCGGACCGGATCGAGCGGCTCCCGGGTGCCCCCGGCGGTGACCAGCACCCGCTTCCCGGTGAGATCCGCTGGCGCGGCGGCGCCGCGGGCGAGCACGCGTCGGGCCACGGCGAAGAGCTCCGCCGGGTCCGGTAGGCGGCCCTTGCCGGTGTCCGTCCCGGTGAGCCGGCCGACTGCCGGTTCGACGACCCGCACCCCGCGGGAGCGCAGCGTCGCCACGTTGGCCACCGTCGCCGGATGTTCCCACATCTCGGTATGCATCGCCGGCGCCAGGACAACCGGGCAGCGGGCCGTCAGCAGAGTGTTGGTGAGTAGGTCGTCCGCGAGCCCATGAGCGGCCCGGGCGAGCAGGTCGGTGGTGGCCGGAGCCACCACGACCAGGTCCGCCTGCTGACCCAGCCGCACGTGCGGCACCTCGTGCACGTCGGACCAGACGTCGTCGGCGACTGGTTGCCCGGAGAGCGCCGACCACGTCGCGGCCCCGACGAAGTGGAGCGCCGATGCGGTCGGCACGACCCGGACGCGATGACCGGACTCGGTGAACAGCCGCAGCAACTCGCAGGCCTTGTACGCGGCGATCCCGCCACCGACCCCGAGGATAATCCGGGGGGACATCGTTGGGTACGCGCTACGGCTGGTCGGTGGGCTCAGCGGTGAGCAGGCCCGCGTTGATCTCCCGCATGGCGATCGAGAGCGGCTTCTCCTGCGGGGTCGTCTCGACCAGCGGGCCGACGTACTCCAGCAGGCCCTCGCCGAGCTGGCTGTAGTAGGCGTTGACCTGACGGGCCCGCTTGGCGGCGAAGATGACCAGCGCGTACTTCGAGGTGGTCTTCTCGAGGAGCTCGTCGATCGGCGGGTTGGTGATGCCTTCGGGGTTGGTGGCGATGGATCCCACGTGTTGACCTCTGCGTCTGTGACACCGCTCGCGGTGCTGGCGGTCAACCGCGTACGCGCGGTCGCGCCGGAGCTTTGAATGACGAACCGAACAATCCTACCAGCTCGTCCACGACCTGCGCAGTCCGGCCATGCACGATGGTGTGTGCGAAATGCGGTTCGGTGACCGGATCAGTCACGTAGCCGGGTGGGTGCAGCAGCACCAGCTGGGCCGCCGGCAGCACGGCCCGCAGCCGTAGCGCCCCGGCCAGGTCCATCGAAAGCAGGGCTGGCGCCCCCGCGGCCAGTCGGGACCGCAGCGGCTGTCCCGGCGTACCGCGCCGGTACCGGCCGACCTGGCTCCACTCCAGCAGACCACCAGCGGCCAGCAGCTGGTCGAACGTGGCCGAGTCGAGGAAGACCCGATCGACGCCCGCCACCTCGCAATCCCGCCGGGGTCGGGTGGTCACCGGCACCGGCGTCCACACGGTAGGCAAGCGCGCCCGGACCAACCCGACGACACCATCCCGACCGGAACCCGAGGGTCCGGTCAGGATGGTGAGCCGGCCCGCCGGGCGCGCCTCACCATCCGTGCTCACTGCTCGTTTCTACACGGCGCCAACCTCAGTTGGCGGCGAACTCCCCAAGCAGGGCCTTGCGCTGCTGCTCGCCGAGGCCACGCAGGCGCCGGCTATCGGCGATCTTGAGCTTCTCCATGATCTGGGTCGCTCGGATCTTGCCGATTCCCGGCATCGCCTGCAGGACAGCGGATACCTTCAGCTTGCCGACGACATCGTCGGACTCGGCCCGCTCGAGAACGGCTCCGAGCGTTGTCTTGCCCTGCTTGAGCTGCTCCTTCAGCTCAGCACGGGCCTTGCGGATCTCCGCGGCCTTCTCCAGCGCTGCTGCGCGCTGCTCAGGGGTCAGTGACGGGAGCGGCACCAGTTCTCCTCAGGTCCCTATCGCGACGGGCGAATGCACCGCCGCACTGTGAAACGTGGTGTCGCTGCGAACCAGGGAGGCCCATGGTTCCCAGCGCGGGGAAAACTAGCGGTCAACGGCGCATTCGGCAACGTGGGCACGCGAAGATCGCCGGAAAGTGACCGAGCCGTCAGTCAGTTACGAACCGGTCAAAGCCGCTCGACAGTCGGCTAACACCCGATCTGCGGCGCCCCGCAGGGCAGCCGGATCGGGCCCCGCAGCCAGCACCTCACGGGAGTACGTGGGGAGCACTGCGGGCAGGCTGGCACCGAAAACCACCCGTAGGTCGGCGGCGCTGGCGCCCTGCGCCCCCAGGCCCGGAGCGAGCAGCGGACCGTTGACCGCGCTGAGATCGTGACCCGTCGCACCGATGGTCGCCCCCACCACCAACCCCACGCTGCCCAATGGCTGCGCACCGGCGTTGAGCTGGGCAATCTCGTTGATTACCAGCTGCGCGACGGTCTGCCCGTCGGCGGTACGGGCCCGCTGCACCGCGGCGCCCTCGGGGTTGGAGGTGAGCGCCAGCACGAAGACCCCGCCGCCCTGCGCGGCGGCCAGCTCGAACATCGGGGCGAGCGCGCCAACGCCGAGATACGGGCTCACCGTCACCGCGTCGACATGCAGCGGACTCGATGGATCAAGGTACGCGGAAGCGTACGCGGCGACCGTCGAGCCGATGTCACCACGCTTGACGTCGAGGAGTACGAGCGAACCAGCCGCCCGTAACTGTCGGATAGTTGACTCTAGGACCGCTACGCCCCGAGACCCGAACCGCTCGAAGAAGGCCGACTGCGGCTTGACCACCGCGACCCGGTCCCCCAACGCCTCCACGACCGTGCCCGCGAACCGTTCCAGACCGCGAACATCGTCGTCGAGACCCCACCGCGCGAGCAGACCCGGATGCGGGTCGATGCCCACGCAGAGCGGACCCCGCTCGCCGACCGACCGGTGCAACCGGGCACCGAAGCTCTCCATCGCAGACCTCCCTCTCGCGTGCGCCGCACGCATCGTCTCGGCGGGCGGCTGATGCCGCCCCACCCGGCGGGCTCCGCACGCCCACCCTCCGCCCCCAGCCGGCGGATCAGCCCGCCCGAGCCGCGGCGGCGATCCCGGCACTGATCCGGGCCAGATCGGCGTCTGCAGTGACGTACGGGGGCATGGTGTAGATCAGATCCCGGAACGGTCGCAGCCAGACACCGGCGGCCACCGCCGCGGCGGTGGCCGCCGGTAGGTCCACCGCATGGTCGAGCTGCACCACGCCGATCGCACCGAGCACCCGGACGTCGGCGACGCCCGGCTGCGCCCGTAGCGGCTCCAGACCGGCCCTCAGGCCCCGCTCGATCCGCGCCACCTGCGCGGGCCAGTCGCCGGCCCGGAGCAGGCCGAGAGAGGCGTTGGCCACCGCACAGGCGAGCGGATTACCCATGAAGGTCGGACCATGCGCGAGCACACCGGTCGCGGAGATCCCACGGGCGATCTCCGGGGTGCAGAGGGCGGCGGCCAGGGTCAGGTACCCCCCGGTGAGCGCCTTGCCCACACAGAGCACGTCCGGGGTCACGCCGGCGTGCTCGGCGGCGAACATCGCCCCGGTACGACCGAAACCAGTAGCGATCTCGTCAAAGATGAGCAGAACCCCGTGGGCGCGGGTGACCTCCCGCAGCACCTGCAGGTAGCGCGGATGGTGAAACCGCATGCCCCCGGTCCCCTGGACGACCGGCTCGACGATGACCGCGGCCAGCTCGTCGGCGTGTTGGGCGACCGCGTCCGCCAGGACGGCCTCGTACGCCGGATCCGGCGGTGCGGTGAATCCCGCCGGCGGCACCGGCGCGAACACCTGCCGGGGCAGCACCTCCCCCCAGAGGTGGTGCATGCCCCCCACCGGGTCACAGACGCTCATCGGGTGGAACGTGTCGCCGTGGTAGCCACCCCGCCAGGTCCCCAGCCGACGGCGTTCCGGCCGCCCGGTGGCCCGCTGGTACTGCAGGCACATCTTGACGGCCACCTCGACGCTCACCGAGCCGGAATCGGCCAGGAAGACGTGCTCCAGCCCATCTGGCGCCAGCTCGACGAGGGTCCGGGCCAGCGTGACGGCCGGCTCGTGGGTGAGCCCGCCGAACATCACGTGGCTCATCCGGCCGAGTTGGTCGGTCACCGCCGCGTCCAGCACCGGGTGCCGGTAGCCGTGGATCGCCGACCACCACGACGCCATCCCGTCAACCAGTTCCCGCCCGTCCGCCAGGCGCAGCCGCACCCCGGCGGCGCTCTCCACGACGTGCGGCGGAATGGCCGGCGGCAGCGCCTCGTACGGATGCCACACGTGGGCCGCGTCCGCGGCGCTGATCTCCTCCGGGGTCAACGACGTCGCCTCCTCACCAGCCGGTCACCGCGTAGCGACCAGCCCTCGGGTCCGGTAGCCCGGCCGGTGACCGGCGAGCGGTCCGCAGCAACCGGGCGAGTACCCCCGCACGGTGTCACGGCGTGCGGGCCGCCGCCGCGGCAGCCCGCACCAGGGCCGGCCCCCGGTAGATGAAGCCGGTGTAGAGCTGCACCAGCGACGCGCCCGCGTCGACCATGCGCTCGGCGTCATCCGGAGTGAGGATGCCGCCGACGCCGACGATCGGCAGCCGGCCGCCCGTCTCGGCGTGCACGAAGGAGACCACCTCCCGGGCCCGGTGCGCCAACGGACGGCCGGAGAGCCCACCCGCCTCGGCGCCACCGGCCTGATCGGCGGCGGCGAGGCCGGCTCGGGAGAGCGTGGTGTTCGTGGCGATCACCCCGGCCGCGCCCCGCGCCAGGCAGACCTCCAGCAGCTCCGCGATGGCCGAATCCGGAAGGTCTGGGGCGATCTTCACCAGGACCGGCTTCTCGCCGACCAGAGCGGCCAGCAGGGCGTCCAGGTGCGCCCGGTCCTGCAGCGCACGAAGCCCCGGCGTGTTCGGCGAGGAGACGTTGACCGCGAAGTAGTCGCCGTACTCGCGCAGGGCCTGGTACGACGCCTGATAGTCCGCAACCGCCTCCTCGAGCGGGGTGACCTTGGACTTGCCGAGAGAGATGCCCAGCGGCACCCCGAGCGGGCGGGGCAGCGCCGCCAACCGCGCCGCGAGCGCGTCGGCGCCGGCGTTGTTGAAGCCCATCCGGTTCACCACCGCCCGGCTGTCGGGAAGCCGGAACAGCCGCGGCCGTGGGTTGCCCGGCTGCGGGTGCGCGGTGACCGTACCCACCTCGACGAAGCCGAAGCCCAACGCCGGCCAGGCCGGCAGCGCCACCCCGTTCTTGTCCATCCCGGCGGCCAGCCCGACCGGGTTCGGGAAGCGGAGCCCGAACACCGTTCGGGGAGCCGAGACGCCGTACCGGGCCCGGAGCACGGCCAGCGCCGCGGGCACCCGAGCCAGGCCCGCCAGCCGCCGGACCGTGAACTCGTGCGCCACCTCCGCGTCCCCGCCCCCGAGCCGGAACAGCCGCGGCCGCACGACCCGTTCGAAGATCACCCCAACCTCCCCGGCCGGGTGAGCGACCTCGGCCCGCTCGGGCTCACCGGGCGCTCCGCAGCGAGGCGTGCAGCGCCTGCAGCGGACGGACCACCATGTCACCGCGGATCCGGGCCTCGACCGCCATCACCACGGCGGCGGCGCCGGGGACGGTCGTGATGCAGGGGATGTCCGCTGTCACGGCGGCACTGCGGATCTCGTAGCCATCCGAGCGCGCGCTCGCTCCCGAACCCTGCGGGGTGTTCACCACCAGCACCACCTCGCCAGACCGGATCAGCGAGACCGCGTCCTCGCTCTCTCCCGACTCGTAGTGCTTGCGGACCTGCTCGCAGGCGACGCCGTGCCGGCGCAGCACCTCAGCGGTGCCCGTGGTGGCGATCAGCTGGAAGCCCAGGTCGGCCAGGCGCTTGATCGGGAAGATCATGCCACGCTTGTCCCGGTTGGCGACCGACACGAAGATCTTCCCGCTGGTCGGCAACGAGCCGTACGTGGCCGCCTGCGACTTGGCGAAGGCGTACCCGAAGGCCGTGTCGATGCCCATCACCTCGCCGGTGGACTTCATCTCCGGTCCGAGCAGCGAGTCGATCCCCTTCCCGGTCGGAGTACGGAACCGCTTGAACGGGAGCACCGCCTCCTTGACCGCGATCGGCGCATCCGCGGGAAGGGTGCCGCCGTCGCCGTCGGCGGGGAGCAGGCCCTCAGCGCGCAGCTCGGCGATGGTGGCACCGAGCGCGATCCGAGCCGCCGCCTTGGCCAACGGCACCGCGGTGGCCTTGGAGACGAACGGCACGGTCCGGGACGCACGCGGGTTGGCCTCGAGCACCCAGAGCTGGTCGTCCTTGAGGGCGTACTGCACGTTGAGCAGCCCCTGCACGCCGATGCCCCGGGCAATCTCCTCGGTGTACCGGCGGACCTCGGCGACGTGCGAACCGGCCAGGGTGATCGGCGGCAACGCGCAGGAGGAGTCGCCGGAGTGGATCCCGGCCTCCTCGATGTGCTCCATCACCCCACCGAGGTAGACCTCACCGGCGGCGTCGCAGAGCGCGTCCACGTCGATCTCGATGGCGTCATCGAGGAACCGGTCCACCAGCACCGGATGATCCGGGGAGATGTCGGTGGCCCGACCGATGTAGTCACGCAGCGTGGCGTCGTCGTAGACAATCTCCATGCCCCGGCCGCCAAGCACGTACGAGGGACGGACCAGCACCGGATAGCCGATCTCGGCGGCGATCGTCTTCGCCTCGTCGTACGAGATCGCGGTGCCGTGTGCCGGCGCCCGCAGCCCGGCGCGGGCCAGCAGCGCGCCGAACGCCCCCCGCTCCTCGGCGAGATGGATCGACTCCGGGGAGGTACCGACGACCGGCACCCCGGCGTCCTTGAGCCGCTGTGCCAGCCCCAACGGGGTCTGGCCACCAAGCTGTACGACCACCCCGACCACGCCGGGGCCACCGGCCGCCCGGCCGGAGGAGTCCTCCGCGTGCCACACCTCGAGGACGTCCTCGAAGGTCAGCGGCTCGAAGTAGAGCCGGTTCGCGGTGTCGTAGTCGGTGGAGACGGTCTCCGGGTTGCAGTTGACCATGACCGTCTCGTATCCGACGGCCCGCAGCGCCATGACGGCGTGCACGCAGGAGTAGTCGAACTCGATGCCCTGCCCGATCCGGTTCGGCCCCGAGCCGAGGATCAGCACCTTGGGCCGGTCCGACCCGACCACCTCGGTCTCCGCGTCGTAGGTGGAGTAGTGGTAAGGCGTCGTCGCCTCGAACTCCGCCGCGCAGGTGTCCACGGTCTTGTACACCGGCCGAACGCCCAACCGGTGCCGCAGCGTCCGAACACCGTCCTCGGCGGCCAACTCCGGACGCAACGCGGCGAGCTGCCGGTCGGAGAGCCCCGCCCGCTTGGCCCGGCGCAGCAGATCGCCATCGAGCACCGGGGCGTCGACGATCTCGGCTCGCAGCTCGACAAGGCCGGCGATCTGGTCGAGGAACCACGGGTCCATCCCGCCGGAGGCCGCCGCGACCTCGGCGATTGAGGCACCGAGCCGCAGCGCCCGTTCCACCGTGTAGAGCCGCCCGTCGTGCGGCATCCGCAACGCCGCGAGGGTCTCCTCCCGGGTGGCACCGGCCGGGTCGGGCACGGTCCAGAAACCGGCCGCCTTCGTCTCCATCGAGCGCATCGCCTTGTTCAGCGCCTCGGTGAAGTTGCGGCCCAGGCTCATCGCCTCACCGACCGACTTCATGGTGGTGGTCAGCTCCGGGTCGGCACCGGGGAACTTCTCGAACGCGAAGCGCGGAATCTTGACCACCACATAGTCCAACGTCGGCTCGAACGCGGCCGGCGTCTTCAGGGTGATGTCGTTGGGGATCTCGTCGAGGGTGTAGCCGATGGCCAGCCTCGCGGCGATCTTCGCGATCGGGAAACCGGTCGCCTTCGAGGCGAGCGCCGACGAGCGGGAGACCCGGGGGTTCATCTCGATCACGACGATCCGGCCGTCGACCGGGTTCACCGCGAACTGGATGTTGCAGCCGCCGGTGTCCACCCCGACCTCGCGCAGCACCGCGATACCGAGGTCCCGCAGGCGCTGGTACTCCCGGTCGGTGAGGGTCATCGCCGGGGCCACGGTGACGCTGTCGCCGGTGTGCACGCCCATCGGGTCGACGTTCTCAATCGAGCAGACCACCACGACGTTGTCGTGCCGGTCGCGCATCAGCTCGAGCTCGTACTCCTTCCAGCCGAGCACGCTCTCCTCGATGAGTACCTCGTGCACCGGGCTGGCGGCCAGGCCGGCACCGGCGATGCGCTCCAGGTCCGCATCGGTGTGGGCCATGCCGGAGCCGAGGCCGCCCATCGTGAACGACGGCCGGATCACCGCCGGCAGGCCCAACTCGGCGACGGTCTCGCGGACCTCGTCCATCGAGTGGCAGACCCGGGAACGCGGCACCAGCGTCGCGGGGTCCTCGAGCCCGATCCGGACACCCGCCTTGGCGACGACGTCCTTGAACAGCTGCCGATCCTCGCCGCGGCGAATCGAGTCGATGTTCGCGCCGATCAACTCGACGCCGTACTTCTCCAGTACCCCGGCCTCGTGCAGCGCGACCGCCGTGTTCAGTGCGGTCTGACCACCCAGGGTGGGCAGCACCGCATCCGGCCGCTCCTTGGCGATGACCAGTTCGACGAACTCCGGGGTGATCGGCTCGACGTACGTGGCGTCGGCGAACTCCGGGTCGGTCATGATCGTCGCTGGGTTCGAGTTGACCAGACTGACCCGGATCCCCTCGCTGCGCAGTACCCGGCACGCCTGGGTGCCGGAGTAGTCGAACTCGCAGGCCTGCCCGATCACGATCGGCCCCGAGCCGATCACCAGGACGTGTTTGAGGTCGGTCCGCTTAGGCATTAGCGCGCCCCCCGCTGTGGTTGCGACCCTCGATGAGCTCGGCGAAGCGGTCGAACAGGTAATCCGCGTCGTGCGGACCGGCCGCCGCCTCCGGGTGGTATTGAACGGTGAAGGCGGGCACATCGCGCGCCCGCAGCCCCTCGACCACGTTGTCGTTGAGGCAGACGTGCGAGACCTCGATCCCGCCGAACTCGGTCTCGATCACCTGGTTCGGCACGACGGCCCCCGGCTCGACACCGGGGAACGCGACGGCGAAACCGTGGTTGTGGCTGGTCACCTCGACCTTGCCGGTGGCCCGGTCGAGCACCGGCTGGTTGATCCCGCGGTGGCCGTAGCCGAGCTTGTACGTGCCGAATCCCAGTGCCCGGCCGAGGATCTGGCTACCGAAGCAGATACCGAAGAGCGGCACCCCGCTGGCGAGCACCGCGCGCGCCAGGGCCACCGGCCCGTCGGCGGTCGCCGGGTCCCCGGGGCCGGGCGAGAGGAAGATCGCATCCGCGCCGGTGGCCCGCATGTCGTCGATGCCCGAATGAGCCGGCAGGACATGGGTGGTGACACCCCGCGCCGCGAGCCGCCGGGGCACGTTGCGCTTGATGCCGAGGTCCAGGGCGGCGACGGTGAACCGGTGCTCCCCCTGCGCCTCGACCACGTACGGCTTCGGGGTGGTCACCTCGGCGGAGAGGTCCGCGCCGACCATCGGTGGGGCCTGCCGGACCCGGGCCAGCAGCGCCTGCGGGTCGGTCTCGACGCTGGAGACCCCGACCCGCATCGCGCCCCGCTCCCGCAGGTGCCGGGTGAGCGCGCGCGTGTCCACGCCGCTGATGCCGACCACCCCCTCGGCGGCGAGTCGGTCCTCCAGGCCACCGGTGGCCCGCCAGTTCGAGCCGACCCGGGCGGGATCACGGACCACGTACCCGGCGACCCAGATCCGGCCGGACTCGTCATCCTCGCCGTTGACCCCGGTGTTGCCGATGTGCGGCGCGGTCTGCACCACCACCTGCCGGTGGTAGGAGGGGTCGGTGAGCGTCTCCTGGTAGCCGGTCATTCCGGTGTTGAAGACCGCTTCGCCGAAGGTCTCCCCGACGCTGCCGTACGCCTCGCCGTGGAACGTGCGCCCGTCCTCCAGGACGAGAATCGCCGGTCGCCGCCTCACGCCACGCACCCCGCACTCCGGGCCACGGGGCACTGCCCCACCGCACTCCGTACTCGCATCACTTCACTGCCTTTCCGTCCAGAACCGTCGCCTCGCCGCGCAGGAAGGTCGCCACGATGCGACCCGGCAGCGTCATGCGGGCGTACGGGGTGTTGCGGCTGCGGCTGGCCAACTCGGTCGGCTCGACGACGCGCCGCGCCGCCGGATCCACCAGGGTCAGGTTCGCCGGTGCGCCCGGCGTCGGGTCGTGGCCGTGTTCGGTGAGGCCGGCGATCCGGGCGGGGGTGCGGGACATTCGCTCGGCGATGAGGTCCCACCGCGGGCCGAGCACGTCCAGCGTGATGGAGAGCGCCGTCTCCAGGCCGAGCATTCCCGGCCGGGCGTACGCCCACTCGCACTCCTTGTCCTCCACGGCGTGCGGAGCGTGGTCGGTGGCGACGATGTCCACCACCCCCTCGGCCAGCGCGGTGCGCAGCGCGGCGACATCGGCGGCGGTCCGCAGCGGCGGGTTGACCTTGTAGACCGGGTCGTAGGTGACCGCCTTCTCGTCGGTCAACAACAGGTGGTGCGGGGTAACCTCGGCGGTGACCTGAACACCGCGGGCCTTGGCCTGTCGCAGCACGTCGACGCTGCCGGCCGTGGAGACGTGGCAGATGTGCAGGCGGCTCCCCACGTGCTCGGCGAGCAGCACGTCCCGGGCAATGATCGCCTCCTCGGCGACCGCCGGCCAACCGGTCAGGCCGAGGCGGGTGGAGATCTCCCCCTCGTGCATCTGGGCGCCCTCGGTGAGCCGTGGCTCCTCGGCGTGCTGGGCGACGATGCCGTCGAACGCCTTCACGTATTCCAGGGCCCGGCGCATCAGCCGCGGGTCGGCGACGCAGTGTCCGTCGTCGGAGAAGACCCGGACCCGGGCGGCGGAGTCGGCCATCGCCCCCAACTCGGCCAGGCGCTCGCCGGCCAGCCCGACGGTGACGGCGCCGATCGGCTGCACGTCGACCAGCCCGGCCTCCCGGCCCAGCCGCCAGACCTGCTCGACCACCCCGGCGGTGTCGGCGACCGGGGAGGTGTTCGCCATCGCGCAGACCGCCGTGTAGCCACCGAGCGCCGCGGCCCGAGAGCCGGTCTCGACGGTCTCGGCATCTTCCCGGCCGGGCTCGCGGAGATGGGTGTGCAGGTCCACCAGGCCGGGCAGGGCGACCAGGCCGGTGCCGTCAACCACGACCGCGCCGGGGGCCGTGCGCCCCACGCCGGTCTCGGCCACGACGCCGTCGCGGATCAGCAGGTCGGTCGGCGCGGCGCCGAGGACGCTCACGTTGGTGATCAGATACGCGGTCACCGGTTGTTCCCTCCGAGCAGCAGGTAGAGGACGGCCATCCGGACGGAGACGCCGTTGGCGACCTGTTCGACAATCGTGGAGCGGGGCGAGTCGGCCACCTCGGAGGTGATCTCCATGCCCCGGTTCATCGGGCCGGGGTGCATCACGATCGCGTGCTCCGGCAGCCGCCGCATCCGCGAGCCGTCCAGGCCGTAACGGCGGGCGTACTCACGGGCGGAGGGAAAGTAGGAGTCGTTCATGCGTTCCCGCTGCACCCGCAGCATCATGACCACGTCCGACTGCGGCAGCACCGAGTCCAGGTCGTAGCAGACGGCGGCGCCGGGCGCGAGGGCCCCGGCGATGTCCACCGGGATCAGCGGGGGTGGCCCGACCAGGGTGACCTTGGCGCCGAGGGTGGAGAGCAGCAGGACGTTGGAGCGCGCCACCCGGCTGTGCAGCACGTCACCGACCACCGCCACCGACAGACCGGCGAGCCGGCCCAGCCGGGAACGCATCGTGTACGCGTCGAGTAGCGCCTGGGTGGGGTGCTCGTGCGTGCCGTCGCCGGCGTTGACGACCGAGCCATCAACCCAGTCGGCCAACTGGTACGGGGCGCCGGAGGCGGGGTGCCGGACGACGACGGCGTCGGCGCCCATCGCCTGCAGGGTGAGCGCGGTGTCCTTGAGGCTCTCGCCCTTGGCGACGCTGGACCCCTTGACCGAAAAGTTGATCACGTCGGCGCTGAGCCGCTTGGCGGCGGCCTCGAAGGAGATCCGGGTCCGGGTGGAGTCCTCGTAGAAGAGGTTCACCACGGTCCGGCCGCGCAGCGCCGGCAGCTTCTTGACCTCCCGCCCGGCCACGGTCGCCATCTCGGCGGCGGTGTCCAGGATCTGGAGGGCGGTACCAGCGTCCAGGTCGGCGCTGGAGAGCAGGTGACGGATCATGCGTCGAGCTTCCTTCCGGTCGCGACCAGCAGGCGGCGCCGCGCCGCGCCCCGCGGGCTCACCGGTCACCGCCGTAGAGCCGGACCTCGTCCACGCCGTCGGGCTCCGCCAGGGTGACCCGGACGCTCTCCGCGAGGGCGGTCGGGATGTTCTTACCCACGTAGTCGGCGCGGATGGGCAGCTCCCGGTGTCCGCGATCGACCAGGACGGCGAGTTGGACCGAGGCGGGACGGCCGACGTCGTTCAGCGCGTCGAGCGCCGCCCGCACGGTTCGGCCGGAGAAGAGGACATCGTCGACGAGTACGACCCGCCGACCGTCGATGCCGCCAGCGGGAACATCGGTGGGGCCGATCGCGCGGGTGGCGTGCTGCCGCAGGTCGTCCCGGTAGAGGGTGATGTCGAGCACACCGACCGGGACGTCCACCCCCTCGAAGGCACTGATCCGGGCGGCGAGCCGCCGGGCGAGCGGCACTCCCCGGGTGGGGATCCCGAGCAGAACGGTCTGTTGGGCGCCCTGGGTCTTCTCGAGGATCTGGTGGGCGATGCGATCAACCACGCGCTGCACGTCGGCGCTGGTGAGTATCACCTTCACCGAGGGTTGTCGGGTGGTCGGCGAGTGGGCAGCCGGTGGGTAGGCCACGGCAGACCTCCTTCCCCGCCTCACGGGACGGGTCGTTAAAGGATGTCGGAGTGACCGGCGCGGACCGCGAACGGACCGAGCCGGGGCTTCCGGCAACGTTACCAGTGGTCACCGTCTCGACCGTCGCCGGCCGAGGGCCCGACAACAGAACGGCGAAACCGGGACAACTCCCCCAGGATGAAACAGGAAAGTTCACGACCACTTGACCGGCTGTCCCAATCCCCGTACCGTCACGCTCCGTAGCGATCGACGGGAGAACCCCGAGCAGCACTGGGAGTGTCCGAATGCCCTCTGAGTACGCCAAGTCGCTGGGCGCCCGCCTGCGCTCCATTCGCCAGCAGCAGGGCCTGTCCCTGCAGGGCGTAGAGGAAAAGTCCAACGGACGGTGGAAGGCCGTCGTGGTTGGCTCATACGAGCGCGGCGACCGAGCCGTCACCGTGTCCCGCCTGGCCGAGCTGGCCGACTTCTACCGTGTTCCCGTCTCCGAGCTACTGCCTGACGGCAGTGGCGTCCGCCACGAACCAACCAGCAAGATCGTGCTGGACCTCGAGCGGCTCTACGACGAGGCCTCGGAGGACCTCGCCTACGTCGCCCGGTACGCCCGCGCGATCCAGCAGCAGCGCGGCGACTACAACGGCCGGGTGCTGTCGATCCGCGCCGACGACCTGCGCGCCCTGGCGATCGTCTACGACGCCTCGCCGTCCGGCCTGATCGAACGGCTGAACGAGCACGGCGTCCTCGTCGCCGACCCCCGGGCGTTCTTCGCCTCCTGAGGAGCGCCACCCGAAAAGGGGGCCCGTGCCGATCGGCACGGGCCCCCTTTTCGACTATCCGGTCTCGTTTCCGGCCGCCTCGCTTCCGAGCCAGCAACCCCGGTGGCGGCTACCGGGTGGCGTATTCCGCGATCCGGCCGAGGATGCCGTTGAGGAACCGCGGTGAATCGTCGGTCGACATCTGCCGGGCCAACTCCACCGCCTCGCTGATCGCCACCGCGTCGTCGATCTCGTCCACGTAGAGCAGCTCGTAGACCGCGATCCGAGCAAGATTCCGATCAACGGTCGGCATCCGGTCCAGCGTCCACCCCTCGGCGTAGCTGGCGATCAGCTCGTCAACCCGGTCCAGGTGGGCAGCAACCCCCTCAACCAGGCCGACCGCGTATCCCAGATGCTCGGGCCGGGGCTTCTCGATCCGCTCCACGTAGCCGGCGAGCACCTCGACCGGTGGACGGCCCCGCAGGTCCGCCTCGAAGAGCACGTCCAGCGCCCGTTTGCGCGCCTTGCGACGCGCCGGCATCTGCTGCTTGGGCCCCTCGGCCATCAGGCGCGGCCGAGGTAACGGCCGTCGCGGGTGTCGACCTTGATCTTCTCGCCGGTGGTGATGAAGAGCGGCACCTGCACGGTCGCGCCGGTCTCGACCGTGGCCGGCTTACTACCACCGGTCGAACGGTCTCCCTGGAGTCCCGGCTCGGTGTACGTGATCTCGAGCACCACGCTGGTCGGCAGCTCCACGAAGAGCGGCACCCCCTCGTGGGTGGCGACCGTCGCCTCGGCCTCGGGCAGCAGATAGTTCGCCGCCTCGCCGACCGTGTCGCCGAGCACATTGATCTGGTCGAACGTCTCCAGGTCCATGAAGACGAAGTCCTCGCCGTCGGCGTACAGGTACTGCATCGTACGCTTGTCGACGGTCGCGGTCTCGACCTTGGTGCCCGCATTGAAGGTCTTGTCGACCACCTTGCCGGAGAGCACGTTCTTCAGCGTGGTGCGCACGAACGCACCACCCTTTCCGGGCTTGACGTGCTGGAACTCGACGACGGCCCAGAGCTCACCGTCGAGGTTGAGTACCATGCCGTTTTTCAGGTCGTTGGTGGTGGCCATTTCCTGCCTTGATCATAAGGTGGCGGACAGACCCGGCAAGTCTACTAGGCCGCGATTGGGCAGGCTCGCCCGAGCAAGCCCCGGCCACGCCGACGATCAGCGGACCCGGGCCGCCAGGTGGTGCAGGGCCAGGCGATAGCCATCCACGCCCAGCCCACAGATCACCCCGGTCGCCACCGCCGAGACCACCGAGTGGTGCCGGAACGCCTCCCGGGAATGGATGTTGGAGAGGTGCACCTCCACCAACGGGGCACGCAGCAGGGCGCAGGCGTCCCGTACCGCGACCGAGTAGTGCGACCAGGCGGCCGGATTGAGTACCACGCAGGCGCCCAGGTCAGCAGCCTCATGCAGCCAGCCGAGCAGCTCGTGCTCGGCGTCGGTCTGCCGGACGACCACCTCCAGCCCCAGCTCCCGCCCGGTCTGCTGGCACAGCTCGACGAGGTCGGCGTAGGTGGTGGTGCCGTAGACCTCCGGTTGCCGGGTGCCCAGGCGGCCCAGGTTGGGCCCGTTGAGCACGTACACCCTCATTCGGCGATCTCCTGGTAGGCGGCGTGCAGCAACTCGTCGGAGGGCGCCGCGAGAATCGTCGGGCGGGCGAGCCCGGCCAGTACGACGAAACGCAGGATGCTGCCCCGCGCCTTCTTGTCCACCCGCATCGTGGCGAGCAGCTCCGGCCAGGCCTCTGCCCGATATCCGATGGGCAGGCCGAGCGCACCCACCACCGCCCGGTGCCGCTGCGCGGTCTGCGCGTCCAGCCGGCCCTCGAGCTGGGCCAGGGCCGCCGCGTAGACCAGCCCCACCGCGACCGCGTGGCCGTGCCGCCAGCGGTAGCCCTCCACCTTCTCGATGGCGTGCGCCAGGGTGTGCCCGTAGTTCAATATCTCCCGGGCCCCCGACTCGCGAAGGTCCCCCGCGACGACCTGCGCCTTGACCCGGATCGCCCGCTCGATCAGCTCCCGGAGCACCGACCCCGCCGGGTCCATGGCGACGGCGGGCTCCCGCTCGACCAGGTCAAGGATCACCGGGTCGGCGATGAAGCCACACTTGACCACCTCGGCCATTCCCGCGGCCAGGTCGGCCGGGGAGAGGCTGTCCAGCGCGGTCAGGTCACAGATCACCCCGGCCGGGGGGTGGAAGGCACCGACCAGGTTCTTACCGGCCGAGGTATTGATTCCGGTCTTGCCCCCTACCGCCGCGTCCACCATGCCCAGCAACGACGTCGCCACCGGCACCCAGCGCACCCCGCGCAGCCAGCAGGCCGCGACGAAGCCAGCCAGGTCGGTAACCGCGCCGCCGCCCACCCCAACGACTGCGTCGGCGCGGGTGAAGCCCGCCGCACCGAGCCGTTCCCAACAGCTGGCAGCGACCTCGATCTGCTTACCCGCCTCCGCGTCCGGCACCTCGACCAGCAGCGGCGACACCCCATCCGCCCGGGTCCGCTCCGCCAGCTGCTCGGCCCAGCCCTGCATCGGCGACGCGTACAGCACGGCCAGCCGCTCCGCGCCCGGCAGCAACCGCGGCAGGTCTGGCAGGTCACGCCCCACCAACACGTCGTACGGCTGGTCACCGCCAACCGGGATTCGAGTAATCTCGTCCATCGCGCGCAGCCTAACCGAGCCGGCCGTGTCGGTGGCGGCGACGGTCGAAGCGTCCCGGAACCCGGGCCGGAACCGGACCGGGACCGGGACCGAATGGAAGTGGACCCGGAACCGTTGGCCGCCGCCCGGCCGGCCCGACGCACGATCGCGTCCCGCAGCCGCCGGCCCGCCCGTCAGGCGGGGAGCAGCGCGGCGACCTCGGCCGCTAGCTGCTCCGGCGTGCGGCCGTCGGTCACCACCGTCGCCGTCGCCACCGCCGCGTAGTGCGGGCGGCGCTGCTCCAGCAGGTGCTTGAGGGTGGCCCGCGGGTTGACCGCGAGCAGGGGTCGACCCGCACCGAGCCCGACCCGGCGTACCGCGTCGGGCAGCTCCACCGACAGATACACGACGGTGTGGCCGGTCAGCACGGCCCGGGTCTGTTCGGCGAGCACGGCACCACCGCCGAGGGCGAGCACGCCACTGCCGGCGGCGAGCGCCGTCGCCACCGCCGCCCGTTCGAGGGTACGGAAGTGCTCCTCCCCCTCGTCGATGAAAATCTCCGAGATCGGCTTGCCCGCCGTCGCCTCGATGTCCAGGTCGGTGTCCCGGAACTCCACCCCGAGCAGCTCGGCGAGGGCTCGCCCGACGGTGGTCTTGCCCGAGCCGGGCGGGCCCACCAACACACAGACCGGCGCCATCAGCGGACAACCAGCGCGTCGAGGTAGCCGGCGAGGTTGCGGCGCTGCTCGGCCACCGAGTCGCCGCCGAGCTTCTCCACCGCCGCCTCGGCCAGCACCAGCGCCACCATCGCCTCGGCGACGACTCCCGCGGCCGGCACCGCGCAAACGTCCGAGCGTTGATTGATCGCGGTGGCGGGCTCACCAGAGGTGACATCCACCGTCGACAGCGCGCGGTTCAGGGAGGAGATCGGCTTCATCGCGGCCCGCACCCGCAACGGCTCACCGGTGGTGATGCCCCCCTCCAGGCCGCCGGCCCGGTCGGTGACCCGCCGCACACCGGTCGCGGTGGGGATGATCTCGTCGTGCGCGACGGAGCCCCGGGAACGCGCCTGCTGCCAGCCGTCGCCGATCTCCACCCCCTTGATCGCCTGAATGGACATCAGCGCGGTGGCCAGCCGGGCGTCCAGCTTCCGGTCCCACTGCACGTGGCTGCCGAGTCCCGGGGGCACCCCGTACGCCAGCACCTCGACCACGCCGCCGAGCGTGTCGGCGTCCTTCTTTGCGGCGTCCACCTCGGCGACCATCCGGAGGCTCGCCTCCGGGTCCAGACAGCGCAGCGGGTCCGCGTCGATCCGCTCGGCGTCGGCCGGGCTGGGTCGCAACCCCGGTTTCGTCGCGACTGACCCCAGCTCCACGACGTGCGAGACGACCTCGATGCCCAGCGACTGCCGGAGCAGGGCCTTGGCGACGGTGCCGACGGCGACCCGGGCAGCCGTCTCCCGGGCGCTGGCCCGCTCGAGGATCGGGCGGGCGTCGGTGTGCCCGTACTTCTGCATGCCGGCCAGGTCGGCGTGCCCCGGTCGGGGACGGGTCAACGGCGCGTTACGCGCCTGCCCGGCCAGCTCCGCCGGGTCGACCGGGTCGGCCGCCATCACCGTGCGCCACTTGGGCCACTCGGAGTTGCCGACCCGGATCGCCACCGGACTGCCCAGGGTCACCCCATGCCGCAGCCCACCGATGATCTCGATCTCGTCCTGTTCGAACGCCATTCGGGCACCACGGCCGTAGCCGAGGCGACGCCGGGCCAGCTCACCAGCGATCTCCTCGGTGGTCACCTTGACCCCGGCCGGGACCCCCTCGAGCAACGCGACGAGGGCGGGACCGTGCGATTCCCCTGCAGTCAACCAGCGCAACACAACAGTCAGTCTGGCACGCCCGGTGGGCGCCAGGTGCCACACCCGGCCCGGCCCGCCCTGCGGACACGAGTGTCCGTTGAACGGTCACGATCACCCCGTTGGCGGCGAATCCGTACGATCATGGCGGCCTCCCGGAAGTCTGGTCGGCGACGACGTGGTTTCGACCCACCCGGAGGCCCCGGTGCTGCTCCTCGCGTTCGCAGCCGTGCTGCTGCTGGCTGTCCTGCTGTCCAGCCTCGCGCACCGCAGCATCCTCTCCACCGCCGTGCTCTTCCTCCTCGCCGGCATCCTGCTCGGCCCGGACACCACCGGCGTCCTGAACATCACCGCCGACAGCGACCTCGTCGCCACGCTCGCGGAGCTGGCGCTGTTCACCGTGCTCTTCACCGACGGCATGCGGGTCGGTTTCGCCGACCTACGCCTGGCATGGCGGCTACCCGGGCGGGCGCTCGGTTGGGGACTGCCGCTGACCCTGCTGATCACCGCCGTCCTGGCGCACTACGTAGCCGGGCTCGACTGGCCGGAGGCGCTGCTGATCGGGGCGGTCCTCGCCCCCACCGACCCGGTCTTCGCCGCCGCCCTGGTCGGCAACGTGGGCGTTCCACGCCGACTGCGGCACCTGCTCAACGTCGAATCCGGCATCAACGACGGCCTCGCGTTGCCGTTCGTCATCCTCTTCCTGGCGGTCGTGGAGGGCTCCGGCGACCTGCACCTCGACGAGCTGGGGACCGAGCTGCTCCTGGGCCTGGTGATCGGGGTGGCGGTGCCATGGCTCGCCCTGCGACTGGAGAAGGGGCGGTACTTCTCCGCCTCCACCAAGTACGAGCCCCTCAACGGCGTGGCGATCGGCCTGCTGGTGCTGGCCCTGGGGCTGATCACCCACGCCAACCTGTTCCTCGCCGCGTTCGCCGCCGGTGTCACCGTGGCCACCTTCGGCCAGCGACAACGGGAGAGCTTCGAACACTTCGGCGAGTTGATCGCCGAAGTGTTCAAACTCGCCGCCCTGCTGGTGTTCGGCGCGCTGATCTCGGTCGAGTTCCTCAGCGAGATCAACTGGACCGGATGGGTCTTCGCGGTGCTGGCCATCGTGATCGCCCGCCCGCTCGCCCTCGCGGTGTCGTTCATCGGTTCGAAGCTGAGCCGCACCGAGCAGTTCGCCGCCATGTGGTTCGGCCCGAAGGGCTTCGCCTCAGTGGTCTACGGTCTGCTCGTGCTCCAGGCCGGTATCGCCGCTGGGGACGAGGTGTTCCACCTGGTGGCGCTGACCGTCGTCTTGTCGATCCTGGCGCACTCGTCAACGGACGTCCTGGTCGCCCGGATCTTCGACCCGGCGATGACCCCCCAGTGGTCAGAACGACTACGGGCAGCCTCGGCCGAACGCCGAGAACACCGCAGCGACGGGGATCAGCCGCCGCCGTAGGCCGCTCCCGGCCGTCGGGAGTGGTGGCCGGAGGTGGGAGCCGGTCAATCAACCCGGGACAGGGACCGCATCGCGCCAAGGTATCTCGACGTGATGACATCCTGCACGAACCGCCCCAGCGGCCCAGCCATTCGCGCCGTCACGGAATCCGGCCGCGAGAAGGCTCGCACCTCGTGCACCAGCAGCCCTCGCCACCCAACACCCAGCCGGAAGTCCACACCCGGTTCCGGCCGCAGATCCGGGCGATCGATGCGGACCCGCGCCCGACGGTGCATGCGCCACCGAAGCAAGGCTGGAACGGCCTTGTGGAAGACCCGTTCATCCGCGCCAAGAAAAGTGCTGCGGTGGCTGTGTCGGTAGCCAGACGGAAGAACGCCCGCTGACGCACCGACCGCTGGATAGATTAATCCACCCACTTCAATTCCGCTCACCTCAAGTCGGTGTCGCGCATTCCTTAATGACTCCCGCAATGAGCGCGCAACACCGCACCCCCATGACCTCGACCTTGGTTAGCCCGCGCACCGGTCACGCCGAGGTTGATTGTTGAATGGCGATCAGCGATGTGGTGCGGCCGAGCAGACGCTCGATACGGATGGCGGGGGTGGCCTGCGGGCTCAGATGCCCCGGCCGCGCTTGTGTAGCGTGCGCAGCACCGCGTCCGCCCGGACCACCCGCCCGGCCACCGCGAGCGCCAGGTAGGCCCGTGGCTCGCGCGGATTGAACCGGAGGGTGCGGTGGGCCCAGCTCAGCGCGCCCTGGCGGTCACCGGACGCAGCGCGCGCGAAGGCGATCTGCCCCGCCACCCGGGCCGCACCGGCCGGCTGGGTGCCGAACTCCGGGTAGCGCTCCAGCAGCCACTGCAACGCCTCCGAGATGGTGTCCCAGCGCTGCGCGAAGTACGAACGTTTGTGCCAACGCACCAGCACCAGCGGGGTGCGCAGATTGACCAACGGTGCGCTGCGGGCGGCCCGCAGCAGAAACTCGTAGTCCTCCGCGTAGCTGCCCGGAATCTCCTCGTCGACCAGCCCGAAGCCGTCGTGGAGAGCCGCGGCGCGGATGAGGAACGTCGACGGGTGCAGCTCGGTCATCCGATCCCGCAGCAGGTCGGCGAAGGTGATCCGGTCACGGGACAACGACCGATCGACGGTGTGTCCGTCGTAGCTCACCCGGATGCCACACGAGACGAACTCGGCGCCCGGAGTGGTGGTGAGCGCCGCAACCTGTGCCGACAGCTTGTCGGGCAGCCACTCGTCGTCGTCGTCGCAGAAGGCGATCAGCTCGCCGGTGGCGGCCAGGGTGCCGGTGTTGCGGGCACCCGCGAGGCCAGGAGTCCGGCCGTTCTCGGTGATCCGGACCAGTCGACCCGGTCGGGACAGCTCGGTCAGGGTCGGATCCGGCTCCGAACGGTCGTACACGACGACCACCTCGAGCTCACCCGGATAGTCCTGGTCGAGGATGGTGCGGACCGCGGCCCGCAGCAACTCCGGGCGGTCCCGGGTGGGCACCACGGCACTCACCCTCGGCAGTGCGGTCACCCGCGGCAGTGCGGTCATCCTCGCGCTCCACTCCGGGGCGACCGTGACCACGGCCGCCACCATCCTCGTCGGCCGTTCGCCGCGACCACCAGGTCTTCCACGATCTCCCCGACCCGGGCCACGGCGGCCGCCCGCGCCCGGGCCGAATCGGGGTCAGCCCGGACGACGAACCGGGACGGCTCGGCCAGGCCAGCGGTGAGCGCCGCCACCAGCGCCGCCCGGGTCTCGCACACCACCACCAGGCCCGCCGCCCCGAGTCGCCGCGCGAACCGCAGCTGGTGGTCGTCAACGTGCTCGCCGTGGGACGGATCCCGGGGGACCACGATCGGCACCCGGCCATGCCGGCGCGCCTCCAGGATAGTGGCCGGGCCACCGTGACAGATCACAAGGTCGGCCGCGGAGATCGCCGCTTGAAGCTCAGCGTGCCCCAGGAAGGGAACCGCCCCGGGAACGTCGTCCGCTCCGGTGTGACCATGTTGGACGGCTAGCACTACTCGATCGGAGACTGTGGGTTGCCAACTCCGAAGCCAGTCGACCAGCCGGTCAAACGGATGCTTGTCGGTACCGACCATGACCAACACCTGCGCCCGACCGACACCAGGCCGATTCCGTTGCCGGGGAACACGACCGAACTCGGACCCCACCGGCGCTACGACTCGCTCCGTACTCACCGAATCCCCCTCCACCCGGGTTGACGAAACCTGGCATCGCGCGTCGTCGCGCCGCCCGCACTCTCCACGCTCACAGCAGCGGCCCCACCACAGTCGCCTCCGGGTAGTGCCGACGTTGCTCCTCCCACTGCACAAGCATCGCGGACAGGAACGGGCGACACAGGCGCGCGGTCAGGGTCGGGGTGTCGATCCGGTCGTACACCTCGACATAGACGGTGGGAATTCGCCGCAGCCAGGCGAACACCACGAACGGCACCGCAACCCCGGCTCCAGTCGTCACCACCGCCGCCACCCGACGCCGCCGCAGCACCCGCACCGCCAGGAGCGCGTTGCGCACCAGGTTGGGCACGTTGCGGGTGGTCGGGTGGTGCGCCGAGACAACCTCTTCCCCCGCAAGCTGGGAGAGCGCGTCCGGGGTGTCGAAGGTTACCCAGCAGCGGTGCCAGCGCTCGTACCAGGAGCGCAGCGCCAGTAGCTGGGCCAAGTGCCCACCGCTCGATCCGACGAGCAGCAGGACCGGGGAGTCACCGCGACCCTCGGGGTACGTCTCCATGCAAGCTTCACCGTTCACTTTCTTTGGCATACGGCTCCATGCAAGCCTCATCGACTCTTTTCGCCTCAGATGCGATCGATGATGTGCGAAAGCAGATCACGTATCGCGCCGTGGGGGCATCGGGCAACCGGGCTGTCACCGGTGGTCCCGCTGCCCGAAAAGCTCCAGCAGAGCGGGGTGCAGCGCGGGGTTCCAACCCGCCCCGGCGTTGGCCAGGCGCCAGGTCCGCAACCACAGCTCCAGCAGGTACGTGTCAGCCACCAGACGCTGCCCGGCCCGGTTCAGGCCGAGCGCGTCGCCGTACCGTCGAAGTTGGAGGTCAACAGCGTCGGCCGCGACGGCGGCGGAGGAACCCCGCAGCACCAGGGCCCGCTGGAACGCGTCATGCGCCAGGTCGAAGCCGAGCGGGACGTCCGGGGCGCTGTGCTCCCAATCCCAGGCGACCAGCCGGCCGGCATCCCGACCAAGGTTCCACGGAACCCAGTCGCCATGCCAGTGCCCAAACTCGACCCGGGTCTCCCCGTGCTGCGAAGCGAGCCCGGCCACCGCCGCGACCACCCGGGGATCGGCCGGCATCGTGGCGGCGGCCCGGTGCGCGGTCCGGGTGAGGCGGGCCAGGAAGCTCGATCCGGCCAGTGGCCGGCGCCGGGCAGGCGGGTGGCCCCGGCGAGCCACCGCGAGCACCGCGGCGACCTCGGGCTCGGCGGTGCTGGACAGCCCGCGGACCGCGGGCGGCAGCGGCTCCACCAACGCGACGGAGCGACCGGCCCACCGAAGCTCGGCCAGCAGTCGCGGCGCCACCGGGTGCTCCGGCACCCGAGCCAGCGCGGGAAGTTCCCGCAGGGCCGCCGCCTCAGTGGTCACCAGGGCCCGGGTGGCATCGTTCCAGCCGATCTTCGCGAAGCCCAGCGGACGACCTTCCGGGGCAAACAGTTGCAGCGTCGGCTTGTGGTTCGGATCCGGCGGTCGCACCCCACACGCCGCGTACGCGGGTCCCCAGCCCTGCAGGGCGGCGAGTCGGTGCACAAGCAGCGCCTCGTCCGCGGCGACCGCATCGACCGCTTCGGGCAGCGACACTGTCAGGACCGAGAACCGGGCCAACTCCAGCCCACCGAGCCGGGCGAACCCACCGAGAGCCGCCCGCGCCGCCCGCACCCGGGGCGGTCGCAGCGCGTTGTACGCCAACAGCGACGCAGCCGTTGCCCGCTTGGAGCCCAGCGGCAACAGGAACCGGGCCCGCTCCACAGAGGGCACAATCGCGTACCGCGCTACTGCCCGGTGCGCGGTCGGCGGCCGGCCGTCCACGGTGAGCCCGACCCGCTCAACACCGAAGACCGCCCGGGTGACCCAGCCCAACCCGTCAGTACGGGTACGCGGGTCGGCGGAGGCAGTGACCGATTCAGTCATACGGCGCCGTCCGGCCAGTCAAAGTCCATTCCGAGCCGCTGCCGCAGCGCGTCGTTGTAGGGGCGGTAGTAGGCCGTCAGCTCCGCCTGAAGCTCCGGCTCCAGCGGTGCGGAGCGACGGTCGTTGTAGACCCGGAAACTCGCCAGGTCGTACGCCGGCAGCCCGAGGAAGGACAGGGTACGGCCGTACGTTGACCGGGCGTCTCGATAGAGATCTTCGCTGCGTAGGAAGAGGAACTGCGTACGGTCGAACCGGTCCAGCCACGGCTCAAGGTGCTCGAGGTAGCGGCCCCGGGCCCGGTAGGTGTACCAGTCGTACGCCTCGCTGACGTACTCCGGCTCGGCCACCAGCCGCTCCCGCTCCCCCGCGGTGCGCTCCTGCTCGGCGCCGAGGGCGGCGGCGAAGTCCAGCGGCTCGATGCCGTGGGTGCGCCGCTCCTTCCAGTGCGAGTAGGCCCGCTGCACCGGATCCCGCAGCAGCACGACCAGCTTGACCGACGGCATGAGCGCGGCGACCCGCTCGGCGGCGAGCGGGTGGAACATGTACAGCGGGGCGGCTTCACCGGCCCGGACCGGGCCCCCGTGCCGCCGCTGGAGCGCCGCCCGGTGACGGGTCGTCGGAAAGTGCGAGCGGTACCACGCCTCGCCGCGCCGCCAGTGCTCCTCGAAGTAGTGCGTGGCCTTTGTGTTCCAGGCCGGGAAGAGCCGCGGCACCAACGGATGCTGGATCAGATAGTTCCACAGTGACGTGGTCCCGCCCCGTTTGGTACCGATGACGAGGAAATCTGGCAGCGGTCGTCGGTCACTGGTCTGCACGCCGTAGCCGACGAGGGAGTCCCGTACTCGCTCGGTCACCTGAGTCGGCACGAGCTGCTTCACTCGATCACGCATCGCCGGCACGACGCACCTCACCTTTCCTTCTGCTCTGGTATGCCGGAGTCGGCCGGGACGGCCGGCTCCCGCGCACGGAGTTGCCTCAGGCTCGCCCGAAGTTCGGGCCATACTCGGGACAACGTCCCGGCACCACCAACGGCCAGCACCGCCACCGCCACCAGCAGGCCGGGAATGCCCCGCCCCCCGACCAGCACGCCCACCCCGGCGGCCACGCCCACCCCGGCGGCGGTGATCGCCGCCGCGCGCAGCATCGCCGCGTCCAGCAGCGGATGCCGCACCACGAGCCAGGCGCACGTCGCGGCAGTGAGGTTCTCGGTGAGGATGCCCGCGGCCCAGGCCACCGCCGCGCCGGTGGCGCCGTGCCTGGGGATCAACACCAGGCCGAGCGAGACCGTCACCAGCAGCCCACCCAGGGTGGCGGCCAGGTGTAGACCACTGCGGCCCCCCATCAGCAACAGGCTCTGCACGTTGCCCACGCCCGTACGCACCAGCATGGCCAGGGCGAGGACGGTCAGCGCGGGGGCTCCGGCGGTGAACCCGGGCCCGAACAGTTCGAGAAAGGCCACCCCGAAGACAGCGAGCAGCAGGTACACCGGCCAGGAGAGCACCAGCCCCCAGGTGGTCAGCTGCCGGTGCACAGCCGCCGCGAGGGCCGGCTGACCCGCGCCGAGCAGCCGGGACAACCGGGGGGCCACCGTCACCCGCAGCCCCTGCATGGCGAGCTGGCCGGCGAGGACGTACCGGCCGACGGCGCCGAAGACACCGGCCTCCTGCGCCCCGGCGAGCGCTGAGGTCAACAGCACCCCGATCCACAGGTTGCCGGCGTCGATGGCGGCCGAGACGGCCCGGGGCAGCGCGAACCGCCAGAAGGTTGACCAGTCCCGCGGCCCGGGGCGGAGCCGGGCGCCCCGCCCGATGTGCAGCGGCCCCACGACCAGGGCCAGGCAGACCAGCAGGGCCAGGGCGGCCGGAGCCAGCCAGGCGGACACGCCGGCCACCAGGCCACCGCCGACCAGGACCGCACCGCCGACCAGGACCGGCCGGGCCACCGGTAGGAGAAAGAACTGCACCGACACGTACGCCCGAATCGGCCGGACACACCGCAGGGCGGCGAGCAGCAGTGTCAGGAGGACGACCACCGGGACGGCGGCGAAGCTCACCGCCAGCAGCGGCGACCCGGCGGCCGGGCCGAACACCCGGGGCGCCAGGGAGTCGGCGGCGAAGAACCCGGCCAGCGCGACCACGGCGGCAACCACGAACGGTGGGAGTAGGGCCACCGGTAGCACCCGGGCGGCGTCCCGCCACCCCCCGGCCGTGCGGCGGCGCGGCAGCGCCCACAGCAGACCGGTTTCGGCACCCAGCGTGCACACGGCGGTGGCCACTGTGACCACCCCGATCGCGGCGAAGAAGACGCCGGAGCCGGTGGGGCCGTAGCCGCGGGTGATCACCACCGCAAGGAAAAAGCCGAAGAGGCCGCTGGTGGCCGCACCGAGCAGCCCGGCGACCCCGCTGCGCGCGCTGTCCCGGCGCTCCGCCTCGTCCGGCTTACCCGCGTCGGGGCCGGACGAGGCGGCCGGAGCTGTGCCGGCGGTCATCCGGCCGTCCTAGCAAGCGTCGTCGGCAGCCGCGGGGGCTGCCCTCGTGCCGGACCAGCCGGACCAGCGTCCAGCAAAGGACGGGGCCGTGACGCCGACTCGCCCTCGGTACGTGCCATGGCGAAGGCGATCACGTAGAAGGCGACGGCGAGGTTCTGATTGGCCATGCCGTAGAAGGGGATCTGCACCAGGCACACCACCGGGACGATCGCCAGCCACTGCCCCGCCGGCGAAGCCGCCCGGGCACAGCACCGGGCAGCCACGACGAACCAGGCCAGAAAGCAGAGCAGGGCGGGGATGCCGTGGCTGAACAGCACCATCCACAGCTGCCCCTGGGTGCCGATCGGTGCCTGGGCCGAGACCGTGTCGACGTTCGCCGGGGCGCCGTAGCCGAGCCACGGCGAGTCACCGACCCGCCCCAGCACCGCGCGGTAGAGAGCGAGCCGGTCGGTGTTGGTGCCGCTGTTTCCGACCCGGTCCCCGATCAGCTGGGTGACCGGGATGAAGACGGTGGCGAGGAGCCCCACCAGCAACACGCCGACAATCGAGGTGGTGACCCGGGTGTTGCCGTGCCGGCCGGCCCGGACACCGAGCACCAGCAGACCGACACCGAGGCTGAGGAACATCGCTCGGTTCAACGTGAGGAAAGCCGGTGCCAGGGAGAGCGGCAACGACCCGAGCAGCAACCAGCGCAGCACCCCGCGCCGCCGCAACATGATCACCGCGACCACAGCGGGCAACGCCATCGCATACGCGCTGCCGTAGTTGTTGGTGTACGCGTACGGCGCCGCGGGACGGTAGATCGGGTTCAGCGACCGGGCGCTGTACTCGGCGGTGGAGAGGTGGACCATGTCATGGACGAAGGGTTCGGCGGCGATCGTGCCGGGCAACAGAACCTCCACCGGGGTGGTCAGGCCGAGCCGGGGGGCGAGGACGCTCAGCCAGCCCAACGCCACCAACCCGAGCCAGAACGCGCAGAGGGGCAGGAGCACCCCGCTGCCTCCGGCCCGCTCGCGGGCCACCAGGTAGACGTAGACGCCGACCACCAGCGCGGTGGCGTAGAACGCCAGCCGCAGCCCAAAGGTCAACACCGCGTTGGGCGTCCCCAGCCGGGTGGCGCTGACCAGGACGATGGCGAGGAAGAGTAGCCAGATCCCGGTGCCCGGCGGCAGCGGAACCCGACCCCGAACCAGCAGCAGGGCCAGCAGCACCGCGCCCAGCAGCGGCCAGCCCAGATAGAACGCGCCGGCCAGCCACCAGATCGGCACCAGGCCGAACATCAGCGCCAGCGGCCAGATCGGTAGTCGCGGTGGTGCGGGCGACGGAAGGACCTCGGAGGCCCCGTCCCCCGCCGGCTCGCCCGTCGCCGGAGTCCCGTCCACGGGCACGGTCAGCCCCGGCCGCGGTGGGTGAGAACGAAGCCGAGGGGGGCCACACCAGCCGCTCGCAGCCGCTCCGCCAGCCGACGTAGATCACTCTGCCGGGTCTGGTCCTGCTGGACCACCACCACCGCGGCGCCCTGTCGAGCCGCCGCGACGCCCCGCTCATCGGCCTCGGCCGGTGGGGCGTTGAACAGCACCACCCCGCTGGCAGCCCGCTGCCGCCAGGTACCGAACCGGATGCTGCCGGCACCCACCGCAACCGTGTCGGCGGACGCCTCGACTGCGCTCTTTCCGCTGCTCGGCACGGTGGGGGCGATCCGGGGCAACGAGATCGTGCCATCCGGGTCGTCGGACGTCTGGTGGTCAGCGGCAGTACCGTGGCCGGCCGGGGTCGCGCGCTGGACCGGGGCCTGGCGGGGAGGAGCGGTCGGGTGGGGGGATGGTCGCCGGACGGTGATCTGCTCGGTGACCTCATCAATGGGGGCCGTCCGCTGGCCCTGGCGCGGCTGCGGCACCACCGGCCGGGCGGAGTTCGCCGTCGCCGGCAGGCGCGCCACGCCAGCCAGCACCTCGCTGCGCAACCGCCCCAGGCGACCGATGTCGTCAGCGAGGTACACCTCCCGGCCGGTGACCGCGAGCGCCACCGCCAGCCCGGCGCCCAGCGCGGTCTGATCCCCCCGGGTGGTCAACAACACGATCCGGGCCGGTTCCCGGATCCGCCCAGCGATGGCCATCGCCACGTACCGAACATCGGCGTCCACGGCGTGCCGTGAGCCGCGCGCTTTCGGGCCGCGGGCGGTACCGAGTAGTGGCAGGCCGGTAGCGTCCCGGCCATCGTCGACCGACCGGATGCGCCGGTCCACCGACTCCCACCCGTACGCCAACACGATGCCGAGCAGCACCCCACCCAACAGCCCCGCGAGTAGGCGGAGCAGGTTGCTACCGCCTGCGGCGACCAGGTTCGGCTCCGCCTCACGGGTGACCCAGCCGGGGTTGACATCAACCGCCGCGATCTCGGTACGGGCCGAGCCGAGCTGGACCAGCTGGCTGTTCACTGCGGACAGCTCAGCCACCGCCGCATCCGCCTCGCCCTCCCGCGCACCGGCGATCTGACTTTGCAACGCCGCCTGCTGGGCCTGAACCTTCTTGATGCTCTCGTCGTACGAGCGCAGAATGTCCGCCCGCTGCTGCTCGTACATGGTGCGGCGCACGTCCAGATAGGCCGCCGCGGCGAGATTGACGCCGGCAACCGCATCCTGGGTGGAGTTCGCGGTGAAGCGGAAGCGCAGGATCTGGCCGCCGGTCGGCACCTCGAGCTCGAGGGCGTCCTGCACGTCACGCTGGTCCCGGCCGGTGGCGTCCACCAGCCGCCGCACCACCTCGGTCCCGGTGGCGATGCCCCGCTCCACGTTCATGTTCACCGCGCGATCGGCGGAGGCGCCGCTCGGCGTGAAGGCGTCGGTGACCACCGGTCGCACCGCCACCACGGCGTCGGCGGTCACCGCACTCGGCACCAGCAGCACATAGCCGAATGCGGCGAGCAGCCCGAACACGGCGGCACCGGCCAGCACCCGGATCCGGTGCAGCGGCACGCGGAGCAGGTCGGTCAGGGTGACCGTACGACCCGATGTCCCCTCACCCGAGGCGGTGTTGGCGGTCCAGCCGCCACCAGCGGTGCTAGTCATTGAACTTTTTCACTGTCTGTTGCGGGTTTCCAATAACCACCACCCGGGGCGGGACATCCGTCCGGACCACCGTGGCAGCGCCCACGACACTGTCCCGGCCGATCCGCACACCCTTCAGCACGAGCGCGTGTGCGCCGATCCAGACGTTGTCCTCAAGAACAATCGGGGCTCGGGTGCGCGGGCTGGGCGGGTCGTGTCGCACCTCGGGCCGCAGATTGTGGAAGTCGTTGTCCCGCACCTCACAGTTCGACAAGAGGCAACCGTCGCCGACCGTGACCGAGGTCCAGGCACCCACCCACGTCGCACTCAACAGACAGTCGGCGCCGATGTGAACCTCCCCCGGACCGGCGAACCGCACCAGCTTGTTGATCCGAGTCCGGTCGCCGATGCGCACCCGCACGCCACGGCGTAGCCGGACCCGGCCCCGGATCTCCACATCCCGGCCGAGACTCAGCCTCGGATAGCGCAACCGGTACCAGCCGCGCTTCAGTGCAAACCCGGCCCTTACCACAAAACCACGGCGGATGCCCCGCAACGATCCTCCCCACGTCCGGGGACGACGGCATAGTCTTCACCGTCAGCCAACACGAAGCATCCACCATAATCGACGCTCCTTAGTCGACTTACTGCACGGTGAAGAACAGTTGTGGAGTGGACCAGGTCAGCTCCGGGCTCGCGGTCACGAGCAGTACGCCTTCCCCGCCGTCCACCACGGGATCCACCGCTGGCCGGAAGGGGACGCTACGCAGGTTCCCGTCGGTGTTTCCGTACACGATCCTGCCGTCCACCCACGCCATGCCCCGCACCGTCGACCAGTCGACCCCGGCGGTGGGCAGCGTGAACTCGGTGGCACCGAGGTAGTTCCCGTCCGTCTCGAAGTATCGGTAGTGGAGGGCTTCGGAGTCGGCCCGGGTGTAGTGGAGGCGCCCGTCCAGGAAGAAGGCGGCGGTCAGCTCCCCCGCATCGAACCAACCGTTGTAGCCGGACGACTCCCACGGGACACCGACTACGCCACCGGGGAACATCGAGATGTCGATCCGGCTGCCCGTCGGGGTTCCGGCGACGGTGTGTGCCCAGTAGATCCGGTCACTCATTCCCCAGGTCGCCCCGGCGCCGGTGTAGTTCGGCTGGCTGACCGTGGTCGGTGCGCCGATGCCGGTGCCGTCGAACGGCACCCGGGCCAGCTCGCCCTCCCCGGTGCCCAGGTAGAGATTGCCGCTGGGCGCGGTCGACGGGTTCTTCGGGGTGATCGTCCGACCACCGGAACGGGGGAACATCCCGAGCCGGCCGTGGTACTCACTCCCCATGCCATCGGAGTTGTGCCCGAAGTGCAACCCGTCCTCGCCTCGCCAGAGCACCGGGACGGTGGTGCCCCACGAGCTGGCGCCAGGGGGCAGCGACGAGCCACCGCTGCGACGGGGATTCCAGTTCACCGGCATCCCGGTGGCCGGGGTGACGGCAGCGATACCGAGTCGATCAACGGCACCGTCGCCGGCCTTGTCGTTCCCGTTCGGGTTGTTCAGCCAGCGAAAGTGCCCCCCGAGATAAATGACGTTATCGGCCACCTCGACCGAGGTAACGGTGTCGTTGCCGGTGTATTGCACCCACGTGCCAAGCTGACCACTGCCGCGGGCCGCGGTCTCGAACCGCACCAGCGCGTCGCAGTACGCGGCCGGCCAGCCCGACCCGCCGTTGGTGCCGACGACAAACCAACTGCCAGAACCACCGAACCTCACATCCTGCACATAGTGGACGAAGACGTCGGGCCGGCGGCAGGGCGCCACGAACTTCTCCGAGCTCCAGTCGAGAACACTCGGCGTGCCCGAGAGATCGACCAACACCATCTGGTTCCGTGACAGGCCATTGACCTCCGTGAAATTACCGCCGGCCACGAGAGTGTCCCCGCCCGGCGAGACATCAATGGTCCAGACGTACGAGTTGGTGTCGTGTCGCCCCACGGTGGCGTTGATGGCGAAGGTCGAGTCGATCGCTCCCGTGCTGGCATGCAGTCGGGCCAGCCCGGCGTGCGGAGTGCCGTTCACCCAGTTGAAGGCGCCCGCCAGGTAGAGCCAGCCGCCGGACAGCACCATGTCCCGCACGGTGCCGCCGTCGGAGCGGCCCACCCAGCTGTCGACGGTGGCGCCGGTGCTCGGGTCGAGCGCCACCAGATTCTTCCGGGACACCCCGTTGGCGTTCCGGAAGGCCCCGCCGACGAGCAACGTGTCGTTCGGGCCGGCGACCAACGAGTTCACCGCACCGTCGAGCGCCGGCAGGAAGGTCGTCGAGATCGCCCCGGTGACCTTGTCGTAGCCGAACAGGTAGCGCTGGCTGACCCACGCCGTGGTCGGATCCTGCCGGATCTGGGTGAAGGTGCCGCCGACATACACCATCGAGCCGATCTCTGCGAAGGCTCGGGCCTCGCCGTCACGGGCGTGCGGTGTCTCATCAACAGGATCGCTCGACACCAGGATCTGTGTCTCGGGTACCGGCGGGACGGTGGCGGAGGCCGCGGATGGTATGAGCAACGCGGCGACAACGGTTACCGAGCAGATCAGGGCCGTCCGAACGGGGCGACCCGAAGTCCGCCGACGATGCAAGAACCCAGCCACGCTTTACCTCCCAGGGGGTGAGAACCCGCGTAGCGTGCCTTACCCGACCCCCTCAGCGATATCAACCGATTGGTCGGCATTTGCCCTTTGGCCGGCACGTGCCCCGCTGGCCTCAGCCCCGGGCACTCCGGCGTCCCCCGCTCGGCGCACGCCACCGCCGGTTCGCCCCGTTGGCGGGTGACGAGTCGCCGCTGCGGGGATCAGCCCGCCCGAGCCGCGGTGAGCGCGGCGGCCATCGCGGCACGCGGCGCCGGCACCCCGGTGAACTGCTCGAACTGGCCGACCGCCTGGGCCAGCAGCAGATCGAGACCAGAGCAGACCCGGCAGCCGGCAGCCTGCGCGGCGGCCGCGAGTGGGGTCGGCCAAGGGTCGTAAAGGGCATCGAAGAGCACCGTGGAGGGCCGCCACGCCACCGCCGCAGCGAGCGGGTCGGCGACCCCCGCCGGGACGGTCGAGATCACCACGTCGGCGGAGCAGGCCGCAACAGCGTCGGACCAGGGAACGCCGGTCAGCGACACGCCCACCGCCGCGGCCACCGGACGCAGGTCGGCGATCGCGGCCTTCCGCCGGGCCACCACCGTCACCGTCCGGGCCCGCAGCGCCGCCGCCGCGGCCACCGCCGCCCGGGCGGTACCACCGGCGCCGAGCACCGTCAACGTCGACTCCGGGCCGACCCCGGCCCCGGTCAGCACCTCCACCATGCCGGCGACATCGGTGTTGTCCGCGTGCCAGGAGCCGTCCGGCCGGCGGACCAGGGTGTTGGCCGCGCCGACCGCGGCCGCGACCGACGACGCCGTCGCGGCCACCGCGAGCGCCGTCTCCTTGCCCGGCATGGTGACCGAGAGCCCCGCCCACTCCGGGCCCAAGCCGGCGACCAGAGCCGGCAGCTGCGCCTGGGCGCACTCGAAGCGGGTGTACGACCAGTTCTGCAGGCCCACCGCGGCGTAGCCGGCGTTGTGGATCACCGGGGAGAGGGAGTGCGCGATCGGGGCGCCGACCACCGCCGCCCGCACGCGCTCAGATGAC
Organism: Salinispora sp. CH2A1_6; assembly: GCF_056820975.1. Classification (NCBI taxonomy): domain Bacteria; kingdom Bacillati; phylum Actinomycetota; class Actinomycetes; order Micromonosporales; family Micromonosporaceae; genus Salinispora; species Salinispora sp. CH2A1_6. The sequence continues at coordinate 78,066 of NZ_JBXEDG010000007.1, forward strand.
ACCCGCCTCCCTCGCCTTGGCCTCGTTGCGCAACTGCTCCTCGTAGGTTTCCGCGAAGGCCGACTCTCCCTCCTTGTTGATCGCGACGAAGAAGAGCCACTTTCCGGGCGGCGGGTCCATGGCGCCTTCCATGGCCAGCTGACCCGGGTTGTTGATCGGCGTGGGGATCAGGCCCTCAAGCTTGCGGCTGTACGGGTTCTCCGTGTCAAGCAACTCGTCCTGGGTCATCTCGGCGGAGGTCTTGGTCTCCTGGCCGGTCAACTCCAGGTAGTAGTTGACCGTGACATCCATCTCCAGGCAGTTGCAGTTGAAGTCGCCGTAGACCCGGTTGTAGGCGACCCGGGCGACCTTGCCCAGGTCCCCCGGCGTACCCGCCTCGGCTTGGGCGAGTGACGCGACGATCAACGCCTCGTAGGGCGCGATCTGGCGTTCGTTCTGCACCCGGTCGACGAACTCCATCCCTTCGGCGACGGTGAGGAACCGCTCCACCATCAGCGCGAGAATCGACTCGGCCGTGGGGTCCGGGGGAAGCTCGTAGGTGTCGGGGAAGAGGAAACCCTCAATCGACGGCTCGACCTTCCGGTCATCGGTCCGCTTGAACCACCACTGCGGGACACCGAGCGCGAGCGGATCCTTCGCCGCCGCCTCGAACTCCGCCACGGGGATCCCGGTCTCTTCGGCGAGCAGCTTGTAGATGCTCTTCGCCGTCCGCCCCTCGGGAACAGTGATCCCGTTCACGACCCGGTTATTCGGGTCCAGCATCGCGGCCACGGCGTACTCGCCACTCATCTGCCTACGCAACTCGTACTGGCCGGGCTGGATGTTCTTGCTCTGGCTGTTATCCTCCGCCGCATTGACGAAAGCCTTACTGCTCTTGACCACCCCGGCCTCGTAGAGCGTGACCGCGATAGCGGCGATTGGCGCGCCCTCCGGGATCTCGACCGTCACCGCCTCGGTCCCGGAACCGTCGTAGTCTGGCGTGCCGAGCAGGCTCTGGATCCGTTCGAAGCCGTAGTAGGCGCCACCACCGAGGCCGCCGAGTAGAGTCAGGGTCAGCAGCAGGGCCAGCACGGTCTTGCCGCGCCCGCCACCCGAGCCGCGCTTTCGCTCGCGCTGACGCTTACGCACGTAGCCGCGCCGATGCCGGCCCTTCTCCCCCCGATCCGCATCGAAATCGGGGTCCAGCTCCTCGATCATTGCATCCGCCTCCGCTGCGCATCGAGCCAGCTCTGCAGGATTTCCACCGCGGCCGCCTGGTCCACCACCGCCCGCTGCCGCCGCCCCCGGACGCCACGCTCAGCAAGCCTACGGCTAGCCACGACCGTTGACATCCGCTCGTCGGCGAGCGTCACCGGCACAGGCGAAATCACCTCGATCAGGCGGCCGACATACGCCTGCACATGTACGGCGGCGGGGCCCTGCCGACCGGCGAGATTCACCGGAAGGCCAACCACCACCTCGACCGCCTCGTGTTCGGTCACCAACGCGGCCAGCTCGGCCATGTCGCTGGGGACCGCCTCCGGCGCGGCAGTGCGATCCCGGGCGAGGGTGACCAGCGGGGTTGCCAGGACGCCGTGCGGGTCGGACCGAGCCACGCCGACCCGGACCTGTCCGACATCCACCCCGAGGCGTACGCCTCGGGACCACTGCGCCACGAATGGTCACCTCCCTGGGAGAACGAACGGGCGGCACCTCCGGCACCGGGCATCCTCCGGCACACTACGCCCCGGCGATGGCATTCTCGACAGTGCGGAGCAACGCCGGCGCCTCCGCCGCCGGCAGGCCGCCCCCCTGGGCCAACTCGGGGCTGCCCCCACCCCGACCGGCGAAGGCTACCTTGACCAGATCCGCCGCCGACAGCCCCTGGCTCCGGGCAGCTGGATTGACCGCCACCACCAGCGAAGCCTTGCCGTTCGCCCGGGCTGCCACCGCGACCACCGCCGGACGCGCCGGATCGATCCGGCCACGGATCTCCTGCGCAAGGGTCCGCACATCGTTGCCGGCCGCGCCCTCGGGCGCCTCGGTCCCGACGTACGCCACCCCACGCACCTCGCTCGCCTGGGCGGCGAGGGCCGCCGCGCCGCCGAGCACCAGCTGTGCGCGCAGCTTCTCCAGCTCCTTCTCGGCGTCGCGCAGCTGGGTGACGGTCTGCTCCACCCGCTCCGCGACCTGGTCGGACGGGACCCGGTACAGCTCGGCGAGGCGCGCCACGAGCAGGTGCTCGCGGGCAAGGAAGTTGAACGCGTCGATCCCGACCAACGCCTCGACCCGGCGCACCCCGGACCCGATCGACGACTCGGAAAGGATCTTCACCAGGCCGAGCTGGCCGGAGCGGCCCACGTGGGTGCCACCGCACAGCTCTCGCGCGTAGTCACCGACCTCGACGACTCGCACCTGCTCGCCGTACTTCTCGCCGAAGAGCGCCATCGCACCGATCCGCCGCGCCTCGGCCAGCGAGGTGACGAAGGCACGCACCTCCAGGTCGGCCAGGAGCGCCTCGTTGACCTGCTGCTCCACATCCCGCAGGACGCTCGGCGCCACCCCGGTCGGGGTGTTGAAGTCGAAGCGGAGCCGCCCCGGTGCGTTCAGCGAACCGGCCTGGGTGGCGGACTCACCGAGGAAGTTGCGCATGGTCTGGTGCACGAGGTGGGTCGCGGTGTGCGACCGGGAGATCGCCCGCCGGCGATCGGTGTCGATCTCGGCGAAGCCGGTCTCGCCCACGCGCACCTCGCCCCGCAGCACCCGGGCCCGGTGGACGATCAACCCGGGCACCGGCTGCTGCACGTCGAGGACCTCCACCTGGCCCCCACCAACGGTGATCACGCCGAGATCCGGCTGCTGACCGCCGCCCTCGGCGTAGAACGGGGTGGTGTCGAGCACCAGCTCGACCGTCTCGCCCTCCACCGCCGCGGCGTGCGGGCTGGCCGCACCGAGCACCGCCCGCACCGTCGACTCGCGGGAGACCTCCTGGTAGCCGGTGAAGGTGACCGGGCCGCCCTCATCCAGCACCGTCCGGTACGCGGAGAGGTCCACGTGCCCCGTCTTCCGGGCCTGCGCGTCGGCCTTCGCCCGAGCCCGCTGGTCGGCCATCAGCCGACGGAAGCCCTCGGCATCGACCTGCAGGCCCTGCTCGCCGGCGATCTCCAGAGTCAGGTCGATCGGGAAGCCGTACGTGTCGTGCAGCTGAAACGCCTTCGCGCCGGAGATCGCGCGCCGGCCCGCGGTGCGGGTCTCGGCGATGGCGGTGTCCAGGATCGTGGTGCCGGCGCGCAGCGTGGACAGGAACGCATCCTCCTCCGCGTACGCGTAGTCGGCGATCCGGCCGAAGTCCGTCGCCAGCTCCGGGTACGACGCGGCCATGCAGTCGCGGGCCACCGGCAGCAGCTCGGGCATCGCCCGTTCCTGCCAGCCCAGCAGCCGGATCGAACGGATCGCCCGACGCATGATCCGGCGCAGCACGTAGCCCCGCCCCTCATTACTCGGGGTCACCCCGTCCCCGATCAGCATCAGTGCGGTGCGGACATGGTCGGCGACGACCCGCAACCGGACATCGTCCGGGTGCGATTCGCTGGCGACCTGACTGGATTGCGCGCCATACCGCTTGCCGGTCAGCTCGGCGGCCTTGGCCAGGATCGGCCGCACCTCGTCGATCTCGTAAAGGTTGTCCACGCCCTGGAGGATGGAGGCCATCCGCTCCAGGCCCATCCCGGTGTCGATATTCTTCGCCGGCAGGTCGCCAAGGATCGGGTAGTCCTCCTTGCCGATGCCCGGCCCCCGCTCGAACTGCATGAAGACGAGGTTCCAGAACTCCACGTAGCGGTCCTCGTCAACCGCCGGGCCACCCTCCGGGCCGTACGCGGGGCCCCGGTCGTAGAACAGCTCGGAGCACGGCCCGCACGGCCCGGGGATGCCCATCGACCAGAAGTTGTCGGCCTTGCCGCGACGCACGATCCGATCCGCGGGCACCCCGACCGACCGCCAGATCTGGAACGCCTCGTCGTCGTGGTGGTAGACCGTCGGCCAGATCCGCTCCGGGTCGAGTCCGAGGCCCCCGGCGTCAACCGGTTTGGTGGACAGGTCCCAGGCCAGCCGGATCGCCTCGTCCTTGAAGTAGTCCCCAAACGAGAAGTTGCCGTTCATCTGGAAGAACGTGCCGTGCCGGCTGGTCTTGCCCACCTCGTCGATGTCCGGCGTACGGAGGCACTTCTGCACGCTGACGGCCCGCTTGTAGGGCGCGGTCTGCTGCCCCAGGAAGTAGGGGACGAACTGCATCATGCCAGCGGCGACGAACAGCAGGTTCGGGTCGCTGATGGCGGGCAGCGGAGCGGACGGCACCACGGCGTGACCGTTCGCCTCGAAGTGCGCGAGGTACCGCTGCCTGATCTCCGCCGTCTTCATCGCTGGTGCTCCTCCGGGAAAGTCTCTCGATCGCCGGTGCGCGGATGTTCCCGCAGCTCGGCGACGTTGTCGTCGAACGCCTCGCCGCGCGCGAAGGCCTCGTGAATCTCCTGTTCGCGCTCGGCCATTCCGATCCGGACGTCCGACACGAAGCTACGTACCGACTCGGCCAGGTCGCCAGCGGATTCGGACAGCCCGCCGGCGATCCCGGCCGGCGTGTAGGCCTGGGCCGTCCGGGTGGCCTTGCGGACCACCAACACGCCCACGGCCAGCCCGATGCCCAGCCAGAACAACCGCCTCATGACTCTCCCCCTCCTGCGCGCCCCGGCGCTGCTCAGCGGCGACCGCGCCGGCGGTCGCGCTGTTGCTGCTTGATGGTGTCCCGCACCTCACGTTCGGTCTCCGCATGCCGGCGGGCGGCCGTGGCCCGACGCACGCCATAGCCGAAGGCAGCCACCTTGACCAGCGGGCTCGCGGCAGCGGCGGAGACGATCGTGGCGAGGTTGGCGACGTTCGCCGTGATGTTCTGCGCGTGGTTGGTCATGGTATCGACCTTGGCGAGCTGGAGATTCACCCCATCCAACGAGGTCTGCACCTGATCCAGCGCGGTGTTGACATTCTTCACCGTGGTATTGACCTCGCTCAGCAGCGGCGCGGTACGCTCATTGACGTCGTTGATCATCCGGGTGGCCGCATCAACCGTGTGCCGCAGCCGCAGGATCGGTAGCACCAGGATCAACACCAGCATCGCGAACGCGATCGCCGCGATCAACGCCGCGACTTCTCCAAGGTCCACGCCTGTCCTCCTCAAGCCGAATCAGCGGGCACCGGACGTTTCAGGGCAAGCCGCCGTCGTCCCCACGCCCGTGCCGCGCGCCCCGGCCACTGGTCGGCCGGAGGCAGGCGGGCCTGCCAGCCCAGACCCTACCGTCCGTGATGGAGACCGCCTCAGGATGGTGAGGGGGTCAGTTCACCGAGCGGGTCCTCGGACAAGGTCGGGAAAGGATCCTCACCGGTGAGCGACGGGTCGGTGCTCGGCTGCGGTCGCGTCCGGTCATCGTCGATGGCGTTCCGCACCTTCACCGAGACCAACGAGCCGGTGCACTCCGCCGCCTGGGTTGATGGATCCGGGGACGGCACGAGCGCCGGCTCGCCGTCGACTGGTGGCGGCACACAGGCGGGCTCGCGTACCCACAGATCGAGGGTCAGCTCATCCCGTCGCCAGCAGGTGTAGCTGCCCTTCGCCGACTGCTCGGGGCAACGGTCGACCTGCCACGGCTGCCAGCCCTCGCCCCGCAGCGACGCCTCGTAGACCTGGACAGTCTCCTCCGGAGAACGTTCCGAGGCCACGGTGCGCTCGCGGAGTCGACAGTCCAGCAGACACCAGCGACTGCCACTGACGTCGTCCACCGTCTCGGTCGCTGCCCAGGTGGGAACCGCCAACTGGTCGAGGGTGTCGAACACCGGGTCACGGTTCAGCGTCTGTAGCCCGAAGACGGCCGGGACAACACCGAGCAGCACGATGCTGGCCAGCGCCAGGGCTCCGGTCCGGAGCCGCTGCTGCGGTTGCCGGCGCAGGTACGAGCGGGCGCCACCGGATCCGTCCGGTGCGGCGGTGTCGACCGCGGGGGGTTCTGCCCCGCCGCGCGACGGCCCGTCCGGCGCGGCCGCCAACGGCGCCGGCGGGACACCCTGGGGCGTGGCCCGGGCCGGCTCTCGCGGTGGCGGTAGCGCGCGACCCGACGGTCGCTCGTCCATGCTGGTACGGGGGCCGGCGGGCCGGGCCATCCCCGCCGCGAGTCGCGGACCAGCTGGCGCATCGCCGGGCCGGGCAGCACCGGGCGGCATCCCGGGGGGACCACCCGGGATGCCGTCCGGTCGGGCTACGCCGGGCGGCGGAGCTCCGCCCGCGGGCGGAGTCGGCATGCCGGCCCGCCGCGGGGCAACCGTGCCCGACGGCGGCCCGACGGCGGCCCGTGGCGGCGGCCCAGCGGCAGCGGCCCGTGGCGGCGGCCCAGCGGCAGCGGCTCGTGGCGGCGGCCCAGCGGCAGCGGCTCGTGGCGGCGGCCCGGCAGCGGCCCGTGGCGGCGCCTGATCCGGACGGCCCGGACGGACAATGCCCGGGCCGGGCGGGGACGGCTCACCGATCGCGCCGCTCGCGGCGGCGGACGGGCGGGGGCGTTCGGCAGCCGGTCCAGCGGGCGGGTGTGGTCGCGCGGGGCCAGCCGCTCCCGGGTGCGGACCGGCGGGGCCGGGCCGCGCTCGCCCGGCGGCGGGACCGCCCCGGATCGGTTCGGGTCCAGAACGCGGGCCGTCAGCGGGTCCCTGGCCGCCGGCGGGCGGCGCGCTACGCGGGGCTACCGGCGAGCCCGGGGGGACCGCTGGTTGATTCAGGGAACGGAGCGTGGGGTCGGTCTGGTGGGGGGTACGGCCGGCCTCCCGCAGCCAGTCGGCCGGCCGCCTCGGTCGAGCTCGCCGCCCCTCGCTGGGGACCGGGTCGGCGCGGTCGGTTCGCGGGCTCGGGATGTCGGTGTTCACCGCGGGAGTGGCCGGCCCCGGGCCGCCCTCGGGGGCGGACGGGCGGCCACGCGGTACAACGGTGTCCTCCTCCGGCGTCTCCCGTCGGCCATGCCGGGCGACACCACCGGACGGCGGGGCAGCACGGTGGCCGGGTGCCCTGCCAACCTCGGCTGGCGCACGATGCCCACCCGTGGCGAGAGGAATCCCGCCGGTGGGATCGTCGCCGGCCCGGCCGGGGACCGCCGGCGAGGTGCCCGGAGCGCCCAGCGGGGTGCCCGGAGCGCCCGGCGGCTCACCGGCGCCACCTCGTCCACCCCGGCCAGCCGATGGGGCGAGGCCCGGCGGGGACGCGGCGCCGGCCGGCGGACGGGCTGACGCTGCCGGGCGGCCACGGCCGACCGGCTCGGTGTTCGGCAGGCCGGGCTGGGCCCCGCGCCCGTGGGCCTGGGGAGGAGCTGAGGGGCCGGGAGGAGCGGAAGGAGCCGGCAGCCCTCCAGGGGGGGTGGCAGGACCAGAAGGAGCGGGCTGCCCGGGAGCGGTCGCAGGCTTCGCGGAGCCGGACCGCCGGCCAGCGTCGGGTCGCGGGCGGGGCGCCTCGGGCGCGTCTCGCCGCACGGGCGGTGTAGCCCCAGTGCCGCTCGGGCCCGGGTCGGCACCGAGGCGCTGTGGCGGCGTGGACGGACCGGGCCCGCCCTCCGGGCCCAGCTCGGCCCGCTGCGCCTTCGCCGTACGCAGGTCGTCGATCCAGCCGAACTCCTCGCCGCCTACCGGCTCGGCGGCCGTGGCCTCGGCCTTCCCCCGCCCCCAGCGGCGCCCCTTGCGCCGCTGGTCGGCGCTCTCCTCGGGCTGGTCCGCCCCTCGCGACTTCACTGCTGCCCCTCCTCAGTGGCGTCCGCGCCACCCTCGTACGCCCCGTCGTCACCCGGTCTTTCGGGTTGGCGGCCGTTGCCCGCCCCGGTGCCACCGGGCGCCGCTGCCGGCCGGCGGTCAGCCGTCGGCGCCGACCGGCGAATGATCCGGCGCAGCAGCGGCAGTCGATCAGCGACGGCTCGCTCGGCCCCGTGCTGGCTGGGCCGGTAGTAGTCGGTGCCGACGAGATCGTCGGGCACGTACTGCTGGTTGACCACACCCCGTTGGTCGTCGTGGGGATAGCGGTAGCCGGTGCCGTGGCCGAGCCCCTTGGCGCCGGGGTAGTGCGCGTCCCGTAGCCCGCGTGGCACCGCCCCACCCCGACCAGCCCGGACATCGGCGAGGGCCGCCCCGATGGCGGTGGTCGCCGAGTTCGACTTCGGGGCCGTGGCCAGGTGGATCACCGCCTGGGCGAGGTTGAGCTGGGCCTCCGGCAGGCCGACATACTCCACCGCGTGGGCGGCGGCGGTGGCCACGCCGAGCGCACCCGGGTCGGCCATGCCGACGTCCTCGCTGGCGAAGATGACCATCCGTCGGGCGATGAACCGCGGATCCTCGCCGGCGACCAGCATCCGGGCCAGCCAGTGCAGCGCCGCGTCCACGTCGGAGCCGCGCATGCTCTTGATGAACGCGCTGGTCACGTCGTAGTGGCTGTCGCCGTCGCGGTCGTAGCGGACGGCGGCGCTGTCCACCGCCTGCTCGGCGGTGGCCAGATCGATGCGGTTGGCCCCGACCGCGGTGGCGGAGGCGGCCGCGGCCTCCAGGGCGGTGAGCGCCTTGCGGACGTCACCGGCGGCGAGCCGAACCAGGTGCTCCTCGGCGTCGGGGGCGAGGGCGGGCGTGCCGCCCAGGCCTCGACCGTCGGCGACCGCACGGCGGAGCAGGCTGCGCACCGCGTCGTCATCCAACGGCTGCAGGGTGAGGAGCACGCACCGGGACAACAGCGGCGAGATGACGGAGAAGTACGGATTCTCAGTCGTCGCCGCCAGCAGCGTGACGGTCCGGTCCTCGACCGCGGCGAGGAGCGAATCCTGTTGGGTCTTGCTGAACCGATGCACCTCGTCGATAAAGAGCACGGTCTGCGGGCCACCGGCGCGGCGCTGCCGGCGGGCGGCCTCGATGACGGCACGGACGTCCTTCACCCCGGCGTTCAGCGCCGACATCGCCACGAAGCGACGGTCGGTGGCTCCGGCCACCAGGTGCGCGATGGTGGTCTTCCCACTGCCCGGCGGCCCCCAGAGGATCACCGACATCGGTGCGGCCCCGGAGACGAGTTGGTGTAACGGCGCGCCGGGGGCACGCAGGTGGTCCTGGCCGATCAGCTCGTCAAGCCCGGTCGGGCGCATCCGGACGGCCAGCGGCGCGTCCTGACCGACCGGCGTGAACCCAGTCATGCCGGCCGTACCCGCGGGCGCGACGGCCGCGGCGGCGGGCTCTCCTAAGGAGAAGAGGGCGTCAGGATCCATCACGGGAACAGTACCGGGCGCGGCCGGGGTCAACAGAATCAGCGCCGCCGGGCGGAGCTGACCTGCCCCCTCCGGTCCGGCCCGTGCCACCGGCCGCGTGACGCGGCCGGTGGCACCGCCATCACCGTCGAGCCGCGCCCGCTCCGGTGGTCGGGTCACCGGCGCGGGCCGGGGGCACGCCGGGCTCTCCGCTGACCGGCGCCGAGCCCTCGGGCTGGGTCGCCGGTACCGGCGGCTCGGGCGAGTCGGCGGCCGTCGGCGTACCGGCCGGGGTGGAAGAACCATCGCGGCTCGCCCGCCAGGCGGGCAGGTACAGCGGCGCGGCGATCACGAGCACGACCGCGCCGGCCAACATCGCGGCGCTGACGCCGGCCCGGTCGGCGACCAGGCCGAGCACGATCCCCCCGGCGGCACCGGCAGGCATAGCCACCATCGAGTTCAGGGAGACCACACTGGTTCGGTACGGCCCGTCGACCTGCCGGTGCACCAGCCCCATGTGCAACGGGTTCGAGGCGCCGTGCACGACGTAGCAGACGACGAACGCAACCAGCACTCCGACCGGGCCGGCGAGCAGCGCCATCCCGACCACGGTGACGCCCTGCGCGATCCGCAGCAGCGCCGCGGCGGGCGCGGCGCCCAGTCGCCGGGTCAGCAGCGGGGTCACCGCCGCGCCGCCGGCGCTCGCGAGCCAGGCCACCATGGTTGCCGGCCCGAGCAGCGCACCGGCTCGATCGGAGTCGCCGAGCACCTCGGCGAGCCGGACCGGCAGGAGAGCTTCGAAAGTGACCATGCCGAAGCCCCAGAAGATCTCGACCGAGAGCAGGGCGAGCAGCACCCGGGAGCGGCGCAGCAGCCCCATCGCCTGGCCGATCATCCGGGGGGCCTCCGCGATCGACTCGCGCAGCGCCGACGACCCGGCGGTGGGACGACGCTCACGTAGCAGGGCGAGCACGGCCAGCAGCCCGACGACCTGCAAGCCCACGGCGACCACGATCGGCATGGTCAACGCAGTGAACGGGCCGACCGGGCCGAGCGCGACCAGCGCGCCACTGAGCAGGGCACCGACCGCCATGGCGACGCCGAGCGCCGTCCCGCCCTGGCTCAGGCCGCGCTCATACTCGGCCTCGGGGTCGGCCGCGAGGGTGCTGTCCACGAACCACGACTCGAGTGGGCCGCTGTCCAGCGCCCGATAGACCCCCTGCAACGCCCACACCGCCACCAGCAGGGCGAACGAGTCGGCCATGACGAAGAGCGCTAAGGAGACGAGGTTGACCACCGCGGCGAGCACCAGCACCGGCCGGCGTCCCACGGCGTCGGCGAGCCCGGCGGTCGGCAGCTCGAGCGCGAGAACGAGGACACCCTGGGCGGCGAAGGCCACGCCGATCTCGGTGAGGGTGAGGCCCCGCTCCTGCATCAGCAGGACAAAGACCGGGACCAGCAGGCCGACCGGCAGCCAGCGCAGGCTGAGCAGGATGAGGTAGCGGTTGCGGACCTGGTGGATCGAGAGGGTAGCCATCACGCCTCCTTCGGTAGCGGGTAGGCGGCGAGGTAGACCTGAACCTGCTCGGCGCCGGGCTCCGCCGGGTCGGCCGCTTCGCGGTAGCGCTCCAGGACCTGCCAGAGTTCGTCGTTGAGCGCCTTCAGCCGGTCTGCGGGAAGGGTCAGGAAGGCGTCGCCCATCCCGAAGGCGTCCCGCCACTCCGACGACCACTCGCTCTGCGCCGCGCGCCACCGCTGCGCCTGCTCGGTCAGCAGGCGCAGCTGGTGGCCCTGGATCCACTCCAGGGCGGCGCGGGCGTCCGGATCGTCGTCGAAGTCGGTGGGCTCGAGTTCGCTGATCTCGTGCGCGGCCCGCCACCAGCGCTGCCGGCCGGTGCCCCGGTCGGGGTCCTCGGCGACCAGCCCCACGTCGGCGAGCTGACGCAGGTGGTAGCTGGTGGCACCGGTGTTGGTGTCGAGCTGTTCGGCCAGCATGGTGGCGGTCGCCGAGCCCTGCACCCGCAGCGCCCCGAGGAGCCGGATCCGCAGTGGGTGCGCCAGCACCCGAATCTGCCGGTGGTCGATGTGCACCACGCGCGGAGCCGGCCCTGCCCGCTCCCGGTCATCAGTCATGCTCGCACAATATCTGTGCATAACTTCTGTGCACAAGAGTTTTGCACAGAAGTTATGCAACGCCTTCGGGTTCGACTGGTCCCGCACCACTCAGCCCGACCGGGCGCCGAACACGACAGTGGCGGCCCGGCAGGAGCCGGGCCGCCACGGGAATGACCAACGAGGCGATCAGGTGGGGTCGGCCACCGGAGCAGCCGGGCCGGCGGTGCCGGCCTGCGCCCGCGCCTCGGGCTTGGGCCGGGCGTCCACGCCCGCCTCCAGGCGCTGCGCCGCGGTGATCGGGGTCGGCGCGGCGGTCAACGGGTCAAACCCGCCGCGGGTCTTCGGGAAGGCGATGACCTCGCGGATCGAGTCGGCACCGGCGAGCAGCATGCAGATCCGGTCCCAACCGAAGGCGATCCCGCCGTGCGGCGGCGCGCCGTACTTGAACGCCTCCAACAGGAAGCCGAACTTGTCCTGCGCCTGCTCGGGGGTGATACCGAGCAGGTCGAAGACCCGCTGCTGCACGTCGCCGCGGTGGATACGGATCGAGCCGCCGCCGATCTCGTTTCCGTTGCAGACGATGTCGTACGCGTATGCGAGAGCCCGCTCCGGCGCCTCCTCGAAGCGGTCCACCCACTCGGCGTTCGGTGCGGTGAAGGGATGGTGCACCGCGGTCCAGCCGCTCGCCCCGCCCTCCTCGCCGTCGGTGACCCGCTCGAACATCGGCGCGTCAACCACCCAGCAGAACGCCCAGGCACTCTCGTCGATCAGCTTCGCCCGGCGGGCGATCTCCACCCGGGCCGCGCCGAGCAGCTCCTGCGCCGCCCGGCTCTCCGCCCCGGCGGCGAAGAAGATCGCGTCACCGGGTTTCGCGCCGACCACGTCGGCCAGACCCGCCAGGTGCTCGGTGGAGAGGTTCTTGGCGACCGGGCCCCGCGCCTCACCTGTCTCGGCGTCGAGCACCACGTACGCCAGGCCCTTCGCGCCCCGCGCCTTGGCCCAGTCCTGCCAGCCGTCCAGCTCCTTCCGGGACTGCGCCGCACCACCGGGCATCACGACCGCACCGACGTAGCCGCCCGCCTCGATCGCGCCGGCGAAGACCCGGAACCGGGTGCCGCGCAGGTAGTCGGTCAGCTCGGTCAACTCCACGCCGTAGCGCAGGTCCGGCTTGTCCGAACCGTACCGCGCCATGGCCTCGTGCCAGGTGATCCGCGGGATCGGCCGGGTGATCTGGTGGCCGGCCAGTTCCCGCCACAGCCGGGACACGATCGCCTCGCCGAGGTCGATCACGTCGTCCTCGGTGACGAAGGACATCTCGATGTCCAGCTGGGTGAACTCCGGCTGCCGGTCCGCGCGGAAGTCCTCGTCCCGGTAGCAGCGGGCGATCTGGTAGTAGCGCTCCATCCCGCCCACCATGAGCAGCTGCTTGAACAACTGCGGCGACTGGGGCAACGCGTACCAGGTGCCGGGCTGCAGCCGGACCGGCACCAGGAAGTCCCGGGCCCCCTCCGGCGTCGAGCGGGTCAACGTCGGAGTCTCGATCTCCAGGAAGTCCCGCTCGTGCAGCACCGTGCGGGCGATCTGGTTGGCCGCGGACCGCAGCCGCAGGGCGCTGGCCGGGCCGCTGCGGCGCAGGTCCAGATACCGATAGCGCAGCCGGACGTCGTCACCGGCCTCGACCTGGTCGTCCACCGGCAGCGGCAGGGGCGCCGCCTCGGAGAGCACCTCCAGCTCCTCCGCCGTCACCTCGACCTCGCCGGTGGCCAGTTCCGGGTTCTCATTGCCCTCGGGACGACGGGTCACCTCGCCGGTGACCCGGACGCAGTACTCGTTGCGCAGCACGTGGGCGTCCTCCTCGCGGAGGACGACCTGGGCCACCCCGGAAGCGTCCCGCAGGTCGACAAAGATGACACCGCCGTGGTCGCGCCGGCGGGCCACCCAGCCGGCGAGCGTCACCGTGGTGCCGGCGTCCGTCGCGCGCAGGCTTCCGGCGTCATGGGTACGGATCACGGCGTGCGTCTCCCTCGTCTGCGGAATGAATCTGCCCGGCATCCTCGCCGGGCCGCCCCGGGGCCGCATCCTCGTTCCAGCCTGTTCCGGGGCAGAATGTCTCTGCCCCGGCATTCTGTCAGGGCTACCGCACCGCCGTTTGCCGGGTGCGCGCAAGGAGATCCCGCCGCGCCCTGGGGGCGTCAGCCCCGGGCCGCCTGTCGGGCGCGACGGGCGTCGCGCTTCTCCTCGAATCGGGACGCGGCGAGCTCCAGGCCCTCGAGGTGGGCCGCGATCTGGTCCCGGGCCGCCTCGCCGTCCGCGTCCAGGCCCGACACCTCGAAGATGTCCCACTGCCGCAGCACCGGCAGCACCACCTCGTCCCGGTGCTGGCGCAGGTCGTAGATGCCGGCCAGGGCGATCGCGACGGACTTCCGGGCGAACCCCTCGATGCCGTTGCCCGGCATCTGGAACTCGGCCAGCACGTCGGCCACCGCCCGCATCGTCTGGCTGGGCGCCAGCTCCAAGGCGGCGGCGAGCAGGTTTCGGTAGAAGAGCATGTGCAGGTTCTCGTCGGTGGCGATCCGCGCCAACAGCGCCTCGCAGTGCGGATCGCCGGTGGCCCGGCCGGTGTTCCGGTGCGAGATCCGGGTGGCCAACTCCTGGAACGACACGTACGCGAGCGAGTGCAGCATCTCCTCGTCGTGCGCGTTGCGGTAGCCGGCCGACATGTGCGTCATCCGGGCGCGCTCCAGGGCCACCGGGTCGACCGCCCGGGTCACCGTCAGGTAGTCCCGGATCGCGATGCCGTGCCGCGCCTCCTCGGCCGTCCACCGGTGCACCCAGGTCCCCCACGCCCCGTCCCGACCGAAGAGCGTGGCGATCTGGTGGTGGTACGAGGGCAGGTTGTCCTCGGTGAGCAGGTTGACGATCAACGCGGTACGGGCGACCTCGGGCAGCTCTGAGTCGGCCGGCGTCCACGCCTGCCCACCGAGCGGACCGTCGAAGGTCCGCCCCTCACTCCAGGGCACGTACTCGTGCGGGAACCACTCCTTCGCGATCGACAGGTGCCGGTCGAGGTTTTTCTCCACGACGACTTCCAGCTCGTGCAGGAGGGCGGTCTGGCTGAGGACGCTCATGTGCGGTCTCCCTACGGTGGCGTAACTTACGCCACCGTAGGTCCGATCGCCGGTACGCGCCAGTAGCATCCCAGATGCGCCTCGGAGCAGCGCCTTCCTGCCGAAACACCCACCCCGGACCGAACCGGGCCGACGGTCACGTGAACTCAGCTCACCACCGGCCGCAGGTCCGCCGCCGGTGGCTGCCACACCTCCGCCCGCGCCGACACCTGCGCACCGGTACGGATGTCCTTGACCTCGTCCGCTCCCTCGTCCGTGCCGGGGAACCACACGTACGGGATGCCCCGCCGCTCGGCGTAGCGGATCTGCTTGCCGAACTTCGCCGCGCTCGGCGCGACCTCGGTGCAGATGCCCCGGGCCCGCAACGCCTCGGCGACCCGGTTACTCACCGCCCGCTGCGCCTCGCTGGTCACCGCCACCACCACACAGGTGGGGACCGGACGGGAGATGCTCAACGCCCCGGCACCGAAGAGCAGGCCGAGCAGCCGGGTCACACCGATCGAGATGCCCACTCCCGGGAACGCGACGGCACCGGCGCTGGCCAGGTTGTCGTACCGGCCGCCGGAGCAGATCGAGCCGAACCGCTCGTACCCGACCAGCTGCGTCTCGTAGACGGTCCCGGTGTAGTAGTCCAGGCCGCGGGCGATGCGCAGGTCGGCGACGCAGAGGCCGGGCGCGTGCTCGGCGGCGGTCTGCATCACCTGGACCAGCTCCGCGAGGCCCTCGTCGAGCAGCGGGTGACTGACCCCGAGCGCGTTCACCGCGTCGGCGAACGACGCGTCCGGCGCCGAGATCTCCGCCAGCGCCAGCACGGCCTTCGCCTGCGCCTCGGTCGCCCCGGCCGTGGCGGTCAGGAGGTCGGCCACCCGGGCCGGGCCGACCTTGTCCAGCTTGTCGACCGCGCGCAGCGCCGCCTCCGGGTCGGTGATCCCCACCCCCCGGTAGAAGCCCTCGCAGATCTTGCGGTTGTTGACCTGGATCCGCACCGGCGGAATCGGCAGCGACCGCAGCGCGTCCCCGATCACCAGCGGCATCTCGGCCTCGTGGTGCGGTGCCAACGTGTCCCGGTCCACGATGTCGATGTCCGCCTGCAGAAACTCCCGGTAGCGGCCCTCCTGCGGTCGCTCGCCCCGCCACACCTTCTGGATCTGGTAGCGGCGGAACGGGAACTGGAGCTTGCCGGCGTTCTCCAGCACGTACCGGGCGAACGGCACGGTCAGGTCGAAGTGCAGGCCAAGAGCGTCGTCGCCGGCCGGTCCGTCGGGGTCGGCCTGCAGCCGCCGGAGCAGGTAGACCTCCTTGGAGGTCTCCCCCTTGCGCAGCAACTGGTCGAGCGGCTCGACCGCGCGGGTCTCCAGCGGGGCGAACCCGTACCGCTCGAAGGTGTCCCGGATCCGCTCCAGGACGGACTGCTCGATCATCCGCTGGGCGGGCGTCCACTCCGGAAAGCCGGAGATCGGCGTGGGCTTACTCATGGTGCTCCGTTCGCGAACCCCGCGCGGTCCACGCGGGGGAAGAAGATGCGGCGGCTACAGGCCGCGGGCAGGGGCCGCCGGTCGCGCCTGCGCGCCCGCGACCTCGAGGAGGTACGGGTTGGCGGCGCGTTCCCGGCCAATCGTCGTGGTGGGACCGTGGCCGGGCAGCACGACCGTGTCGTCCGCCAGCGGGAGGATCTTGCTCCGCAGGCTGGCGAGCATCGTCGGATGGCTGCCACCCGGCAGGTCGGTACGGCCGATCGAGCCGGCGAAGAGCACATCACCGGAGAGGCAGAGCTCGTCTGCCTCCCAGCGGGAACCCGCTCCGGGCAACCGGAAGAGCACCGACCCGCCGGTATGGCCCGGCGCATGGTCAACGGTGATCTCCAGCCCGGCGAGGTCGAGGGTGGCGCCGTCGGTCAGTTCGGCGACGTCCTCCGGCTCGGTGTACGGCAGCCGACCACCGAAGAGCCCGGCCAGGTCGGCGGAGAGCCCCTTCGCCGGGTCGGCGAGGAGCTCCCGGTCAGCCGGGTGAACGTACGCGGTGACCCCCCGCGCACCGCAGACCGGCGCGACGGAGAAGGTGTGGTCGAGGTGGCCGTGGGTCAACAGGACCGCGGCCGGATGCAGCCGGTGCTCGGCCAGCAGGGCGTCGAGTCGGTCGAGCACCCCGATGCCGGGATCGACCACCACACACTGCTCCCCCGGCGCCGTCGCGACCACGTAGCAGTTGGTGCCGAAGGCGTCCGCGGGAAAACCGGCCACGAGCACGACGGCTCCCCTTCCCTCGAAGTGTCAGGTCGTCTGCTGAGCCTAGTCGCCGCGGCAACCACGCTCGCGCGGTGCGGCCCGATGGTGGGTGCGGCACGGTCCGCGGGTCACCACTGCGCCACCTCGTACACGACAATCCCCGCCTCTGGTCGTACACTCTTGCGGGCGTGTGGCATGGCACACCTGACCAACGGTCGGGCCGCCCGTCACGGAACCAGGGTAGAGGAAGGGGAGCGCGGGTGGCCTCCAGCAGGGATCGGCAGCGCAAACTGGCGCGGGCAAAACTCGACCGACAGCTGGCCCGGCGGGCCGCTCGGGCCCGCCGCCGACGGCAGGTCCAGGCCGGGGTGGGCGTCGCAGTCGTCCTCGCCCTGCTCGTGGCCGGCTCCGCCTGGGCGCTGGGTGCCTTCGATCGGGAACCGGTCGAGGACACCGCGGCCGAGGAGATCTGCTTCTGGACCCCGGAGGACGCCACCGCCAACACCAACCTGACCGACGTCGGCACACCGGCCACCACCGGGCTGCCGACCGGGGGGGTCCGGACGATGACGGTCGTCACGAACCAGGGCGCCCCGGTCACCGCCGAGCTGGACACCGCCGCCACCCCGTGCGCCGTCGCGAGCATCTCCCACCTCGCGGCGAACTCGTTCTACGACAACACGAAGTGCCACGAGATCACCGCCGAGGGTGCGGTGCGCTGCGGCGACCCGAGCGGCACCGGACTGGGCGGACCCGCCTACTCCTTCTATGACGAGAACGTTCCCACCCCGGCGGAGACCTCGGCCAGCCCCGCGCCCGACCAGCCCGCGACCTACCCGAAGGGCACGGTCGCGATGGTCAGCAACAGGCCCAGCGCCAACGGAAGTCAGTTTCTGATCTTCTTCAAGGACTTCACCACCGCCGACCCGGCGTACACGGTCGTTGGCCGCGTCACCGGTGGCCTGGATACGGTCGAGAAGATCGGTGCGCTTCCGACCGTGGAGAATGAGGGCGGGGCGAAGGTCAAGCCGAAGGACGACGACGTGGTTATCCAGAGCCTGACGGTCACCGAGCCGGCGACGACGCCGACCGCCACCACGTCGGCCACCCCGGCGGTTGACCCGAGCGCCGGCTGACCGATCCCAGCCCACCCACATCGTGCAGGAGGATCCAGGCGTGACGTCCATCAGTGAGCGGCAACGCGCGGCGGCCCGCGCTCGGCTCGAGAAGGAGATGGCCGAGCGGACCGCCCGGGCTCGTCGGCGTCGACAGACCCAGGCGATCGTCGGGGCGAGCGCGGCTCTCCTCCTGGTGGTCGCCGGCACCGTCTGGCTGGTGTCGAGCCTCGGCGACGACTCGGCGACCGACTCGACCACCACCGCCGGTGCCACCGAGTGCGTCTTCACCGAGATCCCCGCCGACCAGCGGACCCCACAGATCAAGGACGTCGGCCTGCCGAGCACGCAGCAACCGAACACCGGCACCCAGACCCTCACGATCGACACGAACCTCGGGCCGATCACGGCCAAGGTCGACCGCTCCGAGACGCCGTGCACCAGCGCCAGCTTCACCCACCTGGCCGAGCAGAACTTCTTCGACAACACCAAGTGCCACCGCCTCGTCACCGAAGGAATCAAGGTGCTCCAGTGCGGTGACCCGAGCGCGACCGGTGACGGCTGGCGGGAAACCGACGGCACCGGCGGGCCGAGCTACGGGCTGGCTGAGGAGAACCTGCCCACGGACAAGCGGCCCCCGTATCCGGAGGGCGTTATCGCGATGGCCAACTCCGGCGCCCCCGGCAGCACCGGCAGCCAGTTCTTCATCGTCTACGGCGACTCGCCGCTCGACCCGAACTACACCGTCCTCGGCACGATCACCGGCGGGATGGACATCGTCAAGGAGGTCGCGGCGGCCGGCGACGACGCGGCCTACGCGCAGATGGCCGGCGGCGGACACCCGAAGAAGGGGGTCACCATCACCGACCTCACGATGAGCGCACCCCAGGGCTGACCGCCCCAGCGAAGACCGCGACGCGCCCCCGGCTCCGGCCGGGGGCGCTCGTGCATGCCGATGGGCTCAGGAGCCGGAGGTGACCCGGTAGGCGTCGAAGACGCCGTCAACCTTGCGCACCGCGGCCAACAGGTGCCCCAGATGCTTGGGGTCGGCCATCTCAAAGCTGAACCGGCTCACCGCCACCCGGTCCCGCGTGGTCGTCACGGTCGCGGAGAGGATGTTAACCCGCTCGTCGGAGAGCACCAGGGTCACGTCGGTGAGTAGCTTGTGCCGGTCGAGCGCCTCGACCTGGATGGCGACGAGGAAGGTTGACGCGCTGGTGAGCTTCCAGCCCACCTCCACGACCCGCTCCCCCTGTGCCTTGAGGTCCTCGGCGTTGGCGCAGTCGTCCCGGTGCACGCTCACCCCGCCGGAGCGGGTGACAAAGCCGAACACCGAATCCGGCGGGACCGGGGTGCAGCAGCGGGCCAGCTTGATCCACACGTCGCTGACGCCCCGAACAACGACACCCGGGTCGTTGCTGCTGGCCCGACTCCGCGGCGGGCGAGTGGCCACCGCGGTCTCGGCGATGTCCTCGACCGCGCCCTCCTCCCCGCCGTAGGAGGCCATCAGCTTCTGCACCACCGACTGGGCGGAGACGTGGCTGTCACCGACCGCCGCGTAGAGCGAGGCGACATCGGCCAGGTGTAGATCCCGCGCGATCGCCATCAGGTTGTCGGAGCTGAGCATCCGCTGCAGCGGCATGCCCTGCTTGCGCATCGCCTTGACGATCGCGTCCTTGCCGGCCTCGATCGCCTCCTCGCGCCGCTCCTTGTTGAAGTACTGCCGGATCTTCGTACGCGCCCGCGGGCTCTTGACGAACCCCAGCCAGTCCTGGGTCGGGCCAGCCGTCTCCGACTTCGAGGTGAAGATCTCGATCACATCGCCGTTGGAGAGCGTCGACTCCAACGGCACCAGCTTGCCGTTGACCCGCGCCCCGATGCACTTGTGCCCCACCTCGGTGTGCACCGCGTACGCGAAGTCCACCGGCGTGGACCCCGTCGGCAACGGAAAGACGTCGCCCTTCGGGGTGAAGACGTACACCTCCTGGCTGGACAGGTCAAAGCGCAGCGCGTCCAGGAACTCGCTCGGGTCGGCCGCCTCCCGCTGCCAGTCCAGCAGCTGCCGCAGCCAGGTCATCTCATCGATGTGCGCCGGCGGGCCCACGATCTGGGTGCCCTTGTGCTCCTTGTACTTCCAGTGCGCCGCGATACCGAACTCGGCGGTACGGTGCATCGCGTACGTGCGGATCTGCATCTCCACCGGCTTACCGGTGGGCCCAATCACCGTCGTGTGCAACGACTGGTACATGTTGAACTTCGGCATCGCGATGTAGTCCTTGAACCGGCCCGGCACCGGCTGCCAGTTCGCGTGAATCACACCCAACGCCGCGTAACAGTCCCGCACCGTGTCCACCAGGATCCGCACACCCACCAGGTCGTAGATGTCGTTGAAGTCCCGCCCCCGCACGATCATCTTTTGGTAGATCGAGTACAGGTGCTTCGGCCGACCGGTCACCTCCGCCCTGATCTTGGCGGACTTCAGGTCGGTGCCGACCTTCCTGGTCACCTGTCGCAGCAGCGCCTCCCGCTGCGGCTGGTGCTCCCCGATCAGTCGGTTGATCTCCTCGTACCGCTTCGGGAAGAGGGTGCCGAAGGCCAGATCCTCCAGCTCCCACTTGATCGTGTTCATACCCAGGCGATGTGCCAGGGGAGCCAGGATCTCCAGCGTCTCCTTGGCCTTCTGCTCCTGCTTCGGCCGCGGCAGGAAGATCAGGGTACGCATGTTGTGGAGCCGGTCGGCCAGCTTGATCACCAGGACCCGTGGGTCCTTCGCCATGGCGACGACCATCTTGCGGATCGTCTCCGCCTTCGCCGCGTCGCCCAGCTTGACCTTGTCAAGCTTGGTCACCCCGTCAACCAGCAGCGCCACCTCACCACCGAAGTCGGCCCGCATCTGGTCCAGCGTGTACTCGGTGTCCTCGATCGTGTCGTGCAGCAGCGCCGCGACCAGCGTGGTGGTGTCCATGCCCAGATTGGCCAGGATGGTGGCCACCGCGAGCGGATGGGTGATGTAGGGGTCGCCGGACTTACGGTACTGGCCGGAGTGCCAGCGAGCCGCCGTGTCGAAAGCGCGCTGCAACAGCCGCGCGTCGGCCTTCGGGTGATTCTCCCGGTGACTGGAGATCAGCGGCTCCAGCACCTCGCTGACCTGCGAGGACTGCCAAGGCGCGTTGAACCGGGCCAGGCGGGCCCGCACCCGCCGTCCGGTCGGCGCGCTGGAGAGTGCGAATCCGCCGCCGGGAACGGTCTCGGGCACCTGGTCGCCCCGCCTCGCAACGACCGCCCCCTCGCTCCCCGCGTCCGGGCCGGTGCGGAGGGCGTCGGTCGCTCCGGCGCCACTACCGGGACCAACCCCGGAGCGAGAGCCACCACTGCGGTCGGTCACCGAGCCGTCGCCTGTCGGATGCACCGTGTCCTCCAACGGAGGGGCGACATCGTGAGACACCGTCCTCCTCACCGCTCGCCGGACGCGCCGGCCAGGCGGCCGACGTCGGATTCCACCGGCCGCGCCGGCCGGCGTCGTCGATCCCACCGGCCGCACCGGCCGGTGTGGCCCGCCGACCTTTGGCCGCCGGCTCCTCGCCACCGGACGAATCGACGCGCCCGGTTAGCAAATGGCAATGCTACCCGCACTCAGGGGGCGCCGCCGTCTCGCCGACCCGGGCCGCACCGGGTCATCCGCCCCGGCCCAGACGATCAAACGGTCAGCAGGGCATGGACCGGGCGCGGCGCCAGCCGCTCACGACCGCCCAGGAAGCCCAACTCCAGCAGGACGGTGCAGCCCGCCACCGTACCGCCGGCCCGCTCGACCAGGTCGAGGGTCGCCTCAGCGGTGCCACCCGTGGCGAGTACGTCGTCCACCACCAGGACCCGGTGCCCGGCAGTGAACGCATCCTGGTGCACCTCCAGGGTGGCCTCACCGTATTCCAGGGCGTACGACGCCGAGTAGGCCACCCGGGGCAGCTTGCCCGCCTTGCGTACCGGCACCACCCCGACGCCGGCGGCGTACGCTATCGCTGCCGCGACCACGAACCCACGGGCTTCGATCCCCACCACGGTGTCGAACGAGTCCCGCCCGTGGTAACGCACGATGCCGTCAATGATCTCGCGAAAGGTGTCCCCATCGGCGAAGAGCGGCATCAGGTCCTTGAACATGACACCGGGCTTCGGGAAATCCGGTACGTCCAGCACCCGGCTGGCCACCAGTTCGGCCATCTCCCGGCCGCTGTCCCCTCGTACCACGGTGGTGTGGGTCTCTGTCACGCGGTTCCGCTCCCTTGTTCCGACGACGGCGTCCCGCACGCCGCTCGCACAGCATGAAGGACGCCGTCGTTTCCGTTCCCCTGGCGCGTCAGCGCCGCTTGCCGCCCGGACGGTTACCGCCACCGCGCGCACCGCGCGTGCCGGTCGGCCGCTTACCCGCCGGCCGTGCCCCCACCTTCGGGGCCGCGCCGGCGAGGGCCGGCGCCCCCGGGTCGAGCTGCTCGTCGGCGCGCTCCGTCAGCCGGGGCGCGCTCTTCGTCGCACCCTCGCCACGCTCCAGCGCGGCCCGCCGGGCCAGCACCCGCTTGTTGTGCGCCTGGATCCGCGGCTCCTGGTTCTTGAGCAGCACCAGCAGCGGGGTGGCCAGGGTGATCGAGGAGAAGAACGCCACCGCCATACCGACGAACAGCACCAGGCCGAGGTCCTTCAGCGTGCCCGCGCCGAAGAAGCCGGCTCCGATGAAGAGCAAGCCGCCGACCGGGAGCAGGGCCACGATCGAGGTGTTCAGCGACCGCATGAGGCTCTGGTTGATCGCCAGGTTGGCCGCCTCGCCGTACGTCTGGTTGTTGTTCGCGGTGATGCCGCGGGTATTTTCCTGGACCTTGTCGAAGACCACCACCACGTCGTAGAGGGCGAAGCCCAGGATGGTGAGGAAGCCGATCACCGTCGACGGGGTCACCTCGAAGCCGACCATCGAGTAGATGCCGGCGCTGAGGACCAGGTTCATCAGCAGGGAGCTGACCGCACCGACGGCCATCCGCCACTCGAAGCGCAGCACCAGGTAGACCATCACCAGCACGAGGAAGATCACCAGACCGAGCACCGCCCGCTTGGTGACCTGGCTACCCCAGGCCTGGCTGACCTGCTCACCGCCAACGTCGCTGACCTGGAGGCCGAACTCCAGGGCTACCGCCGCCTTGACCGCGTTGGCCTGCTCCGCGCTGAGCTGCGAGGTACGCATCTCATAGAAGTCGTCACCGGTACCGCCGACCTTCTGCGCGGTGACCACCTCCGCGCCGCCACCCTCAGTGGCCAGCGCGGCGTCAACCGCCTCCTCGGCCTGCTCCAGGGTGCCGACGCTGGCGGGAACCTGGATCGAGTTACCGCCAGCGAACTCGATTCCGAGGTCGAACCGGAGGAACGCGAAGCTCAGCACCGAAATCAGGGCCAGCGCCCCGGCGACGCTGAACCACACCTTGCGACGGCCGACAATGTCGAGACCGGCCTCACCACGGTAGAGGCGACTCGCGAGACCAGCACCGGCCATCTCAGGCCTCCTTCGCGTGCGGGTTGCGGGGCTGGGCCGGCTTCTCCCGGGCCGGCAACGCCCGGCCGAGGCCGCTGACCCGCGGGGACAGGAACGCCCGGGTGCGGGCGAACATCGTCATGATCGGGTGTCGGAAGAGGAAGACCACCACCAGGTCGAGGACCGTGGCGAGGCCCAACGCGAAGGCGAAACCCTTGACCACGCCGACCGAGACGATGTAGAGCACCACCGCGGACATCAGGGTGATCGCGTTGGCGGAGATGATCGTCCGACGGGCGCGGATCCACGCCCGGGAGACCGCGCTGCGGGGGCTGCGCCCTTCCCGAATCTCGTCCTTGAGCCGCTCGAAGTAGATGACAAAGGAGTCCGCCGCCACACCGAGCGAGACGATCATGCCGGCGATTCCGGCGAGGGTGAGGGTGAACCCGATCTGCCGGCCGAGGACCACCAACGCGCCGAAGACGAGCAGCGCGGAGAGCACGAGGCTCAGGAAGATCACGGAGCCGAGCAACCGGTAGTAGAAGAACGAGTAGATGATCACCAACAGCATCCCGATGCCGGCCGCGAGCAGGCCCGCCCGCAGGTGGCTGGCGCCCAGGGTCGCGGTGACGTTCTGCTGCGCCTGCGGCTCGAAGGTCACCGGCAGCGCGCCGTAGCGCAGCGTGCTCGCCAGGTCGCCGGCGTCCTGCTGGGTGAAGTTGCCGGTGATCTGCGAGTTACTGGTCAACACACCCAGGATCTCCGGCGAGGAGACGATCTCGTTGTCCAGCACGACGGCGACCCGGCAGTTGCCGCTGTCCCCGAGCGCGCTCGGGTCACAGGCCTCGCCCTCGTTCCGGAACGCCTCACCGGTCAACGCGGTCCACTTGTCCTGGCCCGAGTTGGTGAAGTCCAGGCTGACCACCCACTGGCTGGTCTGGTCTAGCACGGCGTTGGCGTCGTTGATGTCGGTGCCGACGACCTTGGCCTGGTCGAGCAGGTACTTGATGCTGCCGAACTCACAGGCGACGACCTGCTGGTCGACGGCGGAGATCGACGCCGGCGGACGGGCGTCAAGCTGGTCACAAGTGATCTGCGGGACGTTGAACTGCACCTGGGCCGGCAGCACCGCGACCTCGCGGTCGGTCAGCGACGCGAACGGCTTGAGCTTCTCGACCAGCGACGGGTCGGTGGTCAGGTCGTTGGGCGACTGGAGTGCGTTCGCGGCCTCCCAGGCGGGCGCACCGACCTTCTGCTCGACTGCCCTGCGCTGCTCCTCGATGCTGGCCGGGACCGGGGTGGCGCTGTCACTCGCCGCCGGTGTCGCGCTGGGCGAGGAGGAGGCGCTCGGCGTGGGCGTGACGCTGGGCGAGGCCGTGGGGGTCTCGCTGGGCGCCGCGGCACCACCGCCCTCACCTCCGGTCGGCGAGGCCGTGACCTGGACGCTGCTCGACGGGGTGGGGGAGGCGCTGCCGGTCGTGGACGGCGTGGCGGAGCCAGACGGCGCAGCGGAACCGGACGGTGTGGCCGAGGGGGTGTCGGTCGGGCTCGGCGCCGGGTTCGCCGCCGCGCCACTACCGTCGGTCACCTGGAGCACCTTGCGGAAGCGCAGCTCCGCGGCGCTTCCGACCTCGGTCAGGTCCCGGTTCTCGCCGGGAAGGGAGATCACGATGTTCCGGTCGCCCTCGGTGACGACCTCGGCCTCGGCAACCCCGAAGGCGTTGACCCGACTCTCGATGATCTGCCGGGCCTCCTCCAGGTTCTCGGCGGTCGGTGCCTGGCCGTCAACGGTGTTGGTCGCCTCCAGCGTCAGCCGGGTGCCGCCGACCAGGTCGAGACCGAGCTTGGGCTCGAGCCGGTCCTGCCAGCTACCGCTCGCGCCGCCGCCGAAGAAGACCAGAAGATAGAGGACCACGAAGATGAACCCGAGCACGGCTAGCTGCCGCCCGGGGCGCATCCGTTTCTGAGGTGGTGCCACGGCTGTCCTGTCTCCCTGTAGGGTCACGCCGCCACGCCAGCGGCGGCTGTCGGCCGGATAGACCGGCCGAAGCTATGTGGGGGTCGCCGCAGCGGCGCACGGGCACCGACGCGGAACGCCACCACACCCTGCACCTACCGTGGGTGGCGTATCGACCCGATTGTCAAATTTTCGTCCAACTCATGCGCTGCCCGGCCGCCGAAATTGACGGGCGGGGTATTACTCCTTGATTGCGTCCGCGTCGTCGGCCGCCGCGTCAGCGGGCTGCTCCGCCTTGGTGACGACCCGGGCGATCGCGGGACGGGCGTACCGGGTCTCCACGCCGGGGGCGACCTCCAGCAGCACCGTCTCGTCGTCCACGCCGGTGACGGTGCCGTAAAGCCCGCCGATGGTGACGACCTCGTCACCATGCCCCAGCGAGGACTGCATGGCCGTCGCCTCTCGGCGCCGCTTCTGCTGCGGACGAATCATCATGAAGTACATGACTCCGAAGAGCAGGACGATCATAAGGATGGGCGTGAAGCCGCCAGCGCCGCCGCCATCTTGTGCCAAAAGCACGGTGGTAAAACCTTCCCATTGGCCTTCGTACCGGCACAAGGGCACCGGGCTGAAGGCGATTTCTCACATCTGTACAGACCGCGGCGAGTCTAGTCGCTCCACCTGGGAACACCGAATGCGGCACAGATCACGTTCGCATCACGGCTGATCAGGCTCCACCGAGAACAGGGCACGCGCGGGAGGGACATCCGGGCCAAATGTACCATTCGGCGGCGTACGCCCCAGGTGGTGCCAGGCCGCCTCGGTGGCGACTCGACCACGCGGTGTTCGGGCGAGGAGACCGGCCCGCACCAGGAACGGCTCACACACCTCCTCCACCGTGTCCGGCTGCTCCCCCACCGCCACCGCCAGCGTGGACAGGCCGACCGGACCGCCCCGAAACAGATCCACCAGCGCGGTGAGCACCGCCCGGTCCAGCCGGTCCAGCCCCAACGCGTCCACGTCGTACACGGTGAGTGCCGCCTGCGCGGTCTCCCGGGTGACCACGCCGTCGGCCCGGACCTCGGCGAAGTCCCGCACCCGGCGCAGCAGCCGGTTCGCGATCCGGGGAGTGCCCCGCGCGCGGCCGGAGATCTCGGCCGCGCCGTCAGCGGTGATCGGCACACCGAGGATGCGGGCCGAGCGGTTCAGCAGCCGCTCCAGGTCGGCCGGGGAGTAGAAGTCCAGGTGCGCGACGAAGCCGAACCGGTCCCGCATCGGGCCGGTGAGCAGCCCAGCGCGAGTGGTCGCCCCGACCAGGGTGAACGGCTCCACGTCCAGTGGGATGGCGGTCGCCCCGGGACCCTTGCCCACCACCACGTCAACCCGGAAGTCCTCCATCGCACTGTAGAGGAGCTCCTCCGCCGGCCGGGCGATCCGGTGCACCTCGTCGATGAAGAGCACATCCCCCTCGCCGAGACTGGTCAGGATGGCCGCCAGGTCACCGGAACGCTCGATCGCCGGGCCGCTGGTCACCCGGATGCTGGTGCCCAGCTCAGCGGCGACGATATTGGCCAGGCTGGTCTTACCCAGCCCGGGCGGGCCCGACAGGAGGATGTGATCGGGAGGACTGCCGCGGCGTAGCGCGCCCTGAAGCAGCAGGTCGAGCTGATCCCGGACCCGCTCCTGCGCGATGAACTCGGCCAGCCGGCGCGGCCGGACGCTGGCCTCCGCGTCCCGCTCGGCGTCGCTCACATACGCCGAGACCAGATTGTCGCCCGTCATCCCGACTCCTCACCCATGGCCCGGATGCGGTCGCCCGACCCGCTCCGCCCGCCCGTCATCGCGTGCGGCCCAGCAGTCGAATCGCCTGCCGGAGCAGGACCGGCACCGGGGGCACCTCCCCCTCCACCGTCTCCGCCACCGCGGTGACCGCCTGATCCGCCTGCGCCGCCGTCCAGCCGAGCCCGACCAGGGCCTGACGCACCTGCTCCGGCCAGTTACCGGTCGTGACGCCAGCCGCGGCGTCGGCACCGACCGGGGCGGGACCGATCCGGTCCCGCAGCTCCAGTACGAGCCGCTCGGCGCCCTTCTTGCCGATCCCCGGCACCCGGGTCAACGCGGCGATGTCGGCGTTGGCGACGGCCGTCCGGACCGCCTCCGGCGCATGCACCGCGAGGACGGCCTGGGCCAGTCGGGGGCCGACCCCGCTGGCCGTCTGCAAGAGCTCGAACAGGGCCTTGGCGTCGTCGTCGGCGAACCCGTAGAGGGTCAGCGAATCCTCCCGGACGACCAGGCTGGTGGCGAGGCGGGCCGGCTGACCCACCCGCAGGTCGGCGATCGTGCCCGGCGCGCACTGCACCGCCAGGCCCACGCCGCCGACCTCCACGACGGCGTGGTCGGGACCGGTCGCCGTCACCACCCCCCGGACACTGGCGATCATCGGCCTCCTCCTCGTCGTCGGGCCCGGTCGGCGGCGGTCGCCAACTTCGAACGGGTGCCACCGCGCCACACGTGGCAGATGGCCAGGGCCAGGGCGTCGGCGGCGTCCGCCGGGCGGGGCGGGGCGGAGAGCCGCAGCAGCCGCGTCACCATCGCGGTCATCTGGGCCTTGTCGGCCTGACCGGAGCCGGTCACCGCCGCCTTCACCTCGCTCGGAGTGTAGGTCTGCACCGGCAGGCCCGCCCGCGCCCCGGCGAGAACAGCGACCCCGCTGGCCTGTGCCGTGCCCATCACCGTGCGGACATTGTGCTGGCTGAACACCCGCTCGACAGCCACGCTGTCCGGCCGGTGCTCGGCCACCAGGGCGGTGAGCGACCGGTCCAGGGTCAGCAGGCGCAGCGGCAACTCGTCGTCGGGATCAGTGTGGACGACGTGGTAGGCCACCAACGTGCAGGGGCGCCCCGGCACACCCTCGACCACGCCGACCCCGCACCGGGTCAGCCCCGGGTCAACGCCGAGCACGCGCACGCCGCCTCCTCCCCGACCGCCAGCAGTACGTGTGTTCGACACCCTATCGAGATCGTCGGAGCCGCAGCCGGCGGGACACGCCGGAGCCCGACGGCGGTGCCCGGCGCCGAGCCCGACGGGTGGTGCCGGCACCACCAGGATTCGCCCGATGTCGACTGCGACCACACAGCCCCGACGGCGAGTATGTGCCGCTACCCCATGTCCGCCTGGCCGTACAGGTCGTAGTTTCATGCGCCATGACGGCAGATCCGAGGACGACCCCCCACGTCGTACAGGTCGATCTCACCGGCCGAACCGCCCTGGTGACCGGGGGCGGCAGCGGCATCGGGCGAACGTGCGCGCGACGACTCGGCGCCGCCGGCGCCACCGTCGTCGTGGTGGACCGGGACCTCGCCGCCGCCCAGACGGTCGCCACCGAGGTGGGCGGCGTAGCCGTCGGTGCCGACCTGGCGGACCCGGAGACGGTCAACCGCCTCGACACCAAGGTCGATATCGTGGTCAACAACGCCGGGCTCCAGCACGTCGCCCCGGTCCCGGAGTTCGCCGTGGAACGCTTCGAACACCTGCACCGGGTGATGGTCGAAGCCCCGTTCCTGGTCATCCGCCGGGCCCTGCCGCACATGTACGCCAGGGGCTGGGGACGCATCGTCAACATCTCCTCGGTGCACGGGCTACGTGCCTCGCCGTACAAGGCGGCGTACGTCTCGGCGAAGCACGCGTTGGAGGGTCTGTCCAAGGTAGTCGCGTTGGAGGGGGCCGCGCACGGTGTGACCGCCAACTGCGTCAACCCGGCGTACGTGCGCACCGCGCTGGTGCAGCGCCAGATCGCCGACCAGGCCGCCAGCCACGGCATTCCGGAAGCCGAGGTCGTCGAGAAGATCATGCTGGGCCGGGCGGCCATCAAGCGGCTGCTCGAACCGGAGGAGGTGGCCGAGTTGGTGGCGTACCTCTGCTCGCCACCGGCGGCCTTCATCACCGGTGCGTCCATCGCTCTCGATGGGGGGTGGACGGCAAACTAGGGTACCGGCGCACAATGGCCGTCATGTCCTCGCCGGTGGAGTTCCTGGAACTGCTCGCCCGCGAAGCCACGGCGGTGGAGTTCGAGGGTCCACTGGTGGCCGCACGCACCGCCGGAGCACCCTCGGAGCGACTGGCCGAGCTGGAACGGGCCAAGACGGTCGCGCTGCGGGTGCGGGCGCTGCTGGAACGACGGCGGCGCCGGGAGAGTGAGCTCTCCGGGCTGTACGACACCGTCAGCGACCTGGCCGGGCTCCGCGACCTGGACGACGTGCTGCGGGCGATCGCGCGCCGGGCCCGGGACCTGCTCGACGCCGACGTCGCGTACATGACGCTCAACGACGACCGGCGCGGCGACACCTACATGCGGGTCACCGACGGCTCGGTGTCGGCCCGGTTCCAACGGCTGCGGCTACCGATGGGCGCCGGGCTCGGTGGCCTGGTCGCCCAGTCCGGTGCCCCCTACGTCACGGCGAACTATCCGGCGGACGACCGGTTCCACCACACCCGCGAGATCGACGCCGGCGTCGGGGAGGAGGGCCTGGTGGCGATCCTCGGCGTGCCGCTGCGGCTGGGCTCGATCTCGATCGGCGTGCTCTACGCGGCCAACCGCTCGGCACGCCCGTTCGCCCGGGAGGAGGTGGCCCTGCTGGCGTCGCTGGCCGCGCACGCCGCCGTCGCGATCGACACCGCTCGGCTGCTCACCGAGACCCGCTCCGCGTTGGCGGAGCTGTCCGCGGCCAACACCACCATCGGGGCGCACAGCGCGTCGGTGGAGCGCGCGGCGGCGGCCCACGACCGGATGACCGCGCTGGTGCTCCGGGGCGGCGGAGTGGAGGAGGTCGCCGCCGCCGTACCGGAGGTCCTGGGTGGAGCGCTACTGGCCCTGGACGCCGAGGGGCGACTCCTGGCCCGGGTCGGCGAGATCGACGAACCGAGGCGGGCGGAGATCGTGGCGGCGGTGGCCGCGTCCCGGGCCGCGGGGCGCAGCGTGCGTCGCGGCCCACTCTGGTACGCCGCCGTGGTCGCCGGCGCCGAGAACCTGGGGGCGTTGGTGCTTCGCCCGGACGACGAGTTGGTCGACGCCGACCAGCAGATCCTGGAGCGGGCCGCCCTGGTCACCGCGCTGCTGCTGTTGTTTCGGCGGACGGTCGCCGAGGCGGAGGGGCGGGTCCGCGGCGAACTCCTCGACGATCTGATCGCCGACCCGCCGCGGGACACCGACGCGCTCCGTGACCGGGCCCGCCGACTCGACGTGGACGTGGACACCGCGCAGGTGCTGGTCTGTGTGCACGACGGCGCGATCGCCGCGACGGACCCGGCCCGGCAACGGACCCTCTCCTGGGCCACCACCTACGCCTGCACCCGCGGCGGCCTGGCCGCGGCCCGGGACGGGAAGGTGGTGCTGATGCTGCCCGGCTCGGACGCGGGCACCGCCGCCCGCGCGGTGGCGCGGGACCTGTCCCGGCTGACCGGGCGACGGGTGACCGCCGGCGGCGCTGGTCCCGCCACTGGTCCGGCCTCGCTGGCCGCGGCGTTCCGGGAGGCGGAGCGCTGCCTGACCGCGCTCGGCGCGCTCGGCCGAGCCGGGCAGGGCGCCAGTGCGGACGAGTTGGGCTTCGTCGGCCTGCTGCTGGGCGCGGTCGACATCGGCGGCGACCGCGACGTCTCCCGGTTCCTGGCAGCCACCGTGGGGCCAGTGCTCGACTACGACGCTCGCCGGGGCACCGCCCTGGTGCGGACCCTGGAGGCGTACTTCGGGGTGGGGAGCAGCCTGACCCGCGCCGCGGAGCAGCTCCACGTGCACGTCAACACGGTCACCCAACGGCTGGAGCGGGTCGGTCACCTCCTCGGCGGCGACTGGCAGCAGCCGGAGCGCATGCTCGAGGTGCAGCTCGCACTCCGACTCCACCGCCTCCGCCACCCGCCCGGCTAAGCCCGCCGCGGTCGAGGGCGCCGCAGTCGAGGCCTCCCCGGCCGAGCCCGCCCCGGTCGAGCCCGCCGCAGTCGGGGCCGCGCCGCTGGAGCCGGCCCCGCGGAGGCTGTGCGCCCCCGCGGCCAAGAGTCAGTCCCGACGCCCCCACCAGCGCCGGGCCAACGTGGACGCGGTGCCCCAGATGCCGCGCCGGAACAGCAACACCACCACGACGAAGATGCCGCCGGTGACCAGCCCGATCGCCTCGAAGCCGGAGAATGACAGCCAGTCCTCCAGGCGGACCACGATGCCGGCACCGAGCACGCCACCCCAGAGGGTGCCGATGCCGCCGAGAACCACCACGATCACCGCCTTTCCGGAGGTGGTCCAGTGCAGCACCTCCAGCGAGACGAAGCGATGGCTGACGGCGAAGAGCCCACCGCCGAGGCCGGCGACGAAGCCGGAGAGCACAAACACGGTGAGCTTGTACCGGTGCACCGGGTAGCCGAGCGCACGGGCGCGCGCCGGGTTGTCCCGGATCCCGACCAGCACCCGGCCGAACGGCGAGTGGACGATCCGCCACGCGCCGGCCAGACCGAGCAGCACGATCGGCAGGATCGCGTAGTAGAAGTAGTAGTCGTCGGTCAGGTCCAGCCCGAACAGCTCCCGCGGCACCCCCTGCAGGCCGTTCTCGCCCTGGGTCACCGACCGCCACTCGTTGGCGACGTAGTAGACCAGCTGCGCGAAGGCCAGGGTGACCATGGCGAAGTAGATTCCGGTTCGCCGTACCGCCAGGTAGCCGATCGGCACCGCGAGGACCGCCGCGGCCAGCGCCCCGGCCAGCACCGCGGCCGGAAACGGCAGGCTCAGGTGGATCGCCACCAGACCGGTCGTGTACGCCGACACGCCCCAGAAGGCCGCGTGCCCGAAGGACAACAAGCCGGTGAAGCCAAGCAGCAGGTCCACCGCGACGGCGAAGAGCGCCCAGCAGAGGATGTCCACCGCCACCGCCGGGTACAGGCCGTTCGGTAGCCAGAGCGCCACCGCCAGGCCGGCGACGAGCAGCGCGTACCGGGCCCAACCGGGGGCTCGGGCCGCCACGGCCAGGCCACTGGGCGCCCCCCGCCCGGCCGGCTCGGACCTGCTCTCCACAGTGCTCGTCATGCTGGCGCCTCCGCCCGGCCGAAGAGTCCGGCCGGGCGCCAGAGCAGCACGGCGGCCATCACGATGAAGACGATCGTCTGGGCCACGATCGGGAAGGCGGAGAGGTAGGCCTCGGCCCACGCCTGCACCATCCCGATCCCGAAGCCGGCGGCGACCGAGCCGAAGATCGACCCCAGCCCACCGATCACCACCACCGCGAACACCACGATGATCAGGTCCGCTCCCATCAGCGGGTTGACGGCGCGCATCGGCGCGGCGAGCACCCCGGCCAGCCCGGCCAGCGCGATACCGAAGCCGAAGACCGGGGTGATCCAGCGCCCGACGTTGATGCCGAGCGCCCGGGTCAGCTCCGGCCGCTCCGTCGCGGCGCGAACGACCATGCCGACCCGGGTACGGGCCAGCGCCCACCACACCCCGACGCAGACCGCCACCGCGAAACCGAGGATGAAGACCCGGTACGTCGGGAAGTCGAAGAGCCCGAGGTCGACCGAGCCGCGGAGCCCGGCCGGCGCCTCGTACGGGCTGGACTGCACCCCGTACCGGAGCTTCACCAGGTCCTGCAGAATCAGCGTGAGGCCGAAGGTGAGCAGGAAGTTGTAGAGCGGGTCGAGCCGGCTGAGCCGGTGGATGAACGCCCGCTCGAGCGCCATGCCGAGCAGCGCCAGGGCCAGCGGCACGACCACCAGGGCGACCCAGAACGGCACCCCCGCCTCGGCCAGCAGCACGTACGCGCCGAAGGCGCCGAGCATGTAGAAGGCGCCGTGGGCGAAGTTCACCACCCGCAGCATCCCGAAGATGACCGCGAGGCCGAGCGCGAGCAGGGCGTAGAACGCCCCGCTGACCAGCCCGTTGAAGGTGCTCTGGAGAAAAGCGGTCACAGCGTGCAGTCCGGGGACGGGGCTCGGAACGCCTCCTCGGCCGGGATGGTGTCGAGGATCCGTACGTAGTCCCACTCCTCGGTGACCTCCGACTGCGGCTTCACCTGGGCCAGGTAGGCGTCGTGGATCACCCGGTGGTCCTCGGCCCGGATCTTGCCGTTGCGCAGGAAGACGTCGTTGACCTCCTTGCCCTCCAGCTCGGCGACGATCGTGTCGGCGTCGTCGGTGCCGGCCGCCTGCACCGCCTCCAGGTACTGGGTGGCGGCGGAGTAGTTCGCCGCGTGCGCGAACGACGGCCGGGTGCCGGTCTCCTGCTGGAAGCGGTCGGCGAACTCCCGGTTCTGCTGGTCGAAGTTCCAGTACCAGGCGTCGGTGTAGGTGGTGCCGGCCAGCGCCGCCGGGGTGAGCGAGTGAATGTCGGTGATGAACATCAGGCCGACGGCCAGACCCACGCCCTTGTCGCGCAGCGCGAACTCGTTGTACTGCTTCACCACGTTGACGAGCTCCGCCCCGGCCTGCATGGTGCCGAGGACGTCCGGCTTCGGGTCCAGCGTCGCCGCCTTGAGCAGGTAGCTGGAGTAGTCACCGCTGGTGTTCGGGAACGGCGCCCCGTCCTTGCCGACCACCCGACCACCGGCGTCGGCGATGGCCGCGGAGAAGCTCTTCTCCATGTCCTGACCGAAGGCGTAGTTCGGGTAGAGGATGTACCAGTTCCGGCCGACCTGCTCGGTGGTGGTCCGGCCCGTGCCGTTGGCCAGCATGTACGTGTCGTACGCGTAGTGAAAGGTGTATTTGTTGCAGCTCTTGCCGGTGAGGTCGGTGGTCGCCGCACCGATGTTGAAGTAGAGCCTGCGCTTCTCCTTCGCCACGTCGGCGACCCGCAGCGCCGCCGACGAGGTGGGCACGTCCAGGATCAGGTCGACCCCCTGCCGGTCGTACAACTCCTGGGCCTTGCTGTTCGCCAGGTCCGGCTTGTTCTGGTGGTCGGCGCTGCGCACGCTGATGTCCGTGGTGACCGCCCGGTCGCCGTATTTCGCCTGGAAGTCGGCGATCGCCAGCTCCACGGCCGTGACCGAGTTGCGGCCCGACAGCTCGGAGTAGGCACCGGACTGGTCGTTGAGGACGCCCAGCACGATCGCGCCACCGGTCACCTTCTCGTCCCCATCGGACTGGGGACCCCCACCACCGCAGCCGGCGACCACGAGCGCCGTGGCCGTTGCCGTCGCGACCAAACCCACCGTCCTACGCATGACCATCCCTTCGTCCGCGCACCGCGCGGGATCGGTCCCGAGCTCTCAGATGCCGAGGTACGACAGCAGTTCGCGTTCCCGCGACCGCACCTCGGAGTTCTCCATCGCCGCCGTGACGCGCCCCTCGGCCAGCAGGTAGTGCCGGTCGGCGACGCTGGTGGCGAAGCGCAGGTTCTGCTCCACCAGCAGCACCGTCACCCCGTGCCGCTTGGCTTCCCGCAGCAGGTCACCGACCTGCTGGACGAGCAGCGGCGCCAGCCCTTCGGTCGGTTCGTCGCAGAGCAGCACGCGGGCGCCCATCCGCAGGACCCGGGCCAGCGCCAGCATCTGTTGCTCACCGCCGGAGAGCGTCGTGGCGGCCGCGTTACGCCGCTGGTAAAGGGCGGGGAACGCCTCGTACACCCGCTCCAGCGACCATGGGTCGGGCCCAACGGTGGGCGGCAGGGTCAGATTCTCGGTCACGGTCAGGGTGGCGTAGCTACCCCGATCGTCGGGAACCCAGCCGAGTCCCCGCCGGGCCCGCCGGTCCGCCGACAGGTTGCCCAGCGCTGTCCCGCCCAGCTCGACGGTGCCCCGCCAGCCTGCGTGCAGGCCCATGACGCAGCGCAGCAGGGTCGACTTGCCGGCCCCGTTGCGGCCCACCAGGGTGACGACCTCGCCGGGGTCCACGTGGAGACCGGCGTCCCGCAGCACCTGCGCCTCGCCATACCAGGCGGAGAGGTTCTCAATGCGCAGCATCGGCGGCTCCCAGGTAGGCGGTGATCACCCGTTCGTCGGCGCGAACCTGCTCGTACGGGCCTTCGACGAGGACCCGGCCGGCCTGCAGGACGGTGACGGTGTCGGCGAGTCGCCCCACGACGCTCATGTTGTGCTCGACCAGCACCACGGTGCGGCCCTGCCGAACCTGTGCGATCAGCTCGACGGTGCGGTCGACGTCCTCCAGCCCCATGCCCGCGGTCGGCTCGTCCAGCAGCAGCACCTTCGGGTCCAGGGCGAGGGCGATCGCCAACTCCAGGGCGCGCTTGCGACCGTAGGCGAGCGCCTCGGCGGGAACCGCCGCCAAGTCGGCCAGGCCGACCATCGCCAACAGTTCGTCGGCCCGATCGGTGTAGCGCCGCATCAGCTTTGCCGACCGCCAGAACCGCCAGCCCAGCCCGCTCGGACTCTGCAACGCCAATTCGACATGTTCCCGGGTCGACAGCTGCGGAAAGAGGCTGGTGATCTGGAAGGAGCGGGCGACGCCCCGGCGGGCGACCTGCTCCGCCGGCAGGCCGGTGATGTCGCGTCCCGCCAACTCGATCCGGCCACCGGTGGGCGACAGGAAGCCGGTGAGCAGGTTGAACAGGGTCGTCTTGCCCGCACCGTTCGGGCCGACGAGCGCATGCACGCTGCCTTCGGCAACCACCAGGTCGACGTCGTCGACCGCACGGAAGCCCCGGAAGTCGCGGGTCAGCCCGTGGGCCGACAGGAGGCCTTGCCCGGCCATCGCCACCCCTCTCCCCGGCCTGGCGACGGACGAAAGTAGTGACTGCGGTCACAGGTCCGTCGGGTGTGCAGGAAACCTACGGCCGTAGATCGAGGAGAGGCTATGTTGTCGGACCCCACATTCCGACACCCGAATGCGTGGCCGAACGACGCCTCTTCCCCCAGCTTCATCTCGCGGAGATCCTCAATCGACACACCCCGCACACCAGCGAGCCTCTTCGGCAAGGCCGCCAACTCCTAATCCGCGGGTTCGGGTTCGAGTCCCTGGCGGCGCACCAACGAGCAAGGCCCTGACCTGGTACTTATGTGCCGGTCGGGGCCTTTTCGCGTACGGCGGTGGTGCTGGTCGCTCAGTGGGTGCTCGGCAGCCGTTGGACCTCGCGATCGTCCTGGCCGTCGCCAACCTCCTGGTCTTGTGGTGGCCGGTGGCGTGGTGCTGGAGTCGGCGGTGTCGTGTTGCGCTGCTCCCCCCTACGCTGGCGGTATGAGGGGATCCAGCGGACCGGACTGGTAGGTGCTGATGGACCGGCGGGCGGCAGCTGCTGCCGAGGAGATTCCCGACGCTGTTCGGGCGGACGTGGTGACGCTGTGGCGCTACCACGACCTGCGTCACGAGTTGCGTTCGTGTGATGTGGGGATCGGACTGGGCAGTCATGACCTTGGGGTGGCGGTCGTCGCGACCCGTCTGTTCCACGAGGGCCTGTTCCCAAGGATCCTGTTTACCGGCGCGAATGCTCCGACGACGGTTGGGCGGTTCCCGCGCGGAGAGGCGGTGCACTACCGCGAGTACGCCGTCGAGCAGGGCGTACCGGCGGGAGCGATTCTGGTGGAGCCGCGTGCCACGAACACCGCCGAGAACCTAAAGTTCTCCCGTGCGCTGCTGGCCGAACGCCGGATCCCGGTGGAGTCGGTGCTGATCATGTCGCGGCCCTACCAGCAGCGTCGGGCTTATGCGACGTGCCGGCTGGTGTGGCCGGAGGTCGAGGTGGTGTGCGCGTCGAATCCACTCGACCTGGATGACTACGTGCGCAGTATCGGCGATGCGCGGCGGGTGGTGGACATGCTGGTCGGCGACACGCAGCGGATCGAGGTGTACGCCGAGCGTGGGTTCGCGATCCGGCAGGAGGTGCCGGATGCGGTGCGGGCGGCGTTCGAGCGTCTGGTGGCGGCCGGTTACACGAGCCGGCTGGTCTGAGCCGGGCTACCAGCGCGGCCCTGCTGACCGGACGCCCATCCGGTCGCTGAGTTCGACGGCGAGTCGAGGTGGCCGGGGGCGGGTGAGGATGTCCCAGACCAGGTCGCGGGAGAGCCGGTGGTAGCGCACCTGGTCGGGGCCGATGACCTCGGCGCCCAGAAGCGTGGCGAGCGCGTCGTCGATGCGGTTCCACCGGGCGAGGGCTCGGGCCCGCGCCTACCGCGTCAGTACCACCACGGCCGCCAGCATCGAGGAGGCCACCTCGTGAACGGCATCGGCCTTCGGGGCGGTCAGCCGGTCAACGCGGTGAGGGCCCGATCGACATCGTCCTCGGTGGAGTAGAGGTGGAACGAGACGCGGACCCGGCCGGCGCGTACCGCCGCCCGTAGGCCGGCGCGCTCCAACCGCGACAGTGCCTCCGGCACCTCGGCGGTGGTAATCGCGCTGTCGCCGGGCGGCAGCCCCAGGCCGGCGCGGAATCGATTGGCCAGCGCCACGTTGTGCGCGTGGATCGCCGGCACCCCCACCTGCAGCAGCAGTTCCAGGGCGGGAGCCGCACCGATGTAGCTGAACCAGGCCGGGGCGATGTCGAAGCGGCGGGCGCTGTCGGCGAGGCGTAGCGGCGGACCGTACAGAGATGTCAGCGGGTCGGCTCCGGCGTACCAGCCGGCGGCGTCGGGGCGCATCCGGTCCCGCAGCTCGGGAGCGTAGTACGCCAGGGCAGTCCCCTTCGGGGCCAGCAACCACTTGTACGCGGCGAGAACGACCACATCCGCGAGCGCGGCGTCGAACGGCAGCCAACCGCAGGCCTGGGTGGCGTCGACCGCCACCAGGGCGTCGTGGGCCCGGGCCGCGGCGACGATGTCCGCGTACCGGGCCACCGCGCCGTCGGCGGACTGCACCAGGCTGAACGCGACCAGGTCGGTGTCGGCGTCGATCGCATCCACGAGACCCGCCAGCGCAACGGTGCGCACCCGGACGCCCCGCTGCTCCTGGGCCAGCCAGGGAAAGAGATTGGAGGTGAACTCGACCTCGGGGACCAGCACGGTCGCCCCCGCCGGCAGCGCCGCGGCCACCGGCGCGAACAGCTGCGACGCCGCGCTGCCGATCGCCACATCCCGTTCGGGGACACCGACCAGACGCGCGAACGCGGCCCGGGTACGCGTCTGGGCCTCGTCCCAGCCCTCCCCTGTCACACCCATGTTCCCCGTGCGCCAGCCGGCGAGCGCCTCCTGCAACGCCGTCCACGCCGGGTCGGGCGGTAGCCCGTAGCTGGCGGTGTTCAGCCAGCCCCTATGGGGCTGCCACAGCTGCTGTGCCTGCTCGATCCGCATGGCACCGACGCTAGCGACCGGGCCCGCCGCCGCAGAGGACCAATTCGGCGCGGGCGGCCCCGGTGCCGGCACCGGGCGGAGGTCAGCCCACGTTGGCCGGGCCCAGGACGCTTTTCAGGTCGGCCATCAGGGCGGTCGTCGGTGCCACCCGGAACGGGCCGAGGCGCAGCCGGGTCACCTTGCTGCCGTTGAGGAGTTTGACGTGCACCTCCGCGTCACCCGGGTGCAGCACCAGGGTCTCCTTGAGCCGCTCCACCAACGGCGGCGTGCAGCGGGTGACCGGGATGGTGAGGGTGACCGGCTTGTTCGCCGAGTTGCTGCTGACATCCGGAATCGACATGTCCATGGCCATGATCCGCGGGGTGTCGTCCCGGCGGTCGACCCGCCCCTTGACCACCACGATCGCATCCTCGGCGATGTACTCCCCGATCACCTCGTAGGTGTTGGGAAAGAACAGCGTCTCCACCCCGCCGGCGAGGTCCTCCAGCGTCGCCGACGCCCACGCCCGGCCCTGCTTGGTGACCCGGCGCTGCACCCCGGAGAGGATGCCCGCGAGGGTCACCACCGTCCCGTCGGGGACGGTCCCCTCCTCGGAGAGGGCCGCGATGGTGGTGTCGGCAGCCGCACCGAGCACATGCTCCAGCCCGAACAGCGGATGGTCGGAGACGTAGAGGCCGAGCATCTCGCGCTCGAAGGCGAGCTTCTCCCGCTTGTCCCACTCCCCCTCGCCGATCACCGGCATCACCGTGGTGCTCTGCCCGGCGTCGGTGTCGGCGAACCCGGCGCCGAAGAGGTCGTACTGGCCGACGGCCTCCTTGCGCTTGACGTCGGCGTACGCGTCGATGGCATCGGCGTGCACCGTGAGCAGGCCTCGGCGGGAGTGGTTGAGCGAGTCGAACGCGCCTGCCTTGATCAGGGATTCAATGGTCTTCTTGTTGCAGACGACCGCTTCCACCTTGGCGAGGAAGTCGTAGAAGTCGGCATAGGTGCCCTTCTCCCCCCGGCAGCGCATGATCGCGGTGACCACGTTCGCGCCGACGTTGCGGATCGCGGCCAGGCCGAACCGGATGTCCCGGCCGACCGGGGTGAACGGCCCGGCTGAGGTGTTCACGTCCGGCGGGAGCACCTGGATGCCCATCCGGCGGCACTCCGACAGGTAGAGCGCCATCTTGTCCTTGTCGTCGCCCACCGAGGTGAGCAACGCCGCCATGTACTCGGCCGGATAGTTCGCCTTGAGGTAGCCGGTCCAGTACGACACCAGGCCGTACCCGGCGGTGTGGGCCTTGTTGAACGCGTAGTCGGCGAAGGGGACGAGGATGTCCCACAGAGTCTGGATGGCCTCGTCGGAGTAGCCGTTGCCGCGCATGCCGTCGCGGAACGGCACGAACTCCTTGTCGAGGACCTCCTTCTTCTTCTTACCCATCGCCCGGCGCAGCAGGTCGGCCTTGCCGAGGCTGTAGCCGGCGAGGACCTGGGCGGCGCGCTGCACCTGCTCCTGGTAGACGATCAGGCCGTAGGTGGGGCCGAGGATCTCCTCCAGTGGTTCGGCCAGCTCCGGGTGGATTGGCGTGATCTCCTGGAGGCCGTTCTTACGCAGCGCGTAGTTGGTGTGGGAGTTGGCGCCCATCGGGCCCGGCCGGTACAGCGCCAGAACGGCGGAGATGTCCTCGAAGTTGTCCGGCTTCATCGTCCGCAGCAGCGACCGCATCGGCCCGCCGTCGAGCTGGAACACGCCCAGGGTGTCGCCCCGAGACAGCAGCTCATAGGTCGGTTTGTCGTCCAGCGGCAGCTGGAGCAGGTCGACCGTGCGCCCGTGGTTGCTCTCGATGTTCTTCAGCGCATCGTCGATGATGGTCAGGTTGCGCAGGCCGAGGAAGTCCATCTTCAGCAGCCCGAGCGACTCGCAGGTCGGGTAGTCGAACTGGGTGATGATCGCCCCGTCGGCGTCCCGGCGCATCAACGGGATGTGGTCGACGATCGGCTCGGCGGACATGATGACCCCGGCGGCGTGCACCCCCGTCTGCCGGATCAGCCCCTCGATCCCGCGCGCCGTGTCGATGACCTTCTTGACGTCCGGGTCGGACTCGTAGAGACCCCGGATCTCGCCGGCCTCCGCGTACCGGGAGTGCTTCGGGTCGAAGATGCCGGTCAGCGGGATGTCCTTACCCATCACCGCCGGTGGCATCGCCTTGGTGATCCGGTCGCCGACCGCGTACGGGTAGCCGAGCACCCGCGCCGAGTCCTTGATCGCGGCCTTCGCCTTGATCGTGCCGAAGGTCGCGATCTGGGCGACCTTGTCCTCGCCCCACTTCTCCGTGACGTATTTGATCACCTCACCCCGCCGACGCTCGTCGAAGTCGATGTCGACATCCGGCATCGAGACCCGCTCGGGGTTGAGGAACCGCTCGAAGATCAGACCGTGCGGCAACGGGTCCAGGTCGGTGATGCCGAGCGCGTACGCGACGAGCGAGCCGGCGGCCGACCCGCGGCCCGGCCCCACGGCGATTCCCTCTTTCTTGGCCCACTGGATAAAGTCGGCCACCACGAGGAAGTAGGACGGGAAGCCCATCTGAATGATGACGCCCAGCTCATATTCGGCCTGCTTGACGTGGGTCTCCGGGACGCCGTTCGGGAAACGGCGGGCGAGCCCCTTGAACGTCTCCTTGCGGAACCAGGACTCGTCGGTCTCCCCCTCCGGCACCGGGAAGACCGGCATCAGATTCCGGAAGTCGAACATCCCGGCCGGGTCGACCATCTCCGCGACCAGCAGGGTGTTCCGGCAGCCCGCGAGCCACAGCTCGGAGGAGTCGACGGCGCGCATCTCGTCGGCGGACTTGATGTAGTAGCCGCTGCCGTCGAACCGGAACCGGTTCGGATCGGCGACGTTCGCGGCGGTCTGCACGCAGAGCAGCACGTCGTGCGCCTCGGACTGCGCCTGGTAGGTGTAGTGCGAGTCGTTGGTCACGACCGGCGGGATATCCAGCTTGTGGGAGATCTCCGTCAGCTCCTGGCGGACCCGGCGTTCGATGTCGATGCCGTGGTCCATCACCTCCAGGAAGAAGTTCTCCTTGCCGAAGATGTCCTGGTATTTCGCGGCGGCCTTCAGCGCCTCGTCGTACTGGTCCAGCCGGAGCCGGGTCTGCACCTCACCGGAGGGGCAGCCGGTGGTGGCGATCAACCCCTCGGCGTGCTCGGCGAGGAGCTCCGCGTCCATCCGTGGCCACTTGACGAAGAACCCTTCGGTGAACGAGCGGCTGGTCAGCTTGAACAGGTTGTGCAGACCGACCTTGTTCTTCGCCCAGATGGTCATGTGGGTGTAACCACCGCTGCCGGAGACGTCGTCGCTCTTCTGCTCCGGCCGCCCCCAGCGGACCCGCTTCTTGTGGAACCGCGACTCCGGCGCGACATACGCCTCGATCCCCAGGATCGGTGTGACGCCGGCCGCCATCGCCTGCTTGTAGAAGTCGTTCGCGCCGTGCATGTTGCCGTGGTCGGTCATCGCCACGGCGGGCATCCCCTGCCGGTTGACCTCGGCGAACAAGTCCTTCAGCCGGGCCGCACCGTCGAGCATCGAATACTCAGTGTGCACGTGCAGATGCGCGAACGAATCGCCCATGCGTGGCCCCCCGGGTCGCTTCATGGGTGGTGAGAAAGAACGGTCGG
Organism: Salinispora sp. CH2A1_6; assembly: GCF_056820975.1. NCBI lineage: Bacteria > Bacillati > Actinomycetota > Actinomycetes > Micromonosporales > Micromonosporaceae > Salinispora > Salinispora sp. CH2A1_6. The sequence continues at coordinate 120,255 of NZ_JBXEDG010000007.1, forward strand.
CCCACCCTATCCCTGGCCGCCGACACACCTCCAGCGAGCCGCGCGGGGCGCCCGGCCGGGCGTCGGGGCGCCGCAAGAGCACCCCGGCGGTGCCGCGCCGAGGCCAGGCCGACACCGCCGGATCCGCCGGCGCGGGATCACTGCGCGAACACCTCGGCCGGCAGCTCCACCGGGACCACTGTCGCGTCGATGTCGGCGCGCAGGGCGGCGATCCGCCGGACCAGCTCGGCCACCACCTCGGCGAAGGGCACCTGCGTCGTGACCCCGGTCACCCGGTCCCGTACCTCGGCCACGCCGTCGGCGACGCTGCGCCGGCCGATGGTGAGCCGCAGCGGCAGACCGATCACGTCCGCGTCGGCGAACTTGACGCCGGCCCGCTCGGCCCGGTCGTCGAAGAGCACCTCCACCCCGGCCGCCCAGAGCTCGTCGTAGACCCGCCGGGCCAGCTCACCGGCGGCGGACGCCAGGTCGCCGAGGAGGGTGAGGTGCACCTGGTACGGCGCGATGGTGACCGGGAGCCGCAGCCCCCGCTCGTCTCGGTGCTCCTCCGCGAGGCAGGCGAGCAGCCGCCCCACACCGATGCCGTAGCAGCCCATAGTCACCGGCTTACGCTGGCCGTCGGCGTCGAGGTACTCCGCACCGAGGGCGGTCGAGTAGCGGGTACCGAGCTGGAAGATCTGCCCTACCTCGACCCCACGGGCGGTCCGCAGTTCGCTGCCGCACTCCGCGCAGGCGTCACCGGCACGGGCGGCGGTGATGTCGCCGACGTGATCGGCGACGAAGTCCCGCCCCACGTTGACGTTACGCAGGTGCAGGCCCTCCCGGTTGGCGCCCGCGACCAGGTTCGTGGACGCGGCGACCAGCTCGTCAACGACGACGGTCGCGCCCGTCACCCCGACCGGCGAGCCGTAGCCGGCCACTGCGCCGATCTTGGCGATCTCCTCCTCGGTCATCGGGCGCAGCTCCGCCGCCTGCACCAGGTTGCCGATCTTGGTCTCGTTCGCCTCCATGTCACCCCGGACGACCGCCAGGATGAACTCGGTGCGGACCGTCTGGTCGCGCTCCTCCCGCGACGCGGCCAGGAAGATCGCCTTGGCGGTCTCGGCCGCCGGCACGCCCAGCGCCGCCGTCAGCGCCTCGATGGTGGTAGCCCCCGGGGTGGCGATCTCCGCCAACTCCGCCCGCGGCGCGGTGGACGGCGCCGGCTTGCCGAAGGTGGCGGCCTCGCGGTTGGCGGCGAAGCCGCAGGAGTCGCAGATCAGCAGGGTGTCCTCGCCGATCGGGGTGAGGTAGACGAACTCGTGGGCCAGGCTGCCGCCCATCATGCCCACGTCGGAGCTGACCGCCGCGACCGGCAGCCCGCACCGCCGAAAGATGGTGAAGTACGCCTGGTACTGGGTCCGGTACCGCGCCGCCAGCCCCGCCGCGTCCGCATCGAAGCTGTAGGCGTCCTTCATGACGAACTCCCGGACCCGGATCAGACCGGCCCGCGGACGCGGGTCGTCCCGGAACTTCGTCTGGAGCTGGAACACCAGCCGCGGCAGCTGACGGTAGGACTCGATCTCCGACCGGCCGAGGAACGTCACCACCTCCTCGTGGGTCATCGCCAGGACCAGGTCCCGGCCGCGGCGATCCCGAAAGCGAGCCAGCTCCGGGCCGATCGTGAAGTATCGACCGGACTGCTTCCACAGCTCCGCCGGATTCACCACCGGCATCGAGACCTCCTGTCCCCCCAACGCGCTCCAGCTCCGCGCGCAGCACGGCCTCGATCTTGCGGATGGTGCGCCAACCGAGCGGAAGATAGGCGAAGATGCCCTGCCCCACCTGCCGGAGCATGGCGGCTCGCTGGAGCAGTTGGTGTCCCTCGGACTCGGAACGTCCCGGCGCGGTGTGCAGGGTGGCGCCGAACATGGTCGACATTTTCATGGATATGTCCTCACAAATCAGAATGGCGCTGCTCAGGGTTACGAAATGACCCGGGCCGATGCGGTGAATGACCTCAGGGTGCGCGCGGGGGAAGGCGGAAAGGCGGCGGGCGCGAAGCGGCCTGGACGCCGGAAGGGGCCGAGCCCGACGGAAGCTGCCTAGACGCCGGAAGGGGCCGAGCCGCCGGAAGGGTTGCCGGCGCGGACACCCGCCGGCGACGGAACGTCGCTCAGCGGGGCGCCGGCGGAGTAGGTCGAGGCGCCGGCGGGCCGGAGGGCACAACGAGCACCGGGCTCGGCCTGCCCTGCGCGATGCCGCTCATCAGCGCCCACCCTCCACATCAACCACTGCGACTGTAGCGGAAAACTCCCCCGGCCGTCGGTACGCCTCCGGCGGGCCGCACCGAGAGACCACCCCGACACCGGGCCCGTGCCGGGAGCAGCGTCGGTCTGGCGAGATAACATCATCGACCGATGGACACCGCGGCGGGGACGCACTGGCGGCGGCCCGGGCCGACCCCGGAGCAGCAACGGCGGGACCTCATCGTGGGGCTGGCCGTGACCGCGCTGGCCATAGCCAGCCTCACCCTCACCCGCGGCACGGGTCTGTTCCTGCTCGGCCCGCCACCGTCGTTCCCGGAACAGCTGCTCTGGGCCGTCGCGGTGGGCCTACCGCTGATCTGGCGGCGACGATTCCCGGTAGCGACGATGCTGGTCATCTCAGTCGCGTTCGTCGCGGCACAAGCCCGCTCCGCACCGGAGACGCGGGTCACCACGGGAGTGCTGTTCACGGCCCTCTACACCCTCGGCGCCTGGGGACAGGACCGCCGCCTGGCCCGTCGGATTCGGGTCGGCGTGATCGCCGCCATGTTCGGTTGGATCGGTTTCTGGTACTCGGTCAATCTGAGCAGCGTGCTGGCGGACCCGTCCCCCGAGGTGTTCGCCAACGCCGTGGGACCGATCCCCCCGCTGATCGCCGCGGTGCTCACCGATGCACTCTTCAACATCCTGTTCTTCGGGTTCGCCTACTTCTTCGGTGAGATCGCCTGGCTGGCCGCCCGACGGGAGCACGAACTCCAGGCGCAGGCCGATGAGCTCCGCCGGTCGCAGGCCGAGGTCAGAGCGCACGCCGTGGTCGGGGAGCGGGTGCGGATCGCCCGGGAACTCCACGACGTCGTCGCCCACCACGTCTCAGTGATGGGGGTGCAGGCCGCCGCCTGCCGCCGGATCCTGGACCGGGATCCGGCCAAGGCCCGCACCGCACTGGCCGCGGTCGAGGAGTCGGCCCGCACGGCGGTGGACGAGCTACGCCGGATGCTCGGCGTCCTACGGGCCCGCGACCACGAGCCGGACACCGTCGAACCGCCTCCTGGGATCAGCCGGGTCGCCACCGTGGTCGAGCGAGCGCGCGAGACCGGGCTGGGAGCCACGCTGGGGGTCTACGGCGAGCCGGCGCCGATCCCGGAGTCGATCTCCCAGGCGGCGTACCGGATCGTGCAGGAAGCAGTGACGAACACGCTTAAACACGCCGTGGCGGCGACCACACTGGACGTACGGATCCGCTACCTGGCGCACGAGGTGGAGGTGGACGTGACCGACGACGGCCGCAGCAGCGGCACGACGAATGCGGACGGGGTGGGCCTGGTCGGTATGCGCGAGCGGGTCGCCACCCATGGGGGCACGCTGGAGATCGGCCCTCGCGCCGTCGGCGGCTGGCGGGTCCGGGCCCGCTTCCCGCTGTCGCTGACCGATCGGCAGGCGGCGTGACCGCCGCGCCGGCGACCAGCCGGGCCATCCGGATCCTGCTCGCCGACGACCACCACCTCGTGCGTACCGGATTCCGGGTCATCCTCGAGGTGGAGGACGACATCCACGTCGTCGGGGAGGCCGCGGACGGCGAGCGGGCGGTGAGCATGGCCGGGGCGCTCCGCCCGGACGTGGTCCTGATGGACGTGGAGATGCCCCGGGTCGACGGGCTGGAGGCGACCCGACGGATCGTCGGGGACGTGGGCCGACCGCACGCTCCGGCGGTGTTGATCCTCACCACCTTCGACCGGGACGACTATCTGTTCGCCGCGCTGCGCGCCGGAGCCAGTGGATTCCTGCTGAAGAACGGCACGCCGGAGGCGCTCGTGGCGGCGATCCGGGTGGTCGCCCGCGGCGATGGCCTCATCGCCCCCGAACTCACCCGGCGAGTGATCGCCGCCTTCGCCAGGCCGGGCGGCGAACCAACGACGGCAGCCGGGGTGCTGCCGGACCTCACGCCACGCGAGCACGAGGTTCTGGTTCTGGTCGCCTCCGGGGCGAGCAACGCCGAGATCGCGGCCACCCTCCGGCTCGGCGAGGCGACCGTGAAGACCCACGTCAGCCGGGTGCTGGCCAAACTCGGCCTGCGGGACCGGGTGCAGGCGGTGGTCTTCGCGTACGAGCACGGGGTGGTGCGGCCGGGGAGGTGACCCGCCTCCGTCGCGGGGTGGAGCGGGTCGTCCACCTGCGGGGGGACAGAGCGGGGCGTGAGGTGATCTAGCGTTGCCAGCGTGACGAACATGCTCCGACTCGACGGCGTTGACCGCAGCTTCGGTGGCCGACGCGTGCTCCAGAATGTGTCCTTCGACGCGGAGGCCGGTCGGATGACCGGCTTCGTCGGCGGCAACGGTGCCGGCAAGACCACCACGATGCGCATCATCCTCGGCGTACTCGCCGCCGACGCCGGCCAGGTCACCTGGCGGGGGGCGCCACTGACAAGGGCGGTCCGTCGGCGCTTCGGGTACATGCCGGAGGAACGCGGCCTGTACCCGAAGATGGCGGTCCGGGAACAGCTCATCTACCTGGCCCGGTTACACGGAATGACCGCGCCGGCGGCGGCGCGCAACACCGATGTGTTGTTGGAACGGGTCGGTCTCGCCGACCGCGGCAACGACCTGCTGGAGAAGCTGTCGCTGGGCAACCAGCAACGTGCCCAGATCGTCGCCGCACTGGTCCCCGACCCCGAGGTGCTGGTGCTCGACGAGCCCTTCTCCGGCCTCGACCCACTGGCGGTGGACACGGTCGTTGATGTGCTGACGGAACGGGCCGCCGCGGGGGTACCGGTGCTCTTCTCCAGCCACCAGTTGGACGTGGTGGAGCGGCTCTGCGACGACCTGGTGATCATCAGCGCGGGGACGATCCGCGCCGCCGGCAGCCGAACGGAGCTACGGGCCACGCACACCGCACCCCGCTACGAACTGGTGGTGGAGAACGACGCCGGCTGGCTACGCGACCACCCCGGCGTGACCCTGGTCGAGCTCGAGGGCGCCCGCGCCGTGTTCGAGTTGCCCCGGGGGGCGGACGAACAACCGGTACTCCACGCCGCGCTCGCCCGTGGGCCCGTCCGCGAGTTCCGACCCGTCGTCCCGTCGCTGGCCGAGATCTTCCGAGAGGTCGCCCTGTGAACACCCTCGCCGCCACCCAGTTGGTCGCGGCCCGTGAAGTCCGGGCCAAGCTGCGCGACCGCACCTTTCTCCTCAGTACGCTGATCTTCCTGCTCATCGCCGCCGCCGCGACGACACTGCCGTCGCTACTGTCCGGCGGCCCCGCCACGGTGGCCGCCACCCCGGAGGTCTCGGCCGAACTGCGCGCCGCCGGACTCGAGGTCCGCGAGGTACCCGACGACGCCGCCGCCGAACGGGCGGTTCGGGACGGCGACACCGACGCGGCGGTGGTCGCCGGGCCAACGGTCCTCGCCCGGGAGGAGGCCCCCTTCGACGTGGTGGCGGCGCTCAGCGTCGAACCGCCGGTTCGGTTGCTGAACCCCGCCCCGGCGGAACCGGGGGCCGCCGGCCTGGTGCCGTTCATCTTCGCGTTCGTCTTTCTCCTCACGTCCCAGACCTTCGGCGTACAGATCGCACAGAGCATCATCGAGGAGAAACAGACCCGGATCGTCGAGATCCTGGTGGCCGCCGTGTCGGTACGAGCCCTGCTCCTCGGCAAAATGATCGCCGGCACCGTGCTGGCCCTGGGTCAGATCGCGCTGGTGGCGCTCGTCGCGGTCGTGGGCCTGCGACTCTTCGACGACAGCGAGCTGCTGAACCTACTCGGGCCAGCGATCGGCTGGTTCCTGCCGTACTTCCTGCTCGGCTTCGTCCTGATCGCCGCGCTCTGGGCAGCGGCGGGAGCCCTGGTCAGCCGACTGGAAGACATCGGCACGGTGGCCATGCCGGTCCAGTTGGTGGTGATGATCCCGTTCTTCGGGGTGATCTTCCTCAGCGACAACGCATTCGCCATGCAGGTGCTGTCCTACGTGCCGTTCTCGGCGCCGACCGCGATGCCGCTCCGGCTGTTCACCGGGGACGCCGCTGGTGGGGAACCTCCGCTGTCCCTGGCCCTGCTCCTGGTCACCGCGCTCGCCGTCCTGGCCGCCGGTGCCCGGGTGTACGAGGGGTCGCTGCTGCGGACCAACGGCAACACCTCGCTCCGGACGGCCTGGCGGGAACGAGAGACAGTGGATTGAAGCTCACCCCGAAAGGCGCACCCCGTGGATCCGGCTCGGGCCGGGTCCACGGGGTGCGCGCGGCCAACGGCGGGTCAGCCGAGTCGCGCAAGCAGTTCGTCGGAGGCGTCGAAGTTCGCGAAGACGTTCTGCACGTCGTCGCAGTCCTCCAGCACATCAATCAGCTTGAGGACCTTCCGAGCGCCCTCCTCGTCCACCGGGACGCTCATGCTCGGGACGAGCGAGGACTCCGCCGACTCGTACTCGATGCCGGCGTCCTGCAACGCGGTACGCACCGCGACCAGGTCACCCGGCTCGGAGAGCACCTCGAACGCCTCACCCAGGTCGTTGACCTCCTCGGCACCCGCGTCCAGGACGGCCAGCATCACGTCGTCCTCGGTGGTGCCGGCCTTGGTCACGATCACCACGCCCTTGCGGTTGAACAGGTACGACACCGAGCCGGCATCGGCGAACGAGCCGCCGTTGCGGGTCAGGGCGGTTCGCACCTCGGTGGCGGCGCGGTTCCGGTTGTCGGTCAGACACTCGATCAGCAGCGCGACGCCGCTGGGCCCGTAGCCCTCGTACATGACCGTCTGGTAGTCGGCGCCACCGGACTCGAGGCCGGAGCCCCGCTTGACCGCGCGGTCGATGTTGTCGTTGGGAACCGAGCTCTTCTTGGCCTTCTGGATCGCGTCGTAGAGCGTCGGGTTACCGGCCGGATCACCACCGCCGGTACGTGCCGCGACCTCGACGTTCTTGATCAGCTTGGCGAACATCTTGCCGCGCTTGGCGTCGATGACCGCCTTCTTGTGCTTGGTCGTCGCCCACTTTGAGTGGCCGGACATCCGCTACCTCCGTTGCTACCCGCCGTCTGCATCGACCGCACCGCACTCGCCCGCTCCCGCCGACGTACGCGGAGGGTGCCGGCCGGCTCTGGTGGAAGCCGCGGCGGAGAGCTGGCCCTGCCGAATCCCGGCAATCCTACCGGTGGCCCGCAGGCTTGCGTCAGCGCCGCACGGCACCGCCGGGTCGCGCCGTGGGTGGCCCGACCCGGCGGCGCTCGCCCGCCCCGACCCGGTGGCCGCTCAGATCGCGGCGCGGACCAGGTCCGCGAAGTACGCGTGCAGGCGCCGGTCGCCGGTCAGCTCGGGATGGAACGCGGTCGCCAGCAGGTTTTCCTGACGGACCGCGACAATCCGACCCGCCGCCGGGCCCTCGGTCACCGTACCGAGCACCTCGACGCCCCGGCCGACGTGCTCAACCCAGGGTGCCCGGATGAACAGCGCGTGGAGCGGGCCGCCGTCAATGCCGGCCAGGTTCACCGGCGCCTCGAACGAGGCGACCTGCCGCCCGAACGCGTTGCGTCGAACGGTCATCTCGATGCCGGCGAAGCCACGCTGGTCGGCCCGGCCGTCGAGGACCTCACTCGCCAACATGATCATGCCGGCGCAGGAACCGTAGACGGGCATGCCGTCGGCGATCCGCTTGTCGATCGGCTCCCGCAGCTCGAAGAGGTCGGTCAGCTTACTGATCGTGGTGGACTCGCCCCCCGGGATGACCAGCCCGTCAACCGTCTCCAGCTCCGTGGGGCGGCGGACCGGGCGGGCGTGCGCACCCGCCGCCGCCAGGGCTGCCGTGTGCTCCCGGACATCGCCCTGCAGAGCGAGCACCCCGATCACGGGTGCCGTCATGATCGCTCCTTCCGGAGAGTGGCGAGCAGCCCCGGCAGCCAGACCGCCGGCGTTGACCGGGGCCGCACTCCCCTCACCAGCCGCGCTCGGCCAGGCGGTCCGACTGCGAAAGGGTGCCGGCGTTGATGCCAACCATGGCCTCGCCGAGCCCACGGGAGACCTTGGCCAGCGTCTCCGGGTCGTCGTGGAAGGTGGTGGCCTTGACGATGGCGGCGGCCCGCTGGGCCGGGTTGTCGGACTTGAAGATGCCGGATCCGACGAAGACCCCCTCGGCGCCGAGCTGCATCATCATGGCGGCGTCGGCCGGGGTGGCGATACCACCGGCGGTGAAGAGCACCACCGGCAGCTTGCCCGTCTCGGCGATCTCCTTGACCAGTTCGTACGGGGCCTGGAGCTCCTTGGCGGCCACGTAGAGCTCATCGGTGGGCAGGGACTGGAGCCGGCGGATCTCGGTGCGGATCCCCCGCATGTGGGTGGTGGCGTTGGAGACGTCGCCGGTGCCGGCCTCGCCCTTCGACCGGATCATGGCCGCGCCTTCGGTGATCCGCCGCAGCGCCTCGCCCAGATTGGTCGCGCCGCAGACGAACGGCACCGTGAAGGCCCACTTGTCGATGTGGTGCGCGTAGTCGGCCGGGGTCAGCACCTCCGACTCGTCCACGTAGTCGACACCGAGCGACTGGAGGATCTGCGCCTCCACGAAGTGACCGATCCGGGCCTTGGCCATGACCGGGATCGACACCACCTCCATGATGCTGTCGATCATGTCCGGATCGCTCATCCGGGAGACCCCGCCCTGGGCCCGGATGTCCGAGGGGACCCGCTCCAGGGCCATCACCGCGACCGCACCGGCATCCTCGGCGATCTTGGCCTGCTCCGCGGTGACCACATCCATGATCACACCGCCCTTGAGCATCTCGGCCATTCCCCGCTTCACGTGCGAGGTGCCGGTGACCGGGGTGTTGGTGGAAGTATTCGAAGTCTGGGTATCGGGCACGGTTCATCGCTCCTAGGGACGTGCACGCGAGTGGCTGGTGCGAATGCTACGAGGAGCCACCCCGGCAGCCCGACAGCCAATCAGACCCCTGGTGGCCTGCCCTGTGTCCGCCATCACGTACCCGGTGGGTCCTCGACTATGTCCTCGGGGGCGGCCAGCGTTGGTTCGTCGATGTCGAAGTACCGCGGCCACGGGCGCCGCCGCCCCATCCGCAACAACCGCACCAGCGGCCGGCTCCGGGCCGCGCGGGCGTCCCGGACCAGGTCCGTGTGCACCTGACGGGCCAGGGCCAGCCGTCGACTGGCGGCGACGACGGCCTCGGCGTCCGGATCGCCGGGATCGAGCTGCAACGCCCGCAGCTGCCGGGTGAGATCGTTCTCAGCGGCCTCCCGCTCGTCCGGCCGCACATCGAGGGCGACGCGGGCCGCCGCGTACAGCTCGACGCCGTAACGACGTTCGGCGAGCACCGCGGCGGTCGCCGCGCGACGCAGCAGGTGGGCGTCGAGCGCCCGGGCCGCGAGCTCCGCCCGGTCCTGCAACCGCTCGACCCGGCCGGCGGTCCAGACGAGGTACGTCGCCAGCAGCGCGCCGACCAGCACCGCACCCACCAACCACCACATGCCCGGCATCGTAGTGCTGCTCCGTTCCCTCCGCCGGCCTCCCCGCTACCGCCGTCCCACCGGTCAGCCCAGCCCCACCCACTCCTGGTCGATCACCCGGCCGTCAGCGGCCTCAATCGCGGCTGCGTATACCTCGAGAATCCGGCGGGCAACCGTGGGCCAGTCAAACGTCGCCACGACCTGATCCGCGTACGCGGTCAGTTCGGTCCGCGCGTCCGCGTCGTCCAGGAGATCGGCCAGCGCCGCGCGCAGCGCCGCCGGGTCGCCGGTACGGAACAGCCGGCCGGCCCGGCCCCGGTCCAGCACCCGGCGAAACGCATCGAGATCGCTCGCCACGACCGCGGTCCCCGCCGCCAGCGCCTCGGTAAGGATCATGCCGAACGACTCCCCACCCGTGTTCGGCGCCACGTAGAGGTGGACACTGCGCAACATGCGCGCCTTGTCCGCCTCAGAGACCAGCCCGAGAAAGGTGACCCGGTCCCGCAGCTCGGCCGGGAACTGGTCGTACAGGTCGTCCGGATCACCGGGGCCGGCGACCAGCAGGCGCAGCCCCGGGCGCTCCCCGGCCAACGACACGAACGCGTCCCGCAACACCGGGAAGCCCTTGCGGGCCTCGGTGAAGCGGCCGAGGAAACCGATCGTGCCGCCGTGGTCGGGAGTGCACGACCCAGGCCAGCCCGGCAGCGGCTGGGCATCAGCGAACTTCGCGACGGCCACCCCGTTCGGGATCTCCACCGCTCCGCCGTCCATGTGCTCAACCTGCACCTTGCGGGCCAGGGCACTGACCGCGATCCGGGCGGTGATGCGCTCCAGCACGATCTGGAGCACCCCCTGGGCGGCGGCGAGCACCCGGGAACGCGTCATCGCCGTGTGGAAGGTCGCCACCACCGGCCCCCGCGCGCAGAGCACGGCGAGCATCGACAGGCTCAGCGTCAGCGGCTCGTGCACGTGCAGCACGTCGAAGTCGCCCCGGTTGATCCAGCGGCGGACCCGCGCGGTGGAGACCGGGCCGAAGGCGATCCGGGCCACCGAGCCGTTGTACGGCAGCGGCACCGCCCGACCAGCCGGCACCACGTACGGCGGTAGCTCCGACTCCTCGTCCGCGGGGGCCAGGACGCTCACCTCGTGCCCGAGCCCGATCAGCGCCTCGGCGAGGTCCATCACGTGGTTCTGCACGCCACCGGGCACGTCCAGGGAGTACGGGCACACGATGCCGATCCGCACGGTGGCGCCCCTCCCCTCAGACCTGTCCGGTGGGCGGCGAGGGCCGCGCCGCGCCGTTCGGTGTGGCGCGCTGGTCCAGCCACATCCGTTGCAACATGTGCCAGTCTTGCGGATGTCGGGCCACGCCCGCCGCCAGACCGTCGGCGACCCGCTGGGCCAGTATCCGCACCCGTACGTCGAGCGGGCCCTGCTCGGGGTCGGGCAGCTCCAGTGGCCCCTCGATCCTGGCACAGGCGACCTCCGGCTCGTACCACAAGGAGGCGACGTAGAGCGGCGCACCGGTGCGGAGCGCCAGCAGGGCCGGGCCGGGCGGCATCCGGGTCGGGGACCCGAAGAAGTCAACCGGCACGCCCCGGGCCGAGAGGTCCCGGTCGGCGAGCAGCGGCACCACATAACCGGCGTTCACCCGGTCGACCAGCACGTCGAAGGCGGGCCGTTCGCCCCCACGGGTGGGCAGGATCTCCATCCCCAGCGCCTGCCGGAACGCGAGGAAACGCTGGTAGATCCCCTCGGACTTGAGCCGCTCGGCGACAGTGGCGATCGGCCAGCCCATCGCCGCGACCCAGGCGCCCGCCATGTCCCAGTTGCCGGAGTGCGGCAACGCCACGACCGCGCCCCGGCCGGCGGCCACATCCGCGGCGAGCAGCTCCTGGCCGTCGAGCCGGAATCCGGCGAGCACCTCGGCCCGGCTCAGCGTGGGCAGCCGGAACGCCTCCATCCAGTACCGGGCGTAGGAGCGCAGCCCGGCTCGAACCAGCCCGTCCAGCTCGGCCTCGGAAACCTCCGGACCCACCACCCGGCGCAGGTTGGCGCGGAGTCGCGCCGCGCCCCCACCGCCCCGGCGGTGGGCGCGGTCGGCGCCCGCTCGGAAGACGGTGGCCGCCACCGGCCGGGGCAGTGCCCGGACCGCACGCCACCCCGCGAGGTAGGCCAGCTCGGTGAGGTTCACCGCCGCAGCCCCTCGACCGCCCTCACCTCTGTCCGCCCGAGGCGGTGGGAAGCTGCTGGGCCTGCCGGTACACGTGGGCCATCCGCTGCCCCACCGTGAAGATCGAGACCGCGGCGAGCAGCCAGAGCGCGACCGGTAGGGCGACCTTCAGGCCCAGCCCGGCCAGCAGGCCCCCGACGCCGACGATCAACAGCCGCTCCGTGCGTTCGGCGATGCCCACGTTGCAGGTCAGGCCAAGCCCTTCGGCCCGCGCCTTCACGTACGAGACGAGTCCACCGGCGGCCAGACAGAGCAGCGCGGCGACGACTCCCGAGTCGTTGCCCTCGGTCGAGAGGTAGTAGGCCACCGCACCGAAGACCGCGCTGTCGGCGACCCGGTCCATGCTCGAGTCAAGGAACGCCCCGAACCGGGTGGAGCCGCCGCTCATCCGGGCCATCGTCCCGTCCAGCAGATCGGTGAGGGCGAAGACGGTGACGATCAACGCGCCGGCGACGAGATGCCCGCGGGCTCCGAAGCCGAGTGCGCCGACGAGCACCCCGAGGGTGCCCGTCACGGTAACGGTATTGGGGGTCACGCCCGCACGGAGCAGGCGGCGCGCGACCGGTTCGACGACGCGGGTCATGCCCGCACGGGCCGTCACTTGGAAGATCTTCGCCATGGCGGTCCCACGATAACGGTCCGGTGCCCCCAGCGGTACGGACGGTCGGGCGACCCGCCCGAGGGAACTTGTGCCGTACGGGCATCGGGGTGTCTGATCGACCCAGAAAGGTGAGGCAGCTCACCGCCCCGCCTATCCCGTTCCCGCTTGGCAGCAGCACCCCGGAGGATATCGCCGCGCACCCGCCCCAGGCCGCTTTTCTCTCGCGCGCGGCGGTCGCCACCACCACACCCGGCTGAGGGAGGTGCGCCAATGGCGCAGAAGAGTCAGGACAGGGGGGTCACCGGCGCGGTATCGGCGGTGACCCACCCCGGAGACATCCGCAACGTGGTGCTCGTCGGGCACTCCGGCGCCGGCAAGACGACCCTGGTCGAGGCGTTGCTCGCGGCCACCGGCACGATCGGCCGCGCCGGGAACGTCACCGACGGCACCACCACCTGCGACCACGATCCGGCTGCGGTCCGCCAACAACGGTCGGTGGCCCTGGCCTGCGCGCCGCTCGTGCACGACGGGATCAAGGTCAACCTGCTGGACACCCCCGGCTACGCCGACTTCGTCGGCGAGCTGCGCGCCGGGCTGCGGGCCGCCGACGCCGCGCTCTTCGTCGTCTCCGCCGTGGACGGGATGGATGCCACCACCGCCGCGCTGTGGGAGGAGTGCGCGGCCGTGAACATGCCCCGGGCGGTGGCCGTCTCCCGGCTGGACCACCCGCGCGCGGACTTCGACGAGGCGGTCGCCCTCTGCCAGCGGGTGTTCGGCGACAACGTGCTCCCGCTCTACCTGCCGATGCTCGGCGACGATGGCGTCTCCACCGCCGGCCTGCTCGGGCTGATCACCCGCCGGGTCCTGGACTACACCGCCGGGCTACCCGCCGAGGTGCGGGATCCGGACCCGGAACACCTGCCGGCCATCGTCGAGTCCCGCAACGAACTGATCGAGGGAATCATCGCCGAGAGCGAGGACGAGACCCTCATGGACCGGTACCTCGAAGGTGCCGAGATCGGCACCGACATCCTCGTCGAGGATCTGGAGAAGGCGGTCGCGCGCGGTCACTTCTATCCCGTGGTGCCGGTCTGCGCCCAGACCGGGGTCGGGCTCGACGCCCTCCTGGAGGTGCTCACCGCGGGCTTCCCCGCACCACCGGAGCACGACCTCCCGGCGGTGACCGGGGTGGATGGCACGCCCCGCCCCCCGCTGACCTGCGACCCGGCCGGGCCACTGGTCGCCGAGGTGGTCAAGACCACCATCGACCGGCATGTGGGGCGGGTATCCCTGGTCCGGGTCTTCTCTGGCACGCTCCGCCCCGAACAGGTCGTGCACGTCTCCGGGCACGGTCTGGCCGACCGCGGCCACCCCGACCACGACGCCGACGAACGGGTCGGCCACCTCTACTCACCGCTCGGCGCGGCGCTGCGCGAGGTGCGCGCCTGTGTCGCCGGCGACCTCTGCGCGCTCACCAAGTCGGGCAGCGCGGAGACCGGCGACACCATCTCGGCCAAGGACGACCCGCTGCTGGTCGCGCCCTGGGAGATGCCGGAGCCGCTGCTGCCGGTGGCGATCGTGGCACGTACCCGGGCCGACGAGGACGCGCTCGCCCGCAACCTCGCCCGGCTGGTGGCCGGTGACCCCACCCTGCGGCTCCACCGCGACAGCGAGACCCATCAGCTGGTGCTCTGGTGCATGGGGGAGGCGCACGCCGACGTGGTGTTGGAGCGGTTGCGCAGCGGTGGCGTGGAGCTGGACACGACACCGGTGCGGGTCGCGCTGCGGGAGACGTTCACCGTGCCGGCCAAGGGGCACGGCCGGCACGTCAAGCAGTCCGGCGGGCACGGCCAGTACGCGGTCTGCGACATCGAGGTGGAACCGCTCCCCCGGGGCGCCGGCTTCGAGTTCGTCAGCCGGGTGGTGGGCGGAGCCGTACCGCACAACTACATCCCGTCGGTGGAGAAGGGGGTCCGTGCCCAGCTGGAGCGCGGACTGGTCGCCGGCGCCCCCCTGGTGGACCTGCGGGTGACGCTCGTGGACGGCAAGGCGCACAGCGTCGACTCCTCCGACGCGGCGTTCCAGACCGCCGGTGCGCTGGCGCTCAGGGACGCGGCCGACAAGGGCCAGCCGATGTTGCTGGAACCGGTTGACGAGGTGGTCATCCGGGTGCCCGACGCGTCGGTCGGCGCGGTCTTGGGCGACCTCTCCGGCCGCCACGGCCGGGTGCTCGGCACCGAACCCGACACCACCGCCGAGGGGCGCACGCTGATCCGCGCCGAGGTGGCCGCGACCGAACTCCTCCGCTACGCCGTGGAGCTGCGCTCGATGACCGCCGGTACAGGCACCTTCCGCCGCGAGTTCGCCCGCTACGAAACCATGCCCAGCCACCAGGCCGACCGGGTCCGCGCGGAGCGCGGCTGACCGCGTACCGCGACGGCGGTCACCGCCTTCGACCCGCCGATGAGGGTGGCCGGCGCCGCGGGATCGCGGGGGTCAGGAGGGCCAGGCGCTGGCCAGCAGCGCCCGGGTGTCGCCGAGCAGCTGCGGCAGGACCTTGGTCCGGCCGATCACCGGCATGAAGTTGGCGTCACCGCCCCACCGGGGCACCACGTGCTGGTGCAGGTGCGCGGCGATACCGGCACCGGCGACCCCACCCTGGTTCATCCCGAGGTTGAAGCCGTGGGCACTGCTGACCTTACGAACGACACGCATCGCGGTCTGGGTGACGGCGGCCAGCTCCGCCGTCTCCCGGTCGTCGAGGTCGGTGTAGTCGGCAACGTGCCGGTAGGGGCAGACCAGCAGGTGCCCCGGGTTGTACGGGTACAGGTTGAGCACCACGAACACGTGCTCGCCCCGCGCCACAACCAGGTTCTCCGGCTCCGACCGCCGGGGGGCGAGACAGAAGGGGCAGCCGGTGGGCCGCTCGTATCCGCCCTCGGGCCGGTCCCCGCCGGAGATGTAGGTCATCCGATGGGGCGTCCAGAGCCGGTCCAGGCCGTCGGCCATAGCGTCGCTGTTGGTGTGTTCCTCCGCCCCAGTCACAGCAGCGATCCTACGGCCCCGCACCGGGTACGCCGAAGCTCGGCGTACCCGACCAGCCCGACGGGCGGGCCGGGTACCCACGTCGCGGGCCGGCCTTCCGGGCGGCCGTGCCGCCGGCCCGGACGCCCGTCACCCCTCGGCAGCGGACGGCCCCTCGTTGGCGCGGGAGTTGACCACATCGAGGACGTGGTTGACCGCCTCGGCCGCCGGCACCCCGTTGCGCTGGGAGCCGTCCCGGTAGCGGAACGACACGGTGCCGGCCGCCACGTCGTCGTCGCCGGCGATCACCATGAACGGAATCTTCTGCTGCTGGGCGGTGCGGATCTTCTTCTGCATCCGGTCGTCACCGGAGTCGACCTGGGCCCGCACGCCGGCCGCACGCAGTGCGGCGACGAAGCCGTCGAGGTACTCGGTGTGCTCGCCGCGGATCGGGATGCCGACCACCTGCACCGGCGCCAGCCAGGCCGGGAACGCTCCGGCGTAGTGCTCGGTGAGGACACCGATGAAGCGCTCGATCGAGCCGAACTTCGCGCAGTGAATCATGATCGGCTGCTGCCGGCTGCCGTCGGCTGCCTGGTACTCCAGCCCGAAGCCGGCCGGCTGGTTGAAGTCGTACTGGATCGTCGACATCTGCCAGGTGCGGCCGATGGCGTCCTTGGCCTGGACCGAGATCTTCGGGCCGTAGAAGGCCGCGCCCCCCGGGTCCGGCACCAGCTCGAGCCCGGTGTCCCGGGCGCACTGCTCCAGCACCGCCGTCGCCGTCGCCCAGTCCTCGGCGGAGCCGACGAACTTGTCCGGCTTGGCGTCATCCCGGGTGGACAGCTCCAGGAAGAAGTCGGTGATGCCGAAGTCCTGCAGGAGGCCGAGCACGAAGGCCAGCAGGTGCTTGATCTCCGCGGGCGCCTGCTCCTTGGTGCAGTAGGAGTGCGAGTCATCCTGGGTGAAGCCCCGCACCCGGGTCAACCCGTGGATGACGCCGGACTTCTCGTACCGGTAGACCGAGCCGAACTCGAACAGCCGCATCGGCAGCTCCCGGTAGGAGCGCCCGCGCGACCGGTAGATCAGGTTGTGCATCGGGCAGTTCATCGCCTTGAGGTAGTAGTCCGCCCCTTCGAACTGCATGGGCGGGAACATCCCGTCGGCGTAGTACGGCAGGTGGCCCGAGGTGTGGAAGAGGCCTTCCTTCGAAATGTGCGGAGTGCCGACGTAGTCGAAGCCTTCCTCGACGTGCCGGGCCCGGACGTAGTCCTCCATCGTCCGCTTGAGCACACCGCCCTTGGGATGGAACACCGGCAGGCCGGAGCCGACCTCGTCAGGGAAGCTGAACAGGTCGAGGTCGGCGCCGAGCTTGCGGTGGTCCCGCCGGGCGGCCTCCTCCAGCAACCGCAGGTACGCCTTCAGCTCGTCCCGGGTCGGCCACGCGGTGCCATACACCCGCTGGAGCTGTGGGTTCTTCTCCGAGCCACGCCAGTAGGCGGCGGCCGACCGCATCAGCTTGAACGCCCCGATCAGTCGGGTGTTCGGCAGGTGCGGGCCGCGGCACAGGTCCGACCAGCAGACCTTGTCCGAGTCGGCGGCGAGGTTGTCGTAGCTGGTCAGTTCCCCGCCGCCAACCTCCATCACCTGGGAGGAGTCCAGCCCATCGCCCTTGAGCTCGATCAGCTCCAACTTGAACGGCTCGGCCGCGAGCTCGCCGCGGGCCTCGTCCCGGTCCCGGAAGCGGCGGCGGCGGAACCGCTGACCGGACTTGATGATCTCCTGCATCCGCTTTTCCAGCTTCGTCAGGTCCGCGGGCTGGAACGGCTGGTCAACCGCGAAATCGTAGTAGAAGCCATTCTCGATCGGCGGCCCGATGCCCAGCTTCGCCTCGGGAAAGAGGTCCTGCACGGCCTGGGCGAGCACGTGGGCCGTGGAGTGCCGCAGCACGGCCAGCCCGTCCGGGGTGTCGATGCCCACCGCCTCGACCACGGTCTCCTGCTCCGGAACCCAGTCCAGGTCGCGAAGCTGGCCCTGCGGGTCCCGCACCACCACGACCGCGCTGCGACCGGTCATCGGCAGTCCGACCGCCGCGACCGCGTCGGCCGCCGTCGTCCCGGCGGCCACGACGACGGGGTCGGCCACGACGGGGATACGGGGTGCGGACACGGTGACTCCTCAGGGCAGACGGTACGACTCGTTGCCGATGCTATCGGTCGACCCGCTGCGTACCCGCCGCGGCCGGACCGTCGGCGCTCAGGGCAACCAGCCCGGCAGCGGTTCGCGGGCGGCCAGCCAGTCGGCCGGTACTCCGGCTGGGGTACCGACCCCGGTGTGCGCGGCGACGATCGCGCCGACGATCGCTGCGGTGGTGTCCACGTCCCCGCCCGCCTCGACGCAGACCCGCACGGCCGCCGGGTAGTCGTCGAGGTGACTGGCGGCGACCCAGCAGGTGAAGGCGACGGTGTCCGCAGCGGTGACCCGCGACCCGTTGCCGAGCTCGGCGACGGCCACCTCCGGACGGCGGCCGAGGAGCCCGGCGGCCCGTCGGATCCCCCGGTACACCTCGCTCGTCGGGTCCAGCGCGGTGGCCACTCCAGCGAGCAGTCTCGCTGGTTCCGGGCGGTGGCCGTCCAGCCGCCCCCTAGCGGCGAGCGACGCCGCCACGGCCACCGCGACAGCGCCGGCGATGCCCTCCGGGTGCGCGTGGGTCACCTCGGCCGAGGCGCGAGCCTGGGCCGCCGCGCGGCTGCTCGAGTCAGCGAAGTACGCCCCGAGCGGCCCAACCCGCATCGCCGCGCCACTGCCGCAGGAGCCCTGCCCGGCGAAGGCGGAGGCCGCGGCCACCGGCCACGGGGTGCCGGTGCGGATCAGCCGCAGGATGCTGACCGCCCCCGGACCGTAGCCCCGGTACGGTTCGCACCGCTCGGCGAAGGCCAGGGCGAGCGCGTCCCGGTCGATCCGCCCGGTCTCGGCGAGCGCGGCGACGATCGAGCAGGCCATCTCGGTGTCGTCGGTCCAGGCCCACGGGGACGGCGGGAGCCGGCCGGTGGCCAGGTCGGCCGACTTACCACCGGGGACGACGTACTGGGAGCCGAGCGCGTCACCGACTGAGAGCCCGGCCAAGGCGTCCCGGGCGAGCGCGAGTCTCGTGTCGGCGAAGAGGGTGAAGGGCATCGTTGTACCAGCTTGCCGCTTTCACCGCGGTGCCGCAACGCGACCACCTTGCCGCGCCGAGTACCGTCTTGGGGTGGCCACCGTGCTCTTGGTCGAAGATGATCACGTCGTCCGTGGCGCGATGCTGCGCTCCCTCACCGGCCGGGGGCACGCCGTACACGCCGTTGGCACCGCGCTCGAGGCCCTGCGCCGAGTGGCGGCGGCAACACCCGACCTCGTCGTACTCGACCTGGGTCTGCCCGACCTCGACGGGTCCGACGCCCTGCGGATGCTGCGCGGTATCACCGATATCCCGATCATCATCGCCACCGCGCGCGACGACGAACAGTCGGTCGTCCGGCTGCTGCGCGCCGGTGCCGACGACTACATGGTCAAGCCGTTCACCGGCGCGCACCTGGATGCCCGGATCACGACCGTGCTGCGGCGGGCCGGCCGGTCCAGCCGGACGGTCCAGCCCGCGGTGCACGAGGTTGGTGGGCTTCGGATCGATGTCGGTGAACGCAGTGCCGAGCTGGACGGGGAGCCGTTGGCGCTGACCCGTAAGGAGTTCGACCTGCTGGCGTACCTGGCGGCACGACCGGGCCGGGTAGTGTCGCGCCGGGAACTCTTGGAGGAGGTATGGCGGCAACCGTCGGTCGGCGAGGACCAGACCATCGACGTTCACCTCTACTGGCTACGACGGAAGATGGGCGAGACCGCGGCGAAGCCGCGCTACCTGCGCACCGTGCGGGGGGTGGGCCTCCGCCTGGTCGCGCCCGACTGAGGTGGTTACTGGCCCTGGTCGTGGCGGTCATGGGTACGCTCACGGCCCTCACCGTCCCGGTGCTCTCCGCCACCGGTCTCGGTGACGGGAGTCCGTGGTGGCTCGCGGCCGGCGTGGGGGCGACGCTGGTCGCCATCGCGGTGTTGGTGGTTGACCGCGTGGCGGCCCGCACGGTGCACGCGGCCCGGGACCTGGCGCAGGGCGCGCTGGCTCTCGGCGCGGGGGATCTCAACGTCCGGGTGGAGCCGAGCGGTCCCGGAGAGCTGGTTGCGGCCGGGTACGCGTTCAACCGGATGGCTGAGCACCTGGTTGCCACTCGCGCGGACGAGCGGGAACTGGTGGCCGACCTGTCCCACCGACTACGCACGCCGCTGACCGCGCTTCGGCTGGACGCCGAGGCGTTGGACCCGGACGACACCAGCATCGGAATCTTCAGCGAGGCAGAGCTGGATCGTCGGCGCGGAATCCGGCGGATCCGGCAGGCGATCGCCACGCTGGAGGACGAGGTCGACCAGTTAATCAAGACGACCCGAAAGGCGGCTACCCAGGAGACCGCGCCGGGCAGCTGCGATGTCAGCGAGGTGGTCCGGGAACGGATGCGGTTCTGGTCCGCGCTGGCCGGCGACCAGAACCGGCCGTTCCGGGTCACCGGGGCGCAGCTGCGCATCCCGGTGCCGGTGCCGCGTGCGGAGTTGGCCGCCGCGCTGGACGCGGTGATCGGCAACGTGTTCCGTTACACATCCCAGGGAACGGCGTTCGAGGTAGCGGTCTCGCGGCGGGACGGATACGTCGCCATTCGCATCGACGACGCCGGGCCGGGCGTCGCAGACCCGGACCGGGCGCTGCGCCGGGGTGCCAGCGACCGTGGCTCGACCGGCCTCGGCCTGGACATCGTGAAGCGGGTGGCGGTGCAGGCCAACGGTTCGGTCAGCATCGACCGCGCCCGAATGGGCGGGGCGAGCGTGGTGATGCTGCTGGCCGACCCGGAGGCGACACCGCGGCAGGTCAGCCGATTCGGCCTGGTGGGCCGGAGGACCCGGGAGGCCCGCGACGGGGGCCGACGCTGGAAGCGATCCCGCCCTGGCTGATCGCTGGGTTACCCCAGGCTGTGCCCAGGCGTAAGTTCTCCTTAGATCCCGCTTAACACCGGCACCGCGCCAACGCGAGCCTGCCATGATCGGGGCGCGAACCCACCACTTCACCGGCCCGCCGTTCAGGCAGCCTCGACCGGTGAAGCCGTGCGCGCGGCGGGAACCCGTTCCCCCCTCCTCCCGCCGCGCGCACCCCCCGTTCAGGACGCGTTCGCCAGGTAGGCGTCGATCTCCCCAGCGATCCGCTGTTTGCTCGCCGGGTCGAGGAAGGACGCGGTCACCGCATTGCGGGCCAGCGCGGCGACGCCCTGCGGACCGAGGCCGAGCAGCCGGGCGGCCACCGCGTACTCGTCGTTGAGGGTGGTGCCGAACATCGGCGGATCATCGGAGTTGATCGTGACCAACAGCCCGGCCTCGACCAGCCGGGGCAACGGGTGCTCCTCGATGCGGGCCACCGCCCGGGTGCGGACGTTGGAGGTCGGACACACCTCCAGGGCAAGCTGCCGCTCGGCCAGGAACTCGAGGAGTTCTGGGTCCTCGACCGCCGAGATGCCGTGCCCGAGTCGTTCGGCGCCCAGGTCGCGCAGCGCGTCCCAGACGGTCTGCGCCCCGGTGGTCTCCCCCGCATGCGGCACCGACCGAAGGCCGGCCGCACGGGCCTGATCGAAGTACGGCTTGAACTGGGGTCGGGGCACGCCGACCTCCGGGCCACCCAACCCGAAACTGATCAGACCATCGGGGCGCTCGTCCAGAGCGATCCGCAGGGTCTCCTCGGCCGCCGGCAGGCCGGCTTCACCCGGGATGTCAAAGCACCAGCGCAGCTCGATACCGAAGTCGGCGGCCGCCCGGTTGCGGGCGTCCTCGATCGCCTCGCAGAACGCCGGCGCGGGAATGCCCCGGTGCACGTGCGAGTACAGGGTCACCGTCAGCTCCGCATAGCGGACCTGCTGGCGGGCCATCTCCCGGGCCACCTCGTGGGTGAGGAGCCAGACATCCTCCTGATCCCGGATCAGGTCCACCACGCTCAGGTAGACCTCGATGAAATGCGCGAAGTCGCGGAAGGCGAAGTAGTCGGCGAGGGCCGCCGGGTCGGCCGGGACCGGGCTGCGTCCCTCGTGCCGGGCGGCCAACTCGGCGACGATCCGGGGCGAGGCGGAGCCAACGTGGTGCACGTGCAACTCAGCCTTGGGCAGACCGGCGATGAAGGTGGACAGGTCGGTCACAGACTCTCCTCTGCGCGGGCGGCGGTACGGGCAACGAAGAAGACGCGGCGGAACGGAAAGCACACCTGGCCCTGCTGCACCGGGTACGCCTCGGCGAGCCGTACGCTCAGCTCCCTCCGGAAGTCGGCCCAGCCGGTGGGGTCGAGCGCGGCGCGCACCGGACGCAGCGCGGTCCCCTCCATCCAGCTCAGCACCGGGTGGTCCGCGTCGGCCGGAGCCGCAAGCAGGTGCACATAGCTAGTCTCCCAGGCGTCCACCGCGCAACCCTCGGCGGCCAGCAGCCGGGCGTAGCCGACCGAGTCGTCCACCGGCGCGTCGCGGAGCAGCGGGCCGAGCACCGTACGCCAGGCCGAGCGGTTGGCCACCGTCCGCAGTGCCCGATGCGACGGCGCATCGAAGTTGCCTGGCACCTGCACCGCGATGACGGCGCCGGCCGGCAGTTCGCGAGCCCAGCGGGTGAGCAGGTCCCGGTGCTCGGGTACCCACTGAAGCAGCGAGTTGCTGATGACCACGTCCTGGTCCCGGCCCGGACGCCAGTGTCGGATGTCGGCGACGACGAACTCCACCGGACTGTCCAGCATGGCGGCGCGGTCGATCATCTCCGGTGCGGCGTCGATGCCGGTGACCCGGCTGTCGGGCCAGCGTTCGGCGAGGATGGTGGTCAGCGTGCCGGGCCCGCAGCCGAGGTCAACCACCGCCCGCGGCCGGGCGGTCGGCACCCGGGCGAGCAGGTCATGGAACGGCCGGGCCCGTTCGTCGCGGTAGCGAAGGTATGTTGTCGGATCCCACATGACCCCTCCAAACCGTACGTACGTCTTGTGAGACTATGCCCCACCACGAATCCGGACCAGCCCGAATCACTAGGCTCACCTCATGGAGCAACGCACCTTTCCCCGGCTGAACCGCGCCTCCGGCGTGGTCGGCCTCGGCACCCGACAGCGCGGAGTCGGCTGGGGCACCGTCTACCACGACCTGGTCCGGCCGCAGGTGCACGAACGGTGGTGAACGGAACAGACGCCCCCGGCGGGCGAGAACGTGAATTCGTGCTGCGGGGCTGGCTGGCGCTGGCACTCGGGCTGCTGGCCGTGGTGCTCGGTGCCCTCTGGACGCTACAGGGGCTGGGATACATCGAGGGCAGCGTGATGACCGACGTGCGGCTCTGGGCCGTCGCCGGTCCGGCGCTCGCGCTCGCCGGGTTGGTCTCGCTCTGGCTCGGCCTGCGCACCCGCCGCCGCTGAGCCCCACCGACCCGAAAACGACGAGGCCCCGCATCCCGGGAAGGGATGCGGGGCTCGTATCGATCCGGGCGAGCCGGATCAGCCACTGACCGGCGCTCCGCCGGTCGACGTAGCTCAGAGGGGGCGGACCTGCTCGGCCTGCGGACCCTTCTGACCCTGGGCGATCTCGAACTCCACCCGCTGGTTCTCCTCCAGCGTGCGGTAGCCGCTGGACTGGATGGCCGAGAAGTGGACGAACACGTCAGCACCCCCGCCGTCGACGGTGATGAAGCCGAAGCCCTTGTCAGCGTTGAACCACTTCACGGTTCCCTGCGCCATGTGTATCTCCTTCTAAAACTGGCGGCCGTGCACGCCGTGCGGCCGGTTGGCCGTTTTCGAGCAGCGGCGCCTGAGGCGGCCCCCCTGAAGGAGACTTCTCTCAACCCACGCCATCTCTTCAACAGCGTGGAACAGCAAACCACGTACGCAAAAACTCTGCACAGCCTACCGGACGAAATTCTCTGACATGTGACCTGTCGGCTGCCAAAGATCAGCCCGGCAGGTCCCCCCAAACCGACGGAAAGGCCCCCATCCCGCCCGAATTCGGCGAGGGGACTCGGCGCGAACGACCCAGGTCACTTCGGCCAGTTGCCGGTCATCCGGCGCATCCCCACCGCACCGCCCCGGTCCACCGCCGCCCGGACGACCGCGAAGATCGCCCCCTGCAACGCCGCCGCGGCCAGTATCTCGCCCCAACCGCGGTCCTCGTCGGTGGCGTTCGGCGCCGCGCCAGCACCCGCGACCTTCCACACCTGCTCGAAGATGGCGCCCGCAGCGGCACCGGCGGCGAAACCCAACAGAATGCCGACCGGCTTGTAGGCGGCCTTTTCCAACCCTCTGCTCACCGACGCCTCCCTCGGACGATCATCAGTACGACGACGACAGCCACCGCGCCGGCAGCCAACGCGGTGAACGGCACCGGGCTGCCCTGGACCCGTTCACCGCGCGGTCGAGCCCGCCCGCGCACCCGGGCCGCCGCTGCGGTCGCCTGCTCCCGCATCCGCTCCTTCGCCTGCTCGGTCGAGGAACGCAGCCGCTTCTTCACATCCGCCTTGGCGGCCAGCGCCTCCATGGTCTCGCTGAGTTCGACCCGGGTCCGCCGGATCTCCTCGCGGAGCGCCTCGGTGTCCCCGCTGGCCCGCCCGTTACCCGTCATGTCTGTCTCCCGTCCTGCGCCGCGGCTTTCCCATCCTTCACCGCCGCGGTGACGGTGTCGACATCCGCCCGGACGCTGCGCACCACGCTCGCCGGCACCGGCGGAACCGCCCGGCTGACCTGCTTCTTCCCGGCCAGGGCGAGGAGCCCGGCGGCGACGAAGAGCACCACCGCGACGATCAGGGCAGCCGCCCAGGCGGGCAGGACCAGGGCGAGCAGCAGGATCACGGTCGCCGCGAGCGCACCGAGCCCGTACAGCGCCAACACCCCGGCGCCGCCGAAGAGGCCGACCCCGACCCCGGCGTGCTTCCCCTTCTGGGCCAGCTCCGCGCGGGCCAGCGCCAGCTCGTCGCGGACCAGCCGGGAAGCCTGCTCGGTGGCCCGCTGCACCAGTTCGGCGGTGGACGGCTCACTCCCCGCCTGGGTCGGGCGGGCGTTCGCCACGTCAGCCATGCTGTCCTCCTCTCCTCGTCACCGCGCTTCATGCCCCCTGGCAGCCGTCCGTCGATCCGTCGCCCGATTTCGCCAACGCGCGGCGCAGGTCACGGGGTCGCGCAGCAGGTCCCCCCACAACGCCGTTCCAAACGTTGCCGCACTCGGCCCAACGTCCCCCACCCCACCACGTCACGCTAACTCCCCCGGCCAAGCCCGCGCAGCCGGCGATCGCGGTGGAGTCCCACCGCGGGCCCGTCGGTCCGGACCGACCGACCGACAGAACGGAGGCGGCAGCGGCGGGGCGAAGCCGGTCAACGGTGGGACGAAGCTGGCAAAAACGGTGGGGCGAAGCGGGTCAACGGTGGGAGTCGGCCGGCTCGTCCGGGCCGACGAAGGCCTCGCTGCGGGCGGTGCCGTCCTCGCTGCCGCCGAAGATCCGCGCATCGTCGGACCCGGCACCGTCGGCGAGCTGGCCCGCCTGGGACGGTCGGCGGGGCGAGGCCCACTGCCACGGCTGGCCGCCCCCGGCATCACCGACCTCGGCCCGCATGCGCGGCATCGCGGTCGGCCGCTGCTTCCACACCCAGGCAACCAGGTGCTCACGGACCAGGCAGCGCAGGTCCCAAAGGTGGCCGGCGTTCGCGGCGCTGACCAACGCGCGCACTTTGATCATGCCACCGGTCGCGTCGATCACCTGCAACACACAGACTCTGCCGTCCCACAGTTCGCTGCTCTCCGCCAGGCGACGCAGCTCCTCCCGCATCGCCTGCACCGAGATCGACCAGTCGACATCGAACTCGGCGGTGCCGAGCACCGCGGCCTCGCTCCGGGTCCAGTTCTGGAACGGCTTGCTGGTGAAGTACGACGTGGGCAGGATCAACCGCCGGTCGTCCCAGATTCGCAACACCACATAGCTGAGGGTCAACTCCTCGATCCGACCCCACTCCCCATCCACGACCACCACGTCGCCGAGGCGTACGGCGTCACTGAAGGCGAGTTGGAGGCCGGCGAAGACGTTGCCCAGCAGACTCTGCGCGGCCAATGCCGCCACCACACCCACCACACCAGCGCTGGTCAGCACTCCAGCGCCGATCCCGCGGACGGCAGGGAAGGTCATCAGCATCACGCCGAGCGCCAGGAAGACGACCACCGCGATGGTCAATCGGCGCAGGAGCACCACCTGGGTGCGAATCCGGCGGTGTCGGTTGTCCGCCACCTCGACCTGAAACCGGGCGAGCGCGGTGTCCTCGACCACCACCAGCAACGCGGCGACCAGCCAGGCGCCAGCGGCGATCACCCCGAGCACCAGGATGTGCAGCAGGGCCTTACGCCAGCTGGTGCCGGTCGCGTAGCCGGTGGTGAACCGCACGGCGAACTGCACGGCGAGGATGGTCGTCGCCACCTGGAACGCGCGGTGCGCGTGCCGGGCCAGCCCGGTCAACAGCAGTGAACGCTGGCCGAGCCGCCGGGCTATCCGGTGCGTGACGCCGACCACAAACAGGGCGCTCGCCGCGGCGGCAAGCACGGCGATGATCGTCCCGAGGTAGCTCTGCACGGTCTCTCCTCCTCACCAACCGGGCGTCAGGACGCCCGGCGAAGGCCAATGGTGCCGGCGATCGGCCAGGCCGACCAGTTCAGACCTTCTGGTCACGACAGCGGAGGAGGCAGAAGGCACCGAAAGGGGAGTGCCGGAGCGACGACGCTGATAGCACCTGCCTGGAGCTACCGTACGTCACGCCTGCGGCGGTAGCCCCGGAGGCCGTCCCGGAGCGGGTAGAAAATCCACCCCGGGACGAAGGGGCTCCGGTCGCTCAGCCCTCCGAGCCCTGCGCCACCCGGATAGCGACCTGGTCGGCGGTGACGTTGTCCAGCGTGACCGAGAACCCGCCGACCTCGGCGGCCGGCTGCCCGGAGGTGAGGGTGAGCTGCTCGCCGGCGACCTCGACGGTCACCTGGTCGTCCTGGGCGCCGATCAACTTGGCCTGGACGCCGAGAATACTGGCCTCGGCGTTGGTCTCACGGTCGAAGGTGACCGTGCAGCCGTCCAGCCCACAGTCGGTGGAGACCCCCTCCGCGGAGCCGCAGCCGGCCAGCACGGCGGCACCGAGCGCCAGGCCGACGAGGAGGCCGGCGGTTCGACGGGGGGTTTTCGGGGGGAGGGGAACGCGTCGGTTCGTCACGGCCCAAGGGTACGAGACGGCCGCCGTATCGACTCTCCGCCGACTTCGGCAACGCGGGTTAGGGTCCGCTCATGCCGTTCGACATCGCCCGCATTCGGGCCGCGTATCCCGCCCTGGCCGAGGGGCACGTCCACTTCGACGGTGCCGGCGGCACCCAGACCGCCGCGCCGGTGATCGCCACGGTGACCGAGACGATGGGTACGGCGCTGGGCAACCGCAGCGGCGGCAACCTTCCCGGCCGACGCTCGCTGGAGCTGGTGGCCGCCGCCCGTACGGCCCTGGCCGACCTGCTCGGCACGGATCCGGAGGGGGTGGTGCTGGGCCCGAGCGCGACCGCGCTCACCTACACCCTGGCCCGCGCCCTCGGGGCAACCTGGCGGCCAGGAGACGAGGTGGTGGTGTCCCGACTCGACCACGACGCCAACGTCCGGCCGTGGATCCAGGCAGCCGAGGCGGCGGGCGCCACCGTACGGTGGGCGGAGTTCGATCGGCACAGCGGCGAGCTGCCGACTGGTCAGTACCCCGACCTGGTCAACGAACGGACTCGGTTGGTAGCGGTCACCGCCGCCAGCAATGCGATCGGCACGATGCCCGACGTCGCGGCGATCGCCAGGGCAGCCCACGCCGTCGGAGCGCTGGTCTGCGTGGACGGTGTGCACTCGGTGCCGCACGGTCCGACCGACCGCACCGCGTTGGGCGCTGACTTCCTGGTCACCAGCGCCTACAAGTGGTCTGGACCGCACCTGGCCGCGGTGGCGGCGGATCCGGTGTGCTGGGAGCAGCTGCGCCCCGCGAAGCTACGCCCCTCCGCCGACTCCGTACCCGATCGATTCGAGTACGGCACGCCCAGTTTTCCGCTGCTGGCCGGGGCGGCCGTCGCCGTGGACCACCTCGCCGGGCTGGACCCGACGGCCACCGGGAGCCGACGGGAGCGACTGCGGAGCAGCCTGAGCGCGGCGCGCGCGTACGAGGAGGAGCTGTTGGACCGGCTACTCGGCGGTCTCGCTGACCTGCCCGCGGTCACCGTGCTCGGCTCGCCGGCCCGGCGCTGCCCCACGGTGTCGTTCCGGCTGGCCGGCCGGTCGCCGGCCGATACCCAGGCCGCGCTCGGTGCGGCGGGGTTCTGCCTCTCCGCCGGTGACTACTACGCCTACGAGTACTTCCAGACGTTGGGGCTGCGGGACAGCGGCGGGGCGGTACGCGTCAGCCTGTACCACTACAACACCCGCGCCGAAGTGGACCGTCTGCTCGACGAGGTGGCGAGGCTCTCCCCCGACCGCTGAACCGCCGCGGCCCGCGATCAGCCGATCCCGGTCCGGCGGCCATCGCGGCTCGCGGTCAGCCGATCCCGGTCAGGAGCTCCGCCGCGGCCCGGCCGCCGGCGCGGGTCGCGCCGTGGGTGGCGACGTGCACCGCTCCGGTGACCAGTTCGGGTACGCCCAACTCGACGACGACGGCGTCCGGGCGGCCGGCCAGCGCGCGCGTCACGGCCGCCCGCATCCACGGATGCCGGTGTAGGTCACGGACGACGAGGACGAGGTGGCGGCCACCGGCGTGGCTGGTGAGGTCCAGGGGCACCTCGGCCTCCGACATATCGGGCGGTGGTGGTGCCCGGCAGCAGAGCCGCCAGGGGCGCGGCGACGCCCCACGGTGTCTCCGCGCCGATCGCGAGGTTGCGGGGCGGCGCAAACTCGACCACGTGGGCGGGGCCGGCCAGCGGCAGCGCGCCCAGCCCGGCACCAGCCGTCGTTACCCTGACGGCCCGGCGGGCGGCGGCGAACCCCACCGCCGAGCCGCTGCCGGCCGCTGGACGGGTGGGCTGGCCGGCCTGGCGGGCGGCGGTGGCGGCAGCGAGTTGGTCAACCCGCTTGGCCGCCTCGACGAGGCGTTCCTCGGGAAGGTCTCCCGCTGCGACGGCGGCCACGATCGCGTCCCGCAGCCGCCGGGCCGCGCCCTCGTCGGCGTGCTCACCCCCGACGCAGATGGCGTCGGCCCCCGCGGCCAGGGCACGTACCGCCGCGCCGGTGAAGCCGTACCGGTCGGCGACCGCGCGCATCTCCACCGCGTCGGTCACCACGACCCCGGCGAAGCCCAACTCGTCCCGGAGCAGGCCGGTGAGGATCCGGCGGCTCAGGGTGGCCGGTAGGTCTGGGTCCAGCGCGGGCACGAACAGGTGACCGGTCATGACCGCCTGCACGCCAGCGGAGAGCGCGGCGCGAAACGGGGTCAGCTCCACCGCGTCCAACCGGCTCCGATCGCCGGCGATCCGGGGCAGGCCGTGGTGGGAGTCGACCTGGGTGTCACCGTGCCCGGGGAAGTGTTTGGCGCAGGCCGCGACGCCGCCGGCCTGTAGGCCCCGCACCCAGGCGGCGGTGTGCCGGGCAGTCAGATTCGGGTCCGCCCCGAAGGATCGGACTCCGATCACCGGGTTGTCCGGATTGGAGTTGACGTCGGCGGCGGGCGCGTAGTTCAGGGTGATCCCGAGCGCCGCCAGCTCCGTGCCGAGGTCGTTGGCCACCTCCTCGGTCAGGAGCGGATCGTCGATCACGCCGAGGGCCAGGTTGCCGGGGCGGGAACTGCCGAGACCCGACTCGATCCGGGTCACGTCACCGGCTTCCTCGTCGATGGCGACGATGACGTCCGGCCGCTCCGCGCGCAGCGTCGCGGTCAGCGCGGCGACCTGATCCGAGTCGACCACGTTGCGGGCGAAGAGCACCACCCCGCCGAGCCCCTCCCCCAGCCAGCGGCGAACCCAGGACGGGGCGGTGGTACCGACGAAGCCCGGCTGAAGGACGGTGGCGGCCAGGGATACAAGGTGTGTCTCACGTGTACTCACACCGCCACCTCGGGCCACTCGGCAATCCAGTCGGTCATGTCCCTCCCCCGTCTCTGCGCCCGGTGGCGACGCTTTGCCATGGTCACATCACCCCAATAAATAGTCAATAAACCTAACAGTTGCTGGGTGGCGACCGGACCCGGGAGAGTTCGGGGATGGACTCCGAACTCCTGGCCGAGGCGACGGGCCCGGCCGACATCCCCGGCGTACGCCTCCTCGGCGTGGTGGTGGGCGGCCTACTGTTGGTCGCCGCGATCCGAGCGATGTTCCGCCGCTGAGGCCGCCCCGATTGGCCACTGCTTCCTCAGACCACCGGCGCCGGCCGGGCGACTGCCCCGGCCAGGGACGACGGTTCAGGCCTCGGCCAACAGTTCGAGGACCCCCCGCTCGGCATCCTCGCGGGGCATCCACCGACCGACCGGCGCCAGCACACCGTCGTGGTAGAGGTCCACAACCCGGGGGTCAACGTAGGACGTGCGGGCCACCGTCGGCGTGTTCCCGAGTAACCCCGCCACCTCACGCATGACCGCGGCCACCGCGCGGCGACGAGCGGTGGCGGACCGCTCTCCGCCAGCAGCGGCCAGTCCGGTGGCCGCCAAAACGGTGGCGTGCCAGGTCCGGAAATCCTTCGCGGTCATCTCACCACCGCTGGCCACTCGCAGATACCCGTTGACATCGTCTCGGCGCACGTCCCGCCAGTTCCGGCCATCCCAGTAGCCGAAGAGCCGAGCCGCGGCGCGGCGGCGACGCCGCAGATTGGCCAGCACCCGACACAGCACCGGATCCTCAATCCACCGCACCTGTTCGACGCCGCCCTTCGCCGGAAACTCGAGGACCATGCAGCCCCGGCGGGAGTGGGCGTGCTCCGGGCGCAGGGTGGACACTCCGAACGTCGGATCGTCGCCGGCCGCATACCGCTCGCTGCCCACCCGGAAGGCACCCAGGTCCAACAGTCGAGCCACAGTGGCCAGCACCCGGTCTCGGTTCAGTCCCCGACCGTCGAGGTCCTCCGCGATGCGTTCGCGCAACCGGGGCAACCGCCGGGCCACCTCGAGTACGTGGTCAAACTTCGCCTCGTCCCGCTTACGCCGCCACTCCGGGTGATACAGGTACTGTCGGCGCCCAGCAGCGTCAATGCCGGTGGCCTGGATATGCCCGTTCGGATACGGCGAGATCCACACGTCCTGCCAGGCCGGCGGGATGACGAGGTCACGCAGGCGGGCCAGCCGAGCCGGATCACGGACCGGTTCGCCGGCCGGATCGCAGAACCCCCAGCCCCGGCCGCGCCGGTGGCGCCGGTAGCCGGGCCGGCCCGGATCGCTACGCCGCAGTCGCACCGGTCGTCCGCACCGTCCGCTCCACCTCGGCCACGGCGACCAGCACCTGGTCGACGTTGATCGCCGCCAGCGTCGGATGGGGCCCCGCCCGGTCCCGGTCCGGACAGTCCCCGCCGCCGTCCGTCCCGAGGCTCCGATGCCACGTCCGTTCGGGTGGTGGCCCCCACCGGGCCGGCGAGTGGGGACCGAAGAGGACCACCGAGGGAGTGCCGTAGGCGGTGGCGAGGTGGGCGATGCCGGTGTCACCGCTGATCAGCAGGCGGGCGTGGGCGACCAGGCCGGCAAGATGACGCAGGTCGGTACGGCCGGCTCGTACGGTGTGCGCGGGCAGCCCGGCGAGCTGCGCGACCCGGCGGGCGAGGGGTTGCTCGGTGGCGTCACCGGTGATGACGATCTCATGACCGGTACCGGCAAGCTGGCGGCCGAGGGCCGCGAACCGCTCCACCGGCCAGCGTTTGCCCGGAATCTTCGAGCCAGGATGCAGCAGAGTCACCCCGGTCGGGTTCCGGCCGGGTGCTGGCCGGCGCAGCCCCAGATCGTTCGGGTCGGTCGGAACACCGTGCCAGGCCAGCAGGCGGCACCACCGATGGACCTCGTGCTCGTCAGCCCGCCAGGAGGGGCCGTCGTGGTGCCCGGCGGCCCGGTTCACGAAGGCGAACAGCCGACGGGGGCGGGTGCCGACCAGCAGGCGGTGTGACTCTGGCCCGCGGCCATGCAGGTTAACCGCCAGATCAGGGGCGGGGCCGCGCCACCGCAGGTGAGACAGATCGGCGGTGTCGACCAGCTCGTCGATACCGCCGATCAGCTCAACCAGCGGGGCCAACCAGCGCGGGGCGAGCAGGACCAGGCGCTCGTCGGGGTAACGACCACGCAGGGCACGCAGAGCCGGCACGGCGGTGGCGAGGTCGCCGAGGCCCAGCGCACGAAGAATCAGGATCACGGGTAGGAGGACTCCTGTTCGGCGCAGACCACCAGCTCCCGGACGGCACAGCCGGCGGGTTGGGTCAGGGCGACCATGACGGCGGCGGCGGTGTCCGCCGGGTCGTTGAGGATCGCGTCCGGCCCGGGTCGGTACTGCGGGTCCCGGTCGTCGAAGAAGGCGGTGCGCATGCCACCGGGGATGAGCAGGGTCACGCCAACTCGGCCGGCGAGCTCGGCGGCGAGGGAACGGGTGAACCCGACCACCCCGAACTTCGCCGCGCAGTACGCCGTCGCGTCGCCGACCGCCTTGACCCCCAGCGTCGAGGCGACGGTGACGATCCGGCCCCGAGCCGTCTCGAGGAACGGTAGCGCCGCCCGGATGACGGCGGCGGTGGCGAGCAGGTCCACCGTGACGATCCGGTCCCAGACCTCCCCCGGCAGATCGGCCAGCCGACCCGGTACATCCATTCCGGCCGCCGTGACCACGGCGTCCAGGCCGCCGCTGTCCTCGGCGAGTTCTCGGGTGGCGGCCTCGGCCGCCCGGGTGTCCGCCAGATCGCACGCAGCCCACGGCACCCCATCCGCCGGGGGCTGCCGGTCCAACACCAGCGGTCGCCCACCCGCCTCGGCCACCGCCGAGACCACCGCCGCGCCCAGCCCACTCGACCCACCGGTCACCAGGACCGTGTACCCGGCGTTCATCGGATCCCCGCCGACCGATGAGGCCGGCTCCCCACCCCGGGTGATGGTTCTGCCCGCAGCACCGCGGTCGCCGCCGACGTGGTGGCGTTGGCACCACCCCGCTGGTGCGCAGCCGCGATCATGTCGGTGGTCGAGCGCCCGTCCAGGTACGGGACCACCACGGTGTGCCCGCCCCACCGCCGCACCAGGTCCGCCTCCGGCAGCACCGGTTCGCCACCACCGGTGGCATAGTCGCCCCCCTTGACC
Source organism: Salinispora sp. CH2A1_6 (assembly GCF_056820975.1). Taxonomy (NCBI): domain Bacteria; kingdom Bacillati; phylum Actinomycetota; class Actinomycetes; order Micromonosporales; family Micromonosporaceae; genus Salinispora; species Salinispora sp. CH2A1_6. The sequence goes on from NZ_JBXEDG010000007.1 coordinate 153,130, forward strand.
CAGATGTCCGGCCGGAGCCAGGTCAGGGCCGCCTGCGGAGTCGGATCGTCAAAGACCATGACCGCATCGACGCAGCTCAACGCGGCGAGGAGGCGGCTCCGGTCGCCCTGCGGCATCACCGGCCGGCCCGGACCCTTCAACGCCGCCACGCTGGCGTCGGAGTTGAGGCAGACCACCAGGCAGTCGCCGAGTTGACGGGCGGCCTGCAAGGTCGCCACGTGCCCCGCGTGCAGCAGGTCGAAGCAGCCGCCGGTCGCGACGACGGTACCGCCGGCGGCGCGGACCTCGGAGACGACGGTGGCGGCGGCCGCCACGCCAACCCGCTCGGCCGGGACACCCGGCAGCACTGAGGGCAATGGCCCAACCGGTGGCGGCAGCATGCTCGCCACTCCCCCACCCGCCACGTACGCACACGCCTCGGCGACCGCCTCCTGCACCGCCTCGGAGACCAACGCACCCCGGGCCAGAGCGATGGCGGCGGTGGCCGCGAACCGATCCCCCGCACCGCAGGTGTCTCCGTCCGTTGTGGAGACCGCGGGTACGATCAGCGGCGTCGGCCCGGCGTGACAGAGCAGCGCTCCCTCCCCGCCCATCGTCACCGCGACGGCCCGCGCCCGCCATCGCTGACGCAACTCCAGCGCGCCCCGCGACGCGGTCACCAGCCGGGTCTCGCCCGGTGGCACCTTCGCCAGCTCGCGCACCTCGGACTCGTTGGGCGTGGCCAGGTGCACCCCGGGTACCGCGGCCGGCCCCCGAGGATGCGGATCCCAGACCACCGGGGCCCGGGTGCCGGTCAAGGCCGCCCGCAGTACCGGTTGCCCGGCGACTCCGCGGCCATAGTCACTGACCAGCACGGTGGCGGCCCCGGCGATGACACGCAGCACCGCCTCCGCCGGCGGGCCGGGCTCACCGACGGCACCGCTGCGGTCATGGCGCAGCAAGACCCGGCCCTGCGACCGCAACCGGACCTTCTCCGAAGTCCCGCCAGCCAGCCCGAGGGCATACACCTGGACGCCGGCCGCGGCGAGAAGCGAGCTGAGCCGGGCGGCACCGGCATCGTCGGCCAGGGCGGTCACCAGGACGACCTCGGTGTCCGGCGCCGCCGCCGCGAACATCGCGGCCAGACCGGCACCGCCCGGCCGGTCGGTGGACGAGGTCTCGTCGAGCACCGGCACCGGCGAGTCCGGACAGAGCCGGTTCACCGCCCCCTCCACGTCCCGGTCGAGCAGGGTGTCGCCGACCACCACCAGGGGTCCCCTCACACTTACCTCCTCATCCCCTCGACCTGCGGCCCGTCCTCCGGGGCCACCTCCACCCCGGTCCGCACCGGCCCGGTGGCCGGTAGGTCGGCCGGCACCTCGGCTTCCAGGCCGGTCAACGGCATCCCCGCCACCGGCAGCCTCTCCGGCGTATCCGCGGTGGCGGCCAGGAGCACCGGCAGCGCCTGCTCGGTGTACTCGCAGAGCAGGTGACTGGTGACCAGGTGCAGCTCCTGGACGATCTGCCCGTCCGGTGCGGGGACGGCGAGGGTCTCGTGGCAGAGGTCGGCCAGCGGATTGGGGGCGGGGCCGGTCAGCGCCCAGCAGCGCAGGCCGACCTGGTGGGCGGCCTGCGCGGCCGCGAGGAGGTTCCGGCTCCGGCCACTGGTGGACAGCAGCAGGAGGATGTCCCCGGGGCGGCCGTGGGCATACACCTGACGGGCGAAGACCTGGTCGTAGCCGTAGTCGTTGCCGATGGCGGTAAGGGCGCTGGTCTCGGCGTGCAGGGCGATGGCGGAGAAGGGCTGACGGTCGGCGCGAAGCTTGCCGACGAGTTCGGCGGTGAGATGTTGCGCCTCGGCGGCGCTACCGCCGTTGCCGGCCGCCAGCAGCCGAGAACCACCAGCGAGGGTACGGGCGAGCTCGGCTCCCCAGGCGGGGAGTCGCTGGGCGGCCCGGCGATACGACGGCAGCGCGGCGGTAAGCGCCGCCAGGTGCTCCTCCAGCAGCGACCGGGCCGGCGTCATCCGGCCACCACCCGGGTCGCCCGGCCGACGGCCGCCACGTCGCCGTACACCTCCACCAGCCGCTCCGCCGTGGCCGCCCACGCGTAGCGCTCCCGAGCCCGGTCCAGCGCCGCCGCCGCGTACCCGAACCGACGAATCCGGTCGTCGAGCAGTCGCTGGATGGCGGTACCGAGCGCCCGGGGATCCCGGGCGGGCACCAGGTCACCGGTCACCCCATCCACGACCGTGTCCCGAAGCCCCCCGACCGCGGTCCCCACCACAGGCACGCCGCACGCCATCGCCTCGAGCGGGGTCAACCCGAACGGCTCGTACCACGGCGCGGCGACCAGCACGTCCGCGGACCGGTACCAGTGGCCCATCTCCTCCCGGGGCACCGCGCCGGCCAGCCTCACCCGGTCAGCCACCCCGCAGGTGTGCGCCAGGGCGCGGAGCCGCCCCGCGTACGGGTCGGTTTCGAGGAGTCCGGCCGGCGGGCCGCCGACCACCACGCACTCCGCCTCCGGCACGTATCCCATCGCCCGGACCACGGTCTGGAAGCCCTTCCGCTCGACCAGCCGCCCCACGGTGAGAATGCGGGGGCGGCCGTCGTCGCGTGCGGCGGCCGGGCCAAGCGGGGCGAAGGTACGGAGGTTGACTCCGGAGGGGACGACCGTCAACCGCGACCGGGGCACCCCCATCCGCACCAACTCGCCGACCTCGTCCTGGCACTGGGCGATCACCCGGTCCACCGCGCGACCGAGTTGCCGCTCGTAACCGATGCGGCGGGCCGGGCTGGTGTCCTGTACGCCCTGGTACCGCCGCTTCACCACACCGAGCGCGTGGTACGTCTGCACCACCGGCACACCGGTTTTGCGGCCAGCGGCGAGCGCGGCGAGGCCGCTCATCCAGAAGTGCGCGTGGGCCACCTCCGGGGTCCACCGATCACCACGCCACCGTTCCGTCAGCCAGTGACTGAACTCCCGCATGTGTGGCAGCAGGCCGTCCTTGGCCAGCGGCTCGGCCGGGCCGGCCGGGACGTGCACCACCTCGTACCCGTCCGGGCAGCGCACCGTTGCCGGCAGGTCAACGGCGTCCCGGCGGGTGTAGACCCGGACCTCGTGGCCGGCCGCGGCGAGCGCCGCGGAGAGCTCGGCGACGTGCGTGTTCTGGCCGCCGGCGTCCTCCCCGCCGAGGACCGCGAGCGGGCTGGCGTGTTCCGAGATCATCGCGATCCGCATACTTCCTCCTCCAGCAGCCGGTCCCAGTCGGTGAGGAAACGGTCCAGGCCATACCGGTCGCGGGCGGCGCGGCGGGCGACAGCGCCCGCCCGGCGGGCGCTCGCTGGGTCCGCCAGCAACTGACCGGTGGTGATGAGCAGGTCGTCAACCCGGGTGGCGAGGGCGCCGGCCCCGGGCGGCACCGCCATCACGGCCTCGGTGGCGGCGAGCGCGACGACCGGCATTCCGATCGTCATCGCCTCGATCAGACTCAGCCCGAGCGATGTCCAGCGGCACAGGTGCAGATAGGCCCGCCGCCGAGCCAACTCGGCGTGCATCCGCGCCTGGGGCAGGTCGTCGTGACTGGTCAACCGGTCGGCGGGCAGTCCGAGCTGGTCGGCGAGCCCGGTCACCCTCAGGCCGAACACGTCCAGCGGAGCGAGCTCGGCGAAGCGGGGCAGCAGGTCGGTACCGGTGACCCGCCAGCGACGAATTGGTTCATTGATCACCACTGCGAGCCGCTCCAACTCGCCGCTGTAGCCGACCGTCGGCGGCACGACACCGTGGTCCACCACGGTGGTCCGGGTGCCACCGGTGTCCCAGTAGAGCTGGTTGAAGGCGGTCACGTGAACGATCAACAGGTCGTCACGGTCGGCCATCGGGTGTCGGCTGTTCGGCACCGCACCGTCCTTCGGGGTGTTGTGCTCGACGTAGATCGCCGGAATGTCGCGGCCCGGCCGACGGCCCAGCCACTCGATGGCCAGGGCCTCTTCCTCGGGGCGTTGCAAAAGGACCAGATCCACCTCGGCGGTGGCCAACTCCGACGGGCTGATCTCGACCGCGTTCTCCGGCCACGGATAGGTACGGGCCCGACCCCGGCCGTCCGGGCCGCGGTCGGGGGTGACCGGCACCAGGTAACGGTGCTTGCCGTGGACGAACGACGTGGTCCAGGAGCCGTGCACATGCCAGAGCAGGATGTTCATCGGCCGCTCCGGGCCAGGGCAACGACCCCCGCCGACCTCGACGGTCGGGACGGCGCTACGCCGAGCAGGGTCAGCGCGGTAAGCACCTCCTCGGGCTGGATCCGGCTCAGGCACGGGTGGCCGGGCACCGGGCAGGTGGCGGCGCGGGTGCCACGGCAGGGGGCGTCCGGATCGCCGAGCCGAACGGTCGGCACCCGCCACGGTCCCCACTGACCAAAGGGGACTGTCGGGGCGAAGAGGCTGACCACCGGGACGCCGTACGCGGCGGCGAGGTGGGCCGGACCGGTGTTGCCGACGATCACCGCGGCGGCACCGGCGACGGCCGCGGCCAAGTCGACCAACTCGGTCCCGCCACCGAGGTCAACGGCGAGTCCGCCGGCCACCTGGGCGGTCAGCGCCACCTCGTCGGGGCCACCGGTGACCACGACGCGGTGGCCCGCGTTGACCAGCGTCCGGACAATCTCCACCGCCAGGTCCGGTGGCAACCCCCGGGACTGTGCCGCCGAGCCGGGGTGGAGCAGAACGTAGCCCGGTGCGCCGGCCCGCACGGGCGGCGGTGGCACGGGCCGCAGTCGCAGGGCCGGTTCGTCGTCGGGAGGTAGAGAGTAACCAGCGGCGGCGGCGAGCGAGAGTGCGCGTTCGGGCTCGGGGACGCCGACCGGAACGCGGTGGCGGATATCGAGCAGGCTTCCGGGGTAATCGTCGCTGATCGCGCTGATGCGCCCGACGCCGACGGTACGCAGCAGCAGCGCCAGCGGGAGGGGAGACTGGTGGTAGCTGGTGAAGATGACCGCCTCGTCGGCGTTCACGGCGGCGAGGGTGGCGGTGAGCGCGGCGATGTCCGGCCCGGTGACCGGGGCGGGCGCGGGATCGATCCAGGGCAGTTGGTGTACGACGACGGTGTCCACGCCGGGTAGGAGGTCGGCGGCGGCGCGACCCCGCGGTCCGCACAACAGGACGACTCGGCGGGCGTGGGCGGCGACAGCCCGAATCGCCGGGCCGGTAACCACCACGTCGCCAGCCGAGTCAGAGCGAACGACAAGGACGGTTCCCGTGCCGCCGCTGGAGCGCAACGGCCCAGCAGTGACCAGAATCGGCGCCGACCCGACAGTGGCCAGGGTCGGCTCGGACCCGACAGCGGCCAGGGACTGCGGGGCCGGCGACGCAGCGGTGGGCCGGTGGGTGGCCGGGGCAATCGCGGTCTGCCGACGAAGAATCTCGGCCACCGCGGTCGGTAGATCCGCGGCGACCCACGGGGCAGCGCTGGTCTCGGCTGGTCTGGTCAGCGGCGTGGGCACCAACACGGCTTGGGCGCCGGCAGCCAGGGCGGCGGTGACATCGCGGCCGATGTCACCGATCAGCACGCACTCTTGCGGTGTGGTGCCGAGCCGGCGGGCGGCGGAGTGGATCAGTTTGGGCCTGGGTTTACGGCAACCACACCGGTCCGCTTCGTCGTGCGGACAGACCAGCCAGGCATCGAACGGGCCGAGCAACTGCTCAACGCGGGCGTGCACGGCCCGCATCTGCGTCCTGGTGAACAGCCCTTTGGCCAGCCCGGACTGGTTCGTCACCACCGCCAGCCGTAAACCCGCCGCGCGGAGCGCATCCAGCGCCGCCCGCGCCCCCGGCATCGGCCGTACCCGCTCCGGATCCCCGTTGTACGGGACGTCCTCAATGAGGGTGCCATCCCGGTCCAGCAGCACCGCAGCGAAGAGGCGAGGAGCCCCACCTGGGCCGGAGCGGGCTGCTGCCCGGGCCGACCTGCGCTGATCCGGCTCCACCTGTGGCACGGCCGGCGGGTTCCCGGCGCCCCGGGGAGTAAACCTCAGCGCCGGCGCCGCCGACGCGGGCGCGATGGACCTGACTCGCTCCGCCCCGCCGTGGACTTACCCGCCGCCCCCGAGAAGCTAACCCGGCCGCCGGTCGTCCCCGTGCGCCGTTTGGCGTGCCCCCGGGGATCGGGCAGAATGTGTCCGACTGCCCCACCGAGGGGCCTTTCGGTGACCAAGCGTGTCCTCCGGGCTGCGCTGGGCGTTGACCGACGACGTGGGTCGGCCGAGGCCAGGGAGCAGTCACATGACGTACCGGAGCACTGGCTACCCTCGCAGGCAGCCAAGTCCGCGAAACAAGGATTTCCGACATGAGTGAACCCGTGCAGTTGCCGTCGCCCTGGCGGGACGTGCGCCTGACCGTCGTGGTGCCGACCTTCAACGAGGTGGGCAACCTTCCGGCGCTGGTGGAACAGCTACTCGCGCTGCCCTTGCCCGGGTTGAAGGTCCTCGTGGCCGACGACAACTCGCCCGACGGCACCGGCGAGGTCGCGGACAAGCTGGCCCTGGAGCACCCGGGCCGGATCGAGGTCGTCCACCGGGCCGGCAAGGAAGGCCTGGGCCGGGCGTACGTTGACGGCATCGGGCGGGCCCTCGACGACGGTGCCGAGTTCGTGGCGCAGATGGACGCCGACCTTTCCCACCCACCAGACGCACTGCCGGGCATGCTGGGCGCGCTGCTGTCCACCCAGGCCGGTGTCGTGATCGGGTCTCGCTACGTGCCGGGTGGCGAGCTGGACGAGAACTGGCCGCTCTACCGGCGGGCGCTGAGCGGCTGGGCGAACCTGTACGTACACACCCTGCTGCGGGTCCGGATCCGGGACCTCACCGCCGGTTTCAAGATCTGGCGGGCAGACGCGCTGCGCGACATCGGCCTGGAGCGGGTGCAGTCCAATGGGTACAGCTTCCAGGTGGAGATGCACTACCTGGCCACGAAGCTGGGGCACACGATCCTTGAGGTGCCGATCCGGTTCGAGGAGCGGCGAGACGGTGCCTCGAAGATGACCACCGCCACCAAGATTGAAAGTGCCCTGATGCCGTTCCGTCTACGCAGCAAGCATCGCCACGTCGACCGTTGAGCCGGGCCGGCGTTGCGGCCCACCTCCCGCGAGCGCCGATACAGGCACGGTGGTCGAGACAGGCACGGCGCCGGCGGGGTTCAGGCGCACCACACCACGAACCCGGTCAGCGGTAGACCGCGCGCTGCGCGGCGCCGACCGTCGCCGCGTACACACCACCGGTGAGCGCCGCGTCACGGGCCAACGCCGCCCGCGCCGCGTTCGCACCGGGCGCGCCGTGGACCCCAGCGCCGGGATGCGCCGACGAACTGGCCAGAAAGAGCCGGTCGACGGGGGTGTCGGCGCGGCCGAGTCCCGGGACCGGACGGAAGAAGAGCTGCTGGTGGGCGGCGGCCGTGCCACCACCGAGTGCCCCGCCGACCAGGCTCGGGTCCCCCGCCTCCAGGTCCGCCGGTCCCGCCACGTGCCGGCCCACCACCAGCGCACGGAATCCCGGGGCGGCCTCCTCCAGCACCTGCTCCATCCGCTGCACCTGCGCGGCGATCTCCTCGACCCGCCACCGCCGTCGGAACGGCAGGTGGGTATACGACCACAACGACTCGGTACCGGGTGGCGAATGGCTGGGGTCGGCCACCGTCATCTGCCCGACCAACAGGAACGGGTCCAGGGGGAGTTCCCCGCGGGCCAGCGCCGCCGCATAGCTGGTCATTCCATCGAGGTCGGCCCCGAGGTGTACGGTGCCGGCGGTGGCGACCGCCCGGTTCCGCCACGGCACCGGGGCGGAGAGCGCCCAGTCAACCTTCAGCGTTGCGCCGTCCCAGCGGAACTGGGCCAGGTCCGCCACCAGCCGCGGCGGCAGGACGTCGGCCCCGACCAGATCCAGATAGAGCGCGGGGGCCGGCACGTCGGCGAGCACCGCACGGCGGGCCCGCCAGAGCCCGCCGTCCTCGGTCCGGACGCCCATCGCCCGACCCCGCGCGGTCAGCACCCGATCCACCCGCGCGTCGCAGCGAATCTGGCCGCCCCGGTCGGCGAGCCGGGCCACCAGAGCATCGGTGATCCGTTGGGCACCGCCGTCCGGCACCGGCCAACCGACCTGCTGACCAAGCATGGCCAGCAGCCACCCGTACGCCCCGGAGCCGGCCTCCTCCGGGGCGAGGTCGGTGTGCAGCGCACAGCCGGCGAGCAGCGCCGTCCCGCCCGCTCCGGTGAAGAGTTCGTCGCCGAGCCGGCGTACCGGCGTCACCAACCGGCGGGCCAGACGCAGCGCGCCGGCGACCCGCAGCCGGCGTAGCAGCGCGACGCTGCTACGCACCGGCGGGAACGGGGTGGTGATGGCGTCCAACACCGGGCCGCCCACCTGACGCCAGTCGTCGTAGGCCGTCAACCACCGTTCCCCGTCACCAACCGCGAAGCTCTCCAGGGAGGCGGCGGTAGTCTCCGGGTCACGGTGGAGCACCGCTGCCCGTCCGTCCGGCATCAGGTGCGCCAACACGTCCGGGGCATGTCGCCACCGCAGCCCGTACCGGTCCAGGCCCAGCCCGCGCAGCACCGGCGACGCGTAGCCCAGGGGGTAGAAGGAGCTGTAGAGGTCGCTCAGGTAGCCGGGAGCGGTCACCTGGGCCGACCGGACCGCGCCGCCGGGGGCCCCGGTCGCCTCCAGCACGAGCACGTCCCAGCCGGCGTCGGCGAGCAGATTGGCGGCCACCAGGCCGTTGTGGCCCGCTCCGACGACGATGGCGTCCGGGGACGTCACATCGATTCGACTCACTCGAGCATGCTAGCCGGCGGTCGCCAGGACAAATAGCGTTTGCCCGGGGCTGCCCGGGGCATCTACCGCCGCATGTACACGGTTGCTCAGCTCATCGGCGGGGTGTGGGGGGCGGGCGGCGAGGGGGGCGACCTGGTCGTCCACGACCCGGCCGACGGCACTGCGGTCAGCTCGGTGCCGGTGGCGACGGCGGAAGAGGTCCGCAAGGCGGTGGCGGCGGCGCGGGGCGCCGCCACCGAGTGGGCCAGGACGCCCCCGGCGGAGCGGGCCGCCGCCCTCCATCGGGCCGCGGACGCGGTGGCGGCGGCCGCCACCGAGCTGGCGCAGGCCACCACCGTGGAGATGGGCAAGCCGCTCGCGGATGCGCGGGGCGGGGTGGACGCGGGCGTGAGCACCCTGCGCCAGTACGCCGAGCTGGCGCCGATCCGCGGTGGCCGGACCCTGCACGGCGCCGCTGAGGCGATCGACTTCATGCTGCCGCAGCCCCGCGGTGTGGTCGCCGCGATGACCCCCTGGAACGATCCGGTCGCGGTCTCCTGTGGCCTGCTCGGCGCGGCGTTGGTAACCGGCAACGTGGTGCTCTACAAGCCCAGCGAACGGACTCCGGCGACCGGATGGCTGCTGGCGAAGGCGGTGGACGCGGCGTTGCCGCCCGGCGTGCTCTCGCTGCTGACCGGCGGGCCCGAGGTGGGGGCGGCGCTGGCCGCCCAGCCGGTGGACGTGCTCGCCCACGTCGGCTCGACCGCCACCGGCCGGGCGATCGCCGCCGCGGCAGCCCGGACCGGAGCGAAGGTGCTCCTCGAAAACGGTGGCAGCGACCCGCTCGTCGTTGACGCGGACGTGGACCCGCGGTGGGCAGCCGAGCAGGCGGCGATCGGTGCGTTCGCCAACGCCGGCCAGATCTGCGTCGCCGTGGAGCGGATCTACGTACACCGGAATGTGGCCGAGGACTTCGTCGACGCCCTGGTCGAGCGGGCGCAGGCCCTGCGGACCGGCCCGGGCGTCGATCCGGCGACCGAGCTGGGCCCGTTGGTTGACCGGCGGCACCGAGACCACGTGCACGGACAGGTCACGGCCGCGGTGGCGCAGGGGGCGAAGCTTCGGATCGGCGGTACCCTGCCGGATGGTCCGGGCGCCTTCTACCCGGCGACGGTGGTCACGGACTGCCGGCAGGACATGCCCCTGATCCGCGAGGAGACCTTCGCTCCGGTCGCCCCGGTCGTGGTGGTCGACTCGTTCTCGGAGGCCCTCCGGTGCGCGGCCGACTCGCCGTATGGGCTCGCCGCGACGGTGCTGACGGCGTCGATGAGTCACGCGCAACGCGCCTGCCGGGATCTCCCCGTCGGTACCGTGAAGATCAACGCCGTCTTCGGCGGGGCGCCGGGTGGGGCCGCTCATCCGCGTCGGGGCAGCGGGCAGGGCTTCGGGTACGGGCCGGAGCTGCTCGACGAGTTCACCGCCACAAAGGTGGTCCACCTGCAGGCGCCGGGCGGCGGACACTGGTGACCTGGGCCGCCCGGCGCCCAACGGTGCTCTACCGGCTCCGGCTCCCTGGACAATGAGGTTCGGGCCGAGCTGCCGGGCCGGGGTTACCGGCTCCGGCCCCGCTGCCGGGCCTGGGCGGTCAGCCGGTTGTTGGCCTTTTCGATCGCCCGCACCAGTTCCGGCTTGGTCATGGTTGACCGGCCGGAGATGTCGAGTTCGCGGGCAACCTGCAGCAGGTGGTCCTTGCTGGCGTTCGCGTCGACGCCCCCCGCCGTCGCCGCGCGGCGCTGGGGACCACCACCGGCGGCCTGCCGATCGCTCGGACCCTTGCGGCCCTTCGGCTCCCAGTGGTCGCCGACCTTCTCGAACTCGTTCTTGACCGCCGCGAACGCGGTCCGGCTGGCCCGCTCCCCCTCGCCGTACGTCTGTAGGGCCGAGTCGTGGGTCTTCTCCCAGGTACGCTGCGCCTTGTCTGGGGAACGTCGCAGCGTGCTGGGCATATCCTCCCGTCCGGGCATCTCGATCCTCCTCCGCGTCGGTGTCTCCAGTGATCTTTCCCCACGGCCGATCCGACAAACCGGATCTCTCCGGGGTTTACCCCCGGAGCCCGTCGGGTAGCGCAGAAGACATGGAACGCGGCAGCAGCAAGCACGGTCCGAGGCTCGACGACGAGATGGAGAGCGAGGTCAGCGGCCTCGTACAGGGTCCGGGAGCGGCCGGATCGCGGGTCGACGAGTTCCGTCAGCCGGAACCGGCGGGCGAGGACCAACCCGAGCCCACCACGGCGCCGGCCGGCGCGCTGCGCAGCGGCAGCCCACAGGGCATGAGCTCCGAGGATGTCGAGGCCCGCAGCCGGCTCGGGCGGTTCATCACGATGACCGCCCTGCCGGGCGACCGCGAGACCCTGGTCGCCAACGCACGGGACAACGACGCTCCGGCCGATTTGGTCGCCGCGCTGGAACGCCTGCCCACGGGAACCCGCTACCAGACGATCTCGGAGATCTGGGCCGCGCTCGGCCATCGCAACGAGACGACCCGCTGGTAACCCGGGCCGTCACCCGGCCCGAGCCGCCAGACAGTGGCGGGGAGGAGGAGCTGATGAGTGGTGTCGTGGAATACGTGGATGTCGCCGTCCCGGTCCGCACCGCCTATGACCAGTGGACCCAGTTCGAGGAGTTCCCACACTTCATGGAGGGGGTGCAGGAGGTGCGGCACCTCTCCCCGACGATGACCCACTGGACCGTGGAGATCTCCGGGGTGCGGCGCGAGTTCGACGCCGAGATCACCGAGCAACTCCCGGACGAGCGGGTCGCGTGGCGCTCGATCGGCGGCGCCCAGCACGCGGGGGTGGTCACCTTCCACCGGCTGGACGAAAACACCAGCCGGGTCACGCTCCAGCTCGATTTCGCGCCGCACGGCGCGGTGGAGCACGCGGGGGACACACTCGGCGTCGTGGACCACCGGGCCAAGGGTGACCTGGAACGGTTCAAGCAGTTCATCGAAGGACGCAACCAGGCGACCGGCGCCTGGCGCGGCAAGGTCGACCGCCCGCAGCCCTGATCCACGGCGCTCCTCGCCGACGGCCTCCGGCACCAGCGGGGGCCGTCGGCGGGTTTCGCGCGGATGGAGTCGGGGTACCGCCGGAGGTATGACCGACGACAAGGCGTGGCGTGACGAGGAGCGGACTCCCCTGGTGGAGCTGGACCGGGCCATCGCTCGTGCGGCGATGGACGGCCAGGCCGACGACGTAACCGCAAACGACGCCGGGGAGGAGGCCGCGTTCGGGCACGGGCCCCAGGCGGTGGACCGCGGCGGCCAGGCTGCCGAGACCGGCCGGGAACCGACTGACCCGGACCGGGCCTACCGCCCGTCCACGACCGGGCGGACCGGACCGGACACCATGTGATCTCGGACACCAACCCTGAACCACCGGGGTCGGCTCTCCTGACCGGCCAGGTGCCGGTGTATCCCCCCGCCGACGGGACGCACCGGCACCGGCACGAGCGCTGCGCACGTCTGGCCAGGCCCCGGGTCGCTGTGGCGGAGCCGGGATACCAATCCGCACCGGCCAACTGACCGAGAAAGCAAGCCGGGGAGCAGACGAGGTCGACTGCCGGTTTCACGGGCTAGTCTCGTTCCCCATGCGCGCACCGTTGGAACGGGTCAACCCCCGCCTGCTCGTTGACGCCGCCCGCTCGACGCTGGCGTCGCTGTCCAGCACCGTGGGCACCGACGGCCTGGCTGCAGCGGCGGCGCGGCCCGGTCTCCTCGCCCTGGTTGACCAGCACGCCGCGGCGGTCCGGGAGAGCCTCGACGGGGATCGTCGGCCGCTCACTGTCGCTGCCCTGGCCGGCTACACGGAGGGAATCCACGCCGCGGCCCGGGAGCACGACTGGGCTCCGCCGGCCGGGCCGATCGACTGGGCGGGGCCGCCGGACTGGCTCCTCACCCGCCTACTCGCGGTCGCCGCTCTGGCCCGATCCCTGGACGGTCCCCGACCGGCCCCGCTCCCGCCGCTCTGACCCGTTTCGGGGGTGGCCACCCGGCGGCGACCACCCCCGTGCTCCGGCCGCCGCTCAACGGTCGAACTGTTGGGTCTCGTCGCCCGTACCGCCCGACTTGCGACCACCGCTCCCCGCGGTCGCCGCCTCGTGGGTCTGCGCATGCGTCCGTTCCGGTTCGCGTCCGGTCCGGTCGGCCATCTGCCGTTCGACGTCGCTGCGGCCGGCGCCCTGGGCCTGCCGGTGCTGCTGGACGGCCCGCCCTTCCTCGGCCATCCGGTTCAGCCAGCCCTCCCAGCGGCTCTGCATCGGCTTGACCAGACCACCACCGACACCCACGATCAGGATCCCGGCCACCGTGGCGAGCACGGCAATCAGCACGGGCGTGGTCACCGTGGTGGCGATGCCGACCTGGTTCAGCGCCGCGATCACACCAAGGGCCAGGATGAAGACGGCCGCCGCGTCGGCCAGGACCCGGCCGTACGTCAGACCGCCGAGCGCGCCACTGACGAGGTCGCGGACCGCGCTCGCAATGGCCGCGGCCACCACCACGATGACGATCGCCACGAACGCCCGCGGAATCCACGCCACCACACCACTGATCAGGTCACTGATCGCGTTGGGTCCCCACACCCCGAACGCGAACTGCAGCGTGAACAGCAGTACGGCGTAGTACGCGAGCCGCGCGAGGATGTCACTGGCGTCGTACTTGGTACGCGCCAGTGCCCGTTTGATGCCGCCGCGCTCCACGGCGCGGTCGAAGTTCACCCGCTCCAACGCCGCGTCCACCGCCTTGAGGACGGCTCGGGCGATGAGCCATCCGATCACGAGGATCACGATGAACGCGACGGCTCTCGGTATGAACAACAGCACTGCCCGCCACATATCGGTCACGGCGGCCCCGATGTCGACCTGCCGCACCGCGAGGGTTTCCGGCATGATGCCCTCCTTCGCATGGACTACCTCGCGCGCATACCCAGTCACCGCACCGGCACTCCGCAGCGCTCCTCAGCGTTTTCCGCCCCTCGTCGGGTCGCCCTGACCGGCCCACGAAGACCGTTCCGGTCGCCACTGCCGCCACACCACCCCCTTGGGCGCGGGGTACGGCGCTACTGGTCCGCCCAGCGGGCGAGAAGGGCGTGGGCCAGGTCGTGGCCGGAGCGCCAGGCGGTCTGGGCGCGGGGCGGGCCGAAGGCGTCACCAGCCAGCCCGATCCCGTCGGCATCCAGGTGGTAGGTGGCCGCCGCCGCCACGGTCGGCTTCGCGTACGTCCACCGGTGCACATACCGCTCATCGGCCGACACCGGCAGCGCGAGTAGGTCCCGAACGGCCACCTCGATGGCGGAGGATGCAGCGGCGGGATGGTCCAGGTGCGCGGCGGCGAACTCCGGGGTGGTGTGCGCGACGAGAACCGGTGCTGCGTCGCCCCGGCGGTCGCCATCGTCACAGACCAGGGTGAGCACCGGATGGTCGTTGACGAAGGCGCCGCGTAGTCCGCTCCAACAACGCTCCGGGAAGCGCAACATCGCGGCGAGTGACGGCGACCAGGACTGGGCTCGCGTGGCCCGGGTCGCGGCGGTCAGGGCCGGGTCCAGCAGCGGCACCGCCTGCGGGCCGGGCATGGCCAGCACCACCGCCGTGCAGGGCTGCCCGTCCACGGTCGGACCGGGTCCGACGCTGCGTACCGGACGGCCGTAGCTCACCGGCAGCTCCTGGGCGAGCTGCTCCACCAGCGAACGCAGCCCGCGGGGAGCGGCCCAGCGCATGGGCCCCACCACCTCCCGCCGGTCTTCGCCGCGGTAGGCGAGGAAGGTGTCGGTCCACTCGCGGGCCAGGCCCGCCGCCCGCCACTGCCGCAGCACCGCGGCGAAGCCCGGGTCGCTGACCGTCAGGTACGCGGCACCCAGGTCCACCGGGCGCCCCGCGAAACTCCGGCTGGCCATCCGCCCGCCGGCCACCTGCCCACGTTCTCGAAGCTGCACCGGTACGCCCGCCCGGGCCAGTTCATGGGCGCACGCCACTCCGGCCAGCCCCGCGCCGATCACCACCACGCTCGCCGCTTCCCCGTGCACCGGTTGAGCCTACTGGTCGCCGGTGCGCCGCCACCCTGGTTCCGCCCTCGCCGGGCACGAGCACGGGTTACCCGCTGGGCCAACGGGGAACGTGGATGGTGACGAAGGAGGAGACTCATGAACACACCTTCGAGTCCGACCTCAGCCTGGCGTCCCGGTTCAGCGGACGGCGACACCATCCCCTCCGGTCCGGCGGGTCATCCGTCACCGCCCAGCGGCGACGGCGACGGCCCGGGAATGGGGCCGCCGACGGTGACAATCGGCGCATACCCGGACTACCGCACCGCCCAGCGGGTCGTTGACTACCTGGCGGACAACCGGTTCCCGGTGGAGCACACCGCCATCGTCGGCACCGACCTCACCCTGGTCGAGACGGTCCTCGGCCGGCTGAGCACCGGGCGGGCGGGGCTGCTCGGCGCCGGTACCGGCGCGTGGTTCGGTCTCTTCATCGGCTTGTTGTTCGGCATCTTCACCGCGGGAAACTGGCTCGCGGTGGTCCTCGCCGGCCTGGTGATCGGTGCGATCTGGGGTGCGGTGTTCGGGGCTGTGGCACATGCGATGACCGGTGGTCGCCGCGACTTCACCTCGGCCAGTTCACTGCGCGCCAACCAGTACGCGGTCATCGTCGATCAGCAGTATGCCGAGCAGGCCCGTCAGCTGCTGGGCCGGCTCCACCTGCAGGCACCGCAGCGACAACCGGACTAGCCCGCACCGCCCGGGCAGCCGGCTGCTGGCCGCCACCGACCGGGTGGCGGGGCGGTGCCGACGCCGGACGTCTACCGAGTGCCCCCCGCTCCCCCTCGGCCGCCGGTGGGCGGTCTTCGGTTCCGCGGTTCCTCGTCTCACCGGGCATTGACTGGCCTCCTCGATGCTCGGGGCTAGTCCCGTCCGGCTGCCGGCCAGTCGGGATGTAGGTCCGAATCAGGCGGACGCGCCCGTTGCCGCGAGGGATGTTGCGCTCCCCCGTTGGACGCACCGAGGAATGGGTTACCCACCGGGGCAGGAGGTAACCGTGCCGAGCCACCTGCTCGCCCCGGCAGGCGGGAGGCCGGGGCGCGGGGCCGAGCGGGCGGTGGCCGGGCTGCAGA